>NZ_JBITTC010000005.1:0-576704 GCF_044541565.1 Streptomyces sp. NPDC085596 | reverse complement strand
GCTTTCCAGGTCTTCACTTCAGCGTTTCCGCTTCCGTGTTTCCCTTTCCGGCGGTTCCGACTCTATCAGATCCTTTCGGCGTCTGATTCCCAGTCAGAGGGGGTTGTCTTCCCGGCCCGCTGGGCCGTTCCGACGTCTCAAACTCTAGCCGATCAACCCCGGCAGTTCCTAATCGGGCTGCTGGTTCCCATTCGAATTGAATTCGGACGTGCCGAAAGCAATCCCAAGGGATGGTCGTACTGGTTGGTTTGAGGTGCCGCTCCAGGCGGCGAGGTGTTGCGGAGAACCGTTACGGCTCTGTGCAACCCGAAGAACTTTACGGACTCGCCAGGGGCGGGTCAAGCCCCCCTGTCAAGATTTTTTTCTGCGCCCCATCAGTCCAGGTCGGAGAGCCGGCCCTCGGCGTCGGGCTGGGCGTGCTCCACGCGGCGGAGGAGCCTGGTGAGCACCTCTCCCAGTACGGAACGCTCCCCGAAGGTGAGGTCCTGGAGCAGGTCCTCCTCGAAGACGGTGGCCATACGCATCGCCTCGAGCCACTTCTCGCGCCCGTCGGGAGTCAGCTCCACGATGACACGGACGCGGTTGGACTCGTCGCGCTCGCGGGTGACCAGGCCCTCGGTGACCATGCGGTCGATCCGGTGGGTCATGGCGGCCGGGGTGAGCCCGAGCCCCTTGGCCAATTCGCCGGGGCCCATCCGGTACGGGGCGCCGGAGAGCACCAGGGCCTTCAGCACCTCCCACTCGGCGTTGCTGATGCCCAGCTCGGCGGTCTGGCGGCCGTAGGCCACGTTCATCCGGCGGTTCAGCCGGGACAGCGCCGACACGATCTCCTCGACCTGGGGGTCGAGGTCCTGGAACTCGCGCTGGTAGGCGGCGATCTGTTCTTCGAGTGTCGGCTCCGGCACGCCGGCGTTGTCGGCCATGGCAAGGAGTATGGCACGGGGAGTCTTTGCCTTGAAGTCCTTCGACATGTAGTCTTTAGCTTCAAACTTTAGCTTTGAAGTCTTCACTCCTAACTTGTGGAAGAGGTGAACGTGACCAGGGCGATGGGGGCGGCGATGCCCCGCATCCACGTGGGCAACGCGCTCAGCGCGTTCGGGCTCGGCTTCACGGTCCCGTATCTGTACGTCTATGTGGCGCAGGTGCGAGGGCTGGGGGCCATGACGGCGGGACTCGTGCTCGCCGTCTTCGCCGTGGCGGCGCTCATCGCGCTGCCGTTCGCCGGGCGGGCGATCGTCCGGCGCGGTCCGTTGCCCGTCCTGCTCGCTGCCCTGGTCCTGTCCGCGCTCGGCGCCCTGGGCCTGGGGCTGGCGGGCAGCGCGGTGTCCGTGCTGGTGACCGCCGCCGCGCTCGGTGCCGGCCAGGCCGTCATGCAGCCCGCGCTGGCGACGATGATCGTGGACTGCTCGACCACCGCGACCCGGTCGCGGGCGTTCGCCATGCAGTTCTTCCTGCAGAACCTGGGGCTGGGCGTCGGCGGTCTCATAGGCGGCCACCTGGTCGACGCGAGCCGGGCCTCCTCCTTCACCGTGCTGTTCACCATCGAGGCCACGATCTTCCTGCTGCTCGCCGTGCTGATGGCGACGGTGCGGATGCCGCGTGCCCCGCGCATCACCGACCTGCCCTCCGGCGCGGGCAAGGGCGGCTGGCGGCAGCTGACGGGGAACCGGGCGATGGTGCAGCTGTGCCTGCTGGGCTTCGTGCTGTTCTTCGCCTGCTACGGACAGTTCGAGTCGGGCCTGAGCGCGTACGGCGTGGAGGCCGCCGGGATATCCACGTCCACGCTGGGCACCGCGCTCGCCGCCAACACGATGATGATCGTCGTGGCGCAGTTCGCCGTGCTGAAGCTGGTCGAGCGGCGGCGCCGCTCGCGGGTGATCGCGGTGGTCGGTCTGATCTGGACCGTCGCCTGGCTCGCGGCCGGGTACGCCGGGCTCGGGCATGGCAGCCGGGAGATGGCCACGGCCGCGTTCGTGTCGACGTACGCCCTGTTCGGGCTGGGTGAGGCGATGCTGTCGCCGACCGTGGCCCCGCTGGTCGCCGATCTGGCGCCGGAGGGCATGGCCGGGCAGTACAACTCCGCTTTCGCGCTGGTCAAGCAGTTGGCGCTGGCGGTCGGGCCGGCCATCGGCGGGCCGCTCGGGGCGTCGCTGCACGGGCCGTACATCGTGACGTTCCTGCTGTTCTCGGTGGCGATCAGCGTGCTGGCGCTGCGGCTGGGCCGGAGGCTGACGCCCGCCCAGGACCACCCGTGGGCCGCGGCGGCGAAGAGCCGGGTCGTGGCGCGGGGCGGTACGCCGGTGGAGTCGGTCAGCGCGTAGAGGTAAGCACCTGACACAAGGGCCGGGAGCACATCAGTGCTTCCGGCCCTTCGTCATGTCCGCCCCCTATACAGAGCTGGATACAGAGCTAGCGCTTCGGGAGCAGGAACTCGCACCAGACCGCCTTGCCGCCGCCCGGTGTGCGGCGGGAGCCCCAGTTGGAGGCGATGGTGGCGACGATGTCGATGCCGCGCCCGGACTCGTCGGCCGGGTCGGCGCGGCGGCGGCGCGGGAGGTGGTCGTCGCCGTCGGTGACCTCGATGGTCAGGCGGCGGTCGGTGCGGCGCAGCCTCAGTCGCATGGGCGGGGTGCCGTGCTGGAGGGAGTTGGCGACCAGCTCGCTGGTGGCCAGGACGCCGAGGTCGTGCAGTTCGGTGGGGAAGCGCCAGCTGGTGAGCACGCCGGAGGCGAAGGCGCGGGCGCGCGGCGCGGCCTCGACGCCGCCGAGGAGGTCCAGGGCCGCGTTGCGGAAGAGGTCGGCGGCGGGGCCGGTGCGGGCGGGGTGCTGGAGGACCAGGACGGCCACGTCGTCGTCGTGGTCGGCGGTGACGCCGGCCGAACGGACCAGGCGGTCGCAGACGACCTGAGGGGTGCCGGTGGCGCCGGAGAGGGCGCGGGCCAGGGCGGCGATGCCCTCGTCCAGGTCCTGGTCGCGCCGTTCGACCAGGCCGTCCGTATAGAGGACGGCCGTGGCGCCGGGGCCGAGGGGGACGGAGCCGGAGGAGTGCACCCAGCCGCCGGTGCCCAGCGGGGGGCCGGTCGGTTCGTCGGCGCGCAGGACCTCGCCGCTCTCGTCGCGGACAAGGATCGGCAGGTGTCCGGCGGAGGCATAGACGAGCCGGCCCTCGTTCGGGTCGTGGACGGCGTAGACGCAGGTGGCGATCTGGTTGGCGTCGATCTCCACGGCGAGGCCGTCGAGGAGCTGGAGGACCTCGTGCGGGGGGAGGTCGAGGCGGGCGTAGGCGCGGACGGCGGTGCGGAGCTGGCCCATGACGGCGGCGGCGCGCACGCCCCGGCCCATAACGTCGCCGATGACGAGGGCGGTACGGCCGCCGCCGAGGGTGATCACGTCGTACCAGTCGCCACCGACCGCGGCCTCGGTGCCGCCGGGCTGGTAGGTGGCGGCCACGCGCAGGTCGTCCGGCTCTTCGAGGTCCTGCGGGAGCAGGGAGCGCTGGAGGGTGACGGCGGTCTCGCGCTGGGTGCGCTCGCTGGCGCGCAGACGTTCGGCGGCCTCGGCGTGGTCGGTGACGTCGGTGGCGAAGACGAGTACGCCCGCGTCGCGGTCGCCGTGTCCGGTGACCGGGGTGCAGGTGAACGTGTACGAGCGGCCGTCGACGGCCTTGCGGGACTTCAGGGTGCGGGGTCTGCCGCTGCGCAGCACCTGGTCGAGGAGGGGGAGGAGGCCCAGCTCGGCGAGTTCGGGGAGGGTGTCGCGGGCCGGGGTGCCGGGCGGGCGGGGGCCGAAGGCGGCGGCGTAGGCGTCGTTGACGTGGGCGAGGCGGTGGTCGGGGCCGTGGACCAGGGCGACGAGTGCCGGGACGCGGTCGAGGACCTCGCGCGTGGGCAGTTCGTCGACGGCGGAGGCGGGGTGTCCGGCGCGGGCGGCGGGCACCGGGGTCTCGCTCCGCCGGTCCGGGGGGACCGTCTGCTCGGTCCGCGCTGCGGCGCGGCGCTGCGTTCCGGGGAGCCGGGCGCTCCAGCGCGTGAAGTTCACAGTGGGGAAAGCCTCGTGTGTGCTGAGGGCGGGCTGTTGCCCGTCCGAGGATGTGGAGCAGTCTGGCAGGTGGCCGTCCGCGGCGACATCCGTCAGACGCCCGTACGGGCCGGGGAGTTCCCGGCTCCGGTCAGGACGACCCCTTCGGGGGGTCCGGGGGCCGACGTGGGGGTTTTCCACCGGCCGCCAGTTCGAACTCGGCCCGTGGGTGTTCGAGTGAGCCGAGGGAGACGATCTCCCGTTTGAAGAGTCCGGCGAGGGTCCATTCGGCGAGCACGCGGGCCTTGCGGTTGAAGGTGGGCACGCGGCTGAGGTGGTAGGCGCGGTGCAGGAGCCAGGCGGGGCGGCCCTTGAGCCCGCGCCCGTACACCTGGGCGACGCCCTTGTGCAGGCCGAGGGAGGCGACGGAGCCGAGCTGCCGGTGGGTGTAGGTGCGCAGGGGTTCGCCGCGCAGGGTGTGCACGATGTTGTCGCCGAGGACCCTGGCCTGGCGCAGCGCGTGCTGGGCGTTGGGCGCGGTGGTGGCGCCGGGCCCGGTGGCGGTGACGTCGGGTACGGCGGCGGCGTCGCCCGCGGCCCAGGCGTGCTCGGTGCCCTCGACGGCGAGCTGGGCGGTGCAGCGGAGCCGTCCCCGCGCGTCGAGGGGCAGGTCGGTGGCGGCGAGCACCGGATGGGGTTTGACGCCGGCGGTCCAGACGACGGTGCGGGTGGGGAAGCGGCGGCCGTCGCTGAGGACGGCGACGCGGTCGGCGCAGGATTCCAGGCGGGTGTTCAGCAGCACCTGGATGTTGCGGCGGCGCAGCTGGGTGACGGTGTGGCGGCCCAGCTCGGGGCCGACCTCGGGCAGCACGCGGTCGGTGGCCTCCACCAGGACCCACTTCATGTCCTCGGGGCTGAGGTTGTGGTAGTAGCGGGCGGCGTAGCGGGCCATGTCCTCGAGTTCGCCGAGGGCCTCGACCCCGGCGTAGCCGCCGCCGACGAAGACGAAGGTGAGGGCGGCGTCGCGCAGCGCGGGGTCACGGGTGGAGGAGGCGATGTCCATCTGCTCGATGACGTGGTTGCGCAGTCCGATGGCCTCCTCGACGGTCTTGAAGCCGATGGCGTGCTCGGCGAGGCCGGGGACGGGCAGGGTGCGGGAGACGGAGCCGGGGGCGAGGACGAGTTCGTCGTAGCCGATGAGTTCGGCGGCGCGGCCGTGCTGTTCGGTGGCGAGGGTGGTGACGGCGGCGGTGCGTACGGCGTGGTCCACGGCGGTGACCTCGCCGATGACGACGCGGCACTCGGGCAGGACGCGGCGCAGGGGTACGACGACATGGCGCGGGGAGATCGAGCCGGCGGCCGCCTCGGGGAGGAACGGCTGGTAGGTCATATAGGGGTCGGGGCTGACCACGGTGATCTCGACGTCACCCCGTCTGAGCTGCCGTTTCAGTTTCCGCTGGAGACGCAGGGCGGTGTACATGCCGACGTAGCCACCGCCGACGACCAGAATGCGCGCGCGTTCCTTCACCATCCCATGACGCACCCGGCGCTGTTGTTTGTCCACAGCCTTGGCAATTTGTGTGACCGGAGGCCGGATGTGCGGGGGTACGGAATCCGGACATAAATGGCTCGTACTCCGATCGAGGGGCGCACTGTGCGGAACCTACCCCTTCTGAATTGACTCCCACTCAACTATGTTCGTGTGTCGACGGGGTGCGGGAGGGTCGTCGAGGGGGTCGCCGGGTGCGGGCCCGCTCAGGACCGGCGCCAGTTTTCCGCGCGCTTTCGGAATCAGTGGCGGGGAGAGTCTCCGGGGGGAGACGTCATTACCGGGGGAACACATGCATGTTCAGGACACGCACTGGTCAGCGGCGGCCCTCGCGTCGGCCGGTGGACGGACCGGCGGCGGGCGTTCGGCGCCGCTGCGGGTGGACGCGCAGCGCAATCTGGAGCACGTGCTGAGGGCAGCGCGCGAGGTGTTCGGCGAGCTGGGGTACGGCGCGCCGATGGAGGACGTGGCGCGGCGGGCGCGGGTCGGGGTCGGCACGGTGTACCGGCGTTTTCCCAGCAAGGACGTGCTGGTGCGGCGGATCGCCGAGGAGGAGACCGCGCGGCTGACCGAGCAGGCGCGGGCCGCGCTCGGGCAGGAGGACGAGCCGTGGTCGGCGCTCTCCCGCTTCCTGCGCACCTCGGTGGCGTCCGGCGCGGGCCGGCTGCTGCCGCCGCAGGTGCTGCGGGTGGGGGTCGCGGAAGAGGGCCCCGCACCCGTCGCCGAGGAGGCGCGGGTGCCGCAGCAGCGCTCCCAGGCGGGTGCCGGGGAGCTGCGGCTGGTCGACGGGGACCGCGCGGGCGGCGAGCCGGGTACGGCGGCGCTGCTGGACGTGGTCGGTCAGCTGGTGGAGCGGGCCCGTGCGGCCGGTGAGCTGCGGGCCGACGTATCGGTGTCGGACGTACTGCTGGTGATCGCCACGGCGGCGCCCGCGCTGCCGGACGCGGCGCAGCAGGCGGCCGCCTCCGCCCGGCTGCTGGACATTTTGCTGGAGGGGCTGCGGTCCCGGCCCGCATAGCGCGCGCCCGGCCCTCGGCACGCTGAACGCCGGTACGGGGCCCGCTTGTTCGGATCTGTTGCGGGCGGATGGTGAAACTTCCGCTCGGATGAGTGACGGGTCGGACGAGTGGACCGGCGGCGAAAGCGGGTATGGCACGCTGAGCCCGTAAAGGATTGGGCTGTGCCGGTGTCGGGGGCTTTACGCGATGGGCGTTGACGGGTGGGACGGCGCGCGCGCCGACAATGGCGGTGACGCGGAGGCGGGGGGACTGACCTCTCCGCAGGTGCCGAACCAGGGCGGCCGGGCCGCCTCGGGCGGGATCGAGCGGGCCGGGGCGAGCTTCCCGGCCCAGCGCGAGGGCAGTGCGCTGCCGCCCCCGCCGGACGCGCCCCCGGCGGACGGCGAGCTGATCGAGCGGATGCGCGCCGGGGACGACTCGGCGTACGAGGAGCTGTACCGGCGGCACGCGGACGCGGTGCGGCGCTACGCGCGTACCTGCTGCCGGGACGGGCACACCGCCGACGACCTGACGGCCGAGGTGTTCGCGCGCATGCTCCAGGCGGTGCGCGGCGGTTCGGGTCCCGAGTACGCGGTGCGCGCCTATCTGCTGACCTCGGTACGCCGGGTCGCCGCGCACTGGACACAGTCCGCCAAGCGCGAGCACCTCGTCGACGACTTCGCGGTGTTCGCCCAACAGGCGTCCAGAGCCGCCGAGGTGGCCGACGACACCGGGCCCCTGGGTGCCTTCGGCGCCGATCTGGGTGCTGACGTACGCGCGATGCACGAGGCCGAACAGACCCTGGCCATGCAGGCGTTCCGCTCGCTGCCCGAGCGCTGGCAGGCGGTGCTCTGGCACACCGAGGTGGAGGACGAGTCGCCCAGCGAGGTGGCCGTGCTGTTCGGTCTGGACGCCAACGGCACCCGTGTCCTGGCCAGCCGGGCCCGCGAGGGACTGAAGCAGGCGTACCTCCAGGCGCACGTCAGCGCGACCCTGGTGAACGACGAGGAGTGCGCGCGCTACGCCGACCAGCTCGGGGGCTACGCGCGTCGCAAGCTGCGCGTCCGGGCGGAACGCGGGCTGCGCAAGCATCTGGAGGAGTGCGCCAAGTGCCGTCTGGCGGCCGCGCAGATCGAGGAGGTGGCCGGGGGTATTCCGGCCGTCGTCCCGATCGCGGTCATCGGCTGGTTCGGCGCCGCCGGGTACGCCAAGGCGCTCGGTGTCATCGCCGGTGGCGCGGGCGTGGGCGCCGCGGGTGCCGCGGCCGCCGCGACCGGGTCCACCGGTGGGGCGGCGGGCGGCGGCGCGGCCTCGGAGGGGCTGGGCGCGCCGGTGAAGGCGGGGATCGCCACCGGTGTGGTCGCGGTGGCCGCCGCTGTCGTGGCCCTGGCACTGGTGAACGACAGCCGGCCGGCCAAGGAGATCGCCGAGCCGTCGCCGTCCGCGCCGGTGATCCAGCAGACCCCGCCGCCCGCGCCCCCGCCGGCCAAGAAGCAGGAGCCCGCGCCGAAGCCGCCCGCTCCGTCCGCCCCCGCACCCGCCGTCCCGGTGGCGGAGAAGCCGGCACCGGAGCCCAAGCCCACCCCGAAGCCGACGCCCAAGCCCAAGCCGACTCCGAAGCCGACCCCCAAGCCCAAACCGACCCCGACCCCGACCCCGACGCCCACCCCCACACCCCCGAAGCCGAAGCCGACCCCTCCTCCGGCACCGACCCCTCCGCCCCCGCCCCCGCCCGCTCCGAAGGTCTACGAGATGAGCGAGCTGAGCTACGACCTCACCGGCGACGGCAGCGAGCCCGAGGTGCGGCTCGGCGAGAGCAGCTGGGTGTGGCAGCGGTACGGCATGTCGATCGGCGGTGAGCGCTACTCCCCCGGTGTCACGGTGCGCGGCGACTCCTCCGTGACCGTCGACCTCAACCGCGAGTGCACGGCCTACGACGCGGTGGTCGGCGTGGACGACATGACGCTGGGCCTCGGCAAGGTCGCCTTCGCGGTGTACGCGGACGGCGTCCGGCTCTGGCAGTCCGGCACGGTCTCGGGCGGCGACCCGGCGGTACCGGTCCATGTGAACCTGGCCGGGCGGAAGACGGTGCGCCTGGTGGTGGAGCCCCGGGGTACGTCCTTCGACCAGTCGGCCCTGGCGGACTGGGCCAAGTCCCGCTTCTCCTGCGGCTAACTCGGCCGCGCACCGGCCCGCAGGGCCCCCCGCTGCGGGGCGATGCCCGACGGGACGGCGCGGGCGCGGCCCGGGGTGCCGGTCCAGCAGGTGCCCCGGCGGGCCAGGAGGCGGCCCAGCCAGATTTCCAGGGAGACGAGTTCGGCGAGGCCGTCCAGCGGGAGGGGTTCGCCGGAGGCGGCTTCCCGGAGGGCCTTGCGGACCACGCGGGCCTCGACCAGACCGGCGTCCGCGAGCAGCGGGGTGCCGAAGAGGTCGACCAGGGAGTCGGCGGCCAGGCGCAGGCCCGCCCGGGCGGCGGCGGCCGAGGACGCGTGGGAGGGGGTGCCCCAGCCGGGCGGCAGGTCGGTGACCCCGGCGCCCTCCAGCACCGTGCGCAGTACGGCGGAGCGGGCGCCGGGTTTGACGCGCAGGGCCTCGGGGAGGTCGCGGCAGGCGCGGACGACCTGGTTGTCGAGGAAGGGGGCGTGCAGCCGCTGGGAGCGGACCTCGGCGGCCTGTTCGAGGACGCGGAGGTCGGCCGCGTGCCGGGCGAGGACGGTACGGGCGCGGAACTCGCCGGGTCTCTGTCCGGGCCCGCCGGCGGCCCGGTCGGCCCCGGTCTGGAGCAGAACCGATACTTCGGCCAGTGCCTCCCCCGTGAGCCACCGGGCGGCCGGTCCGGGTCTCGCCCAGGTCAGCGCGGCGAGCGAGGCGCCGACCGGCCCCTTGGGCTCGTCGAACCGCCGCCGCATCAGCCGCTCGGCCAGCGCCTCGAGCCCGGTGCGGTACGGGGTACGGGACAGCCGCCGGGCGGCGCCGTACACGCGGGCGGGGACCAGGACCGAGCCGTCGGCGCGGGTGAGGGCGGCGACCGGGCGGACCAGGTGGCGCCGCTGACGGTCCAGCAGCAGATCGGCCAGGCGGGCCGGGTGAGCGTCCAGCACCTGGCGGGCGCCATGGCCGGTGAAGTGGTCGGCGCTGCCCGCCGCGAGCCGGGCGCGGTGCCGGGCGGCGGTGACCAGGGAGGGGCCGGGCTCGTCGGTGAGGGGGCCTTCGAGGTCGGCGTACGGGAGCGTGTCCTCGGCGCCGGTGACCACCACGTGGTGCAGGCGGGGGTTGGCCGCGAGGGCGCCCGCGCGTTCCACCTCTGCCTCGCGGCCGCCGACGGCCAGGTCGTTGAAGGTGACGGCGAGCAGCCGCTCGCCCGCGCCGGTGCCGTGTCCGAGGAGGGTGCCGGGTCTGCCGGGCAGCCCGGCGGCGAGCAGGGCCAGGGTGCCGGAGGCGGGGCCGCCGGAGAGGTCGGCGCCGATGCCGGGCACCGGCATGCCGCGTGCCGCCCGGCGTTCGGCCGGCCCCATGCCGGGCACCGGGCCGGGGTCGAGTCCGGGGACGTGCCGGGGTGCGGCGAGCCGGACCCGTACGGCTTCCACCAGGGCGTCCCGTACGGCGTCCACCGCGCGGTCGGGGTCGGCGGGGGGTGCGGCCACGGCGAGGGAGGCGACCGGCTCGTAGCCGACGATCTCGCGCGCTCCGGCGCGCAGCACGAGCGCGTGGCCCGGCGCGACGCGGCGCACGCCCTCGTAGGGGGTGGTGTCGCGCAGGGCGGCCGGTACCTCGGGGGCGGCGAGGAGGGCGGCGAGGTGGCCGAAGTCGAGGTTGGCCTCGGTGAGGTCGGCGAGCGGGAGGGCGGCGGTGGCGAAGGCGGTGCCGCCGTCCCAGGGGGCGTGGAAGACCGGGCGGGCGCCCGCGAGGTCGCCGCAGACCGTGATGCGACGGCCGGCCTGGACGACGGCGGTGTAGCTGCCCGGCCAGGCGGTGAGATGGCGCAGGGCGCCGCCGCGCGCGGTGAACAGTCCGCGCCGCAGCTCCTCGTCGGAGGCGCCGCAGATGCCGAGGACGGCGATGCGGCTCTGCGCGTCGGCGTGGACCACGCGGACCTCGTCGGGGCGCCAGTCGCCCACGGCCCACAGCGGGTCGGGGTCGCCCCACAGGAGGTGGGAGCCGACGGGGCGCAGGGTCTCGCCCTCGTACCCGGTGGCGCCCGCGGAGTCGGCGCCGAGGGCGCGCGCGGCGGTGCTGCTCCACCCCACCAACCACCGCATCGACGCCTCCACAGGCTGTGGACCACCAGTGCACCGCACGAACCGGACCCATGCTGCCATGAAGAACGCGCCGGGGAAGGGTGGTGGCGCCGCCTTCGATCGAGGGAAATCAGCAGGAAACACGGTGGGACCCGACGCGCCGCCGGGATACGGCAGGGCGCGGCGGGCAGGATGAACTCCCGCGCCGCCCGCGGAGGATGAAGAAAGGCCGGGAAGCGGGAGCGATGCGAATGCGCCCCGCTTCACTCCCCCGGAACGCCCTTCGCGCCCTCAAGTGCCATGGTGGGAACGGGAATGATGGAAGCAGAACGACGGCTGTTTTCGGCCAAATTGGCGACCGGGCACGGGATTTGAGCACGCTCCGTACAGGCCCTGCGGAGCGCACGGCGGTCCGGCGAGCGCGCACGGCCCGGGAGGCGGACGTCGCCTCCCGGACCGGTCCGCCACCCGCGGGGATGTAGGTGGCGGCGTCCCCCAGCCCACTGGACGCAAGTACAGCGGGCCGACCCACGCAGAGCCATGGAACCGCTCCCCCGGTGGCCGGAGAAGAGCGCACGGACAGGCGCACGGCCACACGCGCGGGGGCACGCCGCGACGTTCCGTGCACGGTGCGTACAGGGCCGTACTCCCGTACGGACCGCAATCACGCCATCCGGAACAATGCCCCTTAACGCTTGGGATGCGGCGAACTACGCTGTGTTTACGAATGCCGCGTGGTTATGCCAGCGGGGCAGCCGTCTGTGTCGAGGGGTGGCGCATGTCCAGGGAGCAACGCGGGCCGAACGAGAAACTCGGCACCGTTCTCGCCCTCGCGGGAATCAGCAACGCGGGCCTCGCGCGCCGTGTCAACGACCTGGGCGCGCAGCGAGGTCTGACGCTTCGGTACGACAAGACCTCGGTCGCGCGCTGGGTGTCGAAGGGGATGGTGCCGCAGGGTGCGGCGCCGCATCTGATCGCGGCCGCGATCGGGCAGAAGCTCGGCCGGCCGGTGCCGCTGCACGAGATCGGCCTCGCCGACGCCGACCCCGCGCCCGAGGTGGGTCTCGCCTTCCCCAGGGACGTGGGGCAGGCGGTGCGCTCGGCGACCGACCTGTACCGCCTCGACCTGGCCGGACGCCGTGCCGGGTCCGGCGGGATCTGGCAGTCGCTGGCCGGGTCGTTCGCCGTGAGCGCCTACGCGACGCCCGCTTCCCGATGGCTGATAACCCCCGCCGACAGTTCGGTCGAGCGGGAGGCGAACTCCGCCGAGGGCGCCGCCGCACCGATCAAAGTCGGCCACAGCGATGTGCGCAAGCTCCGGGAGGCCGCCGAGGACGCCCGGCGCTGGGACTCCAAGTACGGGGGCGGTGACTGGCGTTCGTCCATGGTGCCGGAGTGCCTGCGGGTGGAGGCGGCCCCGCTGCTGCTCGGCTCCTACTCCGACGAAGTGGGCCGCGCCCTCTTCGGCGCGGGCGCCGAACTGACCCGGCTGGCGGGCTGGATGGCCTTCGACACCGGCCAGCAGGAGGCGGCCCAGCGGTACTACATCCAGGCGCTCCGGCTGGCCCGCGCGGCGGCCGACGTCCCGCTCGGCGGCTATGTGCTCGCCTCGATGTCCCTCCAGGCGACCTACCGGGGCTTCGGCGACGAGGGCGTGGACCTGGCGCAGGCCGCCCTGGAGCGGAACCGGGGGCTAGCCACCGCGCGCACGATGAGCTTCTTCCGGCTGGTCGAGGCGAGGGCGCACGCGCGCGCGGGTGACGCGCACGCGGCCGGCGCCGCCCTGAAGTCGTCCGAGGGCTGGCTGGAGCGGTCCAGGGAGGGCGACAGCGACCCCTCCTGGCTCGGCTTCTACGGCTACGACCGCTTCGCCGCCGACGCCGCCGAGTGCTACCGCGATCTCAAGGCACCCCGCCAGGTGCGCCGCTTCACCGAGCAGGCGCTGTCCCAGCCGACCGAGGAGTTCGTGCGCTCGCACGGGCTGCGCCTGGTGGTCTCGGCGGTGGCCGAGCTGGAGTCGGGCAACCTGGACGCGGCCTGCGAGCAGGGCGTACGGGCGGTCGAGGTGGCCGGCCGCATCTCCTCCGCGCGCACCACCGAGTACGTCAAGGACCTCCTGCACCGGCTGGAGCCCTATGGGGACGAGCCCCGGGTGGTGGAGCTGCGCGAGCGGGCCCGCCCGCTGCTGATGGCTCCGGCCTAGAAGGCACGAGGCTGCTGCCGCGCGGTTTGAAGGCGTTGTCAGTGGCGCAGTGCACTATCGAGGTCGGGAGGTGGTGCAGGTGCGGGCGGACGCGTACGACTGCGATGTGCTGGTGGTCGGTGGCGGCATCGTCGGGCTGTCGACGGCGTACGCCCTCACGCGCGCCGCGCCCGGCACGCGGGTCACCGTGCTGGAGAAGGAGCCCGGCCCGGCCCGCCACCAGACGGGCCGCAACAGCGGAGTGGTCCACAGCGGCATCTACTACCGGCCGGGCTCGCTCAAGGCCCGGTACGCGGTGCGCGGGGCCGCCGAGATGATCAAGTTCTGCGCGGAGTACGGCATCGACCACTCCGTCACCGGCAAGCTGATCGTCGCCACCGACCGCGCCGAGCTGCCCCGGCTGCACGCCCTGGTGCAGCGCGGCCGGGAGAACGGCATCCCGGTCCGCGAGCTGGGCGGCGCCCAGATCGCCGAGTACGAGCCGGAGGTGCGCGGCCTGGCCGCGATCCACGTCGGCACGACCGGCGTCTGCGACTTCACGGCCGTCGCCCGCCAGCTGGCCCGCGCCTCCGGCGCCGAGATCCGGTACGGCTCGCGGGTCGTCCGGGTGGAAAGGCGCCCCGAGCGGGGCGTGGCGGTGCTGACCTCGGCCGGCCAGGTGGTCCGCGCCCGCGTCCTGGTGAACTGCGCGGGGCTGTACTGCGACGAGCTGGCCCTCCTCACCGGCGACGAGCCGGGCGTGCGGATCGTGCCGTTCCGGGGTGAGTACTACGAGCTGGCCCGGCCGGAGCTGGTGCGCGGCCTGGTCTATCCGGTGCCCGACCCGGCGTTCCCCTTCCTCGGCGTCCATCTGACCAAGGGCCTCGACGGGGGCGTGCACGTCGGCCCCAACGCGGTCCCGGCGCTGGCCCGCGAGGGGTACGGCTGGGGCGTGGTCCGCCCGCGCGAGCTGGCGGGCACGGCGAGCTGGCCCGGCGCGTGGGCCCTGGCCCGCAGGCACTGGCGGTACGGCGCGGGCGAGCTGCGCCGGTCGGTGTCCAAGGCGGCGTTCCTGGACGCGGTGCGCCGTCTGGTGCCCGGTGTGGAGGAGCGGGACCTGGTGCGGGCGCCGGCCGGGGTGCGGGCGCAGGCGGTGACGCGGGACGGGACGCTGGTCGACGACTTCCTCATCCGCGAGGGCCCGCGCGCGGTGCACGTGCTGAACGCGCCGTCCCCGGCGGCCACGGCGTCCCTCCCGATCGGCCGGGAGGTGAGCCGCCGCACGCTGGACATGCTGGGGGCGCTGTGAGGGGCCCCGTGACCGACCGCACCCCCGCCGCCGACAGGGGCCCGCTCCTCGGAGCGCCTAAAATCGGAGCCACTGTGTCTGACTCCGTGAACACCCCCGAAGCCACCGCCGAAGCCGCGCCGCCTACCTCGGCGCCCGGACCGTCCGCCCGGACCTCCCGGAGCAAGGGCGAGCCCCGGTTCCCGGACGGTCCTCGGCCCGACCCGGCCGGATCGCACTTCGAGCGGCGCATCCGCAGCTTCCAGCCCCGGCGCAGCCGGGTCACCACCGGTCAGGCCGACGCGCTGGCCCGGCTGTGGGCCCAGTGGGGGCTGGACATCGACGGGCAGCGGGTCATCGACCTCGCGGAGCTGTTCGGCAACGCGAACCCGGTCGTGCTGGAGATCGGCTTCGGCATGGGCGAGGCCACCGCGCAGATGGCGGCGGCCGCCCCGGACACCAACATCCTCGCCGTCGACGTGCACACCCCCGGCCAGGGCAATCTGCTGAACCTCGCCGAGCAGGGCGGCCTGTCCAACGTCCGCGTCGGCAACGGCGACGCGATCATCCTGCTGCGGGAGATGCTCACCCCCGACTCCCTCGACGGGCTCCGCGTCTACTTCCCCGACCCCTGGCCGAAGAAGCGGCACCACAAGCGGCGGCTGATCCAGCCCGAGTTCCTGAGCCTGGCTGCGACCCGGCTGGCGCCCGGCGCGATCGTGCACTGCGCGACGGACTGGGAGCCGTACGCCGAGCAGATGCTGGAGGTGCTCGACGCGCATCCGGACTTCGAGAACACCCGCGCGGACGGCGGCTTCGCACCGCGCCCCGGGTTCCGGCCGCTGACCCGGTTCGAGGGCCAGGGGCTGGACAAGGGGCATGTGGTGAACGACCTGCTGTTCCGCCGCGTACCGCACGCGAACCCGTAGCTCCGCGGGCCGTAAAGCCCGAGGCCGTCCGGCCCGGTCACCGTTAGGGTCGATGCTGTGGCCATCAGTTCCGCGTACCCGCCCCACACCGACGGCCCCCGGCCGCCCTGGTGGCGGCGGGAGTGGGTGCGTCACGGGGCGCTGATCGCGCTGCTGGCGCTGTCCGGGCTGGTGATCCTGGCGCTGGTGCGCCGGCAGACCGGTACGGAGGGCTTCCTCGTCGGGCTGGGGCTGGCCGTGGTGCCGGTGCCCTGGCTGGTAGCCGCGTTCCGCTGGCTGGACCGGGTACGGCCCGGGCCCTGGCGGAACCTGGTGTTCGCGTTCGCGTGGGGCGCCTGCGCGGCGGCGCTGATCGCCATCGTCGCCAACAGCTTCGCCACCCACTGGATCGCCACCGCCACCGCGGACCCGTCGGGCGCCGACACGCTCGCCGCGACGGTGATAGCGCCGGTGGTGGAGGAGTCCGCGAAGGCG
Source organism: Streptomyces sp. NPDC085596 (assembly GCF_044541565.1). Classification (NCBI taxonomy): domain Bacteria; kingdom Bacillati; phylum Actinomycetota; class Actinomycetes; order Kitasatosporales; family Streptomycetaceae; genus Streptomyces; species Streptomyces sp. NPDC085596. The sequence continues at coordinate 561,029 of NZ_JBITTC010000005.1, read as the reverse complement.
GCCGCCGTACTGCTGGTGTTCGTGTTCCGCAGACGGGACTTCACCGGGCTGGTCGGCGGCGCCGCGATAGCCGGGGTGACCGCGACCGGGTTCGCGTTCACCGAGAACATCCTCTATCTGGGCAACGCCTTCGGCACCGACCAGTCCATCGGCACCTCGGGCATCGTCTCCGTGACGGCCGCGACGTTCTTCGTACGCGGGGTGATGTCGCCGTTCGCGCATCCCCTGTTCACCGTGCTCACCGGCATCGGCTTCGGCCTGGCCGCGCTGCCCGGCCGACGCCGGCGGCCGGTGCTGCGGGTGCTCTTCCCGGTGGGCGGGCTGCTCCTCGCCATGGGCATGCACGCCCTGTGGAACGGCTCGGCCGCCTTCGGCCAGTTCGGCTTCCTCGTCGTCTACGGCGGTTTCATGGCCCCCGCCTTCGGCCTGCTGGCCTGGCTGCTGATCCGGTCCCGGCAGCGCGAACTGCGCGTGGCCCGCGAGGAACTGCCCGTCTACGTCTACGCCGGGTGGCTCGGCCCCGCCGAACCCTTCGCCCTCGGCTCGCTGCGCGCCCGCCGCCTGGCCCGCGACCACGCCCGCCGCTGCTTCGGCGGACGCCCGGCCGCGCGCGCCGTGGTCCGCTACGAGAGCGACGCCACCGAACTGGCCCTCCTGCGCCACCGCGCCCGCGCCGGCCGCGTCGGCACCGAGTTCGCCGCACGGGAACGCGAACTGCTGGCCGCGCTGTGGCAGCGCCGGCACTCCTCCCGCCCGGCCCTGGAGTACGCGGCCCGCGTCACGGCCCCGCCGCCGTCCCCGGTCCCGTACTGGCAGCGGTACGGCCACCCGGCCCCGCCGTACGCGGGCTACAACCCGTACCGCACGTAGGGAGTCGGGGACGGTAGCGCTTCAGGGGCGGGGGCCGGTAAGGCATCCCGGCGGCGAGTGCCCACCCGAGGGGCGCACCCCGTCCAGCCTCAGGCCGACGCCTCCGTCAACCGGTCCAGCTCCGCCTGAGTCAGCGTCAGCTCGGCCACGTCCACGAGGGCCGGGAGCTGGTCGACCGTGCGGGCCGAGGCGATGGGGGCGGCGACCGTGGGCTGGGCGGCGAGCCAGGCGAGGGCGACGGTGGCGACGGCGGTGTCGTGGGCGGCGGCGACCTCGTCCAGCGCCGCCAGGACCTTCTGGCCGCGCTCGGAGTCGAGGTGCTTGGCGGCCGAGCCGGCGCGGGCGCTGTCGACCGTCGTACCGGGCCGGTACTTGCCGGTGAGGAAGCCGGAGGCGAGCGCGAAGTACGGGACGGCCGACAGGCCCTCGCGGGCGGCGACGTCCTGGAGCGGGCCCTCGTAGGTGTCGCGGGAGACCAGGTTGTAGTGGGGCTGGAGGGCGACATAGCGGGCCAGGCCCGCACGGTCGGAGAAGTCCAGGGACTCCTTCAGCCGCTCGGCGCTGATGTTGGAGGCGCCGATGTAGCGGACCTTGCCCGCCCGCACCAGCTCGTCCAGCGCGCCGATGATCTCCTCGACCGGCACCTCGGGCTGGTCGAAGTGGGTGTAGTAGAGGTCGATGTGGTCGGTGCCCAGGCGGCGCAGGGAGGCGTCGGCGGCGGCCTTGATGTTGGCGGCGCCCAGGCCCTTGTAGTCGGGGTGCTGGCTGACCTTGGTGGCGATGACGACCCGGTCGCGGGCACCGCGCGCCCGCATCCACTCACCGATGAGCGTCTCGGACTCGCCGCCCTTGTTGCCCTCGACCCAGGCCGAGTAGGCGTCGGCGGTGTCGATGAAGTTGCCGCCCGCGGCGAGGTAGGCGTCGAGGACGGCGAAGGACGTGTCCCGGTCGGCGGTCCAGCCGAAGACGTTGCCGCCGAGGGCGAGCGGGAAGACCTCGAGGGAGGAGGAGCCGAGTTTGCGCAGAGAAGCAGTCATGTCTCTTCTCAACGATCACTCGGGTCCCGCCCATTCCGGTTCCGGGCAAGGACCCGGTCAAACTCCGGCCGGGTACCTCAGGGGGTGAGGCCCTTGCCGCGCAGCCAGGCGCCGGGGTCGATGCCGGTGGGCTGGCCGCCGGGGTGGACCTCCAGGTGGAGGTGCGCGCCGGTGACGTTGCCGGTGGCGCCGACGCGGCCGATGACCTCGCCGGTGGAGACCTTCTGACCGGTGCTGACGTTGATCGAGGACTGGTGGCAGAACCAGAGCTCGGTGCCGTCGTCGAGGGTGAGGATCGTGCGGTAGCCGTACGCCCCGGCCCAGCCGGCCTCGGTGATCGTGCCGCTGTGGATCGCCTTGATCAGCGTGCCGGTGGGCGCGGCGAAGTCGAGACCGGTGTGGTACCCGGAGGACCACAGCGCCCCGGCCTGCCCGAAGGTCGAGGTGATCGTGTACGAGGAGGTCGGCAGCGTGTACTGCTTGGCCAGCGTGGCCAGGCGGGCCGCCTCGGCCTTCTGCTCGGCGTCGGCCTCCGCCTTCTCCTTGGCCTCGGCGGCCTTCGTGGCGGCTTCCTTCGCGGCCTTGGCGGCGGCGTCGGCGGCCTGCTGGTCGGCCTTGGCGACGGCGGCGGCGGTGGCGCGGCTGTCGGCCTTGCTCTGCTGCCGCTCGGCCTGGGCCATGATCCGGCTGCGCAGCGCCTCGCCCGCGTCGGAGGCGGAGTCGTCACTGGCGGCGGTGGCCGTGGCGGTGGCGACGCCGGTGAGGGAGGCGGCGGGCGCGTCCGTGTGGTGCCCGTCGATCAGGGAGTCCACGGAGGGCAGGTCGGGCAGGGCGATGGACACGGGCGGCTTGCCGGTGTTGGCGCTGGCCATGCCGCCCGCGCCGACGGCGGCGATGACGCCGACGCCGAGGACGGTGGAGCTGCGGGCGAGTCCGCCGCCGCGCTGCTTGGCCACCCGGTGGCGGCCGCGTACGGCAGGACCGAGGGAAACGGACTCCTCGGTGGGGTTCCACTCCTCCCACGCGCCGTCTTCGGCACGGGGGGCGCCGTAGGCGAAGGGTTCACTCGCGTCCGGCGCGAACGGGGCTTGTGGGGCAGGCCGGTTGGACGCCACGCGGGCGCACTCCTCTCCTCCTCCGCCTACCGGGTTAGCTGACGGGTTCGGAGCAGGAAGGTCTCCTACGCGCGTAAACCCGGCGTGCTCCGAGAGCGGTGCACGGCGGATCGGGCGCGATTCACCCCAAGTTGGTGGGTCCCCGGTTCCCTCGCGGGATTCGGCGTGTGCGCACGGCGCCGTCTCTGCTGACGGCTGTAACGACCGCGCTGCGTTATCGAACGTTAATAGACACGCGCACTGGATTCCAAGCCCGTTCGGCTTGATCGTTTGACGTTCTGGAGGGGTGCGTACCGGTCAGGAACGGCGTGAACAGGGCGAGTTGACCACGCTTCAGGAGTCACAGGAGTTTTGCTGGTGACTCAAAAACGCCATCCGCCCCGGAAAACACTCAGGGCCGGAATCCGTTTTACTGGATTCCGGCCCTGAGTTTCAGTAGCGGGGACAGGATTTGAACCTGCGACCTCTGGGTTATGAGCCCAGCGAGCTACCGAGCTGCTCCACCCCGCGTCGTTGTGTCTCAAGCATACGTCATCCGCGGGGTCCGACGCACACACGCTGCCGTGACGTGGGCCTCAGTGCGGAAGGTGAGCGTTCGGCAGCTGTGCGAGAGCGGCGTACTCGGGCACCGTCACCACCTCCACGCCCCCGGCGCCGAGCACTCCGGCGCCGTCGGCCGCGGTGACGAAGGTGTCCGGCTCACGCCAGGCGGTGACCACCCGGCGCACCCCGGCCGCCAGGATCAGCCCGGCGCAGGGGACGGGCCGGGAGGCGCGGTGGGCGCAGGGCTCCAGGCTGCTGTAGACGGTGGCGCCGGGCAGGCGCGGGTCGGCCGGGTCCAGCTTGGCGAGCGCGGCCTCCTCGGCGTGGACCACCGGGTCGCCGTCCTCGCGGGAGTGTCCGCGCGCCAGCTCGGTGCCGTCCGCCGCGACGATGACCGCGCCCACGCTGAAGGCCGTGTCCGAGGGCGGGCAGAGCGCTGCCAGCTCACAGGCGGTGCGCAGCCAGTGCCGGTCGGCGGCGGTGTCCAGCGGACCGGTGCCGGGGGCGGTGGGCTCGTACCGCATCAGGACGACGTCCTCGATCCGGCGACTGCCGGTCAGCCGCAGCCGGCCGCCCTGGTAGGCGCCGGGGCCGAAGAGGCGGGGGGCGGCCGGGTCGCCGACGAAGAGCGGGGCGAGGACCAGTTGGAGTTCGTCGGCGAGGCCCTGCTGGAGGAGCTGGGTGTGCACGGTGCCGCCGCCCTCGACCATCAGCCGCCGCACTCCGCGCACGTCGTGCAGATGCGCCAGCAGCGCCCGCCAGTCGAGGCCGGTGCCGAGCGGGACCACGTCGGCGGTGTCCCCGAGGAGGCCCGCGGCCCGCTTCGCCCCCGCGTCGGTCGTGTAGACGAGCTTCTCCCCGCCGAAGTGCCAGAAATTGGCACTCGGGTCGAGATCACCGGAGCCGGTCACGGTCACCTTCAGCGGGTACTCGGCCCGCCCCTCCGCCACCCGTCCGGCCCGTCGCTCGGCCGAGTTGACCAGGAGCCGGGGGTTGTCGGCCCGGATCGTCCCGGCCCCCACGAGGATCGCGTCCACCGACGCCCGCACCTCGTCCACCCGGTCGAAGTCGGCGGGGCTGGACAGCAGCAGCCGCTCGGGCCCGGTGTCGTCCAGGTACCCGTCGAGGGAGACGGCGGCGGACAGCAGGACATGGGGGTAGGGCATCGACGCGCTCTCTCCGGACTCTTGGCTCTACGGGCGTGCACCCCTTTGTACTCGGTACCGGTGCGCACGCTCCCCAGGCCGGGGATGAGTACGGCTACTCATCCCCGGGCGCGCCCCTCGGGCCACTGTGGAGCTCACCGAACCGGACCGACCCGAAGGAAGCCCCATGCCGCACGCCATCCGCCCACGCCGTCTCCTGTCGCTCGCCACCGGCAACTGGCTCGCGCGGAGCTATCTCGTGGTTCTCGCCGCCTCCGTCCTGGCCATGCTGGTCTTCCCGGAGAGCGCGCTCGCCATGAGCCCCCTGGTGCTCACGGCTCCCCTGTCCCTGCTGGCCATGGCCTTTCCCTTCGGACCGGGCACCGAAGGCAGCGTGGCGGTGGAGGTGCTGGCCACCGGCTTCTCGATCTGCTGGCTCCTGCTGGGTGCCCTCGGGAACGCAGCCGTGCTCGGCGCCCTCGCCACGAGATCCGCGGCGAGAACCGGGGAGGCGCCCTCTGCGAATCGGGTGCGGGCCCTGCTGGTACCCGCGGTGGACAACTGGCTCTCGCGTGGATACCTCGCCGTGGTCGCGGCGGCGGTGGGGTCCTTCCTGTATGCCGTGTACGTGTCGCCGGACCCCGGTTTCGCCGGCATCTGGCCGCTCATCACCACGGCACCGCTCAGCATCGTCGCCCTCATGGCGTCCGCGCCCCTGGAGGACGCCTCCTCCACCTGGCTGAGCTCACTGGTCTTCACCGTCGGCACCGTCCTGGCCGGCCTCTTCAACGCCGTGCTGCTCGGTCGGCTCGCCCGCTCCGTGCGGGGCTGAAACCCACGGCGGGGTATCGCCTCAGAAAAAACGCTGTATAGGGCACCGGATGGCATGCCCGCATCAGATACGGTGCCTGTTCCGGCGCCTTCTTCACCAATTCCCCCTGGAGTTGGCGAAATCGTGAAGGCTCCTGACATCAGACTCCGTAGGGGAAGGCATCCGAACCGGTATGAGAGCGCGTTGGTGGGGGACGGGCACGGTCGTCGTCGCGGCGGCCGTGTGCGGGACGTTGGCCGTACAGGGGGTGGGCGGCGGCTTTGGGCATGACGGGAAGGCCGCCGCCGACCCGGTACGGGACCGGGTGCGGTCGGCCGCGCTGGACGTCCGGGGGGACGGGGCGGCCGCGACGCTCGCCCGGCGGGACGCCGAGCCGTTCAGCATGCTGGGGATCAGCTGGGAGAAACCTTCCGCCAAGCTGGCCGGCAAGGTGGAGGTACGGTCGCGGGCCGTGGGGTCCGGGAAGTGGTCCAACTGGCTGCTGCTGGACAGCGACCGGGGCGCGGGCGAGCAGAGCGCGTCGCGGGGCGGCACCGAGCCCGCGTGGGTCGGGCTCTCCGACGGTGTCGAGGCGCGGATCAACGGCAGGACCACGTCGAAGCTGCCCGCGGGGCTCCGCCTCGACATGATCACGTCGGGCGGCAAGAGCACGGGCGGCGGCGACGCCGAGCCCGCCGCCTACGTCGCGGACGGTCCCGACGACACCGGGGAGCCGGTCGCCACCGACACCCCGACCGAGACGCCGGAGCCGACCGACGTCACCACGACCGAGCCCGCGCCGCCGGAGGAGACCACCGCCGAGCCCTCGGCCGTCGAGTCGTCCCCGGAGGAGTCCTCGGAGCCGCCGGCCGAGTCGCCCTCGGCCTCCGAGAGCACCGGACCCACCGAGTCGGCGTCGCCCTCGGCCTCCTCCTCGCCCTCTCCCTCCGCCGCCGTCCCCACCGCGCCGCCCTCCACGGTTCCCCGGCCGCCGATCACCCCCCGCTCGGGCTGGCACGCGGACGAATCCATCAGCCCGGAGGCGCCGGCGTACATCGACGGGAAGATCAAGGCGGTGGTGATCCACCACACCGCCTCGACCAACGACTACACCTGCGGCGAGGCGCCGTCGATCATCAACGCGGTCTACACGTACGACGTGACGGGACTGGGCTGGAAGGACATCGGCTACAACTTCGTCGTCGACAAGTGCGGGACGATCTACGAGGGCCGTAAGGGCGGTGTCGACCTCCCGGTGGTCGGCGCGCACGCGTACGGCTTCAACTCGCAGACCACCGGCATCGCGGTCCTCGGCACGTACATCGACGCGCCGCCCCCGATGGCGGCGATGGCCTCGGTCGCCCGTCTCGCCGCGTGGAAGCTGGGCCAGTACGGGGTCCAGCCGGACTCGACCGTCACCCTCACCACCGCGCTCAGCGGGCAGAACCTGGCCGGGAAGACCTGGCAGCCGGGCGAGGAGATGCGCCTCCCCGCGATCCACGGCCACCGCGACGGCTACAACACCCTGTGCCCCGGTGACGCCTTCTACAACGCGCTCGACACCGTCCGCACCCTGGCCGCGGGCCCCGTCACCGGCCTCACCCTCGGCACGGTCACCGGCACGGGCGTGGTCGGTACGACCCCGTACACCAACGGCCCGCTCACGGTGAGCTGGTCCGCCACGACCCCGGCCTCGCTGATCTCGTCGTTCCAGGTCCTGGTGGACGGCAAGACGGCCGCGACCGTCGCGGGTTCGGCCACCTCCGCGAAGCTGACCCTGGCGGCGGGCACCCACAAGGTGCAGGTCAAGGCGGTGCACCAGTCCGGCCGTACCGCGACCAGCCTCACCCGGACGGTCGTCGCCGACACCACCGCCCCCTCCTTCACCACCAAGCCGAACCTGTCCCTGCGGACCGGCACGGTCAACACCACCGCCGTCCCGCTCACCCTCGGCTGGAAGGCCGCCGACAACGTCTCCCTGAAGGAGACCCGGCTCACCGCGCCGCTGGCGAAGACCTACGGCCCGACGGTGACCAGCGCGGCGCACACCGCCAAGTCCGGTGCGGCGACGGCCTGGACGCTGCGGGCGTACGACGCGGTCGGCAACTCCGCCACTGCCTCCGTCTCGGGGACCCCGGTGATCCTCCAGGAGACCTCGGCCGCGAGGACCGGCACCTGGACCACCAAGTCCTCCGCCAGCTACCTGGGCGGCAAGTCCCTCGGCAGCAGCACCAAGAACGCCTCCCTGACCTGGACCTTCACGGGCCGTTCCGTCGCCTGGGTGGTCTCCCGGTCCTCGGCCTCCGGCCAGGTGGACATCTACGTCGACGGCAAGAAGCTCACCACCGCCGACCTCAAGTCCCCCACCACGGCCTACCGCAACGCCCTCTGGACCAAGACCTGGCCCACCAGCGCCAAGCACACCCTGAAGATCGTCGTCCGGGCAACGGCAGGACGCCCGGCGATCACGACGGACGGGATCGCGTACCTGAAGTAGGCCCGAAACGACAGCGCCCCCAGCTCAATACGTCTCTGAGCTGGGGGCGTTCTCGTAGGCCCTGTGGGACTCGAACCCACAACCAATGGATTAAAAGTCCACTGCTCTGCCAATTGAGCTAAGGGCCCGGGGCGGTGTTGCCTGTCCGAGCATAGCTGGCGGTGGCCGTGTCTCCGATCGGGTATCGGGGACACGGCCGCGTCGGTCAGTCGCGGAGGAACCAGTGGCGGGCGGAGGCGAGCCACCAGGTGGCGGCGGAGCCGAGGACGACGAGGACGGCGACCGGGGCGTAGTTGAAGGTCTCCCAGGTGACCGGGGAGACCTGGGGGAGCATGAAGAGGACCGTGATCAGGGCGACCCAGGCGACCGAGACCACGCCGATCGGGAGCGACCAGCGGCCCAGATGCCACGGCCCGCGTTCGAAGGCGGTGCCCTTGCGGACGCGCAGCAGGGTCGGGATGACGTAGGCGATGTAGAGGCCGATCACCGCGATCGACGTCACGGCCGCGTACGCCGTGGAGTTGATGAGGTACGGCAGGCCCAGGGCGAGCGCGCCGAGGGCGGCCAGCCAGACCGCCGCGACCGGGGTCCGGGTGCGCGGGCTGACCGTGTGCCAGACGCGGGAGAAGGGCAGTGCGCCGTCGCGCGAGAAGGCGTAGATCATGCGGCTGTTGGCCGTCACGGAGGCCATCCCGCAGAAGAGCTGGGCGCCGATCACCACCAGCAGGAGCAGCTTGCCGGTCGTGGCGCCGAGCGCGTCCAGGAGGATCTGGGCCGGGGGCGCGCCGGTCGGGGAGTTCAGCGCGCCGTCGTACGACTGGATGGCGAAGGTGAAGCCCAGCAGCAGGACGAAGCCCGCGATCCAGGAGGTCCAGATGGAGCGGACGATGCCCTTGGGGCCGGCGGTCGCCGCGTCGTGGGTCTCCTCGGTCATATGGGCGGAGGCGTCGTAACCGGTGAAGGTGTACTGCGCCATGAGCAGGCCGAGCAGGACGACGTAGAAGCCACTGCCCCAGCCGGTCTCGTTGACGAACTTCGTGAACACGAAGGACGCCGACTGGTGGTGGTCGGGCAGGAGGGCGAGCGCGCCGACGATGACCGCGACACCGCCCACGTGCCACCACACGCTCACGCTGTTCAGCAGGGCGACGATGCGCACGCCGAAGGTGTTCAGCAGGCCGTGCAGCAGCAGGATCGCCGCGAAGAGCAGGACCGTACGGCCGGGCGTCACCCGGAAGCCGAACTGGAGGTTCAGCCAGGCGCCGAGGAAGGACGCCGCGCCGAAGTCGATGCCCGCCGTCACGGCCACCTGGCCCAGCACGTTGAACCACCCCGTGAACCACGCCCAGGCCGCCGCCGAGCGCGGGGGCGCGAGCCGGTGCGCCCAGAAGTACAGGCCCGCCGAGGTGGGATAGGCGGAGCAGATCTCGGCCATCGACAGGCCGACGAGGAGCGTCATCAGGCCGACCACCACCCAGCCCCAGGTGATCACGGCGGGGCCGCCGGTGACCATGCCGAAGAGGTACAGCGTGAGGCAGCCGGACAGCACCGAGATGATCGTGAAGGAGACCGCGTAGTTGGAGAACGCCGACATCCGGCGGGCCAGGACCTGGGTGTAGCCGAGCTGGGCGAGCCGCTCCTCGTCGGACAGGACCGGCCCGGCGCTCGCTTTCGTGTCGTCTGTCATGACCCCAGCAATTCCCTGGGCGCAGACGTGACATGCGCCACTCGGCGGCCGAAAAGCGCCGGGCACGCGAAGGGCCCGTACGGACAACGCCGTACGGGCCCTTCGTCAGCTCACTTGGTGTCAGCCGTTGTGCTTCCAGCGGGGCTTGTCCTCGCGGCGGCCGAAGGAGGAGCCGTTGCCGCGGTGGTCGTCACGGCGGCTGGTGGAGGGGCGCTCGTGGCCGCCGGCGCGGAAGCCCGGACGGTCGTCGCGGCGCTCGCGGTTGAAGGGGCGGTCGCTGCCCCGGTGGCCACCACGGTCGTCACGGCGGAAACCACCGCGGTCGTCACGGCGCTCGAAGGAGCGGCCACCACGGTCGTCACGGCGCTCGCCACCACGGTCGCCACGGTCCTGGTTGAACGGACGGCGCTCGCCACCGCGCTCGCCACCACGGTCGTCGCGGCGCTCGAAGGAGCGGCCACCACGGTCGTCGCGGCGCTCGAAGGGACGGCCACCGCGGTCGTCACGACGCTCGAAGCCACGACCGCCACGGTCGTCACGGCGCTCGCCACCACGGTCGTCACGGCGGAAACCACCGCGGTCGTCGCGGCGCTCGAAGGAGCGGCCACCGCGGTCGTCACGACGCTCGAAGCCACGACCGCCACGGTCGTCACGGCGCTCGCCACGGTCGCGGTCGAAGGAGCGGCGCTCCCGGCCCGCCGGACGCTCGTCGCGCTCGGTCACGCGGGCCGCCGGACGCTCCGCCTCGGCGGCCGCCTCGGCCACGGCCTGCTCGGCCGACGCCTGCGCCTCGGCCACGGCGGCCTCGGGGTCCTCGCCACGCTCGCGGGCGACCCGCGCCACCAGGCGGTCGGCGTCCTCGCGCAGCTCACCGGCGCGGCGCTGGGCGCGCTCCAGCTCCTTGACCAGCTGGGCGACCTCACGCTCGGCCTGCTGCGCGGCGTTGCCCGCGGACTCGGCCTGCACCTCGGTCATGGAACGGGCGCCGGTGATCTCGGCGACCTCGGGCTCGAAGGCACCGGCCCCCTGGATGATGTGGCGCGCGGCGTCGACGCCCGCGTCCTCCATCAGCCGGAAGATCTGACGGCGCTGGTGCGGCAGGGACAGCGAGACGACCGTGCCGGAGCGGCCCGCGCGGGCGGTACGGCCGGAACGGTGCAGGTAGTCCTTGTGGTCGCCCGCCGGGTCGACGTTCAGGACCAGGTCGATGCCGTCGACGTGGATACCGCGCGCGGCGACGTCGGTGGCGACGAGCGCGTTGACGTAGCCGTCCTTGAAGTCGGCCAGCGTCCGCGTACGCGCGCCCTGCGTCATGCCGCCGTGCAGCGCGTCGGCCTTCACGCCCGACTCGCGCAGCTGCTCGGCGATGCGGTCGGCGCCCAGCTGGGTGCGGACGAAGATGATCGTGCGGCCCTTGCGGGAGGCGATCGCGGCGGTGACCGGCGCCTTGTCCTTGGGCTTCACGATGAGGATGTGGTGCGACATGGTCGTGACGTTGCCCTGGGCGCTGTCGACCTCGTGCGTGACCGGGTTGGTCAGGTAGCGCTTGACCAGCGTGGAGATCTCGTTCTCCATGGTGGCCGAGAACAGCATGCGCTGGCCGCCGGCCGGAACCTGGTCGAGGAGCTCGGTGACCTCGGGCAGGAAGCCCAGGTCGGACATCTGGTCGGCCTCGTCGAGGACCGCGATCTGGACGTCCTCCAGGGAGCAGGCGCCGCGGTTGATGATGTCGCGCAGACGGCCCGGGGTGGCGACGAGGACGTCGACGCCGCGCTCGAGGGCGTAGATCTGGTTGCCCATCGAGGTGCCGCCGCAGACGACCTTCATCTTCAGGCCGAGCACGTCACCGTACGGCTGAAGGGCGTCGGCGACCTGCATCGCCAGCTCGCGGGTCGGCGTCATGATGATGGCGCGCGGGCGCTTCTTCTCGGTGCGGCCGCCGGCCAGCGTGGCCAGGGTGGGCAGACCGAAGGAGAGGGTCTTGCCGGAGCCGGTGCGGCCACGGCCGAGGATGTCCTTGCCGGCCATGGCGTCCGGGATGGTCGCGGCCTGGATCGGGAACGGGGTGGTGACACCGTTCTGCGCGAGCTTGCGCACGATGCCCTCGGGCAGACCGAGGTCGGCGAAGGTGAGCTCGGGGGTGGTGTCAGGGGTGTCGATGGCCTCGTCGGCCTCGACGACAGCGATGACCTCGTTCGTCTCGTCGACGAGAGCGGCCTCGTTCTCGGGGCTCTCGGGCACGACGAACTGGTCAGAACTGGAAACGGACATGCGAATGCGAAACCTTCCGGAGTCTCTCGGCACGCGCCCGTCAACTCCGTGATTCGCTCAACACAACCGCCTCAATGCGGTCCGTCACGGCAAAGGAGAGTACGCGCCACACGGCGCGCTCTGCGATGGCGCCGGGCAAATGGGATCAAACGATCTACCACCATACGCACCCCCCACCCCTGAAGGCAAACCAGCTCGTCAGACGTGGTTCCGGCGGCCCGCAGGACTCACACCGCGACCCCCACGGCGGACACCGGAACCCGCGCGCCCAGCTGCGGAGCGGGCTCCTCATGGGCCGAGGAGGACGGTTCGGCCGACGGCGCCTCGGTCTCCACCGGCGGCGGGGTCGAGGCGGGCGGCTCGGGCGGCGCGGAGGACACCGGAGGCGGCGTCGGCTCCCCGGTCGGCACCGGTTCACCGGGCCGCACCGTCTGCCCCGGCTTCGACGGCACCGCCGAATCCTCGCCCGGCTTGCTCGCGCCGGCCGAGGGCGCCCCCGGCTCGCCGTGCTTCTTCTTGCCCCCGTGCCCGCGCTTGCCGTCGCGCTCGTCCTCACCGCCCGCCCCGGCCCCGCCACCCCCGGAGACCGGCCCGCCCCCGGAGTCCGCACCCTCCCGCTGGGCGGCGGAGTGCGGGGTACGGGCGGGGCCCGCGTCGTCGCCGACGCGCACACAGCCGGAGGCGGCGGCCACGGCCAGCACCGCGACGACCAGACGGACGGGTACGTACAAGCGGCGCACGACAGCCACCTCCCGAGCGGGGGAACGGAAACGCACTGCCCAACTCCCACCGCCCGCAAGAGGACACGCCGCCTTCCGAGCCCGCCGGTGCGCGGCGTGTCGCGCGTACACCTCCCGCGGCGGGCGCGGGTCCCCGACAATGGCCGTGTGCTGGAGATGACACGCGACAGGTTCGAAGAGCTGGTGAGCGAGGCCCTGGACCGGATCCCGCCGGAACTGACGCGGGTCATGGACAACGTGGCCGTCTTCGTGGAGGACGAACCCTCCGCCGACGACCCCGAACTGCTCGGCCTGTACGAGGGCACCCCGCTCACCGAGCGCGGCGAGTGGTACGCCGGGGTCCTCCCGGACCGCATCAGCGTCTACATGGGCCCCACCCTGCGGTACTGCGAGACCGCCGAGGAGGTGGTCCACGAGGTGGCCGTCACCGTCGTCCACGAGGTCGCCCACCACTTCGGCATCGAGGACGCCCGTCTGCACGAACTGGGCTGGGGCTGAGCCGGCGCCCCGCATGTTCCGGCGTTCGTACGGGCATACGGCTCCAATGCCCCGAGTCCCCGCCGCTGCCGTCCCGGACCCGCCCCGCGACCGGAAGTGGTGGCAGCTGCCGCGCCGATCGGGGAGTGGCCGCGTGCTCAGGGCGTTCGGCCTGACGGGTGTCGTGCTCGTCGGGGCGTGGCTGGGCCTGCTGATCGTCGGCAACGTCCGGGCCCCCGTGGGCCCGATGGACACCACGATGGCCCTGCGGCCCTCCCTCAGCGGCGGCACCAAGATCAATGTCTCCCCGCTCGGCGCGCTGACCCTGGACAGCCACGTCGCGCCCGTCCGGCTGGACGTCGACGTGGACCAGCTCGACCCGGCGCGCGCCCAGGCGCTGGTCGACCATCCCGAGCGGCTGTCCGGGCTCCAGGACGAGGTGGCCCGTGACGTCGAGCGGGGCACGCTCGACCTCGCGGTGCGCTCGTGCGTGGCCGTCGTCACCGGCGCGACCGCGCTCGGCCTCGCCGTCTACCGCCGCCCGCGCCCCGCCCTGGCGGCCGGCGGCCTCGCGCTGGCGCTGCTCGCGGCCTCGGGGGTGTCGGCGTACGCCACGTGGAACCCGAAGTCGGTGTTGGAACCGAAGTTCTCCGGGCTGCTCTCCTCGGCACCGTCCGTCGTGGGCAACGCCCGCAGCATCGTCACCGACTTCGACGTCTACCAGCAGGAGCTGGCCCGCCTGGTGACCAACGTGACCAAGCTGTACGACGTCGCCTCCACACTCCCCGCCTACCAGCCCGACCCCTCCACGATCCGGGTCCTGCACGTCTCCGACATCCACCTGAACCCGGCCGCGTGGAAGATCATCGGCTCGCTGGTGGACCAGTACAAGGTGGATGTGATCGTCGACTCCGGCGACACCATGGACCACGGCACCTCGGCGGAGAACGGCTTCCTCGATCCGGTGAAGGACCTGGGCGTGCCCTATGTGTGGGTCCGGGGCAACCACGACTCGCGCGCCACCCAGCGCTACCTGGAGGGCATCAAGAACGCGCACGTGCTGGACGAGGGCCGGGCCGAGACGATCGCCGGGGTGCGCTTCGCGGGCACCGGCGACCCCCAGTTCACCCCCGACCGCTCCCAGGCGACCGGCGGTGACGCGGCCGAACGGCTCGCGGGCGCGCGGCTCGCCTCGGCGCTGCGGGACCAGAAGGCGAAGGGCACCCCGGTGGACATCGCGGTGGCGCACGAGCCGGTGGCCGCCGCCGGGACCGACGGCACCGTGCCGCTGGCGCTCTGCGGCCATCTGCACACCCAGGGGACGAAGATCCTTCCGCTGGGCACCCGGCTGCGCCGCGAGGGCTCGACCGGCGGCAGCGGACTGCGCGCGGTGGAGGGCCAGTACCCGGCCCCGATCGAGGCGTCGGTGCTCTACCTGGACCGGGACACCCGGCAGCTCCAGGCATGGGACGCGATCAAGCTGGGCGGGCTCGGGCGGACCACGGCGGAGGTCAGCCGGCATCTGGTGAAGCACTGAACCCCCACTCGGCGCCGCCCCTCGCGCCGCCTCGGCGGCGAAGGGTTTTGCCCATACCGCTCGCGATCCCCTATGCTTCACACGTCCCCGACGCGCTGCAAAGCGCCCAGGCGGGCCGATAGCCCTCATCGTCTAGCGGCCTAGGACGCCGCCCTTTCAAGGCGGTAGCACGGGTTCGAATCCCGTTGGGGGCACCACAATAGACTTGTCGCGAAGGCCCGCCCTGATTCAGGGCGGGCCTTCGCGTTTCCCCATGTCCGGGCACCGGCCGCCCCCGAAAAGCTCGGTACGGAGCACCGGCCCTGCTCTGATACGCTTCTCGAGCGACGTCAGCCCAACAGATGCGCACCTCACCACCGGTGGGAAACGCGTTGGGAGGACCCGCAACCTTGTGCGACACTGTCGTACAGCGCCTGGTCCTGTGGAGCAGTTTGGAGTGCTCGCCACCCTGTCAAGGTGGAGGCCGCGGGTTCAAATCCCGTCAGGACCGCTGAGGTTTCACGTGAAACCTCGTGGCTGGGTAGCTCAGTTGGTACGAGCGATCGCCTGAAAAGCGATAGGTCGCCGGTTCGACCCCGGCCCCAGCCACAACCGCCCGGTTCGGGCCGAACCCCTTCCAGTTTCTGGAGGGGGTTTTTGCGTTCCCGGGCTCCACGGAGCGCGGTTGCAGGCGGATGGCGCGGGACTAGAGTGAAAAGCATCCATTCGTGGGGAAATCACTCAAGGGGGCGTTCCATGCCCGCCACGAACAGAAAACGGACGGCTGCCCTGTGTTCGGTCTTCATGGCCGCCGGCGTCGTCCTCGCTCCGATCGGCTTCCAGCAGGCAGCTTCCGCGGCGCCCGCTCAGGCCCACGTCAGCACGACGACCACGGCGCCCGCCTCTCCCGGGGACTACAAGAAGGGGTTCCGGGACGGCTTCAGGTCCGGGTACCGCGACGGCCGCCACTGCCATCACCGCGACGGCGACCACCGCTCCGGCAAGGGCCTCTCGCTGAAGGACCCGAACCGCGACTACCAGCAGGGATTCAAGAACGGCTACAAGTCGGGCTTCCGGCTCGGCCGGAACTCCTGCTGACGCGCGGCACCGAGGTCCAGCACCTCCGCGTCAATTCATTCGCGCGGTATTTCCCCGAGGTGAGATCCTGGATCGCGTATGTCTACGCATCCCGCCCCCGCCTTGGGGTCTCTCGCCTCCCGTCTGACCGAGCTGTCGCTGCGTGACGCGCACCGGCTCGGGCGCAGGCTCGAAGGCGCACGCAAGATCCGTAAGCCGGAGGCGCGTGCCGCCGTCCTGGCCGAGCTGGAGGGCGAGGTCGACAAGGCCGCGTCCCGGATGACCGAGCGGCGCTCCCGGGTGCCCTCGGTCAGCTATCCCCAGCAGCTTCCGGTCAGCCAGAAGAAGGACGAGATCGCGGCCGCCATCCGCGATCATCAGGTCGTCATCGTGGCCGGTGAGACCGGTTCCGGGAAGACCACCCAGATCCCCAAGATCTGTGTGGAGCTGGGCCGGGGCCTGCGCGGGATGATCGGGCACACCCAGCCCCGCCGAATCGCCGCCCGGACCGTCGCGGAGCGCGTCGCCGACGAGCTGCACACCCCGCTCGGCGAGACCGTCGGCTGGAAGGTCCGCTTCACCGACCAGGTGAACCCGGACGCCACCTTCATCAAGCTGATGACGGACGGCATCCTGCTCGCGGAGATCCAGAACGACCGCGAGCTGCGCGCCTACGACACGATCATCATCGACGAGGCCCACGAGCGGTCCCTCAACATCGACTTCCTGCTCGGCTATCTCGCCCAGCTGCTGCCCAAGCGGCCGGACCTGAAGGTCGTCATCACCTCGGCGACCATCGACCCCGAGCGGTTCTCCCGGCACTTCGGCGACGCCCCGATCATCGAGGTCAGCGGACGGACGTACCCGGTGGAGGTCCGCTACCGGCCGCTGCTGGAGGAGGACTCCACCGACGCCGACCGGGACCAGATCACCGCGATCACCGACGCGGTCGAGGAACTGATGGCCGAGGGCCCCGGCGACGTCCTCGTCTTCCTCTCCGGCGAGCGGGAGATCCGGGACACCGCGGACGCGCTGGAGAAGAAGAAGTTCCGCTCGACCGAGGTGCTGCCGCTGTACGCCCGCCTCTCGCACGCCGAGCAGCACCGGGTCTTCCAGCAGCACTCCGGGCGCCGGATCGTGCTGGCGACCAACGTCGCCGAGACCTCGCTGACCGTGCCCGGCATCAAGTACGTCATCGACCCCGGCTTCGCCCGGATCAGCCGTTACAGCCACCGCACCAAGGTCCAGCGGCTGCCCATCGAACCGGTCTCGCAGGCCAGCGCCAACCAGCGCAAGGGCCGCTGCGGCCGTACCTCCGACGGCATCTGTATCCGGCTGTACAGCGAGGACGACTTCCTCGCCCGGCCGGAGTTCACCGACGCCGAGATCCTGCGTACCAACCTCGCCTCCGTCATCCTGCAGATGACCGCGGCCGGCCTCGGCGAGATCGAGAAGTTCCCCTTCATCGACCCGCCGGACCACCGCAACATCCGCGACGGCGTCCAGCTCCTCCAGGAGCTCAACGCCCTCGATCCCGCGCAGAAGGACCCCCGCAGGCGGCTCACCGACACCGGCCGCAAGCTGGCTCAGCTGCCCGTCGACCCGCGCCTCGCCCGCATGGTGCTGGAGGCCGCCAAGAACGGCTGTGTCCGCGAGGTCATGGTCATCGCCGCCGCGCTCTCCATCCAGGACCCGCGCGAGCGCCCGGCCGACAAGCAGACCCAGGCCGACCAGCAGCACGCCCGCTTCCGCGACGAGACCAGCGACTTCCTCGCCTACCTCAACCTCTGGCGGTACCTGCGCGAGCAGCAGAAGGAGCGCGGCTCCTCCTCGTTCCGCCGGATGTGCAAGCAGGAGTACCTGAACTTCCTGCGGGTGCGCGAGTGGCAGGACATCTACCTCCAGCTGCGCACGGTCGCCAAGCAGATGGACATCCACCTCAACGAGGAGGACGCCCCCGCCGACCGCGTCCATGTCTCCCTCCTCGCGGGCCTGCTCTCCCACGTCGGGATGAAGGACGTGAAGGACGGCAACAAGAACGAGTACCTGGGCGCCCGCAGCGCCAAGTTCGCGGTGTTCCCCGGCTCCTCGCTGTTCAAGAAGCAGCCGAAGTTCCTGATGTCGGCCGAGCTGGTGGAGACCTCCCGGCTCTGGGCCCGCGTCAACGCGAAGATCGAGCCCGAGTGGGTCGAGCCGCTCGCGGAGCACCTGCTGAAGCGCACGTACAGCGAACCGCACTGGGAGAAGGACCAGGCGGCCGTGATGGCGTACGAGAAGGTGACGCTGTACGGCGTCCCGATCGTCGCCCAGCGCAAGGTGAACTACGGCCGGATCGACCCCGGGATCTCCCGCGAGCTGTTCATCCGCAACGCCCTGGTCGAGGGCGACTGGCGCACCCACCACAAGTTCTTCGCCGACAACCGCAAGCTGCTCAGCGAGGTCGAGGAGCTGGAGCACCGGGCGCGGCGCCGGGACATCGTCGTGGACGACGAGACGCTGTTCGACTTCTACGACCAGCGGGTGCCCGAACACGTCGTCTCCGGCGCCCACTTCGACTCCTGGTGGAAGCACAAGCGGCACGAGCAGCCCGAATACCTGGACTTCGAGCGGGAGATGCTCATCCGGGAGTCGGCGGAGGCGGTCACCAAGGCCGACTACCCCGACAGCTGGCGCCAGGGCGAGCTGAAGTTCCGGGTGACCTACCAGTTCGAGCCCGGCGCGGACGCCGACGGTGTGACCGTGCACATCCCGCTCCAGGTGCTGAACCAGGTCACCGACGAGGGCTTCGAGTGGCAGATCCCCGGTCTGCGCGAGGACGTCGTCACCGAGCTGATCCGCTCCCTGCCCAAGCCGATCCGCCGCAACTACGTCCCGGCGCCGAACTACGCCAAGAAGTTCCTTCAGCGGGCGGTCCCCCTCCAGGAGCCGCTGGCCACGACCATGGCGCGCGAGCTGAAGCGCATGGTGGGCGTGCCCTTCGAGGCCGAGGACTTCGACTGGTCCAAGGTGCCCGACCATCTGAAGGTCACCTTCCGGATCGTGGACGAGCGGCGCCGCAACCTGGCCGAGGACAAGGACCTGGAGGCGCTCAAGCTCCAGCTGCGGCCGAAGGCCCGCCAGGCCATCTCGCAGGCGGCCGCCGCCACCGCGTCCCGGCAGGGCGGGCCCTCCCTGGAGCGCTCGGGCCTGACCGACTGGAGCATCGGCACCCTCAGCCGGGTCTTCGAGACCCGCCGGGCCGGGCAGCCGGTGAAGGCGTACCCGGCGCTGGTGGACGACGGCGACACGGTCTCGGTCCGCCTCTTCGACACCGAGGAGGAGCAGGCCGAGGCGATGTGGAAGGGCGTGCGCCGGCTGATCCTGCGCAACATCCCGGTGAACCCGGCGAAGTTCGCGTCCGAGAAGCTGACGAACGCGCAGAAGCTCGCGCTCTCCGCCAATCCGCACGGTTCGGTGCAGGCGCTGTTCGACGACTGCGCGATGGCGGCGGCCGACAAGCTGATCGCGGACTTCGGCGGCCCGGTGTGGGACGAGGAGTCGTACCGGAAGCTCTACGACAAGGTGCGGGCCGACATCGTGGACACCACCGTGCGCGCGGTGGGCCAGGTGCAGCAGGTGCTGGCCGCCTGGCAGGCGTGCGAGCGGCGGCTGAAGGCGGTCACCAGTCCGACGCTGCTGGCCAATCTGACGGACGTACGGCAGCAGTTGGCCGCGCTGGTGAAGCCCGGCTTCGTGACCTGGGCGGGCATCGCGCGGCTGCCGCACCTGATGCGCTACCTGGTGGCCGCCGACCGGCGCCTGCAGCAGATGCCGACGAACGTCCAGCGGGACACCACCCGCATGCAGAAGGTGCACGAGATGCGGGACGAGTACGCCTGGCTGCTGGAGCAGCTGCCCCAGGGGCGCCCGGTGCCCCGGCGGGTGCTGGACATCCGCTGGATGCTGGAGGAGCTGCGGGTCAGCTACTTCGCCCACGCCCTGGGCACGGCGTACCCGGTCTCCGACAAGCGGATCGTGAAGGCGATCGACGCCGCCGCACCGTAGCGGAGCGGCCGCGCTGGGTGAGTTCGACCCGCACCCCCGGACTCCTGTACAGTCCATCTCGCAGCGCAACGCGGAAGCGAAGCGCGGCACCAGATGGTCCTGTGGAGCAGCTTGGAGTGCTCGCCACCCTGTCAAGGTGGAGGCCGCGGGTTCAAATCCCGTCAGGACCGCAGAAAGAGAAGGGCCCCCGGAATCCGGGGGCCCTTTCCTCGTCTCCGGGCGCCCGCCGGCGCCCTTGACGGGGCCACGTCCCGCCGGTACCCAGAAGACAGGCCCCGCTTCCCCCTGTGCGGCCTGCGGAGGTGGCGTATGGCGGAATCGGTCCGGCACGAGACACGGGCGCTCCTGAGGGCGCACCTGTCGGCCGCCTCGCCCTACCGGCACCGCACCCGCCACTGCCCGGTCTGCCACCGCCTGCTGCGGCTGGCCATGGACGCGGCCCCAACACCCGTTCCTGCGGGGGACGGTGGGACGGACGAGCGCCAATAGCGCACCTGTGGGCGGGACAACAAGGACCTCGGCGTGTGACGGGAGTCACGGCATGAGTTTTTGAAACCCGGGTTCTTACCACTGCCCTACAACAGATCAATTTAATATGTGCAATTGCACCCTCCCCCGAGGTGCCCCGCGGGGCTCGCGAGGGAAGCGCGGGGTCGGCACGCGAGGCGGCGCGCGGGACCTCCCGCAGCCCTCCCCAGACTCCGACAAGGCCGCTCACGCGGGGGCCGGCGGACGCCCGGGAGCGCACAAAAAAGATCGCGCTGGACCCGGCGGAGTCCAGCGCGATCGACGACGCACTCGGTGCCACACGCCGTCAGAGTTCGTCCGGCGCGTGCATGGGGCCTGTTGGGGCAGGTCCCGCGTCATGTGGAGCTAGTGCTTGGGCGCTTCGGCCGGTTGGGGGGCCGGTCGCTTTGCCCGGTTATTCGGTTGTTCAGGCCTCGCTGCGCTGCTGCGGGATGCCCGCGAGCAGAGCGCGGACCTCCGCCTCGCGGTAGCGGCGGTGCCCGCCGAGCGTGCGGATCGACGTGAGCTTGCCGGCCTTCGCCCACCGCGTGACCGTTTTGGGGTCGACACGGAACATGGTGGCGACCTCAGCCGGGGTCAGCAGCGGCTCGGCATCAGGGGTGCGAGCGGTCATGAGCGGCCTCCTCGGGAGAACCGAACCTTCTCGGTTCTTTCCTCTAAATTCTGCACCTTGACCCGCGTTGCCCGAAATGGCGGACGCGAGTCGAGTCGGTTATAGGACGAACGGCTTGTCCTCGGCACTACAACTACACCATCTGTCCAGCCGCGTCGGCCAAACCGATGGAATTGCCCTCCCAGGTGTTCATCCACGACGGAAGCCGATGGACCATGCCATAGCGGACAGTCACGCCGACGTGACGATCAGTCACATGGCGATCGGGAGCCACAAGACCCACCAAAGCGTGCAATGCGGAGAATCCGCCCATAGTGGAGCACAGATGGGCAGACAGAGTCCTCCCCGGACTCCTTGTCCTATTTTGGCACGAGGAGTGGCAAGAGACGCAAGGGCCGTGTAAGTGCCGTCCATCACCCAATGAGGCAAAAGCCCGGTTCGAGGCCAACGCCCCGTCAAACGGCCCAAGTTCCGTAGACCGTACGCTGTTCGAGGCCATTTCGACCGTGATGTGCGTCACTCCGGCAGGGCTCAGTTCGCCGAGCGCAGGTCCCGCACCGACCGCCAGCGGGCCGCCAGCCGCCCGTAGGCCCGGCTCGCGGCGCTTCCGTCACCCCGGCGCAGCGCGTCGATGCCCTCGGCCACGTCCGCCGCGGAGTGGTCCTCCTGAAGCGTCCCGGCCGGCACCGCGTGCACCAGGCCGCCGTAGTCCAGCTCGACCACCGAGCGCGGGTGGAACTCCTCCAGCCAGCGGCCGACGTCCAGCACGCCGTCGATCAGCGGGCTCTCCTCGACCGTGTCCCGCAGCGTGCGCAGCGACCGCGCCACCCGGCGCCGGGCCTGCACCATCGGCGTGCGGTAGCGCAGCATCGCCGGGGTCTCGCCGCTGCGCGGCTCGAACCTGCGCTCCTCGTCGGCGACCAGCACGAACCAGTTCAGCGGGATCTGCCAGGTCGCGCCGCGAATCCAGGGGCGGGCCTCGGGGTTGCGCTCGAGCCAGCGCTCGTAGTCCTGGGCGGCCTGGTCGCGCACCAGGGGCGGGAGGACCGCGTCCAGCACCGGGGCGGGCAGTTCCTCGCCCAGACCGGCCAGCGCCTGCCAGCCTCGCAGCCGGGTCCGCCAGGGGCAGACGCACACCACGCCGTCCCGCTCCAGCACGAACGCGTCGGCGCTCTCGTGCACCGGGACCGGCACCGGCGGGGTGGGCAGCAGATCGGCCAGCGAGCGGCGCAGCTCGTCCTGGTAGGTGGGGCGGTCCGGACGGCGGGCATAGCGGGTCCAGTGGTCGCGCTCCGGCTCCGGGAAGGCGGCCAGCGGCTCGTACACGCGCAGGTAGGCGGCATAGGGGACGACCACGGAGGACACCTTGGGCACGCCTGCTCCCTCCCCATCCCGATCGCCTCGAAACCACTGCAAATCGTGCCACGGCCCCACCCGCGCGTCGCACCTGCGGGTGATCCTCGGCGGGTGCCGGTCCTGGGCCGGGCGCAGGCTCTACGCTCAGCCTTGCGGCCCAACAGCCGCGTGGCAGCACCCCGCCACCCTCCCCCGCCACCAAAAGTGTGGGGGCACCCCCAGGGGCTCCGGCCCCGCCCGCCGCTTCTTACACAGGAGTCACCACAGTGACCGAGGTAACCGGCGTCACCGCAGATGTCCTGCACACCCTGTTCCGCTCGGACCAGGGCGGCCATGAGCAGGTCGTGCTCTGCCAGGACCGCGCCACCGGCCTGAAGGCCGTCATCGCCATCCACTCCACCGCGCTGGGCCCCGCGCTCGGCGGCACGCGCTTCCACCCGTACCCGAGCGAGGCCGAGGCCGTGGCCGACGCCCTCCAGCTCGCGCGCGGGATGTCGTACAAGAACGCCATGGCCGGTCTCGACCACGGCGGCGGCAAGGCCGTGATCATCGGTGACCCGGAGCGGGACCGCACGGAGGAGCTGCTGCTCGCCTACGGCCGCATGGTCGCCTCGCTCGGCGGCCGCTATGTCACCGCGTGCGACGTCGGCACCTATGTCGCCGACATGGACGTGGTGGCCCGCGAGTGCCGCTGGACCACCGGGCGCTCGCCGGAGCAGGGCGGCGCGGGCGACTCCTCGGTGCTCACCGCGTTCGGCGTCTACCAGGGCATGCGCGCCTCGGCCCAGCACCTGTGGGGCGACCCCTCGCTGCGCGACCGCGTGGTCGGCATCGCGGGCGTCGGCAAGGTCGGCCGGCATCTGGTCGGGCATCTGCTGGCGGAGGGTGCCCGGGTGGTGGTGACCGACGTCCGCACCGAGGCCGTGGACCGGATCGTCGAGGCCCACCCCGCCGTGCGCCGGGTCGCGGACACCGAGGCGCTGATCCGTCTCGAGGGGCTCGACATCTACGCCCCCTGCGCGCTGGGCGGGGCGCTGGACGACCACACGGTGCCGGTGCTCACCGCCTCCGTGGTGTGCGGCGCGGCCAACAACCAGCTGGCCCACCCCGGTGTGGAGAAGGACCTCCAGGACCGGGGCATCCTCTACGCGCCGGACTACGTGGTGAACGCGGGCGGGGTGATCCAGGTCGCCGACGAGCTGCACGGCTTCGACTTCGAGCGGTGCCGGGCGAAGGCCGCGAAGATCTTCGACACCACGCTGGCGATCTTCGCACGTGCGAAGGCGGACGGGGTTCCGCCCGCCGCGGCGGCCGACCGGATCGCCGAGCAGCGGATGGCCGAAGCCCGCACGGCACGCTGACCGACACGCCGAGGAAGCAGGCGCCCGGACATGGACCCGGCAGTGCGCGCGGTCCGTGTCCGGGTGGGCGTCCGCACGGGCGAGCGGTACCCGCCGGGGGCAACTTGGAGAGAACTGTCACTTCCGTCGGCGGGTCGTACCCCGATAAGTGGTTAAAATCGCCATTGACCAGCGAGGACAGGGCACCTCGTGGGTCCTGTGCACACGCGCGTGCTGCGGGCGACGTACCGTATGGGCGCGGGCTCAGGTACCGTGGAAGCCCTACGGACCGGCCTCTCTACGGGGAGCCCGTTCCGGATCATGAACGCGTGTCAGACTCTGGGGCCGTTGAGCCCCGTCACCGAGGGGGTCGAGCCATGGGGCGCGGCCGGGCCAAGGCCAAGCAGACGAAGGTCGCCCGCCAGCTGAAGTACAACAGCGGTGGGACTGATCTGTCGCGTCTGGCCAATGAACTGGGCGCATCGACTTCGAGCCAGCCGCCGAACAGCGAGCCGTTCGAGGACGATGAGGACGACGAGGAAGACCTCTACTCCCGTTACGCCGACCTCTATGAGGACGACGAGGACGAGGACGAGGGTCCCTCACAGCACCGTCGCGGCGCTTGACCTTGCACTGAACAGCGGAAGACCGGTCGGTGGCACTGCCACTGACCGGCTTCTGTGCTGTCCGGAGCCGGCCGGCGGCAGCCGCTAGACCGCGTAGTCGCCGACGAGTCCGGCGGCGCTCTCCTGCTCGCCGCGCTCGGCGATCGTGCCGGCCACCCAGGCTTCGACGCCCCGGTCCGCCAGCGTGGTCAGCGCCGCCTCGGCCGACTCGGCCGGTACGACGGCCATCATGCCGACGCCCATGTTCAGGGTCTTCTCCAGCTCCAGCCGCGCCACGTCGCCGCTCCGGCCGACCAGGTCGAAGACCGGGCCCGGCGTCCAGGTGGAGCGGTCCACGGTGGCGTACAGCCCGTCCGGGATCACCCGGGCCAGGTTGGCCGCGAGGCCGCCGCCGGTGATGTGCGAGAAGGCGTGCACCTCGGTGGTGCGGGTCAGCGCCAGGCAGTCCAGCGAGTAGATCTTGGTGGGCTCCAGCAGCTCCTCGCCGAGCGTGCGGCCCAGCTCCGCGACCTCGGTCTCCAGCTTCAGCCCGGCCCGCTCCAGCAGGACGTGACGGACCAGGGAGTACCCGTTGGAGTGAAGCCCGGAGGACGCCATGGCGATCACCACGTCGCCCGAGCGGATGCGGTCGGGGCCCAGCAGCCGGTCGGCCTCCACCACGCCGGTGCCGGCGCCGGCCACGTCGAAGTCGTCCGGGCCGAGCAGTCCGGGGTGCTCGGCGGTCTCGCCGCCCACCAGGGCGCACCCGGCGAGCACACAGCCCTCCGCGATGCCCTTGACGATCGCGGCGACCCGCTCGGGGTGGACCTTGCCGACACAGATGTAGTCGGTCATGAACAGCGGCTCGGCGCCGCACACCACGATGTCGTCCATGACCATGGCGACCAGGTCGTGCCCGATGGTGTCGTACACGCCGAGGCGGCGCGCGATGTCGACCTTCGTGCCGACGCCGTCCGTGGCGGAGGCGAGCAGCGGGCGCTCGTAGCGCTTGAGGGCGGAGGCGTCGAAGAGGCCGGCGAAGCCGCCGATGCCGCCGAGGACCTCGGGGCGGCGCGTCTTCTTCACCCACTCCTTCATCAGCTCGACGGCGCGGTCGCCCGCCTCGATGTCGACGCCCGCGCTCGCGTAGCTGGCACCCGTGGTCTCAGAGGACATGACTTGAGAGAACTTTCCTGTCGTACGGCTCGGACGGCGCAGCTCAGGGACGCCGGATGGCGTCGGCCGCGGCGGTGGCGGCGGTTCCGGCCGCCAGCTCGGTCTCCAGCAGCTGCTTGCCGAGCAGCTCCGGGTCGGGCAGCTCCATCGGGTACTCACCGTCGAAGCAGGCGCGGCACAGGTCCGGCTTGGCGATGGTGGTCGCCTCGATCATGCCGTCGAGGGAGATGTAGGCGAGCGAGTCGGCGCCCAGGCTGGTGCCGATCTCCTCGATCGTCATGCCGTTGGCGATCAGCTCGGCGCGGGTGGCGAAGTCGATGCCGAAGAAGCAGGGCCACTTCACCGGCGGCGAGGAGATCCGGATGTGGACCTCGGCGGCGCCGGCCTCGCGCAGCATGCGGACCAGGGCCCGCTGGGTGTTGCCGCGCACGATGGAGTCGTCCACGACGACCAGGCGCTTGCCCTTGATGACTTCCTTGAGCGGGTTCAGCTTCAGCCGGATGCCGAGCTGGCGGATCGTCTGCGAGGGCTGGATGAAGGTCCGGCCGACGTAGGCGTTCTTCACCAGGCCGTTGCCGAAGGGGATGCCGGACGCCTCGGCGTAGCCGATCGCGGCCGGGGTGCCGGACTCCGGGGTCGCTATGACCAGGTCGGCCTCGGCGGGCGCCTCCTTGGCCAGGCGGCGCCCCATCTCCACCCGGGACAGGTAGACGTTCCGGCCGGCGATGTCGGTGTCCGGGCGGGCCAGGTACACATACTCGAAGACACAGCCCTTGGGCTTCGCTTCCGCGAATCGGGAGCTGCGCAGGCCGTTCTCGTCGATGGCGATGAACTCGCCCGGCTCGATCTCGCGGACGTAGGACGCGCCGCAGATGTCGAGCGCCGCGGACTCGGAGGCGACCACCCAGCCGCGCTCCAGCCGGCCGAGGACCAGCGGGCGGATGCCCTGCGGGTCGCGGGCGGCGTAGAGGGTGTGCTCGTCCATGAAGACGAGCGAGAACGCGCCCTGGACCTTCGGGAGCACCGCGTGCGCGGCCTCCTCGATGGTCAGCGGCTTGCCGTCCTCGTCGACCTGGGCGGCGAGCAGCGCCGTCAGCAGGTCGGTGTCGTTGGTGGCCGCGACGCGGGTGGAGCGGCCGTTGGTGTCCTTGGGCAGGTCAGCGACCATCTCCGCCAGCTGGGCGGTGTTGACCAGGTTGCCGTTGTGGCCGAGCGCGATCGAACCGTGCGCGGTGGCGCGGAACGTCGGCTGGGCGTTCTCCCACACGGAGGCGCCGGTGGTCGAGTAGCGGGCGTGTCCGACCGCGATATGACCCTGGAGCGAACCGAGCGAGGTTTCGTCGAAGACCTGGGAGACCAGGCCCATGTCCTTGAAGACGAGGATCTGGGAGCCGTTGCTGACCGCGATTCCCGCGGATTCCTGGCCCCGGTGCTGGAGGGCGTAGAGCCCGAAGTACGCGAGCTTTGCGACCTCTTCGCCAGGCGCCCAGACACCGAAGACGCCGCAAGCGTCCTGGGGGCCTTTTTCGCCGGGAAGCAGATCGTGATTGAGTCGACCGTCACCACGTGGCACGTTTCCGAGTGTAGGCGAGGCGGACCGCTGGGCCGAATTGGGGATATGTGGCCCCCGCCGAACCTGGACTCGCGATCACTTTGGTGGATTCTGCGTTTTCGCAGGTCAGAGAGTCGACTGTGCGTCGGACCACGGGTGGTCGGGGCTCAGGTGAGCGCTCCTGGGGCCCGTGGGGACCTTTCGTGAGTGAGGTGTCGCACACCATCTCGCCCTTCATCGGGACTCGCTCGGCGTGAGCTGGACGCGTCCTCCCTTCTCCGTGGTGAGGGTGAGCGCCCCGTCGTCGGTACGCGCCGTCAGGGCGCCGGAGTTGAGGGCGCGGGTCAGGGCGCGTTCGAAGGTCATCCGGGGTTCGTCGCACGCCATCCGCGTGACGCGCAGGGTGCCGAAGTCGATCCGGCCGTCATCGATGGTGGTGGGCGCGGAGAACGTGTTGCAGCCGAGGTTGCCGGTCGCCCGGCCGTCGTCGTCGATGCGGATACGGGCGGCCGCGGGGGCGCGGTGCGTGGTGCCGCCCTCGGTGACGCTGTCCACCCGCCAGTCGGTGCCGGTGAGGCGCGGGGGTGGGGCGACCGAGCCGCTGCCGGGGTCGGAGGTGTCGTTTCCGCAGGCCACCGCGAGCGGTACGAGCGCGGCGGCCACGGTCAGTGTCATGCGCTGCGTGTGCCGGTCCATGCCGGTTCGACGTGCGCGGTGCGGCCGGGGTTCCCCGCTATCCGCCGAGTGGCAGCAGACCGGAGAGGTCGGCGCGCTCCCCGCTCGCGCTCACCTCGGCCCGCGCGACGGCGTCCGCCCAGGTCAGGCGGCCGGTGGCGAGGCGCACCCAGGTGAGCGGGCCGGTCTCGACCACGTTGGGCGGGGTCCCCCGTGTGTGTCTCGGTCCCTCCACGCACTGCACCACCGCGTACGGCGGCACCCGCACCTCGGTGGAGCCACCGGGTGCCTTGGCCGCGAGGGCGTCGGCGAGCAGCCGGGTCGCGGCGGCGAGGGCGTGCCGGTCCTGGGGCACATCGAGTCCGGGCACCGCGTCGGTCAGGTCGTCGGCGCCGAGGACCAGCTCGACAGCCCGGGTGACCAGGTACTCGTTCAGCGGCAGCACCCCCGCGCCGGTGTCCACCAGCGGGCTGCCGGGGTGGTCGGCCAGCAGGGCGCGCAGCTCGGCCTCGGCGGCGGCGAGATCGGCGGGGACGGGGGTGAAGGCGACGGGCCCGCGCAGCGGCCACTCCGCGAGCGGGAGCGTCTGCTTCAGCTGGGCCGGCCGCTCCAGCGCCTGCCGGACAGCGGCGACGGACGCGGTGACGTGCGCGGCCAGTTCCCCCACGGTCATCCCCTCCCGGCGCGTGGGCAGGGCGAGTTGATCGGGGGCGAGGCCCTCCACGGCCTCCCGTACCGCGCCGAGCTGCGCGAGCACGGCGGCACGGGTCCGGATGGGGTCGTACTTGCGGGCACGCTTCTTCGCCGGTGGCATGGGGCGACCCTATGCCGGGACGGCCCCCGCCCGAGAGGGTCGGGAGCCGTCCGCGGTCGTCACGCCAGCAGCGCCGGGATCGTGTTCTCGTGCGCCTCGCGCAGCTCCGCCAGAGGCAGGGCGAACTCGCCCTGGATCTCCACGGAGTCGCCGTCCACGACACCGATCCGGGTGGCCGGAAGGCCCCGCGCGCCGCACATGTCGGTGAAGCGCAGCTCCTCCGAGCGCGGCACGGCGACGAGCGCGCGGCCCGCCGACTCCGACAGGAGGAAGGTGAACGCGTCCAGACCGTCCGGGACGATCAGCCGCGCGCCCTTCTCCCCGAGCAGCGCCGACTCGACCACGGCCTGGATCAGACCGCCGTCGGACAGGTCGTGCGCGGAGTCGATCATGCCGTCGCGGGAGGCGGAGATCAGGATGTCGGCCAGCAGCCGCTCCCGCTCCAGGTCGACCTTCGGGGGCAGCCCGCCGAGGTGGTCGTGGACGACCTGGGACCAGGCCGAGCCGCCGAACTCCTCGGAGGTGTCGCCCAGCAGGTAGAGGAGCTGGCCCTCCTCCTGGAAGGCGACCGGGGTGCGCCGGGCCACGTCGTCGATGACGCCGAGGACCGCGACGACCGGGGTCGGGTGGATGGCGGCCTCGCCGGTCTGGTTGTACAGCGAGACGTTGCCGCCGGTCACCGGGGTGCCGAGCTGGAGGCAGCCGTCCGCCAGACCGCGCACGGCCTCCGCGAACTGCCACATCACGGCCGGGTCCTCGGGCGAACCGAAGTTCAGGCAGTCGGAGACCGCCAGGGGCTTGGCGCCGGTGGTCGCCACGTTCCGGTACGCCTCGGCCAGCGCCAGCTGCGCGCCCGTGTACGGGTCGAGCTTGGCGTAGCGGCCGTTGCCGTCGGTGGCGATGGCGACGCCGAGGCCGGTCTCCTCGTCCACGCGGATCATGCCGGAGTCCTCGGGCTGGGCGAGGACGGTGTTGCCCTGCACGAAGTGGTCGTACTGCGAGGTGATCCACTTCTTCGACGCCTGGTTGGGCGACGCGACCAGCTTCAGGACCTGCTCGCGCAGTTCCCCGGGCGTGGCCGGGCGGGGCAGCTTGTTCGCGTCGTCGGCCTGGAGGGCGTCCTGCCAGTCGGGGCGGGCGTAGGGGCGCTCGTAGACCGGGCCGTCGTGGGCGACGGTGCGCGGGTCGACATCGACGATCTTCTCCCCGTGCCAGTAGATCTCCAGCCGGTCGCCGTCGGTGACCTCACCGATGACGGTGGCGATGACGTCCCACTTCTCGCAGATCTCCAGGAAGCGGTCGACCTTCTCCGGCTCGACCACCGCGCACATGCGTTCCTGCGACTCGCTCATGAGGATCTCCTCGGGCGAGAGCGTGGAGTCGCGCAGCGGTACGTCGTCCAGGGTGACGCGCATGCCGCCGGAGCCGTTGGAGGCCAGCTCGCTGGTGGCGCAGGACAGCCCGGCCGCGCCGAGGTCCTGGATGCCGACGACGAGCTTCTCCTTGAAGGCTTCCAGGGTGCACTCGATGAGGAGCTTCTCCTGGAAGGGGTCGCCGACCTGGACGGCGGGACGCTTCGACGGCTTCGCGTCGTCGAAGGTCTCACTCGCCAGGATCGAGGCGCCGCCGATGCCGTCGCCGCCGGTCCGGGCGCCGTAGAGGATGACCTTGTTGCCCGTGCCGGACGCCTTGGCCAGGTGGATGTCCTCGTGCCGCATCACGCCGATGGCACCGGCGTTGACCAGCGGGTTGCCCTG
Organism: Streptomyces sp. NPDC085596; assembly: GCF_044541565.1. Lineage (NCBI taxonomy): Bacteria > Bacillati > Actinomycetota > Actinomycetes > Kitasatosporales > Streptomycetaceae > Streptomyces > Streptomyces sp. NPDC085596. The sequence goes on along the minus strand of NZ_JBITTC010000005.1, from coordinate 530,783 downwards.
GTAGCAGGCGTCGAAGACGACCTCGCCGCCGATGTTGGGCAGGCCCAGGCAGTTGCCGTAGCCGCCGATGCCCGCGACCACGCCGGGCAGCACCCGCTTGGTGTCGGGGTGGTCGGCGGCGCCGAAGCGCAGCGGGTCCACGACCGCGACCGGGCGGGCACCCATGGCGATGATGTCGCGCACGATGCCGCCGACGCCCGTGGCCGCGCCCTGGTAGGGCTCGACGTAGGAGGGGTGGTTGTGCGACTCCACCTTGAAGGTGACCGCGTAGCCCTGGCCGACGTCCACCACACCGGCGTTCTCACCGATGCCGACGAGCATGGCGTCCGAGTGGGGCGCCTTCTCGCCGAACTGGCGCAGGTGGACCTTGGAGGACTTGTACGAGCAGTGCTCGGACCACATGACCGAGTACATGGCGAGTTCGGCGCCGGTCGGGCGGCGGCCGAGGATCTCGACCACGCGCTCGTACTCGTCCTTCTTGAGGCCGAGTTCGGCCCAGGGAAGCTCGACGTCGGGGGTCGCGGCCGCGTTGTCGACCGTGTCCAGAGGCGTCCGGCTCATACGTTGACCAGCTTCTTGAGGATCGAGGTGAAGAACGGGAGGCCGTCGGTGCGACCGGTTCCGATCAGCGGCTCGACGGCGTGCTCGGGGTGCGGCATGAGGCCGACGACGTTCCCGGCCTCGTTGGTGATGCCGGCGATGTCGCGCAGCGAGCCGTTGGGGTTCATGCCGAGGTAGCGGAAGACCACCCGGCCCTCCGCCTCCAGCTTGTCGAGCGTGTACTCGTCGGCGACGTACCGGCCGTCCATGTTCTTCAGCGGGATGTGGATCTCCTGGCCCTGGCGGTAGTCGCCGGTCCAGGAGGTCTCCGCGTTCTCCACCCGCAGCGTCTGGTCGCGGCAGATGAAGTGGAGGTGGTCGTTGCCGAGCATCCCGCCGGGCAGCAGATGCGCCTCGGTGAGGATCTGGAAGCCGTTGCAGATACCGAGGACCGGAAGGCCGGCCTTGGCCTGCTCGATGACGGACTCCATCACCGGCGAGAAGCGGGAGATCGCCCCGGCGCGCAGATAGTCGCCGTAGGAGAAACCGCCGGGCAGCACCACGGCGTCGACCTGCTTCAGGTCCTTGTCCTTGTGCCAGAGAGCCACCGGCTCGGCGCCCGCGAGACTGATCGCGCGCCGGGTGTCACGGTCGTCGAGGCTTCCCGGAAATGTGACGACACCAATACGAGCGGTCACTCGGCGGCCCCCGCTACTTCCTCCACCTTCACGGTGAAGTCTTCGATCACGGTGTTGGCGAGGAAGGATTCCGCCAGATCACGGATGCGGGTGAGCGCGGCCTCGTCGACCGGCCCCTCTACTTCCAGCTCGAATCGCTTTCCCTGGCGGACGTCCGAGATCCCCGCGAAACCCAGGCGCGGCAGCGCACGCTGGACCGCCTGGCCCTGGGGGTCGAGGATCTCCGGCTTGAGCATGACGTCGACTACGACGCGTGCCACTGGCGCTCCCGATGTGTGGTGCTGAGCAGGTTCCTTCAGACTACCCGTACAAAATTTCTACGCGAGTAGAGTTGGAGGTTTCTACGTGACCCGCATCACGATCGGGTGTCGAACACCTGCCATGATGAAAATTTCTGGGAAAGTTCTGCGGTCCGCCCGTGATGCCTATTGAGTCGGGACACGCGGACGTATTCAGTAGGGCTTCCCATTTCATTGCCGGGCACTGTACAAATGAATTGGCAATAGCCGATACTCGGCACGTCATTGCCGGTGAAGCCGGTGAACCGTATCGACGTGCCGCACGAAGGGACCGATATCCGTGGCGCAAAAGGTCGTGGTCACGCTCTTCGACGACATCGACGGCTCGGAAGCGGCGGAAACGATCGCCTTCGGACTCGACGGCAAGTCGTACGAGATCGACCTGAACGAAACCAACGCCAAGAAACTGCGCAAGGCGCTCGCGCCCTACGTGGAGGCCGGCCGCAAGCGCGCCCGGTCCGGCAAGGCGTACAAGCAGACCGAGGTCGCCCCCGACCCGTCCGCCATCCGCGCCTGGGCCCAGGCGAACAAGATGGACGTGCCCGCCCGCGGCCGCATCCCGAAGAAGGTCTACGAGGCGTTCAGCGCGGCCCGCTGAGCCCGTACGGGCGACCCCTCAGGGTCCCGGACACCGGGCCCTGAGACTCGTTCACCTGTCCTCGGGGGGAACCGACTTGCGCAACCCCCCTGCTGATCGGCTAATGTCTGGGACACGCCGAGGGGCGAGGCCGAAAGGCCGAAACCCACGGAGCGTGCGGGTGTAGTTCAGTAGTAGAACACCCCCCTTCCAGGGGGGAGGCGCAGTGTGCGATTCCTGTCACCCGCTCTGGCACCGGTCATGACCGTCCTTTTGGATCAGGTAGGCTGGTGCTCGCACCGATCGGTGGGAGCCGGTCGGGAGCAGTGCGGACGTAGCTCAGTTGGTAGAGCGCAACCTTGCCAAGGTTGAGGTCGCGAGTTCGAGCCTCGTCGTCCGCTCAGAGAAAAGGCCCCGGTCTTCGGACCGGGGCCTTCTTCATGCCCTTCTTCTTCTGACATTTGTCATGCCGGGTGATGACACCGCGCACTGCCGACCCGGCCGGACCGCCGGGACGCTGGAGTCATGGACAGCACCCCACACGACCCCGTGATCGAGGTCACCGGACTGCGGCGGGTCTACGGCTCCGGATTCGAGGCCGTGCGCGGCATCACCTTCTCCGTGGCCCGCGCCGAGATCTTCGCCCTGCTCGGCACCAACGGCGCGGGCAAGACCTCCACCGTCGAACTGCTGGAGGGCCTCGCGGCTCCCGCCGGGGGCCGGGTGAAGGTGCTCGGCCACGACCCCTACGCCGAGCGGGCCGCCGTACGCCCGCGCACCGGCGTCATGCTCCAGGAGGGCGGCTTCCCCTCCGACCTGACCGTCGCCGAGACCGTCCGCATGTGGGCGGGCTGCACCAGCGGCGCCCGGCCCGGGGCGGAGGCGCTGGACCGGGTCGGCCTCACCGGGCGGACCGGCGTACGGATCAAGCAGTTGTCCGGCGGGGAGCGGCGGCGGCTCGACCTGGCGCTCGCCCTGCTCGGCGACCCCGAAGTGCTGTTCCTGGACGAGCCGACGACCGGGCTGGACGCCGAAGGCCGCCGGGACACCTGGGAGTTGGTGCGCTCGCTGCGCGACTCGGGCACGACCGTGCTGCTCACCACGCACTACCTGGAGGAGGCGGAGGACCTGGCCGACCGGCTGGCGATCCTGCACGAGGGCCGTATCGCCGCCTCCGGGACCCCGGCCGAGGTGACCGCGGACCGCCCGGCCAGCATCTCCTTCCGGCTGCCCGAGGGCTGGTTCCCCGGCGACCTGCCCCCACTGGCCGAACTCGGCGTCTGCGCCCACGAGATCAGCGGGCGCGTCGTCCGGCTCAGCACCCGCGAACTCCAGCGCTCGGCCATCGGCGTGCTCGCCTGGGCGGAGCGGGCCGGGGTCGCACTGCACGGTCTGGACATGCGATCGGCATCGCTGGAGGAGGCGTTCCTCGGGATCGCCGGGGAGCGGGAGGTGGCGGCATGAGCGGCACGGCACTGTCCATCGGAAGCGGAGCGACCCGGCGGCTGGGCGCGCCGGCCCGCGCCGAACTCACCCTGCTCGGCCGCAACAAGGGCGTGGTGTTCACGTCGCTGATCGTGCCGCTCACCCTGCCCTTCACCGCGCGGCAGGCCATCGGCCGGCTGGAGCTGGAGAAGCTCGGGCTGAGCGTCGGCACGGTCATGCTCCCGGCCGCCGTCGGCTTCACCTTCCTCTTCGCCGTCTACGCCTCCCTGGTCAACGCCTATGTCGCCCGCCGCGAGGAACTCGTGCTCAAGCGGCTGCGCACCGGCGAACTCTCCGACCCCGAGATCCTCACCGGCACCGCGCTGCCCGCCCTGGGCCTCGGCCTCGCCCAGGCGCTGCTGCTCTGCGCGGGCTGCACGGCACTGCTGCGTCTCGGCCCGCCGCAGGCACCGCACCTGGCGCTCCTGGGGCTGCTGGCCGGGCTGGTCACCAGCGCCGCCCTGGCCGCGCTGACCGCGTCCTTCACCCGCAGCGCGGAGAGCGCCCAGGTGACCGCGCTGCCGGTGGTGTTCGTCTCGATGCTCGGCTCCGGCATCATGTTCCCGACCGAGGCCATGCCCGACCGGCTCGCCCGTATCTGCGAGTTCCTCCCGCTCTCCCCGGCGATCCGCCTGGTCCGCGGCGGCTGGACCGGCCACCTGAGCGCGTACGAGGCACTGGGCGCCACGGCGGCCGCGCTGGCCTGGGCGGCCGTGGCACTGTTCGCCGCGAAGCGCTGGTTCCGCTGGGAACCGCGCCGCTGACACCGGGGGGAGACAGGATGCTGGGCCGGATACGGGGGATGCGCGAGCGGCACTGGCGGGCGCGGAGCAAGGCGGAGCGGGTCGAGCTGACCACCCTCGGCATGTGGCATCTGGCGCCGTGGCTGCTCTCGCTGAGCTGGCTGCTGATGCCCCTGATCGGCGGGCTGCGCCACCGGCCGGTGCCGCTCGCACTCGGCGCGCTGCTGCTCACGGTGGGCGCGGCGCAGTGCGCGGCGGCCGACCGGCTCACCCGGCCCGCGCTCGACCACTACCTCGGCCGGGCCACGCTGCCCGGCCGGGCGCTGGGGGCACCGGCGGCGCTGCTCGGTGCCGCCCTCGCGCTGATCGTGGCGCTGACCGCGCTGGACGGCATCGAGAGCTGGACGGGGCGGCTCGCCATGGGCGCGGTGCTGATGGCGTTCGGGCAGCCGTACGCGCTGCTGGTGCCCATGCCGGTCTATCTGCGGCGGGCCGGGGCGCTCGCCGTGGTGCTGGTCGCCGCGCTCGGGCTGGCCCGGCCGGACGACGGCGCCGGGGTGCTGGGCGCCGCGCTGACGGTGGCGTTCGGTGCCCTGCTCGCGCTGGGCGCCGGTCGCAGCGGCGCCTGGACCCTGTCGGTGCTCTGGGAGGCCGAGCGGGCACGGGAGGTGGAGGCCCGGCTCGCCGTCGCGGAGGAACGGCTGCGGTTCGGGCGGGATCTGCACGACGTGCTGGGCCGGAACCTCTCGGTGATCTCCCTGAAGAGCGAGCTGGCCGTCCAGCTCGCCCGGCGCGGCCGGCCCGAGGCGGTGGAGCAGATGATCGAGGTCCAGCGCATCGCCCAGGAGTCGCAGCGCGAGGTGCGGGAGGTCGTACGCGGCTACCGGGAGGCCGACCTCACGGCCGAACTCGCTGGCGCGAAGGGTGTGTTGGGTGCCGCGGGGATCGAGTGCGAGGTGACCGCCGAGGACGCGGCGCTGCCGGTGCCGGTGCAGTCCGCGCTGGCGTGGGTGGTGCGCGAGGCGGCCACCAATGTGCTCCGGCACGGGGACGCGCGGCGGTGCGCGGTGGAACTGGTGACACGGAAGGGGCATGTGGTGCTGACGGTGGAGAACGACGGCGCCGGCGAACCGTTCGGGGGCGGCGGCTCCGGTCTGGTCGGGCTGCGGGAGCGGCTGGCCGCCGTCGACGGCACGCTGACGGCGGGGCCGGTGGGCGAGGGGCGGTTCCGGCTTCAGGCGCGGGTGCCGCTGGGCCCGGTGACCTCATGAGCGGGCCGGTGCGGCTGCTGCTCGCCGACGACGAGCATCTGATCCGGGGCGCGCCGGCCGCCCTGCTCTCGCTGGAGGACGATCTGCTCGTCGTCGCGGAGGCGGCGAGCGGGCCCGAGGCGCTGGCGATGGCCCGGGCCCACACCCCCGACGTGGCGGTGCTGGATCTCCAGATGCCGGGCGCCGGCGGTGTGAGCGTGGCCACATCCCTGCGGGCCGAACTGCCCGGCTGCCAGGTGCTGATCGTGACCGGACACGGGCGGCCGGGCCATCTGAAGCGGGCCCTCGCCGCAGGTGTGCGGGGGTTCGTCCCGAAGACGGTCAGCGCCGAGCGGCTCGCCGAGATCATCCGGACCGTGCACGCCGGAAGCCGGTACGTCGACCCCGAGTTGGCCGCCGACGCGATCTCCGCCGGCGACTCCCCGCTGACCGCGCGGGAGGCCGAGGTGCTGGAACTGGCGGCCGACGGGGCACCGGTCACGGAGATCGCCGAGCAGGCCGCGCTGTCGCCGGGGACGGTACGGAACTATCTGTCCTCGGCCGTCACCAAGCTGGGCGCGGAGAACCGGCACACCGCGGTGCGTCTCGCACGGGACCGGGGTTGGGTATAGTTGGCCCCGCGCCACGGCGCACTGCGGACGTAGCTCAGTTGGTAGAGCGCAACCTTGCCAAGGTTGAGGTCGCGAGTTCGAGCCTCGTCGTCCGCTCCATGAAGAAGCCCCCGGTTCTCGACCGGGGGCTTCTCGCGTATCAGGACCAGCGGGTGCCGGTGAGCCTCTCGTACGCCTCGATGTACTTGGCGCGCGTCGCCTCCACCACGTGCTCCGGCAGCGGGGGCGGGGGCTGCTCGCTCGCGCGGTCCCAGCCGGACTCGGGGCCGGTCAGCCAGTCCCGCACGAACTGCTTGTCGTACGACGGCTGGGCGCGGCCCGGCTGCCAGGTCTCGGCCGGCCAGAAGCGGGACGAGTCCGGGGTGAGGACCTCGTCGGCGAGGACCAGGGTGTCGCCCTCGAAGCCGAACTCGAACTTGGTGTCCGCCAGCACGATCCCCCGGTCGCGGGCGATGTCACGGGCGCGGGCGTACACCGCGAGGGTGGCCTGGCGGAGCTGGGCGGCGGTCTCGGCGCCGACCTGGCGGGCCACCTCCTCGTAGGACACGTTCTCGTCGTGCTCGCCGACCTCGGCCTTGGTGGCCGGGGTGAAGATCGGGCCCGGCAGCTCCGAGCCGTCGACCAGCCCCTCGGGCAGCGCGAGCCCGCAGACCGTACGGGACTCCCGGTACTCCGCGAGGCCCGAGCCGGTCAGATAGCCGCGGGCCACGCACTCCACCGGGACCATCTCCAGCGACTTGCAGACCAGGGTGCGGCCCGCCCAGTCGGCCGGGGCGCCCTTCGGCAGCTCGGTGCTGATGACGTGGTTGGGCGCCAGGTCGCGGAGCTGGTCGAACCACCACAGCGACAGCTGGGTCAGCACCCGGCCCTTGTCGGGGATCTCGGTGGGCAGCACCCAGTCGTACGCGGAGATGCGGTCGCTGGCGACCATCACGAGGTCGCCCGCCTCGTCGCGGTACAGCTCGCGCACCTTGCCGGTGTGCAGGTGCACCAGACCCGGAACCTGGATCGGCTCGGGCTTTTCTACGAATCCGGACACGGTTCCTCCCCGTGGTTCTGTCCAACTGCCTCGATTCTCCCGTATGCCGGTGACCGGGCTGGTGGCAGGGTCAGTCCCGTTTGCAGATACGGTCCAGCAGATTGGCGGTGGCCCGCTGGACACGGGCGTCCACATGGCCGGGCCGGTCCAGCGCCGGGGACCAGGCGAAGGTGCCGGAGGCGAACACCCAGGCGCCGGACGGGGCGCGGTACAGCGAGGTCTCCTGATGGCGCCGGGCGCCCTCGCCGTCGGTGTACGGGGAGTGCGCGAGCAGCACCCGCTCCTCGTGCTCGGGCAGGGCGGTGCGCGGGAAGTACCGGTCGGCCTCGCCCGCGACCAGGCCCGCGATCTCGTCGCCCTCGCGGGCACCGGTCGCGTCCCACAGCCAGTGCCCGGCGTTGCGGACGATCAGCGGATGCGGCTCGGGGACCCGGCCCGCGTACTGGATGCCGATCAGCTGCTGCTCGGGGCGGTCGATCTCCCGCCACAGCACCGGCTTCCCGGGGCCCTTGCGCTTGCGGCAGGTCAGCAGCCGGTCCGGCACCCCGGACGCGGAGGCCGACAACTCCACCTGCCAGTACATGGTGTTGGCCGACAGGAAGACCAGCGAGGTGCCCCGGTCGCGGGCCTCCTCCACCGCCCGTCGCATCGGCACCGACCAGTACTCGTCATGGCCGGGGAAGACCAGGCCCCGGTACCGGGAGGGGTCCACGCGGCCGGCGTGCAGATCGCGGGCGTCGGCGTAGGCGAGGTCGTAGCCGTAGCGCTCGGCCCAGCGGATGAAGTCGTAGGCGTGGCCCACGTGCAGGGGCAGGCCCGCACCGGCGTAGGGGCGGTCGAAAGAGACGGTGGTGGCGGCGTCGGCCTCGCCGAGCAGGGAGCCCTTCTCGTCCCAGGCGTGGTAGAGGCTGGCACCGGTGCGGCCGTCCTCCGGGTACAGGTTGTACGCCTGCCAGGTGATGTCCGGGAGCAGCAGGAGGAGGTCGGCGGGCTCGTCGTCGCGGACCGTGAAGGGCACGTGGGAGCGGTAGCCGTCGGCGGTGGTGAGGACGGCGACGTACGCCCCGACGCGCCACTCGGCGGGTACCTGGAGGCGCCAGGACAGCCACCAGTGGTGGCAGGAGACCGTGCGGTCGGCGGCCAGCGGCGCGGTCTGGACGATGCCGGAGAGCCGGGGGCTGGTGGTGATCTTGGCGGCGCCGTGACCGGCGTAGTGGCCGATCCGGTAGATGTCGACGCTGAACTCCTGCGGCGGGTCGACCGTGATGTGGAAGTCGATCGCCTCGCCGGGCGCCACCGCGCCGGTGGACGCGAACCCCTTGATCTGGCGGCCCACGTCGTCGGCCGAGCGCGGGCCGGGACCGGCCGAGCGCGGGGCCGGGACGCGCGGCCCTCCGGGACGGCCGGGCCGGGTGGTGGCCGGCTGCGTGGTGTCGACGTACCAGGGGACCACCTGGCCGCTGTCGAAGTAGGTCTCACTGCCGCGCAGCCAGGGCACCGGGCCCTGGCCGAAGGGATCGGTGACGGCGTGCGCGAGCGCTCCCGACTCCCAGCGGCGGATGTGATCCGAGGTCATGGACGCCCCCTCCCTCGTGCCCCCGTTGCCTTTATGGCGTTGTCTGTGGTGCCAGGACCGGACCCCGGTGCCGTCGCCTGCCGTCTCGGGTGTGCTTCGGTGCGCCGGACGCTCGGCCGTGCGGGCGTGTGTCGTATGCCCGTGCCATGTGCGTGTCGGTCCCAGCACATCACATAACGCACGACTCCGGTCACTGTTCGTTGTGAATTGGCCTGAAGTGGAAGGCGCTGCTCCGTTACACCGGGGAACCGCCGGGACTCCTGGTGCCCGGTGGCGACTCGTGGGGTCGGGGCTCGTGGGGTCGGGGCTCGTGGGGTCGGGGCTCAGCTCAACCGGACCGGCTTCTCCGGCCGTATCCCGGACTCGGCCAGCCAGGCGCGCAGCGGGCCCGGATCGCCCTCCTCGATCAGGCTGAGCACCTTCGGGGCGAGGTCGGTGGCGCGCTCGCCGTCCAGCAGCAGGGTGGGGCCGTCCAGCCAGTCCAGCCCGGGGGCGGCGCCGGCGGTGTCGACGGCCGCGCAGCAGATCATCGCGGTGATGTGCGCGGCGAGCAGCTCCCGTCCGGTGCGCGGGGGCTGGAGCGGGAACAGCGGCAGGTCGCCGTCCTCCCACAGCGCGCTGTCCGGGCCCTGCGCCCGCGCGCCCTGCGGGGCCACGCTCTCCTCACGGGCCAGCGCGGCGCTGAGCCCGGCCGCGAGGAGCGCGCTGCGCTCGGTGGCGGGGTCGGGGTCGGCCTCCGGGTCCGGCTCCGCGCTGTCCGCGTCGTCTGCGTTGTCGAGGGGCGCGGCGGGCGCCGGGACCAGGGGAGCGTCGCCGGCGGCGGGCTCGGTGAGGTGGTCCAGGACGCGGGCCAGGGTGGGGCCGCCGGGATCGGGGGTGGCCGGGTCCAGGCTGGGGCTGACGCCCAGGGAGTCCAGCACCTGGTGCAGCCGGGCCGCCTCCGCGCGCCAGGTGCGGTCCACGACCTCCTCCGGGTACGCCTGCCAGTCCACCGGCGCCCAGCGGGGACCGGACTCGGCGGGGCCGCCGTGGAAGAGGCGGGCGGTGAGCAGGGACACCGCCTCATCCACCGCGCCGGGCTCCTCCAGCAGATCGCAGGCGGGGCGCTCCCCGAGGCGGGCGGCGAAGCCGTCGGCCAGCCGGTCGCGCCGGGACAGCTCGGTCAGCGCGGCGGCCACGCCCACGTCCAGCCGGGAGGGCCAGCGGCCCATCCGCCAGGCGGGCAGCGCCACCTTGGTCAGCAGCCGGTCCCAGCCCGCGTACGCCAGCCCGACCTGCTCCTGGGCGGCGATCCGGGGGCCGTAGTCCACGGCCTGGGCGCGCTCGGCGGCTGCCGTGGCCACCCCGCGCTCCATCAGCGCGGCGTGCTCACGGCAGCCGCGCAGCAGCAGCCGGGCCACCCGGCCGAGGGCCGCGTACACGCCTCGGGTCAGCGGGCTCCGGCCCGGCGCGTCGGCTACGGCCACCGCGGCGTCGAGACCGCGCACGAAGCGGCGGGCGGCGGCTATGTCCGGCTGCGCGGACGGGCCCGTACCGGCGACGACCGGGGCGAGCACCGCGCGCAGCTCGGCGACCCGCATCCACCACAGGAACGGCGACCCGATGACGAGCACCGGCGCCGGGACGGCGGGCCGCCGCTCGGCACGGGTGCCGGGGATCGCCGGCTCGCCCTGCGCGCGCGTCACGGGCGGGGCGTGGGCCGGGTGCGTACGGTCCTCCAGCCAGCTGTCGCAGTCCGGGGTGAGCGCTATCGCGGAGGGCGCGGGCACGTCGAGCCGGTCGGCCAGGTCGCGCACCATCCGGTACAGGTCGGGGGCGGAGCGCTCGGACACCGGGACCGTGGGACTCGCGGCGGGACGCGCGCGGGCCACCACCAGGGCGATGCCCGCGGTCGCCAGCAGCACCAGCACCGCGAAGACGCCCACCGCCCAGCGGGCCGCGTCCCAGCCGCTGCCGGTGAACTGGCCGGTGGCGCCACCGGTCAGCAGGATCACCTCAGCCGCCGCGGGCAGCAGCGCCACGGCCAGCGCCCGGCTGCGCACCCGCAGCACGGCCAGCGCGCGTGAACGCGCGGCCCGCGCGCCCAACTCCCCACCGGTTCCGCTCATGCGCGACGCTCACCCCCTCCGTGCCGTTCGCGTGCTGTCCTTGCGGTGCCCACTCCCCCACTGTGGCACCCGTCACTGACATCGCAATGCCGGTGGGCCAAGTGCCGGACCGCTTGCGCCGCACCATAGTTGGGGCCCCGGCCCCCGTCAGCCGGATGGCGCATTGCTCACTCGATGGAATGGCCTTGGTCAGAGCTGGGTGACGGACGGCAAAGGTCAGGCCCCGGATTTCGGGGTCCGGGGCCTGGGGTGGAGCAGGGGTGGATCTGGAGGCCGTCACGCCTGTGCGGGGGCCGCCGCCTGACTCGTCTCGGCCGCCTTCGCCGCGATGTCCGTGCGGTGGTGCGAGCCGTCGAGACGGAGACGGGCCACCGCGCGGTACGCGCGCTCGCGGGCCTCGGCCAGGTCCTCGCCGGTGGCCGTGACGGACAGCACGCGGCCGCCCGCGCTGACGGTCTCCTCGCCGTCCCGCCTGGTCCCGGCGTGCAGGACGTAGGCGTGCGGGGCGTCCTCGGCGGCCACCTCGTCCAGGCCGGTGATCGGGTCACCGGTGCGCGGGGTGCCGGGGTAGTTGTGCGAGGCGACGACCACGGTGACGGCCGCGTCCTCGCTCCAGCGCAGCGGCTCCAGGTCGGCGAGGGTGCCATTGGCGGAGGCCAGCAGGAGAGAGGCCAGCGGGGTCTTCAGGCGGGCCAGCACGACCTGGGTCTCGGGGTCGCCGAAGCGGGCGTTGAACTCGATGACCCGCACCCCGCGCGAGGTCATGGCGAGCCCCGCGTACAGCAGCCCGGAGAAGGGCGTACCGCGCCTGCGCAGCTCGTCCACGGTCGGCTGGAGCACGGTGCGCAGCACGTCGTCCACCAGCTCGGGGTCGGCCCACGGCAGCGGGGAGTACGCGCCCATGCCACCGGTGTTGGGGCCCTCGTCGCCGTCCAGCGCGCGCTTGAAGTCCTGCGCGGGCTGGAGCGGTACGACGGTCACGCCGTCGGTCACGGCGAAGAGCGAGACCTCGGGGCCGTCGAGGAACTCCTCGATCACGACCCGTTCGCACCCGGCGGCGTGCGCCTTGGCCTCCTCGGCGTCGGAGGTGACGACGACGCCCTTGCCCGCGGCCAGCCCGTCGTCCTTGACGACGTACGGGGCCCCGAAGGCGGCGAGCGCCTCGGCGACCTCCTCGGCGGTGGTGCAGACGTACGAGCGCGCGGTGGGCACCCCGGCCGCGGCCATGACGTCCTTGGCGAACGCCTTGGACCCCTCCAGCACGGCGGCCTCACGGGACGGCCCGAACACCGGGAAGCCCGCCTCCCGCACGGCATCGGCCACCCCGGCGACCAGCGGGGCCTCCGGGCCGATGACGACGAGGCCGGCCTCCAGTTCCCCGGCGAGCGCGGCGACGGCCTTGCCGTCGAGCGCGTCCACCTGGTGCTGCTGGGCCACCTCGGCGATGCCCGCGTTGCCGGGGGCGCAGTGCAGTTCGGTGACGTCGGGGTCGAGGGACAGAGAGCGGCACAGGGCGTGTTCGCGGGCGCCGCCGCCGATGACGAGGACCTTCACGGGGTCAGCCTATCGGCTGGGTCGCCGAAGACCGGGGGGTGGGGAAGTTGGAGGTTTCTACGAGGGGCGCTCGCGCTGGGCGGGCGCGGGGAACTGCGCGACAAGCCACGACGAACAGGCAGCTCGCCCACGAACCTCGACCCGACGATTCCCAGGCCGCTCACCCGCCGAAGGCGACCTCACTGGTCGTGGGAGAACTCCTCCACCACGGTGGCGCCCAGTTCGCGGACGATCAGGTCGCGGCCGGAGAGGGCGGACTCGTCGAGGTCGGGGTCGTCGTCCGCGGGGATGTCGTCCTCGGGGGAGACGGGGGGCGGTTCGGGGGCCGGGGGTCTGGAGGCGGGAGCCGCCTGGGCCTGGGGCCGGGAGCCGCCGCCCTGGGAGGGGGCGCTCGGCTGGGCGGCGGCGGGGCGGGGGGACGCGGGAGCGCCGTAGCCGCCGCTGCCACCGGCGCTCGCGGTGCCACCGCCTCCGCCGAAGCCCGGGGTGCCGCCGGGGGGCGGGGGTGCGGAGCCGCCGCCGGAGGGGTCGATGACCGCCTCGATCTTCCACTGCACGTTGAACTGCTCGGCCAGCGCCTGGCGCAGCACGTCCTCGCTGCCGCTGGCGGAGAAGTTGTCCCGGGCGCCCGCACTGGCGAAGCCGAGCTGGAGGGTGGTGCCGTCGAAGCCGGTCACCTGGGCGTTCTGGCTCAGCAGGATCCAGGTGAAGCGGCGGCGGTTCTTGACGGCCTCCAGGATGTTCGGCCAGAGCATGCGGGGGTCGAGACCGCCGGAGGGGGCGGGGGCCGCCGGAGCGGGGGCCTGGGGCTGGGGCTGGCTCTGACTCGGGGCCTGGGGGCGGCTCGGCGGGGCCTGGGGAGCCTGCGGGGCCTGGGGCTGCTGCTGACCGCCCGCCGGGGTGGCCGTGGGCCACGCGCCGGAACGCCGGCCGGCACCGGCGGGGGTCGCGGTGGGCCAGGCGCCGGGGGCGGCGGGGGTGGTTTCCGGGGCCGGAGTGGGGGGCTGGGGGGCCGGGGGCTGGGGGGCCGGGGGCTCGGCGGCGGGAGCCGTACCCGCGCTGGGCGGGCCACCGGGGTTCCGTACGGCCGCGCGGGCGGCGGCGGGGCCACCACCGGGCGGTACGGCGGGTGCGTCACCCATGGCCGGAGCGGCGGGCGCGACGGGGGAGGCCGCAGGGGCCGCGCCGGGGTGGGCCTCGGGGCCGGGGACGTACTGCATGGCGGGGGCGGCGGCGCCGGCGGAGAAGTTCACACCGCGCTCGACGCGGTCGAGGCGGGCCATGAGGGAGCGCTCGTCGCCGTAGGCGGCGGGGAGCAGCACGCGCGCGCAGATGAGTTCCAGCTGGAGGCGGGGCGAGTTGGCGCCGCGCATCTCGGTGAGGCCCTCGTTGACGAGGTCGGCGGCGCGGCTCAGCTCGGCGGCGCCGAAGATCTCGGCCTGGGCCTGCATGCGCTCGATGACGTCGGCGGGGGCGTCGATGAGGCCCTTGTCGGCGGCGTCGGGCACGGCGGCGAGGATCACCAGGTCGCGCAGCCGCTCCAGCAGGTCGGCGACGAACCTGCGGGGGTCGTTGCCGCCCTCGATGACATGGTCCACGACCTCGAAGGCCGCGGCTCCGTCACCGGTGGCGAACGCCTCGACGACGGAGTCGAGGAGGGAGCCGTCGGTGTAGCCGAGGAGGGAGGTGGCCATGGGGTACGTCACACCGTCCTCGCCGGCACCGGCGAGGAGCTGGTCCATGACGGACATGGAGTCACGCACGGAGCCCTGGCCCGCGCGCACGACCAGCGGCAGTACGCCCTCCGCGACCGGGATGTCCTCCTTCTGGCACACCTCGCCCAGGTACTCCCTGAGGGTGCCGGGCGGGACGAGCCGGAAGGGGTAGTGGTGCGTACGCGACCGGATGGTCCCGATGACCTTCTCGGGCTCGGTGGTGGCGAAGATGAACTTGAGGTGCTCCGGGGGCTCCTCGACGACCTTCAGCAGCGCGTTGAAGCCGGCCGACGTGACCATGTGGGCCTCGTCGATGATGTAGATCTTGTACCGGCTGCCCGCGGGCCCGAAGAACGCCTTCTCGCGCAGCTCACGGGCGTCGTCCACGCCACCGTGGGAGGCGGCGTCGATCTCGATGACGTCGATGGAACCGGGCCCGTTGCGCGCGAGGTCCTGGCACGACTGGCACTCGCCGCAGGGGGTGGGGGTGGGACCCTGCTCACAGTTCAGACAGCGGGCCAGGATGCGGGCACTGGTCGTCTTGCCGCAGCCGCGCGGACCACTGAACAGGTACGCGTGATTGACCCGGTTGTTCCGCAGCGCCTGCTGCAGCGGGTCGGTTACGTGCTCCTGCCCGATGACCTCGGCAAAGGTCTCGGGGCGGTAGCGGCGGTACAACGCGAGAGACGACACGCATACGAGGTTATAGGGGAGCACCGACAACCGGCCGCACGGCGGAAGCGGGCCCGAGCCCGCCGCAGGTCACAGGCGGGACCCCGCCTCCGACCCCGGAAACACAAGGGCCCCCCACGCACCTGCCAGAGCCGACCTACCCTTGCTGCCTTCCGGCCCTGGGGGAGTTCAGTCAGATAGCACCGCGTGGGGGGCTGCGGAAAGAGTACCTGATCCGGACCTCTGCGAGGTACCCCGCTCGAACCCGTGAAGAGCGCCCGCCCGAGGCCGGGAACGAGGTTCGCGAGCACTCCCCGCGGTCATGTAATGTTTGCCGCGGAGGATTCGCCTAGTGGCCTAGGGCGCACGCTTGGAAAGCGTGTTGGGGGCAACCCCTCACGAGTTCGAATCTCGTATCCTCCGCCAGTGCCTCACCGGGCACTAACGTCGAAGGGCCCCACTGCTTGCAGTGGGGCCCTTCGACGTTAGTGGTTGCGGTTTTGGTTACATTTACCTCGCGCCCCCAGCCGTCGCCGATCCTCCGAGCGCCGTGCGGCTTGGCCGAGGGACCAGCGCCGAGAAGGATCAGTCACTTCCGTGGACGTGACTGCCCGCAGGGGCGGGCTCAGCGAAAACGACGCGCTTGTCAGTGCACAGCCATATCGTCACTTCCCGGGGTTAAAACGGGCCGAGACGGCGGAGGACGGACACCAACATGCGGGCTGAGGAATCACACTTCGCCGACCTGGTGCAGGGGCGAGCCCAGCAGTTCCAGGTCCCGCTCTACCAGCGGACGTACTCCTGGACGGAGAAGCAGCTCGCACAGCTGTGGGGCGACATCCTGGACCAGGCCGAGCTGGTCGATACGGATGCGACAGCGAGCACGCACTTCCTCGGCTCTGTCGTGCTTGCGCCCTCACCTCAGAACGAGGCAACGTTCCCGCGCTGGCTCGTCGTCGACGGTCAGCAGCGGCTGACCACTCTCTCCCTCGCGCTCGCCGCCATCCGTGACCACATCGCCGACACACAGCCGGAAGAGTCGGAGCGCATCGACGAGGAATACCTCATCAACAAGCGCAAAAAGGGCGGAGACCGTTTTCGCCTGCTGCCGACCCAGGCAGACCGGCCGCAGTATGCCGCGCACGTGCACGGTGTGCAGTCGGAGCAAGCATCGGGAGACAGGGTCGCCGGGGCCTACCGCTTCTTCCGTCGCAAGCTTGTGGAACTCGTGGAGACGGACGACCTTGCAGGCCCGCAGGATGTGCTGCGTTTCGAGCAGGCCATCACGTCTCGACTCACGCTGGTCACCGTAACCGCGGAGCGTGGCGACAATGTGCACCGCATCTTCGAGTCCCTCAACAACACCGGCCTGAAGCTCAGCCAGGCCGACCTGCTGCGCAACTACTTGTTCATGCGCCTACCGACCCGTGGCGAGCAGGTGTACGAGACTCACTGGCTGCCGCTGCAGAGCAGCCTGAGCAACGACGAGCTCGAACAGCTCATGTGGCTGCAGTTGGTCCTCGACGGAGACGACCGGGTCCGTCGTCAGGACCTGTACACCGCTCAGCAACAGCTCTTCGAGCGCCAAGCGGTGAGCGAGGCGCAGACTGAGGCGGATATCGAGGCGTACATCAAGGAGCTGCACCGCCGCAGTGCCCACTTCCGGAAGATGATCCGCCCGGAGGAGGAGCCGGACCCTCTGGTCCGCGGCCATCTGAAGCGGTTGCACGACTGGCAGGCCGTGGTGACCTATCCCGCGCTCATGCTGGTACTCGATGGGCAGGATCGGGGAGATGTCAACGCCGCCGAGGCAGCCCGCGCCATGTCGTACATCGAGAGCTTTCTGGTGCGGCGGACGATCTGCAGGGTGCCGACAAACAACCTCAACAGGATCTTCCAGTCCGTGCCGGCACAGCTTCCGCAGAACATCGGCGTGGCCGACGGGCTGCACCAACTCCTCTCCGCTGAGAACCGCTTCTGGCCCGATGACGAGGAGCTGCGCGAGAAGATTCGTACCGCGCCGTTCTACCAGTACGGACGGCCGAACCAGCGTCGGCTGGTGCTCCAGCGGATGGAGGAGAGCTACGACCACCCCGAGCCGGTCGACTTCACATCGGCGCAGCTGACCATCGAGCACGTAATGCCACAGTCGCCCGGCCACGAGTGGATGCGCATGCTGGACGACGAGACCACGCAGGGCGAGAGCGCGGAAGACCTACATTCCCGGCTGCAGCACACACTCGGCAACCTGACGCTGACCGGCGTGAACTCAGAACTGTCTAACCACCCCTTCGAGCGCAAGCAAGGGCTGCTCGAAGGCAGCCACCTGGAGATGAACCGGCGCATCGCCGCCACCGAACGCTGGGGCGCCAAGGAGATCCTGGCTCGGGCCGGCGACCTCGCCGACCGGGCCATCCGCATGTGGCCCGCCCCTCTGAGCGGTGTTGGACGCGCCGAGCGCAGCCGGGACTGGCGCCTCGCCCATCAGGTACTAGCCGCGCTTCCACACGGCACCTGGACGTCCTACGGAGACCTTGCCGCGTTCATCGGCTCGGGGGCGCAGGCCGTGGGCGTCCACCTGGCCAGCACCAATGGCGTGGCCAACGCCTACCGGGTGCTGAACGCTGATGGGAAGATCGCAGATGGTTTCCGTTGGACCGGATCGGACGGCGGCGACGTGCGTGCCCGGCTGGGCTCCGACGGTATCCACTTCACGACCACGGGAGCAGCTGATCCAGCGCAGCGCCTCAGCATGAACGATCTCGCCCTGCTCCTTAACAGTGCCGAGGGCCAAGCTGCGGAGACAAATCCGCAGCCCCATCCTGAGCAGCAGGGAGAAGAGACCAGAGCCGCGCGGTTCATTCGCCAACTCGCGGTGGACGACACAGCCGCGACCGTCTCCGCCATCCAAGAGGTCCTCGCCCATTGGGAAAAGCTCGGTGGGTGGATCGGATATGGCGCCGGCGAGGTCATGACCAGTGCATTCCTCATGCTGGGACAGGCCGGGGCCCCGGGCCGGGGCATCTGGCCGCTGACGCTCTACCCCGGCAGTGGACGCGGTGGCACGGCGGAGGTCGTGTTCCTCCATCTGGCGAACCGGGAGCCCTTCGCAGACCGCGCTCTGCGCGCCGAGCTGCTGAACCGGCTGAACGGGATGAAGGGCGTCTCGCTCCCGGAGGGCAAGCTGGAGCTGCGGCCCAGCTTCCGCCTATCTGTGCTGGAAGACGACGGAACCAGAGAGCGCCTGTTCGCGACGCTGGCCTGGTTCCGGGATTGTTGGGAGGGGAGGGAGTTGACCTGATGCATTCCATCAGCTCCGGTGAGCCGGCAGGGAGCGCGGCTCATTCGCTGTGCTCCCTGCCTCGGCGGCATGCCCCTTCCTGAAGGATCAGACACACCGCTTACGCAGACAACAGGTGCCGCGTCATCGACGAGGAGCTCCGGGAGAAGTGACACTCGCCGAGCTCCGCCAGATGATCTACGAGGCCATCCAGATCGGCTGCGCGACGGCGAACAGCCCTGCGCTGTCAGTGCTCTTGCTTACGCTCAAGCGACGAACCCAGACAGATGCGAGAGGCTGCGCGAGATGAGTAACGAGGACGGCATGTCCCCCGAAGTGCAGCGCATGATCGAAGAAGCGCAGGCCATGATGACCGAGGAAGTCTTCGAGGAGACGCTCCGCACCAAAGCCGGCGCGGAGCCCAACGACCTGGCTACGTTGCTGAATCTGGTGGCCATCGGCCTCACCAACAGCGCCTGGCGCAACAGCTGCGTCGAGAACTGGCACGCCGAAGGACGCTTGTCGGACGGCGACATGATGCGGATCAACAGCTACACCACCGATTCCGTACGCCGACGCCTGACGGGTTGGACCACCGAATTCGGGATCGTCTCGGCGGACAGCAGTGCACTGGCAGTAGTCGACGTGGACCACGTAGACGTTCTCGCCGGTCGTCTCTTCCGATGGTTCACGAATCCCCAGCGCAAACTCCCCACTGGGATGACGCTCGGCGAACTGGCGCGGTCCAAGGAAGACCTCGAAGAGTACGAGGACCACGCTGACCGCCAGCTCGGCGCATTCGCTGGACAGATGGAGGAAAAAGGCGTCCGTTTTGGCCTGCTCCGCACCGCATGCCACGGCGCACTCGCCTGCTCTAGGTGGTGGGCGCACCCCGCATGGCCCGAGCTCGTCGAGCGTTTCGTCACCGTCCTCGACAGCGTCGAGGACCCTCACTGGGGTCCGAGCGGTGAGTGGCGTAAGAAGCTGAGCTCCGAACCGCCCTCCATACAAGACCGCGGTTCTCTGCGCACCCTGCTGCTGCAATCCCCATGGAAACTGGACAACAGGGCGGCCGAGTGGATCACAGGCGCCGGCATCGGGTACATCACGTCCACAATCGCATTGGGCTAGAACATCTCGCATATCCAGCGCAACGACATAAAGCAGACGGTCGCCCAACACAGACCGTCCGTACCTAGTTGGAAGCCAGCTGGGGGCTCCCTCTGAGGAGTTCGAGTCTCCTGACCTCCGCCCGCACCTCAACGGGCACGAAGTCGAAGGGTGGGCGGGATCCGTGCAGATCGCGGGAATCGACTTGTACGTCAATCATCCGGTCATGGCCCTGGGGTCCCCGGACTGGATACGTGACGACCTGGAGCTGGGAGGCGCCCCCGCCGCATCCTCCGACACCGACGTCGTCGTCCGCGTACAAGCACAGATATTGCGGGTGGCAGTGGACGATCCGCGAGGGTACGCGCGCGCTGCTGACGTGGTCCTCCGAGCCGAGGAGTAGAGCCGCACGCGCAATCGAGCCTGCGTGGTGGCCGAAGGGGAGAAACGACGATGGAAAATCCGCTGGGGCTTGTCCAGCGGGGCCTGGGAGAAGGCCGGCTACCAGATCAAGTCGATGAACAAGGATGCGAAGTTCCCAGCGATCTGCGCCGAGTCTCCCGGCAGCTACGGGATCGCTCTGACGGTGAGCGCCAAGCCGCAGGTCTTCTTGGGCTGCGTCGGCTGTAGCCGAAATGCGGTGGGCCCGGAGGCGGGTCGCGTTGTAGCTTGCGGCGTATGGCTGACAAGCAAAGGGGCAATGCCGCGTAGGCGCCCTTCGGCCCTGCGGGGCGAGCGGGCGGGCCGGCGCTACAGGCGACGGTTTCCGCTCATTGATCGACTCTCCGGCTCTTGTACGGCCGCTCTGCGCCGGCTGGAGTGGGAGCGGTGCTGGGGTGAGGACACGGAAGTGGCTTTCTGGCACTGGAAGGCGCTGGCTCATGGGCCGTTACGGGAACTTGAGGGCGCGTTCGAGGAGTATTGCGGCGTTTCTGAGTGCGGGTGTTACAGCTTCGGCTTCCGGGAGCACCTCGAGGTCGTGCTGCATGCCCTGCCGAAGAAGAGCGCTCGGGAGCTGCGTGCACTCGTGTGGGCCCTCGACGAGAAGATCCTTGCCAAGGCTTACGAGCTGATGCCCGGTTCGTCGTGGGCGCGTAGGTAGATGCGGGTGCGGGTGGGGCGCAGTCGGTCCAGAGGGCTCCGGCCGTGAGCGGGATCGTCGGGGTTGCCACCGTCAGGGCTGATCAGGGCGTTCCGGGGGATCACCGGCCGGCTCCCCGTTCCATCAGCGCCCGCACGCCCGCCTCGATCCCCTCCACGACCGGCTCCGGCGGGACCTCCGGGTCGGTCGGCGCAGGGTGGGTCGTGCGGGCCAGGACCGGGAGTTCGAGTTGGACCCCGCCGTCCCTGGTCAGATTCACCGGGTTGTCGGGGTGGAGGCCCCGTAGGGGATGGGGGATGTCGGACAGGGTCGTGATCGTAGAGAAGGCTGGGGCCGAGTCGGAGAGGGCGGCGGCCAGGACGCGGGCCGCCGGGCGGTTCGAGCCGCCCGCGTAGATCGTGCGCGGGGTGGCTCGGCGGTTGTGGCCGTGGAGGGAGATGGTCAGGGTGGTGTGGGAGAGGAAGGTGGTCAGGGGGGCGCAGGGTGACATCCGAGTGGACGGGATGTGGGTCGGGGGGCCCGTCGGCTGGGTGAAGGTCAGCAACGTCGCTCCCGTGCGGGTCGCCACCTCCGTCGCCAGTTCCGCCGTGCCGCCCTCGACGCCGCCGTGCAGGGCCAGCAGGCCGACGGGGGCGCCCAGGGTCAGCGTGGTCAGGAAGTCCACGCCCTCGATCCGCACATGCTCGGTCCGCATCCGGCTCAGCGTGCCACCCGTACCGTGCGGGAGACCGTCACCTGGTCGAGGTCCGACACCCGTACCGTCACCTTCATCGTCCAGGTGCCGGGGATCGGGAGGTCGAAGGAGTTCGTGGCCCAGTAGCCCCCGCGGTCGGCGACCTCGGTGTCCAGCGGGCCCAGACGCTGGGCCGGGAGGGTCATGGTGATGCGGAGTTCGGGGACGGCCGCCAGGGCGCCGTTCGCGCCGTAGACCACCGCCTGGACGGAGTTCGGGCCCACCCGGCCGGGATCGAAGGTGATCTGCACCTTGCCGTGGCCGCCGGCGCCCACCGTGAACGGGACCGTCGTGACCGAGGCCGCCGGGATGCCCGTCTCCGCCGTGGCCGCCTCCTCGGCCGCCCGGCCCGGCAGGGTGCTGGTCAGCAGGGTCGTCAGGACCAGGACCACCACACCCACGGCCGCCTCCGCCAGTACCGAGCGGCGCAGGTGGCGGAAGGGGAGGCCGGTGTCGGGCACCGCGGGTACGGGGAGTGCCGGGCCGCCCGCGGGCTCCAGGACCTTCGCCGCCGGGACCGCCGCCAGGCGGGCCGTCCAGCGGCGCGACCACGCCGCCGCCGCCAGCAGCAGCACCACCGCCGCCAGCTTCGCCAGCAGCACGCGGCCGTACGTCGTGTCCGTGAGCGCCTGCCAGCTGCCGAGGCCGCGCCAGGACTGGTAGACGCCCGTCAGCACCAGGACGATCACCGAGGCCAGCGCCAGGCGGGAGAAGCGGGTCACCACCCGCGGCGGGACGACGGAAGCCGCGCGCAGGGTCAGCAGCAGGGCCGCCAGGCCGCCCAGCCATGCCGCCGTCGCCAGCAGGTGGAGGGTGGTGGAGGCGATGGCCAGCGGGACCTGGATGCCGGCCGAGGCGTGTTCGGCCGCCGACCAGGTCAGGGCGAGGGCCACGGCCAGGGTCGTCCCGGCGGTCAGGGCGGCCGGACGCGGTACGGCTCCGCCCCAGCGGCGCAGGCACAGCGCGCCGATGGCCGCCACCAGCAGCAACGTCAGCCGGGCGAGCAGCAGTTCACCGGGCCGGGTGGTCAGGGTGCGGCCGAGGGAGGCGAGGGTCGGGGCGGTGCCCTCCTCGTACGGGCCCCGCAGCAGGAGCAGGGCGAGCGTCGAGCCGAGCAGGGCGGCGGCGCCGACGCGGAACAGCGGGCGCAGCGGGGCGCGGCGGGGCGGCCGGCAGTACGCGAGGAACGCGGTCGCGCCCAGCAGGAGGGCGACGGCGAGGTACGCGAGGTAACGGGCGATGTTGTAGAGGCTGGTGGTGGTCCGGTTCTCGGTCTCGCCGGGGGTGGTGGCCGTCGTCACCGTGCGCTCGCCCACCGAGAAGGTCAGCGCGCCGGAGACGGGGTGGCTGTCGGCGGACACCACGCGCCACGCCACCACGTACGTGCCCTTGGCCATCCGCTTCGGGAGCGGCACACGGACCGTGTCGGAGCGGCCGGGGGCGTGGTCGGCCGGGCCGGTGCGCAGCCGGTGGTTCTCGGGGTCGTAGACGCGGAACGAGTCGGTGAGCAGGCCCACCGACTCGGTGTACGTCAGGGTCAGCGTGCGCGGGGCCCGCTGGAGGATCGTTCCGTCCTCCGGGTCGGTCGCGCGCAGGGCCGCGTGCGCGGAGGCGGGGGACGCGGTGCCGAGGACGAGCAGGAGCATGCTCACGGTGGCCAACAGCACGCGCTTGAGAGCTCGTTCACGGTCGCGCACGTCGCCCAGCCTCCGTCATCGGACCCCGCCCTGTCCCCCGCCTGTACGGATGTTCGCGGCGGCGCGCTCAAACCGTACCGGTGGCCTCCGGGAACGCGGTCTCGCGGGTGAGGAAGGCGAGACGGGCGCGCTTCTCGGGCAGGTACACGTCCGGCAGGTCGATCTCGGGGAGGACGACCTCGGGGCCGGGGGCGAAGCCCTGGCGTTCGAAGCGGGCGATGGCCTTGGTGTTGCGGACGTCCGGGTCGACCACGACCCGGCTCCGCCCCAGGACCAGCAGGACGTACTCCGCCATCGCGGTCAGCAGGGCCGAGGTCCAGCCGGGGCGGTGGCCGTCGGGGGCGGCGGGGGCGAGGAGGAGGTGGACACCCATGTCTCCGGGGCGGACCTCGTAGCACTCGCCCACACGGTCGGCGGCGGGGTCGTACGTCTGGAGGAGGGCGGCCGGTGCGCCGTCCTTGGTGACGAGGTGGGCGTGGTGGGTGTCGAGGGTGGTCATGTGGGTGTAGATCTCGGCGACTTGGGCTTCGGTCAGGCCGGTCATGCCCCAGAAGACGGCGCGGTCCTCGCTGACCCAGGTGTGGATCACCGGGGTGTCCGTCTCCGGGTCCAGGGGGCGGATGCGGACGGTGCCGTAGCCGGGGATGTGCTTCTCGTGGGGCGGGAGTCGGGTCGCGGTCTCAGACATGTGCTTCCTCGGGAATGTCGGTGGTCTCGGTGTGTTCGAGGGTGAGTCGGGTCCAGTCGGTGACCACCTGGGCCAGATCTCCCTTGAGCCACAAGGGGAGTTGGTCTCGGTGGTGGGAGTTTCCGGGTACGCCGTCCGCGCCGAAGGGGACGATCCAGCGGCTGTTCTCGCGGTCGTCCAGGTCCCAGACGTAGCGGGCGGCGGGGCCTCGGGCGGCCAGGTCGGTGATGCCGGGGACGGCGGTGGTGCAGTTCACGCAGTCGTGGTCGCCGGCCAAGCCCGGTTCCGTGTACGGGTCTTCGGGGAGAGCCCGCCAGGGGGCCACGCGGTGGCTGTCGGCCCAGGGGCCGGCGGGGGGTGCGGCCGCCGTCTCCTCCAGGGCCGCGCGTACGGTCTCGCGGCGGTCGATCCCGTACAACTCCTCTGCCTTCAGCAGGTGTTCCAGCGCGAAGCCGATGCGGGCCGTGAGGGACATCCAGGGGAGGAGGACCTCGGGGTAGGCGGGGGGTTCGGTGAGGGCGGCGAAGGCCGGGTGGGCGGCGAGGCGGCGTACGACCGCGGTGCGCAGGGCCGCGTACACCGCCGCGTCGGTGCTGGCGGCGTCCATGTGGCGGTTCCAGGACAGCAGGCGCTCGCGGAGGCGGGCCGCTTCGGGGGTGAGGGCGTCGAGGGTGGCGAGGTGGTCCAGGAGGGGGGTGGCGGAGGCCAGGTGGGTGTCGGTGTGGATGGCGGGGAGGTCGGTGGCGGACCAGGTGGGGCGCTGCTCCAGGAGGGTGCGGATGCGGTTGGCCCGGTGGGGTGGGGCGAACTCGACGCCGAGGGGGGTGGCGGGGCCGCGCTGGTTCGCCATCACGGCCATGCCGTTCTCCAGGGTGGCGTACGGGGGTGTGTGCCAGCCCTGCCATTCGTGGCCCTTTTCCCAGGCGGGGACCAGGCGGAGGCTGTTGGCACGGGGGCGTACGGGGACTCGGCCGGCGATCCTGTGGAGTACGGCGCCTTCGGTGTCGGCGGCCTGTACGACGTTCACCGGCTCGGTCCAGGCGTCCAGGGCTCGGTCCACGTCGGCGACGGTGCGGGCCCGCAGGAGGGGGAGCAGGGCGCTGAAGCCGAGGTCTTCCGTCACGCGGGGTGGGTAGCGGAGGGCGACGGCCGTGGCGGGGGGTTCCGCCTCGGCGGACGATTCCCGCGCCTTCACCACCCCTTCCAGTCCTCCCAGCCCCTCCGGGCCCCCCGCGATCACAGGCCCCCGTTCCGTCTCGATGATCTCGACCTCCACCGACCCCTCCCCCGCGACCTCCACCACCTCCACGTGGCGAGCAGCCCGGTGCCAAGTTCCCTCTGAGGAAAGGGACTCGACGCCCGCGCCGGTTCGCCGGAGGTGTTCGCGGTAGAGGTCCTGGTAGTCGGCCATGGCGTTGGTGATGGCCCAGGCGACGGTGCCGGCGTGGGCGAAGTGGGCGATGCCGGGGACGCCGGGGACGGCGAGGCCGACGACGTCGAACTCGGGGCAGGAGAGGCGGATCTGCTGGTAGACGCCGGGCTCCTCCAGGAAGCGGTGCGGGTCACCGGCGAGCAGGGGCAGCCCGGTGGTGGTGCGGGCGCCGGAGAGGAGCCAGCCGTTGCTTCCGGCGGTGCCGGGGCCGTCCGTGGCGAACAGGCCGACCGCCTCCGGACCCAGGTGCCGTACCGCCTCCTCGCGCCACAGCTTGGCCGGGAAGCCGGCGAACAGGATGTGCGTGCCGAGCCAGACACCGAGGGGAGTCCAGGGCTCCCAGCGGCCGGGAGCCAGACCCACCCGCGCGAACTCCGGTGTGCGCGCGGCCCCTTCGGGCAGGCCCGCGTTGACGCCGTCGACGTAGGCGCGGACCCAGTCCGCCGTCTCCGGGTCCCGTCTCTCCAGCGCGGCGAAGCAGCGTCTCGCGGTGTCGTCGAGGCGGGCGCGGCGGGCGAACACGTCCCAGGGGAGGGCGGAGGCGCCGAGGAAGGACGCCGAGGTGCCCTGGGCGCGGTGCCGTTCCACCTCCAGCTGCCAGGCGCGGTCGACCGCGGTCACCCGGCCCTGGGCGCGGGCGAGTTCACGGGCACTGGTGGCGCGCAGATGGGGGATGCCCCAGGCGTCGCGGTAGGTCTCGGTGGTCACCCTGGAGCACCCTTCCGTTTTAGGTTAGCCTTGCCTAACTTCACAGCCAGGTGGAGGAATCGTACGCGAGGGGCGGAGACACGATGGGTCAGGGTCGGGGCTGGGAGGGAGCGGTACTCAAGCTGCTGCGGGCGAAGGACTTCACGTTCACGGTGACCGGCACCGAGGACATCACCCCGCACTACCGGCGGCTGCGGATGACCGACGGCGGACTGCTCGCGGCGACCGGGGTGCACCCCACCATGTGGGTCCGCCTGTGGTTCTCCGACGACGGCCGCCCCCACCAGCGCGCGTACACGCTCGTCGACCCCGATCCCGAGACCGGCACCTTCGCCCTGGAGTTCGCCCTGCACGAGGGGTGCGCCTCTGACTGGGCCCGCGCGGCGAAGGAGGGCGACACCGTCGAGGCGACCGTGCAGGGCACCGGCTTCCAGCGCCCCGACCCCGACCCCTCGCACGTCCTGGTGGTCGGTGACACCGCCTCGCTGCCCGCGATCAACTCCCTGCTGAGGGAGCTGGGTTCGGCCCCGGCGACCGTCTGGTTCGAGGGCACTCTCGACGGGCTCCCCTCCGGCGCCGCCCCGGAGCGGCACGAGATCCGCGAGGTACCGCGCCAGGAGGCGGGCAGGCACCTGGTCGAGCGGGTCCGCGCCGAGCTGCCCGAGATCCTGTCCGGCACCGAGCACCCGTACGTGTGGATCGCCTGCGACACCGCGACAACCCGCGCCCTCGGCTCGTACGTCCGCAAGGAGCTGAACGTGCCCAAGCAGCGCGTGCACGCGCTGGGGTACTGGCGGGCGGACTGACTCCCCGCGCGGGATCATGGACGCATGGACGTCACCCTGCACCTCGCCCAGGACCCCGAGGCCGACGCGCTGCTCGGCCGCAGCCCGCTCGCCGCGCTCACCGGGATGCTGCTGGACCAGCAGATCCCGATGGAATGGGCGTTCAAGGGCCCGGAGACCATCGCGCGCCGCATGGGCACCGACGACCTGGACGCGCACGACATCGCGACCCGCGACCCGGAGGAGTTCGCCGCGCTGCTCTCCGAGAAGCCGGCCGTGCACCGCTATCCGGGCTCGATGGCCAAGCGGGTGCAGACCCTGTGCCAGTACCTGGTCGAGCACTACGACGGTGACGCCGAGGCGGTCTGGCGGGACGCCGGCAGCGGCGCCGAGCTGTTGAAGCGGCTGGAGGCGCTGCCCGGCTTCGGCAAGCAGAAGGCGCAGATCTTCCTCGCCCTGCTCGGCAAGCAGCTCGGGGTCACACCCGAGGGGTGGCGGGAGGCGGCCGGGGCGTACGGCGAGGCGAAGTCGTACCGCTCCGTCGCCGACATCACCGGCCCGGAGTCGCTGGTCAAGGTGCGGGCGCACAAGCAGGAGATGAAGGCGGCGGCCAAGGCTGCCAAGGCCCAGCCGAAGAAGGGGTAGCACCGGTCGGGTGCCCCCGAGTGGCGGAATGTCCCCGTTCGGTCCAAGCATGGAACATGACCGAGCCTCCCATCGGCGGCCCCACGCAGGGCGGCCCGTACGACCCGAACACCGGCGCGGGCCGGGCCCAGCCGCCCGGCACCGCCCCCGGTACCGCCCCCGGCCCCGACGCGCACCGCCTGGAGAAGGACCGTGAGCGCGCCGAGCGGGCGCATCACGAGCCCGAGGAGCCGTTCGAGGGCCCGCTGCACGCGCTGTCCCAGGCGGCCTGGCAGGTCGTCCTGCTCACCGGCATCGCGTCACTGATCCTCGGCATCCTGGTGCTGGTCTGGCCGGGGGCCACGCTGGTCGCGGTAGGCGTGCTGTTCGGCCTCTACCTCCTGGTCAGCGGCATCTTCCAGCTCGTCTCCGCCTTCGGCACGCACAGGAAGACCTCGCTGCGGGTGCTGGCCTTCCTCAGCGGCGGTCTGTCGATCCTGCTGGGGCTGCTCTGCTTCCGGGGGCCGATGCAGTCGATCCTGCTGCTCGCCCTGTGGATCGGCATCGGCTGGCTGATCCGGGGCGTCACCCAGACCATGGCCGCCATCTCCGACAAGAACATGCCCGCCCGCGGCTGGCACATCTTCCTCGGCGTCGTCACCTTCATCGCCGGCATCGTCCTGATCGACTCCCCCTTCGAGTCGGTGGCCGTGCTGACCCTGGTCGGCGGCTGGTGGCTGATCGTCGTCGGCATCGTCGAGATCATCACCTCCATCCGGATCAAGAGCCGGGCCAAGGAGATTCCGCAGACGGTCTGACTCCCCACCCTCGCCCCCCGCTCCCTCCGTTCGTCAACCTCCCGCCGCTCCCGTACGCCGAGCGAGCGGATCTGGGCGGCCGGAGGCGGAGCGGGGGGTTCCGGTGGGGAGATGACCTGCGTGAGCACCGCACGTCCTCGCGCCTCGCGCGTTCGCCTCTGGTTCCGGGTCCTCGTGCTGCTGCTCGCCCTGTCGGTGCCCGGCGGCCATGTGGCGCCGGCTCAGGCAGGAGGGGGGCCGAGCACGGTCCAGGAGTGCGAGCACGACCTGCCCGCCACCCCGGCCCGCCCCGGCGCGAGCGCCCGGCATCGCGCCGACACCCCCGACCGCACCGCTCCCCCGCCCGACCCCGCGCCCGGCCCGCCCGGCACGGCACCGGGCACGAAGCGGACGCGGCCGCCGTACACCGCACCCCTCCTGCGCACGGTCGTCCTGCGCTGCTGACGGAGCCGAGCAGTCGGCGCAGCTCTGTCAGCTCGACACAGGAGGACCACAGCCATGCCCATCGACCCTTACGCGGTCCTGCGCGCCCTGTTGCGCGCGGAGGCCAGGCGCAACGCGCCGCACCGGCCGGACAGTGAAGCAGCCCAGCAGCAGCGGCCGCCGAAGGAGAAGCGCCGCTGATGCCCTGGCGGGGGCGGGCTACCGCCTCCGCCGGGCCGTGCCGAACAGGGACCGGGTGATCTCCCGGCCGAGCTGGCTGCCGATCGAGCGGGCCAGCGACCTGAACATGCCGCTGCCGACGACCTGTTCCACCAGCGAGGGATCTTCGGCCGGCGTCTTCTCCCGCTTGGCCTTGGGGGCCTCGGCAGGGGTCTGGGCCCCCGCCAGCCTCTCGTACGCCGACTCGCGGTCCACAGCCTGTGCATAACGTTCGTGGAGCGGGGACTCCCGTACCGCGCGGTCCAGCTCGCCCGCGTCCACCGGGCCCATCAGGGACTCCGGCGCGCGCAGCCGGGTGGCGGCGACCGGGGTGGGGGCGCCGTTCTCGCTGAGCACGGTGATCACGGCCTCGCCGGTGCCGAGGCCGGTGAGGAGTTCCTCCAGGTCGTACGGGGAGTCGGGGAAGGTCTTCACAGTCGCCTTCAGCGCCTTCTGGTCGTCCGGGGTGAAGGCGCGCAGGGCGTGCTGGACACGGTTGCCGAGCTGGCCGAGGACGTCGGAGGGCACGTCCTTCGGGGTCTGGGTGACGAAGAAGACGCCGACCCCCTTGGACCGGATCAGCCGCACGGTCTGCGTGATGGCGTCCAGGAACGCGGCCGAGGCGTCGTGGAAGAGCAGATGCGCCTCGTCGAAGAAGAACACCAGCTTCGGCTTGTCCACGTCCCCCACCTCGGGCAGGTCGTGGAAGAGGTCGGCCAGCAGCCACATCAGGAACGTGGAGAACAGCTGCGGCTTGTCCTGCACCGCGGGCAGCTCCAGTACGGAGACCAGGCCCCGCCCGTCCGGCGCGAGACGCAGGAGGCCGGCGGTGTCGAACTCGGGCTCGCCGAAGAAGTCCGTCATGCCCTGCGCCTCGAACGCGGTCAGCGAGCGCAGGATCACCCCGGCCGTGGCGGTGGACAGCCCGCCGATGCCCTTCAGTTCGGGCCTGCCCTCGTCGGAGGTGAGGAAGGCGACGACCGCGCGCAGGTCCTTGAGGTCGATCAGCTCCAGGCCCTTGGTGTCGGCGTAGTGGAAGATCAGGCCGAGGGACTGCTCCTGAGTGCGGTTCAGGCCCAGCACCTTGGACAGCAGCACCGGCCCGAAGCTGGTCACCGTGGCCCGTACCGGGATGCCGTGGCCGATCCCGCCGAGCGCCAGGAACTCCACCGGGAACCCTTGCGCCGACCAGCGCTGCCCGGTCTCGGCGGCCCGCGTGCTCACCCGGTCCCCGCCCTGGCCCGGCCGCGCGATGCCGGACAGGTCGCCCTTGACGTCCGCGAGGAACACCGGGACGCCCTGCGCGGAGAGTTGTTCCGCGATCAGCTGGAGCGTCTTGGTCTTGCCGGTGCCGGTGGCGCCCGCGACCAGCCCGTGCCGGTTGAGCATCGGCAGCGGCACCCGCACCTGTGCGTCCGGGTGGCACACCCCGTCCCACAGCAGCGCGCCGAGGTCCAGCGCGGGGCCGGTGAAGGCGTACCCGGCGGCGATCTCCCGGGCCGGGGCGGGCAGTTGCGCCGGGCCGGAGCCGCCGGCGGCGGGCGTGGTCGCGCTGTCGCTCATCTCAAGGCCCCTCGTCCCGGTGACCACCACTGCCGGTAGTCCCCGTAATGCCCGCTTTGCCGTGTCTTTTTCAGCGTCGCACTCCGCCGCCATGGCTGCGCCCGGAACGTCTGGGCCGGTAGGCTTTCCGTGTGATCTTCAAGCGCATCGGAAACGGCCGGCCGTACCCCGACCACGGCCGGGAGAGCACCCGGCAGTGGGCGGATGTCGCGCCGCGCCCGGTCCGCCTCGATCAGCTCGTGACCACCAAGCAGCAGCTCGACCTGGAGACGCTGCTCGCCGAGGACTCCACGTTCTACGGCGACCTCTTCGCCCATGTCGTGAAGTGGCAGGGCGACCTCTATCTGGAGGACGGGCTGCACCGCGCGGTCCGCGCCGCGCTCCAGCAGCGCCAGGTGCTGCACGCCCGCGTCCTCGAACTGGGCTGACCGGCCCGCCGCGCTCTTCGGGCAAGCCCGACTGACCCGTACGGCCCGCTTGTTACCCCTTTCGGGTTCCGCTACGCCGGATGGACTGATCATCTAATAGGCATCGCGGCCTCGGCGCACTACGCTGCGCTCATGAGCATGCTGACTCCCCCCGGCATGGGCGGCAAATACCGGATCACAGGGGACACCTACCCTCGGATGCGCCCGCCCCGGCGACGCGGCAGGCTCGTCGCCGCCGTCGTGGCCTCCGTGGCCGCGCTGGGCGTCGCCGGCTGGGGCACGCTGCAGCTCATCGACGTCTTCACCGGCGGCGACGGCTCGGTGTCCGGCCACGCGGCGGACTGCTCCGCCAAGGTCGCCTCCGCCGCACCGGTCAAGGCCCTGCCCAAGCCCGGCACGATCACCGTGAACGTCTACAACGCCACCACGCGCTCCGGTCTCGCCAAGCAGACGGCGGACGAGCTGAAGAAGCGCGGCTTCAAGATCGGCGACGTGGGCAACGCGGACAAGCAGTTCGACAAGAAGGTCAAGGGCACCGGGATGCTCATCGGTCCCGCCGGCGCCCTCGACACCACGCTGCCGGTGCTGAGCACCCAGCTGACCGACGCCGAGCGCCGCACCGACGCCGCCCGCAAGGGCACCGCGCTGGACCTGGTCATCGGGGACAGGTTCAAGACCCTCGCCCAGCGGCCCGCGGCCGACAGCGCGGTGACCAAGCTGACCGCGCCCGAGCAGGTGGCCGCGGTCACCACGGCCAAGAAGAAGACCTGCTGAACCGGGGCCGCCCGGCCGGGGCGGCCCCGCTCACCACCGTTATTCGGCGCAGCCGTACAGGCGGTCGCCCGCGTCGCCGAGGCCCGGGACGATGTAGCCCTGCTCGTTCAGACGCTCGTCCACCGCGGCCGTGACCACGGTGACCGGGGTGCCCGCCAGCTCGCGCTCCATGACCTCCACGCCCTCGGGGGAGGCCAGCAGGACCACGGCGGTCACGTCGTCGGCGCCGCGCCCGATCAGCTCGCGGATGGCCGCGACCAGCGTGCCGCCCGTGGCCAGCATCGGGTCCAGGACGTACACCTGGCGCCCGGAGAGGTCCTCCGGCATCCGCGAGGCGTAGGTCTCCGCCTGGAGCGTCTCCTCGTTGCGGATCATGCCCAGGAAGCCCACCTCGGCGGTCGGCAGCAGCCGGACCATGCCGTCCAGCATGCCGAGGCCGGCGCGCAGGATCGGCACCACCAGCGGGCGCGGGCGGGCGAGCTTGACGCCGGTGGTCCGCGCGACCGGGGTCTGGATGTCGACGACCTCGGTGCGCACGTCCCGCGTGGCCTCGTAGGCGAGCAGGGTGACCAGCTCGTCGGCGAGACGACGGAAGGTCGCGGAGTCGGTGCGCTGGTCGCGCAGCGTGGTGAGCTTGTGAGCGACCAGAGGGTGGTCGACGACGTGGAGACGCATGTCTTCAACAGTAACCGTGCCCGCCCCGTGCCTCGTGTCGGCATCAAACCGCCCGTCCGGGGGAATGCGGTGGAGACCGACCCGGGTGGTGAAACCGTGCCTGACCTGCCAGACCTGCCGAAGACCGGCCCGGCGACGACCGGGGAGATCGGGCCCTTCAGGCCCCCGAGGCCCGAGACGGACGCCGAACGCAGGCGCAGGCGGGCCCAGTTCCTCCGCGATCTGGCCGAGGCCCGGCAGCTGCGCGACCGGGTCCAGCCGCGCCGCGCCAAGGCGGCCCGGCTGCGCCACGCCATGCGCATGCGAACGTTCC
The DNA here is from genome assembly GCF_044541565.1 of Streptomyces sp. NPDC085596. Lineage (NCBI taxonomy): Bacteria > Bacillati > Actinomycetota > Actinomycetes > Kitasatosporales > Streptomycetaceae > Streptomyces > Streptomyces sp. NPDC085596. Next base: position 498,523 of record NZ_JBITTC010000005.1, on the reverse strand, counting down.
GCTGGTAGCCCCCGCCGTCGTACGGTCCTGTCAGCAAGCACCGGGGAAACTCCCGGCGAGGATGATCGGCGCCCGTCCCGCGGCCGCGGAGACGGGCGTGCGTGGGCGCCGGCGCAGCCGCGTACGATCCGCAGGTGGCGGCAACGGGTGTGCTGGTGAGCCCTTTACGGACCCACGGTCGGCCGTCTGACGACGGACGATCGAAACAGCCGGACACGGGGAGCCGAAGACGCCCCTCGAGCGACTTGTTTCTGCCACGATTCCCAGTGGGCGGACCCCGGAGCGCACCAGCTCCCTCCCGCCCGGACCTCCGCCGGGGGGACCCCCAACCGGCACACCTATGACCAGTGGGAGAGTCACGGTGTACTTCGCCGCACTGCTCGCGCGCACCGAAGACGGGTGGAAAGCGAGCGACACGGAGCTCGACGATGTGGAGACCCTGTCCGATCTGGCCGACCTCGCCCGCGAGGCGTCGCCGGAGGAGGACACGGTGCTCGTCCTGATCGAGCAGGAGGACTCCTGGTTCGGGGTCGTCCGGGTGGACGGGGAGGAGGACCCCCGTATCTATGTCTCCGACGCGGCAGCCGCCGCCCGCAGCGCCTACGGGGAGCTGCTCCTCACCGATGAGCTGCTGGGCCGCGAACCCGGCGCCGACGACGGGCCCGACCTGGACGCCCTGGACCTCGACGGCACCGAGGACGGCGAGTCCGAGGAGGACGACGACGGCGAGGAGTCCCCGGACGCCGACGCCGTCCCGCACAGCCCGGTCGGCGACCGCGAGATCCTCGGCGATCTCGGGATCGGCGAGAAGGAGCTGCGTGCCCTGGACGCCGACGACGCCCTGGGCACGATCGCCGAGGTGCTGGGCGCCTCGGAGGTACTGGAGACCGTCCGCTGACCGCTCCGCACGAGACCCGAGGAACCGTGGACCCGGTACGCGACCCCTGGCATCCCGCGATGCGGCTCGCCCTGGCCGAGGCCGGGCGGGCCGCGCTCGGCGGTGACGTCCCGGTGGGCGCCGTCGTGCTCGGCCCGGACGGCACCACCGTGCTGGGCGCCGGGCACAACGAACGCGAGGCCACCGGCGATCCGACCGCTCACGCGGAGGTGCTGGCGCTGCGCCGGGCCGCAGCCGTGCTCGGCGAGTGGCGGCTGACCGGCTGCACGCTCGTGGTGACGCTGGAGCCGTGCACGATGTGCGCGGGCGCGCTGGTCCAGTCCCGCGTCGAACGGGTCGTCTACGGCGCCCGTGACGACAAGGCGGGCGCGGCCGGCTCGCTCTGGGACGTCGTACGCGACCGGCGGCTCAACCATCGGCCGGAGGTCGTGGAGGGCGTGCTCGCCGAGGAGTGCGCCCGGCCGCTGACGGAGTTCTTCCGGGGCCGCTGAAACGGCTGCTCAGAGGGCCCGGGCCCATCGATTTCTGCCGGTGGGGCACCTTGCTGTAAGGTCTCCCTCGGTAGCGTGTCCGAGCGGCCGAAGGAGCTCGCCTCGAAAGCGAGTGTGGCGTAACCCGTCACCGAGGGTTCAAATCCCTCCGCTACCGCTTGAGAAGGGCCCCGTCTTCGGACGGGGCCCTTCGTGCGTCCCCGCTCCGGCCCCCAATTGACAATCGTGTGCGTCCTGTTGGGTGCAGCAAGGCCCGTGACGGTTACACTCACCGCCGCAGGCAGGTCAGTGGGGTCAGAGAGACAGGGGAGGCCGCGGTGGCGGTGAACGCCAAGAAGATCGTCGTGTTCGCGCTCGTGGTCTTCGCCATGTACGCGATCATCACCGACCCGGCCAAGGCGGCCGACTACGTCCAGATAGCCTTCGAGGGCATATCGGACGCCGCCGGGGCCATCGGGGACTTCATGACCTGGGTCGTGGACGGCGCGAAGAACTGACCCGGCCGAAAGAGCAAGAGGTACGTCGCATGATCCGGCACCTGGTCCTGTTCAAGCTCGACGAGGGTGTCGAGCGCGACGATCCGCGCGTCGAGGCGGGCGTGGAGGCGTTCCGCGCCCTCGGCGGCCAGATCGCGGAGCTGCGCTCCTGGGAGTGCGGCTGGAACGTCACCGACCGCCCCATCGCCTACGACTTCGCCATCAACTCCTCCGTCGAGGACACCGGCGCCCTCCAGCGCTATCTGGACCACCCCGCCCATCAGGCGGGCGTCGCCCTGTGGCGGGAGTTCGCCACGTGGGTGATCGCCGACTACGAGTTCTGAGCCGGAGCGCACTCCGGACAGCGAGCCCTCCGCCACCACGGCGGGGGGCTTTTCGGGTGTGCCGATCCATCCATTGGCGTCGTTTGAGGCCCAACACGGCGTTATGCGGTGCTTGCACACAGTGCACATGTCTTGTGATGCTATGACCGCTTTTGACGGATGATTGACCGATGAAGAGGTGGCGTTGACCGTGTCGGCCAGTACTGCGCCGCCCCAGGCGGAGGCGCCCGCGACCCTCCCAGAGCCCTCCGCCACACCCCCTCCCGAGAAGCGCCGGGGTGCCGACACCCGCGCCCTGACCCAGGTGCTCTTCGGCGAGCTGAAGAACCTGACGCCGGGCACGCCGGAGCACAACCGCGTGCGTGGGGCGCTCATCGAGGCCAACCTCCCGCTGGTGCGCTACGCCGCCGCCCGCTTCCGCTCCCGCAACGAGCCGATGGAGGACGTGGTCCAGGTCGGCACCATCGGGCTGATCAACGCCATCGACCGCTTCGACCCCGACCGGGGCGTGCAGTTCCCGACCTTCGCCATGCCGACCGTGGTCGGCGAGATCAAGCGGTACTTCCGGGACAACGTCCGCACCGTGCACGTACCGCGCCGGCTGCACGAGCTGTGGGTGCAGGTGAACGGGGCCACCGAGGACCTGACCACCGCGCTCGGCAGATCGCCGTCCACCGCCGAGATCGCCGAGCGGCTGCGGATCAGCGAGGAGGAGGTGCTGTCCTGCATCGAGGCCGGACGCTCGTACCACGCCACCTCCCTGGAGGCCGCGCAGGAGGGCGACGGGCTGCCCGGACTGCTGGACCGGATCGGCTACGAGGACCCGGCGCTGGACGGCGTGGAACACCGCGACCTGGTCCGGCACCTGCTCGTCCAGCTCCCGGAGCGCGAGCAGCGCATCCTGCTGCTCCGCTACTACAGCAACCTGACCCAGTCGCAGATCAGCGCCGAGCTCGGTGTCTCCCAGATGCATGTGTCCCGGCTGCTCGCCCGGAGCTTCCAGCGGCTGCGGTCGGCCAACCGGATCGAGGCATGACCGGCGCACGGGAGCACGGAACGGAAAAGAGCAGGTAGACGCCGTTCGCATGCGGGATCGAATGATCACCGTCAGGAGCGAATCACGCTGCGCGGTCGGTGTCGGCAATTGTGCGCCGAAAGACCGTCAGACCCCGTTCTGCCAGGGGTTCTTGGCGTCTCACGTGTCGACATGTCACTACAGCGCGTTGCCGACATGTGACATTCTGCGGGAAGCGCGTTTGCCGAGGCTTCGGCTCCGGTATTCAGGTGAAGGCCGCACTGTCCGATCAGGACAGCGCGCCGACCGTCCCGCGACCCAAAGGGGGTGGCATGTCCGCAGAACAGGGCAGCTCGAAGGTGCTCACGAAGACCGTGGCAGCGCCGCAGAAGCTCGACGCTCTCGACGTCCTCGACGGATTCGAGGGCGCCGAGGCCCTCGACGCCGCGCCCGCCCCCGCCGCCCCGGCACCGGCGCCCGACGCGGCACCGCCCGCGGCGGAAGCAGCGCAGCTGCCGGTGCCCTCGGGGGACATCGACACCCGCACACTGTCCCGCTCCCTGTTCCTGCGGCTCGCCGCGCTCGGTGAGGACAGCCCCGAGCGGGGCTACGTCCGGGACACCCTGATCGAGCTGAACCTCCCGCTCGTGCGGTACGCGGCGGCTCGCTTCCGCTCGCGCAACGAGCCGATGGAGGACATCGTCCAGGTCGGCACCATCGGGCTGATCAAGGCGATCGACCGCTTCGACTGCGAACGGGGCGTGGAGTTCCCGACGTTCGCGATGCCGACGGTCGTGGGCGAGATCAAGCGCTTCTTCCGCGACACCTCGTGGTCGGTGCGGGTGCCGCGCCGGCTCCAGGAGCTGCGCCTGGCGCTGACCAAGGCCAGCGACGAGCTGTCCCAGCGTCTCGACCGCTCCCCGACCGTGCCGGAGCTGGCGGTCGCGCTCGGTGTCTCCGAGGAGGACGTGGTCGACGGACTGGCGGTGGGCAACGCCTACACCGCCTCCTCGCTGGACTCCCCGGCCCCCGAGGACGACGGCGGCGAGGGCTCGCTGGCCGACCGCCTCGGCTACGAGGACACGGCGCTGGAGGGCGTGGAGTACCGGGAGTCGCTGAAGCCGCTGCTGGCCAAGCTGCCGCCGCGCGAGCGCCGGATCATCATGCTGCGCTTCTTCGCCAACATGACCCAGTCGCAGATCGGCGAGGAGGTCGGCATCTCGCAGATGCACGTCTCGCGGCTGCTCACCCGCACGCTGTCCCAGCTGCGGGAGGGTCTCGTCTCGGACTGACGAACGACCGACGAGCGGCAGGCCCGCCCGGCCCGTGTCACGCGCTCCGGCGCGGACGCGGGCCGCGGGGCTTCGTGGGGGCCGTACGGCTCCCGTAGGCGGCGAGCGTGTTCAGGTACCGCCCGCCGGATGGGGCTCCGGGAAGGAGCCGGGGGTCACTTCAGCGCGAGCCAGGCGACAGCGGCGACGACGGCCACGGCCACGATGACGCCGATGATCAGGCCGACGCGGGGACCGGAGGAAGCGGCCTCCTGCTGGCGAACCGGGGGAGTCTCGTCGACGAACGCGCGGAACATCTGAGTGCTGCCTGCGGGGTCGTAATTGCCCTGGGGGCCCTGGGTGTTAGCCATGGGCCGAGACACTAGCGAATCCGGGTGCCCACCCCAAGTGCGGGGCCATGGGGACAGAGGCGGGCAGGTCACCCGCGCCCACCTGCACGTTTACGATCGCAATACTTGCCTTTGCCAAGTTTTTGCGCCGCCGCCCATCGATTTATTTGCCTACAGCAACCAAGCATCCCTATGGTTGCCCAAAGCAACGAATACGGGAGGTGTGATGGCCGAGCAGGCGCAGTTCGAGGAGCTGGCCCGTCAGCTCAGTGCCGTCGGCGCCGTGAAGCGCGACATCGGGCGGATACTCCCGCCCGACTGCCCGGCCGGTTCGGCCGCCGTGCTGACCCTGCTCGGCCGTCACGAGGAGATGCGCATGAGCAAGCTCGCCGAGCTGCTCGCCGTCGACATGTCGGTCACCAGCAGGCATGTCGCCCACGCAGCCGCGCGCGGCTGGATCGAGCGGTCGCCGGACCCGGCGGACAAACGCTCGCGCATCCTGCGCCTGACGCCCGCGGGCCACGACCAGCTCGTGGAGCTGTCGCTGCGCACCAGCCGGCTGCTGGCCGAGCGGCTGAGCGACTGGACCGACGACGAGGTCGCCCAGCTCATCCAGCTGATGACCCGGCTGCGCGCGTCGTTCGGCGACTGCCGCACCGGCGTGCCGAGACCGGCCGCCCCCGTGTCCGAGGAAACCCGTACACCCGCGATCACGTAAGTAAAGGAAGCTCATGGCAACGACCACACCATCCGGTGTGCGGGCTCATGCCAAGCACGGGGGCGGGGCCGAGCAGGCCCCGATGACCCACCGGCAGATCATGGAGGCGCTTTCCGGGCTGCTGCTCGGCATGTTCGTGGCGATCCTGTCGTCCACGATCGTCTCCAACGCCCTTCCGCACATCATCGGCGACCTCGGCGGCGGCCAGTCCGCCTACACCTGGGTCGTCACCGCGGCCCTGCTGTCGATGACGGCGGCCACCCCCCTGTGGGGCAAGCTCGCCGACCTGTACAGCAAGAAGGCGCTCGTCCAGATAGCCCTGGTCATCTACGTCGTCGGCTCGATGGCGGCCGGTCTGTCGCAGAACCCCGGCATGCTGATCGCCTGCCGTGTGGTGCAGGGCATCGGCGTCGGCGGTCTGTCCGCCCTGGCGCAGATCGTCATGGCGGCGATGATCTCCCCGCGCGAGCGCGGCCGTTACTCCGGCTACCTCGGCGCGACCTTCGCCGTCGCCACCGTCGGCGGCCCGCTGCTCGGCGGTGTCATCACCGACACCTCGTGGCTGGGCTGGCGCTGGTGCTTCTACGTCGGTGTGCCCTTCGCGGTCATCGCGCTGATCGTGCTGCAGAAGACGCTGCACCTGCCCGTGGTCAAGCGCGAGGTCAAGGTCGACTGGGGCGGCGCCGCCCTGATCTCGGCCGCCGTCTCGCTGCTGCTGGTCTGGGTCACCTTCGCCGGTGACAAGTACGACTGGGTGTCCTGGCAGACCTACGCGATGGTCGCCGGTTCGATCGTGCTCGGCGCGCTCTTCGTGCTCGTCGAGGCCAAGGCGAGCGAGCCGATCATCCCGCTGCGCCTGTTCAAGAACCGCACCATCACGCTGGCGTCGCTCGCCTCGCTGTTCGTCGGCGTGGCCATGTTCAGCGGCACCGTGTTCTTCAGCCAGTACTTCCAGCTGGCCCGCGACAAGTCGCCGACGATGTCCGGCATCCTGACCATCCCGATGATCGGTGGTCTGTTCATCTCCTCGACCGTCTCGGGTCAGTTCATCACCCGCACCGGCCGCTGGAAGGCGTGGCTGGTCAGCGGTGGCGTCCTGGTCACCGCCGGACTGCTCCTGCTGGGCGGCATCCGGTACGACACGGACTACTGGAAGATGGCCATCTTCATGGCCCTGCTGGGTCTCGGCATCGGCATGATGATGCAGAACCTGGTGCTCGCCACGCAGAACCAGGTGGCGCCCTCCGACCTCGGCTCGGCCAGCTCCACGGTCACCTTCTTCCGCTCCCTCGGCGGCGCGGTGGGCGTCTCGGCGCTCGGCGCGGTGATGGCCCACCGGATCACGCACTACGTCACGGACGGCATCGGCGAGCTGAGCCCGAAGTACCAGGCCGCGATGGCCAAGTCCGGCTCGACCGACACCATCCCGGACATGGACAGCCTCCCGGCACCCATCCGGAACCTGCTGGAGAGCGCCTACGGCCACGGCATCGGCGATGTCTTCCTCATCGCGGGCTGCCTCGCCGCCGTCGCCTTCCTGATCACCCTGTTCATCAAGGAGGTCCCGCTGAAGACGAAGGGCGCGCTCGCGCAGTCCTCCGAGGTCGCGGCCCCCGTCACCGACCCGGCCGCCGCCCCCGCGGTCGCCGAGGCCCAGCAGGTCCCGGCCATGGCCTTCGCCACCACCGAGGGCGCCCCCTCGGCCGACGGCACGGCCACCGCGGCCGCCCCGCAGATGACGGCCGTCGCCTCGGCCGCCGAGTCCGGTCCGGCCGGCGGCACCCCGGTGCACGGCTTCGTGCGCGGCGCCGAGAGCGCCCCGGTCCCGCAGGCCGCGGTCACGCTGATCTCGCTGGCCGGACGCCAGCTGGGCCGCGCGGTCGCCCAGGCCGACGGCTCCTACGCGCTCGCCGCGCCGGGCACCGGCTCGTACGTGCTGATCGCCTCCGCCGACGGCTTCCAGCCGCAGGCGTCCACCGTCGTGGTGGGCGAGGAGCCGCTGTCGTACGACATCCTGCTCAGCGGCACCAGCGGGCTGACCGGTGTGGTCCGGGCGGCCGGGAGCGCACTGCCGGTGAAGGACGCGATGGTCGTCGTCACCGATGTGCGCGGTGATCTGCTGGCCGCCGCGCAGACCGGCGAGCAGGGCGAGTTCGGGTTCACCGAGCTGGTGCCCGGCACCGTGACGATCGCGGTCAACGCGAGCGGCTACCGGCCGCGTGCGCTGCCCGTGGAGGTCGCCACCACCGGGGTCACCCGCGTGGAGGTCGACCTGGACACCGGCGCGCTGCTCAGCGGTGTCGTCCGGGCCCCGCACGGGCCGCTGGCCGACGCCCGCGTGACGCTGGTCGACCAGGCGGGCAACGTGGCCGGCACCGCCACCACCGGTGCGGACGGCGCGTACGCCTTCACCGACCTGGACGGCGGCGAGTACACCGTGATCGCCACGGGTTACCCGCCGGTGGCCACCGCGCTGACCGTCGCCGGTACCGGCACGGACGGCCACGACATCGAACTCGCCCACCCCGGCGAGTAGTTCACCCGACCGGCCCGTGGCCCGCCGAGAACGCGGGCCACGGGCCGGTCCCCTGATCGACGCGCGCGAACCGCGTAGGGAGAAGAACGCCATGGCACTGACCGCGAGAATCCGCACCCGTGACGGCTGGGCCGTCTCGCACGCGGTGGTCACGGTGGCCGACATGACCGGTACGCAGGTGCTGCGGGCCGAGGCGGACACCGAGGGCGCGGTGCGCGACGACACCGTGCTGGCTCCGGGGGCGTACACGGTGATCGTGACCGCCGTCGGGTACGCGCCCGTCGCCTCCAGCGCGCTGGTCACCGCGAGCGGCCGGGCCGAGGTCGGCGCGGTCACGCTGGCCCGGCAGGGCGGCACCGAGCTGCCGCCGCCCGGCCCGTGGACCATCGACCCCGTGCACTCCTCGGTCGGCGCGGTCGCGCAGCACCTGGGCATCTCCAGCGTGCGCGGCCGGTTCACCGAGTTCGGCGGGAGCATCGAGATCGCGCCCGACGACATCACCAAGTCCCGCGTGGAGGCGGTCATCCGGGCCGCGTCCATCGACACGGGCAACGGGATGCGGGACACCCACCTGCGCTCGGCCGACTTCCTCGACGTGGAGAAGTACCCCGAGCTGACCTACCGCTCGGCCGGGCTGACGCAGGCCGGACCCGACCGCTGGACCGTGCGCGGCGAGCTGTCGATGCGCGGGATCGTCCGCCCGGTCGACCTGGACCTCGCCTACCTCGGCACCGGCGCCGACCCCTGGGGCGGCACGCGGGCCGCGTTCCGCGCGACGGCCGAGCTGCACCGGGACGACTTCGCCATGAACTACAACCAGGTCCTCCAGGCCGGTATCGCCGCCATCGGCACCACCCTGCGGATCGAGCTGGACATCCAGGCGGTCCAGGGCGACGCGCTGCCCGCGCTCTGACACAGGCGCCCTGATCCGGCGGGGAGGGTCCTAGGCTCGGCGCATGGCACCCAACATCGCTACGAACACCAAAGTGACCCTGCCGGAACTGCTGGACTTCGTACGACCCCGCCATCGCGCCATCCTGCTCACCCGGCGTTCCGACGGCGGGCCACAGGGCTCGCCGCTGACCTGCGGGGTGGACGACTCCGGCCGGATCGTGGCCTCCACCTATCCGGAGCGGGCCAAGACGCGGAACGCCAAGAGGGACGAGCGGGTCAGCCTGATCGTGCTGAGCGACGAGTGGAACGGCCCCTGGGTCCAGATCGACGGCACCGCCGAGGTGCTCGACACCCCGGACTCCGTCGAGCCGCTGGTCGAGTACTACCGGAACATCGCCGGTGAGCACCCGGACTGGGACGAGTACCGCACGGCCATGGCCGAACAGGGCAAGTCCATCATCCGGGTCACGCCGGAGCGGTGGGGGCCGGTGGCGACGGGCGGGTTTCCGGCGCGGCCGGCGTCCGACTCGTAGGAACGTGTGGTGGCCCGTGGCCGACCCGTCAGGGGTCAGCCGCGGGCCACCATCGCTTCGATGCCCGCGATCAGCAGGTCCAGCGCGAAGGCGAAGTCCCGGTCGAGCATCTCCTCGACCGTGTCACCGCCGCGCGCGGCCATCAGCGCGTAGGACTCCTTCAGCACCTCGGAGGTCCCGGCCACCTCGGAGGCGACGGTGAGGGACTGCCGGAAGTACTCGTCGGCGCTCAGCCCGGTGTCCGCGATCCGGGCGTGGAAGTGGCCCTCGATCGTGCCGTAGCCGTACACGAACTGGAAGACGGCCGAGATCGCGCCCGTCACCCCGTGCGCGGGCAGCCCGGCCCGGCCCACCACCTGCTGCACCACCCTTGAGAACGCCAGGGAGTTGGGGCCGATGTTGAGGAACCGGCCCGCGATCGGGGACAGCCAGGGGTGGCGGACCATCATCGCCCGGTAGTCGGTCGCCAGGGTGCGCAGCTGCTCGCGCCAGTCGGCCGACTCGTCCTCGGGGTCGGGCAGCGGCAGCTCGCCGAAGGCGGCGTCCAGGGCGAGTTCGAGCAGGTCGTCCTTGGTGTCGACGTACCAGTACAGGGACATCGCGGTCACGTTCAGTTCGCCGGCCAGGCGGCGCATGGAGAACCGGTCCAGGCCCTCGGCGTCCAGCAGCGCCACGGACACGGCGGTGATCCGGGCCCGGTCCAGGCCCGAGGGCTGGCCGCCCCGGCCGCGCCGCTCCTTGCCGGTCAGCCATACGCTGCCGCGGGTTGGGCGGTCTTCCTTGGGGCGGTCTTCCTTGGGGCGGTCTTCCTTCACCACCGGGCTTCCCTCACCATCGGCGCATCCCTCCGCAGCACGTCACTCACCGCACACCTTGCCAGGTCCGAGCCGCTCAACCACCCCGGCTCAGGCGGCATCGCGCTGCGCCCGCTTGAGCAGCCCCGCCGCGACCAGGCCACCGGCCAGTACGGCGACGGAGCCGACCAGCTGTCCGGCGCTGAGCCCGGCCGACAGGGTGCGGCCGGAGGCCAGGAAGGAGCTGAGGACCGCGCCGAGCACGGCCACCCCGAGGCCGTTGCCGAACTCGGCGAGCGTGCCGTTGATCCCGGCGCCGACCCCGGCCTTCTCCGGCGGGATGGCGCTCATGATGGCGTGCGCCATGGCCGGGTTGGCGAGCGCGCACCCGGCGCCGATCAGCACAAGACCGAGCAGCGTCCCGGCGTACCCGGTGGAGGCCAGTTCGGCGATGGAGACCAGGCCGGCCGCCATCAGTGCCATGCCCAGCGCGATGGCCACCGGGGTGCCCAGCCGGGCCGCCCACTTCGAGGAGATCCCGCTGAAGTTGAGCAGGACCACGGTGAGCGCCAGTGGTGCGGTGCGCGCTCCCGCCTCCAGCGGGCCGTATCCGAGGACGAGTTGGAGGTGCTGGGTGAGCAGGAACAGCGCGCCGCCCATCCCGAAGGTGATGAGCACCGCTCCCGCGACCGCGCCGGTGAACCTGCGGTCCCGGAAGAACTGGAGGTCGAGCATCGGCTCCTCGACCCGGCTCTCCCAGTACGCGAAGAGGGCCAGCACGACCGCCGCCACGGCCGCCGAGCCCAGCACACGGGCCGAGGTCCAGCCGTGGTGCGGGCCGGAGATGACCGCGAAGACGAGGGCGGTCATGCCGATCGTGGAGAGCAGCGCGCCCAGCAGGTCCGGGCGGGCAGGCAGGCCCGAGGAGCCGACGGCTCGCGTGGCCTTGGACTCCGGTACGAGCGCCACCACGGCGACCAGGCCGAGGGCGGCCACCGGGAGGTTGATCAGGAAGATCGCGCCCCACCAGAAGTGGTCCAGCACGAAGCCGCCGATCAGCGGGCCGGCCGCGAAGCCGAGCGAGTTGACCGCGGCCCAGATGCCGATCGCCTTCGGCTGCTCCTCGGGCGCGAAGATCTGCATGGCGACCGCGAGCGTGGTGGTCAGCAGCAGGGCGCCGCCGATGCCCATGCCCGCTCGGGCGGCGATCAACTGACCTGTGGTGGTGGAGAGTCCGGCCGCCAGCGAGCCGAGGCCGAACACGGCGAGGCCCGCGATCAGCATCTTCTTGCGGCCGTACCGGTCGGCGGCGCTGCCCGCGGTGAGCAGCAGGCCGGACTGGACCAGGGAGTACGCGTTGATCATCCACTGGATGTCGGAGGTGGCGGCGTGCAGCCGGTGGGTGAGCGAGGGGATCGCCACGTTCAGCACGGTGTTGTCGAGCAGCACGGTGAGCTGGGCGAGGCAGATCACGCCGAGGATCAGCCAGCGGCGGGGGTGGCCCTGGGGGGCCTTCGGGAGCGGTGGTGCCGAGACGTCGGGAGCGGACATGCTGTACACCGTATAGCGGTTTCACTATACGGTGTACAGCATTATCGGCCGAGGGTGCTTCCGGTCAGCCGGTCTGCTGCTGGGTCAGGTCGTAGAAGGTGGCCGAACCGACCGTCACCTTCTTGAAGTTGGCTTCCACCCAGGTGCTGATGGAGGAGGCCGTGCCGCTGCCGCCGCCCATGCCATCGCGGCCTTCGCCGGTGCGGCCCATGCCGCCGCCCATGCCACCGCCGGCGATGTAGTAGTGGATCTGCCCCTTGGCGACGTACTGCTTGAACTGGGCGAGGGTCGGGGAGGGGTCGGTGCCGTTGAAGCCGCCGATCGCCATCACCGCCTTGTTGGTGGCGAGTTGGTAGCTTGCCGCGTTCTGCGAGCCGGTGGAGGCGGCGACCCAGGTGTAGGAGTCGGCGTCCGCCAGGAGCAGCTTCTTGGCCTTGGCGGAGACGTTGGCGCCGTTGAGCAGACCGCCCGCGCCTCCGGCGCCGCCCATGCGGCCGGTCTCGCCGGTGCCGCCGGGAAAGCCCTGACCGCCGGGGAAGCCGCCGCCGTTCTGCCGGCCCTGGCCCTTGCTCTGGCCGTTGCCCTGACCGCCCTGGCCGGGGAAGCCCCCACCGGGGAAGCCCTGGCCGCCCGCCCCGCCCGGCGGCGTCTGCCCCTGGCCCCGCTGGTTCTGCCCGCCCGGCATCCCGCCGGGGAAGCCTCCGCGCATGCCCTCACCCCGGCCGCCCGGACGGCCGCCGAAGCCCATCATGCTGGCCCCGGCAGGTCCGGCCGTCGGGATCGAGCCGGTGTGCGCGGAGTTCACCGTGCTCAAGGTGTACGCCGTCGGTCCGGCGAGCGCCGCGCCCAGGCCCAGCGCGGCCGCGCCGAGCGCCAGGTTCCGGGGCGCGCGGCCGAGGAAGAGCAGGCCGAGCGCCGCCAGCAGACCGCCGACCAGCACCAGCCACTTCAGCCAGGGCAGATAGTCGGAGGTGCGGCCCAGCAGGACGTACCCCCAGGCGGCCGAGGCCACCGAGGCGGCCGCGAGTGCCCAGCCGGCCCACGTCTCCTTGCGACGCTCCCACAGCAGTCCGGCGCCCATGCCGACGACGGCGGCGAGGTACGGGGCGAGGGCGATCGTGTAGTACTGGTGGAAGATGCCCGCCATGTAGCTGAAGACCACCATGCTGATCAGCAGCGCGCCGCCCCAGACCAGGAACGAGGCGCGGGTGACCGAGGTGCGGCCCAGCTTGCGGGTGGCCCACAGGCCCGCGACCAGCAGGATCAGCGCGGCCGGGAGCAGCCAGGAGACCTGGCCGCCGACCTCGGCGCCGAACATCCGGTCCCAGCCGGTCGAGCCCCAGCGGCCGCCGCCGCCCATACCTCCGCCTCCGCCGCCGACGCTGCCGGTCTCGTCACCGTTGATCCGGCCGAGGCCGTTGTAGCCGAAGGTCAGCTCCAGGAAGCTGTTGTGCTGCGAGCCGCCGATGTACGGACGGGAGGAGGCCGGCCACAGCTCGACCACCGCGACCCACCAGCCGCCGGACACCACCAGCGCGAGCGTGGCCAGACCGAGCTGGACCAGCCGCCTGCCGAACCGCACCGGCGCGCAGACCGCGTAGACGATCGCCAGCGGAGGCAGGATCAGGAACGCCTGGAGGGTCTTGGCGAGGAAGGCGAAGCCGATGGCGACGCCCGCCCAGAGAAGCCAGCGGGTGCGGCCGTCCTCGACCGCGCGGACGGTGAAGTAGCAGGCCAGTGCCATCAGCAGGGCCAGCATCGCGTCCGGGTTGTTGAACCGGAACATCATCGCCGCCACCGGGGTCAGCGCCAGCACCGCGCCCGCGACCAGTCCGGCCACCGCGCTGAACCGGCGCCGTACGGCCGCGTACACGACCGCCACCGAGCCGACGCCCATGAGGACCTCGGGGACCAGGACCGCCCAGGAGTTCAGGCCGAAGATCCGGACCGACAGCTCCATGGGCCACAGGAACGCCGAGGGCTTGTCGACGGTGATGGCGTTGCCGCCGTCCAGCGAGCCGAAGAAGAAGGCTTTCCAGGAGGTGCTGCCCGCCTGCACGGCCGCCGAGTAGAAGGAGTTGGCGAAGCCGGAGGCGCTCAGGTCGTAGAGGTACAGCACGAGGGTGGCGGCGAGCAGCGCCCAGAACGCGGGGCGGGCCCAGCCCGGGTCCTCGGGGCGGCCGCGCCAGAGGCGGTGCGCGAGCGGGGTTTCCGGCGCGGGTGGCGTCTCGGCAACCTGCGGGGGCTGGTCGTACTGGGTGGTCATCGGGGGTCCCCCGTAGAGATGGTGGTGGGTTCGGCGTGGGCGGGAGTGGTCGGGCCGGGTACGGGCGCGGGGCCCGGGCGGTCCGGGAAGACCCAGGCGCGGAAGAGGAGGAAGCGCAGGACGGTCGCCGCGAGGTTGGCGACGACGAGGACCGCGATCTCGGTGGTGTGCGCGGGGCTGGTGGTGGCCGCGTTGAGGGCGGCCAGGGAACCGCTGGTCAGGGCGAGGCCGATGGCGAAGACGACCAGGCCCTGCGCCTGGTGCCGTACCGCGCCGCCCCGGCCGCGCACCCCGAAGGTGAGGCGCCGGTTGGCGGCCGTGTTGGCGAGCGCGGAGAGCAGCAGGGCGAGCGCGTTGGCCGCCTGCGAACCGCCGAACTGCCGGAAACCGCTGTAGAGCAGCAGGTAGAACAGGGTCGAGAGCCCGCCGACCACGCAGAACCCGACGAGCTGGCGGGCCAGCCCCTTCGGTACGTCGGTGATCTCGCGGTCGCGCGGGTCGTCGCCGAACGGCCGTGCCAGCCGGTCCAGCGGCAGCGAACCGGTGGTCAGCGCCCGGCCCACCCGCCATACGCCCTTCAGGTCGTCGGTCGCGGTGCGCACGATGCGCACGGTGGAGTCCGGGTCGTCGACCCAGTCGACCGGCACCTCGTGGATGCGCAGCCCCGCCCGCTCGGCCAGCACCAGCATCTCGGTGTCGAAGAACCAGCCGGTGTCCTCCACCAGCGGCAGCAGCACCTGGGCCACCTCGCGCCGGATCGCCTTGAAGCCGCACTGGGCGTCGGAGAACCGGGCCTGGAGCGAGCCGCGCAGGATCAGGTTGTAGGCCCGGCTGATGAACTCCCGCTTCGGCCCGCGCACCACCCGGGAGGTCCGGCTGAGCCGGGAGCCGATCGCCAGGTCGGAGTGGCCCGAGATCAGCGGGGCGACCAGCGGGAGCAGGGCGTTGAGGTCGGTGGAGAGGTCGACGTCCATGTACGCGAGGACCGGCGCGTCGGAGGCGGACCACACCGTGCGCAGGGCGCGTCCCCGGCCCTTGCGCTCCAGCCGGAAGTTGGCCACGTCCGGGTACCGGGCGGCCAGTTCGGCCGCGATGAGCGGGGTGCCGTCGGTGGAGGCGTTGTCGGCGATCGTGACCCGGAAGGCGTAGGGGAAGGTGCGTGCCAGGTGCTCCCGCAGTCTGAGCACGCACCGGCGCAGGTCCTTCTCCTCGTTGTAGACGGGGACCACCACGTCCAGCACCGGGGTGCCGGCGGCCGTGACCGGGAGGTGCTCCCGTGCCGGGAGGGTGCCGGGAGAAGAGTCGGTTCGCATGGGACCGACTCTTCTCAACTCCCCTGTCGTGCCCGTGTGGTGACGCTGTGGCCCGGCTGTGAGTGCGGCGCCGTCTCCGGCCCGGCCGCGGGCAGCCGTACGGTGAACACGGTCCGGCCCGGTGCGCTCTCCACGGCCACGGTGCCGCCGTGCGCGGTGACGACGGCCCGCACGATGGCGAGGCCGAGCCCGGTGGAGCCGGTGGCGCGGGTACGGGCGGAGTCGCCGCGCGCGAACCGCTCGAAGACGTGCGGCAGCAGCGCGGCCGGGATGCCCGGACCGTCGTCCTCGACCTGTACGCACATCCGGTCGCCCTGCCGCCGTACCCGCGCGGTCACCGTGGTGCCCGGCGGGGTGTGGCTGCGGGCGTTGCCCAGCAGGTTGACCAGGATCTGCTGGAGCCGGGCCGCGTCGGCGGTCACCGGCGCCGGTTCGTCGGGCAGGTCGAGCCGCCAGGTGTGGTCCAGGCCGGCCGCGCGGGCGTCGCTGACGCTGTCCACGACCAGCGGGACCAGGTCGGTGCGGGCGAGCTGGAGCGGGCGGCCCGCGTCCAGCCGGGCCAGCAGCAGCAGGTCCTCCACCAGCAGCGTCATCCGGCCCGCCTCGGACTCGATCCGGCCCAGCGCGTGCCGGGTGTCCGGGCCGACCTGCTCCCTGCCGCGCCGGGTCAGCTCGGCGTAGCCCCGTATCGAGGCGAGCGGGGTGCGCAGTTCATGGCTGGCGTCGGCGACGAAGCGCCGGACCCGTGTCTCGCTCTCCTGGCGGGCGTGCAGGGCGCCGTTGACGTGGTCGAGCATGCGGTTGAGCGCGGCGCCGACCCGGCCGACCTCGGTGTGCGGGTCGCACTCGGACTCCGGAACGCGCTCGCTGAGGTTCACCTCGCCGGAGTGCAGGGGGAGTTCGGAGACCCGGGTGGCGGTGCGGGCGACCCGGCGCAGGGGGCGGGTGGCGACGCCGACGATGACCGTCCCGGCCAGTGACGCCGCGATCAGCCCGGCGACGGTGACACAGACCTCGACCAGCACCAGGGTGTCGACGACGCCGTCCATGTCGGCGGTGGGAAGGGCGACGTAGTAGCGGTCGGCGCTGTCACGGCTCTCCGCGTACCGGACGAGGTAGTCGCCGAGGCCCGGCAGACGCACGGTGTGGGCGCCGTCGTCCTGCGGCACACCGGCGAGGGCGTCGGACTGGGCGTCGGTCAGCCGGGTGGCGCGCATCGGGGTGAAGACGCCGCGCCCGTCGTTCTGCTCCTCGGACACGGCGGCGGAGACGATCGCGCCGTCGCGCACGTACGCGGCGACGGTCCGCTTCTGGGCGGGGCCCTTGGTGAGCAGCGCGGCGACCTTCTCGGCGGGGGTCGCGGTGTCGATGGCCGTCGTCGCACCGGTGTCCAGGCCGGGCAGCCCGGGGAGCAGGCGCGGGTGGCCGACGGCACGCCGGGCGACCTCGGTGACCTTGCCGTCCAACTGCTCGTAGAGATGCGCGTGCAGGGCCAGCGTGGTCACCGTGCCGATCACCGCGCACACCACGGCGATCAGCGCCACGGACGCGACGACGAGCCGGGCCCGCAGGGTGCGCGGCTTCCCGACCCGGCCTGGGCGACCGGGGGGACGCCGTGTGTTCACGACACGGCGGGCTTGATCAGGTAACCCGCTCCCCGCCGGGTGTGGATCATCGGCTCGCGGCCCGCGTCGATCTTCCGCCGCAGATAGGAGATGTACAGCTCCACGACGTTCGCCTGCCCGCCGAAGTCGTACGACCAGACCCGGTCCAGTATCTGCGCCTTGCTCAGCACCCGGCGCGGGTTGCGCATGAGGAAGCGGAGCAGCTCGAACTCGGTGGCGGTCAGGTGGATGGACTCCTCGCCCCGCCAGACCTCGTGACTGTCCTCGTCCAGGCTGAGGTCGCCCACGACCAGCACGGAGTCCGGGCGCCGGTCGGTGGCGCCGGAGCGCCGGATCAGCCCGCGCAGCCGGGCCACGACCTCCTCCAGGCTGAACGGCTTGGTGACGTAGTCGTCCCCGCCGGCCGTGAGCCCGGCGATACGGTCCTCCACCGCGTCCTTGGCGGTCAGGAACAGCACGGGTACGTCGGGCAGTTCGCGGCGCAGCCGGCTCAGCACGGTCAGCCCGTCCATGTCCGGCAGCATCATGTCCAGGACCACCACGTCGGGCCGGAACTCACGGGCCGCGCGCAGCGCGCCCTGCCCGTCCCCCGCGCTCCTTATCCGCCAGCCCTCGTAGCGCAGCGCCATGCTCAGCAGTTCGGTGATCGACAGCTCGTCGTCCACCACCAGCACGCGGACGGGGCTCCCGTCCGGCCTCAGCAGTTCGGTGCGCCCCTGGGGCGAGGTCGTGGTCATGGTGAGACCTTGTCCGCGGCCTCTGAGAGGAGACTTTCGGGAGTCTGTGATTTGGCTGAGAAACGGGCGGGGTCAGAAAAGGCCGTCCTGCCGTGCTCCGAACTCCTTGATGGGGAAGGTGATTTCGGCTTCCGCCTGAGCCGGGGTCAGCTCCCAGCCGGGGAGCAATCGGGTGTCGAGCACCAGTACCCCCCGCCCTTCGACGGCCAGGTGCAGATCGGGTCCGGCGGCGGCGACGAGTTCCCCCGCGATCCGTCCTCCGGCCACCAGCTCGACCACCGAGCCGGTGGCGGGCTCGGCGTGCGGGAGCCCGAAGTCGCCCATATGATCCGTCACTTGGCAGGGCGCGGGGACGAGGGACTCGGGCCAGTTACCGAGGGAGACGGCCCGTGCGTGCAGGTCCAGCACCTCTGCCGCCCGCTCCTGGGGATCGGCCGGGAGGGCGGCCCGTACGGTCCGCTTCTCGGCGTACGGAATCCGGTCCGGGACGCCGAGCGCGGCCCGCAGCAGTTCCTCGGTGCGACGGGCGGCCATCAGCGGGCCGGTGCCGAGCCAGCTGAAACAGACAGCGCCCTGCTCCAGCAGCCGGGCGGAGCCGCGCTCGGCGCCGGTGATGCCGACCTTGACCAGGCCGGGGCCGAACCAGGCGAGGTAGACGCGGTACGGGCGGGGGTCGTCGGCGATCGTGTCGGCAGCCACGGAGTGCGCGCGGTCCAGCCGGGCGCACTCCTCGCAGCGGGCGCCGGTACTCCGCGCCGGCACGGCCGTTCTTGTCGGGCACGCGTGCCCCCGCGCCCCCACGCACTGCCGGGCCTTGTCATCGAGGACGCCGAAAGCGACCCGCTTTCCCCACGTCAGCGCGCTGCGCCGCCCGCCCGACCAGACCAGGGCGGGGCCCTCCGGGGACCAGCGCAGTCCCGTACACGTCCACTTCTGTGCTGCCATCACTCGTGAGGGTAGGAGATGCCGCCGACATCGCCCGTCCGGCGGCGGGGGCCGGTACGGTACGTGAAGAGCCCGAAGCCGCATCCTCTGAGTGCGACTTCGGGCTCTGTGCTGCGGGGGGGGCTACGGGAGCGTGTAGACGGGTACCCCGTCCGCCGCGCTGCCGGTCTGCCGTACGCAGCCCCGCTTGATCAGCATGCGCACGCAGTCGTGGACGCGGTCCAGGGTGAGGCCGGTTCGTGCGGCGACCTCCTCCAGTCGGCAGGCGACGGGGCCGTGGACCAGGGCGGGGGCGAGGTGGGCGGCAACCGCGTGCACGTCCTCGGCGACGACGAGATTGCGGTCCCGCCAGGTGGCGAGGAGGTGCTGGGGGGTGAGGGGTGCGCGCTGCGGCTCGGGGGGTGGGGCGGGGCGCATGCGGTCGACGATCTGGTCCAGGGCATCGGCGATGCGGGCGAGGACGTCTTGGACGCCGGTTACTCGGTGGGTGAGGGTGCCCAGCTGTTCGGTCTGCCGTGCCAAGTGCTCGCTGACGCGGGCGCGCTCCTCGTTGGCCTGCCGCATCTGCGCGAGGTACTCGGCCTGGGCAGCGGCGAGCGCCTCGTCGGCCCGAAGGTTTCGCTCCTCCAGGCGGACGATGGCGTCGGCGACCTGTGCGGGCATCACGTAGGAGGTGCCCGGAGTGGTTTGGAGTGGAGCGGGGTCGAGACTGTAGGCGCCGCGCTGCTGGATGGTGGCGATCACCTCGGCGACCCAGGCTTTGAACGGGGCGCTCTCACGCTTGGTGCATCCGTTCACGAGGGCGATCAGGGACCGGAGATTCACCATCCGCATCGACTTCTTGAGCCCGTGACCTGCGATTCTGCGCGAAGTGGTTGTCCCGTAGACGCTTCGCGCCAACTCTTCGAGCGTCTGGTGGCCATCCGTCGGGACATGGTGCAGCAGAGCCTGCCGCGTGTTCACGTACCCCAGCCTCGTCGCCAAGTCCACGGCCGGGAACCAGTGCTCGCCGTCCGGAGTGGTCAGCCTGCGCACATGGGCTCCGGTGGCCGCGAACACGAAGTCGTCGACGTCGATCGCGCCTCGCTCGGGCAGCCTGGTCGTGTCGTTGTGCTCGTACATCGAGCATCACCTCCACCACGGAAGCTAGGGAGGCTGACCAGCAACTACGCGCCGTGCAGGGCGGGTTCACTCGATCGGAGACAGAGGTATCGATTCGGCACGGGTCACCACGGGTACGGAGGCGGGACGACGCCCCGCCAGCGCGCAGCCCACGCACCCAAAATGCCCGCCGCGGGCCTGCGTGTCCCGCACCCGGAGCCGCCATTCCGCACGCGGCCGCACACCCGGAGGCTTGCCCCAGCCGGCGAGGTGCAGCACCCAGGTGACCAGCACGCTCGCCGCCACGATCACCGCTCCACCCACGAGAGCCGGAACGGACACCGTGCACACCCCCGCGCCCACGACACCACTGCCGATGGTGGCGATGGCGCACCCGGTCCACCCGGCGATCGTGTGACCCTCGTCGTACAGACTCATGGAACGGCCTCCTACAGGTCTCTCACACTCTAAGAAATTTACCTCTCTAATATCTCACGAACTAAGGAACCAAGGAAGATGGACGGCACGCCCCGCCCGGACGCGAGCCCGGCACAGGCGCTGACCGCGATGGACAACCTCATCGCCGCGCACCTGATCGGCCAGCAGGAGATGGCCCGGCGACTGGGCCTGACCGTCACCGACCTCACCTGCTTCGGCTTCGTCCTCCAGGCCGGCCCCGACCTCCTCACGGCAGGCGACCTCGCGTCCCGCGTCCAGGTGACGACGGGCGCGGTGACCGGAATCTTGAACCGTCTGGAGCGCGCCGGCTACGTAACCCGCCGCCCCGACCCGACGGACCGCCGCCGGGTCCGCGTGGCGGCGGTCCCGGCGGCGGTGTCCCGCGTGGAGGCGGCGTACGGCGCCCATTACGAACGCCTGATGACGTTGTTCGCGGACTACACCCCGGCCGAACTGGCCACCATCACGGACTGGTTCACCCGAGCGACGGCGTTGGCACACGAGTCGAGAGCGGAACTGTCGGCGGAGGAGGGGCACTGACGCGTCAAAGCGCGTCGACCCGCCAGGCAACCATCCCGGCAGCCCCCTCTGCTGCATCAACATCAACACGCCCCGTCCGCCCACTGATCCGCCGCTGCACGAGCGCCCCATCACGGCGCTGCCTGTAGCGCTCCCCCAAGGCCGTCAACCCGAAGACGGTCCCTGGCGCTGCGCCCGGGCCCTCCCGCGATCAACACCTCATCCAACGATCCATGAGTCCCGAGTGTGGCCGCCGCGCCGAGGATCGCGATCGGTACCCCGGTGCATACACCGATGCCGATTGGATGGCGCGCGTAGAAGCGCTGGGATCAAGGCGGTGGTTGCTGTCCGCCGAGCATCCGGTCTATGGACCAGAAGGCGCGCTTGAGTTTGTCCTGGAGGGCGGGCACGGTGCGGAGAGGGTCAACTCAAAGACTCAGCCAAGCGTCAAGCAGCCGGGACTGGAGCGCCAGTTTGGAAGATCGCGTATGCGGATGCGGCTTGAGCTGGAAGTCGGGTGACCTGAGCTTTCTCGGCCTCTGCCTCTGACTCCCCGCTGTTCCCCCTCGCGCTCTGTCCCTCCGGGCACGCCAAGGGCACGCTTGGCCGGCTCCGGGGAGGGTTGTGGCTGAGACCATCAGCTATGCCCGGCCGGGTAGGCAGTGAGCAGAGGGTGTGCCAAGATTCCGCTCCGGAGCCGGAGGGTCAATCATGAGCTCGTACGTTGCCGCGCTGCTCGGCTCGATGGCACTACTCGCCACCTGCGGGGCAATCGCCACCCTTGGTTGGGGCTGGCTGCCGCCGTGGTTGCGAAGCCGGATCCTCCGCCCGGCTCTCTTCGGTTGGGCGCAGCTCACCATGACTGCCGCACTTGTCACTCAGCTGGTTGGCGGCTTGCTGATAAGGAGGCCAGACATCCACTTCGCGGTGACGATGTCCGGCGCTGGTGTGATGCTGCTCGCCATCGGGTTGATCGGACAGGCTCAGCGCCAACCGTTGCGCCGTTGATCCTCTCCCTGGTGCGCTGTATCGCGCGGGCGGCGGAGTCTGAATGGGCGAGTCAAGCACCGCTGGGTGCGCTCAGTAGCCGAAGAAGTGCGGGGCCGGCTCTCTGACCTGCGGGCTTGTTGACGATTAACGCTGCGAACTGCAACTTGGCTGTCGGTGGTTGTCAGCGGGGGCAAGGGGTGCCGTTCCCGGCTGCAGGTTTATGGGGACGTGCGTGGAGCGCTTCCGTTCCGTACGCCATCGACCCAGTTCGTTGAAAGCGCCGCGATCAGGGCCAGGCCCCGACCGTCCTCGTCGTCGGACTTCGGTGTGCACGGCTCGGGCAGCGCACGGGAGAAGTCCGCGACGGCCACCCGGACCGTGCCGGGGGTGATGCGTTCCACCACTACGCGGATGGACTCCCGCCGGGCATGCCGCACGGCGTTGGCCACCAACTCCGAGACGATCAGCGCGCCGTCCTCAGTCAAGTCGGTCAAGCCCCATGCGGCGAGTGCGACGCGTACCAGGCGCCGCGCGACGGCTGCACTCTCGCGCCTGCG
Organism: Streptomyces sp. NPDC085596; assembly: GCF_044541565.1. NCBI lineage: Bacteria > Bacillati > Actinomycetota > Actinomycetes > Kitasatosporales > Streptomycetaceae > Streptomyces > Streptomyces sp. NPDC085596. Next base: position 476,140 of record NZ_JBITTC010000005.1, on the reverse strand, counting down.
TGGCAGGGTCTCGCTGTAGCCGGGGTGCCCAGTCTCCCGAGCCCGCGTCGTAGGTTGCGGCATGTCGGTCTGCTTCCTCAGATCGGCCAAGCTCCGGGGCCGTTCGCGCGGTCGCCGGAGCGCTGTGCGTTCAGGTAACCGGGGAGCGTGATCGGGCGGAGGAGCCAACCAGGGGGCCAGGGAGGGGCCACACTGAGTTCGGAAGGGGGCTGCATGAGCAACACCACCCAGCGACGCCGGGAGTTCGGCGCCTATCTCGCCAGGCTGCGGCGGCACTCCGGCCGCTCTCAGCCGCAGTTGGCCGCGGCGCTGTGCGTCGCGTCGGGGACGCAGTCCATCACCCGCAACGAGGTCTCCCGGTGGGAGCGTGGCGCCCGTGTCCCGGACACCTGGCTGCCGTTCCTGGCCGCCGTCTTCGGGGTGCCGCTGTGGGAACTGGAACAGGCTGCCGCCTACGCTCGGGGCGACACCCTGGCCGCCCTTCCAGGGGTCGCGGCCACCCTGGCGGACCTGATGCGCAATGGAGATGCCCTGGAGCCCTTGGCGGCCCCCTGCGGGCGGCGGATCGGCGCCACTACCGTGGAGGGCCTGACGGCTCGCGTGCACGGCCTCCGGCTCGCCGACGACGTGCTGACCGGCGGCGACCTGATCGCTCCCGCCTTCCGCGAACTGCGGGCGGCCGTCCGGCTGTACCGCGAGTCCGAGCACTCCGAGAACACCGGCCACGGCCTGCTGACGCAGATCGGGGAGCTGGGGCAGATCGCCGGGTGGATCGCCTCGGACGCAGGGCGTGGCACGGAGGCGGAACGGGTGTACCGGCTCGGTATCTCTGCGGCGCGGCAAGCCGGGGATGGAGTGCTCGTGGCACAGCTCGCGGGCAGTCTCGGCTACCACTTGTCGAACAACGGCCGGGAGCGCGAGGGCCTGCAGCTGACGCAGGCGGCCGTGGCGGAAGCCGGACCGGACGCACCGGCCGTGACGCGCGCCCTGTTCCTCGACCGCTTGGCGTGGGCGCACACCCTCGCCGAGGAAGCTCAGCCGGCCCTCCGCGCACTCGGCAAAGCGCACGCGGCCATGAACACCACGGACGGTCCGCCGGCGCCGTCGTGGGCATACTGGGTCAGCCACGAAGAGCTGGAGATCATGGACGCGCGGGTGTTCACCGAGCTGCGGCGGCCCCTGCGCGCGGTGCCGCTCCTCCAGGACGTGCTGGGACGCTACGACGCCACTCATGCCAGGGAAGTAGCGCTGTACCGGTCGTGGCTGGCGATGGCACTGGCCGACGCCAACGAACCCGAGCAGGCCGCCGAAGAAGCCCGGAAAGTCATCGACACATCGGGAGACCTGTCCTCGGAGCGCACGGCGACGCGGGCCCGCGCCGTGCTACACCGGCTGAAGGAATACGAGGACGTACCCGAGGCGCGCGAGGTGCTGACCGACTACGGCCATCTGCTGCTCGCCTGACCCCGACGACTGAGCCAAACGCAAGAAGCCCCGGATTTCTCCGGGGCCTCTTCACTGTGCACTCGGCAGGATTCGAACCTGCAACCTTCTGATCCGTAGTCAGATGCTCTATCCGTTAAGCTACGAGTGCTTGTTCTTTTGTTTTTGTCTCCGTTTCCCTGGCCTTTCGGCCTGTCCCGGCGACAGGAAGAACATTACATGACTGCCGCCGCCATGTGAAATCCGTTCCCCGCACCCTGCCTGACCTGCGGAAACGTCGAAACCTAGATCGAACACAGGGGGGCGGAAGCCACCCCGGGAACGCCGAAGCCCCGGTCCATGTGGACCGGGGCTTCGGATCAGGGGCGGAGGCGGAGGGATTTGAACCCTCGATGGGCTTTAAAACCCAAACCGCATTAGCAGTGCGGCGCCATAGACCGGACTAGGCGACGCCTCCAGCACAACCACTCCCGCGAGCGCGCGATTGGTGCGTGCAGATGATGACACAGGTAAGCGCGGTGTCACCAATCGCCCCCCACGGTACTAGGCGGGATGCCCGCAGGGCAAAGGGCTTCTCCCGGCGAGGCGCGAGCAAGGTCCACGGGCGGTCTCGCAGGTGGGCGCAACGTCCGGCGAGAGTGCGCGTTGGGGTGGGTATGAGTGCTCTCCCGCGGCGCGGCATCGCGTCCCTCGCCGTCTCCCTCCTCTGCGCCCTCGCCGCCGCCCCGGCCGACGCGGCCCCTGCCGCCACCCTGGCCCACACGACCCCCGCCATGCCCGCGCCCCCGCTCCCCGAGGACCGCACCGGCGATCACCTCACCCTCGTCGTACACGGCGCCGGGGCCGGACGGGACGGCGTACGGCAGCTCTTCTGCCATCCCGACGCCGGCGATCACCCCGAACCCGCAGCCGCCTGCCGCGCCCTCGACGAGAACACCCGCTGGGGCCAGGGCACCTTCGCCCCGGTCCCCCCAAACAGCATCTGCACCATGATCGACGGCGGCCCCGCCACCGCCCACGTCACCGGCTACTGGGCCGGCCGCCCCGTGGACGCCGACTTCAGCCGCCGCAACGGCTGCGAGATCGCCCGCTGGGACCGGCTCGTGCCCTTCCTTCCGAGCATGGGTTCGTAGAGATCCCCGTAAGAAATCCCCGTAAAGGTCCCGCGAAGGTCTCACGGAGTCGTTGCGCGGTCGGGTCGTACCGGCACCGTGGGCCGGGCAGAGGGATCGACAGCGGGCCGGAGTGCACGTCAGCGGCAAGTCGGGGGCCGTTGAAGGCGACCCGTGGTGGGATGCGGGCATATGTTCGGCGTCACTTCGTCGTGGTACCTCCCTCCCATCCGGCGCCGTGTGCGCGAGCGGAGCCCTTAGACTCCCTCGCGTGACACCCCGCGGGCGGATTGGCAAGATGGCCCGAGCGGTCGGCAAGGTGCGGTAACAGGGAGGAAGCGTCTCGTGAGCAGCAGGCCATCCCGAGGCGCTGCTCGCCTCGCAGCCATACTCGACGCCCTGCCCGACGCGTTGCTCCTGGTCAACGCCAACGGCACGGTCGTCAACGCCAACACCATCGCCCTGGAGGCGTTCGAGGCACCCGGTACGGCGCTCGTGGGGCGGGGCCTGCTCGATCTGCTGCCGCAGTTCGACTCCAAGCTCATCCCCGGCTCGATGCGCCGCCCCGACCACATGGACCCGCACGGCCGGACGAAGCCGACGCGGATGGTCGCGCGGCGCACGGACCGGACCGAGTTCCCGGTCGAGGTCACCAGCGCGAACCTGGAGAACCCCCAGCAGGCGTACGACGGTTCGGCCTACACCGGTGACGAGCTGCTGATGCTCGTCGTGCGGGACCTGTCCGGGACCGTGGACACCGAGGCGGAGCTGGCCCGTTCGCAGCGGCAGACCGAGATGATCCTGCGCGCCGCCTCCGAGGGCGTCGTCGGCACGGACACCGACGGCCGGGTCGTACTCGTCAACCCCGCCGCCGCGCAGATCCTCGGCTACCGCGCCGGTGAACTGGGCGGCAAGGAGCTGCACACCCTCGTCACGCACTCCCGCGCCGACGGCTCCCCCTTCCCGTACGACGAGTCCCCGCTCGCCGACACCCTGCGCTCCGGGCGCAAGCACCGGGTGCGCGGGCAGGTGCTGTGGTCCAAGAGCGGTGCCGAGGTCTCCGTCGACCTGACCACCGCCCCGGTGCGCGACGGCGACCAGCTCGTCGGCGCCGTCATGACCTTCACCGACCGGCGTCCCTACCAGATGCTCGCCGACGAGAAGGAGGCGCTGGAGAAGGCGCACGCCGAGGAGCTGGAGCGGCTCGCCGAGGAGCACGCCGCCGACCTGACCGAGCTGCGCCAGAAGCACGCCACCGAAGTGGAGGAGCTGACCGAGCGCGATGCCGCCGAGCTGACCGGGCTGCGCGAGAAGCTCCAGGAGGAACTGGCCGCGGGCGAGGAGCGGTACGCCGCCCTCGGCGAACGCGAGAAGGACCGGTACGAGGCCCTCGCCGGCCGCCACGAACAGCTCCTCACCCTCCTCGCCACCTCCCTGCGCGGCCCGCTGGACGAGCTGCGCCGCGAACTGGCCGCCCTCGCCGCCGACGACGCGGGCCAGCTGTGGCCCGAGGCCAACCAGGTGCTGCACCACCTCTCGGCCGGGTACGCCCGCATCACCGCCCTCATCGACAACGTCCTCGGCTTCCAGCGGCTGGACTCCGGCACGGAGGACATCAGCCGGACCAAGGTGATGCTGGACGCGGTCGTCGCGGCCGGTGTCGACGGGGCCGTGGAGCTGATCGGGCCGGGACGCGTGCAGTTCGCCGTGCACGCGCCGCCCATCGAGGCCGAGGTCGACCCGCAGCGGCTCGCCACCGCGCTCGCCCACCTCGTGGCGGACGTCGCGGGCGTGGACGCCACCGGCAACGCGCCCGTGTCGGCGGCCGGTTACCTGGACAACACCGTCGTGGTCGCGGCCGCCCAGCGCGGCGAGGTCGCGCGGATCGAGGTGCGCGGGCCGTACACCGGCGGCGACCCGGTGCACGAGCCGATCGTGCGCGGCATCGTCCGGGCACACGGAGGTGTGCTCCAGACACATGAGGTGCCGGGCATGAGTGGGCGTGCCTATGTCCTCGAAGTGCCGCTGGGCGGCGGCGCCGGTACGGTCGCCGCGCGCGTCCCGGACCCGCGCGAGGCCGTGTCGACCGGCGCAGAGGTCGCCCTCGTGGGCGAGCAGGGCGGCCGGCGGCGGGCGCGGCGGTCGTCGACCGACGCGTTCCTGGAGAGCGAGGTGGCGGGCGCGGACGCGGCCGACGCACCGGGTGCTCCCGCGCCCACCGGCCGGCGCCGTCGGCGGGGCGCCCCGGCGGCCGAGGAACTGGCGCCGGCCGCGATCGAGAGCGCGGAGCCGGGTTCCAGCGGCACCGGACGGCGGCGCGGGCGCCCCGCCGAGATCGCGGACGCCTCCGGCGACGGGACGGCCGCCGAGGGCGCCGTGCTGACGGCGGCGGAGCACGCGGCCGGAACCGCCGCTTCCAACACGGGACTTGGCGGCGCGGTGCCGCCGCAGGGCGTACCGGTTCCCGCCGGGAACAGTGCCTGGCACGACTCCGGCGAACCGCGGGCCGCGCTGCCGCCCGCGCTGCCCGCCGCCGGAGGCCAGCCGGCTCCGGGCGCGGAGGACGACCCGTCCGAGGACGCCCACCCGACCGGCCGGCGCCGCCGCGCGCTGGCCGCCGCCGCCGAGCGTGCCGCCGCGCAGGACACCGGCACGCGTACGGTCTTCGCCCTGCCGCCGGCCGAGGCCGACCGGACACCGGAGCCCGAGGCGCCCGGTGTGCGCGTCGGTCCGATTCCGGGGGCTCCGGCGCTGGGTATGGCGCCGGGTGCGGGTACGGCCGCGGGTACGGGGGCTGCTCCGGGGATGGCCGTGGGTTCCGCTCCGGTCCCGGCCCAGGGTGCGGTTCCTCAGGGTGCGGGCATGGTTCCGGCTCAGGGTGCGGCTCCCGCCTCGGCGCCGGGCGCCGGTCCGGCCGGTGCGCCGGGTACGGGCATGGTCCCGGTTCCGGGTGCGGTTCCCGCTCCCGCGCCGGGTACCGCCATGGGTACGGGTTCGGCTCCGGGCATGGTTCCCGCCGCGGGCCCGGCCCCCGCCCCGGGTATGCCGACGGCTCCCGCCCCGGCCCAGTCCGCCCCCGTACCCCCGCAGCCCCAGCCCCCCGCCGACGGCGTTCCGGGCGACGACGGGCGGCACGACGCCGTGCCCGTGGACCAGTCCGAGGACCACACGCCTCCGCAGCCGCATCCCACCACCGCGCCCACCGGCAGGCGCCGCCGGGCCGTGGCCCAGCCCGCGCAGGCCGAGCCGGGGATTCCGGCGCAGGGCGCGCCCGGTGCGGGCATCCCCGCGCAGGCCGCTCCCGGCCAGCCGCTGCCCGTACCCGCGCAGGCGACCGCGCCCGAGGCGGCCGTACCAGCGCAGCCACTGCCCGCCGAAGCCGCGCCCGCTGCGGCGGCTCCCGCCCCGGCTGCTGCCGCTCCGGCGGCGCCGGTACCGCAGCCGTGGCCCGACGACGAGGACGACGACACGGCGGGCGCGGGCCTGCCCGGCGCCGCGCTGCCGCCGCAGTTCACGCCGCAGCAACAGCCGCGTGCCGCACAGCCGTTGCCCGCCGAGGCGCCGGGTACCGCCGACTCGGGCTCCACCCAGGGGCGCGCGATCAGTGTGCGCACGCTGGGGCAGGGCGTGCCGTTCGTGCGGCAGGCCGCGCAGGTGCAGCAGCCGACCGCGACCCCGCCGCCGCACGCCACCAACGGCAGCGGACGGCGCCGCAAGCTGGGCACCCCGCCCGCGCGCCCGGAGGCGCAGCCCGAGGCGGGCGCCCGTCCGCACCCCGAGGCCGCGCCGACGCCCGCGCAGCCGCGCCGGGCCCCGGCCACCGAGGGCGCCGGACGGTCGTACGCCATAGGGGCTCCGGACGCGAACGCCGCCGAGGGGCCCGAGCCGCTGGACGGGCCGGGCGGTGCCGTGGAGGTCGCGGACACCCCGCGCCCGCAGCCGATGGACGACGAGCTGCCCCCGGAGCCGCTGGACAACCCGCGCCGGCTGCTGGTGTGGCCCGCGCCGGACGTGACGACGTCGGAGGCGCTGAGCAGCCGCGGCTACCGGCCGGTCGTCGTGCACTCGCGCGAGGAGGTCGACGCGCAGATCGCGGCGTTCCCCGCCGCGCTGTTCGTGGACCCGCTGACCGGCCCGATCACCCGGACCGCGCTCCAGTCGCTGCGTCAGGCGGCCGTCGCCGCCGAGGTGCCGGTGCTGGTGACGGCCGGGCTCGGCCAGGCGAGCCGCGAGGCGGCGTACGGCGCCGATCCGGCCGTGCTGCTGAAGGCGCTGGCGCCGCGTGACAGCGAGCAGCATCCGCCGCGGGTGCTGCTGATCGAGGAGCACGCGGAGATCGCGCTGGCGCTGACCGCCACGCTGGAGCGGCGCGGGATGCAGGTGGCGCGGGCCGCGAGCGACAACGACGCGGTGACGCTGGCGGGGCAGTTCCGGCCGAACCTCGTGGTGATGGACCTGATGCAGACCAAGCGCCGCCAGGCCGGGATCGTGGACTGGCTGCGCGCCAACGGGCAGCTCGACCGGACCCCGCTGGTCGTCTACACGGCCGCGGTCGACCAGGCGGACCTGCCGAAGCTGGCGTCGGGCGAGACGGTGCTGTTCCTCGCGGAGCGCTCCACCAGCGACGAGGTGCAGAGCCGGATCGTGGACCTGCTGGCGCGGATCGGCACCAACTGACGGACGGCCGGGGCCCGATGGGATCCCGGCCGCCTGCCCGTTCAGAGCCGGGTGACGTCCAGCTCGCCGTCCGCGTACCGCCTGCGCAGCACCTTCTTGTCGAACTTGCCGACGCTGGTCTTCGGGACCGTCTCGACGATCGTCCAGCGCTCGGGGAGCTGCCAGCGGGCGATCCCGCACTCCTCGGCGAGGAAGACGCGCAGCGCCTCGAAGCCGACCTCCGCGCCCTCCTTCAGCACGACGGTGGCGAGCGGCCGCTCGTCCCACTTCTCGTCCGGCACGGCGACCACGGCGGCCTCGGCGACGTCCGGGTGGGCCATCAGGGCGTTCTCCAGCGCGACCGAGGAGATCCACTCGCCGCCGGACTTGATGACGTCCTTGGCGCGGTCGGTGAGGGTGAGGTAGCCGTCGGGGGAGATGGTGCCGACGTCGCCGGTCTTCAGCCAGCCGTCCACGCTGAACTTGTCGTCGGGGCGCAGGGGTTCGGCGTCGGGGCCGTTGTAGTAGGAGCCCGCGATCCAGGGGCCGCGCACCTCCAGCTCGCCGGCCGACTCGCCGTCCCAGGGGAGGCGTTCGCCGCCGGGGCCGGTGAGGCGGGCCTCGACGGAGGTGGGGAAGCGGCCCTGGGTGAGCCGGTAGGCGAACTCCTTCTCGGTGCCGACCGCGTGGGCGGGCGGCCGGGCGACCGTGCCGAGCGGGGAGGTCTCGGTCATGCCCCAGGCGTGGCAGACGCGCATGCCGAGTGCGTCGAACGCCTCCATCAGGGAGGGCGGGCAGGCCGCGCCGCCGATGGTGACCTGGGTGAGGGAGGAGACGTCCCTGGGGTGGACGCCGAGTTCGGCGAGCAGGCCCTGCCAGATGGTGGGGACGGCGGCCGCGTGCGTCGGACGCTCGGCCTCGATCATCTCGGCGAGCGGCACCGGCTGGAGGAAGCGGTCCGGCATGAGCAGGTTGACGCCGGTCATGAACGCGGCGTCCGGCAGGCCCCACGCGTTGACGTGGAACTGCGGGACGACCACCAGCGAGGTGTCCTGGTCGGTCAGGCCCATCGACTGGGTCATGTTGACCTGCATGGAGTGCAGATAGACCGAACGGTGGCTGTACACCACGCCCTTGGGGTCACCGGTGGTGCCGGAGGTGTAGCACATGGCGGCGGCCCGGCGTTCGTCCAGCTCGGGCCAGTCGTAGTGCTCCGGGCGGCCGGCGAGCAGCTCCTCGTACTCGTGCACGCGCGCGGTACCCGCCGCGAGCGGGGCGCGGTCGCCGGGGCCGGCCACCACGATGTGCTCCACGGTGGGCAGCTGGGACAGCAGGGGCGCGAGGAGCGGGATCAGCGAGCCGTTGACGATGATCACACGGTCGGCGGCGTGGTTGACGATCCACGCCAGCTGCTCGGCGGGCAGCCGCAGGTTGAGGGTGTGCAGCACGGCGCCCATGGACGGGATGGCGAAGTACGCCTCGACGTGCTCGGAGTTGTTCCACATGAGAGTGGCGATCCGGTCGTCGTCCCGCACCCCGAGCTCGTCCCGCAGGGCGTGCGCGAGCTGCGCCGAGCGGCTGCCGATCTCGGCGAAGGTCCGCCGGTGCGGCTCGGCCTCGCCGGTCCAGGTGGTGATCCGCGACGATCCGTGCACGGTGGAGCCGTGGGTAAGAATCCTCGAGATCAGCAGCGGTACGTCCTGCATGGTGCTCAGCACGGCGGGCGTCCTCCCCGGCAGCGTTGCCTGTACGGAAGTAGAGTCGCGCTGATTCTGCGCACATACCGCGCGGTATGTCACTAGGGGGACCGAAACTCAGCGCCGTGTCCCATGTCTCTCAGCCGCCGCTCAGCGGGCCAGGCCCAGCTCGGGGTCCTCGCGGAGCTTGCCGAGGGCGCGGGAGACGGCGGACTTCACGGTGCCGACGGAGACACCGAGCAGCTCGGCGGTCCGGGCCTCGCTGAGGTCCTCGTAGTAGCGCAGGACGACCATGGCCCGCTGGCGTGCGGGCAGGCGCAGGACCGCCCGCCACATCGCGTCGCGCAGCGCCTGCCGCTCGGCCGGGTCGTCGGCGCCGGAACGCGGCTCGGGCTCGGGCAGCTCGTCGCAGACGTACTCCTCCACCCGGCGTCTGCGCCACTGCGAGGTACGGGTGTTGAGCAGCGCGCGGCGCACATAGCCGTCGAGCGCCCGGTGGTCCTCGATGCGCTCCCAGGCGACGTACGTCTTGGCGAGCGCGGTCTGGAGCAGGTCCTCGGCGTCGCTCGGGTTGGCGGTCAGCGAGCGGGCGGTGCGCAGCAGGGCGGGGTGGCGGGCGCGGACGTAGGAGGCGAAGGAGGGGTACAACGAGGTGCCGGTCGGCGCGAGCCGGGGGTGGGGAAGAGTCTGCCGCGCTGGTGCGGCGGCGGCCGAGGCGCTGGTGCAGACGGGTGCGGTCATGACTCCACGCTAGGAGCGGGCGCGGCGCCGGGGATCGGCCGGAGGTCCCGAAGCCGGGTCCGCCTCAGGTTGTAGGGGTGGGGTTCGCCGGACCTCCTGAAGGTGGAGTGGACCTCCACCCGGCCTGGGGGTTCTCCCGGAGGGGTTCCCGGACCGGGTGCAGGCACACGTACGGCATGGACCCGGGCGGGCGTACGACATCGGCGCGGCGGCACCGAAGTGCCGGCCGCGCCGATGTCATGACCCCGAAGCACACCCCGGCGGAGCCCCTCCCCAGGGACCCCGCCCCCGGCTCACCGGAGAGGTCCGCGGTGACTGCTTGCCATCTCTTCCTCCAGAACCAACTACGGCTTGAGTCAGGTCAGTTGGCCGACCATCCCGACTCGCTTGTACGACGTCGCACCCGAGTACTGCCCGCCGCACTCCGCCCCAATCTCTCCAGAGGCCCCAATTACCACGCAAGCGTGATGACAAGTCGATAAACCCCCATCGCTACTTTTCTTCCCCCTTCTCCTCGGATCGGACATCCACGCCCCCTTCCCTTACTCGAACGCGTGTACGACCATGGAGGTATGGCCACCTCCGACCGGCAGGCCAGAACGCCGGCCCTCGCGCACGCGCTGTCGGCCGCCGAGCGCGGACTGGCCGTCATCCCCCTGTCCCGGAGAAAGCTCCCGGCCCTGCGCTCCCCGCACCGGGCCGACCCCGCGCATCCGCCCTGCCACGGTGAGTGCGGCCGCTTCGGGCACGGTGTGCACGACGCCTCCGCGGACCCCGCCCGCGTGCGCGCGCTGTTCGCCGCCGCGCCCTGGGCCACCGGCTACGGCATCGCCTGCGGCCTGCCCCCGCACCAGCTGATCGGCGTCGACCTGGACACCAAGCCCGGCACGGACTCCCCGGCCGCGCTGCGCGCCCTGGCCGTGCGGCACGGGTTCACGATCCCGGAGACGGTCGTCGTCCTCACCCCGAGCGGCGGCCGCCACCTGTGGCTGACCGGCCCGCCGGACGTGGCCGTCCCCAACTCGGCGAGCCGACTGGCCCCCGGCATCGACATCCGGGGCGCCGGGGGCTACCTGGTCGGCCCCGGCTCGCGCGGCACCCGCGGCACGTACACGACGGCGCCGGGCACGGCCCGGCTCGGCCCGGCGCCCTGCCCATCGGCCCTGCTGGACCTGCTCCTGCCCCCGCCGCCCCGCCCGGCACGAGCGCCCTCCGCCGCCGGGGGCGCGGCCCTGGTCCACTTCGTCCGCATCGCGCACGAGGGCGAACGCAACGCCCGCCTCTTCTGGGCGGCTTGCCGGGCGTACGAACAGGGCATGGGTCCCACCCTGACCCCGCATCTCCTCGACGCGGCCCTGGAGACCGGCCTCCCGGAGCCCGAGGCCCGCGCCACGCTGGCCTCGGCGGCGCGGAGGGCGGGGGACGGGGCTTAGTGTCCAGAGCCCGTCTTCCGGATCTTGCCGGGGCCGCGAAGCGCAAGAAGCCACCGCCGGCCAGGAATGAACAGGAATGGAAGAGAGGCCCTAGTCCGGGGCCCCGGCCCGTGCCACGTCCCCCGCGGCTCGCACGAACTCCCGCACGCGCGCCGTCGTGTTCCCCGCCCGCCACACAGGTCCCCGCCGGATGGGCGGAGCGTCGCGCAGGGGCACGTACGCGATGTCCGGGCGGGGGTAGTAGCGGCGTGAGTGCTCGCCCACCGGGAGCACGCCGAGGCCCAGGGCGACCAGGGTCAGCATCTCGGAGAACGAGGTTCCGGCGGGGCCCTTCGGTATCGGGCGGCCCGAGGGGGTGCGGTCGGGGGTGCGGTCCCGTTTGAAGGCGGCGGAGGTGACCGCCGGGTACTGCACGACGGGGTGGTCCGCGAGCACTTCGAGCGACACGGACTCCTCGCCCGCGAGCGGATGCCCGGCCGGGACGGCGAGCACCCGCCCTTCCACGAGCAGGGGAGCCCCGCAGGCCATCCCGTCGAACGGGTACGAGGCGATCAGCACGTCCACCGAGCCGTCGAGCAGACCCGCGCGCGAGTCGGACAGCTGCGCCTCCCGTACGACGACCCGGCACTCGGGGTGCCGCTCGCGGAACAGCCCGACCGCCTTCAGCAGCGCGGGCGCGGTCCACTCCCCCAGGAAGGCGACGCGCAGCTCTCCGGTGATCCCGCGGCTGGCGTCGGCGGCCCGGCGGAGGGCGTCCGCCATGCCGTCGACCAGGGGAGCGAGGTCGTCGGCGAGCCGCTGCCCGACCGCCGTGAGCCGGACACTCCTGCTGTTCCGCTCGAACAGCGGGCCCCCGATCCGCCGCTCCAGCTTCCGGATCACCTGGCTGACCCGCCCGGTCGTGACGCCCAGCCGCTCGGCGGTCCGCCCGAAGTGCAGCTCCTCCGCGAGCGTCAGGAAGGACTCGATCTCGATCCGCTCCAGCATGCGCTCCCCCAGCGTTGAATCAGGCTCAACGACCGTAAGCCGATCAGCGCTTGATGGGGACCCGGTACCGGCGGATCGTAGAAGCGTCTCCACTCCCACCCCTCCGGAGGAAAAAGTGCCCGAGCTGCGCGTCAAGGCATTCGACCACCTGGTCCTCAACGTCGCGGACGTCGAACGCTCCCTCGGCTTCTACACGAATCTCCTCGGCCTGCACCCGGAGAACGTCGACGAATGGCGAGCGGGCAAGGCCCCGTTCCCCTCCGTCCGCATCACCCCGGACACGATCATCGACATCGTCGCGGGCCCGCGTTCCGAGTCCAACGTCGACCACTTCTGCCTGGTCGTGGACCCCCTCGACTGGACCGAGATCATCGCCTCCGGCCGCTTCACCGTCCTGGAGGGCCCGGTCCAACGCTCCGGCGCGCGCGGCGAGGCCACGTCGATCTACATCCAGGACCCGGACACCAACAGGATCGAGCTGCGGTGGTACCCGGAGGACGCGGGGGCGTAGCACCGGGCACGCAGAAGGGGCGCCCCGTTGCCGGGGCGCCCCTTCTGTCTCCTACCTCTGCGGAGGCGGTGGGATTTGAACCCACGGTGACATCGCTGCCACGACGGTTTTCAAGACCGTTCCCTTAGGCCGCTCGGGCACACCTCCCCGCTTCGCCCACCTGGGGCGGAGCGGGTACAGCGTACCGGGAGCGGGGGCGGGGCGGGGGAGGGACCCGTCAGCTGTCGCCGACGCGGGAGCCGAGGGTCAGGTCGACGGTGTGCTGGTCGCCGCCGCGGGTGTAGGTGACCTTGACCTTGTCGCCGGGCTTGTGGGTCCAGATCTCGCCGATCAGGGTGGGACCGCTGTCGATCACCGAGTTGTCCAGCTTGATGATGACGTCACCGGGCTTGAGGCCGGCCTTCGCGGCGGGGCCGCTCGGCTCGACCGCGGCGGCGCCGCCCGTGCCCTGGTCCGTGATCTTCGCGCCGTCGGTGGAGTCCTCCAGGGAGACCGAGGCGCCGATCTTGGCGTACACCGGCTTGCCGGTCTTGATCAGCTGCTGGGCGACGTACTTGGCCTGGTTGATCGGGATGGCGAAGCCGAGGCCGATCGAGCCGGACTGGCCGGAGCCGAAGCTGCCGCCGCTGGTGGACTGGATGGCGGAGTTGATGCCGATCACCGCGCCGGAGGCGTTCAGCAGCGGGCCGCCGGAGTTGCCCGGGTTGATCGACGCGTCGGTCTGCAGGGCGCTCATGTAGGACGCCTTGCTGCCGGAGCTGCCGTCGCTGGAGGCCACCGGGCGGTTCTTGGCGCTGATGATGCCGGTGGTGACCGTGTTGGACAGCCCGAAGGGGGCGCCGATGGCGATCGTCTCGTCGCCCACCGCGACCTGGTCGGAGTTGCCCAGGGAGAGCGGCTTGAGGTCGGAGGGGGCGTTCTTCAGCTTGACGACGGCCACGTCGTAGCCCTGGGCGTGGCCCACGACCTCGGCGTCGTACTTCCGGCCGTCCGGGAAGGTGGCCGACAGCTTGCCGCCGTCGACCGCCTCGGCCACCACGTGGTTGTTGGTGACGATGTGGCCCTGGGTGTCGAAGACGAACCCGGTGCCCGTGCCGCCCTCGCCGCTGTTGCTCTCCGCCTCGATGGTCACCGTGCTGGGCAGCGCCTTGGAGGCCACGCCCGCGATCGTGCCAGGCGCCCGCTTGACCTGCGAGGCGCCGTTGTCGGCGGCGGTGACGGTGGTGGAGCCCTGGCCGTCGTTGTCCTTGGCCAGGGTGTAGCCGAGGCCGCCGCCCAGGCCGCCCGCGACCAGCGCGGCCACCAGCACCGCCGCGATCAGCCCGCCGCGCCCGCCGCCGGCCGGCTTGGGCGCCGGCTGCTGGTAGGTGGCACCCCAGCCGCCGCCCGCCCCGCCCGCGCCCGCCTCGCCGTAGCCCGGCGTACCGTGCGGCGGCGGGGGCGGCCAGGCGCCCTCGGGGGCGCCGTAGGACTGGGTGGCGCCGGGTCCGTACGGATGCTGCTCCGGCGGGCCGGGGGGCACCGGCGGAAGCTGAGCCGTCGCGCCCGCGCCGGGCATGCCGCCCTGCGGGGAAGCAGCGGGAGATGCCACCGGCACAGGAGGTGCGGACGGGGCCGGGGGTACCGCGTTGCCCTCGTTCTCGGTGCTCACAGCTCTTCTCTCCTCGATCCACGGCTGATGTCGTCGGTCGCGCTCGGTCGCACCCGATCATGCTCGGTCGCCACCGGTCGCGTCGCGTCGTATACGGGTCGCGTCGGTCCATGGTCGGTCATGCCCGTGGCCGCGTGCACGCCCGTCGCCCGAGACGCGCGGACCGGCGCGACAGGGCCGCGCATGGTCCCGTGTGTGTTCCTGTTGTACGCACTCAGCTTTTCCCACGGGCCGTCAGGGCACCGTAAGCGGTCCCTGTGGGATCGTGGGCACTCTTTATATAAGACTTCTCAGGCAAAAGTGAGATAAGTATGCGCGGAAGCCCGCCCGATGGCGCGCTCCTCCCTGGCGCATGCCCGCTCGCGCGCCCCGCACAACCCCACGTCGGTGGCACCATGACGCGGTGACCCACGCACCACACCACACCATCCAGGTCGTCGCCCACCGTGGAGCCTCCGAGGACGCGCCCGAACACACCCTCGCCGCCTACCGCAAGGCCATCGAGGACGGCGCGGACGCCCTGGAGTGCGACGTACGGCTCACCGCCGACGGGCATCTGGTCTGCGTCCACGACCGCCGTGTGAACCGCACCTCCAACGGCCGCGGCGCCGTCTCCGCGCTGGAGCTGTCCGACCTCTCGGCCCTCGACTTCGGCTCCTGGAAGGGCCGCGCCGGCCGGGACGAGGAGCCCGACTGGGAGCACCGGCCCGAGGACCGCGAGGAGACCTCGGTGCTCACCCTGGAACGCCTGCTCCAACTGGTCGCCGACGCGGGGCGCCGGGTTGAGCTGGCCATCGAGACCAAGCACCCCACCCGCTGGGCCGGCCAGGTCGAGGAACGGCTGCTCGCCCTGCTGCGCCGGTACGGGCTGCACGCCCCCGCCTCCCCCGAAGCCTCCCCGGTCCGCGTGATGAGCTTCTCCGCCCGCTCCCTGCACCGGGTGCACGCCGCCGCACCGACCCTGCCCCTGGTGCTCCTCGCCCAGTTCGTCACGCCCCGGCTGCGCGACGGCCGGCTGCCCGAGGGCGTCACGATCGCGGGCCCCTCGGTCCGGATCGCCCGCAGCCATCCCGCGTACGTACGGCGGCTCAAGGAGGCCGGTCACCAGGTGCACGTGTGGACCGTGAACGAGCCCGCGGACGTGGACCTCTGTGTCGAACTCGGTGTCGACGCCATCATCACCAACCGCCCGCGCGAGGTGCTGAGCCGCCTCGGCCGCTGACGTCTAGCGCCCTCGGGGAGTGCTCCGGCGCGTTCGCTCCCCGCGCGGGCGTTGCGAATGCGTCGCCGGAACGAGACTGGCCGGTTTCCGGTTCAGGCCAATGGGGCATCCACACCGTGGCGTGGGGCGAAGGAGGTCTCGGGGGTGGCGTTGGTGGTGGCACAGGAAGTGCCCGCGTCGTCGAGCATGGCCGTACCTCATGGCCCTGCGGGCGTGGGGAACGCGAGACACCGGATGCGTGCGCAACTGCGCGGCGGCGGGGTCCCGGAACCGGTCGTGGACGACGCCGTACTGATTCTGTCGGAGCTGCTGAGCAACGCGTGCACCCACGGGCGCCCGCTGGGCGGGGCCCGGGCCGGGGACGGCGCGGTGCGCGCGGCCTGGCGCGTCGACCCGCGCGGACGGCTCATCGTGGAGGTGACGGACGGCGGCGGCCCGACCCGCCCGGCTCCGGCCACCCCCTCGGTCACCGCGCACGGCGGCCGGGGCCTGAGCATCATCGACGCGCTCGCCGACGACTGGGGCGTTCGGGACGAGGTGCCGGGCGAGGTGACGGTCTGGGTGGTGGTCCACGCGGACGTGCACGATCCCGATGCCGGCGGCCCGCGCGAATCTTTCGCTACGCGCGTCACCGCCGCCCCGCCGGTCGCCGCGCTGGCCGAACTCGGCTTCACGGACGCCTTCGAGGGCCTGGGCTGAACAGGCGCGGCGGAAAGGGGGGTTGTCCACAGACGCGTACGGCCCCCGCCCCCGTTGTCCACAGGTTCCCGTCGCTCGTGGCCCGAACGGCTAGGCTCCCGCCCGTACGAGACCAGCCGTAACCGGGAGACAGCCACGATGGCCAAGAAGCGACCCCAGACCAAGGGCCAGCGCCCGCAGCCGCACGGGGCCGAGGGCGAGGTTCCGGTCGTCGGCGCCCGCGAGGCGTGCCCCTGCGGCAGCGGCCGCCGCTACAAGGCGTGCCACGGCCGGGCGGCCGCGCACGCGGTGACCGAGCTGGTGCAGCGCCCGTTCGAGGGCCTGCCGAGCGAGTGCGACTGGGTGGCGCTGCGCGAGCTGGTCCCGGCCGCCACCGTCGAGCTGACCCTGAAGGGCGGCCTGCCCGAGGACGTCCCCTCGGTCACGCTGGCCACCGTGCTGCCGATGGCCTGGCCCGCGCTGCGCCGCGACGACGGCTCGGTGCTGCTGGGCCTGCAGAACGACACCGCCTCCGGCGACATCAGCCGCGACCTCGCCGACACGCTCCAGCGTGCCCTGGTCGCCGAGCCGGGCACCCCGGTGGAGGGCCGCCGGGCCCCCTCCGACGCGCCCCGCCTCCAGGACCTGCTGGACGCCGACGGTGCCTTCGAACCGGTCGTGCACAGCGGCTTCGAGTTCTGGGTGCCGGACACGGAGAACGCCACGCCGGAGGTGGCCGCCTCCCTGGAGCGGGCCAACTCCGCCGCGATCCCCACGGTGAAGCTGTCGGGCGTGGACGCCGCGTACTGGTGCGAGACCCCGGAGAAGAACCACCTGCGCTGGGTCATGCCGCACGAGGAGGAGCACCTGCTGGACGCGCTGGCCCGGCTGCACGCGGCGGGCGGTTCCAGCCTGGGCGAGGGCACCCGGCTGGTCGGCTCCTTCCGCGCGCACGGTCTGACCGTGCCGGTGTGGGACCTGCCGAGCGGGGTCGGCGCCGAGGAGATCGAGAAGCCGGCGGCGGAGTTCGCCGAGCGGCTGGCCGCGGCCCTCGCGGTGACCGAGCCGCTCACCCCGGAGGAGCGCCGGGCGCGTGGCGGTCTCACCAACCGGCAGGTCACCCTCAGCTGACCCCGGCCGAAGCCGTGCGGAACGGGTGACTCCTGTCACAACTCCTCGGCGTGACAAGCGAATCGGTGTCCGAATGGGCCGGACCGAATTTGCGAACCGCAGATCTCTTGTTACCGTTCGAGTAGCCCGGTTGCTGGTGCATCCCCCGTCGCCAGCAACCGGGCCTTTCCATGCCCGCACCCTGTGGCGTCAGCCGTAGCTGATCCTCAACTACCGTTCAAAGCAACGGAGTTGCTGCCCGAGCGGAGCAGTAGCGGGCCTTCGGCTCCGCCCGCGAACTCGGAGACGGCCGTGTAGGCGGCCACCGTGCCCCGCGTGCGCTCACGGGGTGTCTCACAGGTGGCGGGAGCGTCGTCCGCCCCGGTGGCGCACGTCGTGCGCACGGCCCGGCCGTCCGGCCCCAGCAGACTCAGGTCCGCGTCCACGGCCTCGCCCGTGGTGTTGCGGTAGTACACCCGCGCCCAGGTGTCACCGCCCCGCGTCAGCACACAGGTCTGCGCCTCCAGCCCGTCCGGCGAGGCGAGTTCGGGTCCGCAGCGGGCGGTGGTGATCCGGGCCGGGGAAGGGTCCACCGAAACCGACGTCGAAGCCGACGGCACGCGCGAAACCCCGGCCCGCGCGGGCGCACGCCCCTCCGCGGCCGCCCGGTCCGCCCCGTCCACCGGTCCGGCCGACGCCACGGTCAGCGGCAGCAGCAACGCGGCCGCCACGAGGGCCGCCAGTACGGAGGTGCGGAGCGGTCCGGCTACCGGCCCGTCCACGCGGGACCGGTGATTTCGCAGCATGGCCGGAAGATAACGAGCGCACACGGCCGTCCGGCCCCGCTTGCCCCCGACACCCCTACAACTCGGGCGCGCTCACACCCGTACGAGTGAGGGTTTCGACCACCGCGTCCAACACGGCCTCCACATCGGGCACCCACGGGGAGGCGGAGCCGGGCAGCGGGGCGCGCTCCCAGCGGACCTCGCCCTGGCCGGTCGTGGAGGGCGGGAGGGCGAGGTAGCCGCCCTCGCCGTGGAAGCGGAGCGAGCCGGGGACGAAGTCCTTGGCGTACAGCAGTTCGCCCAACTGCTCCATGGAGTAGGGCTTCACAAGGATCGCCCAGCGGTGCGGCGCGGCGACGACCGGTCCGAGCCGCATGCCGCGCCGGTCGAGCAGCGCGAGCGCGCGGGCCCCGGCGGCGGCGGGCAGGCTGACCGCGCAGGGCGCCTGGCCACCGGTGGCGAGGACGATCGGCGCGTCCGGCCGGCTGGTCCACCACCAGCGCACCATGCGGGCGTCGGTCGTGGCCGCGAGCAGATCGGGGTCACCGGGGTGGGCGCCGGGCACCGTGCATCCGGGATCGGGGCAGGAGCAGCCCGCCGGGCCCTGCGGGTCGGGGGCCGCGCCCGGCAGTACGGGCCACCGCCACGTCGCCGCGAAGGTCGAGGCCGCGTCGATCAGCTCCGGGCCGTCGTCGCCCCGCCGGGGCGGCAGTCCGCGTCGCCTTCCGAGGATCTCGCGCATGTGCGCTCGTTCCTTTCCGTTGCACCGCTGGCAACACCGTGGACATCACAACATGTGTGGATCACTTCACTGTGCGTACCTGTTGGCGCATCACGCCCCCGCGTACCGCGAGGGGAACCCCCAGGGGTGGAGCATCCGCCGCGTCCGACGTGCGGTTCTTCAGGAGCACGGACACGGCACGGGGGTGGCGAAGTCTGGCGTTTTGCCGTCGCGCGTGTTTCTCTCCGCCTCCGCCACGGGAGGATGGGGCTCGGCCGTCGATGGTTATGACGTCCGAGTCCTTCGCCAGGTTCCGGGCGGCCTCCGGCCACCCCTGGTCTTCTCTCGAGTACGTACCCAGCACGGCCGTGGTGACGCTCCGTCGAGCAGGGCCAGTCGACCGCAATGAAGCTCCACCTGAGGCAGTTTCAAGCCAACTTGCCAGTAAGGCAAGGGGTTCCGCGCAATCCCCCTCCGGCCCCACCAACACCAGGAATCCCCGCAGGACAATGCTGGACATCCCCTCACGAGTGCGTGTACATGTGGAGACACTGCTAGCGGCGCAGAATCACATGGGGGTTTGCGATGCTTTTCAGTAAGACGCACCGGTCCGAGAGCCGGACACCATGAACGCCCCTCACCCTCCGAAAGTGGCCGGAATCGATCCCACGGTTCCCACTCCGACCCACACTGTCGCGCCCGCACCCCCCGCCCAGGAAGCCGGTCCCGCACCGGACGCCCCGGCAGGCACCCCACCCCCCGCCGCCGCCCCGGACGCCCCCGGCAGCCTGCTCCAGGACCGGCTGGCCGGCTGGGTCTCCGACCTCACCACCCTCCATGAGCTGACCGAGCGGATGTGCGGAACATCCGTCCTGCAAGCCGCACTTGAGGAACTCCTGCGCGCCGGTGCCGCCCTCGTGGGCGCCCGGCGCGGCCTGGTCGCGCTGGAACCCGGCGACGGACTCGGCCCCCGCACCACCGTCGGCCACGGCCTCGGCCGCGCCGACCTCGGCCACCTGGAGACCGTCCCGCGCGAAGCCCTGCTGACCAGCACCGCGGATCTCCTCGCCGAGCCCGGCCTCGACCCCCGCCACCGCGAGGTCGCCGCCCGCCTCGGCTACTCCGCCGGCTACGCCCTGCCCCTGGCCACCGACAACGCCCGCCTCGGCACCGCCGTCTGGCTCTACGACGAACCGGCCGCACCCGACGAACACCACCGACATCTGATCGGCCTCTACCTCCGCCAGGCCGCCGAACACCTCGCCCTGCTGCTGGAGGTGGAGCGCACCCGCGCCTACGCGGCGACCCTCACCGGGGAACTGCTGCCCTCCCGGCTCCCCCGGCTCCCCGGCGTCCAGCTCGCCGTCCGGCACCGCACCGGCCCGCGCGGCGGCGGCGACTGGTACGACGCGCTGCCGCTGCCCGACGCCGCCCTCGGCCTCTCCGTGGGTTCGGTCACCGGCAGCGGGCCCGGCGCCGTCGCCGCGATGGGCCGGCTCCGCGCCTCCCTGCGGGCCTACGCCGTGATGGAGGGCGAGGACCCGGTCGCGGTCCTGTCCGACCTGGAGCTGCTGCTGCGGCTGACCGAGCCCGCCCGCTCGGCCACCGCCCTGTTCGCCTACTGCGAGCCCGCCGCACGCCGGATCACCCTGGCCGGCGCCGGGCACAGCCCGCCGCTGCTGATCGGGGAGCGGCGCACCGAGTACGTCGAGACCTCCCTGTCCGCCCCGCTCGGCATGCTCGCCTGCTGGGAGGCGCCCAGCGTGGAGTTCCGCGTCGAGCGCGAAGAGACGGTTCTGCTCTACACCGACGGGCTGCTGCGCCGTACCGGTGAGGCCATGGACCGGGCCTTCGCCCGGCTGCACTCGGCCGCGGCGAGCGTGCCGCGGGCCCTGCGCGGCGACCCCGGCGCCGTCGCCGACCACGTCCTCGCCACCCTCCTGCCGGGGGACACCGCCCGCGGCGACGAGGACGTGGTGCTGCTGGCGGCCCGCTTCGACTGAGCGTCACCGGTATGAGCACGACCGGTCCGGTTTCGGTACGAACGTACGATGATGGAGGCACCCCTGCTCGGGCATGGACGCGAGCGCCGCGTGCCCCATGGGGGGAGACCACACGCCGTACCGAGGAGGATCAGTGTCCGACGAGCTCAACCCGGCCGTTTCCGACGAGGCCGCCACCGAGGCCGAGGAGCCCATCAAGCAGCGCAAGAACGGTCTCTACCCCGGTGTCTCCGACGAGCTGGCGGAGAACATGCGCTCCGGCTGGGCCGACACCGAGCTGCGTGACCTGGAGCCGGTCCCGCAGGCCGCCGAGACCGCGCGCCGCCGCGCCGCGCTGTCCGCCCGCTTCCCCGGCGAGCGCCTGGTGATCCCCGCGGGCAACCTGAAGACCCGCTCGAACGACACCGAGTACGCCTTCCGCGCCTCCACCGAGTACGCCTACCTCACCGGCAACCAGAGCGAGGACGGCGTCCTGGTCCTGGAGCCCGTCACCGCCGGCGGCCACCGCGCGACCATCTACCTGCTGCCCCGCTCCGACCGCGAGAACGGCGAGTTCTGGCTCTCCGGCCAGGGCGAGCTGTGGGTCGGCCGCCGCCACTCCCTCACCGAGTCCGAGGCGCTGTACGGCATCCCGGCCGCCGATGTCCGCGAGCTGGCCGGCGCGCTGCGCGAGGCCACCGGCCCGGCCCGCGTGGTGCGCGGCCACGACGCCGGGATCGAGGCGGCCCTGACCGACAAGGTCACCGCCGAGCGCGACGAGGAGCTGCGCGTCTTCCTCTCCGAGGCCCGCCTGGTCAAGGACGAGTTCGAGGTCGGCGAGCTGCAGAAGGCCGTCGACTCCACCGTGCGCGGCTTCGAGGACGTGGTGAAGGTCCTCGACAAGGCCGAGGCCACCTCCGAGCGCTACATCGAGGGCACCTTCTTCCTCCGCGCGCGCGTGGAGGGCAACGACATCGGCTACGGCTCGATCTGCGCCTCCGGCGCGCACGCCTGCACCCTGCACTGGGTGCGCAACGACGGCCCGGTCCGCTCCGGCGACCTGCTGCTGCTCGACGCGGGCGTGGAGACCCACACCCTCTACACCGCCGACGTCACCCGCACCCTCCCGGTCGACGGCACGTACACCGACATCCAGCGCAAGATCTACGACGCGGTGTACGAGGCCCAGGAGGCCGGCATCGCGGCGGTGAAGCCCGGCGCCGGGTTCCGCGACTTCCACGACGCCTCCCAGCGCGTGCTCGCCGAGAAGCTGGTGGAGTGGGGCCTGGTCGAGGGCCCGGCCGAGCGCGTCCTGGAGCTGGGCCTCCAGCGCCGCTGGACCCTGCACGGCACCGGCCACATGCTCGGCATGGACGTCCACGACTGCGCGGCCGCCCGCACCGAGAGCTACGTCGACGGCACCCTGGAGCCCGGCATGGTCCTCACCGTCGAGCCCGGCCTGTACTTCCAGGCCGACGACCTGACCGTGCCCGAGGAGTACCGGGGCATCGGCGTCCGGATCGAGGACGACATCCTCGTCACCACCGACGGCAACCGGAACCTCTCGGCGGGCCTGCCGCGCCGCTCCGACGAGGTCGAGGCGTGGATGGCGTCGCTCAAGGGCTGACGACACACCGATGGCCGGGCATCCCCAGCGGGTGCCCGGCCATTGCTGTCCGCCGGCTCAGGCCGTGAGCAGCGAGGGGTCCTTCTTCCACTTCAGGATCTTGTCGAAGCTGACCACGGTGCCGGTGCGGCCCGGCCGGGCGCCGATGTGGACGTGGTCGGCCAGCTCCCGGATCAGACACAGGCCCCGGCCGTCCTCGGCGTCCACGCGGGCCATCCGGATGCCCAGGGCCGGGGCGGGCGCGACACCGGGGCCGGAGTCGGCCACCTCGATGCGGCACTTCTCACCGTCCAGATAGGCGGTCACCCGGTACGCCTCCGAGCGCTCCCCGCGCGCGGTGCCGCCGTGCTCCACCGCGTTGGCACACGCCTCGGTCAGGGCAACGGAGATGTCGTAGGAGACCTCGGGGTCGACACCGGCCGTCTCCATGGTGCCGATCAGCAGTCGCCGGGCGAGCGGGACGCTCGCGGCATCGCGGCGCAGATGGAGTGACCACCAGATGCTCATGCTCCAGCCTCCTGGCCGCGGCTCGACATACCGTTACCTATTGCCGCGCGTGAGCGCCCGTAAGCCCTCCGATGACGTGATGCCGCCCATATGGTCGATGTGCGCCGGGACGAATCGGGGTATGACGTACGGCCGGTGCGGCAGCGCGCGTCCCGGCGGTGGCGCGATCCGGCGGCCCTGCCTCGGGGGTGCGGCGGGCGCAGTGCGATGATGAGCCCCGCCATGAGTGCCCCTCACCCGCGCACGGCGCGACCCGGACCCCGTGTCCGGCTTCTGCGGGCCGCGGTCTTCGCCGCGGTCTGTGTCGTGCTGGCCGCCGCCGGGCACACCGTGGCCTCCTGCGTGAACGTCCCGCTGTGGACGCTCGGCGCCGGGTTCCTGGGCTCCCTGCTGGTCATGGCGCCGCTCGCCGGCCGCGCCCGCTCGGTGCCCGCCATCGCCGCGCTCCTCGCCCTCGGCCAGCTGGCCCTGCACACGCTGTTCGGCCTCGGCCAGCACACTGCGGCGACGGGCGGCGGTACCCCGATGGGCGCCATGGGGTCCATGGGGTCCATGGGCTCGATGGGCGCCGCGCACTCCGGTGCGGCGAGCGACGAGATGGTCCAGCGGGCCGCGCAGCTGCTGTGCGGGTCCGGCCCGGCCACCCTCACCCCCGGCCACGCCTACCGCCTGCTGCTCGACGCGCGCCTCATCGACGCCTCGGGCCGCTTCACGGACCAGGCACCGGCCGCTGGGCACGCCTACGACATGGCCGGTTCCCCGGCCACCTGGCTGCCCTCGCTGCCGATGCTTCTCGGCCACCTCCTCGCGGCCCTCGCCGTGGGCTGGCTGCTGCGCCGGGGCGACCTGGCCGTGCTGCGGCTGATCGAGCTGTCGACGCACGGGGTCGCGGAGGGCGCGCTCGTCCGCTCCCTGCGCGCCGCGCTCGCGCTGACCCGCGCCCTGTACGCCGGGCTGCTGCCCGCTACCGGGCCCGTCCCGCGTGTGCGCCGTACCGGCCGGGACGAGGCACCGGCCCCGCAGGCCGCGGCACTCCAGCACTCGGTGATCCGGCGCGGCCCGCCCGCCGACGCGTTCCGTCTCGCCGCCTGACGCGACCACCGCTCCCGTACGTACGAGGAGGGGAGAGGCCGCTGTCGTGCGGCACGCGCGCGTGTGCGCGCACTCCTCATCGTCACCGGGCTCAGCACCGGATCTCGCTCAAGAGCGGAGTTTCCCCAGCATGCAGATCTCCCGTACCGCCTCCCGTGTCACCGCCGCCGTCGCCGTCGCGGGCGCCACCGTCCTCGCCGTCTCGGTCCCCGCCTTCGCGCACGTCGGCGTGCAGCCCGAGGGTGTCGCGGCCAAGGGCGGCTACGCCGTCGTGGACTTCAAGGTGCCCAACGAGCGCGACGACGCCTCCACCACCAAGGTCGAGGTCAACCTCCCCGCCGACCACCCGCTGGCCTCCGTCATGCCGCAGCCGGTGCCGGGCTGGAGCGTGAAGGTGACCAAGTCCAAGCTGGACAAGCCGCTGACCATGCACGGCGAGAAGATCGGCGAGGCCGTCACCAAGGTCACCTGGACCGCGGACGGCAAGGGCATCCAGCCCGGCTACTTCCAGAAGTTCCCGCTCTCGCTCGGCGCGCTGCCCGAGGACACCGACCAGCTCGTCTTCAAGGCGATCCAGACGTACTCCGACAAGGAGGTCGTCCGCTGGATCGAGGTGCCGCAGAAGGGCCAGGAGGAGCCGGAGAACCCGGCCCCGACGCTGGCGCTGTCCGCCGCGACCGACGACCACCACGGCACGGCGGCCGCCGCCGGTGACGACGACGATGCCAAGGGCGGCGACAAGGACGACGCCCACGAGGAGACGGCCGCCGCCGCCAACTCCGACGGCACCGACACCACCGCCCGTGTGCTGGGCATCGTCGGCATCGTGATCGGCGTCGCGGGCGTGGCCTACGGCGTCCTCGCGGGCCGCCGCCGCACCGCCTGACCCTTCTTCTGATCCGCGCGCACCTGGGCCGTGCCCGCCCGGTACGGCCCCGGTGCGCGCGGGAGTTCTCGACCCCTGGGACATCACTCCATGCTTTCTCCGCGCAAGAAGACCCTGGCCGCGGCCGCGCTGCTGGCCGCCGCCGCCTTCACCCTGTCCGCGTGCGGCAGCGGTGAGGACGCCAAGTCGCCCGTCTCCGTGGTCTCCGAGGAGACCGGCTCCGGCAAGGCCGCCACCGTCCTCGACCAGCCCTTCGTCAAGCCCGACCTGGTCCTCACCGACACCCACGGCAAGAAGTACGACCTGCGGGCCGCGACCAAGGGCCACCCGACGCTCGTCTACTTCGGCTACACCCACTGCCCCGACGTGTGCCCCACGACGATGAGCAACCTCGCCGTCGCCATGAAGGCGCTGCCCAAGGCCGAGCAGGACGACCTGCGCGTCGTGTTCGTCACCACCGACCCCGGCCGCGACACCCCGGCCGAGCTGGGCAAGTGGCTCAAGAGCATCGACCCGCGCTTCACCGGCCTGACCGGCGACTTCTCCACCATCCAGGCAGGCGCCCGCTCGCTGGGCATCTCCATCGAGCCGACCAGCAAGGACAAGAACGGCAAGACCGTCTCCGTCCACGGCACCCAGGTCATCGCCTTCTCCCCGAAGACGGACGGCGGCTACGTCCTCTACGGCGAGGACGCCACCGTCGACGACTGGACCAAGGATCTGCCGAAGCTCGTGCGCGGAGCGAAGCCGTGAGGCGAGCCGCGCTGCCCGTCACCGCCCTCGCCGCCGCCCTGGCCCTCGCGGGCTGCGGCTCCGGCCAGGGTTCCGGCGAGCCGGAGCTGTCGGTGAGCGCCACCTACATGCCCCAGCCGGTCGCCGCCGACATGGCCGCGGGCTTCCTCACCGTCACCAACAAGGGCGGCGAGCGGGACGAACTGACCTCGGTCAGCAGCGACATCGGCCGGGTGACCATGCACAGCACCAGCGGCGGAACCATGGCCGAGCGCACCTCCTTCGAGGTGCCCGCCCACGGCCGGCTCGTCTTCAGGAGCGGCGGCAACCACCTGATGTTCGAGCAGCTCAGGCAGAAGCCGCGCCAGGGCCAGACCGTCACCCTGAAGCTGGGCTTCGCCAGGTCCGGTCCGCTCACCGTCGAGATGCCGGTGCGGTCCGCCACGTACAACCCGTCGACCGGACACTGAGGGAGGGACCACCTTGACGCGGACCATCACCCCCCGGCTGCGCACCCTGGTACTGCTGCTCCTCGCCGTCACCGGCGCGCTGTTCGCGGGCGCCGCGCCCGCCTCCGCGCACGCCGCGCTGACCGGCAGCGACCCCGCGCAGGGAGTGGTGGTCGACCGGGCGCCCACCCAGATCTCGCTCACCTTCTCCGAGCAGGTGGCGATGGGCGACGGCTCCCTGCGCGTCCTGGACCCCAAGGGCAAGCCGGCCCAGTCGGGCAGGCCCGTGAACGTCAGCGGCACCACCTACGCGGTCCGGCTGCACGCCGGGCTGGCCGACGGCACCTACACGGTCGCCTACCAGGTCGTCTCCGCCGACAGCCATCCCGTCGCCGGCGCCTACACCTTCTCCATCGGCGCGCCCTCGCGCACCGTCGTCTCCGACACCGGGGCGGGAGCGGGCGGCGGAGCCGTGGGCGGGCTGTACTCCTTCGGCCGCTATCTGTCCTACGCGGGCTTCATCGTGCTGGTCGGCGGCGCCGCCTTCGTGCTGGCCTGCTGGCGGCAGGGTGCGGGAGTACGGGCGCTGCAACGGCTCGTGGTCGGGGGCTGGCTGACGCTCACCGCGGCCACGCTGGGGCTGCTGCTCCTGCGCGGCTCGTACACCTCCTCCGGCAAGCTCGGGGACGTCTTCGACCTGGAGCTGCTCGGCCAGGTGCTCCAGACCAAGACCGGGGCCGCGCTGGTCTCCCGACTGCTGCTGCTCGCCGCGGCCGCGCTGTTCGTCGCCGTCCTCTTCGGCGCGTACGCGCGGCGGGAAGAAGAGGAGGGTGTCGCGGAGGAGGCGGCCGCCGAGCGGCGTGACCTCGGCTTCGGGCTCGCCATCGGCGGGATCGTCGTCGGCGCCGGGCTCGCGGCGAGCTGGGCGATGGCCGAGCACGCGTCCACCGGGCTCCAGCCCGGCATCGCCATGCCCGTCGACATCGTCCATCTGCTCGCCGTCGCCGGCTGGTTCGGCGGACTGACCGCCCTGCTCGTCGCCCTGTACCGGGCGCCCGCCGACACCCCGCTCGGGGCCGACGCCGTCCGCCGCTTCTCCCGGCTCGCCTTCGGCTCCGTCCTCGCGCTGGTCGCCACCGGCGTCTACCAGTCCTGGCGTCAGCTGGGCTCCTGGTCCGCCTTCACCGACACCCGCTACGGGCAGCTGCTGCTGGTCAAGCTCGGGCTCGTCGCCGTCATGGTCGGGCTCGCGTGGATCTCCCGGCGCTGGACCGGGCGGCTGGCGGAGTCGGGCGTGACAAAGACGGAAGCGGAGACGGAAGCGGAGGCGGCGGAGGTGTCCGCGGCCGTGCCGACCGGCGCCGCAGCCGCCGAATCCGAGGCAGTTGGGGCCGCCGCGCAGTCCGAGGCCCAGGAGGAGGCGTCCTTCGCCGTCACCGTGCCGACCGGCGCTGCCACCGCCGGACCCGGTGAGGCCGGGCGGGCGGCGAAGGGCGGGGCGTCCACGACCGCCACCGAGTCGACCGGCGCCGACGCCACCGACCCGGCCGACGCCGGCCGGGCCGCCCAGCTCGCCCGGCAGCGGGACGCGGTCGACGCCGCGCGGCGCAAGCGGCTGCGCGACGCCGATCCGAACCGCTCCGGCCTGCGCCGCTCGGTGCTCGCCGAGGCGGCCGTCGCCGTCGTGCTGCTCGCCGTGACCACCGCGCTCACCCAGACCGAGCCCGGCCGCACCGAGCAGGAGGCCAGGGCGGCCACCGCCCCGGCCACCAGTTCCCCGGCCGACACCTCCGGCGCCCTCACCCTCGACATGCCCTTCGACACCGGCGGCAAGAACGGCAAGGGCCTGGTCCGGATCGACCTCGACCCCGCCAGCGTCGGCGCCAACGAGATGCACCTCTACGTCCAGCGGCCCGACGGCCGGCCGTACGACATCCCCGAGGTGAAGGTCGCCCTCACCCTGAAGGCGAAGAAGATCGGGCCGCTTCCCGTGGCCCCGGAACACATCACCACCGGCCACTGGGCGGCGAGCGGTGTGCAGATCCCCATGGCAGGAGACTGGGAGGTCGCCGTCACCGTACGGACCTCCGACATCGACCAGGTGACCGTCTCCAAGAACGCGCAGATCGGCTGAACCGCACCATGCCCGACCCGTCCGTCCCCCAGGCCCGCACTCCGGAAGCCGAGACGCAGCGGCCCGCGCCCGACCAGCGCCGGGGCGTCTCCCGGCGCACCCTGCTCGGCACCGCCGGGGCCACCGGCCTCGTGCTCGGCGCGGCGGGAGGCGCCCTGGGCTACGCCGCCGCGCCCGCCCCGGCCACGCCGCTCACCTCGATCGGTTCCGACCGCGCGATGTTTCACGGGAAACATCAGCCCGGCATCACCGACGCGCTCCAGGCCCACGGCCATCTCGTCGCCTTCGATCTGAAGCCGGGCGCGGGCCGCAAGGAGGCGGCGGCCCTGCTGCGCCGCTGGTCGGCGGCGGCCGAGCGGCTGATGGCGGGCGAGGCGGCGCCGCACGACGACACCGATGTGGCCCGCGACGCCGGTCCCTCCTCGCTGACCGTCACCTTCGGCTTCGGGCACAGCTTCTTCGCCCGCACCGGGCTGGAGAAGCAGCGGCCGGCCGCGCTGGACCCGCTGCCCGACTTCTCCGCCGACCACCTGGACAAGAAGCGCGGCGAGGGCGACCTCTGGGTGCAGATCGGCGCCAATGACGCGCTGGTCGCCTTCCACGCGCTGCGCACGCTCCAGCAGGAGGCGGGCGACGCGGCCCGCGTCCGCTGGCAGATGAACGGCTTCAACCGCTCACCCGGCACCACCGCGCACCCCATGACCACGCGCAACCTCATGGGTCAGATCGACGGCACCCGCAATCCCAAGCCCGCCGAGCCCGACTTCGACCAGCGGATCTTCGTGCCCGCCTCGGGCGAGCCCGCCTGGATGGCCAACGGCTCCTACGCCGTCGTCCGCCGCATCCGCATGCTCCTGGACGACTGGGAGAAGCTGGCGCGCCCGGCGCAGGAGGCGGTGATCGGCCGCCGCAAGTCGGACGGCGGCCCGCTGTCCGGCGGTGACGAGACCACGCCGATGGACCTGGAGAAGGCGGACGCGCAGGGCGAGTACGTCGTCCCGCTCAACGCGCACGCCCGGATCACCCGGCCCGACCAGAACGGCGGGGCGGCGATGCTGCGCCGCCCGTTCTCCTTCCACGACGGCTTCGACGCGGACGGCGCCCCCGACGCCGGGCTGCTGTTCATCTGCTGGCAGGCCGATCCGCTGCGCGGCTTCGTGCCGGTGCAGCGCAAGCTCGACCGGGGCGACGCGCTGTCGCGGTATCTGCGGCACGAGGCCAGCGGGCTCTTCGCGGTGCCGGGCGGCGCGGCGGAGGGCGAGTACGTGGGGCAGCGGCTGCTGGAGGGCTGACAGGGGGTGCCGTGGGCCCCGTCTTCGCAGGTGTCCGGGATCGAAACCACCCGGAAGAGTGGCTGTGGTGAGACGGTCGAGCCGGGTCGCGGCACGGCCATTAGGGTGAGGGCATGCCAGCGAGCTACGCGTATCTCGGTCCCGAAGGCACCTTCACCGAAGTCGCCCTCCGCACTCTCCCGGAGGCCGCCACCCGCGAGCTGATCCCGTACGTCTCGGTGCAGTCCGCCCTGGACGCGGTGCGCACCGGCGAGGCGGAGGCCGCGTTCGTGCCGATCGAGAACTCGGTCGAGGGCGGGATCACCACCACCCTGGACGAGCTGGTCGCGGGCGAGCCGCTCACGATCTACCGCGAGGTGCTGCTGTCGATCACCTTCGCGCTGCTGGTCCGGCCGGGCACGAAGCTCGCCGACATCAAGACGGTCACCGCGCATCCCGCCGCCCAGCCACAGGTCCGCAACTGGCTGCGCGCCCACCTCCCGGACGCCCTGTGGGAGTCGGCCGCCTCCAACGCGGACGGCGCCCGCCTGGTCCAGGAGGGCCGGTACGACGCGGCCTTCGCGGGCGAGTTCGCGGCGGCGCGGTACGGCCTGGTGCCGCTGGAGACCAACATCCACGACGCGGAGAACGCGCAGACCCGGTTCGTGCTGGTCGGCCGGCCCGCCCGGCCCGCCGCGCCGACCGGAGCCGACAAGACCTCGGTGGTGCTGTGGCAGCGGGACGACCACCCCGGTGCCCTGCGTGATCTGCTGGGCGAGTTCGCCACCCGTGGCATCAACCTGATGCTGCTCCAGTCCCGGCCGACCGGTGCGGGCATCGGAAACTACTGCTTCTGCGTGGACGCCGAGGGGCACATCTCCGACCGGCGGATGGCGGAGGCGCTGATGGGGCTGAAGCGGATCTGTCTCCAGGTGCGATTCCTGGGTTCCTATCCGCGTGCCGACATCGCGCCGGGCGGGGCACGGCCGATGCTGCCGGGTACGTCGGACCAGGAGTTCCTGGCCGCCTCCGACTGGGTGACGCGCTGCCAGGACGGCCGTTTCTAGCGGGTCTCGTTATCCACAGAAGTTATCCACAGGTCCGCTTCTCGACCTGGGGACAAGTCGATAACAAGGGTCATCCGGTCGACAAATCACCCTTCTGTCCACGGGTGCATTCAGCCCAGTCCGGATCACCCTTCGTCCACCTGTTTCCATCGATTCAGCTTTTAAGGCGACCACTTTCCACCCGAAAGTGGCTACCCAGGGAGTTTGAACCGGGAATTCTTCGGAACGACAACCCACTCGGAATGATCAATTCCGAAATCCACAGTCACTCCACACAGCCTGTGGATAACTTTCCCCGAGGTGTGGATCTCTGTGGACGACGGCCGGCCCCACCGGGCCGCCAAGTACCCGCCACCGCAAGGGAGTCCGAACCGGCACGGCCGCTCCCGGAAAGGGCGGTCCCGTCTTTCCCGTCCACGACGACCGTATTCGACCCACCGGTCACTCTGCGTCATAGGGATATGGGTCCCGGCCGCTCCACGCGCACCGGTAGCCTTGGGCCTGTGATTGACCTTCGCCTGCTTCGTGAGGACCCTGACCGTGCGCGCGCCTCCCAGCGTGCCCGTGGAGAGGATGTCGCGCTCGTCGACTCCCTCCTGTCTGCCGACGAGCGGCGCAGGTCCTCCGGCGTCCGCTTCGACGAGCTGCGCGCCGAGCAGAAGCAGCTCGGCAAGCTGATCCCCAAGGCCACGCCCGAGGAGCGGGCCGAGCTGCTCAGCCGTGCCGAGCAGCTGAAGGCCGACGTGAAGGCGGCCGACGCCGAGCGCGACGAGGCCGACGCGGAGACCCAGCGCCTGCTGCTCGGGCTCGGCAACCTCGTGCACCCCGGTGTCCCGGTGGGCGGCGAGGAGGACTTCGTCACCCTGGAGACGCACGGCGCGATCCGTGACTTCGACGCCGAGGGCTTCGCGCCCAAGGACCACCTGGAACTCGGCCAGATCCTCGGCGCGATCGACACCGAGCGCGGCGCCAAGGTCTCCGGCTCCCGCTTCTACTTCCTCACCGGCGTCGGCGCCCTGCTGGAGCTGGCCCTGGTCAACGCGGCCATCGCGCAGGCCACCGCGGCCGGCTTCACCCCGATGCTGACCCCGGCGCTGGTCCGCCCCCAGTCCATGGCGGGCACCGGCTTCCTCGGCCAGGCCGCGCAGGACGTGTACCACCTGGACAAGGACGACCTGTACCTGGTCGGCACCTCCGAGGTGGCGCTCGCCGCGTACCACATGGACGAGATCATCGACGCGGACCGGCTGCCGCTGCGCTACGCCGGGTTCTCCCCGTGCTTCCGCCGCGAGGCCGGTTCGCACGGCAAGGACACCCGGGGCATCTTCCGGGTCCACCAGTTCGACAAGGTGGAGATGTTCTCCTACGTCGCCCCGGAGGACTCCGAGGCCGAGCACCAGCGTCTCCTGGAGTGGGAGAAGCAGTGGCTGACCTCGCTGGAGCTGCCGTTCCGCGTGATCGACGTGGCCACCGGTGACCTGGGCTCCTCCGCCGCCCGCAAGTTCGACTGCGAGGCGTGGATTCCGACCCAGGGCAAGTACCGCGAGCTGACGTCCACCTCGGACTGCACCGAGTACCAGTCCCGCCGGCTCCAGATCCGGATGCGCGACGGCAAGCAGGTCCGCCCGCTGGCCACGCTGAACGGCACCCTGTGCGCCGTACCGCGCACCATCGTGGCGATCCTGGAGAACCACCAGCAGCCCGACGGATCGGTCCGTGTCCCCGAGGTCCTGCGCCCCTACCTGGGCGGACGGGAAGTCCTGGAGCCGGTCGCCAAGTGAGCAGCCCCCTTCCCTACCGGCTGATCGCGACCGACCTGGACGGCACGCTGCTGCGCGGCGACGAGACGATCTCGCCGCGCACCCGTGAGGCGCTCGCCGCCGCCACGGCCGCGGGTGCCGCGCACATCGTCGTCACCGGCCGCGCGGTCCCCTGGACCCGGCACATCCTGGACGACCTCGGCTACGAGGGCCTCGCCGTCTGCGGCCAGGGCGCCCAGGTCTACGACGCCGGACAGCACCGGCTGCTGACCTCGGTGACCCTGGACCGGCAGCTGGCGGGCGTGGCCCTGGCCAAGATCGAGGCCGAGGTGGGCCCGCTGTACCTGGCGGCGAGCCGGGACGGGCTGGACGGCGAGGTCATGGTGGGCCCCGGTTACGCGGTCACCGGCCGGCTGCCGGCCAAGGCGTTCACGGACGCGGCCGACCTGTGGGAAGCCCCGCTGAACAAGATCTACATCCAGCATCCGACGCTGTCCACGGACGAGCTGGCGGACGCCGCCTCGCGCGCGGCGGGCGGTTTCGTCACCGTCGTCATGGCGGGCGAGGGCATCGTGGAGCTGCTGCCGCTCGGGCTGTCCAAGGCCACGGGGCTGTCGCTGGCGGCCCGGCGGCTGAAGCTGAAGGCGGCCGACACGATCGCCTTCGGCGACATGCCGAACGACCTGCCGATGTTCGCCTGGGCCGCGCACAGCGTGGCCATGGCCAACGCCCACGAGGAGCTGAAGGCCGTGGCCGACGAGGTGACCGCCTCCAACGAGGAGGACGGCATCGCGCTGGTCCTGGAGCGACTGCTCGGCTGAGCCGTGCGCCGCGTTCGCGGTGGAGGATGCACGGATCGAACGTGCGCGGGCTCGCGCCCGACCACGGCTCGGAACAAGCCGGTGCCTTGCCTCTCGGCCAATCCTCCGGGTGGGCGGCCCACGCGAGAGCGACATCGCGTGCTCGAAGCGGCCGCCCCGGACGGTCCCTGTGCGGGAGCGGGCTCGACGGTGGGGTAACTACACCGGAGCCCGCCCGGGGCCGTCCTGCCGGGAGCTGAACGTACTGTCGTGCGGCGACACCGCCCAGCTCCTCTCCCGGTACGGGGCGCGCCGGGCTCTGGAACCCGGCGTCGGTTCCCCCACTGTGCCCCGGTCCGGAAGGCCGGCGCCAGCGAATTAACGCCCGCGCCTGCGCCGCCACGAGCGGCTGAAGAACCAGCCCGCGGGCGGCTTGTCGGCCCGCCACGGCTGGGGTTCGGGGCGCTCGGCCCGCCAGCGGGCGGCGAGCATACGGGCACGGGCGGACGGCTCGGAGGTCTCGGCGGCCCGGACGAAGTCCTCGTCCAGTTCGACGCCGTCCCAGGGGTCGGGCGTTGCCTCCCCGTCCCCGGCACGCTCGGGTTCGCCGGGCCGGGGGTGCTCCTGTGCCATGGCGGCCTCCTCGCCGTACGTCCGCCCGCGTCCGTGTCCGGTGCCGCCCAGTGTGCCGGGACGGGGATGAGGTCCCCGTCAAGGGCGGCGCGGCTGCTACTCCTCGCCCGCCAGGGTCAGGGCCCGCAGGCGCTGGCCGGCGTACCAGGTGGCCGCGACGGTGACCACGACCAGCAGGGCGGTGGCGGTGGGCAGGCCGACGTCGGAGGTGATCAGGTTGCTGCCGACCACCTTGTGCGCGACCGCGAGCGACCACTGCTGGACGCTCAGGGTGCGGGCGCCGGACACCAGGGAGCCGAACAGGGCCTCCCAGACCAGGGCGTAGACAAGACCGAAGACCACCGCGTGCCGCGAGACCGTGCCGAGCAGCAGGAACAGCGCCGAGTAGGCGATGGACGCGACGAGCGCGGCGACCGTGTAGGCGACGGCGACCTGCTGGCCGTTGCCGTTGAGGATCAGGCCCGCGATCAGGGTGGGCAGCGCGGAGAACACCATGGTCACCGCGATGGCGACGATCAGCTTGGTGAAGATGATCGTCGGCCGCTTCAGCGGCTTGGACAGCAGATAGACCACGGAGCCGTCGTCGATCTCCGGTCCGATCGCGCCCGTGCCCGCGATGACGCCGATGATCGGCACCATCGTGGCGAGCGCGAACCCGCCGAGCACGTCGGCGGCGACCTGGTCGTCGGCCCCGGTCAGGGCGCGGACGGCCACCGAGATCACGATGAGCAGCAGGGGCAGGGCGCCGAGGACGAGGGCCCGGCGGCGGCCGAGCAGGGCCCGGTAGGTGAGCCGGGCGACTGTGGGGTCGTACATCTTCGGCCTCCTACGCCGCTACGAGATACGAGAAGACGGACTCCAGGGACTCGTCCGAGGGCGAGACCGTGAGGAGCCGGATGCCCTGGTCACTGGCGACCTTGGGCAGCAGCGTGGTGAAGCGGCCGAAGTCGACGGCCTGGACGATCAGGCCGCCCTCGACGGCGTCGACCTCGATGCCCGCGGTCGACGGGTCGGCGATCAGGGCGGCCGCGAGGGCGCGGTCGTCGCTGGAGCGGACCAGATAGCGGTGCGGGCGGTCGGTCATCAGGCGGCGGATCTTGCGGAAGTCGCCGCTGGCCGCGTGCCGTCCGGCGACGACGACCTCGATGTGCCGGGCGAGCTGCTCGACCTCCTCCAGGATGTGCGAGGAGAACAGCACGGTGCGGCCCTCGTCGCCCATGGCGCGCAGCAGCTCCATCAGCTGGAGCCGCTGGCGCGGGTCCATGCCGTTGAAGGGCTCGTCGAGCAGCAGCAGCGAGGGGTCGTGGACGAGGGCGGACGCCATCTTCACGCGCTGCCGCATGCCCTTGGAGTAGGTGGAGATCTTCCGGTCCTGGGCGGGCTCCATCTCGACCGTGGCCAGGGCGCGCTGGGCGGCCTTGGCGCCGAGTCCGTGCAACTCGGCGTTGGCGAGGACGAATTCGTGGCCCGTGAGGAAGTCGTACATCGCCTCGCGCTCGGGAACGATGCCGATGTGCTGGTACACCGACTCGTTGCGCCACACCGGCTGTCCGTCGAGGGTGACGGTGCCGGTGGAGGGGGCGAGGAAGCCGCCCATCATGTTGATGAGCGTGGACTTGCCCGCGCCGTTGGGGCCGAGCAGACCCGTCACGCCGGGGCCGATGGTCATGGTGATGTCGTTGACGGCGACCACGTTGCCGAACCAGCGGGATACGTGGTCGATCTGGAGCGTGGTCACAGGCCCACCTTCTTGTAGCGGCGCAGCAGGAGGCCGTAGCTCGCGGCGATGAGGCCGAGGACGACGATCAGGTAGACGAAGCCCTCGCCGGTGGACGGGCCGACGCCGCCGGGGAAGGACGACGTGCCGCCGAGCAGCGCCGACTGGACGCCGTCGATCAGGGTGACCGGGGAGAACAGGCCGATCCACGGCACCGAACCGCTGTTGCCCTGGGCGTCGGCGATGGCCTGGAGGGTGGAGACGGCCCCGTAGGAGATCGTCATGACGGCGATGACGGCGGCGATGCCGAAGCCGCGGCGCGGGGTGATGGCGGCGATGACCAGGCCGATCCCGCCGAACAGCAGGGAGAGCAGGACCACCGCGACCAGTCCCTGGCCGAACTTCTCGCTCTGGTGGGCCACGCCCATCTTGGCGAGCAGCGCGCCCACGTACAGCACGAGCAGCGGGCCCCCGGTGAGGATGAACAGGGCCGAGGCGAGCGCCGCGAACTTGGCGAGCACGTAGTCGGCGGTCTCGATGGGCCGCGAGAAGTACAGCGGGACCGTCTTGAAGCGCAGGTCGCGGGAGACGGACTGCGGTGCCTGGGAGGCGACGAACAGGCTGATAACGGCCTGCATGATGATCGCGTACCGGGTGTAGGGGACCGGAAGTTCGTGCGCCTTGGTGGTCACCGCGACGGCGACCATGATGGCGGCCGGCACGCACATCACCGCGAACAGCAGCATCGGCAGCACCTTGGACTTGGCCGAGCGGCCGAGGCCGTAGGCGCCGCGCAGGGACTGCGAGTACAGCGAGAGGCGGGCGTAGGCGCGGCCGAGGCGGGGGCCGTCGTAGCCGCGGTAGCCGATGTCGTGGATGCGGGACTGGTCGCCCGAGGGCGCCGGTGCCGTGGGGACGGGCTGGTCAACCGCCATGGGCGACTGCCTCCTTCCGCTGCTCGTCACGGGTGAACACCTCGGAGATGTGGTGACGCCGCTGTTCCATCCGGACCAGGCCGAGGCCGAGCCCGGCGACGGTGTCGCGCACCAGGTCGTACGTCTCCTCGCCCTGTGCGGTGAGCAGCAGGATGTGACCGGCGCCGGGCAGGCCGCCGCCGTCGTCGTGGGTGTCGATCCCGCGCGCGTGCAGCGCCTCGCGCAGGGCGCGGGTGCCGTCGGGGTGGGTGTCGCTGTCGGTGACCTCGACGGCCAGCGTCGTGGTGTTCTGGGTGAAGTCGGTGGTGGAGCTGGACCGCAGCAGCTTGCCGCCGTCGACGACCACGACGTGGTCGCAGGTGCGCTCCAGCTCGCCCAGCAGATGGGAGGTGACCAGGACCGAGATGCCGAAGTCGGTGTGGACACGCCGGATCAGGCCGAGCATCTCGTCCCGGCCGACCGGGTCGAGGCCGTTGGTCGGCTCGTCCAGGAAGACCAGCCGGGGGTCGTGCACCAGCGCCTGCGCCAGCTTGACCCGCTGCTTCATGCCGGTCGAGTAGCCGCCGATGGGGCGGTAGCGCTCCTCGTACAGCCCGACGTGGCGCAGGGTGTCGGCGGTGCGCTCGCGGGCCGCGGTGGGTGGCAGGCCGGACATGCGCGCCATGTGCACGACGAACTCGGTGGCCGAGACGTCGGGCGGCAGGCAGTCGTGCTCCGGCATGTAGCCGACTTGCTCGCGGATGGCGGCGCCTTCGGTGGCCACGTCGAGGCCGAGCACGGCGGCACGGCCCTCGGTGGCGGGGGACAGACCCAGCAGGATCTTGATCAGGGTGGACTTGCCGGCGCCGTTGGCACCGACGAGTCCCGTCACACCGGGTCCGATGTCCACGGACAGCCGGTCGAGCGCGGTCACCCGTGGGAACCGCTTGCTCAGGCTCTCGGTCACGATCACAGTCACGTCCTCGACGGTAGTGACATGGGGCACGCGGGTCGTCAGACCTCAGAGCCGTCTTGGGGTCCGTCTCGGGTAGTACGGGGCCCTAGGGGGTCGTGGCCCTAAGGGATGGGACACGCGGGGATGGTGACCGTGGGTCTGGTGGGGCGGGCGAGTCTGGTGGGGCCGCCCCCTGGGGGATCTCCCCTATTGACGCCACCTCTAACAACTGCCACATTCGCAGGGAGTCGCGGGTGGCGTCGCACGGTGGCGTCGCACGGGTGGCGCTGGACGGAGTCGGGCGGAGGACAAGTGACGCTGAAGGACGCGCGTGAGCGGCGGGTGCGCACCGGCGGGATCGAGCTGTGCGTGGCCGAACTGGGTGATCCGGGGCGCCCCACCGTGGTGCTGGTGCACGGCTACCCGGACAGCAAGGAGGTCTGGTCCGAGGTGGCCGCCCGCCTCGCGGACCACTTCCACGTGGTGCTCTACGACGTGCGGGGCCACGGCGGCTCGACCGCGCCGAAGCCGCTGCGCGGCGGTTTCACCCTGGCCAAACTGACGGACGACTTCCTCGCGGTGGCCGACGCGGTGAGCCCGGACCGGCCGGTGCATCTGGTCGGGCACGACTGGGGTTCGGTGCAGTCCTGGGAGTTCGTGACGGTCGAGCGGACACGGGGCCGCATCGCCTCGTTCACCTCCATGTCGGGCCCTTCGCTGGACCACTTCGGCCACTGGATCGACGCCCGCGTGAAGCGCCCGACCCCGCGCCGGGTCGGCCAGCTCCTGGGCCAGGGCGCCAAGTCCTGGTACGTGTACCTGCTGCACACGCCGGTGCTGCCGGAGCTGGCCTGGCGCGGGCCGCTGGGCAAGCGGTGGCCGAAGCTGCTGGAGCGGGCCGAGAAGATCCCGGCCGGCGACTATCCGACGGCCTCACTGCCCTCGGACGCGGCCCACGGCGCCTGGCTGTACCGGGACAACGTCCGCCCCCGCCTGCGCCACCCCCGCCCGGACGCCGTCGCGCACGTGCCCGTGCAACTGATCACCCCGCAGGGCGACGCGTTCCTGTCGGAGCGGCTCTACGACGACCTGGAGCGGTGGGCGCCGAGGCTGACCCGGCGCACGCTCCCGGCCAAGCACTGGGTACCGCGCACCCGGCCCGACCAACTGGCGCGATGGATAGAGGAGTTCGTGACCTCCGTGGAACAGGGCGAGCCTTCGCGGGGCAGCGGTCCTCATGCCGACCGTTTCGGCGGCCAGTTGGCGCTGATCACGGGTGCGGGCAGCGGTATCGGGCGCGCCACGGCCCTCGCTCTCGCGGAGGCCGGGGCGCGTGTGGTGGCGGTCGACCGGGACGCCGAGACCGCTGCCCGCACCGCCGAACTGGCGCTGGCGGCAGGTGCGTCGGGGGCCTGGCCGGAGACGGTGGACGTCTCGGACGAGCAGGCCATGGAGAAGCTGGCCGAGCGTGTGCACCGCGAGTACGGGGTGGTGGACGTGCTGGTGAACAACGCGGGCATCGGCCTGTCCGGCTCCTTCTTCACCACGACCCCGGACGACTGGCGCAAGGTGCTGGACGTCAACTTGTGGGGTGTGATCCATGGTTGCCGCCTCTTCGGCGCCCGCATGGCCGAGCGGGGGCAGGGCGGCCACATCGTCAACATCGCCTCGGCGGCGGCCTTCCAGCCCTCCCGGGCGCTGCCGGCGTACAGCACGTCCAAGGCGGCGGTGCTGATGCTCTCGGAGTGCCTGCGCGCCGAACTCGCTTCGCGGGACATCGGAGTCACGGCCATCTGTCCCGGCATCGTCAACACCAACATCACCTCGACGACGCGCTTCACGGGGGTGGACGAGACCGAGGCGCGGCGGCGTCAGGAGCGGTCGTCCCTGCTCTACGGGAAGCGCAACTACCCGCCGGAGAAGGTCGCCAGGGCGATCCTGGACGCGGTGGCGGAGAACCGGGCCGTGGTGCCGGTAACTCCTGAGGCGCGGGGTGCATATCTGCTGGCGCGGTTCCTGCCGGGGGCGCTGCGCAAAGTGGCGCGGGTGGAGCCGAAGTTGTGAAGGCAGGGTCGACCGAGGACGCTTCATCTACCGTGAAGTGCCCTGAAGTTGACCAACCTGCCTGAAGTGGACGCCAGTTGTCCACAGAATCGCCAAAACACCTGTGGATAACGGGCGTTGCCTGTGGATCAAACCTTCCGCCGAAAATCAGATGCGTGATCCGCGTCTCTCCAGCAGGCTGGCGAGGGGCGGAAAACGCGGAGCAGACAGAAGAGAGGGAGATACGAAAAGCGCCATATGACAGAAATGAGTACATCAGAAGTGATGGATGACAGACGCACCGTAAAGGTGTCCAAGTACCTCTCGAAACACCTGCGCCACCAGCCCGAGCGCATCGGGCTCACCCTCGACCCGGCGGGCTGGGTGGAGATCGACACGCTGCTCGCCGCCGCGGCGGCCCACGGCTTCCCCGTCACACGCGCGGAGCTGGACCATGTGGTGGCCGTCAACGACAAGCGGCGCTTCGCCGTCGAGGGCGGCAGAATCCGCGCCAGCCAGGGCCACAGCGTCGAGGTGGCGCTCGGCCTGCCCCCGGCCACCCCGCCGCCGTACCTGTACCACGGCACCGTCGCCCGCAGCCTGGACGCGATCCGCGCCGAGGGGCTGCGCCCCATGAACCGCCACGACGTCCACCTCTCGGCCGACCGCGAGACCGCGACCAGGGTGGGCGCCCGCCGTGGCCGGCCCGTGGTCCTCGCCGTGGACGCGGGCGCCATGCACCGCGACGGCCACGTCTTCCACGTCAGCGCGAACGGCGTCTGGCTGACCGACGCCGTCCCGC
This sequence comes from Streptomyces sp. NPDC085596, assembly GCF_044541565.1. NCBI lineage: Bacteria > Bacillati > Actinomycetota > Actinomycetes > Kitasatosporales > Streptomycetaceae > Streptomyces > Streptomyces sp. NPDC085596. The sequence continues at coordinate 436,022 of NZ_JBITTC010000005.1, read as the reverse complement.
CGCGCTACCTGCGCTTCTCCGAGCCGCGCTGAGGTCTCCGCCCGCTCAGCCGAGCTGGGCGACGGCCTCGGTGGCGATCTTCTCGAAGACGGCCTGATCGGCCGCGAAGTCCGAGTCGGGGATGGGCCAGTGGATCACCAGCTCGGTGACGCCCAGCGCGGCGTACCGGCCGGCGAAGTCCACGAACGCGTCGACGGACTCCAGCGGACGGCTCCGGTCCGGGGTGAACCCGGTCAGCATGATCTTGTCCAGCCCGGTCACGTCCCGGCCGATCTCCGCGCACGCCTCGGTGAGCCGGCCGATCTGCTGCTCGACCGCCAGCACCGACTGCTCGGACGTGCCCGTCTCGAACAGCTTCGGGTCGCCCGTGGTCACCCACGCCTGCCCGTACCGGGCGGCCAGCCGCAGCCCGCGCGGGCCCGTCGCCGCCACCGCGAACGGCAGCCGGGGCTCCTGCGCACAGCCCGGGATGTTGCGTGCCTCGTGCGCCGAGTAGTGGTCGCCCGCGTAGGAAACGGCGTCCTCGGTCAGCAGCTGGTCCAGCAGCGACACGAACTCCGCGAACCGGTCGGCACGCTCACGCGGCGACCACGCCTCCTGCCCGAGCGCCGTCGCGTCGAACCCGGAGCCGCCCGCCCCGATGCCCAGGGTGACCCGGCCGCCGGAGATGTCGTCCAGGGAGATCAGCTCCTTGGCCAGGGTCACCGGGTGCCGGAAGTTCGGCGAGGTCACCAGCGTCCCCAGCCGCAGCCGCTCGGTCACCCCGGCGGCGGCCGTCAGCGTCGGCAGCGCCCCGAACCAGGGCCCGTCCCGGAAGGACCGCCACGAGAGATGGTCATAGGTGTAAGCGGCGTGGAACCCCAGCTCCTCGGCCCGCTGCCATTTCGCCCGGCCTCCCTCGTTCCAGCGGTCGACGGGAAGGATCACGGTACTGAGACGAAGGGCCATGCCGATGAGCCTACGACGCCCGGATGGCCGGTCGGGACGCGATCCTGAACTCATCTGACGCATCCCTGAACTCATCTGCGCGGTCTCGCGCACGGTCGTGCGCGCATATGCGCGAGAATGGCCGGGTGACCTCAGCGACCAGACAGCCGGGGACCCCGGCCTCCGCCCAGCCGTCGGCCCAGTCCGGACGAGGAGGGGCCTCTCTCCCGCCGCCGCGCCTGATCGCCACCGACCTCGACGGCACCCTGCTGCGCGACGACCAGACCGTCTCCGCACGGACCGTCGCCGCGCTGGCCGCGGCCGAGGAGGCGGGTGTCGAGGTCTTCTTCGTCACCGGCCGCCCCGCCCGCTGGATGGACGTCGTCAGCGAGCATGTGCACGGCCACGGCCTGGCGATCTGCGGCAACGGCGCCGCCGTGGTCGACCTGCACGGCGGACCCGGCGCCCACCGGTTCGTGAAGGTGCGCGAGCTGGCCAGGGAGAACGCCCTGAAGTCCGTACAGCTGCTGCGCGACGCGGCCCCCGGCACCCTGTTCGCGGTCGAGCAGACCTACGGCTTCCACCAGGAGCCCGCCTATCCCAAGCTGCACATGGAGATCCCGGACACCCTGCGGCCCGCCGAGGAACTGCTCGCGCCGGACGGCGTCGCCGCGAGCCAGCCGGTGCTGAAGATCCTCGCCCACCACCCCGGCCTCGACCCGGACGCCTTCCTCACCCTCGCCCGGATCGCCATCGGCGGCCACGCCAACGTCACCCGCTCCAGCCCCAGCGCCCTGCTGGAGCTGAGCGGGCCCGGTGTCTCCAAGGCCAGCACCCTGGCCCTGTGCTGCGCCGAGCGCGGCATCTCGCACGAGGAGGTCGTCGCCTTCGGCGACATGCCCAACGACATCGAGATGCTGACCTGGGCCGGCCGCTCCTACGCCATGGGCAACGCCCACCCCGACACGCTGGCCGCCGCCACCGGCCGCACCCACGCCAACAACGACGACGGCGTGGCCCGCGTGATCGAGGACCTCCTCACCGGCCGGGTCTGACCACCCCGCCGGTCACAGCACCACCAGGGACTCCGCCTCGGCCTCGCGGCGGGCCATCGCGGCCAGCGGGCCGTCCACGGTGACCAGCTCGGCGTACGGGCCGCGCTGCACCACGCGGCCCGCGTCGAGGACGAGCACCTCGTCGACCGCGGCGAGACCGGCGAGCCGGTGCGTGATCAGCAGCGTGGTGCGGCCCTCGGTCGCGGCCAGCAGGTCCTCGGTGAGGGCGTCCGCCGTGGGCAGATCGAGGTGCTCGGCGGGCTCGTCCAGCACCAGCACCGGGAAGTCCGCGAGCAGCGCGCGGGCCAGCGCGAGCCGCTGCCGCTGGCCGCCGGAGAGCCGGGCCCCGTGCTCGCCGACGTGCGTGTCCAGGCCCTCGGGGAGCCCGTCCACCCAGTCCAGCAGCCGGGCCCGCAGCAGCACGTCCCGCAGCTCGGCCTCGGTCGCGTCCTTCCGCGCGAGCAGCAGGTTCTCCCGCACGGTGCTGTCGAAGAGGTGGGCGTCCTGGGCACACAGCCCGACGAGCCGCCGTACGTCGTCGCCGTCCATCTCGTCCGCCGGTACCCCGGCGAGCGTGTACGTGCCCGAGCCGGCGTCCAGGAAGCGCAGCAGCACCTGGGCGAGGGTGGTCTTGCCGGAGCCGGAGGGGCCGACCACGGCGATCCGGCGGCCCCGGTCCAGGGTGAGGTCGAGCCCGTCGAGCGCGTCGCGGTGCTGGTCCTCGTAGCGGGCGGTCAGGTCCTTCACCACGAGCGGGAAGGGCGAGGCGGGTGCCTCGCGGGGGTGCTCGGGCTCGTGGACCGGCACCGGGGCGTCCAGGACCTCGTAGACGCGCTCGGCGCTGCGGGCGACCCGCTGCCGGTAGCGCACGGCCAGCGGGAGGCCGAGCACGGCCTCGAAGGCGGCCAGCGGGGTCAGGACGACCACGGCCACCACGACGCCGTGGATACGGCCCCCGGCCGCCGCCTGCGCACCGAGCAGCGCGGCGACGGTGACGGTCAGTCCCGAGATCAGCGCGGTGAGGCCGTCGCCGAGCGCGGTGACCCCGGCCGCGCGGGACGCGATCCGGGTGAGGGTGCCGTCGGCCTGCCGGGTGGCCGCCGTACGCGAGGGCAGCGCCCCGGCGACGGTCAGCTCGGCGGTGCCGGTGAGCAGGTCGGTCACGCGGGTGGCCAGCACGCCCCGGGCGGGCGCCAGCCGTCGTTCGGTGCGCCGGGCGACGGCCGCGGTGATCAGCGGGACGCCGACACCGGCCAGCAGCAGCCCCGCGGCGAGCGCGAGGCCGGCCTCGGGAAGCAGCCAGGCCGTGAAGCCGACCGAGGCGGCGGAGACGACGACCGCCACACCGGTGGGCAGCAGCCAGCGCAGCCAGTAGTCCTGGAAGGCGTCCACGTCGGCGACGAGCCGGGTGAGCAGATCGCCGCGCCGGGTGCCCCGCAGTCCGGCCGGGGCCAGGCGCTCAAGACGCTTGTAGACGGCGACGCGGGTGTCGGCGAGCATGCGCAGCACCGCGTCGTGCGACACCAGCCGCTCGCTGTACCGGAAGACGGCACGGCCGATGCCGAAGAACCGCGTGGCCGTCACGGCCACCAGCAGATACAGCACCGGGGGCTGCTGCGAGGCGCGCGAGATCAGCCAGCCGGAGGTCGCCATCAGACCGACGGCGCAGCCGAGGGCCAGGCTGCCGAGCAGCAGCGCGAAGAGCAGCCGGCCACGCCGGGCCGCGGCCACGGAGCGGACGCGGGCCAGGATGCCCCGTTCACGGGCCGCCGCCGTCTCGGGCGCGGGCTCGTCCAGGTCGTCGTCGGCGTCGTCCGGCTCGGGGAAGAAGGGCTTGCCGGGCCCGGCGGCGGGCTCGGGCACGTGCGCGTCGAGCGCGGTGGCGGCCGGCTCGGGAGCGGTCACCTCGGCCATGACCGGCTCGGGAGCGGCGGCCGGCTCGGACAGCTCCAGCCGCACCACCCGGTCGGCGACCTCCAGCAGCGCGGGCCGGTGCACGACCAGCAGCACCGTACGGCCCACCGCGAGCCGCCGGACCGCCTCGACGACATCGGCCTCGGTCGCGCCGTCCAGTGCGGCGGTGGGCTCGTCCAGGAGCAGCACCGGCCGGTCGGCGAGGAAGGCGCGGGCCAGGGCGAGGCGCTGCCGCTGACCTGCGGAGAGCCCGGCCCCGTCCTCACCGAGCACCGTGTCCGCGCCCGCGGGGAGCGCGTCCACGAACTCCAGCGCGCCCGCGTCCGCCATCGCCTGGCGTACGGCGGTGTCGTCCGCGTCGGGGCGGGCCAGCCGTACGTTCTCCGCGATGGTCCCGGCGTACAGGTGCGGCCGCTGCGGCACCCAGGCGATCCGGGAGCGCCACTCCTCCAGATCGAGGTCGGCGAGGTCGGCGCCGCCGATACGGACCTGGCCCTCGGTGGGCCGGACAAAGCCGAGGAGCACGCTCAGCAGGGTGGACTTGCCCGCGCCGCTCGGCCCGATCAGCGCCACGGTCTCGCCGGGCTCCACGGAGAAGGACACATCGGTGACGGCATCCGCCGACCGGCCCGGATAGCGGACCGTCAGGGAGTCGAAGGCCATCGAGCCGGAGGGAACCGGCGCGGTGCCGGTGGCCGGGACCGGTGTCTCCAGCACGGCGAAGATCTCCTCCGCGGCCGCCAGGCCCTCCGCCGCCGCGTGGTACTGCGCGCCCACCTGGCGCAGCGGGAGATACGCCTCCGGGGCCAGGATCAGGATGACCAGGCCGATGTACAGGTCCATCCCGCCGTGCACCAGTCGCATGCCGATCGTGACGGCGACCAGCGCGACGGAGAGCGTGGCCAGCAGCTCCAGCGCGAAGGACGAGAGAAAGGCGATCCGCAGGGTCCGCATGGTGGCCCGGCGGTACTCGCCGGTGATCCGGCGGATGGACTCGGCCTGCGCCTTGGCCCGGCCGAACACCTTCAGCGTGGGCAGTCCCGCGACCACATCCAGGAAGTGGCCGGACAGCCGGGACAGCAGCGACCACTGCCGGTCCATCCGGGACTGGGTGGCCCAGCCGATGAGCATCATGAAGATCGGGATGAGGGGCAGGGTGGCGACGATGATCGCCGCCGACACCCAGTCCTCGGTGACGATCCGCGCCAGCACCGCCACCGGGACGACCAGGGCGAGCCCCATCTGCGGGAGGTACCGCGAGAAGTAGTCGTCCAGGGCGTCGACCCCGCGCGTGGCCAGGGTGACCAGTGAGCCGGTGCGCTGTCCGCTCAGCCAGCCGGGTCCGAGCACGGCGGCCCGCTCGACGAGCCGCTCCCGCAGCTCGGACTTCACGGCCGCGCTGGCCCGGTGCGCCGCCAGCTCGGTGAGCCAGGAGACCAGGGCGCGGCCGCAGGCGACACCGGCCAGCAGGGCCAGCGGGGTGACCAGGTCACCTGCGGACTTGCCCTGCTGGAAGGCTCCGACCACCACTTCGGCGATCAGCATCGCCTGGGCGATGACCAGCCCGGCGCCGAGCCCGCCGAGGACGACGACCGCCACGAGGAAGAAGCGCGTGGCACGGGCGTAGCGCAGGAGGCGGGGATCGATCGGTTTCACGTGAAACGTGTCCTTCAGTCCCGAGAGTGTGTTTCACGTGAAACATACCCTTGGGACGCTCAGTGTGCGGCTTCGGCGATGTGGTGGGTACCGATGCGCTTGCGGAACACCCAGTAGGTCCACCCCTGGTAAAGCATGACCAGCGGGGTGGCGATCGCGGCGCACCACGTCATGATCCTGAGGGTGTAGGGGCTGGACGAGGCGTTGGTGACCGTGAGGCTCCAGTCCGCGTCGAGAGTGGACGGCATCACATTCGGGAAGAGCGACAGGAACAGCATCGCCACGGTGGCCGCGATGGTCACCCCGGACAGCGCGAACGCCCATCCCTCCCGCACCCGCCAGATGGCTCCCAGCGCGCCGACCAAGGCGACGGCCGCCACGACCAGGGCGACCAGACTCGCACCGTCCCCCCTGTGGAGCTGCGTCCAGACCAGGAAGGCGAGCGCCAGGACGACGGTCACCGGGCCGGTACGCAGCGCCAGCTTCCGCGCCCGCTCCCGGATGTCACCGACGGTCTTGAGCGCCGTGAACACCGTCCCGTGGAAGGTGAACAGGGTGAGCGTCACCGCGCCGCCGAGCAGGGCGTAGGGGTTGAGAAGGTCACCGAGACCCCCGACGTACTCGAAGTTCCGGTCGATCTTCACGCCCCGCACGATGTTCCCGAAGGCCACGCCCCACAGGAACGCCGGGATCAGCGAGGTCCAGAAGATCGCCCACTCCCAGTTGCGCTGCCAGTTCTCCTCGGGCCGCTTGACCCGGTACTCGAAGGCCACGCCCCGCACGATCAGGCAGACCAGGATGGCCAGCAGCGGCAGATAGAAGCCGGAGAACAGGGTGGCGTACCACTCCGGGAAGGCGGCGAAGGTCGCACCGCCCGCGGTGAGCAACCACACCTCGTTGCCGTCCCACACCGGCCCGATGGTGTTGATCAGCACACGCCGCTCGGACCGGTCCCGGGCGAGCAGCCGGGTGAGGACACCGACCCCGAAGTCGAACCCCTCCAGGAAGAAGTAGCCGGTCCACAGCACGGCTATGAGCACGAACCAGACGTCATGAAGTTCCATGGCTGTTCCCCCAGCGCTAGTACGAGAAGGCCATCGGCCGGTCGGCGTCGCGGTGGTCGCCGCCGATCTTCGTGGGCGGGTTGAGGTCGGCCTCGGTCAGCTCCGGAGGGCCGGCCTTGGCGTACTTGGCCAGCAACCGGACCTCGATGACCGCGAGGACCGCGTACAGCGCGGTGAAGACGGCCATCGAGATGGCGACCTCGGCCTGGGAGACACCGGGGGAGACCGCTTGCCGGGTCTGGAACAGGCCGTAGACGACCCAGGGCTGGCGGCCCATCTCGGTGAAGATCCAGCCCCAGGAGTTGGCGATCAGCGGGAAGGCCATCGTCCAGGTGGCCACGCGCCAGAACCAGGGGGTCAGCTTCGGGCCCAGCGTCCGCTTCCCGAACAGCACCAGATGCGGCAGCTCGTCGTCGCCGGTGCGCAGTTGCCGGGGGAGCAGGAACTTCTTCCGGGTCAGCCAGAGCCCGATCGCCCCGAGGGTGAAGGAGGCCATGCCGAACCCGATCATCCAGCGGAAGCCCCAGTAGGCGACCGGGATGTTGGGCCGGTAGTCGCCGGGCCCGAACTTCTCCTGCTCGGCCTTGTTGACGTCGTTGATGCCGGGGACGTAGGAGGAGAAGTCGTCGTTGGCGAGGAAGGACAGCAGTCCCGGCACCTCGATGGCGACGGTGTTGTGGCCCTTGTCCACGTCGCCGTAGGCGAAGACCGAGAACGGCGCGGGTTTCTGACCGTCCCACAGGGCCTCGGCGGCGGCCATCTTCATCGGCTGCTGCTTGAACATCACCTTGCCGAGCAGATCGCCGCTGACCGCGGTGAGCAGGCCGGCGACGACCACGGTGACCAGTCCGAGCCGCAGCGAGGTCCGCATCACCCGGATGTGCCGGCGGCGGGCCAGGTGGTAGGCGGCGATGCCCACCATGAAGGCGCCGCCGGTCAGGAAGGCCGCAGAGAGCGTGTGGAACGCCTGGCTGAGCGCGGTGTTCTGGGTCAGCACGGCCCAGAAGTCGGTCAGTTCGGCGCGCCCCTTCTCCTTGTTGATCCGGAAGCCCACGGGGTGCTGCATCCAGGAGTTGGCCGCGAGGATGAAGTACGCCGAGAGGACCGTGCCCAGCGAGACCATCCAGATGCAGGCCAGGTGGATCTTCTTCGGCAGCTTGTCCCAGCCGAAGATCCACAGACCGATGAAGGTCGACTCGAAGAAGAAGGCGATCAGCGCCTCGAACGCCAGCGGGGCGCCGAAGATGTCCCCGACGAAGCGCGAGTAGTCCGACCAGTTCATGCCGAACTGGAACTCCTGCACGATGCCGGTGACCACACCCATCGCGATGTTGATCAGGAAGAGCTTGCCCCAGAACTTCGTGGCCCTGAGGTAGACCTCCTTCTCCGTGCGCACCCAGGCGGTCTGCAACCCGGCCGTGAGCGCGGCCAGGGAGATCGTCAGGGGGACGAACAGAAAGTGATAGACGGTGGTGATGCCGAACTGCCAGCGCGCCAGGGTCTCCGGCGCCAGCGCCAGTTCCACGTCGTCACCCCTCCCTACTTCGCCGTTCCGGTGCGGTGTTCGCCGCTTATGTCCCACACATATGGAGCAATCCGGACGGAGCTTGTGAAAGCGTTCACATTCACAAGCCATTATGGCGCACAGGTATTCGTCACCCGAAAGGGGGGCCCTCGACGACTGCCCGCAACGACGAAGGGCCCCGCCTGAAGCGGGGCCCTGACTCATCGTCGGGAGATCGGCGTCAGCTCTCCCCGTCGCCCGCCACCTCGCGGCGAAACGCCTCCGCGGCCTTCAGGAACAGGTCGTTCGCCTCGGTCTCCCCGACCGTCACCCGCACGCCCTCGCCGGGGAACGGCCGCACCACCACACCGTGGTCCTCGCACGCCGCCGCGAACTCCATGGTCCGCTCCCCCAGCCGCAGCCACACGAAGTTGGCCTGAGTCTCCGGCACCGTCCAGCCCTGCGCGCGCAGCGCGTCGACCACCCGGGCGCGCTCGCACACCAGCGAACCGACCCGGCCCAGCAGCGCGTCCTCTGCCTGGAGCGAGGCGATCGCCGCCTCCTGCGCGACATGGCTGACCCCGAACGGCACCGCCGTCTTGCGCAGCGCGGCGGCCACCGGCTCGTGCGCGATGGCGAACCCGACCCGCAGCCCGGCCAGCCCGTACGCCTTGGAGAAGGTGCGCAGCACGCAGACGTTCGGCCGCTCCCGGTACAGCTCGACCCCGTCGGGCACCTCGGGGTCGCGGATGAACTCCCGGTACGCCTCGTCCAGCACCACCAGCACGTCCTTCGGCACCCGGTCGAGGAATCGTTCCAGCTCGGCTCGCCGCACCACCGTGCCGGTCGGGTTGTTGGGGTTGCACACGAAGATCAGCCGGGTCCGCTCGGTGATCGCGTCCGCCATCGCGTCCAGGTCGTGCACATCGCCCGGAGTGAGCGGCACCTGCACCGGCGTGGCGCCGCTGATCCGCGTGATGATCGGATACGCCTCGAAGGAGCGCCAGGCGTAGATGACCTCGTCGCCCGGTCCGCTGGTCGCCTGCACCAGCTGCTGGGCCACACCGACCGAGCCGGTGCCCGTGGCCAGGTGGGAGACCGGGACGCCGAAGCGGTCCGCCAGTTCGGTCATCAGGGCGCCGCACGCCATGTCGGGGTAGCGGTTGAACTCGGCGACAGCCGCCGCGACCCGCTCCATGACACCGGGCAGCGGGGGATAGGGGTTCTCGTTGGAGGACAGCTTGTAGGCGACCGGACCCTCGGCCGAGGCGGGCTTGCCCGGCTTGTAGGTGGGGATACCCTCCAGCTCGGCGCGCAGCTTGGGGCTCGTCTCGCTCACCGCAGTCCTCCTCGCGACCACCGGCGGACCGTCGACGCCGCCGGCATCCAATGCTCCTCACCTTATGAGGATTCGGCGCGCTTGCGTACCCGCGCGACCCGGTCGGGGGCCCGCCTCCGTCGTCCCACGGGCATCATGGGCCGCGCCGGGCGACTGCCTGCGCATTAGGGGGCGCATCGCGCATTTGTCCATGCGCCGGTGGCTCGCGCCGTGGCGCGCATCCCCCGTGAAGGTGAGTTGAGACCTCTTCGAAACATCGGGCACTTGGCAGGCCCACGCGCGTCGACAAGTCACGTCCTGCCATTGGACCGGCCAACTGGCTTGCTTTCCAAGGCTGTTGCGGCTTGATGATCATGCAGAAACGTGCCTGTCAACGCATGCATATGCGTCCGCCCTACCCCACCACAAGAGCCCTACTATCGGCTCGCCATGACAGCAGCAGGGAAGCACCAGGTGAGCCGCGGGGAAACCTCCCGGCGAGGCAGCCGGCCGGGCCGGGCGGGCATCAGAGACGTGGCCGCCGCCGCCGGGGTCTCCATCACGACCGTCTCCGACGCCCTCAACGGCAAGGGGCGGCTCCCGGATGCCACCCGCCGCCATGTCCGTGAGGTCGCGGACCGACTGGGCTACCGGCCCTCGGCCGCCGCCCGCACCCTCCGTACCGGAAAGTCCGGCCTGATCGGCCTGACCGTGACCACGTACGGGGATGAACCCTTCACTTTCACCGAGTTCGCCTACTTCGCCGAGATGGCGCGGGCCGCGACCTCCGCCGCGCTCGCCCGCGGCTACGCCCTCGTCATCCTCCCCGCGACCTCCCGCCACGACGTGTGGTCGAACGTCGCACTGGACGGCACGGTCGTCATCGACCCCTCCGACCAGGACCCCGTCGTCAGCGAACTCGTCCGGCAGGGTTTACCGGTCGTCTCCGACGGCCGCCCGGCCGGCTCCCTCCCGGTCACCGCCTGGGTCGACAACGACCACGAGGCCGCCGTCCTCGGCATCCTCGACCACCTCGCCGCCGCCGGGGCACGCCGCATCGGACTGCTCACCGGCACCACCACGGACACGTACACCCATCTGTCCACCACCGCCTATCTGCGCTGGTGCGAGCGGGTCGGCCAGGACCCGGTCTACGAGTCGTACCCGGCGCACGACCCGTGTGCGGGCGCCGTCGCCGCCGACCGGCTGCTCGCCCGCCCCGACCGCCCGGACGCCGTCTACGGTCTCTTCGACCCCAACGGCACCGATCTGCTCGCCGCCGCCCGGCGCTACGGGCTGCGCGTCCCGGACGACCTGCTGCTGGTGTGCTGCAGCGAGTCCACGGTGTACGCCACGACCGAGCCGCCCATCACCACGCTCTCGCTCAAGCCGCGCCGCATCGGCACGGCGGTCGTGCAGCTCCTCATCGACGCCATCGAGGGGGTCGAGTCGGACCAGCCGGTCGAGCAGGTGATGCCGACCGAGCTGATCGTGCGCACCTCGTCCCAGCGCCGTCCGCCGCGCACCACGGTCAGCCCGCCCAGGGCGCCGGAGCGGGGCTGACGGACCCGGGCCCGAGGTCGTCCGCCCGGCGGGAGCGGGCGGTTGCGCGAGGCGTGCCCGGGTCGGTCGCGCCTCGCCGAAGCGGGGCGGACGACCGCCCGGCGAGCGAGCCGATCACGGCCGGGCAACCAGTCGAACTCCTGCCCAATCGGGACGAAAGCCTTGGCGATCAGGAGCCTCGCCGTGATTCACCACCCCTGGGTCATCACATGGCGCGACGCGCATTCCTATGATGGGCCCACGACACCGCGGGCCGCTGCGACCAGGCAGTCCGAAGCGGTGCAGCTGCGGCGCGATGGTGGAGGGGTCTGATGACTCAGGGGGCCGGTCAGGGACCCGAGACGGAGCGAACGGCGACGTTGCGCGACTTCCGGGTGCCCGCGTACGTCCATGAGACCGGTCCGTACGCCGACGTCCACCCCGGTGACGTCGTCCCTCCGCACGAGGAGGAGCACCCCGACGGGTACACCCCGACCGAGCGCGACCTGCCGGTCATCCAGCGCGGCGACACCCTCCCGCCGCCGGTCGAACCGGCGGCCGCCCCGGCGCCGCAGCCCGAAGCGGGCCCCGGCCCGCTGTTCGTCGTCGGCGACGTCCACGGCTACATCGAGGAGCTGCTGAGCGCGCTGCGGGAGAAGGGCCTGATCGACGAGGCCGGCCAGTGGTGCGCGGGCACCGCCCGGCTGTGGTTCCTCGGCGACTTCACCGACCGGGGTCCGGACGGCATCGGCGTCATCGACCTCGTGATGCGGCTGTCCGCCGAGGCCGCGGCGGCCGGCGGCTACTGCAAGGCCCTGATGGGCAACCACGAGCTGCTGCTGCTGGGCGCCAAGCGGTTCGGCGACACCCCGGTCAACTCCGGCGCGGGCACCGCCACCTTCCAGGCGGCCTGGCTGCTCAACGGCGGCCAGAAGACCGACATGGACCGCCTCCAGGACCACCACCTGCAGTGGATGGCCCGGCTCGACGCGGTCGAGGAGGTCGACGGTCATCTGCTGGTCCACTCCGACACCACCGCCTACCTCGACTACGGCGACTCGATCGAGGCCGTCAACGACACCGTCCGCGAGGCGCTGACCCGCAATGACGCGGACGAGGTGTGGGACCTGTTCCGCAAGTTCACCAAGCGCTTCTCGTTCCGCGACGAGGGCGGCGCCGACGCCGTGCGCTCCCTCCTCGATACGTACGGCGGCGCCCGTGTGGTTCACGGCCACAGCCCGATTCCCTATCTGCTCGGCCAGGTCGGCTCCGAGGAGAGCGAGGACCGGAGCGACCCGCATGTCGAGGGTCCGCACGTCTACGCCGACGGTCTCGCCATCGCCATGGACGGCGGCGTGACCATGGCCGGAAAGCTGCTGGTCCAGCAACTTCCCCTGGACGCCTGACGGTTCGCCTGGTCTCAATTTCCAGCAACCCCCTGTCACCGTGCGGTGTGACAGCTCTACCATCGGCTTATCCGTAGCAGGCTCCCCTCCGTTTCTGCCCGACGGCTCGCCGCCATGCGAGCCCCAAGCCCTACGGAGCATCGGGGGATGCACATGAACAGCGTTCCGCAGCACCTGCTGAGCGAGGACCGCCGGGAATTCGAGCGGCTCCTCGATGAGGCGCTGCGCTCCGCACCCGACCACCCGGAACTGTCCGCCGTCGGAGAGCGGCTCAACCCGGAACAGCTGCGCACGATGGCGCTCAACGCCACGGCCCTCATCACGGCGGCCGCCACCACCGAGTACCAGCACTACGTCAAGACCCGCGAGGAACTGCGCCACCCGGCACCGCCCGCCGAGGCGTCCGGCACCGAATCCGGCTCGGCGGAACCGGGGCCGGGCCCTCTGGGGCTCGCCGCCGCCCTCGGCGAGACCGCCGAGGCCGCCGGCGCGGGCGCCAGCGCGATGATCGCGGTACTGGCTCCCGTGCTCGCCGGAACGGCCGCAGTGATCTTCCTGCTGGTCGGCTACATCCTGAAGATGCTCGCCCCCGGCCAGCAGTTCGGCCGGACCATGCTCACCGTCGGCTGGGTCTTCGGCGCCGTGACGGCGGCGGCGATCCTGACCGCCGGGGTGGCGCTGCTGATCACCGCGCTGCGCAACAGCTCCTCCGCCGGGGCCGCCGCCCAGGAGGAGGCGCACGAGGCGGTGGCGAGGGCGCGTCAGGAGTGGCGGGACGCGCTGCTCGAACGCGGCATCCTGCCCTTCCTGCGCGACGCCCTCGCCCAGCCCGGCACACCCGCCGCACAGCCCCTGCCGGCCCCCGGACCGAGCGGCCGGATGCCACGCCTGGGCTACGGCCGCCCCGGCTTCAGCAGCCCCGACGACGGAGCGGCCACCGACCGCCCCCGCTTCAGCAGCCCGGACTACACGAGCCCGGACTTCGGCGGCCCGGAACACCAGCCGGACTAGGGCCCGGCCCGGCTGGAGCCCAGCCCGGCTAGGGCCGGTCCTCCGCGATCGGCAGGTAGACCCGGTTGCCCGTGGCCGCGAACTCCAGGGACTTCCTCGCCATGCCCTCCTCGATCTCGGCCCGGTTCCCGCCGTGTTCGCGCCGGATGTCCTGCGAGATCTTCATGCTGCAGAACTTCGGGCCGCACATGGAGCAGAAGTGGGCCGTCTTCGCGGGTTCGGCGGGCAGGGTCTCGTCGTGGAACTCCCGTGCCGTGTCCGGGTCCAGGGCGAGGTTGAACTGGTCCTCCCACCGGAACTCGAAGCGGGCGTCCGAGAGAGCGTCGTCCCACTCCTGGGCTCCGGGGTGCCCCTTGGCCAGATCGGCCGCGTGGGCGGCGATCTTGTAGGTGATGACGCCGGTCTTGACGTCGTCCCGGTTCGGCAGGCCCAGGTGCTCCTTGGGCGTGACGTAGCAGAGCATCGCCGTGCCCCACCAGGCGATCATCGCGGCGCCGATACCCGAGGTGATGTGGTCGTACGCCGGCGCGACGTCGGTGGTCAGCGGGCCGAGCGTATAGAACGGAGCTTCATCACAGATCTCCTGCTGAAGGTCGATGTTCTCTTTGATCTTGTGCATCGGGACGTGACCGGGGCCCTCGATCATCGTCTGTACATCGAAACGCCTGGCGATCCGGTTGAGTTCCCCGAGCGTGCGCAATTCCGCGAACTGCGCCTCGTCATTGGCGTCCGCGATCGAACCGGGCCGCAGACCGTCGCCGAGCGAGTAGGTGACGTCGTAGGCGGCAAGGATCTCGCAGAGTTCCTCGAAGTTCTCGTACAGGAACGACTCCCTGTGGTGCGCCAGGCACCAGGCGGCCATGATCGAGCCGCCGCGCGAGACGATGCCGGTCTTACGGTTCGCCGTGAGCGGGACGTACGGCAGGCGCACACCCGCGTGAACCGTCATGTAGTCCACGCCCTGTTCGGCCTGCTCGATCACCGTGTCCTTGTAGACCTCCCAGGTCAGTTCCTCGGCCCTGCCGTCGACCTTCTCCAGGGCCTGGTAGAGCGGCACGGTGCCGATGGGCACGGGGGAGTTGCGCAGCACCCACTCGCGGGTGGTGTGGATGTTTCGGCCGGTGGAGAGGTCCATGACCGTGTCGGCGCCCCAGCGGGTCGCCCAGGTCATCTTCTCCACCTCCTCCTCGATCGAGGAAGTGACCGCGGAATTGCCGATGTTGGCGTTCACCTTCACCAGGAACCGCTTACCGATGATCATCGGCTCGATCTCCGGGTGGTTCACATTGGCGGGCAGCACGGCCCGCCCCGCCGCGATCTCCTCGCGGACCACCTCGGGAGAGACGTTCTCCCGGAGCGCCACGAACTCCATCTCGGGCGTGATCTCGCCCTGGCGGGCATAGGCGAGCTGGGTGACCGCCCGGCCCGTCCGACCGCGCCGGGGCTGCCGGGGCCGCCCCGGAAAGACCGCGTCCAGATTGCGCAGCCCGCCGCGCGGCGAGGTGTGCTTGATCCCGTCGTCCTCCGGCCGGACGGGACGGCCCGCGTACTCCTCGGTGTCGCCACGGGCGACGATCCAGTTCTCCCGCAGCGGGGCCAGCCCCCGGCGGACATCGGTGTCGGCTTCCGGATCGGTGTACGGGCCGGAGGTGTCGTACAGCGTGACCGACCCCCCGTTGGTGAGGTGCACCTGACGGACCGGCACCCGCAGATCGGGGCGTGAGCCCTCGACATACGCCTTGTGCCAGCCGATGGACTTCCCGGCCTCCTCGCCCGACGAACTGTTCGTCGTGTTCTGCGTGGAGGCAGGCGTGCGTGCGTCCTTGTTGGTCATGAGACCTACTCCCTACGCCGGCATTACCCGGTAACAGGTTCGGCGGTCGACGCAGCGATTTCCGTCCGCAGATGTTCTCGGGGAACCACGTTCCACGTGAAACATCGCAACGACGGAGGTCAGCGCCCTCTCAGCCCGGTGCTCCGAGCTCCCGCGTGTGCAAAGGTGCCTCCACGCTAGCGCCCCGTGTGACGGGATGAACAGTGGGCCTCCCCCGTTCTTGCAATGATCGGGCCGTGACCACGACGCAGCAGCCTCCCTACCCTCCCCCCGGCCCGCCCCACCGGCCCGGCTCCGGACCAGGCCCCGGCGACGGGGGTGGGCATGGGCCGGGCTCCGGAGGCGGGCACGGGGGTCATGGCCACGGGCACGGCCACTCCCACAGCCACGGCCCCGCCACGCCGGTCTCCAGGCATCTGCGCAAGGTCATCGCGGCCATCCTGATCCCGTTCAGCGCGGCCGTCGTCGTGGGTCTGGTGGTGCTCTGGCCCGGAGGCGCGCCGCCGCACCAGCGCACCGGGGTCGGCTTCGACCGCCAGACGCAGCAGGCCACGGTCACCCGGGTCACCTCGGTGAGCTGCCAGGTGGGCGGCGCGGGCGGGGGAGCCCCGGCCGGCGACCCCTCCGCCACGGGCGCGGGTCCGGCTGCCCAGGAGGACAAGAAGGGCCCCTGCAAGAAGGCGACGGTCCGGGTCGACACCGGCAAGGACCAGGGACGCACCTTCACCGAGCTGGTGCAGCCCGACCAGACCCGGCAGTTGCACCAGGGCGACAAGGTCGTGGTGGCCTACGAGCCCAAGGCCCCCAAGGACCTCCAGTACGCCGTCACCGATCTGGACCGCAAGTTCCCCATGGCGCTGCTGGCCGGAATCTTCGCGGTCGCCGTCGTGGTGGTGGGCCGGCTGCGCGGCGTCATGGCGCTGGTGGCCCTGGCCGTCAGCTTCATGGTGCTGACCCTGTTCATCCTGCCCGCGGTGCTCCAGGGCTCGAATCCGCTGCTGGTGGCCGTGGTCGGGTCGAGCGCGATCATGCTCATCGCGCTGTACATGTGCCACGGCCTGTCCGCGCGGACCTCCGTCGCGGTGCTCGGCACCCTCGTCTCACTGCTGCTGATCGGTTTCCTCGGCTCGCAGTTCATCGGCTGGGCCGCGCTCACCGGCAACACGGACGACAACACCGGTCTGATCCACGGTCTCTACCCGTCGATCGACATGAGCGGCCTGCTGCTCGCGGGTGTCATCATCGGCTCGCTGGGCGTGCTGGACGATGTGACGGTCACCCAGACCTCGGCGGTGTGGGAGCTGCACGAGGCCAATCCCTCGATGGGCTGGCGCGGGCTGTACCGGGCGGGCATCCGCATCGGCCGCGACCACATCGCCTCCGTCGTCAACACCCTCGTCCTCGCCTACGCGGGCGCCGCGCTGCCCCTGCTGCTGCTGTTCTCCATCGCGCAGAGCGGGGTGGGCACGGTGGCCACCAGTGAACTGGTCGCGGAGGAGATCGTGCGCACGCTGGTCGGCTCGATCGGTCTGGTCGCCTCGGTGCCGGTCACCACCGCGCTCGCCGCCCTGGTCGTATCGGCCGACCGTCCCGCGCCCGGTACGGCGGCTCCCGAGGCCGCTCAGCCCGTCGCGGCCTCCGGCGGCAGGGGACGGCGCCGGAAGCGCTGAGAGGCGCCGCCCGGGGCCCGTCGGACCGCGAACCCCTGAAGAAGCGTTTCTTCAAAGGTTCACGGAGCCCGGCGGAACGCTCGGCGCCCCCCGGCCGGGCCGCGTCAGCCCGCGCTCTGCTCCTCGGCCAGGATGCGGCCCAGGGCCTCGTCGAGGTGGGTGTCGAAGTCGGCCAGCGCACCCTCCTGCCCGAGCGGCACCAGCTTGTCGGTGCGGTCGAGGAATGCCACGAGCGGCGGGGTGGAGGAGCGGAACAGCGCCTGATCACCGCCCACCTGAAGCCGGATCAACACCTCGCCCAGCACCTCGCAGTCGACGGGGGCGATGTGCACATCCCCCTCGCCGCACGGCCGGCCGACCCCGTCGATCATCAACTCCCGGCCGAAGACCCAGGTCACCGGGGCGTCACCGGGCAGATGGAAGGTGAGCCGCACCGCATAGGGATCACTCGTCTCGTAGCGCAACTCCACCGGAATACGGAAGGAAAGCTCCTCCGAGACGAGAAAGCTCATCATGACTTCTGCCTGTACGGACTCGCGCATCGCCTACCCCGTCGTATGACATCGACTGGCCGGGTTTAATCCCTGACTGGGGTCAAATCTAGCTGAACGTACATGGCAGATCACAAGGAGTGAGTTTTCAGATGCTGATAGAGAGTGCCAGCGCTCCCATGTGACGACCCATCTCCGACTGCAACCTCCTTGTCATGCACGGAAGTTGATCAGCCTGATGGGCCGGGAGCGAGATCGCCATCGTCGCGGCGGTTGTACCGACAGTGATCGGCACCGCCGCACAGACCGCTCCAAGGGCGTATTCCTGCCGTTCCACCACCGGTTCCATGCGCCGGGTCCTGGCCAGCCGCCGCAGCAGGGCGTCGTTGTCGCGCACGGTGTACGGCGTGAGGGAGCGCACCGGGTAGCGCGCGAGGTGGTCGCGGCGGGCGTCCTCGTCCAGCTGGGAGAGCAGGCACTTCCCGATGGCGTGGGCGTGTCCCGTCTCGCGGAAGTCGGCCCACTCCGCGACGGCCGGGGTCTCCCGCGAGTCGGCCACGCACATGACCTCGATCTCGCCGTCCCGGTACATCGCGTAGTACACCGGGGCGCCGATCGAATCGCGCCAGTGCGCGAGGGTGTCGGCCACCGTGCTGCGACGTTTCTGCTGCGCTCCGCTGCTGCTGAGCCGGTCCGCCGCGTCGCCGAGGAAGAACCGCCCCTTGTCCCGGCGCAGATAGCCCTCGTGCACCAGGGTGCGCAGCAGGTGGTAGGCCGTGGGGAGCGCGAGGCCCGTCTCGCGGGCGAGCTGCTTGGCGGGAGCGCCGTACTCGTGCCCGGCGACCGTCTCCAGCAGGCGCATGGCGCGCTGGACGGACCCGATGAGGGTCGCGGAGTGCTTGTCGGGGGCGGTGGCGGCGGGGGGCCGCTGCATCGGGGGCGCGCAGGACCGCGCCGGAGCCGGGGGTGCGTGGGGTCCTGCCGGGGCGGTGTCGACCGTGGCCAAGGATTTACTCCCGAAGCGCGGAGGTGGGGGCGGCCCGTGCGGGGTGGACACGGGTGGGGTGCGTGCCGCCCGTGGGGTTCGGGGCCCCACGGGAGTCCGGACTCTAACCGTCCACCACCGCACGCGGACGGCCTGCCGGGGAAACTTCCCTCCCCCGAGGGAACCGGCGATCCGTGTTACCGCTCCCCGGCACCCGCGCGCGTCACCAGTCTCCGCGCGACGAGGAGCCGGCGGTGAACTTCCGCACCACGTAGATGAGTCCGCCGACCAGGGCGACGAAGAGCAGGAGCTTGAAGAGCAGACCGATCAGGAAGCCGACCACGGTCGCTATCAGGCCGCCGAACACGACCAGCGCGATGACCGGCACCGCGACCCACTTCACCCACCACGGCAATCCCGTGAAGATCTCTCGCATCGCCTCGTCCTTTGCGCTAGCGGTTCTCGATGTCCCGCTTCGATGCTAGAGCCGACGAGGGGCTCCGTGGGGGCCTCGCACCCCTTGTCGTCCCCTGATCCATCCCCTAGGGAACCCTGAGAGCCGCCCCTCACGCCTCGGGGGGAGAGAACACCACCAGGACCCTCAGGTCCTCGCTGATGTGGTGGAACTTGTGGGCCACACCCGCCGGCACGTACACCACGCTGCCCCGCGCGACCTCCGTGGTCTCCAGCCCGACCGTGATCGAGGCCCGGCCGCTGACGACGAAGTACACCTCGTCCTGGAGATGGGGCTTCTGCGGGTCGTGGGAGCCGGCGTCGAGGGCGTACAGGCCGACCGACATGTTCCGCTCGCGCAGGAACTGGAGGTAGGCGCCCTCGTTGGCGGCGCGCTCCGCCTCCAGTTCGTCCAGCCGGAATGCCTTCATCGCCGTCGTCCGCCCTTGCCCCGCCGCCCACTCTGATTCTGGTCTGCAACGATCAGACACATGAAGAATCTCGTAGTCAAGACGATCGCCAACGCGGGCGCCCTCGCGGTCGCCGTGTGGCTCCTCGACAAGATCACCCTCACCGGTGACAGCACGGGCAAGAAGATCGGCACGCTGATCGTGGTCGCGCTGGTCTTCGGACTGGTGAACCTTCTGGTCAAGCCGGTCGTGAAGGTGCTGACCTTCCCGCTCTTCATCCTGACCCTCGGCCTGATCACCCTCATCGTCAACGCGCTGATGCTGCTGCTGACCTCGTGGGTGTGCGACCAGCTCAACCTCAGTTTCCATGTCGACGGGTTCTGGACGGCCGTGCTCGGCGGGCTGATCATCTCCATCGTCTCCTGGGCACTGAATCTCGTTCTGCCCGACGAGGACTGATCCGGTCATGGCCTACCGCGTCTGTTTCGTGTGCACCGGCAACATCTGCCGCTCCCCGATGGCCGAGTCGGTCTTCCGGGCGCGTGTCGCCGAAGCCGGACTCGACGGCCTGGTCGAGGTCGACAGCGCCGGCACCGGTGGCTGGCACGAGGGCGACGACGCCGACCCGCGCACCGTGTCCGTCCTCGACGAGCACGGCTACGGCACCGAGCACACCGCGCGGCAGTTCCGGCCGTCCTGGTTCGGCCGCCTCGACCTGGTGATCGCCCTCGACACCGGCCATCTCAAGGCCCTGCGCCGCCTCGCCCCGACCGAGGCGGACGCGCGCAAGGTGCGCCTGCTGCGCTCCTACGACCCGGCGGCCGACGCCGACCTCGACGTTCCGGACCCCTACTACGGGGGCCGCGACGGCTTCGAGGAGTGCCTCGAGATGGTGGAGGCGGCGAGCGCCGGACTGCTCGATTCCGTACGCGAACATCTGGAGGAACGGCCCGTATGAACGACACAGCCGCGCACCCGGACTCGACCGGCGACGGCACCCGCGCCGTCCGGGCCGGCCTTCCCGAGCCGGTGAAGCACGAGCCGACCCTGCCGGGGCCGGTGTTCGCCGCGCACTTCCACCTGCCCGGCGACGTCAGCGGCCCGTACTCCTACGGCCGCGACGGCAACCCCACCTGGACCCTGCTGGAACGTGCCATCGGCGAGCTGGAGGCGCCCGGCGGCGACGACGCCGAGACGCTGGTGTTCGCCTCCGGCATGGCCGCGATCTCCGCCGTGCTCTTCTCCCAGCTGCGCTCCGGCGACACGGTCGTGCTGCCCTCGGACGGCTACCAGGCGCTCCCCCTGGTCCGGGCCCAGCTGGAGGCGTTCGGCATCGAGGTGCGCACCGCGCCCACCGGCGGCGACGCCCAGCTCGACGCGCTCGACGGGGCGCGGCTGCTGTGGATCGAGTCGCCGTCCAACCCCGGGCTCGACGTGTGCGACATCCGGCGACTGGTGAAGGAGGCCCACGCGCGCGGCGCGCTCGTGGCCGTCGACAACACCCTCGCCACGCCGCTCGGGCAGCGCCCGCTGGAGCTGGGCGCCGACTTCGCCGTGGCCAGCGGAACCAAGCAGCTGACCGGCCACGGCGACGTCCTGCTGGGTTACGTCGTCGGGCGCGCGGGCGAGGCGATGGACGCGGTACGCCGCTGGCGGAAGATCGTCGGGGCGATCCCCGGCCCGATGGAGGCGTGGCTCGCCCACCGCTCGATCGCCACGCTTCCGCTCCGCGTCGACCGGCAGAACGCCACGGCGCTGGAGGTGGCCCAGGCTTTGCGCGGGCGCCCCGAGGTCTCCGGCCTGCGGTATCCGGGGCTGCCCGACGATCCGTCGCACGCGGTCGCGTCGCGGCAGATGCGCCGCTTCGGCTGCGTGGTCTCCTTCACGCTGCCCACCCGCGAGCGGGCCGAGCGGTTCCTCGAAGCACTGCGTCTGGTCGAGGACGCGACGAGCTTCGGCGGGGTCCGCTCCACTGCCGAGCGGCGCGGCCGCTGGGGCGGGGACGCGGTGCCGGAGGGCTTCATCCGCATGTCGGTGGGGGCCGAGGACGCCGAGGACCTGGTGGCGGACGTGCTGCGCGCCTTGAACGAGTCCGCCGAGTCCGCGGACTGAAGGCGGTGCGGACGGTCCGAGCCTCCCCCCTCGTGGCTCGGACCGTCACCGGTTCCGCGCGCGAAGAACCGCGCAAGCAAGGCTAGTTGACTCTGCGTCAGTGTCCAATCACGGTAACGACAGAGACCTATCGACTTATTTATAGTTGGGGCCTGCCCGGCCGCCGGAGGAGGCAGGGAAAGGGGACCCCGCCATGGACCTGGCCCTGCTGCGGACCTTCGTCACCGTGCACCGGGCCGGCTCCTTCACCCGCGCCGCCGCCCTGCTGGGCCTGTCCCAGCCCGCCGTCACCTCCCAGATCCGCACGCTGGAACGCCAGCTCGGCCGCCCCCTCTTCCTGCGGCAGGCCCGCGGGGTGACGCCCACGACCATCGGCGACGAACTGGCCCACAAGGCCGCACCACATCTCGACGCCCTGGTGGAGATAGCCGAGAGCGGCCTGGACGACGAGTCCTCGCTGCGCACGCTGCATCTGGCCGGCCCCCCGGAGTTCACCGCCGAGCGCGCGCTGCCCGCCCTGACGGAACTGACCGGCGCCGACGGTCAGGGCCTTGCCCTGCGCGCCTCCTTCGGCACCGCGGAGGAAGTGCTGGAGGGGCTCGCGGCCGGCCATCACGAGCTGGCCATCAGCACGCTCCGGCCGCGCGGCGCCCTGCTGAGCGCGAGCCCGCTCTGCGACGAGGAACATGTGCTGGTCGCCGCCCCACGCTGGGCCGAGCGGATCGGTCCGGAAGCGCTGCGGCTGACGGGAGCGGCCGCGCTGAAGAACCTGCCCGTGGTCGAGGTCCACGAGTCGCTGCCCTTCGTCTCGCGCTACTGGGCCTCCGTCTTCGACACGCGTCCGGGGATCTCGGGCACGGTCATCGTCCCCGACCTGCGTGCCGTGCTGGCCTGTGCCGGGGCGGGCGCGGGGCTCGCGGTGCTGCCCCGCTATCTGTGCGCCACCGCCCTGGACCGCGCCGAGGTGGTGCTGCTGCACGACCCGGCCGTGCCGCCGCTGCGGACCTACTTCCTGGTGGTGCGCACCGGCTCGCTGGCTCTGCCACATGTGGCACGGGCGCACGAGTGGCTTCAGCGGGCTGCCTCGCGGTGGTGCTGAGCGGGCTTTCCCGGTGCCGAGCGGGCTTTCCTCCGGGAATGTCTCCGCGTCGTGCGGCCGAAGCCGCCTGCGATGTTTCACGTGGAACCAGCCGGGCCACATTGTTCCCATGACCGTCCGACCCGTGGTCAAGCGCACCGCCCGCGCCGTTCTGCTGGACGGTGACGACCTGATCCTGATCAAGCGCACCAAGCCCGGTGTCGATCCCTACTGGGTCACCCCCGGTGGCGGGGTCGAGCCCGAGGACCCGACCGTCGTGGACGCCCTGCACCGCGAGGTGTACGAGGAACTCGGCGCCAAGATCAGTGATGTCGTGCCCTGCTTCGTGGACACCGTGGAGCACATCGGCGAGGACGGTGGCGCGACCGGTGTGAAGGTCCAGCACTTCTTCGTCTGCCGGCTGGCGTCCATGGACCCCTCCCTCCGCCATGGCCCCGAGGTGGAGGAACCCGCCGGGGAGTACGAGATCGTCCGCATCCCTTTCACCCGGGTCGGCATCGCCTCCGTCCACCTCGTCCCGCTGTCGCTGCGGCACTACCTGGACGGCAACATCGAAGGCGTCCGCGCCATGCACGCCCCCGACCTCGGCTAGCCGGGGCCCACGCGCTCAGAAACCGACGACCACCAGGTCCTCGACCGGGTCGTGCCGTATGCGGGGCGCGGGAACGCCGAGCGCCTGCAACGCGGAGACACCGCTGCGGATCATGCCGGGCGGACCGGAGAGATAGGCGTCGTAGTCCCGCCAGGGGCCGCTCGCCCGGACGGCGTCGTGGAGGTGGCGGTCCTCCCGGTCGATGACCGACCGGACGGATATCCAGGGGTGGGCCTGCCGCAGCCGGAGCAGGGTGTCGATGTCATACAGGTCATGGTCATTGCGGGCGCTGTAGAACACCTCGACCGGACGGCGGGCGCCATGCTGGGCCACCTCCTCGGCCATGGCCTTGATCGGGGCTATGCCGGTGCCGCCGCCCAGGCAGAGCAGGCCGCTGTCGGTGCCGTGGTCGACGCTCATCGAGCCGACCGGTGGCCCGAGGCGCACCACGTCTCCGGGGCAGGCGCGGTGGACCAGGGCGTTGGAGACCCAGCCGGCCGGGACCGCGCGCACATGGAAGGTGAGCAGGCCGTCGGCGCGGGGTGCGGAGGCGAAGGAGTAGTGCCGCCAGACGCGCGGCCACCAGGGGGTCTCCACACTCGCGTACTGCCCGGCCAGGAAGGGGTACGGCTGGTCGGGGCGCAGCGTGAGGACCGCGACGTCGGGTGTCCTCAGGTCGTGGGTGACGACCTCGGCATGCCACCAGGGCGGAGCATCCCGCCCGTCCGTCGCGGCTGCGTCGATCATGACCTGGGAGATGGTCGCGTAGACCCGGCCCCAGGCTGCCTCCGCCTGCGGGTTCCAGGTGTGGGTGGCGTAGGTGCTCAGGGCGCCGATCAGGCACGCACCCACGGCCGGGTAGTGCTCGGCTCGGGTGCCGTACTTACGGTGGCCCCGGCCTAGGTTTCGCAGGTAGTCGACGAGCACGGGCGGGTTGTCGATGTGCTCCGCCGCCGTGAGCAGTGCCCGCAGCAGACGGTCCCGCTGGGTGTCCATCGCGGGCGGGAACAGGGGTCGCAGCTCCGGGTGGCGTACGAAGAGGAGAGCGTAGAAGTAGGAGGTCACCTTGTCGGCGACGGGTGCGATCTCCGCCATCGTGCGGCGGATGAGCAGCGCGTCCCAGGACGCCTGCGCGAGGGGCCGCGCCGGGCGCGCGACGACCGGCTCCGTCTCGGTGCCGCGCCTCGGCCGTCGGTCGCCTTGGTTCGGCAGGCCGTCGTTCCCCGATGGGGTGGCCGGAGCTTCCATGTGTGCCCTCGCTCGCACTCCTGCGGCGGTCTGCGCTCTCCCCCTCGGAAGCGCGTGATCCCCGACGAGGCGGAGGACCGCAGCACTCGCTCCGCAGCGTGACACCGTGGCCGGATGCCGCGTTCCGTTACCCGGAAACACAGCTCTTGACGCGCTTCGTCCGGTTACGCTGTCGGCCGCCAAACCCCGTATGAAACCGACGAGTTGATCAACTTCCGCGTGCGGTAAACCGTTTGGCAGGGGTGTTTCACGTGAAACGACCCTGCCGGGACTGGCCTGAAGCGGTAAGAAGTCTCCGAATCCGGTGGACGTGAGGGGTGTCCGTCGGACAGCCTGACCGGCGTGCCGATCTCTTCACTCGCCGCGTTGCCCATCCGTCGTCTGACTCCGCGCGATCTCACCGCCTGCGCCGATCTGTCCGAGGACCGGGGGTGGTCCCGCGAGGAACACAAGTGGGGGCTCCTGCTGACTGCCGGCAACGGCTTCGGCATCGACGATCCCGACGGTGGCCTCGTTGCCGCGTGCGTCGTCACGGAGTACGGCTCCGGGCAGCGGCTGGAGCTGGGTGCCATCGGCATGGTCCTGGTCGCCGAACGCCATTCCCGTAAGGGTGTGGGGCGCCGTCTGATGCGGCACGTCGTGGCGGCCATGGACGGCACTCCCCTGACCCTGCACGCCACGCCCGTGGGCCGCCCGCTCTACGAGGAGATCGGCTTCAAGACCGTGGGCCGGGCGGAGATGCTCATGGGGCACTTCACGCCGGACCGGTCGGAGCCGCCGGTGGCGACGCGGGCCGCGACCGCCGAGGACCTTCCGTCGATCCTCCGCCTCGACGCGGAGGTCTTCGGCGTCGACCGCACCTCGGTACTCGTCCGGCTGCCCGCCTTCGCCGATCAGGTGCGGGTGGCGGAGGAGAACGGCCGGATCACCGGATACGCCGCCGCCTGGCCCAACATGCAGACCCATGTCGTCGGCCCGCTGATCGCCCGCGACACGGAGACGGCCAAAGCCCTCATCGGCTCGCTCGCGGCCCGTACCGGCCGACCACTGCGCACCGACGTGGACGTGCGCCACGAGGAACTGCTGACCTGGGCGAAGGAGCGGGGACTCGCGCCGGTGATGTCGAATTCCGTCATGGTCCTCGGCGTGGCTGATCTACCGGGGGACTGGACCCGCAGGTTCGCACCGCTGACGGTGGCCGCGGGCTGACCCCGGCATGACGACGGCCCCCGCGATGCGGCGGGGGCCGTCGTCATGGTGTGCGGGGCTCGCTCAGACGAGGGCGCTCACAGCCTCGGTGGCGAAGCCGTGGTCCTGGTCCGGCGCACCGCCGCCGACACCGATCGCGCCGATCAGCCGGCCGTCACGGTGGACGGGAACGCCACCGGCGATGAAGAGCAGCGGGCGGTCGAGCGCCGTGGGCAGCGTGTGGAAGAGGCCGCCGGGCTGCACGAGGTCGACCAGGTCGGCGGTC
Organism: Streptomyces sp. NPDC085596; assembly: GCF_044541565.1. NCBI lineage: Bacteria > Bacillati > Actinomycetota > Actinomycetes > Kitasatosporales > Streptomycetaceae > Streptomyces > Streptomyces sp. NPDC085596. The sequence goes on along the minus strand of NZ_JBITTC010000005.1, from coordinate 410,257 downwards.
GGCGCATTGAGCTGGAGAGCGGTGTACGCCTTGCGGGTGCTGGTCTCGCCGGAGATCAGCACGGCCCGGTCGTCCCGGCGGAAGGCGAGCAGGTGGCCACCGGCGTCCAGGACGGTGACGCTGACGGTCACACCGGCGTCCTCGGCCGCGCGCCGGGCGGTGGCGATGAGCAGCTCGGCGTCCTCGATGGTGAGCGGGGCGAAGGTGGTGGTGCTCATGGTGGGGGTCTCCTTGGATGTTTCTGAGGTGGTCCGTCCGGGCCGGGTCGTGTTCGTCACCGGTGCGGGCGGGGGTCTGTGGGGCTGCCGTGGCGGCCTCAGGGGCGGGCGGGCTCCGGCCGGCCGGCGGGTGCGCCGGAGGCGGTCACCGCGCCGGACCTGGCGTCGCGGCGCTCCAGGGCGGCCGACAGGACGGCGAGCAGCAGGGCGGCCGCGGCGAGGACGGCGCCGACCCAGTTGGGGGCGGTGTAGCCGAACCCGGCCGCGATGACCATGCCGCCGAGCCAGGCGGACAGGGCGTTGCCCAGGTTGAACGCGCCGATGTTCACGGCCGAGGCGAGGGTCGGGGCGCCGTGCGCCTGGTCGAGGACGCGCTTCTGCAGCGGCGGGACGGTGGCGAAGCCGAGGGCCCCGATCAGGGCGATGGTCACGGCCGCCGCGATCTTGTTGTGGGCGGTGAGCGTGAAGAGCGCGAGGACGACAGCCAGGGCGCCCAGCGAGACGTAGAGCATGGGCATCAGGGCACGGTCGGCGAACTTGCCGCCGATCAGGTTGCCGCCGACCATGCCGAGGCCGAACAGGACCAGCAGCCAGGTGACCGAGCCGTCGGCGAAACCGGCGACGTGGGTCATCATCGGCGCGATGTAGGTGATGGCGGCGAAGACTCCGCCGAAGCCGAGCACGGTCATCGCCATGGCGAGCAGGACCTGGGCGTTCTTGAACGCGGCCAGCTCATGACGCAGATGCACGCCTTCGGGCTTGGGCACATCGGGCACGAGTTTCGCGATGCCCGCGAGGCCGATCACGCCGAGGACGGCGACGATGCCGAAGGTCACGCGCCAGCCGATCTGCTGCCCGATGAGCGTGCCCAGCGGGACGCCGATCACATTGGCGACGGTCAGCCCGGTGAACATCATGGCGATGGCGCCGGCCTTCTTCTGTGGTGCCACCAACTCGGCCGCGACGACCGAGCCGATGCCGAAGAAGGCACCGTGGGCGAGGGAAGCGACCACCCGTCCGATCAGCATGACCGCGAAGACGGGCGCGACGGCCGAGAGCAGGTTGCCGGCGATGAACAGGCCCATCAGCACCATCAGCATCCGCTTGCGCGAGACCTTGGTGCCGAGCACGGTCATCAGCGGGGCGCCGATCACCACGCCGAGGGCGTAGCCGGTGACGAGCAGGCCCGCGGTGGGGATGGAGACCCCGAAATCGCCCGCCACCTGGGGCAGCAGCCCCATGATCACGAACTCGGTCGTTCCGATTCCGAAGGCCCCGATCGCCAGGGCCAGAAGCGCGAGAGGCATGAGGGGGTAGACCTTCCCAAACGATTGCAGGAGCGTTTTGCGTGCTTCCACAATAGTTGCAGACGCGGGTTAAACGCAATCGCTGGATATTGCGGCCGTGCTCTACTCTGGAGTTCAGCCGCTCCGGGACGGAGGAACACCCCAATGACAGCGACGGACCCCGCGCTCACCGCCCTCGCGCAGGGCTGGTGCGCCCTGTCTCTGCTGCACGGGAGGATCGAGGCGCACATCGAGCGCGCCCTCCAGGCGCAGCACGAGCTGAGCGTGCGCGAGTACTCCCTGCTCGACGTGCTCAGCAGGCAGCACGACGGTGATGGCGGTCATCTGCAGATGAAGCAGGTCGCCGACGCCGTCGTCCTCAGCCAGAGCGCCACCACGCGGCTGGTGACCCGCCTGGAGGACCGCGGCCTGCTGGAGCGCTACCTGTGCCCCACCGACCGCCGGGGTATCTACACCAATGTCACCGAGGCCGGTCTGGGGCTGCTGGAGAAGGCACGCCCGACCAATGACGCCGCGCTGCGCGAGGCACTGGACGCGGCGGCGCTGACTCCCGAACTCGCCCCGCTGGTCAAGGCCGTGGAGGCGCTGCACGTCCCCGCATAGGCTGCGCGCCATGACCGACCTCGACATAAGGCCCGCGACCCCGGACGACATCCCGGCGATCGTGGCCATGCTCGCCGACGATCCACTGGGCGCCCAGCGCGAGTCACCCGACGACCTGACGCCCTACCTGCCGGCATTCGAGCGCCTGGACACCGACCCGAACCAGCATCTCGTCGTGGCGGTCCGGGGTGGCCGGGTCGTCGGGACACTCCAGCTCACGATCATCCCCGGGCTCTCCCGCAAGGGCGCCACTCGTTCCCTCATCGAGGCCGTACGGGTCCACGCGGACGAGCGCGGCAGCGGACTGGGCAGCGAGCTGATCCAGTGGGCGGTCGACACCTCGCGCCACCTCGGCTGCCACCTGGTGCAACTGACCTCGGACAAGACACGCACCGACGCCCACCGCTTCTACGAGCGGCTGGGCTTCACGGCCTCGCACGAAGGCTTCAAACGGAGCCTCTGACCGCGCACTTGATGCCACGAAGGGTCCTGTTTCACGTGAAACAGGACCCTTCGCACCGTCTATGTGCCGTTATGGCTGGGCGATCCCCCGCCAGCCCTCCGCATCCACCCCGCCGGGTACGGGCGCGTCCGCGTCATACGGCTGACGCGTGAACACGAACGACCCGAGGTCGAGATGGCTCACCGTTCCGTCCGGGCGTCGCATGGCTTCCAGCAACTCCCCGGCGTAGTAACCCTCCAGGCCCGTCCAGCTGCCGTCGCCGTTCGGCCGGAACCGGGCACGGCGGCCACCCCCGGCCAGCGGCCCCAGCGTGAGGAGGCCGTCGGCCATCACCCGCAGGGCGAAAGGATGGGTCCCCCAGTACCAGGGGCCCGCCAACTCCAGCACTCCTGGGTCGACTTCACTGAGCGGGCGCCACGGCTCGGGGATACGCGGTTCGGCCATGGCGACGATACGGACGAGGTCGGCGCCCACCGCGCCGACCAGGGGGCCGCTGGTGCAGTTGGCCAGCACCACCGCTGCCACATCGTCCGCCACGCTGAACACGAGGTTCGCCAGGAATCCCGGCAGCGAACCGGAGTGCCCGGCGAGCAGCCGGCCGTCCCGGTGCTGGATCTGGAGCCCGAGACCGTACGTGGCCCCGTCGACCACGTCCGCGGGCTCGGCGGGCGCGGCGGGGGTGCGCATCTCCCGTACCGACTCGGCGCTCAGCACCCGGTCGTCTCCCTGGACCAGGAAGGCGGCGAAGCGGGCGAGGTCGCCCGTGGTGGACCACAGTTGCCCGGCCGGGGCCATCCGGCCGAGGTCCTCCAGCGGCTCGGGCAGCAGCGCGTCGGCCCAGGGGTGCACCGCCCAGCCGCCCGCGTGCGGTGCTTCGGGCCGCATGGTCGTGCGGTGGAGTCCGAGGGGATGGAGCACCTCGTCGCGCAGTACCTGCTCCCAGGGAGCGCCCCGGAGTTCCTCCACCAGCGCCCCGAGGAGGGTGTAGCCGGGGTTGGAGTAGTGGTGGCGCCGTCCGGCCGGGTGCAGCGGGGGCTTCTCGCCGAGTACATCGCTCAGTTCGGGCCGCAGCGAGCCCGGCGTCCGCTCCCACCACGGCGCGGGCGACTCGGCGGCCAACCCGGCGGTGTGGGCGAGCAGTTCGGCGATGGTCGCCTCACCGGCGCCGGTACCGGGCAGATGCTTCTCCAGCGGGTCACCGAGATCGAGCACGCCCTCGTCCCGCAGCCGCAGCACCAGGACGGCGGTGAAGGTCTTGGTGATGGACCCGATCCGGTACTGCACGTCCTCGTCCGGCCCGTGCCCGTCCACCGAGGTCCGCGCACCGTGCCACACCACCCGTCCACCGCGCACCACCGCGGCGACGAGCGACGGCGCCCGCCCCTCGGCCTGCGCGACGGCGATCCGGTGCGTCAACGCCCTGCGGGTCGCGGGAAGCAGCTCTTCGTGCGATGTCGTCATGCCCCCAGTCCATCGGCTGGAAGGGGACACGTCGAGCCCATTTGCCTCGGTCGGCACCCGGTCAGGTCTGGGCCATGTCCACAAAGCGGGAGTAGTGGCCCTGGAAGGCCACCGTGATCGTGGCCGTGGGGCCGTTTCGGTGCTTGGCGACGATCAGGTCGGCCTCGCCCGCGCGGGGGGACTCCTTCTCGTAGGCGTCCTCGCGGTGCAGCAGGATGACCATGTCGGCGTCCTGCTCGATGGAGCCCGACTCACGCAGGTCGGAGACCATGGGCTTCTTGTCGGTGCGCTGCTCGGGGCCACGGTTCAGCTGGGAGAGCGCGATGACCGGGATCTCCAGCTCCTTGGCGAGGAGCTTGAGGTTACGGGACATGTCCGAGACCTCCTGCTGACGGCTCTCGGCCCGCTTGGAGCCACCGGACTGCATCAGCTGGAGATAGTCGATGACGACCAGCTTCAGGTCGTTGCGCTGCTTCAGTCGACGGCACTTCGCGCGGATCTCCATCATCGACAGGTTCGGGGAGTCGTCGATGTAGAGCGGCGCGGCCGACACGTCCGGCATCCGACGGGCCAGGCGCGTCCAGTCCTCGTCGGTCATCGTGCCGGAACGCATGTGGTGCAGGGCGACACGGGCCTCGGCGGACAGCAGGCGCATGGCGATCTCGTTGCGGCCCATTTCGAGGGAGAAGACCACGCTCGGCAGGTTGTGCTTGATCGACGCGGCCCGCGCGAAGTCCAGCGCGAGCGTCGACTTACCCATGGCGGGGCGGGCGGCGATAACGATCATCTGGCCGGGGTGCAGGCCGTTGGTCAGCGAGTCGAAGTCGGTGAACCCGGTGGGTACACCGGTCATCTCGCCACTGCGCGAACCGATCGCCTCGATCTCGTCGAGGGCCCCCTCCATGATGTCGCCGAGCGGCAGATAGTCCTCGCTGGTGCGCTGCTCGGTGACCGCGTAGATCTCGGCCTGGGCGCTGTTGACGATCTCGTCGACGTCGCCGTCGGCCGCGTATCCCATCTGCGTGATGCGGGTGCCGGCCTCCACCAGACGACGCAGGACGGCCCGCTCGTGGACGATCTCCGCGTAGTACTCGGCGTTCGCCGCAGTCGGCACCGTCTGGACGAGGGTGTGCAGATAGGCGGCGCCGCCGACCTTGTTGATCTCACCGCGCTTGGTGAGTTCGGCCGCGATGGTGATGGGGTCGGCCGGCTCGCCCTTGGCGTAGATATCGAGGATCGCCGTGTAGATCGTCTCGTGCGCCGGCTTGTAGAAGTCGTGGCCCTTGAGGATCTCGACCACGTCGGCGATGGCGTCCTTGGACAGCAGCATGCCGCCCAGCACGGACTGCTCGGCGTCCAGGTCCTGCGGCGGCACCCGTTCAAAGGTGGAGCCGCCGTCGTCCCAGCCGCCGTTCTCGCGACCGCGCTCATGCTGCTCGTCACGGCCGCCGCGGTTGGCGTCACCGCGGCGCCGGGAGGCGGGGAGACGATCGCTGGGACCGCTGTCGGCCCACGGATCGTCCAAGGGCTCGGAAATGCTCACCGAGCCACCTCCTCCCGTCCGCCGGAGCGGACCTCGCCATGCCCTCTGTTCTACGGCACGGCACTGACAAAATGAGAGGCCCAACTCCGGTTCCGGCGCGTCGGATATGTGACGTTTCCACGGCCGGGAATAGGAGCGGGCGCCGGACCACGGTAGGCCCCCCGGCACCGTCAGCCAATCTGGTTATCCACAGGCCATGTGGACGACGGCCCAGATGCTGTGGAGAACTCACCGAAACCTGTGCACGACCCGGTGGACAGCCCTGTGAACAAGACCTCGCCCCCATCGGCGAGACCGCACTGACCTGCATCTTTACCGTCCACCGGCTGTGCAGAAGAAAAACTTTCCCACTCGGACCAAGATCACCTCGAACGCCGCGCGAAACCTTGCCTTCCGGAAACGGAAGTAAGGGTCAGATCATAGTTGCATCTCTTACCTGTGGACGATTAGATTGATGCGCATGACACAGGCTCCCGCGATCTCCAAGGCCACGAGGCGACGCCATGACCGGGAGATCGTGGCCCTCGCCCTCCCGGCCTTCGGCGCGCTCGTCGCCGAGCCTCTCTTCGTCATGGCCGACAGCGCGATCGTCGGCCATCTCGGCACCGCCCAGCTCGCCGGTCTCGGCGTCGCCTCGGCGCTCCTCACCACCGCCGTGAGCATCTTCGTCTTCCTCGCCTACGCCACCACGGCGGCGGTCTCCCGCCGCGTCGGCTCGGGAGATCTACGGGCCGCGGTCCGCCAGGGCATGGACGGGATCTGGCTGGCCCTGCTCATTGGCGCCGTCGTCATCGCCGTCGTCGTGCCGCTCGCACCCGGCATCGTGGACCTCTTCGGCGCCTCCGCCACCGCGGCGCCCTACGCCACCGCCTATCTGCGTATCTCCGCCCTCGGCATCCCGGCCATGCTGGCCGTCCTGGCTGCCACCGGTGTACTGCGCGGACTCCAGAACACCAGGACCCCGCTGTACGTCGCCATCGGCGGCTTCATCGCCAACGCCGCCCTCAACGCCTTGCTCGTCTACGGCGCCGGGCTCGGCATCGCGGGTTCCGCCTGGGGCACCGTGATCGCGCAGTGCGGCATGGCCGCCGTCTATCTCTGGGTGGTCGTCCGGGGCGCGCGACGACACGAGGCGTCCCTGCGCCCGGACCTCGCCGGCATCCGGGCCTCGGCGCAGGCCGGCGTACCACTGCTGGTCCGCACCTTGTCCCTGCGGGCCATCCTCATGATCGCCACCGCGATGGCGGCCCGCCTCGGTGACGCCGACATCGCCGCCCACCAGATCGTGCTGTCCCTGTGGAGTCTGCTGGCCTTCGCCCTGGACGCGATCGCCATCGCAGGGCAGGCGATCATCGGCCGCTACCTCGGCGCCGACGACGCACCCGGCGCCCGCGCGGCCTGCCGCCGCATGGTGCAGTGGGGCATCGCCACCGGTGTCGCCCTCGGCCTGCTCGTGGTGGCAGCGCGGCCGCTCTTCCTCCCGCTGTTCACCAGTGACGCCGGGGTGAAAGACGTGGCACTGCCCGCGCTCCTGGTGGTCGCGCTTTCCCAGCCCATCTGCGGGGTCGTCTTCGTGCTGGACGGGGTGCTGATGGGCGCGGGCGACGGGCCCTATCTGGCCTGGGCCATGGTGCTCACGCTGGCGGTCTTCGCTCCGGTCGCCCTGCTCGTGCCCACGCTGGGCGGCGGCCTCACCGCGATCTGGGCGGCCATGACGCTGATGATGACGGTCCGGATGGTGACCCTCTGGGTACGCACCCGGTCCGGCCGATGGATCGTGACGGGCGCGACCCGCTGACCGTTTCACGTGAAACGCGCCCGTGGCCCGCGGGGCGGTCCGGCCGCTGAGCGCATGAGACCCGTCCGGCCGCTGAGCGCATGAGAAAGGGGCCGCATCCCCGAAAGGATGCGGCCCCTCACCAGCTCAAACGAGCCGAGCGGTCACGGCGATCAGGCCGCGACGACCTCGAGGGTCACCTTGGCGGCAACCTCGGGGTGCAGACGCACGGACGTCTCGTGGGCGCCCAGGGTCTTGATCGGAGCGGTCAGCTCGATGCGACGCTTGTCGACCTCGGGGCCACCGGAAGCCTTGATCGCGGAAGCGATGTCGGCCGGGGTGACGGAACCGAAGAGACGACCGGCGTCGCCGGAGCGAACGGCCAGAAGGACCTTGACACCCTCGAGCTGGCCCTTGATCTGGTTGGCCTGCTCGATGGTCTGGATCTCGTGGATCTTGCGGGCGCGGCGGATCTGCGCCACGTCCTGCTCGCCACCCTTGGTCCAGCGGATAGCGAAATTCCGCGGGATCAGGTAGTTGCGGGCGTACCCGTCCTTGACGTCGACGACGTCGCCGGCGGCACCGAGGCCGGAGACCTCGTGGGTGAGGATGATCTTCATGTGTAGGTCACCCTTCCTTAGCGCGCGGTGGACGTGTAGGGCAGCAGCGCCATCTCACGGCTGTTCTTGACGGCCGTGGCGACGTCACGCTGGTGCTGCGTGCAGTTGCCGGTCACGCGGCGGGCACGGATCTTGCCGCGGTCGGAAATGAACTTCCGCAGCATGTTCGTGTCCTTGTAGTCCACGTACGTGACCTTGTCCTTGCAGAAAGCGCAGACCTTTTTCTTAGGCTTGCGCACAGGCGGCTTCGCCATGGTGTTTCTCCTGTGTGATCAAGAAGTGGGATGCGAGCCCTTAGAAGGGGGGCTCGTCCGAGTAGCCGCCACCGCCGCCGGAGCCGGAACCAGAGCCGGAGCCGGAGCCGCCGCCCCAGCCGCCGCCACCCTGGTTGCCACCGGCGGGAGCGCCGGAAGCCCACGGGTCGTCGGCCTGGGAGCCGCCCTGGTTGCCGCCGGAGCCACCGCCCCAGCCGCCACCACCCTGGCCCTGGTTGCCACCGCCGCCGTAACCGCCCTGGCCGCCGCGGGCGCCGCCGGAGGTCTTGGTGACCTTCGCCGTCGCGTTGCGCAGGCTGGGGCCGACTTCCTCGACGTCCAGCTCGTAGACCGTGCGCTTGACGCCCTCGCGGTCCTCGTACGACCGCTGCTTCAGCCGGCCCTGCACGATGACGCGCATGCCTCGCTGGAGCGACTCCGCGACGTTCTCCGCCGCCTGACGCCAGACCGAGCAGGTCAGGAACAGGCTCTCGCCGTCCTTCCACTCATTGGTCTGACGGTCGAAGGTGCGGGGAGTGGACGCGACGCGGAACTTTGCGACCGCCGCACCGGAGGGGGTGAAGCGCAGCTCGGGGTCGTCGACAAGATTGCCGATGACCGTGATGACGGTCTCGCCTGCCATGGGGGAACCTCTCGGCGGGATTGCTCTGGCTGCTTGGTTGCTGCTACTCGAATCCCGAGATCAGCTGAGCGGGAGAGCTCAGTGCATCTCGGGGCGGAGGACCTTGGTCCGGAGGACCGACTCGTTCAGGTTCATCTGGCGGTCGAGCTCCTTGACGACCGCAGGCTCGGCCTGCAGGTCGATGACCGAGTAGATGCCCTCAGGCTTCTTCTTGATCTCGTACGAGAGACGACGACGGCCCCAGGTGTCGACCTTTTCCACCTTGCCGCCGCCATCGCGGACGACAGAGAGGAAGTTCTCGATCAGCGGGGAGACAGAACGCTCCTCGAGATCGGGGTCGAGGATGACCATCAACTCGTAGTGACGCATGTGGAACCCACCTCCTTTGGACTCAGCGGCCACGGTCGTTCCGTGGCAGGAGGGTCGTGATGCGTACGCAACGGTATCGGCCACCACTGACAATCGGAGGCTCCGCGAGGAACCGTCCACAGTGGGCCGCGACGGGCCAGGGCAGACACCGGTGCAGACGTTACAGACTACCCGCCCACTCGCTTCCGGTTGAAATCCGGCCCTGGGAGCCCTCAATCTGTACACATCGGGTGTGTAGGGCGCTACAGTGCGCCGCGATCCGCAGGAGGTGCCTCATGACCCAGGCATTGCGACCGACCACCGCCGGCTCCCTCTTCGCCAGTGACGGCAAGCCCCATCCGGTCCAGGACACCCTGACGGTGGTGACGCTCGTCCTGGGCCTGCTGGCCTTCGTCACCTGTTTCATCGGCGGCCTCCACCTGGTGGCCTCCTGGGCCGGCCTGATCGGCCTGCTCACCGGTGCCTACGGGCAGTGGATCTCGATCACCACACGGGAGCGCTTCGGCCTGGTCGTCGGGCTCGGCGCCTCCGGGATCGGCTTCCTGATCGGCATGGCCAACGGCGGTCTCTTCGGGGGCCTCATCGGCAGCTGACGCACCCGGCCCGCCGTCCACGACGACGTCATGGGCACCGACGAGCGTTCCGGCCCGCCAACGGGCCGGAACGCCGGTGCTGTACGCCCCATTCGGGGCGCTCGCAGGGCGCAGTAGGCTTCGGCGCGAGAGCCGGAGCCCCTGATCCCATGGGGACACACCAGCCCGAGGAGCGCCCCGACATGAGTCTGACCCTGAGGACCATCAGCCGCGAGCAGCATCTGGCGTACATCCAGAGCCTGCCGTCGGCCAGCCACATGCAGGTCCCCGCATGGGCCGACGTGAAGGCGGAGTGGCGTTCGGAAAGCCTCGGCTGGTTCGACGAGCGCACCGGTGACATGGTCGGCGCCGGCCTGGTCCTCTACCGCCAGCTGCCCAAGATCAAGCGCTACCTCGCGTATCTGCCCGAGGGCCCGGTCATCAACTGGTTCTCGCCGAACCTGGAGGACTGGCTCCAGCCGATGCTGGCCCACCTCAAGCAACAGGGCGCGTTCTCGGTCAAGATGGGCCCGCCGGTGATCATCCGCCGCTGGAACGCGGAGACCATCAAGAAGGGCATCCAGAGCCCGGACGTGAAGCGGCTGCGCGACATGGAGGCCGACTTCATCGAGCCGCGCGCCTTCGAGGTGGCCGACAAGCTGCGCCGCATGGGATGGCAGCAGGGCGAGGACGGCGGCGCGGGCTTCGGCGACGTGCAGCCGCGCTACATCTTCCAGGTGCCGCTGGCCAACCGCTCGCTCGAAGAGGTCCACAAGCAGTTCAACCAGCTGTGGCGCCGCAACATCAAGAAGGCCGAGAAGGCCGGCGTCGAGGTCGTCCAGGGCGGTTACCAGGACCTGGAGGAGTGGCAGCGGCTGTACGAGATCACCGCGGTGCGCGACCACTTCCGGCCGCGCCCCCTGTCGTACTTCCAGCGCATGTGGACGGCCCTCAACACCGAGGACCCCAACCGGATGCGGCTGTACTTCGCCCGCCACAACGGCGTGAACCTGTCGGCTGCCACCATGCTGATCGTCGGCGGCCACGTCTGGTACTCCTACGGCGCATCCGACAACATCGGCCGTGAGGTCCGGCCCTCCAACGCCATGCAGTGGCGGATGCTGCGCGACGCCTACGCGCTCGGCGCCACCGTCTACGACCTGCGCGGCATCTCCGACTCGCTGGACGAGACGGACCACCTGTTCGGCCTGATCCAGTTCAAGGTCGGTACCGGCGGCCAGGCGGCCGAATACCTCGGCGAATGGGACTTCCCGCTGAACAAGCTGCTGCACAAGGCGCTCGACATCTACATGTCGCGGCGCTGAGCGGCGGTCTCCCGCCCGCCCCGCCTTCTGGTTCCATAGCCTTCACAAGGCTTCACCGTTCACCGGTCCCCGTACCACCCTCGGGGACGTCCCACTGAATCCACCGCAGCCACGAGAAAGGTTCCGGGTCCGGCCATGGCGCTCACGCTCTACGTCGACACCGCGCGCTGGCGTGCGCACCACAAGCACGTGCAGGAGCAGTTTCCGGGGCTCGTCCCGGTCTGCAAGGGCAATGGCTACGGCTTCGGCCACGAACGGCTCGCGGAGGAGGCCACCCGGCTGGGCTCGGACATGCTCGCCGTCGGCACCACGTACGAGGCCGCGCGCATCAAGGACTGGTTCAGCGGCGACCTGCTCGTGCTGACCCCGTACCGGCGCGGCGAGGAGCCGGTGCCGCTGCCGGACCGGGTGGTCCGCTCGGTGTCCTCGGTCGACGGCGTGTACGGCCTGGTGGGTGCCCGTGTCGTCATCGAGGTCATGTCCTCGATGAAGCGGCACGGCATCAGCGAGCAGGACCTGCCGCAGCTGCACCAGGCCATAGAGAACGTCCGCCTGGAGGGCTTCGCCATCCATCTGCCGCTGGACCGCACCGACGGCTCGGACGCCGTCGAGGAGGTCATCGGGTGGATGGACCGGCTGCGCGCGGCCCGGCTGCCGCTGCACACGATGTTCGTCAGCCACCTCAAGGCCGATGAACTGGCCCGGCTCCAGCAGCAGTTCCCGCAGACCCGCTTCCGCGCCCGGATCGGCACGCGGCTCTGGCTGGGCGACCACGACGCCACCGAGTACCGGGGAGCCGTCCTGGACGTCACGAAGGTGACCAAGGGCGACCGCTTCGGCTACCGGCAGCAGAAGGCGGCCTCGGACGGCTTCCTGGTGGTCGTGGCGGGCGGCACGTCGCACGGGGTGGGCCTGGAGGCCCCGAAGGCCCTGCACGGCGTCATGCCGCGTGCCAAGGGCGTGGCGCGGGCCGGCCTCGCCACGGTGAACAGGAACCTCGCGCCGTTCGTGTGGGGCGGCAAGCAGCGCTGGTTCGCCGAGCCGCCGCACATGCAGGTGTCGATCCTGTTCGTCCCCTCCGACGCTCCCGAGCCGAAGGTGGGCGACGAGCTGGTGGCCCATCTGCGGCACACCACCACGACGTTCGACCGGATCGTGGACCGCTAGGACCGGGCTGAAGCAGACGGAAAGGCCGTGCACGAGGTTTCGTGCACGGCCTTCTTCATGCCCGCCAGGGCTGTTCGCTCAGAGCGAACGCGCTTCGTGGGGCAGTGGTTCCGGGCCGCCCCAGTCGGTCCGCGACGGCTCTTCGGGCAACTCGTGCTCCGGGTGCCGGAGCCCGCGCAGGACGAAGACATCGGCCGCGCCGTCGAGTACGCCGCCGGAGGGGTCGTCGTCCCCGGACCGGCGCACCACGTCCCGCTCCGGCCGGAGGATGTCGCGCACGACGACGGCGCACAGGTAGAGGGTGCCCAGCAGGTGCAGGGCGATGGCCCAGTGGTAGCCCTCGGTGGGCAGGCCCTTGTGGGCTTCTCCACTGGTCGTGTAGGCGAGGTACAGCCAGATGCCGAGGAAGTACGCCACCTCGCACGCCTGCCAGATCAGGAAGTCCCGCCACTTGGGCCGGGCGAGGACCGCCAGCGGCACCAGCCACAGCACGTACTGGGGGGAGTAGACCTTGTTGGTGAGGATAAAGGCCGCCACCATCAGGAAGGCCAGCTGGGCGAAGCGAGGCCGGCGCGGGGCGGTGAACGTCAGCGCCGCGATGCCGAGGAACGACAACACCACCAGGGCACTGGCGGTGGTGTTCACGAAGTCGATGCTCGGCGGGTTGCTGGAGTTCTGCGACCAGATCAGCCAGAACGAGCCGAAGTCGACACCCCGGTCATGGCTGAACGTGTAGAACTTCGACCAGCCCTGGAAGGCGAACAGCATCACCGGCACGTTCACCACGAGCCAGGCGCCCGCCGCGCCGCCGACCGCCAGGAAGAACTCCCGCCACTTGCCCGCCCGCCAGCACAGCACCAACAGGGGGCCGAGCAGGACGAGGGGATAGAGCTTGGCGGCCGTGGCAAGGCCCAGGAGCACACCGAAGGCGACGGCCCGGCCGCGCGACCACATCAGCATCGCCGCGGCCGTCAGGGCCACCGCCAGGAGGTCCCAGTTGATGGTGGCGGTCAGCGCGAAGGCCGGCGCCAGAGCGAGCAGCAGGCCGTCCCAGGGGCGACGGCGGTGGGTCCGGCTGACGCAGACGGCGATGACGGCCGCGCAGACCATCAGCATCCCGGCGTTGACGAACCAGTACCACTGCTCCTGCCGCTGGATGCCGCCGCTGCCCGGCGTGAGCCAGGAGGCGACCTCCATGAACACCCCGGTCAGCACTGGGTACTCGAGGTAGTCCATGTCGCCGGGCAGCTTGTCGAAGTACGGCACGAGCCCGTCGGCGAAGCCACGCCCCTGAAAGAGGTGGGGGATGTCCGAGTAGCAGGCGTGCGTGTACTGCGAGCTGGCCCCGAAGAACCAGGCACCGTCGTAGCAGGGCGCCTTCTGGACGAGTCCGAGGGCGAACATCCCGATCGCCACGAGCGCGACGACCCGGACCGGCGTCCACCAGGACGTCCCGGTCAGGGCGCGTCGCCCGAGGGGGCCGCCGATCAGCTCGCTGCCGGCCGCGGCGATCTCGTCCTCCCGCGTCGGTCGTACCGTCTCCGGTTCACGCACGCGCGCGGGCGTCGTCTCTGCACTGGGCATGGGGCACATCCTGCCGTACTCGCTCGGTAAAACGCCGAGGGCCGCCGCACCTGGTGGGTGCGACGGCCCTCGTTTCACGTGAAACACCCGTGCCGGTCGAAATGACCGCCAATCGGTCGGGCGGCTCTACTGGCCGTCCTGGCCTCCGAAGAAGCTTCCGCCATCGGTCCCATTGCCCCCGCCGTTGGTATTACCCCTGACTCCACCGCTTCCGGGTGAGGTCGAGTCGGTCGGCGAGGCGCTGGTTCCGCCGTCCGCGCCACCGGGGCCGGTGCCGGTGCCGCCATCGTCGTTGCAGAAGAACCGGCAGGTCTCGCTCGCGGAGGGCGACGGCGTCGTCGTGCTCTGGCTCGGTGACGGGGTCGGCGACGCGGACGCCGTCGGGCTCGGCGGAATGCTCGGCTTCGGGGTCGGCGTGGGAGCACCCGCCTCGTTGTGGATCTTGCCGATCTTGATGGCGTCCGGGAAGCCGGGGTCGTTCTTGCCCTTCAGCGCGGCCAGCATGTACTCGGTCCAGACCGAGGTCGGAATGTCACCACCGTGGATGGAGTCCGTGCCCGCCGTACCGTTCATGGACAGCAGCCTGTGGTCCTTGGGGTTCTCACGGAACATCGCCACCGAGGTGGACAACTGCTGGGTGTATCCGACGAACCAGGCCGACTTGTTCTCGTCGGTGGTACCCGTCTTGCCCGCGGCCGTACGACCCAGGGCCCGCGCGTTCTTGCCCGTGCCGTTCTGGATCACGTTCTGCAGGACGTCGGTGACGTTGTTGGCGATGCTGGAGTCCATCACCTGCTTGGACTTCGGCTTGGTGAAGCCGGTCAGGTCCTGACCATCCTTTTTGACCGCGGTGACGGAGTAGGGGTCCGCCTGCTTTCCGGACGCGGCGAACGTCGCGTAGGAGTCCGCCATACGGATCGCGCTCGGGGTCGAGGTACCGATGGCGAAGGACGGGTTCAGGTCCCTGGCCATGCTGTTCTCCAGGATGCCGGTGGACCGGGCCATGTCCCGGACCTTCGACATGCCGACATCGACACCGAGCTGCACGAACGGCGTGTTGATCGACTGCTCCATCGCCTTGCGCAGGCTGATGTAACCCCAGGGGTGATCACTCTCGTTCGCCTGGAAGAAGAACGAGTTGTCCTTGTTGAGGTAGTACGAACCGTCGGGGCGACGGACCTTGAGGTGGTCGTTGCCGTTGTACTTGCTCATCGGGGAGATGCCCTCACCGTCCGAGTTGTACGTGCCGTCCTGCATCGCCGCGGCCAGTACGTACGGCTTCCACGTCGAGCCCACCGGGACACCGGAGGTGTCGGCGTTGTTGGTGAAGTGACCGTTCTCGTAGCCGTCGCCGCCATAGAGGGCGACGATCGCACCGTCGTTGGGCACCACCGAGGCCGCGCCGAACTGTACGTACTTGTCCAGCTCCTTGGTCTCGGGCTTCAGCCGCGACTTCTGGATCTTCTTCACGGCCGCGTTCAGGGCCTCGACCTTGTCCTTCTGGAAGGTCGTGTTGATCTGGTAGCCGCCCTGGTCGAACTTGGCCTCCGTGATGGTGGAGTGGTTCAGGACGTACTTCTTCGCCGTGTCGACCATGTAGCTGATCTGGCCGGTCATGCCCCTGGTCGCCTTGCGGCCCTGCGGCATGGGGTACTTGCTGACCGCCTCCTGGTACTGGGTGTCGGTGAGGCGGTTGTCCTTGTGCATCTCACTGAGAATCCAGCGCCAGCGCCCCTGGGAGCGCGCGGTGTTCGCCTCCTGCGTCGCGGTCTTGTCGAGATCCGCGTTGCCGGCCGGGTCGTAGTACGTCGGGCCCTTCAGCAGGGAAGCGAGAACCGCACACTGGCTGGCCGACAGCTCATTGGCGTCCTTGCCGTAGTACGTCTGCGCGGCGGCCTGGATGCCGTAGGCGCCACGCCCGTAGTACGAGGTGTTCAGATAGCCCTGCATGATCTGGTCTTTGCTGAGCTTCGTGCCCACCTTCACGGAGATGAACATCTCCGTGAACTTGCGCGTGAGGGTCTGGTCCTGGCTCAGGTAGGTGTTCTTGACGAACTGCTGGGTGATCGTGGAACCACCCTGCGTCTGCCCGCCACGCGCCATGTTGGCCAAGGCCCGCGCGATACCCATGGGGTCCACGCCCGAGTCCTTGTAGAAGCTCTTGTTCTCCGCGGAGATCACCGCGTACTGCATGGCCTTGGGGATTTTCTCGATCTTGAGATTCTGCCGGTTCACACCGGTACCCGTGGCCACCATCTGGCTGCCGTCAGCCCAGTAGTAGACGTTGTTCTGCGACTTGGCCGCGTCGTTCTCACTGGGGATGTTGACCAGCGCGTAGCCCACGCCGGCCATGACGACCACGCTGCCCGCGAACCCGATGCCCAGACCTGTGGCCAGCCGCCAGGACGGCACCCAGCGCCGCCAGCCGTACTTGCCCACACGGGGATAGTCGATGAACCGGGGGTCGTCCGGCGGCCCCTGGTCGTGGCCCCGGCCGCGCCCCGAGGGCGCGTTCTCGGCGCCCCGGCGGCGGCCGCCGCCTCTCTGGGCGGCCCGGCGTGCCTCGGCACGGCTGCCGTACTCACGCCCATCACCCCCAGAGCCGTAAGAGTCCGGTCCCTGGGAATGAGACCCATAGGAGTGGTCAGAGGCCCCGTTGGCGCCTCGCGGTGCCGCGGGACGGCCGGAGGACGGGCCGGGCTGGCCGCGTCGGGCCGCGGCACGTCCGCCTCCCTGCGGCGGCGGCGGTTTGCGACGGTGCTCGCTCATCGAACGATTACTCCTCGGGCAGGCGCATCCGTGCGCGCCTGGAAACAGCGGCTGGTTTCCGGTCCCCCCGAAGTACGGATGTGGTCGTTGCTGCATTCACCCGTACTGCACCGAGGATCACGACGCTCCCCAAGCGCCCCTTGGTTCCCGGTGTTGTGCATGCCGCACAGACTACGCACCGCCAAAACCCTCCGAGCCCCGAAGTTCACCCCAAAACAGGCAACTTGCCTCCTGCGAATCAGTGATGTGATCCCGTTCACGGTCCGCCCCCTTGTCGCATACCGAAGCCCGTTCTATCGTCGTGATGTATCGAGTCGATACATCAGAGCGAGATAAAAGCGCTGTGTACCGAGAGGAGGCGATCATGAGCCGACGTTCCGGCATCCTTGAGTTCGCCGTGCTCGGGCTGCTGCGCGAGTCGCCGATGCACGGCTACGAGCTGCGCAAACGACTCAACACGTCCCTGGGTGTGTTCCGGGCGTTCAGCTACGGGACGCTCTACCCGTGCCTCAAGACGCTGGTCGTCAACGGCTGGTTGATCGAGGAACCGGGGAACACCCATGAAGACGCTCTGGCCGCCCCTCTCACCGGACGCCGCGCGAAGATCGTCTATCGATTGACGGCCGAAGGTAAGGAGCACTTCGAGGAACTCCTGTCGCAGACCGGCCCCGACGCATACGAGGACGAGCACTTCGCCGCCCGGTTCGCCTTCTTCGGGCAGACCTCGCGCGATGTGCGTATGCGTGTGCTGGAGGGCCGGCGCAGCCGCCTGGAGGAGCGCCTGGAGAAGATGCGCGCCTCCCTGGCACGCACGCGGGAGCGCCTCGACGACTACACGCTCGAGCTCCAGCGCCACGGAATGGAGTCCGTGGAGCGCGAAGTGCGCTGGCTGAACGAGCTCATCGAGAGCGAGCGGGCCGGGCGGGACCTGAAGGGTCCCGAATCCGGCGAGTCCGCTCAGCAGGACACCACATCTGGATCGACGGGCGGCCTGCCCCGTCCCAGGGATCTTCCGGGGACGGATACGCCCGGCGACACCGCCACGTGACGGCCCGTCAGGGCCTCACTCGTACACACAGGGAGCAACCGGAATGGGTTCGGTTCGCGTAGCCATCGTCGGTGTCGGCAACTGCGCCGCGTCGCTGGTGCAGGGAGTCGAGTACTACAAGGACGCCGACCCGGCGGCCAAGGCCCCCGGCCTGATGCACGTACAGTTCGGTGACTACCACGTGCGGGACATCGAGTTCGTCGCCGCCTTCGACGTGGACGCCAAGAAGGTCGGCCTCGACCTCGCGGATGCCATCGGCGCCTCCGAGAACAACACCATCAAGATCTGCGACGTGCCCTCCAGCGGTGTCACCGTCCAGCGCGGTCACACCCTCGACGGTCTCGGCAAGTACTACCGCGAGACCATCGAGGAGTCGGACGCCGAGCCGGTCGACGTCGTCCAGATCCTGAAGGACAAGCAGGTCGACGTCCTGGTCTGCTACCTGCCCGTGGGCTCCGAGGACGCGGCGAAGTACTACGCCCAGTGCGCCATCGACGCCAAGGTCGCCTTCGTCAACGCCCTTCCGGTCTTCATCGCCGGCACCAAGGAGTGGGCGGACAAGTTCACCGAGGCCGGTGTGCCGATCGTCGGTGACGACATCAAGTCGCAGGTGGGCGCCACCATCACGCACCGCGTGATGGCGAAGCTGTTCGAGGACCGCGGTGTGATCCTGGACCGCACCATGCAGCTGAACGTCGGCGGCAACATGGACTTCAAGAACATGCTCGAGCGTGACCGCCTGGAGTCCAAGAAGATCTCCAAGACGCAGGCCGTCACCTCCCAGATCCCCGACCGGGACCTCGGCGAGAAGAACGTCCACATCGGCCCGTCCGACTACGTGGCCTGGCTGGACGACCGCAAGTGGGCCTACGTCCGCCTGGAGGGCCGTGCGTTCGGCGACGTCCCGCTGAACCTCGAGTACAAGCTGGAGGTCTGGGACTCCCCGAACTCCGCCGGTGTCATCATCGACGCCCTGCGTGCCGCGAAGATCGCCAAGGACCGGGGCGTCGGCGGCCCGATCCTGTCGGCGTCCTCGTACTTCATGAAGTCCCCGCCGGTCCAGTACTTCGACGACGAGGCCCGCGAGAACGTCGAGAAGTTCATCCGCGGCGACGTCGAGCGCTAAGCGCCGGCTCGCACGAGAACGCTCCTGCCAGGGCTGTGAGGGTCCCTGGGGTCTGCGACCCCGGGGGCCTTCCGCATGTGTGAGGCTGTGCCCATGCCTGTCGTCCGTGATCTGCGCCTGCTGCTGCGCGTACGGGACTTCCGGCGCCTGCTGTACGTCCGTCTGCTCTCCCAGGGCTCGGACGGCGTCTACCAGGTCGCGCTCGCCTCGTACGTCGTCTTCTCCCCCGAGAAGCAGACCTCGGCCCCGGCGATCGCCTCCGCGATGGCGGTCCTGCTGTTGCCCTACTCGCTGATCGGGCCCTTCGCGGGGGTGCTGCTGGACCGCTGGCGCCGGCGTCAGGTCTTCGTCCACGGCAATGTGCTGCGCGCCCTGCTGGCGGCCGCCACCGCCATGATGATGGCCGTCCACGCGCCCGACTGGCTGTTCTACGCCTCCGCGCTGTGCGTCACAGCCGTCAACCGGTTCGTCCTCGCTGGACTCTCGGCGGCACTGCCACGGGTGGTCGACACCGAGCGCCTGGTGCTGGCCAACTCCCTCTGCCCGACCGCCGGAACGCTGGCCGCGACCCTCGGCGCCGCCCTCGCCTTCGGCGTCCGGTTCGTCGTGTCGGACTCGGACGCGGCGGTGGTCCTGCTCGGCGCCCTGCTGTATCTGTGCGCGGGCCTGACCGCCCTGACCATGGCCCCCTCCCTGCTCGGTCCCGACCGCCCACCGGTCCTGCCCCAGCTGCGCACCGTCCTCGCCGACACGGCGCACGGCCTCATCGCGGCCGTGCGGTACCTGACCGAGCCCCGGCGTAGGGAAGCCGTCTGGGCGCTCACGGCGATGACCTGCATGCGCTTCTGCTACGGAGCGCTGCTGGTCCTGCTGCTCATGCTGTGCCGGTACGGCCTCTCCGATACGCCTGCGGACGGGCTCCGTCTGCTGGGGCTGGTGCTGGCGGTGTCCGGCGCGGGGTTCTTCGCAGCCGCCGTGGTGACACCCTGGAGCGCAGGCCGGCTGGGTTCCGGGCGGTGGATCACGGTCTGTGCGGGCGCCGCCGCCGTCCTGGTGCCGGCGCTCGGCCTTCCGTTCGCCACGGTGCCACTGCTGATCGCGGCCTTCCTGCTGGGGCTGGTCACCCAGGGCGCCAAGATCGCTACGGACACGATCGTCCAGGCGTCGGTCGAGGACGGTTTCCGGGGCCGGGTCTTCTCCGTCTACGACGTCCTCTTCAACGTCGCCTTCGTCGGCGCCGCCGGGGTGGCCGCCCTGATGCTCCCGCCGGACGGCCGGTCGGCGCTGCTGGTGATCCTCGTGGCCCTGCTCTACGGCGTCGTCACCGTGGCCATGGCCCGCTTCGAGTGGCGGCGGGACAGCGAAAAGGGTGGTGTTTCACGTGAAACACCACCCCACCGCTGAGTCATGTTTCACGTGAAACATGATCCCGGAAGCGCTCAGTCCTGCTGCTGCGCCCACCACTCCTGGAGGGCCGCGACCGCCGCGTCATGCTCCATCGGGCCGTTCTCCAGGCGCAGCTCGAGCATCTGCTTGTACGCCTGACCAATGACGGGACCGGGGCCGACGCCCAGAATCTTCATGATCTCGTTGCCGTCGAGGTCGGGGCGGATGGAGTCCAGCTCCTCCTGCTCCTGGAGCTCGGCGATGCGCGCCTCCAGCCCGTCATAAGCACGGGACAGCGTGGTCGCCTTGCGCTTGTTGCGGGTGGTGCAGTCGGAGCGGGTCAGCTTGTGCAGCCGTTCCAGCAGCGGGCCCGCGTCGCGGACGTAGCGCCGGACGGCGGAGTCCGTCCACTCCCCGGTGCCGTAGCCGTGGAAGCGCAGGTGCAGCTCGACCAGGCGCGAGACGTCCTTCACCAGCTCATTGGAGTACTTCAGGGCCGTCATGCGCTTCTTGGTCATCTTGGCGCCGACCACCTCGTGGTGGTGGAACGAGACCCGGCCGTCCTCCTCGAAGCGGCGCGTCCGGGGCTTGCCGATGTCGTGCAGCAGCGCGGCCAGCCGGAGCGTGAGGTCCGGGCCGTTCTCCTCCAGGTCGATCGCCTGCTCCAGCACGATGAGCGAGTGGTCGTAGACGTCCTTGTGGCGGTGGTGCTCGTCACGCTCCAGCCGGAGCGCCGGAAGCTCCGGCAGGACATGGGCGGCGAGCCCGGTGTCGACCAGCAGGGTGAGTCCCTTGCGGGGGTGCGCGGAGAGCACCAGCTTGTTCAGCTCGTCCCGGACCCGCTCGGCCGACACGATCTCGATCCGCGCGGACATCTCGGTCATCGCCGTGACGACCGCCGGGTCCACCTCGAAGTCCAGCTGGGCGGCGAACCGTGCGGCCCGCATCATGCGCAGCGGGTCGTCGGAGAACGACTCCTCCGGTGTGCCGGGAGTGCGCAGCACCCGCGCCGCGAGGTCCTCCAGACCGCCGTGCGGGTCGATGAACTCCTTCTCCGGCAGGGCCACGGCCATCGCGTTGACCGTGAAGTCACGCCGGACCAGGTCCTCCTCGATGGAGTCGCCGTACGACACCTCGGGCTTGCGGGAGGTGCGGTCGTACGCCTCCGACCGGTAGGTGGTCACCTCGATCTGGTAGCCGTCCTTCTGGACGCCCACCGTGCCGAAGGCGATCCCGACCTCCCAGACGGCGTCCGCCCAGGGCCGGACGATCCGCAGCACGTCCTCGGGGCGCGCGTCGGTCGTGAAGTCCAGGTCGTTCCCCAGCCGGCCGAGCAGCGCGTCACGGACCGAGCCGCCGACCAGGGCGAGCGAGAACCCGGACTCCTGAAAACGGCGGGCGAGGTCGTCGGCGACGGGAGCCACCCGCAGCAGCTCGCTCACCGCGCGCTGCTGCACCTGGCTGAGGGCAGCGGGATTGTCATCGTTGGGGTTCGGCACAACAGAAGAGGGTACGTGGCCCGGCCGACCAGGACCGCACCCATTTGACCGGCGCGGAGGCTCCCTGCCATACCCCCACAAGGGCTCCCCATGCGGCGGACACCGGCTCTCCGCTCGTTAATGGATATAGAGGACAGGCGAACGCTCCGGGGCGATCTTGGGGAACGGTCCGTGGCACTTCACCTCAGCGGTCATCGTTACCATGCGGGGACGCACATTCCGACGACCACTGATGACGACGACGAGGGACGGGCTAGCGCGTGGCCGACGCGGCTGAATTCCAGGGGCCCAGTGCCTCTCCCGCCCGCCGCCGACTGCGGCGGGCCGGAGCACTGCTGGCGGGCGCCCCGCTGCTGGCCGGGCTGCTCCAGCTGACCGCGGCCGAGCCCGCGCAGGCGGCGCCGGCGGACTCTGTGTCCGTGGCGTTGGACTCACTGACGCCCAGCGCGCCCACCGAGGACGACACGCTGACCGTGTCCGGCACGGTGATCAACAACGGCAGGCAGACCGTGAACGGAGCCCATGTCGGGCTCCGGGTGGGCCCCCTGCTGAACACCCGCTCCGCGGTCGACGCCATTGCCCAGCACCCGAACGATCTCCGTGGCGGCACCGGCGACGAGGTCGGCGGCAAGTACACGGAGAAGTTCACCAAGCTGGTTCCGGGCGTGGCCGAGCACTTCAGCATCTCCGTCCCGGTGGACAAGCTGGACCTCGGCAAGGACGGCGTCTACTCGTTCGGTGTCTCCGTGTCCGGCCAGACCTCGGCGCGGCCCTGGGACCAGATGCTCGGCATCGAGCGGACCTTCCTGCCCTGGCAGCCGTCCGGGGCGGACACCACGAGCAGGACGACGTTCCTGTGGCCGCTGCTCTCCTCCGTCCACATGACGGCCCGCACAGGCGCCGGAGAGCGGCAGACCCCCGTCTTCCAGGACGACGAGCTGGCCAAGGAGATCGCTCCCGGCGGCCGCCTGGCACAGATGATGGAGCTGGGCAGGGACCTCGACGTCACCTGGGTGATCGACCCGGACCTGCTGGCCGCCGTGGACGCGATGGCGAACAGCTACCGGGTCCAGCAGCCCGACGGCACCACCAAGGCGGGCTCGCGCGAGAACCAGGCGGTCGCCAAGCAGTGGCTGGCCGGTCTGCAGAAGGCCGTGGCGGGCAAGGAGGTCGTCGCGCTGCCGTTCGCCGACCCGGACCTGGCCTCGCTCGCCCACACCGGCACCAGCGTCACCGGCTCGCTGAGCCACCTCAAGGACGCCACCGACGTCGCCGCCATCACGGTGAAGACCGTGCTCCATGTCACGCCGAGCACCGACTTCGCGTGGCCCGTGGAGGGCGCCGTCGACCCCTCGATCATCAAGGTGGCCACCTCCGCGGGCGCCGACCGGGTGATCACCCGCAGCGACAGCCTCCGGGAGACCGCCGGGCTGTCCTACACGCCGTCCGCAGCCCGCCCCATCGGCGGCGGCACCACGGCGGTGGTGGCGGACGCGCGGATGTCCACGGCCTTCGAGGGCGACCTCACCAAGGCGGACACCTCCACGCTCGCGGTGCAGCAGTTCCTCGCACAGAGCCTCGAGGTCAATGTGCAGAAGGACGAGCAGCGCAGCATCGTGGTCGCCCCGCAGCGCACGCCGACCGCCAGCCAGGCGCAGGCGATGGCCACCGCCGTGAAGGCGCTCCAGGACGGCAACTGGTCGCAGCCCGAGAACCTCACCGACGCCGCCAAGGCCAAGCCCGACCCGGACGCCACCACGCGCATCCCCTCCACGTCGGCCTACCCCTCGTCGTTGCGCAAGCAGGAACTCCCGAGGAGTGCCTTCGAGCAGATCGCCGACACGCAGGACAAGCTCGACAACTTCCAGGTGATCCTCACCGACCAGTCCCGCGTGGTCACGCCGTTCGGCAGGGCCATAAACCGCGGGATGTCCACGTCGTGGCGGGGCCAGGCCACCAGGGCGGAAGGCTTCCGCGCGGGTGTGGAGAGCTGGCTCGACAACCTCGGCGAGCAGGTCAAGCTGATCGACAAGTCGGAGACCAAGCTCTCCGGGCGCAGTGCCACCATCCCGGTGACCGTGCAGAACAACCTCGTCCAGCCCGTCGGCCATCTGTATCTGCGGCTCAGTTCGACCCAGCCGACCCGGCTGAAGATCGGCGGCAAGGCGTACTACGAGCAGCCCGTGGAGGTCTCCGGCGGGCACAGCCAGTCGGTGAAGTTCACCACCTCGGCCAACGCCAACGGCCGGGCCACGGTCCTCGCCCAGCTGTACACCGAGGACGGCCAGGAGTACGGCGACCCCGTCAGCTTCGACGTGAAGGTCACCGAGGTCACACCTACCGTCATGCTGGTGATCGGTGGCGGGGTGCTGCTGCTGGTCCTCGCCGGATTCCGGATGTACACCCAGCGCAAGCGCGCGGCCGCCCGCCAGGCCGAGGGCGAGGGCGAAGGCGACGGTCCGAGTGAGGCAGAGGCGGACTCCGGCGACGGCTCAGGGAACCCCGACGGCTCCGAGGACCGTCTCCCTGAGGAGTCCGGTTCCCCCGCCGGGGCAGCCGGGCCGGACCAGCCGGGTGACCCTGCACCGGACACCGCACCGGAAAGCGCCGACCCGTCCGGCACGGGTGAGAGAGTGGACCGTTGAGCGACGCCGCGGCCCGTGTGGCCAGGGACGATGAGGTGGGGCAACCATGAACGCGCCGTACGACGGTGACCGCGGCGGGGATGCCGCCGACTCGGGCCGGCCCGAAACCCCGTCCGAGCCCGGCCACGAGCCGCCGCAGCCCGCGGCGGACATGTACCTCCAGGACGCCTACGACCAGGACCCCTACCGGGCGCGGGACCTCTCCGCCCAGGACCCGGTCGCCGAGGCGCTCTACGACCGCGCCGCGCATCCGCCGCCGCCTCCGGGCACCTACGAGCAGCGCCAGCCGCTCTACGCACCCCCGTCGCAGTCCTCGTACTCCCCCGACCCGCGCGTGTGGGCCAAGACCCCGGCGCCCGAGCCGGAGGGCGACGCCACCCAGCACCTGCCGTACGGCGATCACCCGCGCACGACCCAGTTCGTCGGCGTGGACGACCTGGTCTCGCACTCCGGCGAGGAATACCACGAGCCGGACGCGTTCGCGCACCTCCTGCGGGACCAGCAGCACAGCGGCTCCGCCGCGTCGGCCCGCGCGGGCCAGGGCGCCGGCGGCGCGTACCCGCCGCCCCACACCCAGAGCCCCGCGCACCACGGCGGTGGCGGAACCCCGTACCAGGCAGCCTCCGGGAACCCCATGCAGCCACCCGTACCCGCCCCGGCCGGGCCCTCCGGCCCCGTGGAGACCCCCGCCCCACCGGCGCCGGCCCCGGCGAAGGGGCGCGCCTCCGGGCTGCTCAGCTCCAGCGCCGTCATGGCCGCGGGCACGATGGTGTCGCGGCTCACCGGCTTCGTCCGCTCCGCGATGATCGTCGCGGCGCTGGGCCTCGGCGTCCTCGGCGACTCCTTCCAGGTCGCCTACCAGCTGCCCACGATGATCTACATCCTGACCGTCGGCGGCGGCCTCAACTCCGTCTTCGTGCCCCAGCTTGTGCGATCGATGAAGGAGGACGAGGACGGCGGCGAGGCCTTCGCCAACCGGCTGCTGACCCTCGTGATGGTCGCGCTCGCCGCGCTGACCGCACTGACGATGCTCGGCGCGCCGTACCTGGTGCGTGTGCTGTCGGACCCGATCGCCACCGACCCGGCGGCCAACGAGGTGGCGGTCACCTTCACCCGCTACTTCCTGCCCTCGATCTTCTTCATGGGCATCCACGTGGTGATGGGTCAGATCCTGAACGCACGCGGCAAGTTCGGCGCGATGATGTGGACCCCGGTCCTGAACAACATCGTCATCATCGTCACGCTCGGCATGTTCCTGTGGGTCTACGGCTCCGCGGCCAACTCCCACATGACCGTCAACAACATCCCGCAGGAAGGCCAGCGCCTGCTGGGCATCGGCATCCTGCTCGGTCTCGTCGTGCAGGCCCTGGCGATGATCCCGTACCTGCGTGAGACCGGCTTCCGTATCCGGCTCCGGTTCGACTGGCGGGGCCACGGCCTGGGCAAGGCCGCGATGCTCGCCAAGTGGACGGTGCTGTTCGTGCTCGCCAACCAGGCGGGCGCCATGGTCGTCACCCAGCTCTCCACCGCCGCCGGAAAGGACTCCGGGATCAAGGGCGCGGGCTTCTCCGCCTACGCCAATGCCCAGCTGATCTGGGGTCTGCCGCAGGCCATCATCACCGTGTCCCTCATGGCCGCGCTGCTGCCGCGGCTGTCGCGCTCGGCCGCCGAGGGCGACGGCGGCGCCGTCCGCGACGACATCTCGCAGGGCCTGCGCACCACGGCGGTGGCCATCGTGCCCATCGCCTTCGGCTTCGTCTCGCTCGGCATCCCGATGTGCACGCTGATCTTCGGCTCCTCGGGCACCAGCTCGGCCACCAACATGGGCTTCATGCTGATGGCCTTCGGCCTCGGCCTGATCCCGTACTCGGTGCAGTACGTCGTCCTGCGAGCCTTCTACGCGTACGAAGACACCCGCACCCCCTTCTACAACACGGTCATCGTGGCGGCGGTCAACGCGGGCGCCTCCGCGCTCTGCTACTTCCTGCTCCCGTCCCGCTGGGCGGTAGCGGGCATGGCGGCCGTGTACGGCCTCTCCTACGCCATCGGCGTCGGTATCGCCTGGCGGCGCCTGCGCAAGCGGCTGGGCGGCGACCTGGACGGCTCCCGGGTGCTGCGGACATACGCGCGCCTGGCGATCGCCTCGGTTCCGGCAGCGCTGCTCAGCGGCGCGGCCTGCTACGGCATCGGGCACTCCCTCGGACAGGGTGTCTTCGGCTCGCTCGTTGCGCTTGTGGCGGGTGGTGCGGTACTGCTGGGCGTCTTCTTCGTGGCCGCGCGCCGTATGCGGATCGACGAGCTCAATTCGCTCGTCGGCATGGTTCGCGGGCGTCTGGGGCGTTGAGGCGGGGGTAGTCGCACAACCATCGTCCCCCTCTGCGTGTCGTGCATTGCGGCGGACTGTGGGCACAATTGGTTTCGGCGTCGGACAGCGTGCAACGGATGGGGAGGCAGGGACGACGGTGGCGGAACGGAGCACGGCTGCCGTCGACGTGGCAGACAACAGCGGTGACGAGCCGCTGACCGCCAAGGCGGATCAGGCCACGGCCGACGGGGTGGCCAAGAACCCGGAGCGGGACACGGACATCGACCAGGCGCAGGGGAGCGGCGGGGCGGAAGACCCCGGCAGGACGTCTTCGCCCACTGAGCTGCACAGCGGTCACAAACTCGCCAGGCGTTACCGCCTCGAGGAGTGCGTCACCCGTCTGGACGGATTCAGCAGCTGGCGCGCGGTCGACGAGAAACTGCGGCGAGCCGTCGGTGTGCACATCCTGCCCGCCGACCACGTACGCGCCCGTGCCGTGCTGGCGGCCGCCCGTTCGGCGGCGCTGCTCGGCGATCCGCGCTTCGTGCAGGTCCTCGACGCGGTCGAGGAGAACGACCTCGTCTACGTGGTGCACGAGTGGCTGCCCGACGCCACCGAGCTGACCGCGCTGCTCGCGGCCGGCCCGATGGAGCCGCACGACGCCTACCAGATGGTCAGCCAGGTAGCGGCCGCCATGGCGGCCGCCCACCGCGAGGGCCTCGCCCATCTGCGGCTGAACCCGAACGCGGTCCTGCGCACCTCCTCCGGGCAGTGGCGTATCCGCGGCCTCGCCGTGAACGCCGTCCTGCGCGGCGTCGGCTCCGACACTCCCCAGCGCACCGACACCGAGGCGATCGGCGCCCTGCTGTACGCGGCGCTGACACAGCGCTGGCCCTACGAGAGCGACGCGTACGGCCTGGCCGGCCTGCCCAAGGACGTCGGCCTCATCGCGCCGGACCAGGTGCGCGCCGGAATCCACCGGGGCCTGTCCGAGCTGGCGATGCGCGCGCTCGTCAACGACGGCGCCACCGCCTCCCGGCACGAGGCCGCGTGCACCACGCCGGAGGAGCTGGTCAAGGCGATCGGCGAGATGCCCCGCGTCCGGCCGCCGGAGCCCGCGTTCACCCGTCCGCCGGAGTACCAGCGCACGACCTACCAGCAGGGCACCTACGGCCGTACCTCGGCGCATCCCGGTGTCACGCAGCCCGTAGCGGCTCCGCCGCCCCCGCTCCAGAGCCGGACGGGCAAGGCGCTGAAGTGGGCGGTCTCCGCACTGCTCATCGCCGCGCTCGGCCTCGGCAGCTGGCAGCTGGCGGACGCCCTGATGAACCGCGGCGACAACTCCAACAACACCGACACCACCCAGACCCAGGACGACGGCGACAAGGGCGCGGCCAAGGTGGCGCCGCAACCGGTGAAGATCCAGGGTGCCCAGGAGTTCGTCGCCGAGGGTGGCGCCCAGCACCCGGCCGATGTCGCCAAGACCTATGACGGGGACCCGTCGACGGCCTGGCGGACCAAGAGCTTCACCCAGGGTCCTCAGATCGCCCCCCTCAAGCCGGGTGTGGGCATCGTCTATGACCTCGGCTCGGAGAAGGACCTCGACGCCGCCACGATCGGGTTGCGTTACTCCGGGGATCACACGACGGTCGACCTCTACACGGCCGACTCGGCACCGGTGTCGCTGGACTCGATGCACAAGGTCGGCAGCAGCACCACCTCGGGTTCCACCGCCACGGTGAAGCCTGACAAGCCGGTGAAGACGCGGTACGTCCTGGTCTGGCTGACGGCTGTTCCCATGTCCGGTTACGACGCGGCCACCTACTCGAACGCGGGCTACAAGCAGGCCATCACCGAAGTACATTTCACGGGCTGACGTCTCATCCGAGTCGGAGGGGGACGATGGCAGGCGGTAGTCGGTACGGCGAGGTGCGGGACGAGGATCTGCTCGCCCGTCATGTGCAGGGTGAACCCGATGCCTTCGGTGAGATCGTCCGGAGGCACCGGGACCGGCTGTGGGCGGTCGCGCTGCGGACACTGGGGGACCGCGAGGAGGCCGCCGACGCGGTGCAGGACGCGCTGGTGTCGGCCTACCGGGCCGCGCACACCTTCCGCGGGCAGTCGGCCGTCACGACCTGGCTGCACCGGATCACCGTGAACGCCTGCCTGGACCGCATCCGCAAGGCGGCCTCGCGGAAGACCGCGCCCGTCGACGACACCGAGCGCCTGGAACAGCTGTTGGAGCCGCACGAGTCGGCTTCCGCCCCGGCCGAGCGCAACGACCTCCACCGTCAGCTCCTCGAAGCCCTGGGCACCCTTCCCGCCGAGCAGCGGGCCGCACTGGTCCTGGTGGACATGCAGGGCTACCCCGTCGCCGAGGCGGCCCGGATTCTGGACGTGCCCACCGGGACGGTGAAGAGCCGGTGCGCACGGGGCCGGGCCAGGCTCCTCCCTCTGCTCGCCCACCTGCGACCCGGCGCCCCGGGTGAGAGAAGCGGCGCCGCCGCCCCTGACGGTGGAAAAGAACCCGTGGCGGGACGGAACCGGGTGCACGGGGCATCCGTCCCACCTGCGACAGGATCTGCGGGCGAGGGAACCGAAGACTCCGGGCCGAGTGGTTCAGCCGTCGTGAAGGGCGGAGGTGGGCGAGCATGACGTCCTCGACGGACACGACCGGGCACCCGGATGTCGCCGAGATCTCCGACCTGACCGAAGGGCTCCTTCCGCCGTCCCGCAGCGCGGAGCTGCGGCGCCACGTGGAGGGGTGCGAGCCGTGCGCGGAGGTTCTCGCCGCGCTGACCGAGATCCAGGGGCTGCTGGGCACCGTTCCGGACGTGCCCCCGATGCCCATGGACATCGCTGGCCGGATCGACGCCGCCCTCTCCGCCGAGGCAGCGGAACAGCACGCGCAGACGGACACCACCACCCCCGGCTGTCGTGTTTCACGTGAAACACCGACCCCGCCGGAACGTCCCGCCAAGCGCTCACGCGCCACCACCGGCCCCGGCCGGAAGGAGCGTGGCCGGAGCCGCCGCAGGACAGCCGCGCTGGGCGCCGTACTCACCGCTGCCATGCTCGGGGCCGGGTCCCTGCTCGTGCAGTCCCTCGACAGCGGTTCGTCCGACAAGACGGCGCAGAGCGCGGCCTCACCGGTCGTCGGTGCCTTCTCCGGGGTCAGCGTCAAGAGTCAGGTGACGGACCTGCTCACCGCCCGCCAGGGGCTTCAGCGGGGCAGTCAGCGCCCGCAGCAGGACGCGGAGACGGACCTGGGCCCCTCGGGTCCTACGCAGAGCGCGAACACGCTGATCCAGACCGAGATCCCGGTACCCGACTGCGTCCGGCGAGCGATCAGCTCCGGTGAAACGGTTCTCGGGGCGAAGAGCGGCACCTACGCCGACAAGAGTGCCTACCTCGTCGTGGTGCCCGACAAGGCCGACAGCAAGCGGGTCACGGCCTATGTGGTCGATGCCTCCTGCACGACCCGGCGCCCCGCCTCCGCCGGCGTTGTGCTGCTGAAGCAGTCTCTCGCCCGTCCCTGAGACGGCGCGGGCGTGATCTCGGTCCGCCTCCCCTCGCCCGTACGGTGTGAGCCGTCGCGTGGCCGGACATCAGGGGAATGTGCGCCCCTTAGGATCGGTTGGGTGGTGTGAGAGTCCCGGCAGGGACTCCCACCGGTCGGCTGAGACAGACCAGAGACGAGGAACCAACCCGTGAGCGACGTCCGTAATGTGATCATCATCGGCTCCGGGCCCGCGGGCTACACGGCGGCGCTGTACACCGCGCGTGCGTCCCTGAAGCCCCTGGTGTTCGAGGGTGCCGTCACCGCCGGTGGCGCGCTGATGAACACCACCGAGGTGGAGAACTTTCCGGGCTTCCCCAACGGCATCATGGGCCCCGAGCTGATGGACAACATGCGGGCGCAGGCCGAGCGTTTCGGCGCCGAGCTGCTCCCGGACGACGTCGTATCCGTCGACCTGACCGGCGACGTGAAGACCGTCACCGACACCGCGGGTACGGTCCACCGGGCCAAGGCCGTCATCGTCGCCACCGGCTCCCAGCACCGCAAGCTCGCGCTGCCCAACGAGGACGCGCTGTCCGGCCGGGGCGTCTCGTGGTGTGCCACCTGTGACGGCTTCTTCTTCCGGGACCAGGACATCGCCGTGATCGGCGGTGGCGACACCGCGATGGAGGAAGCCACCTTCCTCTCCCGGTTCGCCAAGTCCGTGACGATCGTCCACCGCCGGGACACCCTGCGCGCCTCCAAGGCGATGCAGGAGCGTGCCTTCAACGACCCGAAGATCAAGTTCGCCTGGGACAGCGAGGTCGTCGAGATCCTGGGCGAGAAGAAGCTCACCGGGCTGAAGCTCCGCAACCTCAAGACCGGCGAGCTGTCCGACCTGCCCGTCACGGGTCTGTTCATCGCCATTGGCCACGACCCGCGCACCGAGCTTTTCAAGGGCCAGCTGGATCTGGACGCGGAGGGCTACCTCAAGGTGGACGCGCCCTCCACCCGGACCAACCTGCCCGGCGTCTTCGCCGCGGGTGACGTGGTCGACCACACCTACCGCCAGGCGATCACCGCGGCCGGCACCGGCTGCGCCTCGGCCCTGGACTCCGAGCGCTACCTCGCGTCCCTGCTGGACGAGGACGGCCACGCCGAGCCCGAGAAGACCGCCGTCTGACTTACCCCCATCCCCCCCCGAATGATCAAGTGAGGAGCCCGCTGTGGCCGGCACCGTGAAGAAAGTGACTGACGACTCCTTCGACGAGGATGTCCTCAAGAGCGACAAGCCCGTCCTGGTGGACTTCTGGGCCGAGTGGTGCGGTCCGTGCCGCCAGATCGCTCCGTCCCTGGAGGCCATCGCCGCCGAGCACGGCGACAAGATCCAGATCGTCAAGCTGAACATCGACGAGAACCCGGCCACGGCCGCCAAGTACGGCGTCATGTCCATTCCGACGCTGAACGTCTACCAGGGCGGCGAGGTCGTCAAGACGATCGTCGGTGCCAAGCCGAAGGCGGCGCTCGTCCGCGACCTGGACGACTTCATCACCAGCTGACGTTTCACGTGAAACATGGCTCACGAAGGGGCCGGCCCATCAGGGTCGGCCCCTTCGCCATGTTCCGATCCGTATGTTCCGCATCAGTATGTTCCTCACCCGGAAACCGCGAAGACCTTCACAGCGGGCGCAGCGCGGGCTCCTTGTGCACCGCGCCCAGCAGCCGGTCGAGGGCCAGCTCGACGTCGTCCTTCCAGGACAGCGCCGAGCGCAGTTCCAGGCGCAGCCGGGGGTGCCTGGAGTGCTGCCGCACCGTCTTGAAGCCGACGGCGAGGAGATGATCGGCGGGCAGCAGGCAGGCGGGCTCTTTCCAGCGGGTGTCGCCGAACGCCTCGATGGCCTTGAAGTTCCGGCGCAGCAGGTCCTTGGCGACCGCCTGCACCAGTACCCGCCCCAGCCCCTGCCCCTGGTAGCCGGGCATGATGAACGACGTGATGAGCTGCACGGCGTCCGGGGAGACCGGGCTCGTAGGGAACGCCGTCGCGCGTGGGACATAAGCGGGCGGGGCGTAGAGCACAAAGCCGACCGGTACGTCATCGACATAGGCCACGCGGCCGCACGAGCCCCAGTCCAGCAGGACGGCGGAGATCCAGGACTCCTTCTCCATCTCCGTGGTGCCCGCACGCACGGCGGCTTCGGCGCTGACGGGGTCCAGCTCCCAGAAGACGCACGAGCGGCACCGCTGGGGGAGGTCCTGAAGGTTGTCCAGCGTGAGCGGTACGAGCCGACGCCCCATGAAAGCTGTTCCTCGCTTCCTTCGCCGCGTCACATCCGCTCGCATCGTATCCACGATGCGATTCCCTCGATACCGGCGCAAAGCAAAGAGCGGACCGTGTTCCGGTACACACCGGACACGGCCCGCTCTCGCAGTCCCACTGACTGGACGCCCTCCCGGAGTGCTACTCCTCGGACTCGTTCTCCTGGGACCCCTTAGGCAGGATCGGCCCCTCACCAGGAGCCAGCGTGCCGAGGATGCGTTCCAGATCCTCCACCGAAGCGAACTCGACGGTGATCTTGCCCTTTTTCTGGCCGAGATCGACCTTCACGCGGGTCTCGAACCGGTCGGAGAGCCGCGTCGCCAGACCGCTCAGCGCCGGGGAGACCAGAGCGCCGGCCCGCGGTCCCTTGGCACGCTGGGTCCCCTGCGGCCGCGACCCCATCAGCGTCACGATCTCCTCGACGGCCCGCACCGACAGCCCCTCGGCCACGATGCGGTGTGCCAGCCGGTCCTGCTCCTCGGAGTCCTCCACGGACAGCAGCGCCCGCGCATGCCCCGCCGAGAGCACGCCTGCGGCAACCCTCTTCTGCACGGTCGCCGAAAGCTTCAGCAGCCGCAGGGTGTTGGAGATCTGCGGCCGGGAGCGCCCGATGCGGTCGGCCAGTTGGTCGTGCGTGCAGTTGAAGTCCTTGAGCAACTGGTCGTAGGCGTGTGCCTCTTCCAGCGGGTTCAGCTGCGCGCGGTGCAGGTTCTCCAGCAGGGCGTCCAGCAAGAGCTTCTCGTCGTCCGTGGCGCGGACGATCGCCGGGATGGTCTCGAGTTCCGCCTCACGGCTGGCGCGCAGACGGCGCTCACCCATGATCAGTTCATAGCGGTCGCCGCCCAGTTCCCGTACGACGACGGGCTGAAGCAGGCCCACCTCCTTGATGGAGATGACCAGTTCGTTCAGCGCGTCCTCGTCGAAGACCTCGCGCGGCTGGCGCGGGTTCGGCGTGATGGCCTCGATCGACAGCTCGGCGAAGTAGGCCCCGGCGGGCGGTGCGGGCCGCTCGTCGGCCGGGCTCGCCGGAACCTCCTCCATCTCCTGGGCCGCCGACGGCAGGACACCGCCGCGGCCGATCCCGGTGGGCCTGCGGTCGGGCGACAGCGTCGGGCCCGATACCGAGGAGGCGGGCGATCCACCGCCCAGCACGGCCGAAGCCGGGATCTTCTCTGTCGGCGCTGCGGGGATCAGTGCGCCAAGTCCTCGGCCCAGCCCCCTTCGTCGATCACTCACTGCATCCCCTCCACCATGTTCCGGTCGTTCTGGGTGCCGAGATGAGCCCGGGTCGGGTCATAGCCGATCCCCACGCCCCTCAGCGCGATCTCTCGGGCGGCCTCAAGGTAGGAGAGCGCGCCACTCGATCCTGGATCGTAGGTCAGGACCGTCTGTCCATAACTCGGCGCCTCGGAGATGCGGACCGAGCGGGGAATGCTCGTCCGCAGCACCTCGTCGCCGAAGTGGGTGCGTACCTCTTCCGCGACCTGGGAGGCGAGGCGTGTCCGGCCGTCGTACATGGTGAGCAGGATCGTCGACACATGCAGGGACTGGTTGAGGTGACCCCGTACCAGGTCGACGTTGCGCAGGAGCTGGCCCAGGCCCTCCAGCGCGTAGTACTCGCACTGGATCGGGATGAGGACTTCCTGGCCGGCCACGAGTGCGTTGACCGTCAACAGGCCCAGCGACGGCGGGCAGTCGATGAGGATGTAGTCCAACGGCTGCTCGTACGCCTGGATCGCGCGCTGCAACCGGCTCTCACGGGCCACCAGGGAGACCAGTTCGATCTCCGCGCCGGCGAGGTCGATCGTGGCGGGAGCGCAGAAAAGACCCTCGACATCAGAGACGGGCTGGACGACCTCGGCGAGCGGCTGGCTGTCCACCAGGACGTCGTAGATGGAGGGGACTTCCGCGTGGTGGTCGATCCCCAGGGCCGTGGAGGCGTTCCCCTGCGGGTCGAGGTCGATCACCAGGACCCGGCCGCCGTGCAGCGCGAGGGAGGCGGCGAGGTTGACGGTCGTCGTCGTCTTGCCGACGCCGCCCTTCTGGTTGGCGACCACGATGACTCGGGTCTGCTCCGGCCTCGGCATGCCCTCCGCGGCACGGCCAAGGGCGTCGACCGCCACTTGGGCCGCACGACCGATGGGAGTGTCGTCCATCGGAGGCGGTGTTTCACGTGAAACATCCGTCTCCCTCGATTCGGTACGGGGACCGGGGACCGGATCGGTCATCGGTCCCGCGATGTTGGCGTCGGACCGCAAGGATTCACTCTCCTCGACTACAGGCTCGCAATGAACAGAGCCTCCCATGCCTTCGGGGGCGTGAACCAGTGAGCCCTGGCGTTCTGTGGAGAAGTCCACCTCTGTGGACAACTTCGGTACCCCTCCGAGTGAACCAAGAGGCCGCCTGTCGTGGGGTTCTGCCGCGGCGCGACCGCGGCTGATGATGCCGTGCAGCAGAGAGCGACGTTTCACGTGAAACACGATGCACAGCCACGAGGGCCGGGGCTCTGCGACACTCCGGCCCGCCCAGCCGACTAGTCCGGCTGAGGCAGATCACGGAACAAGGAAGCCGGGCAAGAGAAAGCGCCCCCGGCCTCAGCCAGGGGCGCACTCT
This sequence comes from Streptomyces sp. NPDC085596, assembly GCF_044541565.1. Taxonomy (NCBI): domain Bacteria; kingdom Bacillati; phylum Actinomycetota; class Actinomycetes; order Kitasatosporales; family Streptomycetaceae; genus Streptomyces; species Streptomyces sp. NPDC085596. The sequence continues at coordinate 375,144 of NZ_JBITTC010000005.1, read as the reverse complement.
CCAGGACTCAGCGGCTTAGAACTCAGTGGCCCAGGACTCAGCGGCGACGGCGGGTCCGGCTCGTCCGGGCCGCCTTGGCCCGCTTGGCGGCGAACCGCACACCGCCAGGACTCTCACCGACCTCCACCCGGACCACCGTGGAGAGCGGGTCCACCACGCCCTCGCCCACCTGGAGGACCGAGGTCGACACCGCACCGAGCTTGCTGAGCGCGGTCGACGCCGCCTTCAGCTCCTCCTCGGCGGTGTCACCCTTGAGCGCCAGCATCTCGCCGTACGGCCGCAGCAGCGGGATGCCCCAGGCCGCCAGCCGGTCCAGCGGGGCCACGGCACGCGCGGTCACCACATGGACCGGCGGCACCTTGCCCAGCATCTCCTCCGCCCGGCCGCGGACCACGGTGACATGGTCCAGGCCCAGCAGCTCCACGACCTCGGTGAGGAACGTGGTGCGGCGCAGCAGGGGCTCCAGCAGGGTGATGTTCAGGTCGTCACGCACCAGGGCCAGCGGAATGCCCGGCAGTCCCGCACCCGAGCCGACATCGCACACCGTCACCCCCTCGGGGACGGCCTCGGAGAGCACCGCGCAGTTCAGCAGGTGCCGCTCCCACAGGCGGGGTACCTCCCGCGGGCCGATCAGGCCACGCTGGACTCCTGCCTCGGCCAGCAGCTCCGCATAGCGGACCGCATCGTCGAAGCGATCGCCAAACACTTCCCGCGCCTGTTCGGGCGCGGGGGGAAGCTCAGCTGCCTCCGTCACGGGGACCGTCCTTCCGTACCGCGCCGGTGCTTCACGCACCGGCCCTCAGAACTACCAGGCTGACAAACTTCGGCCCCGTCTGTTGGTCAGACGGGGCCGATGGAACCATGGCGCCGATCAGGCGGGCAGCACGACGACGAAGCGCTGCGGCTCCTCGCCCTCGGACTCGCTGCGCAGTCCCGCACCCTTGATCGCGTCGTGGACGACCTTGCGCTCGAACGGCGTCATCGGCTTGAGCTTCATGGGCTCGCCGCTGCTCTTGACCTCGGCGGCCGCCTTGGCGCCCAGCTCGGCCAGCTCAGTGCGCTTCTGGGCCCGGAAGCCCGCGATGTCCAGCATCAGCCGGCTGCGGTCACCGGTCTCGCGGTGCACGGCCAGACGCGTCAGCTCCTGGAGCGCCTCCAGCACCTCACCGTCCCGGCCGACCAGCTTCTGCAGATCCCGGCCGCTCGCGTCACTGATGATCGAGACGGAGGCGCGGTCGGCCTCCACGTCCATGTCGATGTCGCCGTCGAGGTCGGCGATGTCCAGCAGAGCCTCGAGGTAGTCCGCAGCGATCTCGCCCTCCTGCTCCAGGCGGGTGAGGGTGTCTACACCCTCGGCGGCGGCGGTGGTGGTGCCTTCCGTCACGGGATGGGCTCCTTCTTACTTCTTGGACGGGGACTTGGGCCGCTGGCCACCCTTGCGCTGCCCGGACTGGGCCTTGCTGCGGGTGCCGGAACCGGGCTTCGGGGTCTGCTTGGCGGCCGCGGGCGCGGCGTCCTGCGGCTCGTCGGACTTGCTCAGCGAGAGCGCCTGCTCGGAGGCCGGCTCAGGGGTCGGCTCGGAAGTCGGCTCGGCCTCGTGCGGCTGCTTCTGCCCCGACTGGCGCTGGGACTTGCTCTGCCGCTTGGGCTGCTGACGACGCGCCGCGGCGGCCGCGGTGGGCGTACCGTCCTCGGCCTGGTCGACGGCCTGGCTCTCGCTCTTGACCACGCTGCCGTCGGCCTGGGCCGTGAGTCCCGCCTTGCTGAGGGCGTTGATGAACTTCCGCTCGGCATCGTTACGGTCGCGGCCCTTGGCGACGATCGCCTTGACGATCACCCGGGAGCTGCGGCGGCGGACCTTGCCGTGGTGCGTGACGTGGCCGGTCAGCCGCTCCAGGTAGGCGGCCTGCGCCTTGGAGCCCGGAGTCGGGTTGTTGCGGATGACATACATCTGCTGGCCCATGGTCCACACGTTGGTGGTCAGCCAGTAGATGAGGACACCGACCGGGAAGTTGATGCCGAAGACGGCGAACATGATCGGGAAGACGTACATCAGCATCTTCTGCTGCTGCATGAACGGGGTCTTCACCGAGGTGTCGACGTTCTTCGTCATCAGCTGGCGCTGCGTGTAGAACTGCGACGCCGACATCAGGATGATCATGATCGCGGTGACGACCCGCACATCGGTGACCGTGGCACCGAGCGCTTGGAGGGTGTCCGCGCCGTCCTTGAACTTCGCCGCGAGCGGGGCACCGAAGATGTGGGCCTTACGGGCGCTCTCCAGCAGCGAGTCGTTGATGACGCCGATGGTCTTGCCCGACGCGATGCCGTTGAGCACGTGGTACAGGGCGAAGAAGAACGGCGACTGCGCCAGGATGGGAAGGCACGAGGAGAGCGGGTTGGTACCCGACTCCTTGTACAGCTTCATCATCTCTTCGGACTGGCGCTGCTTGTCGTTCTTGTAGCGCTCCTGGATCTTCTTCATCTCCGGCTGGAGCGTCTGCATCGCCCGCGTGGCCTTGATCTGCTTCACAAAGAGCGGGATCAGGCAGATCCGGATCAGGACCACCAGGGACACGATGGACAGGCCCCAGGCCCACCCCGTGTCCGGGCCGAAGATGGACCCGTACACCGTGTGGAACTGGACGATGACCCAGGAGACGGGTGTCGTGATGAAGCTGAAGAAGCTGGCAATCGTGTCCACTAATCATGCTCCTTGGGCATGGGACGAGGTCTCTGCGGCCGGGCCCGAAGGTGGCTCGGAAGAAAGCTTCGCCTCGGTGGCCGGGTCGGCGGAGTTCCCGCCCTTGCGTGCGCCCCAGGCGTTGCGCAGCATCTCGTGCCACCGCGGGCGCTTGCGCGGCGGGACATGGTCCACACCGCCCAGCGACCACGGATTGCAGCGGAGAATGCGCCAGGCCGTGAGAGCTGTTCCCTTGATGGCACCGTGCCGGTCGATGGCCGTGTAGCCGTAGTGGGAGCACGACGGGTAGTACTTGCACACCGGCCCCAGCAGCGGACTGATCGTCCACTGGTACAACTTGATCAGAGCCAGTAGCGGGTACTTCATCGCGTGCCCCCTCCCATCAGCCGCTGAAGAGCGGCGTCCAGGTCTCGGGCCAGCTGTGCGTGGTCCGCGTCGCCCGATCCGGGCAGCGCGCGTACGACTACCAGGCTACCGGGGGGAATCAGGGCGACTCGGTCACGCATCAGGTGACGCAGTCTGCGCTTCACTGTGTTGCGGACGACCGCGTTTCCCACGGCCTTGCTCACGACGAAACCCGCACGCGTCGGGGAAGCGCTCTCCCCAGGCGCGTGCGGGTTCGTGGCACCGCTACGAAGGTGGACGACGAGAGTCGGGCGACCGGCCCGGCGTCCTCGTCGTACCGCGGATGCGAAGTCCTCGCGCCGCCTCAGCCGGTTTTCGAAGGGCAGCACGATGTCATGACCTGATCGGGATCAGGCGGACAGACGGGTGCGACCCTTGCTGCGGCGGGTCGCCAGGATGGCGCGGCCGGCACGGGTACGCATACGCAGCCGGAAGCCGTGGGTCTTCGCGCGACGACGGTTGTTCGGCTGGAAGGTGCGCTTGCTCACTCGGGGGCTCCAGAAGAAATCGGTAGTGGCGGGGTGCCGTCCTGGCTGTCACCGTGCGCCCACGAGTAGCTCGCAACGCGCCCGAGTGCACCGCTTCCCGATCACCTGAAGTGATCTGTGCCCATCGGAGGCAGGCGGCAGCAGCCATCGACAACTCGACCTGGTCACGGTACGCGCGGCTACGCCATCCGGTCAAACCGGCGCCCGTCGGGGGACACTGTCCACAGGCTGGGGACAACAACTTGAACCCTACCCGCCGCCCTGACTACCGTGGCTGGACTCCGATTCGTTCCCTTGTCCCAGCCCGACCGGGATTGCCCGGCACAGTCCGGCCCGTCCACCTGATTGTCATCCCGACCCATCCCACAACCACACGTTCGTGGGACCTGCGAGAGAGCGTGCCCTGTGGCTGACGTACCTGCCGATCTTGCCGCAGTGTGGCCACGCGTACTGGAGAAACTCCTGGGCGAGGGCCGGGGCCAGGGCGTCGAGACCAAGGACGAGCACTGGATCAGGCGCTGCCAGCCGCTGGCTCTGGTCGCGGACACCGCGCTGCTCGCCGTGCCGAACGAATTCGCCAAGGGCGTACTGGAGGGCCGCCTGGCCCCGGTCGTCAGCGAGACCCTGAGCCGCGAGTGCGGCCGTCCCATCCGGATCGCCATCACCGTGGACGACTCCGTCGGTGGCCCCCCGGCCCCGCAGCCGTCCGACGACCACGAGCAGCCGGACGCCCATGAGCAGAGCGCCCAGCCTCGCTACGAGGAGCCGGAACTTCCCTCGGGCCCCTACGAGGGCTACGGACGCCGCCGCACCGAGGACCACCAGCTTCCGGGCGACGGCCCGGCCGGCCGAGGCGAACGCCCGCCGACCGGGCGCGAGGAGCGGATGCCGACGGCCCGCCCCACCTACCCGGCCGAGTACCAGCGCCCCGAGCCCGGCGCCTGGCCGCGCTCCGGCCAGGACGACTACGGCTGGCAGCAGCCCCGCCTCGGCTACCCCGAGCGCGACCCCTACGCCTCCCCGTCCCAGGACTCCTACGGCGCGCCGGACTACCGCGCGCCCGGCCGCGAGCGCCAGGGGTACGAGCAGCAGCGCCCCGGCTACGACGCACCGCGCCGGGAGTACGGCGCGCCCCGCGCCGAGTACGACCAGCGCGACCCGGTCCGCCGCGAGCTGCCCGAGCCGCCGTCCGACAGCGGCCACCCGCGCCGCGGCGGCGGGACCGGGCGTCCCGAACTGCCTTCCACCGGCCGCGGCGGCTCAGGCTCGTCGTCCTCCTCGTCCCCGGCCGCCGGGGGCCCCGGCGAGCCGACCGCGCGGCTGAACCCGAAGTACCTCTTCGACACCTTCGTCATCGGCGCGTCCAACCGCTTCGCGCACGCGGCCGCGGTGGCCGTCGCCGAGGCGCCGGCGAAGGCGTACAACCCCCTCTTCATCTACGGGGAGTCGGGGCTGGGCAAGACGCACCTGCTGCACGCGATCGGGCACTACGCGCGCAGCCTGTACCCCGGCACGCGCGTGCGGTACGTGAGCTCGGAGGAGTTCACCAACGAGTTCATCAACTCCATCCGCGACGGCAAGGGCGACAGCTTCCGCAAGCGGTACCGGGAGATGGACATCCTGCTCGTCGACGACATCCAGTTCCTCGCGGACAAGGAGTCGACGCAGGAGGAGTTCTTCCACACCTTCAACACGCTGCACAACGCCAACAAGCAGATCGTGCTGTCCTCCGACCGGCCGCCCAAGCAGCTGGTCACGCTGGAGGACCGGCTGCGCAACCGCTTCGAGTGGGGCCTGATCACCGACGTCCAGCCGCCCGAGCTGGAGACGCGGATCGCCATCCTGCGGAAGAAGGCGGTGCAGGAGCAGCTCAACGCCCCGCCGGAGGTGCTGGAGTTCATCGCCTCCCGGATCTCGCGGAACATCCGTGAGCTGGAGGGCGCGCTGATCCGGGTGACGGCGTTCGCCTCGCTCAACCGGCAGCCGGTGGACCTGGGGCTCACCGAGATCGTCCTCAAGGACCTGATCCCCGGCGGCGAGGACTCCGCCCCGGAGATCACGGCCACGGCCATCATGGCGGCCACCGCGGACTACTTCGGGCTCACGGTGGACGACCTGTGCGGCACCTCGCGCGGCCGCGCGCTGGTCACCGCCCGGCAGATCGCCATGTACCTGTGCCGTGAGCTGACCGACCTGTCGCTGCCGAAGATCGGCGCGCAGTTCGGCGGCCGGGACCACACCACCGTCATGCACGCGGACCGCAAGATCCGGGCCCTGATGGCCGAACGGCGCTCGATCTACAACCAGGTGACCGAGCTGACGAACCGCATCAAGAACGGCTGACGCCGGCCGCGTACGAGCTCTGAGGGCGCTCCGGGAGGTCTCCGGGGCGCCCTTCGCCGTTCCCGCGGCGAAGCGTCTGCCGCGAAGGCGGTGCGTGACCGCCCTCAGGCCGAGGATGCCGACCGCAAGCGCCCCCGAGGCCGTCGGCCCTGCCGCAGCCCTCTTTGCCCCGCCGCGGCCCCTCAAGCACCCCCTCAGCACCCCCTCAGCTCCCCCGAAGCCCCTCACGGCGCCCACCCGCCCCGCGGAGCCACCTCGCGGCGCCCGCCCGGCACCCGCGACCGACCCCCGAAGTCACCCGGAAACACCGCCAACCCCCGCCGCGACGCCGTCCAAGCCCCACCCGAGCCCCACCCGAGCCCCGCAGGGCCGTGTCCCACCAGCAACCTTGTGTTCGATTCCCTGTGGGGTTACGGCCTCCCTCCACAGATTTCCCGACTTTCTTCCGCCCACAGCCTGGGGACTGCGAAGTTGTCCCAAGCTGTGTCCACAGGGACCCTGGGCGTTGGGCGTCTGCCCAGCTCAGAGGGCTGTGGATTCGTGGACGAACGATCTCCACAGGGTGTGGACAAAGACTCCGTCCACACCCTGTGCGTAACGTTGTCCACGGCTCGGCCCACAGGTTGGGGGCGGTTGTCCCCAGCAGAAGCCAGCTTCTCCACATCACTGTCCACTGTTCGGCAACTCCACGGGCTCCGTCACTGCGTCGAGTGAAAGCCGTCACACGAAGCTGCCGACCGACCCTGTGGGAAACGTCGCCAAACCTGGGGACGCAGCTGGGGAGAACTTGCCCTGTCCTGTGGGCGGTGTGTGCAGAACTTTCTGTTCTCCACAGAGAGGCCGAGTTTTCCACCGGCTCCGCCCACAGGGGCAGTGGATAAAATTTGGGGTCTGACCTGGGAAAACGAGGTTATCCACGGTATCCACAGCCCCTACTACTACTTCCAACTAGAGAGAGTTAGGAATCCGTTTCGAAGCGGGGCCTGTGCACAACTCGCTGTTTCGAGCCCGGCTGCCGCTCGGCCCGACTTGACCCCGACCGGCACCTGCTGTCAGCGCAGTGCGTCAGACTGGTCACCGGTGTCCTTCCCCCGGCAATGGGCGGCGGCACCGAGTCGGAGGACTCAGACGCAACAGCAGGAGGCGGCTTACGGTGAAGATCCGGGTGGAACGCGACGTACTCGCGGAGGCAGTGGCGTGGGCGGCACGCAGCCTTCCGGCCCGTCCGCCGGCGCCTGTCCTCGCCGGGCTGCTGCTGAAGGCCGAGGAAGGCCAGCTGAGCCTGTCGGGCTTCGACTACGAGGTCTCCGCCCGGGTGGGCGTCGAGGCCGAGGTCGAGGAGGAGGGCACCGTCCTCGTCTCCGGCCGGCTGCTCGCCGACATCTGCCGCGCGCTGCCCAACCGGCCGGTGGAGATCTCCACAGACGGTGTACGGGCGACCGTGGTCTGCGGCTCCTCCCGCTTCACCCTCCACACCCTGCCGGTGGAGGAGTACCCGGCGCTGCCGCAGATGCCGACCGCCACGGGCACCGTCCCCGGCGAGGTCTTCGCGGCCGCCGCGTCCCAGGTGGCCATCGCCGCCGGGCGCGACGACACGCTGCCCGTCCTCACCGGTGTGCGCATCGAGATCGAGGGCGACACCGTCACCCTGGCCTCCACCGACCGCTACCGCTTCGCGGTCCGCGAGTTCCTGTGGAAGCCGGAGAACCCGGACGCCTCCGCGGTCGCCCTGGTCCCGGCCAAGACGCTGCTGGACACCGCCAAGTCGCTCGGCGCCGGTGACAGCGTCACCCTGGCGCTCTCCGGCTCCGGTTCGGGCGAGGGCCTGATCGGCTTCGAGGGCGCCGGTCGCCGCACCACCACGCGGCTGCTCGAGGGCGACCTGCCGAAGTACCGCACGCTGTTCCCGACGGAGTTCAACTCGGTCGCCGTGATCGAGACCGCCCCCTTCGTGGAGGCCGTCAAGCGCGTCGCCCTGGTCGCCGAGCGCAACACCCCGGTGCGGCTGAGCTTCGAGCAAGGCGTGCTGATCCTGGAGGCCGGCTCCAGCGACGACGCACAGGCTGTGGAAAGGGTCGACGCCCAGCTGGACGGCGACGACATCTCGATCGCCTTCAACCCGACCTTCCTGCTGGACGGCCTGAGCGCGATCGACTCACCCGTCGCCCAGCTGTCGTTCACCACGTCCACCAAGCCGGCGCTGCTCAGCGGCAAGCCCGCGCTGGACGCGGAGGCGGACGACGCCTACAAGTACCTGATCATGCCGGTGCGGCTGAGCGGCTGAGTCGGGCTCCCCGGCAAAAGCCCAGGTGGGGGCGTACGTATGAGCGCGTATGCCCACAGCTGTGCGGGACGGGCCGCCGTTAGGCTCGGTGCCGGGCACCCACGTGCCCGGCACGCCACACAGCGACCTAAGGAACAACTGATGGAGCTCGGTCTCGTCGGCCTCGGCAAGATGGGCGGCAACATGCGTGAGCGCATCCGCCGCGCAGGCCACACCGTCATCGGATACGACCGCAACGCGGACCTCGCGGACGTCCACAGCCTCGAAGAGCTTGTGGGCAAGCTCAGCGCCCCGCGCGTGGTCTGGGTGATGGTTCCGGCGGGCGAGGCGACGCAGGCGACCGTGGACCGGCTCGGCGAGCTGCTGGAGCCCGGCGACGTGGTCGTGGACGGCGGCAACTCCCGCTGGACGGACGACGAGAAGCACGCCGAGGAGCTGGCGGCCAAGGGCATAGGCTTCGTCGACTGCGGCGTCTCCGGCGGTGTCCACGGCCTGGCGAACGGCTACGCGCTGATGTACGGCGGTGACGAGGAGAACGTCGCCAAGGTGCGCCCCGTGTTCGACGCGCTCAAGCCCGAGGGTGACTTCGGCTCCGTGCACGCCGGCAAGGTCGGCGCGGGCCACTTCTCCAAGATGGTCCACAACGGCATCGAGTACGCCATGATGCAGGCGTACGCCGAGGGCTGGGAGCTGCTGGAGAAGGTCGACTCCGTGGAGAACGTCCGCGAGATCTTCCGCTCCTGGCAGGAGGGCACGGTCATCCGCTCCTGGCTGCTCGACCTCGCGGTCAACGCGCTGGACGACGACGAGCACCTGGACGGCCTCCGCGGCTACGCGCAGGACTCCGGTGAGGGACGCTGGACGGTGGAGGCCGCGATAGACAACGCGGTGCCGCTGCCCGCGATCACCGCGTCGCTGTTCGCGCGGTTCGCCTCGCGGCAGGACGACTCGCCGCAGATGAAGATGATCGCCGCGCTGCGCAACCAGTTCGGCGGCCACGCCGTCGAGAAGAAGCCGTAACGAAGAAAAGCCGTAACGAAGAAGTGGTCCACAGGGTCGCGCCCGCGATCCACAGGCTGTTGAGGGAGGTCGGCGAACGACCATGCACGTCACGCATCTTTCGCTGGCCGACTTCCGCTCGTACGCCCGGGCCGAGGTTCCGCTCGGCTCGGGCGTCACCGCCTTCGTCGGCCCCAACGGCCAGGGCAAGACCAATCTGGTCGAGGCCGTCGGCTATCTGGCCACCCTCGGCAGCCACCGGGTCTCCACCGACGCCCCCCTGGTCCGCATGGGCGCCGAGCGCGCCGTCGTGCGGGCGCAGGTCCGGCAGGGCGAGCGGCAGCAGCTGGTCGAGCTGGAGCTGAACCCCGGCCGCGCCAACCGGGCCCGGATCAACCGGTCCGCGCAGGCCAGGCCGCGTGATGTGCTGGGGATCGTACGGACCGTGCTGTTCGCGCCCGAGGACCTGGCGCTGATCAAGGGCGACCCCGGTGAGCGGCGCCGTTTCCTGGACGAGCTGATCACCGCGCGCTCCCCGCGCATGGCGGGCGTCCGCTCCGACTACGAGCGGGTGCTCAAGCAGCGCAACACCCTGCTGAAGTCGGCGGCCCTCGCGCGCCGGCACGGCGGCCGCTCCATGGACCTCTCCACGCTCGACGTGTGGGACCAGCACCTCGCGCGCGCGGGCGCCGAGCTGCTGGCGCAGCGCCTGGACCTGATCGCGGTGCTCCAGCCCCTCGCCGACAAGGCGTACGAGCAGCTGGCCCCCGGTGGCGGCCCCGTAGCGCTGGACTACAAGTCCTCCGCGCCCGGCCCGGCGCACACCCGCGAGGAACTGGCCGAGCAGCTGCTGGCGGCACTCGCCGAGGCGCGCAAGCAGGAGATCGAGCGGGGTGTGACGCTGGTCGGCCCGCACCGGGACGATCTGGTGCTCCGGCTCGGCCGCCTCCCCGCCAAGGGCTACGCCTCGCACGGCGAGTCCTGGTCCTACGCGCTCGCGCTGCGTCTGGCCTCGTACGACCTGCTGCGTGACGAGGGCAACGAGCCGGTGCTGATCCTGGACGACGTCTTCGCCGAGCTGGACGCGCGCCGCCGTGAGCGGCTGGCCGAGCTGGTCGCGCCCGGCGAGCAGGTGCTCGTGACGGCCGCGGTGGACGACGACGTGCCGCACGTCCTGGCGGGCGCCCGGTACGCGGTCGCCGACGGGACGGTGGAGCCGGCATGAGCGCCGGTGAGGCCCCCCGGGACGGGCAGGACCGCAAGGCGCAGGAGCCGTCCGGTGTCGACCTCGCGCGCGTGGCGCTGCGGGCCGCGAAGGAGCAGGCACGCGCGCGTGGGGACGCGGCGCGGCAGAAGAAGCAGGTGCGGCGCGGCGGGGGCCTGCGCTCGGGCGCTCGGGCGGACGGCCGCGATCCGATGGCGCTGGGCGCGGCGATCAACCGGCTGCTGAACGAGCGCGGCTGGGAGGCCCCGGCGGCGGTCGGCGGGGTGATGGGCCGCTGGCCGCAGATCGTCGGCGAGGACCTGGCGAAGCACTGTGTGCCGCAGCGGTACGACGAGGACGAGCGGGTGCTGTCGGTCGCCTGCGACTCGACGGCGTGGGCGACGCAGCTGCGGCTGCTGGCGCCGACCCTGGTGGCCCGGCTGAACGAGGACCTCGGGCACGGCACGGTCCGGATGATCAAGGTGAACGGTCCGGGTGCTCCGGTGCGCCGTTACGGCCCCCTCAGGGCGCCCGGAAGCGCCGGTCCGGGTGACACCTACGGGTGACGTACCTCACGTCTGACCAGCGGGGCGTGCGGGCACTCCACGGCCGTACGGGTGTACGGATCACGGGCCGATCATGGGCCGACCCCCCGATGGACAAGGGCTGACGGCCCGAGGCCCTGAGCGCCGCTGTGAGCCCCTCGCAGCACCCTTCCCTATATCGGGACCCGGTCGAGGCCGGTTCAGGGCGGCACATGCGGACTCAGGTGCCCGCAAACCCCCATCACTGTCGGCGCTACCGGTAGACTGGAAGGCGATCCCGCCCCAAACGTGGGGACCGTCCGGGAAAGCTGAGCAACGCTGATTCAGGGCTTACCAACGCAACATGCCGCAGCCGCTCCGGCAACCCTCCTCCCGGAGGGCGCGCACCCCCAAGGAGCGCTCGTGCTGTGCCAGAAAGGGCGCTTCGTGGCCGATTCCGGCAACCCCAACGAGAACATCCCTTCCACCGACGCCGGCGTCAACGGCGAGGCAGCCGTCTCCACCTCGTACGACGCCAGTGCCATCACCGTGCTCGAAGGGCTGGACGCGGTCCGCAAGCGCCCCGGCATGTACATCGGTTCCACCGGTGAGCGCGGTCTGCACCACCTGGTGTACGAGGTCGTCGACAACTCGGTCGACGAGGCGCTGGCCGGCCACGCGGACACCATCGACGTGACGATCCTGCCCGACGGCGGGGTCCGTGTGGTGGACAACGGCCGAGGCATCCCGGTGGGCATCGTGGCCTCCGAGGGCAAGCCGGCCCTCGAGGTCGTGCTGACCGTGCTGCACGCGGGCGGCAAGTTCGGCGGAGGCGGTTACGCCGTCTCCGGCGGTCTGCACGGTGTGGGCGTGTCCGTGGTGAACGCGCTGTCCATGAAGGTCGCCGTCGAGGTGAAGACGGACGGCTACCGCTGGACGCAGGACTACAAGATGGGCGTCCCCACGGCGCCGCTGGTGCGGAACGAGGCGACCGAGGAGACCGGCACGTCGGTCACCTTCTGGGCCGACCCGGAGATCTTCGAGACCACGGAGTACTCCTTCGAGACGCTGTCGCGGCGTTTCCAGGAGATGGCGTTCCTCAACAAGGGCCTGACGATCAAGCTCACCGACGAGCGCGAGTCGGCGAAGGCCACGAGCGGCGCGGACGAGGCGGGCGCGGACGAGAAGGCCGAGGTCAAGTCGGTCACGTACCGCTACGACGGCGGCATCGTCGACTTCGTGACGTACCTCAACTCCCGCAAGGGCGACGTCGTGCACCCGACCGTCATCTCGCTGGAGGCCGAGGACAAGGACAAGAGCCTGTCCCTCGAGGTCGCCATGCAGTGGAACGGCGGATACAGCGAGGGTGTCTACTCCTTCGCCAACATCATCCACACGCACGAGGGCGGCACGCACGAAGAGGGCTTCCGGGCCGCGCTGACCTCCCTGATCAACAAGTACGCGCGCGACAAGAAGCTGCTGCGCGAGCGGGACGACAACCTCACCGGTGACGACATCCGCGAGGGCCTGACCGCGATCATCTCGGTCAAGCTGAGCGAGCCGCAGTTCGAGGGCCAGACCAAGACCAAGCTGGGCAACACGGAGGCCAAGACCTTCGTGCAGCGCGCGGTCTACGAGCACCTCAACGACTGGCTGGACCGCAACCCGGTCGAGGCGGCGGAGATCATCCGCAAGGGCATCCAGGCGGCCACCGCGCGCGTGGCGGCCCGCAAGGCCCGTGACCTCACCCGGCGCAAGGGCCTGCTGGAGTCCGGGGCGCTGCCGGGCAAGCTGTCCGACTGCCAGTCGAACGACCCGGCCAAGTGCGAGATCTTCATCGTCGAGGGCGACTCCGCCGGCGGTTCGGCCAAGTCGGGCCGTAACCCGGAGTACCAGGCGATCCTCCCGATCCGAGGCAAGATCCTCAACGTCGAGAAGGCGCGGATCGACAAGATCCTGCAGAACCAGGAGATCCAGGCACTGATCTCCGCCTTCGGCACGGGTGTGCACGAGGACTTCGACATCCAGAAGCTCCGCTATCACAAGATCATCCTGATGGCGGACGCCGACGTCGACGGCCAGCACATCAACACCCTGCTGCTGACCTTCCTGTTCCGCTTCATGCGGCCCCTGATCGAGGCCGGGCACGTCTACCTGTCGCGTCCGCCGCTGTACAAGATCAAGTGGGGCCGGGACGACTTCGAGTACGCGTACTCCGACCGCGAGCGGGACGCCCTGCTCGAGATCGGCCGTCAGCGTGGCAAGCGGGTCCGCGAGGACTCGATCCAGCGCTTCAAGGGCCTTGGCGAGATGAACGCCGAGGAGCTGCGTGTGACCACGATGGACATCGACCTCCGCGTCCTCGGCCAGGTCACCCTCGACGACGCCGCCCAGGCCGACGACCTCTTCTCGGTCCTGATGGGCGAGGACGTCGAAGCCCGCCGCCAGTTCATCCAGCGCAATGCCAAGGACGTCCGCTTCCTCGACATCTGAGTCGGTCCCGGCTGACCGCACCAGGAAGGATCTTCACCAGCAATGACCGACGAAACCCCGAACCTCATGCCCGAACCGGTGACGCCGGAGGAGGAGACGGGCGAGACCGTCACCCTCCGGATCGAGCCGGTGGGGCTCGACGCCGAGATGCAGCGCTCCTACCTCGACTACGCGATGTCCGTCATCGTGTCGCGTGCGCTGCCCGACGTCCGGGACGGCCTCAAGCCCGTCCACCGCCGTGTGCTGTACGCCATGTACGACGGCGGCTACCGCCCCGACCGCGGCTTCTACAAGTGCGCCCGCGTCGTCGGCGACGTCATGGGTAACTACCACCCCCACGGCGACAGCTCGATCTACGACGCCCTGGTCCGCCTCGCCCAGCCGTGGGCGATGCGCATGCCGCTCGTCGACTCCAACGGCAACTTCGGCTCGCCGGGCAACGACCCCGCGGCCGCCATGCGCTACACCGAGTGCAAGCTGGCGCACCTGTCGATGGAGATGGTCCGCGACATCGACGAGGACACCGTCGATTTCAAGGACAACTACGACGGCCGCTCCCAGGAGCCGACCGTCCTGCCCGCCCGCTTCCCCAACCTGCTGATCAACGGCTCGGCCGGTATCGCGGTCGGCATGGCGACCAACATCCCGCCGCACAACCTCCGTGAGGTCGCGGCCGGCGCCCAGTGGCACCTGGAGCACCCGGAGGCGTCGCAGGAGGAGCTGCTGGACGCCCTCATCGAGCGCATCAAGGGCCCGGACTTCCCGACCGGCGCGCTGGTCGTGGGCCGCAAGGGCATCGAGGAGGCGTACCGCACCGGGCGCGGCTCCATCACGATGCGCGCGGTGGTCGAGGTCGAGGAGATCCAGAACCGCCAGTGCCTGGTCGTCACCGAGCTGCCGTACCAGGTGAACCCCGACAACCTGGCGCAGAAGATCGCCGACCTGGTGAAGGACAGCAAGATCGGCGGCATCGCCGACGTCCGCGACGAGACGTCCTCGCGCACCGGTCAGCGTCTGGTGATCGTCCTCAAGCGGGACGCGGTCGCCAAGGTCGTGCTGAACAACCTGTACAAGCACACCGAGCTGCAGACGAACTTCGGCGCCAACATGCTGGCGCTGGTCGACGGGGTGCCGCGCACGCTGTCGCTGGACGCGTTCATCCGGCACTGGGTGACGCACCAGATCGAGGTCATCGTCCGCCGGACCCGGTTCCGGCTGCGCAAGGCCGAGGAGCGCGCGCACATCCTGCGCGGTCTGCTGAAGGCCCTGGACGCCATCGACGACGTCATCGCGCTGATCCGGCGCAGTGAGACCGTCGACATCGCCCGCACCGGCCTGATGGATCTCCTCGCCATCGACGAGATCCAGGCCAACGCCATCCTCGAGATGCAGCTGCGCCGCCTGGCCGCCCTGGAGCGCCAGAAGATCGTCCAGGAGCATGACGAGCTCCAGGCGAAGATCAACGAGTACAACCGCATCCTCGCCTCCGAGCCGCTCCAGCGCCAGATCGTCCACGACGAGCTGGCCACCATCGTCGAGCGGTTCGGCGACGACCGGCGCAGCACCCTGGTGCCCTACGACGGTGACATGTCCATCGAGGACCTGATCGCCGAGGAGGACATCGTCGTCACCGTCACGCGCGGCGGCTACATCAAGCGCACCAAGACGGACGACTACCGGGCGCAGAAGCGCGGCGGGAAGGGGGTGCGGGGCGCGAAGCTGAAGGAGGACGACATCGTCGACCACTTCTTCGTCTCCACCACGCACCACTGGCTGCTGTTCTTCACCAACAAGGGCCGGGTCTACCGGGCGAAGGCGTACGAGCTGCCCGATGCCGGCCGGGACGCGCGCGGCCAGCACGTGGCCAACCTGCTCGCCTTCCAGCCGGACGAGGCGATCGCCGAGATCCTGGCGATCCGCGACTACGAGGCGGTGCCGTACCTGGTGCTGGCCACGAAGGCGGGCCTGGTGAAGAAGACCCCGCTGAAGGACTACGACTCGCCGCGCTCCGGCGGTGTCATCGCCATCAACCTGCGGGCACGCGAGAACGGCACGGACGACGAGCTGATCGGCGCCGAGCTGGTCTCCGCGGACGACGACCTGCTCCTCGTCAGCCGGAAGGCGCAGTCCATCAGGTTCACCGCCTCGGACGACACGCTGCGTCCGATGGGCCGTGCCACCTCGGGCGTCAAGGGCATGAGCTTCCGCGAGGGCGACGAGCTGCTGTCGATGAACGTGGTGCGACCGGGTACGTTCGTCTTCACCGCGACGGACGGCGGTTACGCCAAGCGCACGCCCGTGGACGAGTACCGCGTCCAGGGGCGTGGCGGTCTGGGCATCAAGGCTGCCAAGATCGTGGAGGACCGCGGTTCGCTCGTCGGCGCGCTGATCGTCGAGGAGAGTGACGAGATCCTCGCCATCACCCTCTCCGGCGGTGTGATTCGTACGCGCGTCAGCGGAGTCAGGGAGACGGGCCGTGACACCATGGGCGTCCAGCTGATCAACCTGGGCAAGCGCGATGCCGTGGTCGGTATCGCTCGCAACGCCGAAGCGGGGCGTGAGGCGGAGGAGGTCGACGGCGAGATCGTCGTCGACGAGACCGTCGAGGTCATCGAGATCACCGGCACGGACGAGGGTGAGGCGCCCTCAGTCGAGTAGCACGAGGAGTGGATCACGTGAGCGGAGCCACGGGCGCCGGATCGGCCGGTACCTCAACGGGTACGGAGACGGACGGCGGCGGCCGTGGCTCCGCCGCGAAGGCGGGGCGGAAGCGGGGCGGCGCGGGGAGCGCCGGTACCGCGACCGGCCCGCAGTCGGCCGAGCCGACTCAGCCGACTCCTTCCGCTGACTCTTCTGCTTCTACTCCTGATTCTTCGAGTTCCCAGGGGGGAACCGTGACGGACACCCGTGGTGCCCAGGCCAAGGCCGGTGCGACCGAGGGCATGGCAGCCTCCCCGCTGCCCGGTGAGCGTGGCCCCGAGCAGCCCGCCGGGCCCTATCACCCACCGCAGGCGTACGCGGCGCAGCCGCCGGCGGGCGCGGTACGCCGTCCGCGCTCCGGTGTGGGGACGGCGCCGCGCACCCGCAAGGCACGGCTGCGGGTGGCCAAGGCCGACCCGTGGTCGGTGATGAAGGTCAGCTTCCTGCTCTCCATCGCGCTGGGTATCTGCACGATCGTGGCGTCGGCGGTGCTGTGGATGGTGCTGGACGCGATGGGCGTGTTCTCCACCGTGGGCGGCACGATCTCCGAGGCGACCGGGGCCACCGAGGCGACCGGTTTCGACCTCCAGGCGTATCTGTCCCTGCCGCACGTGCTGATGTTCGCCACGATCATCGCGGTCATCGACGTCGTCCTGGCCACGGCCCTGGCGACGCTGGGTGCCTTCATCTACAACCTCTCCGCGGGCTTCGTGGGCGGCGTCGAACTGACGCTGGCGGAGGACGAGTGAGGGTGCCTCCCGGCCCGGTTGACGGCCCCCCGACAACCGATTTTGGGACTGCCCCGGTCGTGCGCTAATCTTCAGGAGTCAGCGCGCGGGTCACCCCGCAGAGCGCGGGCGGGGCTATAGCTCAGTTGGTTAGAGCGCATCCCTGATAAGGATGAGGCCACAGGTTCAAATCCTGTTAGCCCCACATTTGCGAAGACCCCCGGTCCACTTGGACCGGGGGTCTTCTGCTGTCCGGAGGCCGGGCGCGCCGACTGTGGCCGGCCCTGTGAACGCAAAAGACCCGATCGCTGGCGACGGGGGATGCACCAGCGATCGGGCTATGGCCAAGGGTAACAAGGTTGGGGGCGTTGCGGGGCCAACGGGGTTGAACGGTGGGGGAGTTGGCTGATCTTGGTGGGTCAGTGGGGGCACGGGGGGTCGTAGGGGAGGCGGGGGAGGTACTCGTGCCACTTCTGCGGGGTCAGGACGTCCCGGGTGACCGCGCATATGTGGCGGACCGCCTCGTCCGCGTCCAGGCTCCACAGCCGTACCGTGTCCGCGCCGCTGGAGACGCCGAGGACGTGGCTGCCGGGGCTGAAGGCGAGGAAGTTGCCCGTCTTGGCGTACGGGCTCATCGACTGGCCGATGGGGGCCGCCGAGCCGGGGTCGGTGAGGTCCCACAGGCGGACGGTGTTGTCGTTGCCGCCGCTGGCCAGGGTGTGGCCGTCGGCGTTGAAGGTCAGTGAGGTCACCGACTCCGTGTGCCCGGTCAGGGTACGGCCGACGGGGCCCGCCGAGCCGGGGTCGGTGACGTCCCACAGCCGTACCGTGTCGTCGTCGCCGCCACTGACCAGGGTGTGGCCGTCCGGGCTGTACTCCAGCGCGTTGACCGGGCCGGAGTGCCCGGTGAGCGGGCGGCCGCGCAGGACGGGCCGGGCCGGGTCGCGGACGTTCCACAGCCGGATCGTGCCGTCCGCGCTGCCGCTGGCCAGGGTGTGCCCGTCCGGGGTGAACTCCA
Organism: Streptomyces sp. NPDC085596; assembly: GCF_044541565.1. Lineage (NCBI taxonomy): Bacteria > Bacillati > Actinomycetota > Actinomycetes > Kitasatosporales > Streptomycetaceae > Streptomyces > Streptomyces sp. NPDC085596. Next base: position 357,254 of record NZ_JBITTC010000005.1, on the reverse strand, counting down.
GCGCGTTGATGTACCCCCGGTGTCCGGCCAGGGGTGCCCCGTAGGGGGCCGGACGGGCGGGGTCGGACACGTTCCACAGCCGCAGCCGGTGGTCGTCGTAGGCGGTGGCCAGGATGCGGCCGTCGGGGCTGAAGGCGAGCGCGTCGGAGCCCATGAAACGAGTCATCAGCCGCAGCGGCGGCCCGGCCACCACCGGATGCGCGGGGTCGCGGACGTTCCACAGGTACACCGAGCGGTTCCCGGTCAGCACGGCCAGCGTGCGGCCGTCCGGGGCGAACATCAGCGTGCGCTGCCCGCCGTCCGCGGGCATGAACGGCGCGCCCAGCGCCACCGGCCGGCCCGGTGCCGTGACCCGCCACAGCCGGACCCGGCCGTCGCGCGCGGCCGTGGCCAGCACCTCGCCGTCCGGGCGGAACGCGGCGCTGCGCCCGGCCATGTCCGAGGTCGGCATTGCCCACAGCCGGGCCTTGCCGTCGCCGCTGCCGGTGGCGAGGGTACGGCCGTCCGGGCTGAACCCGAGCGCGTACATCTCCCCGCTGCTCCCCGCGAGCGGCTCGCCGACCTGGGACGGGGAGGCGGGGTCGGTGACGTTCCACAGGCTGGCCGTGCTGTCGGCGCTGGCCGCGGCGAGCCTGCCCCCGTCCGGGCTGAACGCCACCGACCACACGGGCCCGGTGTGCCCGGTGAGCGGCGAGCCGAGCGCGGCCGGACGCGCCGGGTCGGCCACGTTCCACAGCCGGATGGTGTCGTCCGCGCTGCCACTGGCCAGCACCTTGCCATCGGGGCTGAACGCCACCGAATGCACCAGATCGGTGTGCCCCCGCAACACCTCGCGCCGTGCCTCGGGGCGCCGGGGGTCGGCCACGTCCCACAGCCGGACGGTGTCGTCGTCGCCCGCCGAGGCGAGGGTCCGCCCGTCCGGGCTGAACGCCACCGAGCGCACCGGCGCGGTGTGCCCGCGCAGCGCGCCCAGCGGCTTCGCCCGATGCGGGTCGGCCACGTTCCACAGCCGTACGGTGCGGTCCTCGCCCGCGCTGGCCAGGGTGCGGCCGTCCGGGCTGAACGCGACCAGGTAGATCGTGCCGTCGTGACCCGTGAGGGGCTCCCCCAGGGATTTGGGATGCGCGGGGTCGGTGACGTCCCACAGGTGGATCGTGCCGTCGTCGCCCGCGCTGGCCAGAGTGTGCCCGTCCGGGCTGAACACCGCGCTGCTCACCCAGCTCCGGTGACCGTGCAGCGGGGCACCCAGGGGCTTCGGGCGGCCTCGGTCGGCGACGTTCCACAGGCGGACGGTGCGGTCGTAGCCGGCGGTGGCGAGGATCTTGCCGTCCGGGCTGAAGGAGGTGAGGTAGACGGCACCGGAGTGGCCGGTCAGCGGGGTGGCGAGCGGGGCGTTCACGATGGAGATCAGCCTGCTGTAGGCGCCCTCGTCGTCCGGGCGCAGCCGGTGCGCCACCAGGTCGAGGCCCGCCGCCAGCGACGGGTCGGTGTGCTGGACCCGGTCGGCCTCCGCGAGGACCTGCTCGAACACCGCGTCGTTGCGCTGCTGCCAGGCGACCACCGCCGCCCCCGCCGCGAGCACCGCCAGCACGGTCAGCGCCGCCACCGCGGCCCGGCTGATCAGCACCGTGCGCCTGCGCAGCCGTACCGAGGCGGCCAGGAAGTCCAGCGCGCCCCTCGTCAGATAGGTGTCCCCGGCCGACTCCGCCCAGCCGCGCGCCTGCTCCAGCCGGGAGCCCCGGTACAGCAGGGAGCTGTCGCGCTCGGACACCTCCCAGGACCGGCCGTCCTCCTCCAGCCGCTGGCGCAGCAGATGGTCGCCCCGGTTGTCGTCGATCCAGTGCCGCAGCCGGGGCCAGGCGTGCAGCAGCGCCTCGTGGGTGATCTCCACGGTCTCCGCGTCGAGGGTGACCAGCCGGGCGCGGACCAGCGCCTCCAGCGACTCCTCGGTCTTGTCCGGGTCCGTGGACTCAGCTGCCAGCTGGCGCCGGGTGCCGCGCCTGCGGGTGGCCTGGGTGTCCTCGCCGAGCCGGACCAGGCGCAGCAGGAGCAGCCGGGCGGCGGTACGGGCGGCCGGGTCGAGCCCGGACCAGGCGCGCTCGGCGGTGGCGGCGACCGCGCCCTGGATGCCGCCGGCCGCCCGGTATCCGGCCACCGTCAGCCGTCCTGCCTTGCGGCGCTGCCAGGTGGCGAGCAGGGCGTGGGAGAGCAGCGGGAGCACGCCCGCGTCATGGGCGCCGCGCGGGCCGTCCGCGCTCACCTCGCGGACGATCAGCTCGGTCAGCCCCGCCTCCAGCTCCAGCCCGACGGCCCTGGCCGGCCCGGTCACCGCCTCGCGCAGCTCGGCCGTGGTCAGCGGGCCGAGCACCATGTGCCGGTGCTGGAGGGCGTCGGCGAGTTCGGGGTAGCCGAGGCACTCCTCGTAGAAGTCGGCGCGGATGCCGAGGACGACCCGGACGGGGGCGGGGCCGGAGGGGCCTGGGGTGCAGGCGGCGTGCAGGAACTGGACGAAGGCCCGGCGGTCGGCCTCGCTCGGGCAGAGCGTGAAGGTCTCCTCGAACTGGTCCACGATCAGCACCGGCCGGGCCGCCTTGCGGGCGCCGGTCTCCGGTAGGGGGGCCGGGGACTCCGGTGAGGTGCGCGGGCCGGGGATGGTGAGGGTTGTCCCCGGGGGCCTGTGGGCGAGCGCCCACTCGGTGACTGCCTCCCGTATCGCCCCGGAGAGAGCCGGGGCGCCCGTCTCCTTCTCCTCGGCGGCCCGCGCTTCGGCGGCGAGCGGGGCGAGAGCCGGGACCAGACGGGTCAGCTCCCCCAGCGGATCGGCGCCCGGCACGAGCTGGAGGACCGTGCGCGCGCCCCCCTCCTCCAGCGCGGGCATCAGGCCGGCGTTGAGCAGCGACGACTTCCCGGCGCCCGAGGCCCCGACCAGCATCACCAGTCCCCCGCCGCGCTCGGCGGCGCGCAACTGGGCCACCAGCGCCTCCGTGCCGCGCTCCCGGCCGAAGAACCAGCGGGCGTCCTCCTGCCGGTAGGAGGCGAGGCCCCGGTACGGGCAGACCGAGACGGGCGGGTCCTGTGCGGGGGGCGGTTCGGCGGGGCCGTCGGGGCGCTCGCCCACCGGGTCGGCCAGGGCGCGTTCCCACAGCCGCTGCCACTGGGCCAGGTCGTACAGGCCGCTGGAGACCGGGGCGGGGCTGGCGCGGCGGGCCTCGGGGATGAGGATCTGCAGGACGGCGGCGAGGGCGGCGAACTGGGCGGGCGCGTTCTTGGCCCGCCGCCAGTCACTGATGCGCTGCGCTGAGACCCTTACGGGACGCCCGCGCTCGTCCACCCGCTGGAGCCGGCCGACCGCCTCCGACACGCTCTTCAGGGGCGGGTTGCCGGCCTCCTTGTACAGCAGGGCGAGGCGTTCGGCGAAGGCTGTGCGTGCCCCTGAGTCGGAACCCAAGGTCCCACCCCTCACTTCCCCCATCTGATGCGTCCGGACCGGAAAACTCACCCTATACGGCTGACCTGCGGGAAAGCCCTGGTTCGGTGCTCCGGATCTCCTCGCCGGTTGCCATAGATGGCAGGATCACATCGCGGTAGCGGAGCTGTCACACACCGTCCGGACAGGCCACCTGCCGACTCCGGGAGAAGGCCCCGCCGGGCGCCGAACGTTCTCGGTCAAAGTTCGCCGGGAACGCTGTCACGGCGTGGCGGGACGCCATGAGATCCGTCCGTCCGTGCCGGGTGCACCGGCACGGCGCGGGACGAAGACCCCCCGCTCCGTTCGGTACCGGTCCCCACGAGGGGAGGGACCGGTACCGGACGGGCGGTGGCGCGCGCCGTACCCGCGCCGCCGGTTCGGGCGGGCGTCGCGGGGGCAGGGTCGTCGTAGGCGCGGGCCGCTGGTGGCCCGCCGCGCCGGGCCACCGCCCGTGCGAGCAGGGGAGGACGCATGAAGGTGTCCGTGGACCGGAACGCGTGTTACGGCTCGGCCGAGTGCGCGTACCGCGCTCCCGAGGTCTTCGACTTCGTCGAGGGATACGGCGTGGTCAGGCCCGGCCGGGAGGATTCCGGCGACGATCCGCTGGTGCGCGAGATCGTGGAGAAGTGTCCTTCGCAGGCTGTGCTGCTGGGGGACTGAGCGCCGCTGGGGGAACGCGGCGGACGTGGTGCGGGCCCCCAGGCCGGTGGGCCGGGGGGCGTTCCGTGTCGACGGTCGGGTACGCAAGTCGCCAGTGTGTCGAGACGTCCGCGGTGCTGGATGCCTGGCCGATGGGCTCAGCAGTCGAGGTGGGACACGTACTGCTCGGTGCTTTCCTGCCGGTGGGTGGTCTCGGTGCGGTCCGGGGCGTTGACGCGGTGCGGGGCGAGGGTGCCCGCTTCCCGTCCGGCGAGTGAGCGGTGCCGGCAGTTGGGGGACTTCCCGTGGGCCTCGGCCCGGATGCGCTGCTTCATCGTGGGGGGCAGGGCCCTGGCTTGTGGCCAGACCTGGGGGCTGATGGCCGCCGGTGCCTCCGGGGCGGTGTGCTCCGTGCTGCCGTGACTCGGGCTCTCGGTGCGGGCCGAGGCGACCGGGGCGGTCGCGGTGACGAGTCCGAGCGCCGTGCACAGCGCGAGGAAGGCGGTGACGATGGCGGTCCACAGCGTCATGACCTTGTTCCTGGCCATAACCCCTCACTTTCAGCTTGGGCGATTTGCGTACTTTCCTCATGATGTGTATGTGGGCCGCGAAGTGGTGGACCGACGCCCGTGGCGCGTCGATGTTCAGATGAACACCACCCGGATGGACGCAAGGAGGTGGAAAGCCTCTGAAGACACCTCGAAACGGGAGGAACGCAACCCTCTGTGCGGGTGTGATCACCCTCCGATCGCAACGGCTCCGGGCCGCCGCAACCCCTGGCGGGAGCGGGAGTTGGGGGCCCGCCGCAGGTCACCGATCGGTCTCGGCCGGTGTGTATAGTCGGGCGCCAGAGGTCCCCTACGTCAACGAAAGACGAGGTCGCGCGGTGAAGAAGCTGCTCCTGGTCGCACTGGCCGCCATCGGCGGTCTCCTTGTGTACCGCCAGATCCAGGCCGATCGCGCCGAGCAGGACCTGTGGACGGAGGCCACCGACTCCGTGCCCACCGGTTCCTGAAACCCGGCACCACGATCTGTACGAACCCCGGTCGCTCGAGCGGCCGGGGTTCTGTGTTGCTCCGGGTTGCCGGGTTCCGATACGTGAGGTACGCCTCGTCCCGAGGGCACGGGCGTTTCGGACAGCCGCGCGAAAACCCTGATGGCGCAAGCGGCAACCGGGCAGGATGGGCCCCGGCACGTGACCTAGGGGCAGGGGGCGGCGGATGCGGCGGGGCTTGCGGCTCACGGTGAGGGCCCTGTGCGCGGGGGCCGCGATGTGGGCCGTCGCCTGGGCACCCGCGCCGGACGCCCAGGCCGTGACACGCGGGACCGACTACGCCTTCACGCCCGGCGCCCAGCCCCTCGCGGGAGCACCGGACACCGCCGGAGCGCGCACGCTCGTGCCCGGCCGGACCTACCGCAGCTCCCTCCCGGCGCACGGCAGGCTCTACTACCGCCTCACCCTCACCGCCACGGCCGACGTCTACGTCCCCGTCACCGCCGTACCCCCGCGCGGCGCGACCGTCGCCGCCACGGACGGCATCCGGATCTCGCTCCAGGACGCCGACGGCAACCCCTGCTTCTACTCCTCCGCCTCCTTCGGCGCCGGACTCAGCCCCCGGCCCGTCACGGCCGTCGGCCAGCGGGACACCGGGAAGTCCCTGTGCCAGAGCGCCGCCGTGTACTACCTGCTGGTGGAGCGGCTGGACGCCAAGAACTCCGACCCGGACCGCTGGGACCTGGAGCTGGCCCCCGCCACCGAACCCGGACTCACCGCCACCGGCCCCTCCACCCCGCCCCGCTCCTGGAACTCCGCCACACCCCAGCCGCCCGACGACGCCCCACGGGAAAGAAGGGGAGGCGGCGGCTTCGGCACCGCCCGCCCGCTGGGCCAGGGCGTCTGGCGCACCCGTCTCGCCCCCGGCGACACCCTCTTCTACAAGGTCCCGGTCGACTGGGGCCGCCAAGTGCACGCCGGAGCCGAACTGGACGCCACCACCGGCGGCCACGGCTACGTCGGCGGCGCCCTCACCCTCTCCCTGCTGAACCCGGCGCGCGGCCCCGTCGACGACGCGGCCCTCGGCTACACCGGCACCCGGCGCGCCGCTGACCTCGCACCGCTGCCCCCGGTCGAGTACACCAACCGCTACGCCGTACCCAGCGGCGAGAACGCGGTCCGCTTCGCCGGTGACTACTACCTGGTCGTCCACCTCAGCGAGCGCATGGCCGACTCCTTCGGCACCGGCCCCTTCGGCGTGACCCTCCGGGTGCGGGTGGACGGAAACGCGCACGCCGGGCCGGAGTACCGGGGGCGCCCCGAGCCGGACGGCCTCTTCACCGTGACCGCGCGGGACCGGCAGGCCGCGGCCACCGGCGACACCGGGGGCAGCGACCCGGCGATGCGGGCTCTCGCCTACGGCGGCCTCGGCACCGGTACCGCGCTGCTGCTGGTGCTGGGTGGCCGGACGCTGGTGGCCCGGCGGTCTCAGGCGCGGGCCGGCACCCAGAGGCCACCGGTGTAACGGAGCAGCGCGAGCGGCAGCACCGGCGACATGGGTGCCGGGCGGCCTGATCGTTGCCGGCCCGGCGGTCTCAGACGCGGGCCAGCGCCCAGAGGCCGACGGCGTAACAGAGCAGCGCCAGCAGCAGCACCGGTACCGCGACCTTGGCCGGGGGGCCGGAGCGACGGCGGGCGTCTGCGCGGTGGCTGGGGGGAGGGGTGCGGGGGTGCTGGGTGGGGTGGCCGGGTGGAGGGGTGCGTGGGTCGCGGGCGGTGTACGCGGCGGTCTGCGGGTCGGCGGTGGGGCGGGGCGGCCGCGGGGGTGGGAGGTGGAAGCTGCCCGTGTCGGACATCGTCGGGGCGGTGACGGCCGGGCGCGGGGTGCCGACGTCGGCTGTCGGGGGTGTGACGGAGGCACTGGGGAGCGGCGCGTCGGTCGTGGTGCCGCTGGTGTCCGGGGCATCGGGGGCCCGGCGTTCCCAGCGCGCGTCCACCGCGGCGGCCGGCTTGTGCGGGCCCTCGGGGCCGAAGCCGGGGGGCAGGGGGCCGAGCTGGTCGAAGATCTCGATGGGCTCGTCGTCGGGTCCGGGCTCCGGCAGGAGTTCCCTGGCGGCCGCGAGCGCCTTGCGCGCACCCGTGGCCGTGCGGAAACGGGCCGCCGGATCGGGCTGGAGCATGGTGGCGATCACTTGCCACAGCGGTTCGGGCATCCGCGCGGGCGCACCCGGCGTCCCGTGCTCCAGGAAGTACCGCACGATCTCCTTGCCGTCCGGCTTGGCCCCCTCCAGGAGGTACAGGGCGACCAGGCCCACGGCGAACAGGTCACCGGGGAAGTCGGGTTCGGCCCCCAGCAGTTGCTCGGGTGCCAGATAACCCGGGGTGCCCACCACGAGGTTGGTCTCGGTCAGCCGGGGTTCTCCGAAGCGCATGGCGATGCCGAAGTCGGACAGCCGCAGCCTCGGCCGGCCGGTGCCCGTGGCCTCCAGCAGCACATTGGCGGGCTTGATGTCCCGGTGCACGACCCCCTCGGCGTGCACGGCGCCCAGGCCGGACAGCAGCTGGTCGAGCAGGGTGCAGACGAAGACCGGTGGGAGGGGACCGTAGTCGTTGATCAGATGGACCAGGGAGCCACCGGACACCAGGTCCATGGTGAACAGGACCTGGTCGTCGTCGGCCGCCCAGCTGGCTGGTGCCAGCACATGCGGATGGTCGATGCGCAGTGCCTGCTCGCGCACGAAGCGCAGCAGGGTGTGGGCGTCGCGCTGCTGAAGCACCTTGGCGGCGACATAACGCCGTCTGCGGTGGTCCCAGGCGCGCCATACCGCGCCCACACCGCCACGCCCGATCGGGTCGGCCAGCTCGTACCGGCCCGCGAAGACCTCACCCATGACCGTTCGCAGCTCCTCCCCCTGGTGCGCTGCCCCGGCCGTATGACCGGGCCCGGTGCCGGACCCCCTCCGGACCGGGCCGGGGGTCAGCTCTGGTGGGACTGGTAGTGCGCGACCGCGTCGGCGGTGCGGCCCGCGCCGTAGACCCGGAGGAACTCTGCCAGCTCGGGGTGGGTCGGGGCGAGGGTGTCAGCGGCGTCGATGATGTCGCCGGCGGCGGCGACGGAGCGCAGCAGCGACTGGATCTCGCGGACCACGCGCTTGACCGTCGGCGCGCCCGAACTGCTCGTCGTCTGCGTGGTGTTGCTCAGCACCGAGCCCCCCTGGGACTTCTTGATCTCGTCCATGCGGTCGGTCGCCTCGGCCGCGCTCACGCTGCCGTCCGCGACCTGCGCGGCCAGCTCCTGCAACAGCTGCACCCGCTGGACCACCGCGGGATTGCCGATCTTGGCGCGCTGGCCGCTCATCAGCTGCGACAGCATCGGAGCCGACAGCCCCAGAGCGGCGGCGAGCCGGGCCTGATTGAGCCCGAGATCGTCGATGAGCTTACGGAAGAGCGCCCCCAGCGGCTCCCCGTACCAGTTCCGCTGGAGGTCCCGCGCTCTCGCGGTGGCTTCCTGCTGTGCGGCGTCCATTGCGTCTCCCCATCGCTTCCCCAGAAACCGAGGTTCGCTGTAGCGAACCACGTCGAGCATCCTACGGAGCGGGGTGATTCGCGGGGACCCCCAATCTTTTTGCGGGATACGGGGGGTGAACCGGTACTCTGGTCTGCGACGCCCGCCGGGAGCCCGTTCTCCTGCCGGTCGTTCCCGTCCGGGGCCTTAGCTCAGTTGGTAGAGCGCTGTCTTTGCATGGCAGATGTCAGGGGTTCGACTCCCCTAGGCTCCACAGCGAAAAACCCCCTCCGATCTGCGTTTCCGCAGGTCAGAGGGGGTTTTTTATGCCGCCGTGGGGACGGGGGCGGGCCTCGGGGGGTGCTGTTTCACGTGAAACGGCGTGCGGTGCCCGTGACTTGGGGGCGTCAGGTCACCTGTTCTCGTCGCCTTCGATGTCGTCCTCGACCTGCTTCGCCTGGACCTCCGGGTCCAGTACGGAGGGGCCGGTGCCGTCGACCGAGTGCAGACGGGCTGCGTCCGGCATCTCCGTCGCGGCCGGCGGCTCGACCAGCCAGTCCGGGTTGGCCTGACGGTCCCACCACTGCCATGCGGCGTAGGCGCCGCCCGCGAGCAGGCTCGCCAGCGCCACGTACTTCAGCGCGCGGCCCGTCCGGCCCCGGCGCTCATTGCGGCGGGCCAGCTTCTTGATCTCCTTGGCCGAGACATTGCCCCGCAGCGCGACGAAGGCGGCGGCGCTGCGCGCGGCGGCCTCGTCGTACACCGGGGTGGCGGCGGCCACGGCCTGCTCGATCACGGGGCGGGAATACTCGGCCGCCTGCTTGGCGGCCTTGCGGGTCAGCTCGGCGGCTTCCTGCGCTGCCTGGTCGACCTTCGGCGGCACATGGGAGAGGGCGCGCTCCACCCGCGGTGCGAGCCGGACGTCGTACTGCAGGCGGGCCTGGTCGGCAGCCTGTGAGACCACGGGCGCCAGCCGTACACGTGCCTCCTGCGTGTAATGCGTGGCACGCTCCTTGGCCGTGTCGGCGTAAGGCGCCACCACGTCCGCTGCGTGCAGCACGCTGTCCTTGGCCGAACCGGTCGCGGCGCGCACGCTGTCGATGCGGGTCACGGGAACCTCCTCCTCGGTGGCGTACGGTATTTCGACTGTCCACCCTGTTACGGATCATGCCTGCCCGTGGCCCACACAGCATGCGTGGACGGGCATACGGGTGCCGATCTCTGTCGAAGTCAGGAAATTCCGGGCAACCGGCCCCGCTGACGACCCTGCCACGATTCCCCGCCGGGCGCCGCCCATTCCGAGCCGAACTCACCGCCGCCCGCCCGGCTCCGGGCCGGCCGGAGCGTGCGAGGATCGGAGGCGAACGGAAAGACAACGGAAGGCAGATCGTGGCCGAGCAGCTTTACGCCACCCTCAAGACCAACCACGGCGACATCAAGATCAGGCTGTTCCCGAACCACGCGCCGGCCACGGTCAAGAACTTCGTCGAGCTGGCCCAGGGCGAGCGCTCCTGGAAGCACCCGGGGACCGGCGTCGAGAGCACGGACCGGCTCTACGACGGCACCACCTTCCACCGGGTGATCAGCGGCTTCATGCTCCAGGGCGGCGACCCGCTCGGCACCGGCATCGGCGGCCCCGGCTACCAGTTCCCGGACGAGTTCCACCCCGACCTGTCCTTCAACAAGCCCTATCTGCTCGCCATGGCCAACGCCGGGCCGGGCACCAACGGCTCGCAGTTCTTCATCACGGTCTCCCCGACCACCTGGCTGAACCGCAAGCACACCATCTTCGGCGAGGTCGCGGACCCGGCGAGCCAGAAGGTCGTCGACGCCATCGCGGCCGTCCCCACCAGCCGCAACGACCGCCCGGTCGAGGACGTGGTCATCGAGTCCGTCGTCGTGGAGAAGACCGAGGGCTGACCGGGAGCCGGACCCGGCCCCGGTAAATCCCGCATAGGGAACCAAACGCCCGGCTCGTCCGTAAGGATGAGCGGGGGCGGTGCCGCGCTCCCGGAGCTTCGGCGGACGACGCGAGAGACAAGGGGATCTCATGGACCAGGCCGCAGCCAGCGCCCCGGGCGCCCGCAGCGTGCCCGTGTGTTACCGGCACCCGGACCGCGAGACCGGCGTGCGCTGCACCCGCTGCGACCGGCCGATCTGCCCCGAGTGCATGGTCGACGCGTCCGTCGGCTTCCAGTGCCCCGACTGTGTGCGCGGCGGCACCCCCGCCCCCGGCCCCGGCGACACCGCTCCCGGCGCGGGCCGCGCCCCGGCCGACAGCCGGCCCCGCACCCTGGCGGGCGGCACCCTCGCCGGCGACCCCCGGCTGGTCACCAAGATCCTCATCGGGCTGAACCTGGCCGCTTTCCTGGTCAAGCTCTCCCTGGGCGACGTCTTCACCAACCAGCTCGATCTGATCGGCCGGGCCTACGTCCCCCACCTCATCGGCGTGCAGGGCATCGCCGAGGGGCAGTACTACCGGCTGCTGACCTCGATGTTCCTGCACGGCGGGTATGTCCACATCCTGTTCAACATGCTCAGCCTGTGGTGGATCGGCGGCCCGCTGGAGGGCGCCCTCGGCCGCGCCCGCTACCTCACGCTGTATCTGGTCTGCGGCCTGGCCGGCGGCGCGCTGACCTATCTGCTGGCCGCGCCCAACCAGCCGTCGCTGGGTGCCTCCGGTGCGATCTTCGGCCTGTTCGGCGCCACCGCCGTGCTGATGCGCCGCCTCCGCTACGACATGCGGCCGGTCATCGTGCTGCTGGTGGTCAACCTGATCATCACCTTCGGGGTCCCGGGCATCGCCTGGCAGGCGCACATCGGCGGCCTGGTCGCCGGGGTCGTCGTGGGGTACGCGATGATCCACGCCCCGCGCGAGCGGCGGGCGCTGATCCAGTACGGCGCGTGTGCCCTGGTGCTCGTCGTGGTGGCCGTCCTCACCCTGGTGAGAACGGTTCAGCTCATCTGAGCCCGAACCGTTGTCCACAGTCTGTGCCCGATCTTGTGCACACTGTGGGGGAACAGCTGTGCCCCCTGCCGCTCGGATGTGACTCCGCAGGTCAGGCAGGGGGCGCGAGGTGGAGAACCGGTCGTCGGATGGTGTTGTCGGCGTCAACCGGGGATTAGTTATCCACAGATCGTATTCCTTTTCCCCAGGGGGATGTGGATACTTCGTTGGCCTGTGGATAACTCAGCGGAGAGCCGTGGGCAGAGCTCGTGGGGGCCGGGTCTGGAGCCCGGTCACTTCCACTGGGTGGAGACGCCGAAGCCCGCGGCGATGAAGCCGAAGCCGACCACGATGTTCCAGTTGTCCAGGCTGTCGATCGGCAGCGAGCCGTCGGTCACGTAGAACACCACGATCCACGCCAGGCCGATGAGGAACATGGCCAGCATGACGGGCGCGACCCAGGCGCTGTTGGTGAGCTTGATGGCCTGCGCCTGCTTGACGGGCGGCGGCGTGTAGTCGGCCTTCTTGCGGATACGTGACTTCGGCACGAGGGTCTCTCCTGTCGATGCGCTGCGTGGCCGCGCACGTGTCTGGGTCGGGCTCGGGGCAGCGTACAAGGGGACGGCAAGGGCACACCGAGCACTCCCCCGGACGTCCGTTAGCGTAGTGCTTCCGCGGCGCCGAAGGAGATAAGGGTACGTTGAGCAATTCTGCCGACTCCCCAGGGACGGGAGCAATGGGTCCCGCTCCGGCCCGCCGCGCGCGCTTCAGGCCGGTGCGGATACTCAGCGCCGGAGTCTTCGCCCTGGCCGGGCTCCTCTTCGTCACCAGCTTCAACACCGCCAAGGGCACCGACCTGCGCACCGACACCTCGCTGCTGAAGCTGTCGGACCTGATCCAGGAGCGCAGCCGGAAGAACCAGGGCCTGGACGAGTCCAACGCCACACTGCGGCACAGCGTCGAATCGCTCGCCGAGGGCGACGACGGCAGCACCCGCGCCCAGGACGAGCGGCTCGGCGGGCTGGAGAAGAGCGCCGGCACCGAGCGGCTCACCGGCAAGGCGGTCACCGTCACCCTCAACGACGCCCCGCCGAACGCCACCGCCAAGCTCCCCGGCTATCCCGCCCCGCAGCCCGACTACCTCGTCATCCACCAGCAGGACCTCCAGGCGGTCGTCAACGCGCTGTGGCACGGCGGCGCCCAGGGCATCAAGGTCATGGACCAGCGGCTGATCTCCACCAGCGCGGTCCGCTGCGTCGGCAACACCCTGATCCTCCAGGGCCGCGTCTACTCGCCCCCGTACAAGATCACCGCCGTGGGCGACCCGGACCGGCTGAAGCAGGCGCTCGCCGCGAGCAAGGCGATCCAGAACTACATGGTGTACGTCAATGTCTACGGCCTCGGCTGGGACGTCGCCGACGACGGCACCGTCACGCTGCCCGGCTACACCGGCACCGTGGACCTGCACTACGCGACGCCCGTGAAGTAGCCGCGACTCACCCGCCGACCGCGTGTTCGCGGCGCGAAACCGTTCCGCTCGTCATTGAGGTGATCGGCGCCCGTCCCCGTAAGTCCAGGTGTGCGCCAGGCAGGCCGGTGGCGGGGCCGCCGCCGTTAGTCTGGTGCCGTGCGGCGTGAGTCAGGAGCCGTGGAGGAACGGAAGGGACGGCATGTACGGCTGGATCTGGCGGCATCTGCCGGGCAACGGGTTGGTGAGGGCACTGATCTCGCTCGTGCTCGTCGTGGCCGCGGTCTACGTCCTGTTCCAGTACGTGTTCCCGTGGGCGGAACCGCTGCTGCCCTTCAACGATGTGACGGTGGACAACCAGTGAGCAGCGCCCGGATTCTCGTCGTCGACAACTACGACAGCTTCGTCTTCAACCTCGTCCAGTACCTGTACCAGCTCGGCGCCGAGTGCGAGGTGCTGCGCAACGACGAGGTGACCACCGCCCACGCGCAGGACGGTTTCGACGGCGTCCTCCTCTCGCCCGGACCGGGCACGCCCGAGGAGGCCGGGGTCTGCGTGGACATGGTCCGGCACTGCGCCGCGACCGGCGTCCCGGTGTTCGGGGTCTGCCTCGGCATGCAGTCGATGCAGGTCGCCTACGGCGGGGTGGTGGACCGGGCGCCCGAGCTGCTGCACGGCAAGACTTCGCCCGTGATCCATGAGGGCCGGGGTGTCTTCGCGGGGCTCCCGACGCCGTTCATCGCCACCCGGTACCACTCGCTGGCCGCCGAGCCGGCCACCGTGCCCGCCGAGCTGGAGGTCACCGCCCGCACCGGGGACGGGATCATCATGGGGCTGCGCCACCGTGAACTCCCGGTCGAGGGTGTGCAGTTCCATCCCGAGTCGGTGCTGACCGAGCACGGCCACCGGATGCTGGCCAACTGGCTGGCGGAGTGCGGCGACGCGGACGCGGTGGCGAGGTCGGCGGGGCTCGCCCCGGTGGTGGGCAGGGCCACGGCGTGACCACACCGCGCCCGGAGCGTGAGGACGGGTACGGCGGGGTGCCGTACGGGTCCTACGGTCCGGCGTTCGCGGGCGCGGGCGATCCGGGGACGGCGCGGATGCCCGCCGTGGACGAGCGCGACGAGTACAACGGGTACACCGAGTACGCCGATTACACCGATTACGCGGCGATGCCCGAACTCCCCCTCGAGGACCGGACGATGGCGCTGCGGGTGCCCGGTGGGCCGGAGGGCGCGTACGGCTCGCTGAGCGCCTCCGCGGGCGCCTCGGGCGCCGGACCTGCCACCGGTGGGCGCGCGGCCCGCAGAAAGGCCGCCAAGCGGGGTGGCGGGCGCGGTGGGCGGAGCGGCGGGGACCGGGACGCGGATGCGGTGGCGCCGACGGGGTTCGGTGAGGGCGCCGGGCGGCCGCTGTCGCGGGTCGAGGCCCGGCAGCGGGCGCGGGCGCGCAAGCCGGGTGCGACTGTCATGGTCAGCCGGGCGATCGGCGAAATCTTCATCACCACCGGTGTGGTCATGCTGCTGTTCGTCACCTACCAGCTGTGGTGGACGAACGTACGGGCGCACGCGGAGGCCGGCAGCGAGACGAGCCAGCTCCAGGACGACTGGGCGAACGGCAAGCGGGCGCCGGGGGCGTTCGAGCCGGGGCAGGGGTTCGCCATCCTGCACATCCCCAAGCTGGACGTGGTCGCGCCGATCGCGGAGGGCGTCAGCAACAAGAACGTGCTCGACAAGGGCATGGTCGGGCACTACGGCGAGGCCCCGCTGAAGACGGCGATGCCGTACGACAAGACCGGCAACTTCGGGCTCGCCGCGCACCGCAACACCCATGGTGAGCCGTTTCGTTACATCAACCGGCTGGTGGCGGGCGACGCGGTCGTGGTCGAGACGCAGGACGAGTACTTCGTGTACAAGGTGGCGTCGATGCTGCCGGTGACGCCGCCGTCGAACACGAGTGTGCTGAATCCGGTGCCGACGGGGTCCGGGTTCACCCAGCAGGGGCGGTACATCACCCTGACCACCTGCACGCCCGAGTTCACCAGCAAGTACCGGCTGATCGTCTGGGGCAAGATGGTCGAGGAACGCCCGCGCAGCAAGGGCAAGCCGGACGCGCTCATCCAGTAGCGGCGGTCCGCCGACCAGCCGAAGAGCCGAACATGGGCAGGGGATCTGTGGCAGCGACCGCCGACGGCACCGAAGAGCACACGGCCGCGTCCCGCATGGGCGGCGGTCCGCCGCGGGGGCAGGGGCCGATCGCGCGGGCGGTCAGCCTCCTCGGGGAACTCCTCATCACGGCCGGGGCGGTGCTCGGGCTGTTCGTCGTGTACTCGCTGTGGTGGACGAACGTCGTCGCCGACCGGCACGCCGACCGCCAGGCCGACAAGGTCCGCGATCACTGGGCGCGCTCCGACACCGGGCCCGGCGCGCTGGACACCAAGGCGGGCATCGGCTTCCTCCACGTCCCGGCGATGCGCAACGGCACGGTGCTGGTGGAGAAGGGCACCTCCCCGGACGTCCTCGACGAGGGTGTGGCCGGCTACTACACCGACCCGGCCAAGGCCGTGCTCCCGATGACCGGTAAGAAGGGCAACTTCACCCTCGCCGCCCACCGCGACGGCCACGGCGCCAAGTTCCACAACATCGACAAGGTGCACGAGGGCGACCCGGTCGTCTTCGAGACCAAGGACAAGTGGTACGTCTACAAGGTCTACTCGGTCCTCCCCGAGACCTCGAAGTACAACGTCGACGTCCTCGCCCAGATCCCGAAGGAGTCCGGCAAGGCCAAGCCGGGCCACTACATCACCCTGACCACCTGCACCCCGGTCTACACGAGCCGCTACCGCTACGTGGTCTGGGCCGAACTGGTCCGCACGGAGAAGGTGGACAGCAACCGGACGCCCCCTGCGGAACTCCGCTGATCACTCCGTCGGGTCGCCCCGCGGAGTCTCCAGCCGCCGCAACCGAGCGTGGTGCAGCTGAAGCCGCCGCTCGATCCGCCGCACCCCGTCCCGCAGCGCGACCAGCTCCCGCTGGTGCTCGCCCGAGGTCTCGATCAGCGCGTTGAACATCGGCACGACCGTCCTGCCGAGGATGCGTGTGATCCGCTGATCGATACGGTCGTCCAGCGCCGGGCCGTCGAGCCGGGCACGGACCGACTGCTCCACATCGAGAAGGTACGTGCGCACCTGCCGGGCGACCTCGCTGTCGCGCAGGAGCATGGCGATGTTGAGGACGGCTCGGCGGGAGTAGACGGTGAGGCTTCGACGGGCCTGTGGATAACTTCCCAGCGAGAGTGACACGTTGTCACTCTCGAATGTTCGCAGGTCAGCGCCGCGCAGGACGACCATGCCGTTGGCCGCGAGTTCCTCCCGATGCCGCCGGGTCAGCTGGCGCACAGCCTCGATGGTGACCCCGAAGTAGGTCGCCACCATCGCCGTCGTCACATGCAGGCCATCCGGAAGCAGGGAGAGGGCCTTCACCCGGTCCAGTACCTCGGTGCGGTCCAGCACGCTGGTGCGCAGCGCCTTGGACTCCAGGAGTGCCGTTTGGTCGATCATGCGCTGTCAACGACCTGCGGGCATATGAGGGCACGATCGGAAAACGACACAGTCCCCGGCACCAAACGGTGCCGGGGACTGTGTCGTGGACCGGGGAGCGGGGTCAGCCGTTCTGGCCGCCGAAGATTCCGCCGCCTCCGGCTCCGTTGTTGCCCTGGTTCACGACTATCACCGTGATGGTGTCGCCCTTGTTGGCCAGGGTGCCGGGGGGGACGCTCTGTGTGAGGACGGTGGCGTTGTCGTCGCCCGCGCCCGGTCCCGTGGGCTGGATCTGGAGGCCGGCGGCCTGGAGGGTGTTGCGGGCGTCCTTCAGGGCCTGCTTGGTGACATCCGGGACCTGGACCTGCTGCGGGGCGTCGTTCTTGCCGACGTTGATGGAGACCGGGGTGCCCTTCTTGACCTGGCGGCCGATCTCCGGGTTGGTGCCCTGGACCTTGTCCTTCTGGGCCGGGTCGGCCACGGGCTGGTCGGTGCAGGTCGGGACGAGGCCCGCGTTCTGGAGGTCGGCCTTCGCCTCGTCGCAGGACTTGCCCGCGACGTTCGGGATGGTGACCTTCTCCTCGGCCTTGGCGACGATCAGGGTGATCGTGGAACCCTTCTGCACCTGCTTGCCGCCGGTGGGGTCCTGGTCGAGGACGTTGTCCGGGGTGTCGCTGGAGACGCGGGTCTCCTTCTTCACCGTGAGCTGGTAGTCGTCGCCTTCCAGCTTCTCCCTGGCCTCGTCGAAGGTGAGCCCGATGACGCTCGGGATCGTCACCTTGGGCGCGCCCGTGGAGACGACCAGGTTGACGGTGTCCTTCTTCTTGACGTCCGTACCGGCCGCCGGGTCCTGCGAACAGATCTTGTTCTTGGGCTGGTTCTCACACGGCTTGCGCGTGATCTCGCCCAGCTTCAGATCCGTGGCGTCCGCCATCTTCCGGGCTTCCTCGACGGAGTTGCCCACGAAGCTCGGCGCCGCGAACGGCTTCTCCGTCTTGCCGGAGAACATCACCATCCCGATCAGGATGGCGCCGACGAGCACCAGCACACCCGCGACCGCGAGCAGGATCGTCGAGGTGTTGTTGTTGCTCTTCTTCTGCTGGCGCCGCCGGTCGGGCCGGTCGTCGTAGCCGTAGCCGCCGTCGTCCGGGTTCATCGGCGGGAGCATCGTCGTCGCCCCGGCCGACTCCTGCCGCATCGCGGTGGTGGCCTGGTCGTCGGCGTAGCCGTAGCCGACCGTGCTCATGGCAGCGGTCGCGCCGACGGGCTGCCCGTCGAGGCACGCCTCGATGTCGGCGCGCATCTCGTCGGCCGACTGGTAGCGGTAGTTCGGGTCTTTGGTCAGCGCCTTGAGGACGATCGCGTCCATCTCCGGCGTGATCTCGGGGTCGAACACGCTCGGCGGCTGCGGCTCCTCGCGGACGTGCTGGTAGGCCACGGCCACCGGGGAGTCGCCGACGAACGGCGGACGGACGGTCAGCAGCTCGTAGAGGAGGCAGCCCGTGGAGTACAGGTCGGAACGGGCGTCGACCTGCTCGCCCTTGGCCTGCTCCGGGGAGAGGTACTGGGCGGTGCCGATCACGGCCGCGGTCTGCGTCATCGTCATCCCGGAGTCGCCCATGGCGCGGGCGATGCCGAAGTCCATCACCTTGACCTGGCCGTTGCGGGTCAGCATGACGTTGGCCGGCTTGATGTCCCGGTGGACGATGCCGCTGCGGTGGGCGTACTCCAGACCCTGGAGGATGCCGATGGTCATCTCCATCGAGCGCTCGGGCAGCAGCTTGCGCCCGGAGTGCAGCAGCTCACGGAGCGTGGAGCCGTCGACGTACTCCATCACGATGTACGGGATCGAGACCCCGTCGATGTAGTCCTCGCCCGTGTCGTAGACAGCGACGATCGCGGGATGGTTGAGCGAGGCGGCAGACTGGGCCTCCCGGCGGAACCGGGCCTGGAAGGACGGGTCACGCGCGAGGTCCGCGCGCAGCGTCTTCACCGCCACGGTGCGGCCGAGGCGGGTGTCATGCGCGAGGTAGACCTCGGCCATGCCACCACGGCCGAGCACGTGGCCCAGCTCGTACCGGCCGCCTAGGCGACGCGGCTCTTCCATAGCTACTTACCAGCCCTCTCCGTCGGTCCCGGCCGGCACGGGTGTGCGCGGCCGGAGCTGCCGTCCGGGCCTACCGTACCCGGCTCGCTCCGTGTGCCCTGGCCAAGCCGGTAACCCGATACCGGACCGGTATCGCAACGTGCGCCGATGTGAAGGACACGTGAGCGGGTTCACTTCTTGGAGTTGATGACCGCCTCCATGACCTTCTTCGCGATCGGGGCGGCCAGGCCGCCGCCGGAGATGTCGTCGCGGACGGCGTTGTCGTCCTCGATGACCACCGCCACGGCCACCGGCGAGCTGTGGTCGGGCAGCTTGGCGTAGGAGAGGAACCACGCGTAGGGGTTCTCGCTGTTCTCCACACCGTGCTGCGCGGTACCCGTCTTGCCGCCCACCGTCACGCCGTTGATCTGCGCGTTCTTGCCGGTGCCGTCCTTGACGACCGTCTCCATCATCGACTGCAGGATCTGCGCGTTGCCCGGCGACAGCGGCTGGCTCATCTCCTGCGGGTCGGTCTTCTCGACCGGGTCGAGGTTGGAGGACTGCAGCGAGTCGACCATGTACGGCTTCATCAGCTTGCCGTCGTTGGCGACCGCGGAGGCGACCATGGCCATCTGGAGCGGGGTGGCGGCGGTGTCGAACTGGCCGATGGAGGACAGCGCGGTCTGCGAGTCGTTCATGTTCTTGCCGAACACCGAGGCGTTGGCGCGGATCGGCGTGAACTGCTCGGCGTCGAAGCCGAACTTCTTGGCCTCGTCCAGCATCTTCTCGTTGCCGAGGTCGGCGCCGATCTTGCCGAAGACGGTGTTGCAGGAGAACTGGAGCGCGACCCGCATCGTCGCGTCCTTGCAGGGGATGTTGCCCTCGTTCTTCAGCTCGGTCTGCGTACCGGGCATGACCCAGGGCAGCGGGGTGTCCGTCTTCTGGTCGGCCGAGGAGTACTTGCCGTTCTCCAGCGCCGCCGCGGCGGTGACCACCTTGAAGGTGGAGCCCGGCGGGTAGGTCTCGCGCAGCGCCCGGTTGAGCATCGGGTCGGCGGAGTCGCTCTTCTTCTGCAGCTTCTGCCAGGCGGCCGCGTCGTCGTCACGGGAACCCGCGAAGGACGACGGGTCGTACGAGGGGTACGAGGCCAGCGCGAGGATCTTGCCGGTGGAGGGCTCCAGCGCGACGACCGCGCCCTTGCCGCCCTGGTTCTTCAGCCCGGAGTACGCGGCCTTCTGCGCCGACGAGTTGAGCGTGGTGACGACATTGCCGCCCTGCTTGGGCTTGCCGGTCAGCATGTCGAGGGTGTTGCGGAAGAACAGCCGGTCGTCGTTGCCGGTGAGGATGCCGTCGTTGATCTTCTCGAGCTGCGAGCTGTCGAACGCCTGGGAGGAGTAGCCGGTGACGGGCGACCACATGGCGCCGTTCTTGTACGTGCGCTTGTACTTGTAGTCGCCGGCCTTGGTCTCGACGGAGCCGGTTATCGGGTTGCCGTCCACGATGATGTCGCCGCGCGGGGCGGCGTAGCGCTCGATGGCGACCCGGCGGTTGTCCCCGGCGGTGCGGAGCTTGTCGGCCTGGACGTACTGGAGCCAGTTGTCGCGGATCAGCAATGCCAGGACGAGCAGTCCGCAGAAGATTGCGATGCGGCGCAGGGGCTTGTTCACGTCCGGCCTTTCCACGAGCTGACAGGGGCGGCGCCTGTCGCTTCGGTCTCTCGGTGTCGCTGGTGCTGGCCCCCGTCCTTGGCCGCCCACAGTCTAGGGGCACCGTCTGTGGACGTGGACGCTCCGGCAGCCGGGCGACGGGACCTGACCAGAGGTACGGTCCCGCCGCCCGCCGCGCTCACTGCGGGTCGGGCCCGGTGGCGCCGGGGCGCACGATCTGCGTCATCTCGGCGTCCGGGTTGGCGGCCGGGCTGGGCGCGGGGCGCCGGGCGGTGTCGCTGATGCGGATCAGGATGCCGATGAGCGCCCAGTTGGCGATGACGGACGAACCGCCGTACGCGAGGAAGGGCATCGTCATACCGGTCAGCGGGATGAGCCCCATCACACCGCCCGCGACGACGAACACCTGGAGGGCGAACGCGCCGGACAGGCCGATGGCGAGCATCTTGCCGAAGGGGTCGCGGGCGGCGAGGGCGGTGCGCACACCGCGCTCGACGATCAGGCCGTAGATCAGCAGGATCGCCATGATGCCCGCCAGTCCCAGCTCCTCCCCGAAGGTGGCGAGGATGAAGTCGGAGTTGGCGGCGAAGCGGATCAGCTCGGAGTGGCCCTGGCCCCAGCCGGTGCCGAGGGTGCCGCCGGAGCCGAACGCCCACAGGGCCTGCTGGAGCTGGTCGGAGTGACCGACCTGGCCCTGCCGGGAGAGCGTGAACTCCTTCATCGGGTCGAGCCACGCCTGGACACGCTGCTGGACGTGCGTCTCGAAGCTCGCGACGCCGACCGCGCCCGCGGCGCTCATCAGCAGACCGAAGACGATCCAACTGGTCCGCTCGGTGGCCACGTACAGCATGATCACGAACATGCCGAAGAACAGCAGCGAGGTGCCGAGGTCCGTCTCGAAGACCAGGATCAGGATCGAGATGAACCAGACGACCAGGATCGGTCCGAGGTCGCGGCCGCGCGGCAGATAGAGACCCATGAAGCGGCGGCTGGCCAGCGCCAGCGCGTCCCGCTTGACCATCAGATAGCCGGCGAAGAAGACCGCGAGCACGATCTTGGCGAACTCACCGGGCTGGATGGTGAAGCTGCCGATCTGGATCCAGATCTTGGCGCCGTAGGTGACGCTGGCGCCGAGACCGGGCACCAGCGGGAGCAGCAGCAGGACCAGCGCCGCCGCCATGGAGATGTAGGTGTACCGCTGCAGCGTGCGGTGTTCCTTGAGGAAGATCAGCACGACGGCGAACAGGATGATGCCCAGCGCGGTGTAGACGAGCTGGTTGGTGGCCTTGCCGCCCGCCTGGCCGATGGACTGCAGCAGCTTCGACTGGTCCAGGCGCCAGATGCACACCAGGCCGAGCCCGTTGAGCAGGGTGGCCAGCGGCAGCAGCAGCGGGTCGGCGTACGGGGCGAACTTGCGCACCGCGAGGTGGGCGACGCCGGCCAGCAGACCGAGGCCCAGGCCGTAGCCGAGCAGGCCCGCGGGGACCTGGTCGTTGAGGGCCAGGCCCACGTTGGCGTAGGCGAACACCGGGATGACCACGGCGAAGATCAGCAGGGCCAGCTCGGTGTTGCGGCGGCTCGGCGCGCCGATCGAGCCGATCGTGGACGTGTGGTGCGTCGGCGTGTTGGTAGTACTGCTCATCGTGTGACGGGGCCTCTCACGGCTTTCCTACTGCTTGCCGCACTGATCGGCGACCTTCTGCTCATCCTCGGAGAGGCTGGGGCCGGGCCGGGGAGTGGCGGTTGCGGTCGGGGACTTCGAGGGCGACGCCTGCGACTTCGGCGAGGAGGCCGAGGGGTCCGGCGTGGGGCTGGCCTTGGTGAAGGCGGTCTTGGTGGCACCGGTGGTGCCGCCGGTCGCGCCCTGGCCCGTCTTGGAGTTCTGCTGCTCACGCTCGGCGGCGGTGCGCTCGGCCTGCTTGCGGCAGGCGGACGCCTGCACGGAGAGCGTCTCCACCTTGGAGCGGGCCTGGGTCAGACCGCCCGCCACCACGATCGTGTTCTTGACCTGCTTCTGCTGGTACGGCGGCAGGTACTTGAGTTCGATCTCGGGGTGGTCCTGTTCGACCTTGGACAGCGAGACCCAGGCGAGGTCCTGGCTGATGCCCCGGTAGAGCGCGACGTGCTCGCCGTTGATGCCGACGTAGTACTGGGTCTGGGTCCAGCGCCAGCCGCCGTAGACCGCGCCGCCGATCACCGCGAGGGCGAGGGCGCTCCAGAGGGAACGCTTCAGCCAGCGGCGGCCCTTGCGGGGCTTGGTGAAGTCGTCGTCGGAGTACTCGTCGAAGCCGCCCTCGGGGGCGTACTCGTCGGTGTCACCGGGGGCCTGGCCGTGCCTGCCGCCGCCCTGCCTGCGGCCCTGGCGGCCGAGGTGCGAGGCGCGGCCGGCCGGGGTCTGCATGATGCCGTTGTCGTGGTTCAGGTGGTGCTGGTTCTCGGCGACGGCGCCGACCACGACCGGGGTGTCGGAGAGCTGACCGGCGAGGGTGTCACCGGTCTCCAGGTCGAGCACGTCGGCGATGATCACCGTGATGTTGTCGGGGCCACCGCCGCGCAGCGCGAGCTGGATCAGCTCCTGCACGGTCTCCTGCGGGCCCTGGTAGCTGGCGAGCGCCTCCTCCATCGTCTGGTGGGAGACGACGCCGGAGAGCCCGTCGGAGCAGATGAGGTAGCGGTCGCCCGCGCGGACCTCGCGGATGGAGAGGTCGGGTTCGACGTGGTCGCCGCTGCCGAGGGCGCGCATCAGCAGCGCGCGCTGCGGGTGGGCGTTGGCCTCCTCCTCGGTGATCCGGCCCTCGTCGACCAGGCGCTGCACCCAGGTGTGGTCCTGGGTGATCTGGCTGAGCATGCCGTCGCGCAGCAGGTAGGCGCGCGAGTCGCCGACGTGCACGAGGCCGAGCCGCTGGCCGGTCCACAGCAGCGCGGTGAGGGTGGTGCCCATGCCCTCGAGCTGGGGGTCCTCCTCGACCATGGTGCGCAGCTGTTCGTTGGCGCGGCGCACGGCGGTGCCCAGCGAGGTGAGGATGTCGGAGCCGGGCACGTCGTCGTCGAGCGTGACCAGGGTGGAGATGACCTCCGAGGAGGCGACCTCACCGGCGGCCTGGCCGCCCATGCCGTCGGCGATGGCGAGCAGGCGGGGACCGGCGTAACCGGAGTCCTCGTTGCCCTCCCGGATCATGCCCTTGTGCGATCCGGCGGCGAAGCGCAGGGACAGGCTCATGCGCACCTCGCCAGTCGGCTCCGGGTACAGCCGGTCGTGTCGAGCCACACTGCCCACCCTCCGGTCGGGAGCGCGCCGGGGACCGGATTGCGGTCCGCCGCCGCGTGCTCGCTCCGCTCGCGCTCATTCATTGGTGTAGCACTACTTCCGCAGCTCGATGACGGTCTTGCCGATGCGGATCGCCCCGCCCGGCGGGACCGGCGTCGGGGTCGTCAGCCGGGACCGGTCCAGGTAGGTGCCGTTGGTGGAACCGAGGTCCTCCACGATCCACTGGCCGTCACGGTCGGGGTAGATCCTGGCATGCCTGCTGGAGGCGTAGTCGTCGTCCAGCACGATCGTCGAGTCGTGCGCGCGGCCCAGGGTGATGGTCTGGCCCTGGAGCGCCACGGTGGTCCCGGCGAGGGTGCCCTCGGTGACGACGAGTTTGCTGGGCGCGTTGCGCCGCTGGCGGCCGCCGCTCTGCTGGGCCCGCTGTCCGCGCTGGCCGCGCGTCTGCGAGGGCGCGGACTGCTGCCGGGCGGCGGCCTGCGGACGCTGGGCCTCCCTGCGCGCTCCCCGCTGTGTGACACGCGTACCGAACAGATCGCTGCGGATGACCTGCACGGCCACGATGACGAACAGCCACAGTACGGCCAGAAAACCCAGCCGCATGACCGTGAGGGTCAGCTCTGACATTGCCCCCGCTTCACCCTTCGGCTTGCCTATAGATAACGGTGGTGCTGCCCACGACGATCCGCGAGCCGTCGCGGAGCGTAGCGCGGGTGGTGTGCTGTCCGTCCACCACGATGCCGTTGGTGGAGCCGAGGTCCTGGACGGTCGAGGGCGTTCCGGTCCGGATCTCACAGTGCCGGCGGGAGACGCCGGGGTCGTCGATCCGTACATCTGCCTCGGTGCTGCGGCCCATCACCAGGGTCTGGCGGGAGATCTGGTGGCGGCTGCCGTTGACCTCGACCCAGTACCGGGTCGCGCCGCCGCCCATCGGTGCGGCCGAGGGCCGCTGGGTGGCGGGCTGGGGGTAGCCGTAGCCGCCGGGCCGGGCGCCGGGAGGCGGCGCGGACGGCATCGGGGGGGCTCCGGCGGGCGGGTAGCCGTAACCGCTCTGGGGGGCCTGGGGCCCCGCGGGGCCCGGGCCGCCGGCCTGGGGAGCCTGGGGCTCCTGGCTGCTGGAGGAGGCGAGGGTGCGGCTGCGCACCCGGTACAGACCGGTGTCCAGGTCGGGGGCCTTCTCCAGGGTGACCTTGATCGGCCCCATGAAGGTGTAGCGCTGCTGCTTGGCGTAGTCGCGCACCATCCCGGCCAGCTCGTCGCCGAGCTGTCCGGAGTAGGGGCTGAGCCGCTCGTGGTCGGGCGTGCTCAGCTCCACGATGAAGTCGTTGGGGACCACGGTCCGGTCCCGGTTCCAGATGGTCGCGTTGTTGTCGCACTCGCGCTGGAGCGCGCCGGCGATCTCCACCGGCTGGACCTCGGACTTGAACACCTTGGCGAAGGTGCCGTTGACCAGACCTTCGAGGCGCTGCTCGAATTTCTTCAGGACTCCCATGGGGCACCTCCTCCGTCGCTGCCGTTCTGCCGTGCCGTGCTCGGCGCGGCAGCCTCGCCGGTACTGCTCACTGATCGTATCTACGCGCCCGGCAATCAGCCGGTTCCCCCAGCGGCTCCCCTTCGAACTCCTTCGGAGGAGGATCGTAGAGGCGGCCTCGCTCCAGTGTCCCGCACCCGGCGGCCGGTCCGGTCCCCCTGTGGATGAGATGGCCGGGACCGGTACGAGGTTGATACCTGAACAGCTTTGTCCACAGGGGCAGGGGTTGCGGGAGCGCCCGCCGGGGCCGCCGTGCGGTGCGCGTTACCGGGCCGGGCGGGGCAGATGGCCTGGTGGGGGGCCTGGAGAAGGGATGTGATTCCACCCCGTGGGCCGTGCTAATGTTCTGCATGTCGGAAGGGGCCAGCCCGCAGGGGCCAAGCCGGAAGGCACACCCAATGCGCGGGTGGCGGAATAGGCAGACGCGCTGGATTCAGGTTCCAGTGCCCGAAAGGGCGTGGGGGTTCAACTCCCCCCTCGCGCACCATAGTCAAGTGGGCGGCATCGTAAAGATGCCGCCCACTTTGGCGTTCCCGGCCAGGCGCTTCCCGGTGGGTGCTTGTGAGGAAGGTCTCAGGGGTGCGCGGCGCGCGTCGACGGGCGGATGCCGGCCGCGGGAGAGGCCGTGGATGTCCACAAGTGGTGAGTTGTCCACAGGGTCTGACGCGTTTCGGTCACCGCATGTACCTTCGGCACGAGTTGATGTTCGAGACGCTCGTGCGGGGCGTCGGCGGTCGGTGTGCGGGGGAGGCGGTCACGGTGACCGGAGCCGGGGTGGAGCTGGCTGACGCGGTGGGCAGCGCGGGGCCGGAGAGCCGGGTGCCACGGCTGCGTGGGTTCGCGCAGTGGCCGCCGAACGGGTCCGCCAAGCACCAGGGCAAGGCGCTGCGGGCGGGCGTACCCCGTGCCTCCCACCGGGACCTGGTGGTGGACGACGCGCGGCCGGACGCGGTCGCCGCGGTCGAGGAGTCCAACGCCGGGCGTATCCCCGAGCTGACCCCGATCCGGGTGGGCCGCATGGCCGCCTCCCCCTTCGCCTTCCTGCGCGGCTCGGCCGGCCTCATGGCGTACGACCTGGCCCGCACCCCGGTGACCGGCATAGGCACCCAGATCTGCGGCGACGCCCACGCGGCCAACTTCGGTCTGTACGGCGACGCGCGCGGCGGTCTGGTCATCGACCTCAACGACTTCGACGAGACCGTGCACGGCCCGTGGGAGTGGGACCTGAAGCGGCTCGCCGCCTCCCTGGTGCTGGCCGGGCGCGAGGCCGGGGCCGACGAGGACACCTGCCGCGCGGCCGCGCGGGACGCCGTGGGCGCGTACCGGCGCACCATGCGGCTGCTCGCCAAGCTGCCCGCGCTGGACGCCTGGAACGCCATCGCGGACGAGGAACTCGTCTCCCACACCGATGCCCACGACCTCCTCGGCACCCTGGAGCGGGTCTCGGCGAAGGCGCGGGCCAACACCAGCGGCCGCTTCGCCGCCAGGTCGACGGAGGAGACCGGGGACGGCGGCCGCCGGTTCGTGGACGCGCCGCCGGTGCTGCGCCGCGTCCCGGACGCCGAGGCCGCCGTCGTCGCCGCCTCGCTGGAGCCGTATCTGTCGACGCTCGGCTCGGACCGGCTGCCGCTGCTCGCGCGGTACGCGGTGCAGGACGTCGCCTTCCGCGTCGTCGGCACCGGCAGCGTCGGCACCCGCTCCTACGTGGTGCTGCTCCTCGACCACCGCGGTGAGCCGCTCGTCCTCCAGGCCAAGGAGGCCCGGCCCTCCGCGCTCACCCCGCACCTGGCCACCGCGGGCTTCCCGGTGCCGCCCGCCCAGCACGAGGGACGGCGCGTGGTCCTCGGGCAGAAACGGATGCAGGTCGTCAGCGACATATTGCTGGGCTGGACCACCGTCGACCAACATCCCTTCCAGGTGCGCCAGTTCCGCAACCGCAAGGGCAGCGTGGACCCCGCCGCCCTCGCCCCCGACCAGGTCGACGACTACGGCCGGATGACCGGCGCCCTGCTGGCCCGCGCCCACTCCCACAGCGCCGACCCCCGCCTCATCGCCGGCTACTGCGGCAAGAACGAGGAACTGGACGACGCCGTGGCCGACTTCGCCACCGCCTACGCCGACCGCACCGAGGCCGACCACGCCCAGCTGGTGGCGGCGGTGCGCTCCGGGCGGATCGCGGCCGAGACGGGGGTGTGACCGCCGATGCCGGGACGACCGCCGTTGTCGGGACAGCCGCCGTTGTCGGGCAGACGCCGACCGGGGTGGTGAGATGAAGTACGTCGAACTGCGCGGCGGCGGCAGCGAGGAGCCGGTGCTCGCCGACCCCCGCCCCTATCTCGCCCGGCTGCCCGGCATCGCCGCCGGACTTCCGCCCGGCGCCCGCGCCTTCGCCACCGACCCGGCGCACTACGACCCCGACGCCAAGCGCTGCGTCCGCGACCTGCTGCCCACGCGGGTGAACCGCACGGCCGACGGTGACGTCGAGATCCGCTTCCGGCACAACTGCTTCCGCCACGAGGAGGACCTCCTCGTCCGCTACACCGGCGTCTCCCGCTTCCAGTCGGACGTGCTGGACGTGTGCGATCCGGCTTCGCTGGGCGATGTGATCCTCGACGAGATCCTGCCGCTGCCCGGCGGCTGCACCCACGAGGTGGCCTGCCGCCCCGGCCGGCTGGTGGTGGCCTGCCGCGATCTGGTGGCCGAGTGGGTACCGGCCGCCTGCCCGGATACGGGGGGCGGATGAGGGTGCTCGGGCGGGGGTGGCCGCGGAGGAGGCGAGTTGGGCCGGGCGGTCGTCCGGTTCGGCCCGGTTCGGCTCTTGTGGCCGTGGCCTAGGCTGGTCGGGTGACGACCCCGGAAGCTGAGCAGACCGAGCAGTCCCAGTCGCCGCGGCCCGAAGAACGGCTGGAAAAGGCCGTCCGCGCCGCCGAGCAGGCGCTGATCGACTTCGAGATCGCCGTGGAGACCTTCCGCGTCGAGGTCGAGAACTTCGCCCGGCTGCACGAACAGCGGCTCGGCCCCCTCTACGCCCGCATCGAGGAACTGGACGCCTCGATCGCCGAGGCGCGGGCGGCCCGTACCCAGGACCCCGAGGACATCCGCCGCGCCGCCGAGGCCCGCGCCAACCTCTCGCCCATCCCCGGCGTCGAGGAACTGCTGCACGGCTGGATGGACAGCCAGGGCCTGTTCCCCGAGGCCACCGCGATGCTCACCGACCAGCCGGTGCGGCCTCCGGAGCGGGTGCGCCCCAGCGAGGAGGTCCGCAAGCTCTACCGCGATCTCGCCCGCAAGGCCCACCCCGACCTCGCCCAGGAGAACGCCGAGCGCATCCGCCGCGAGGAGTTCATCACCCGCGTCAACGCCGCCTACGCCCGCGGCGACGAGGCCCTGCTCAGGGAACTCGCCGCGGAGTGGGCCGCGGGCCCGGTGCCGCCCGAGCGGCAGCCCAGCCCCAGCGACGAGCTGTACGCCCGCCTCGAGTGGCTCGCCCAGCGCAAGGAACTGCTCACCCTGGTCGCCCACGAACTGGAGAACGGCGCCATCGCCGGCATGCTCCGTCTCGCCCCGGACGACCCCGACAGCCTCCTCGCGGAGATCGCCGAGCGGCTGCACGGCGACATCGCGCGTCGCGAGTCGGATCTCGCGGCCCTGCTGACGCAGGAGTGAGCCTCGGCGTCGTGTGAGGCGCTTCGGGTAGCGTCGGGGGCATGAGTTTCGGAGCTGATGTGCCCACGGTCGAGGTCACGGACCTCAAGGACGGCGATTTCCTGCTGGACGTCCGCGAGGACGACGAGTGGCAGGCCGGTCATGCCGAGGGGGCGCTGCACATCCCGATCAGCGAGTTCGTCGCCCGGTACGGCGAGCTGACCGAGGCCGCCCCGCAGGACGGCCGCGTCAACGTCATCTGCCGCTCCGGCGGCCGCTCGGCCCAGGTCACGATGTACCTCGTCCAGCAGGGCATCGACGCCGTGAACGTCGACGGCGGCATGAAGTACTGGGAGGCCACGGGGCGCCCGGTGGTGACGGACGCCGGTCAGGCCGGAGTTGTGATCTAGGCAGGGCGATTCGGAGCGAGGTCGGGACGGCTTGCGCCGTCCGCTCAATGAGTGGGACCGGGCCGGATCTCCTACTTGGTCGGCAGTCGCGACCCCGGAACACCCCCCCTCACCGGTCGAAGTCCACCTCCACCTTCTCCGTCAGGGGGTGGGACTGGCAGGCCAGGACGTAGCCCGCCTCTGTTTCCTCTGTTTCCAGGGCGAAGTTGCGGTCCATGCGGACCTCGCCGGCGACCAGGAAGGCGCGGCAGGTGCCGCACACGCCGCCCTTGCAGGCGTAGGGGGCGTCGGGGCGGTTGCGCAGGACGGTGTCCAGCAGGGATTCGCCCTGCTGAGCCGGCCAACTGCCGCCGCGGCCGTCGAGGCGGGCGGTGACCGTGCTGTGTGCGGCCGCCGGTGCGGTGGTGGCCGGGGCGGTGCCGCCGTCCACGTGGAAGATCTCCTGGTGGATGCCGGACCGGTCCACGCCCAGGCCGCGCAGGGCCCGCTCGGCGTCCTCCACCAGCCCGTACGGTCCGCACAGGAACCAGCCCTTCACCTGGTCCACCGGGAGCAGCGCGGGCAGCAGCCCGGTGAGCCGGTCCCGGTCGAGGCGCCCCGACGGCAGGCCCGCCTGCTGCTCCTCGCGGGAGAGCACCGTCACCAGCTGGAACCGCTCCGGGTAACGGTCCTTCAGGTCGGCCACTTCCTCCAGGAACATGGTCGAGGCGGCCGTACGGTCGGCCCGGATCAGGCAGAACCGCGCGCCCGGCTCGCGGGCCAGCAGCGTGGCGGCGATCGACAGCACCGGTGTGATGCCGCTGCCGCCCACGACCGCCGCGAAGTGCCCCGGCGCCGGGTCCAGGGTGAAACGCCCGGCCGGGGTCATCACCTCCAGCTCGTCCCCGACCGCTATCTCCTTGAACGCGTACGTGGAGAACGCGCCCCCGTCGACCAGTCGCACGCCCACGCGCAGCGTGCTCGGGCCGTCCCCGGCCGGGTCGGGGGCCGGGGAGCAGATCGAGTAGGTGCGGCGGATGTCCCCGCCGTCCACGCGGCGGCGCAGGGTGAGGTGCTGGCCCGGCTTGTGCCGGTACTCCTCGCGCAGTTCGGCCGGCACGGTGAAGGTGACGGCGACCGAGTCGTCGGTCAGCCGGTCGATCTCGGCCACCCGGAGCCGGTGGAAGCGTGCCATCACAACTCCTTGAAGTGGTCGAAGGGTTCACGGCAGGACAGGCACCGGCGCAGCGCCTTGCAGGCCGTGGAGGAGAACCGGCTCAGCAGCTCGGTGTCGGCGGAGTCGCAGTGCGGGCAGTGGATGGCTTCCTGTGCCGTCCCGGTCGCCGTCTCCAGGCCCTGCCCGGTGCGGGTCGGGCCCAGGGCGAGGGGGACCGGGCCGGTGAGGTGCTGGGCGCGGGGCGGGGCTATGCCGGACTGCTGGAGCTTGCGGCGCCCCTCGGGGGTGATGTCGTCCGTGGACCAGGCGGGGGCGAGGACGGTGCGGACGGTGACCTCGTGCATGCCGTGGGCGCGCAGGACCCGCTCGATGTCGGCGCTCATCGTCTCGACGGCCGGGCAGCCGGTGTAGGTCGGGGTGAGGTCCACCTCGACCGAGTCGGCGCCGGTGAGGTGCACCGCGCGCAGTACGCCCAGCTCATGCAGGGTGAGCACGGGGAGTTCGGGGTCGGGCACCGAGCCGGCCAGCTCCAGCAGCTCCGTCTCCAGCGCGGTGACGGTCACCATGACGCCCCCGGGTGGCTGCGGTGCAGGTGCTGCATCTCGGCGAGCATCCGCCCGAACGGCTCGGTGTGCAGGCCCTGTCGGCCCGCGCCCGCCGCCCAGGCGCCCGTACGGGGGCCTTCGGGGACGGTCAGGGTGGCGCGGTCGAGCACGTCCGTGAGGGATGCCAGCCAGCTCGCTTCCAGAGCGGTCCAGTCGATGTCCACGCCGGGGACCGGCTGGAACATCTCGCCGGTGAAGCGCCACAGCGCGTCGCAGGCCCGGCTCGTCCGGTCGTGGCTGAGTTCGGTGCCGTCGCCGAGGCGCACGGTCCACTGCTCGGCGTGGTCGCGGTGGTAGGCGACCTCCTTGACCGCCTTCGCGGCCAGCGGCTGGAACGGGCCTTCCCGCGAGGCGAGTTCGGTGTACAGGAGGTGCTGGTAGGTGGAGAAGTAGAGCTGCCGGACGATGCTGTGGGCGAAGTCCCCATTGGGCTGCTCCACCAACTGGAGGTTGCGGAAGGCGCGTTCCTCGCGGAGGTAGGCGAGTTCGTCCTCGTCGCCCGTCATGGAGAGCAGGACGCGGGCCTGGCCGAGCAGGTCGAGCGCGATGTTGGCGAGGGCGACCTCCTCCTCCAGGACGGGAGCGTGCCCGGCCCACTCCCCGAGGCGGTGGGAGAGCACCAGGGCGTCGTCGCCGAGGGCGAGCGCGGCGGTGGTGGGGACGGTGGCGGTCACAGGTGCTTCACCCCTTCCGGGATCTCGTAGAAGGTCGGGTGCCGGTAGGGCTTGTCGGCGGACGGCTCGAAGAACGGGTCCTTCTCGTCGGGCGAGGAGGCGGTGATCGCGGTGGCCGGAACGACCCAGATGGAGACGCCCTCACCGCGCCGGGTGTAGAGGTCGCGGGCGTTGCGCAGGGCCAGCTCCGCGTCGGGGGCGTGCAGGCTGCCGGCGTGGGTGTGGGAGAGACCGCGGCGGGAGCGGACGAAGACCTCCCACAGGGGCCAGTCGGTGTGGGTCATGCGCGCGTCGCTCCTGTCCGGCCGGTGCTCCCGGCGTGTTTGGCCGCGTGGGCGGCGGCCGCTTCCCTGACCCAGGCGCCCTCGTCGTGTGCGCGGCGGCGCTGGGTGATGCGCTGTTCGTTGCAGGGGCCGTTGCCCTTCAGCACTTCCTTGAACTCGGTCCAGTCGATGGCGCCGAAGTCGTGCTGCCCGCGTTCCTCGTTCCACTTGAGGTCCGGGTCGGGGAGGGTGAGGCCGAGCGATTCGGCCTGGGGGACGCAGATGTCGACGAAACGCTGACGCAGCTCGTCGTTGGAGTGGCGCTTGATCTTCCACTCCATGGACTGGGCCGAGTGCTGGGAGGCGTCGTCGGGCGGGCCGAACATCATCAGCGAGGGCCACCACCAGCGGTCGACCGCGTCCTGTGCCATGGCGTGCTGCTCGGGGGTGCCCTTGCTGAGCGCGAGGAGCAGCTCGTACCCCTGGCGCTGGTGGAAGGACTCCTCCTTGCAGATGCGGACCATCGCGCGGGCGTAGGGGCCGTAGGAGCAGCGGCACAGGGGGACCTGGTTGGTGATGGCGGCGCCGTCCACCAGCCAGCCGATCGCCCCCACGTCGGCCCAGGTCAGGGTCGGGTAGTTGAAGATCGAGGAGTATTTCTGGCGGCCGGTGTGCAGCTTGTCGAGCAGCTCCTCGCGGCTGGTGCCGAGGGTTTCGGCGGCGCTGTAGAGATAGAGGCCGTGGCCCGCCTCGTCCTGGACCTTGGCCATCAGGATGGCCTTGCGGCGCAGGCTGGGGGCGCGGGTGATCCAGTTCGCCTCCGGCTGCATGCCGATGATCTCGGAGTGGGCGTGCTGGGCGATCTGGCGGACGAGGGTGGCGCGGTAGGCGTCCGGCATCCAGTCGCGTGGCTCGATGCGTTCCTCGGCGGCCACGGCCGCGTCGAAGGCGTGCTGGTGCGCCGCTGTGTCCGCGGTGGCGCCGGGTGCGCCGCCCGCGGATGTGCGGTCCGTGCGAGGCGCGGCTGCTGTGGCCATGCGGTCCCCCTGACCTAGGACTCTGCCGGAAACACGTCCCGACCGATCGTTCGGTTCGTGCGTGTCAATGGTGTGCCGGGGCGTCCTCGGGTGTCAACCGCTGTGGACAACGCCGTGGACAACGTCGTGGGGCGCCTGTGGAAAACCTCCGTGGCCCGTCGGCGGTCCCGGCGGTGCCGGGCACCGTGCGGCGGGCGGGGAACGTGGGCCGGGCCCAGGGCTGCGCGGGAGGGTGGGGCTGAGTACCGTTCCGTGCGGGTGCCAAGTGGAAGCAAAGGCGTCCGAGGATCAGGGGGCGCCTGTGACGGGCGCGTCGTCGACGGAGCGGAAGCGGGGGACGGGGCGGAATGGACGCGTACGACGAGGACTCGAAGGGCCCGGACGGGCCGGACGGGTCGGCCGGAGCGCGTCGCGCGGGGGCCCTCGACGGCCCCGGCGGACCGCCCGAAGGCAGCGGACCAGGTGGGGCGACCGTGGCGGCTGACCCCGCTGACCCCGCTGACCCCGCTGACCCCGCTGCCCCCGCACCGGAACCGGCGCCGAGCGCCGGACTGGCCGCGCTGTCGCCCCGCTACCGGGTCGTGGCGGGGAGCGCGCTCGCGGTCGTGGCGGCCGTCGCCGCGGTGCACCTGGGCATGGTGTTCTTCAGCCTCGCGCCCGCGAACACCGTGAGCAAGCGGCACGGCAAGGCGGTGGAGGCGTGGGTGTACCCGGAGTTCGAGCAGAACTGGAAGCTGTTCGCGCCGAACCCGTTGCAGCAGAACGTCGCCGTACAGGTGCGCGCCCAGGTCCGGACCGAGGGCGGTGACCTGCGCACCACCGGCTGGACCGACCTGTCCGCGCAGGACGGCGCCGCCATCGACGGCAACCTGCTGCCCAGCCACACCCAGCAGAACGAACTGCGCCGCGCCTGGGACTTCCTCGGCACCACCCACGGCACGGACAACCGGCCCGTGGGTGTGCGCGGGGCGCTCTCCGAGCAGTACGTGCGCCGGATCGTGGTGCTGCGCCTGCGGCGGGACGAGGCGATCGGCCGCGCCGGGACGCTCCAGCGCGTGCAGGTGCGCTCCCGCACCGTCAATGTGCCGCCGCCCGAGTGGAGCCGGGAGAGGGTGTCCGCCAATCCCGTCTTCCGGGTGCTGCCCTGGTGGACGGTGACCGGTGACGAGACCGAGGCGGGTGCGCGATGAACCGGCTCTCCCAGACCTTCGCCCGCGGTGTCGAACGCGTCACCGGCTCGGCCCTCGGCCCGTACCAGAGTGCCGTGATCCGTATCGGATTCGCCGGGACCTGGCTGCTGTTCCTGCTGCGCGAGTTCCCGCACCGCCAGGAGCTGTACGGCCCGGCCGGCCCCTGGAGCTGGAACCTGGCCCATCAGCTGATCGCCGACAACCACGCCTTCACGGTGCTGATGTGGTCCGACGGGCGGCTGTGGTTCGAGGTCTGCTACCTCCTGGCGGTCCTGGCCAGTGCCGCGCTGCTGGTCGGCTGGCGCACCCGTACCGCCGCCGCGTTGTTCATGGTGGGGGTGCTGTCGCTCCAGAACCGCAGCGTGTTCATGGGGGACGGCGGCGACAACGTGCTGCATCTGATGTCCCTCTACCTGGTGTTCACCCGCTGCGGCCAGGTGTGGTCGCTGGACGCGCGCCGGGCGGAGCGCGCGGAGGCGGCACGCGCGCGTGGGGAGCGTGTTCCCGCCGACCGGGTGGGTCCGGTGTTGTGGACTCTCTCCGGCGCGGTGCTGGTCACGGCCGCGCTGACCGGCCGCTTCGACGGCGGCTGGCTGGTGCCCGCGCTGCTGTGGACGGCGTGGGCCGGGCTCGGCCTGTGGTGGGCCGCGGGCCGCTGGGCGCGGTCGCCGCAGCCCCGGATGCTGCTCGACGTGCTGGCGAACGTGCTGCACAACGCCGCCCTTGCCGTGATCATGGCGGAGGCGTGCCTGATCTACGCCACGGCCGGCTGGTACAAGATCCAGGGCTCGCGCTGGCAGGACGGCACCGCCGTCTACTACCCGCTCCACCTGGACTACTTCTCCCCCTGGCCCGCCCTCGCCGACCTGATGTCCGCCAGCGGCGTCATCATGATGATCGTGACCTACGGGACGGTCATGGTGCAGGTCGCCTTCCCCTTCACCCTGTTCAACCGGCGGGTGAAGAACGTCCTGCTGGTGCTGATGATGACCGAGCACGCGGTGATCGCCGTCGTCCTCGGACTGCCCTTCTTCTCCCTGGCGATGATCACGGCGGACGCGGTCTTCCTGCCCACCGCCTTCCTGCTTCTGCTCGGCGGCTGGGTCGCACGCGCGCGTGGATGGCTGATACGACGCGGCGGGACGGGCCGGGTGCCGCCGCCCCGCGCCCCGGAGGAGTCCACCGCGGGCCACGTAGGGTTCACGGCATGACCGATCCCCTGAACCGCTGGCGGGAGCGCGCCGGGGACGCCGTGCTCCTGGACGGCTTCCACGCCCTCAAGCACGCGCTGCGCTTCGGGGCCGAGGTGCCCGTGGCGGTCACCACCGACCGCGAGGCCACGCTCGCCCTCGCCGGCGAACTCGCCGGGGACGTCAGGGACACGCTGGACGCGCTGCTGACGGAGGTGCCCCAGGCGGTCTACGCCACGCTGGTGCCCCGCCCGCACCCGACCGGCGTGGCCGCGCTCGCCGTAAGGCCGGCCCGCGAGGCCAACCTCAAGACGCTGGCCCATCTGCCCCGCACCGCCCCCGTGGTGGTGCTGGACGAGCCGCGCAACCTCGGCAACGCGGGCGCGGTGATCCGGCTTGCCGCCGGGTTCGGCGCGACCGGGGTCGTCACGACCGGCACCCTCGACCCCTGGCACCCCACCGTGGTGCGGGGCGGGGCGGGGCTGCACTTCGCCACCGCCGTGGAACGGCTCGGTGTCGAGGAGCTGCCCGCCGGGCCGCTGTTCGCCCTCGACCCCGAGGGCGACGACATCCGGCGGGTCGAGCTGCCCGACGACGCCGTGCTGGCGTTCGGCTCGGAGCGCAGCGGGCTCTCGGCGCCGCTGCGCGCCCGCGCCGACCGGCTGCTGGCGCTGCCCATGCGGCCGCAGGTCTCCAGCTACAACCTGGCCACCAGTGTGGCCATGACGCTGTACCACTGGAGCCTGCGCGCCGCCTGAGCCCTGGCCTACGAATCCCGGCGGACCTCCACCACGCGGAAGCGGCTCGCGACATACGCGCCGTCGGTGAGGGCCGCGTTCGCCGCCGGGTTGCCGCCGGAGCCGTGGAAGTCGGAGAAGGCGGCGGTCTGGTTGACGTACACCCCGCCGGTCAGGTTCAGGGACAGCTGGGCGGGCTCCTCCAGGCAGACCTCCTCGATGGCCCGCGCGACCTCCGGGTCGATGGTGTGGGCGCCGACCGTCATCGCGCCCTGCTCGCGGATCGTGCGCCGCAGCAGCTCCACCGCGTCGGCGACCGAGTCGACGGCCACGGCGAAGGACACCGGGCCGAAGCACTCGCTGAGGTAGGCGGCTTCGGCGTCCGGCTTGGTGCCGTCCAGCTTCACGATGACGGGGGTGCGCACGACCGCGTCCGGGAAGTCCGGGTTGGTGATCTCGCGGGAGGCCAGGGCGACTTCGCCGAGGTCGGCGGCGGCCTCCAGCCGGGCCTTCACATCCGGGTTGACGATGGCGCCCAGCAGGGCGTTCGCGCGGGCGTCGTCCCCGAGGAGGCCGTCGACGGCGCGGGCGAGGCCGGTGGTCACCTCGTCGAAGGACTTGTGGCCCTCGTTCGTGCTGATGCCCTCGCGCGGGATCAGCAGGTTCTGCGGGGTGGTGCACATCTGGCCGCTGTACAGGGAGAGCGAGAAGGCGAGGTTGGCCAGCATGCCCTGGTAGTCGTCGGTGGACTCCACGATCACCGTGTTGACGCCGGCCTTCTCCGTGTAGACCTGTGCCTGGCGGGCGTTGGCCTCCAGCCAGTCGCCGAACTCCGTGGAGCCGGTGTAGTCGATGATCCGGATCTCGGGGCGGGTGGCGAGCGCCTTGGCGATGCCCTCGCCGGGCCGCTCGGCGGCCAGCGCGACCAGGTCGCGGTCGAACCCGGCCTCGGCCAGCACCTCGCGCGCGACCTGGACGGTGAGCGCGAGCGGCAGCACCGCGCGCGGATGCGGCTTGACCAGGACCGCGTTGCCGGTGGCCAGGGAGGCGAACAGGCCCGGATAGCCGTTCCACGTCGGGAAGGTGTTGCACCCGATCATCAGGGCGATGCCGCGCGGGACCGGGGTGAAGCTCTTGGTCAGCGTGAGCGGGTCGCGCTTGCCCTGCGGCTTGCTCCACTCCGCCGTCCCGGGGGTGCGGGTCTGCTCCGCGAACGCGTACGCCACCGCCTCGAGGCCGCGGTCCTGGGCGTGCGGGCCGCCCGCCTGGAACGCCATCATGAACGCCTGGCCGCTGGTGTGCATGACCGCGTGCGCGAACTCGTGCGTCCGGTCGCTGATCCGCTTCAGGATCTCCAGACAGACCGCCGCGCGGGTCTCCGCGCCCGCGTCGCGCCAGGCCGCCTGCCCGGCGCGCATCGCGGGGAGCAGCACGTCGAGATCCGCGTGCGGGTAGCTCACGCCCAGCTCGATGCCGTACGGCGAGACCTCGCCGCCCACCCAGTCGTCCGTGCCGGGCTGGTCCAGGTCGAGACGGGTGCCGAGGAGCGCGTCGAAGGCGGCCTTGCCCGCGCCGGCGTCCAGGCTGCCGTGCTCGCCGTACGCCTTGGGGTGCTCGGGGTGCGGGGACCAGTACGCGCGGGTGCGGATCGCTTCCAGGGCCTGATCGAGTGTGGGCCGGTGCTTGGCGATCAGCTGGTGTGCGGTCGGTCGGGCGGTCATCCGGGACCAACTCCTCGTCTGCGTGAACTCGTCGTCGAGTTCGTGACCTGGGGTTTTGGAGAGACGGCAGGGTGGCGGCGGGCGCGGCTCGCGGAGCCTTCCGCCGGACGGTGGTGGGCTGCGGGCGGTCAGGGCTAGAGTAACCGAACGATCGGTCGGGACAAGGGGGTCCGCCGCATCTGTGGACAACGTCGTGCGGGAGGATCGCGCACATGACAGCTATCGACCTCAGCAGCCCCGTGGCCGTGGTCGGCACCGGCACCATGGGCCAGGGCATCGCCCAGGTCGCGCTGGCCGCCGGCCACCCCGTGCGGCTCCATGACACGGTGCCCGGACGGGCGCGGGAGGCCACCGAGGCCATCGGCGCCCGCCTCGACCGGCTCGTGGCCAAGGGCCGGCTCGGCGCGGACGAACGGGACGCGGCGCGCGCCCGGCTCACGCCCGTCGGGCACCTCACCGGCCTGGCCGACTGCGCGCTGGTCGTGGAAGCCGTGCTGGAGCGGCTGGAGGTCAAGCAGGAGCTGTTCCGGGAGCTGGAGGACATCGTCTCCGCCGACTGTCTGCTGGCCACCAACACCTCCTCCCTGTCGGTGACCGCCATCGGCGGCGCGCTGGTCTCCCCCGGCCGCTTCCTGGGCCTGCACTTCTTCAACCCGGCCCCGCTGCTGCCCCTGGTGGAGGTCGTCTCCGGGTACGCCACCGACGTCACGTCGGTCACGCGCGCGTACGAGACCGCCCGCGCCTGGGGGAAGACCCCGGTGGCCTGCGCGGACACCCCCGGCTTCATCGTCAACCGCATCGCCCGGCCCTTCTACGCCGAGGCGTTCGCCGTGCTGGAGGCCCAGGGCGCCGACCCGGCCACCATCGACGCGGTCCTGCGCGAGTGCGGCGGTTTCCGCATGGGCGCCTTCGAACTGACCGACCTCATCGGGCAGGACGTCAACGAATCCGTCACCCACTCGGTGTGGAACTCCTTCTTCCAGGACGTCCGCTTCACGCCCTCGCTCGCCCAGCGCCGCCTGGTGGAGTCCGGGCGGCTCGGCCGCAAGAGCGGGCAGGGCTGGTTCGACTACGCCGAGGACGCCGAGCGCCCCGAGCCGCACACCGCCGAGAAGGAGAAGCCCCCGGCGCACGTCACCGTAGAGGGCGACCTCGGCCCGGCCGCCGGACTGCTCCCGCTGATCCGCGAGGCGGGCATCCCCGTCCACGAGGAGGGCGAGGACCAGGGCAGCCGGCTGGCCCTGCCCAGCGGCGGGCAACTCGTCCTCGCCGACGGCCAGACCGCCGTGGAGTTCCGGGACGTCGTCTACTTCGACCTCGCCCTCGACTACCGCGCCGCCACCCGGATCGCGCTCTCCGCCTCCCAGGACACCTCCTCGCGCACCCTCGCCGAAGCCATCGGCCTCTTCCAGGCGCTCGGCAAGGACGTCAGCGTCATCGGTGACGTGCCCGGCATGATCGTCGCCCGTACGGTGGCCCGGATCGTCGACCTCGCGCACGACGCCGTGGCCAAGGGCGTGGCCACCGAGGCGGACATCGACACCGCGATGCGCCTGGGCGTCAACTACCCCCTCGGGCCCTTCGAGTGGAGCCGCAGGCTCGGCCGCGGCTGGGCCTACGAACTGCTGGACGATCTTCATCTGCGCGACCCCTCCGGCCGGTACGCGCCGTCCCTCGCGCTCTACCGCCACGCGTACGCCACCGACAAGCGGGAGGGCACCTCATGACCACCGCCAAGCGCGACACATACACCCCCGAGACCCTGCTCTCGGTCGCCGTGGGGGTCTTCAACGAGCGCGGCTACGACGGCACCTCCATGGAGCACCTCTCCAGAGCCGCGGGCATCTCCAAGTCCTCGATCTACCACCACGTCAGCGGCAAGGAGGAACTGCTGCGCCGCGCCGTCAGCCGGGCGCTGGACGGGCTGTTCGCCATCCTCGACGAGGAGCACGCGCGCGTGGGCCGCCCGGTGGACCGGCTGGAGCATGTCGTACGGCGCATGGTCGAGGTCCTCATATCCGAGCTGCCCTATGTGACGCTGCTGCTGCGCGTGCGGGGCAACACCGAGGCGGAGCGGTGGGCGCTGGAACGGCGCCGGGACTTCGACCACCGGGTGGCGGAGCTGCTGCGGGCGGCCGCCGAGGACGGGGACGTGCGCGGGGACGTGGAGGTCCGGCTGGCGACCCGGCTGGTCTTCGGGATGATCAACTCCGTCGTGGAGTGGTACCGGCCCGAGACGCGCGGGGCCAGCGGGCGCGAGGTGGCCGACGCGGTGGTGCGGCTGGTCTTCGCGGGGCTGCGCAAGGAGTGAGCCCCGCGCACGGCTTCACGCGTCCGGCTCCAGGTCCTCCTCCTCGAACACCAGCAGCGTGCGGGTGCCGAGCACCTCGGGGATCGACTGGAGCCGGGTGAGCACCAGCTCGCGCAGCGCCCTGTTGTCCGGAGTGTGCACCAGCAGCAGTACGTCGAAGTCGCCGCCGACCAGCGCCATGTGGGATGCGCCGGGCAGGCGGCGCAGCTGTTCGCGGACCGTGCGCCAGGTGTTCTGGACGATGTTCAGCGTGATGTACGCCGAGGTGCCGTGCCCGGCCCGCTCGTGGTCGACACGGGCGCCGAAGCCCCGGATCACCCCGTCCTCGACCAGCCGGTTGATACGCGCGTAGGCGTTGGCGCGGGAGACGTGGACGCGCTCGGCGACCGAGCGTATGGAGGCACGGCCGTCCGCCTGGAGGATCTTCAGGATGTCCTGATCTATGGCGTCCAGCGGTCGGGGCGGGGGCAGTGCGCCACCCGGCTCCGTTGCCTGGGCCATTTGTTCAGGCGTCATGTCCCCCCGCTTCATCGCCGTGGACGTCCTGCATTCATTCCAGGCTGTGCAAAACCGTTTGTCCACAGCCTGAGGGGGCCAGTAGCCAAAATGCGCCGACGACCGAACAATCGGTAGGTGAGACGGGTCGCAACCGACCCGCCTCTCGTAGCCGGTCCCACGAGGAGGTGCCGTCATGACGGTCATGGAGCAGCGGGGCGCGTATCGGCCATCGCCGCCGCCCGCCTGGCAGCCCCGCATGGACCCCGCGCCGCTGCTGCCGGACGCCGAGCCCTATCGCGTTCTCGGCACCGACACGGCCGCCAAGGCCGACCCGGACCTGCTGCGCCGGCTCTACGCCCAGCTGGTCCGCGGCCGCCGCTACAACACGCAGGCCACCGCGCTCACCAAGCAGGGCCGGCTCGCGGTCTACCCCTCCAGCACCGGCCAGGAGGCGTGCGAGGTCGCCGCCGCCCTGGCCCTGGAGGAGCGCGACTGGCTCTTCCCGAGCTACCGCGACACCCTCGCTGTCGTCGCCCGGGGCGTCGACCCGGTGGAGACCCTCACCCTGCTGCGCGGGGACTGGCACAACGGCTACGACCCGCACACCCACCGCGTCGCCCCCCTCAGCACCCCGCTGGCCACCCAGCTCCCGCACGCCGTGGGTCTCGCGCACGC
Source organism: Streptomyces sp. NPDC085596 (assembly GCF_044541565.1). Taxonomy (NCBI): domain Bacteria; kingdom Bacillati; phylum Actinomycetota; class Actinomycetes; order Kitasatosporales; family Streptomycetaceae; genus Streptomyces; species Streptomyces sp. NPDC085596. The sequence continues at coordinate 316,030 of NZ_JBITTC010000005.1, read as the reverse complement.
AGCGCGCCTCAAGGGGGACGACGTGGTCGCGCTCGCCATGGTCGGCGACGGCGGCACCAGCGAGGGCGACTTCCACGAGGCGCTGAACTTCGCCGCCGTCTGGCAGGCGCCGGTCGTCTTCCTCGTGCAGAACAACGGCTTCGCCATCTCCGTCCCGCTCGCCAAGCAGACCGCCGCGCCCTCCCTCGCCCACAAAGCGGTCGGGTACGGCATGCCGGGCCGCCTGGTCGACGGCAATGACGCGGCCGCCGTGCACGAGGTGCTCAGTGACGCGGTGCGGCACGCCCGCGCGGGCGGCGGCCCGACCCTGGTCGAGGCGGTGACCTACCGCGTGGAGGCCCACACCAACGCCGACGACGCCACCCGCTACCGCGAGGACGACGAGGTCGAGACCTGGCGGCGGCACGACCCCGTCCAGCTCCTGGAGCGCGAGCTGACCGCGCGCGGGCTGCTCGACGAGGCCGCCATCGACGCGGTCCGGCAGGACGCCGAGGCGATGGCCGCCGACCTGCGCGAACGCATGAACCAGGACCCCCGGCTCGACCCGATGGACCTCTTCGACCACGTGTACTCCGAGCCCACCGGGCAGCTGCGCGAACAGCGCGCGCTGCTCCGGACCGAGCTGGCCGCCGAGCAGGGCGAGCAGGAAGGCGACCCGCGATGACCACCGTCGCCGTCAAGCCCGCCACCATGGCACAGGCCCTCACCCGCGCGATGCGCGACGCGATGGCCGCCGACCCCGCCGTCCATGTCATGGGCGAGGACGTCGGCACCCTCGGCGGTGTCTTCCGTGTCACCGACGGGCTCGCCGCCGAGTTCGGCGAGGACCGCTGCACGGACACCCCGCTGGCCGAGGCGGGCATCCTCGGCGCCGCCGTGGGCATGGCCATGTACGGCCTGCGGCCGGTGGTGGAGATGCAGTTCGACGCCTTCGCCTACCCGGCGTTCGAGCAGCTCATCAGCCATGTCTCCCGGATGCGCAACCGCACGCGGGGCCGCATGCCCCTGCCGATCACGGTGCGCGTCCCCTACGGCGGCGGCATCGGCGGCGTCGAGCACCACAGCGACTCCTCCGAGGCGTACTACATGGCCACCCCCGGCCTGCATGTCGTCACCCCGGCCACCGTCGCCGACGCCTACGGGCTGCTGCGGCAGGCCATCGCCTCCGACGACCCCGTGGTGTTCCTGGAACCCAAGCGGCTGTACTGGTCCAAGGACTCCTGGAACGCCGACCACCCCACCGAGGTCGAGCCCATCGGGCGCGCGGTGGTCCGCCGACCCGGCAGCAGCGCCACCCTCATCACCTACGGGCCTTCCCTGCCGGTGTGCATGGAGGCGGCCGAGGCCGCCCGCGCGGAGGGCTGGGACCTGGAGGTCGTCGACCTGCGCTCGTTGGTGCCCTTCGACGACGAGACGGTCTGCGCCTCCGTCCGGCGCACCGGACGCGCGGTCGTCGTGCACGAGTCCACCGGGTTCGGTGGGCCGGGCGGCGAGATCGCGGCCCGGATCACCGAGCGCTGCTTCCACCATCTGGAGGCGCCGGTGCTGCGCGTGGCCGGGTTCGACCTGCCCTATCCGCCGCCGATGCTGGAGCGGCACCACCTGCCCGGTGTCGACCGCGTGCTGGACGCGGTGGCCCGTCTCCAGTGGGAGGCGGAGAACTGATGGCACAGGTACTGGAGTTCAAGCTGCCCGACCTCGGCGAGGGGCTCACCGAGGCGGAGATCGTGCGCTGGCTGGTGGCCGTGGGCGACGTGGTCGCCATCGACCAGCCGGTCGTCGAGGTCGAGACGGCCAAGGCGATGGTGGAGGTGCCCTGCCCCTACGGCGGCGTGGTCACCGCCCGCTTCGGCGAGGAGGGCACCGAACTGCCCGTGGGAGCACCGCTGATCACCGTCGCGGTCGGCTCCCCCGATCACACCGGCTCCGACCACACCGGCCCGGACCACACCGCCCAGGCCGAGGGCTCCGGGAACGTACTGGTCGGCTACGGCACACAGGCGCCCGCGCGGCGCCGTCGCCGGGTGCGCGCGCAGGTCACCGTGGCCAACGGCGCCGCACCGGCCGCGCCCGCGCCCGCACTCGTGCCGACGACGGCACCCGCCCCGCAGGGCCCCGTGCCCGTCATCTCGCCCCTGGTCCGCAAGCTCGCCCGTGACAACGGCGTGGACCTGCGCGGACTGCGCGGCACCGGACCGGACGGCCTCATCCTGCGCGCGGACGTCGAGGCGGCCCTGCGCGTCGAAGCCACGGCGCCCACGGAAGCCCCCACCTCCACCCTCACCCCGGCCCCGCGCCCCGAAGGCACCCGTATCCCCCTCAAGGGCGTGCGCGGGGCCGTCGCCGAGAAGCTGAGCCGCAGCCGCCGGGAGATCCCGGACGCCACCTGCTGGGTCGATGCCGACGCGACCGAACTCCTGCGCGCCCGGGCCGCGATGAACGCCGCCGGGGGCCCGAAGATCTCCCTGGTCGCACTGCTCGCCCGGGTCTGCGCCGCCGCGCTCGCCCGGTTCCCGGAGCTGAACTCCTACGTCGACACCGAGGCCCGTGAGGTCGTCCAACTGCCGGGTGTGCACCTGGGGTTCGCCGCGCAGACCGAACGCGGGCTGGTCGTGCCGGTCGTCCGGGACGCCCACACGCGGGACGCCGAATCGCTGACCGCCGAGTTCGCCCGGCTCACCGAGGCCGCCCGCGCCGGACGGCTGACACCGGGGGAACTCACCGGCGGTACCTTCACGCTGAACAACTACGGCGTCTTCGGCGTCGACGGCTCCACCCCCATCATCAACCACCCCGAGGCGGCCATGCTCGGCGTCGGCCGCATAGTCCCCAAGCCCTGGGTGCACGAGGGCGAGCTGGCCGTACGCCAGGTCGTGCAGCTCTCGCTCACCTTCGACCACCGGGTCTGCGACGGCGGCACGGCGGGCGGCTTCCTCAGGTACGTGGCGGACTGCGTGGAACAGCCGGCCGTACTGCTGCGCACGGTGTGAGACGGGTTCCGGGCCGCCCGCTTCCCACGCGGCGGCCCGGGAGACGGGCGGCGCCCGCCCCGAAGGAAGCACCAGCCATACTCGAAGGGTGACCGACAACGCCCCGGCCGGCCCCTCTCCGGCCGCATCCCCCGAGTCCAGCGGGTCCGGCCCGGCGCCGGCGACCGGCACCGCCTATGACGCCGTCGTGCTGGCCGGGGGCGGTGCGCGCCGGCTCGGCGGGGCCGACAAGCCCGGTGTCCAGGTCGGCGGCCGGGCACTGCTCGACCGGGTGCTGGACGCCTGCGCCGACGCCGCCACCACCGTCGTCGTGGCCGACCCCCGGTCCACCGCCCGGCCGGTGCGCTGGGCGCGGGAGGAGCCGCCCGGCGCCGGACCCGTCGCCGCTCTCGACGCGGGGCTGCGGCTCAGCACCGCCGAGCACGCGGTGGTGCTCTCCGCCGACCTGCCGTTCCTCGGCGCCGACACCGTGCACCGGCTGCTGGCCGCCCTGCGGGACACCGGTGCCGACGGGGCGCTGCTCACCGACGACGACGGCCGCGACCAGCCGCTCGTGGCCGCCTACCGCACCGCCGCCCTGCGCGGCGCCCTCGCGGACCTCGCCGCCGAGCACGGCGGTCTGACCGGGCTGCCCCTGCGCCGGCTGACCGCCGCCCTGCGCCTGACCCGGCTCACGGACCCGCTCGCCTCCTTCGACTGCGACACCTGGGACGACATCGCCCACGCCAGGGCGCGGATCAGGGAGCATGGGCACGTGCTGAACGAATGGATCACCGCAGTCAAGAACGAGCTGGGCATCGACCTCGACGTCGACACCCGCGTCCTCCTCGACGTCGCCCGCGACGTCGCTCATGGCGTGGCCCGCCCCGCCGCACCGCTCACCACCTTCCTCGTCGGCTACGCCGCCGCCCAGGGCAAGGGCGACGCCGAGTCCATCGCCGAGGCGTCGGCCAAGGTCGCCGCCCTGGCCATCCGCTGGGAGGCCGAGCACAGCGGGGGCGGGTCCGCCCCGGACGCCGGATGACCGCCTCCGGCACCCACACCGGGCCGCACGCCGGAAACGGCGACGACCTCGACGTAGAAGACGCCCTGGCGCTCGTCCGCGAGCCCAGGGCCGACCGGACCGACCGGGCCGACCCGGCCGGGCGGACGGGCCACGCGCCCGCCCGCCCGGCCGGGCACCCCGGGCACCCGCATCCGCACGGCCACGAGGGCGCCACCCCCTGGCCCCGGGCCCGCGAGATCGCCGCCCGAGCCGCTCGCCAGGCCACGCGGCGCCCCGCTGTCTCCGTCGCCCTCGGCGACGCCCTCGGGCTGGTCCTCGCCGCGCCCCTGGACGCGCTCAGCGACCTGCCCTCCTTCGACACCTCCGCGATGGACGGCTGGGCCGTCGCCGGACCGGGACCCTGGCAGATCCGCGACGGCGGTGTGCTCGCCGGGCACGCGCCCCCCGAGCCGCTCACCGACGGCGAGGCGGTCCGGATCGCCACCGGCGCCCGCATCCCCACCGGAGTCACCGCCGTCCTGCGCAGCGAGCACGGCCGCACCGGCCCCCAGGACCGGCTGCACGCCACCATCCCCCAAGCTCTCGACTCCGCTCGAGCAGGGGGGACCCCCATGCCGAGCCACGGCCAGGACATCCGGCCGCGAGGCCAGGAGTGCCGTCGCGGTGACCAGCTGCTGCCCACCGGCACCCTGATCACCCCGGCCGTGCTGGGCCTCGCCGCCGCGGCCGGGTACGACACCGTCACCGTCGTCCCCCGCCCGCGCGCCGAAGTCCTGGTCCTGGGCGATGAACTCCTCACCGAGGGCCTGCCGCACGACGGGCTGATCCGGGACGCGCTCGGCCCGATGCTGGCGCCCTGGCTGCGCGCGCTGGGCGCCGAGGTCATCGCCGTCCGCAGGCTCGGCGACGACGCCAAGGCGCTGCGCAGGGCGATCACCACCTCCCGCGCCGACCTGATCGTCACCACCGGGGGCACCGCCGCCGGACCCGTGGACCATGTCCACCCCACGCTGGACCGGATCGGCGCCGAACTCCTCGTCGACGGCGTCGCGGTGCGCCCCGGCCATCCCATGCTGCTGGCCCGTACCAAGGCGGACCAGCACCTCGTCGGGCTGCCCGGCAACCCGCTCGCGGCCGTCTCCGGACTGATCACGCTCGCCGAGCCCCTGCTGCGGGCGCTGGCCGCTCACCCGGCGCCCGAGCCGTACCGGACGCCGCTCAGGGAAGGGGTGCAGGGGCATCCGCACGACACCCGGCTCGTCCCCGTGGTGCTGCGCGGTGAGCGGGCCGTACCGCTGCACTACAGCGGCCCCGCCATGCTGCGCGGGATCGCCACCGCCGACGCGCTGGCCGTCGTCCCGCCGGGCGGCGCGCCGCCCGGCGCCGGAATGGAACTGCTGGACCTGCCGTGGACCACGGCCGGAATCGGGGTGTGTTTCACGTGAAACTTCCGGGCCATGACGCCATAGCCCGCCAGGCCGGCGAGCATCTGGTGCCCTCGCGGGTGAAGCTGCCGAGGAAGGCGGTGGAACGCCCCATACGCCAGGTCGCCAAGCGCCTGGTGATGGCGCTGGTGGTGCTGGTCGCCACCGCGTTCGTCGTCTATGCCGACCGCAGCGGCTACCACGACAACTCCGACGGCCCCGTCGACCTGCTCGACGCGTTCTACTACGCGACGGTCACTCTCTCCACCACCGGGTACGGCGACATCACCCCGGTCAGCGACGGTGCCCGGCTCATCAACATCCTCGTCATCACCCCGCTGCGCGTGCTCTTCCTGATCATCCTGGTCGGCACCACGCTGGAGGTCCTCACCGAACGCACCCGTGAGGAATGGCGTCTCAATCGCTGGAGGTCCACCTTGCGCGACCACACCGTGGTCATCGGCTTCGGCACGAAGGGGCGGTCGGCGATCCAGACCGTCTGCGCGACCGGGCTGAAGAAGGAACAGGTCGTCGTGGTCGACCCCAGTTCCAAGGCGATCGAGGCGGCCACCGCCGAGGGCTACGCGGGCGTCACCGGCGACGCGACCCGCAGCGAGGTGCTGCGGCGCGCGGAGGTGCACAAGGCGCGGCAGATCATCATCGCCCCGCAGCGCGACGACACCGCCGTACTGGTCGCCCTGACGGCGCGCCAGCTCAACCGGGGCGCGAAGATCGTGGCCGCCGTCCGCGAGGAGGAGAACGCCCCGCTGCTCAAGCAGTCCGGCGCCGACGCGGTCATCACCAGCTCCGGAGCGGCGGGCCGGCTGCTCGGTCTGTCCGTGCTCAGCCCTGCCGCCGGCATGGTGATGGAGGACCTGATCCAGCAGGGCAGCGGCCTGGACATCGTGGACCGCCCGGTGGTCCGTGCCGAGGTGGGCCGCAGCCCGCGCGAGGCGGAGGACCTCGTGGTCAGCGTCGTACGCGGCCACCGAGTGCTCGGCTACGACGATCCGGCCGTCGGTGAGTTGCAGCTCACCGACCGGCTGATCACCATCGTCCGCGCCACCCCCTCCGCGCATGTCGCCCCGCACGCGCGTCCGCTGCCGAGCGACTGAGCGGGCCACCAGGGCCGCGGTCCGGTCGGGGAGTAGCGTCGCGGGCATGTATGCGATCACGATTTCCGAACCCGGCGGGCCCGAGAACCTGACCTGGACCGAGGTGCCCGATCCGGTGCCCGGCGAGGGCGAGGTGCTGGTCGAGGTGGTGGCCACCGCCGTCAACCGCGCCGACATCATGCAGCGCCAGGGCTTCTACGACCCGCCGCCCGGTGCCTCCGCGTACCCCGGTCTGGAGTGCTCCGGCCGGATCACCGAGCTGGGCCCCGGTGTCTCCGGCTGGTCCGCCGGGGACGAGGTGTGCGCGCTGCTCTCGGGCGGCGGCTACGCGCAGAAGGTCGTCGTCCCGGCCGGGCAGTTGCTGCCGGTGCCCGAGGGCATCGGCCTGAAGCAGGCGGCCGCGCTGCCCGAGGTGGCCTGCACGGTGTGGTCCAACGTCTTCATGCTGGCCCACCTCAGGCCCGGCGAGCTGCTGCTCGTGCACGGTGGTTCCAGCGGTATCGGCACCATGGCGATCCAGCTGGCCAAGGCCGTCGGTGCGCGGGTGGCGGTGACCGCCGGGACGAAGGAGAAGCTGGACTTCTGTGCCGAGCTGGGCGCGGACATCCTGATCAACTACCGCGACCAGGACTTCGTCACCGAGATCGAGCGGGCCACGGACGGCGCGGGCGCCGATGTCATCCTCGACAACATGGGCGCCAAGTACCTGGGCCGGAACGTGGAGACGCTGGCGGTCAACGGGCGCCTGATGATCATCGGGATGCAGGGCGGCACCAAGGGCGAGCTGAACATCGGCCTGCTGCTGGGCAAGCGCGGCGCGGTCAGCGCGACCTCGCTCAGGGCCCGCCCGCTGAGCGAGAAGGCGGCCATCGTGGCGGCCGTGCGCGAGCATGTCTGGCCGTTGATCGCGTCGGGCGTCGTACGTCCGGTGGTCGACCGGGAGTTGCCGATGACGGACGCGGCCGAGGCGCACCGGGTGGTGGAGGGCAGCGGCCACATCGGCAAGGTGCTGCTGGTCGCCCCGTAACCCCGCCCGGCCGGTCAGGTGCGGCGGATGCGCAGGCCCACCAGGGCCAGGGCGAGTCCCAGGCCGAGCAGGACCAGTCCGCTGCCCAGGGGGAGGAACCGCGGCGCCCGTGCCGAGGTGCCCTCCCCCTGCCGGACGGCGGCGGGCCGCGAGACCGGGACGGTGGCCGCCGAGGCGGTCGGGGTGGGCGCGGCGGGGCTGTCGGCGGTCTCCGGCTCCTCCGGGTAGGCGGCCGCCGCGGTGGCGGGCGTGCCGCTGCCCACCGGGTCCTGGGCCTGCTCCTCCGGGTCCGGCCGCGCGGGGCGTCCCGGCCGCAGCCGCCCCTCCCCGGCCTGGCTCCCGGCCCGCGCGGGCTTGGAGACGGTCGGGGACGGCGAAGCGGTGTCGGCGGCGTTCCGGGCCCGTACGGCGGGGGCGGAGGAGCGCCCCGAGGGCGTGGGCGAACCCGGCGGGGCGCTCTCCGCGCCGTACGCGGTCGCGGTGCCGCACACGGGGGCCGCTGTCGCCAGGACGAGCAGCACCCGCACGAGGCGGAGCGTGAGTCGTAGCCATGGAGTCACGTCGGTGACCTCCGGAGGAATGCCGAGGGAAAGACGGAATCCAGCCTCACATTTCATGGCGGAACGGGCATTTCAGGTTGGGCCGTCGGGGGTCGGTCCGGGCGGGTGCTGGTCCGGGTGCCGGATCACCGGCGCGCGGGGGTGCGTCGGTGATGGAGTGGTGGGGTGTTAGAGAATGACGGCATGGAGATGCCGAGGAACGAACGGTCGCCGGAGAACCCCCCGATCCTCGTCGTGGGTCAGGACGGGATGGCGCTCGGTGGTGGCACGGACGAGGGTTCCCGCGAGATTCCGGTGACGGAGCAGGTCGAGCAGCCGGCGAAGGTCATGCGGATCGGCAGCATGATCAAGCAGCTGCTGGAGGAGGTGCGCGCCGCTCCGCTGGACGAGGCGAGCCGGGTGCGGCTGAAGGAGATCCACGCCAGCTCGGTCAAGGAGCTGGAGGACGGTCTGGCGCCGGAGCTGGTGGAGGAACTGGAGCGGCTGTCGCTGCCCTTCACGGACGAGGTGACGCCGAGCGACTCGGAGCTGCGGATCGCGCAGGCCCAGCTGGTGGGCTGGCTGGAGGGCCTGTTCCACGGCATCCAGACGACGCTGTTCGCCCAGCAGATGGCCGCGCGGGCCCAGCTGGAGCAGATGCGCCGCGCGCTGCCGCCGGGGGCGGTTCCGGAGGTCCCGGAGGACCAGCACACCGGCGGCCGCTCGGGCGGCCCGTACCTGTAGCCGCCTGGCGCGAGAAGGCCCCAGGTCAGGGAGACGGCAGGGCCCGGCGGACGACCGCCGGGCCCTGCCGCATGCCCGGTGATCCCCGTCACAGGCCGTGTGCCGACGGTTGGTCAAGAACCGTGATCTGTCTAGCCTTTGGGCTTTCCGGTTCCAGGAAAGGACCCCTTGTGCAGATGCGACGTTCCGCGCTCGTCATCGCGGGCGCTCTGGCCTGTCTGGCCGTCCCGGCGGCGGCGACCCCGGCGGCCGCCGATTCGATGGTCACCGGCAACTGCGGTGTCACCGGTGCCTACGGCGCCTACACCGGCTTCTTCGTCAGCAAGACCCGCGTCGACCCGCTGCGCCTGCGTGCGCTCGACAACGCGGCCGACGGGCACCACGCGGCCGTCCGCCTGTCCACCATCCGCAACAACGGCGACTTCCAGGCGTGGCCCTGGCACCACAACTACGGCGGCAACGGCGCCGACCAGGTCTGGGACACCTCCGCCTCCGACACCAACGGCATCGCGGCGGTCCGTATCGACGTCGGCCTCTTCGAGGGCAACGACCTGCTGAAGATCTGCACCTCCAGCATCAAGACCAACCCCTACACCTGAGGGCGGCCCGGTTCCCGGCCTCCGGTCACTGAGGGGGCTCGCCGGTGGAGACGCTGAGCGAGACCTCGCCCATGTTCTTCGGGTCGACGTCGGTGCCGGGGGCGGGGAACTGGTCGAGGACCGTGCCGTCGCCCCAGGTGTTGTTGTCTTCCTTCTTCACCGTGTACTGCCAGCTCGCGGCCTGGAAGCACGCCTTCACGGAGTCGATGTTCTTGTACCGGAAGTCGGGCAGCCGGACCTTGTCCTCGTCGTCGTAGGACTCCTGCGGCTCGGTGCACTCGGTGTCGTCGATCGTCCGGGAGGTGTCCGGGCCCCGGTAGCCGGAGGCGTGCGTGGACGCGGAGGCGCTGGGGGAGCCGCCGCCCTTTTCGGTGTCGTCCTTCTTGTTCATGTCGAGTGCGATCAGCAGGCCCGCGATCAGCACCGCGGCCACCGCGACCGAGCCGATGAGGACCGGCTTGTTGCTCCGGCCGCCGCCGGAGGAGGGCACCGCCGTCGGCGGCTGGGCGCCGTACGCGGGCGCCGTCTGCCCGCCGTACACCGGCGGCGTCGGATAGCCGCCCTGCTGCGGGTAGCCGTACGACGGGGGCGGGGTGCCGTAGGGGTTCGGTGCCGGCTGGTACGGCTGCTGCACCGGGCCGGGGTGCTGCGGGGCCGTCCGGTCCACCGGCGGGAACACCGCCGAGCCCACGCCCGAGCCGCTCTGCGCCGGACCCGCGCCCGGCACGATGCTCGGCGCCGCCTGCTGGAGCGAGGCGGCCACCCGCAGGCACTCCTCGCGCATGGCCTCGGCGGTGGGGAAGCGTTCGTTGGGGTTCTTCTTCAGCGCGCGGGCCACCAGGGCGTCCACCGCCGGGGGCAGCGCGCGGTTGATCGAGGAGGGCGCGACCGGCTCCTCCTGGACGTGCGCGTAGGCGATGGCCAGCGGGGAGTCCGCGTCGAACGGCAGCCGGCCGGTGACCAGCTGGAACAGCATGATGCCGACCGAGTACAGGTCGGAGCGGGCGTCCACGCCCCGGCCGAGGGCCTGCTCGGGGGAGAGGTACTGCGGGGTGCCGACGACCATGCCGGTCTGCGTCATGGAGGTGACCCCGGACTGCATGGCCCGCGCGATGCCGAAGTCCATCACCTTGACCACACCGCGCTTGGTGGTCATCACGTTGCCCGGCTTGATGTCCCGGTGGACCAGCCCCTTCTCGTGGCTGATCTCCAGCGCGGCCAGCACATCCGCGGTGATCTTCAGGGCCTTGTCGGCGGGCATCGCGCCGAACCGCCGTACGTCGTCGGCGAGCACGGAGCCGAGCGGGCGGCCCTCCACGTACTCCATGACGATGTAGGGCATGCCGTCCGCTTCGTCCTCGCCGGTGTCGAAGACGGAGACGATGTTGGTGTGCGTGAGCTTGGCCACGGCCTGGGCCTCGCGACGGAACCGCTCGCGGAACGCCTGCTCCCGGCCCAGCTCGGTGTGCAGCGTCTTGACCGCCACCTGACGGTCCAGCACCGAGTCGTAGGCCAGGTGCACGGAGGCCATGCCGCCCTCGCCGAGCAGGTCGTGGAGCTGGTAGCGGCCACCGGCGAGTGCCCGCCCCGTGTAGCGGCCGCCCTGTGCGCCGTCCTGGCTCATCGTTCCGTGTCCCCCACTGGCCCGTCGGAGCCGTCATCGACCGGAAGACGTGCCACAGCGCACACGCCTTGATCGAATGTGTCATTCCCGGCCAAGTCTGCCCGAGGGCACGGACACGTCAAGCCCGGTGCCCGTTCCGTGACCGTACGCGAAAGAAGCGTCGCGGAAGCGTTACAGCAGGCGTACGAGCGGTGCACGGAATTTGCACGTGGGCCTGTGCTGCGGGTTTCATGGCCGGTCCGTCCTGGGCTCATCCCGGTGCCGGATCGGGACCGGCGGCCACCGGCGAGGCTGTAGCGTGGCCGACGGAGACCGTAATAACACCGCGCGCACCGCGGGCAGAAACGACGGCGAGGACCGATGGCACAGACGCACGGCGCCCAAGGCCCGTCCGACCCCGAGGCGTCGGCCGGCGGTGGCATGGCGGAGGCGCCGGAGAACTGGGGCAACGGCGGGCTCGTCGGCGACGGCCGCTACCGGCTCACCCACCGGCTCGGCCGGGGCGGTATGGCCGAGGTGTTCGCGGCCGAGGACGTCCGTCTGGGCCGCACGGTCGCGGTCAAGCTGCTCCGTGCCGACCTCGCCGAGGACCCCACCTCCAAGGCCCGCTTCACGCGTGAGGCCCAGTCGGTGGCCGGGCTCAACCACCACTCGATCGTCGCCGTGTACGACTCCGGCGAGGACCAGGCGAACGGCCAGGCCGTGCCGTACATCGTGATGGAGCTGGTCGAGGGCCGCACCATCCGCGAGCTGCTGCTCGAAGCCGACGCACCGGGCCCCGAGCAGGCCCTGATCATCGTCTCCGGCGTGCTGGACGCGCTCGCCTACTCGCACCAGCACGGCATCGTGCACCGCGACATCAAGCCCGCCAACGTCATCATCACCGACAACGGCGCGGTGAAGGTGATGGACTTCGGCATCGCCCGCGCCCTGCACGGCGCCTCCACGACGATGACCCAGACCGGCATGGTCATGGGCACCCCGCAGTACCTCTCCCCGGAGCAGGCGCTCGGCAAGGCCGTCGACCACCGCTCCGACCTGTACGCGACCGGCTGCCTGCTCTACGAACTCCTCGCCCTGCGGCCCCCGTTCACCGGTGAGACCCCGCTGTCGGTGGTCTACCAGCACGTCCAGGACATGCCCGTCCCGCCCTCGCAGGTCACCGCCGGCTGCCCGCCCGAGCTGGACGGCCTGGTCATGCGCTCCCTCGCCAAGGAGCCGGACGACCGCTTCCAGACGGCCGAGGAGATGCGCGGCCTGATCCAGTACGGCCTGCAGATGCTGTACGACCAGGGTGCCCACTCCGGCACCTGGAACACCGGCCCGGTGGACGCCTCCGCGGGCGCGCCGACCCCGCCCGGCGGCTACGCGGGCACCACCGTGATGCCCCAGTCCGGCGGCTACGGCGGCGGCACCACGCAGATCCCGCAGCCGATCCTGCCCGGCGGATACCGGGGCGGCGACGACAGCGGCTTCGAGGGCCACGGCAACCGGGGCAGCGGCAAGGGCAAGCTGTGGGTGCTGGCCGCGCTCGCGGTGGTGGCGGTCGTGGCCGGCGTCGCGCTCGCGCTGAACCACGGCGGCGGCGACGGTACGCCCAGCGACAAGCCGTCCCCGAGCCACTCCCAGACGCACAAGGACGACAACGCGTCCGAGACGCCGTCCGACGACACCACGAACGAGCCGACGGACAACCCGGCCACGCAGGGCGGCGGCTCGGGCTGGAGCAACGGCGGCTCGGACTACACCCCGTCCTACCGGCCGACCGACCCCGGCACGGCCGAGCCGTCGGAAGACCCGACCGACCAGCAGACCAGCCAGCCGCCGACCGACCCGCAGACCTCGCCGCCCGCCACAGGCGACGCGGCAGGCGGCACCGGTACGGACGCGGGCACCACGGCCGGCACGGGCAACGCGGGCGGCACCGACCAGGGCACCACGGCCGGCGCCGGCGGTGCGGACGCCGGTGCGGCGGCCGGCGCGGACGCGGGCGGCCAGAACGGCACTTGAAGGCCGACGACGCCGGCCCCCGGAACGGGCCCGGACGGGCCTGTCGGCTGACCGCGCCGAAGCGGCTCAGCTCGTGAAGGCGTCGCACACCGCGTCGTACTCCCGTGTCCACCACACCGCGAGCGCGGAGGCGGCCGGGAACTGGCAGTCGGCGCGGGTGTCACCGCGCTCGTAGTGCCAGCGCAGCATCCAGAAGTCGTTCAGGCGCTCCCACCACACCCGGTGCACGGCCGCCGCCAGCTCCGAGGGGGTGGCGCGGGCCGCGCGCCGGTACGCCCGCGCGTACGCCCGCGCCTTGGGCAGGTCCAGCATCCCCGCGGGCCGTACGAAGAAGATCGCGGCGGCGCGTACGGCCTCCTCGGCGCGGGGCTGCACCCCGAGGCGGTCCCAGTCGACGATGGCGGCGGGGGTGCCGCCCCGGTAGAGCAGGTTGAACGGGTGGAAGTCGCCGTGCACCCAGCCCACCGGGCCGCCGCGCGGCGGACGCCGGTGGGTGTGCTGCTCCAGCAGGGACCGGCGTTCCAGCAGGCGGTGGCGGGCCAGGTCGTCGAAGGCGTCGGCCGGCTTGTGGCGGTGGACGTGGCCGAGCAGGTCGTCGATGAGGGCGAAGGTGTCGGCCGGGTCGGCGCTCTCCACCGGGTGCGGGCTGGTGGCCGGGCGGGTGCGTCCCTTGGGGGGCATCACGCGCTCCAGGCAGGCGTGCACGGCGCCCAGCAGCGCGCCCAGGCGCGCGCTCTCGGAGCGGGTGAGCTGGCCGCCGTGCAGATGACCGCCGTCGATCCAGGGGTGCAGGGCGTAGGCGTGGCCGCCGACGACGGCGACCGTGCGGCCCTCGCGGTGGGTGAGCGGCGGGGCGACCGGGACGCCGACCTCGGCGAGGCGCTGGGTGGCGAGATGGCGGCGCTCGATGGCGTCGGGGTCGGCGGTGTCGGGGTCGAAATGGTGCTTGAGGAAGTAGCGGCCCCGCGTGGTGCGCACCCGGTAGCCCCGGTTGAGCAGCCCCTGGTCGACCGGTTCGCAGGCGAGGGCCGTACCGGCTCCGTACAGGGGTAACAAGGCGCCGAGCGGGGGCGCGTGGGGCACGACAGGTGGTACACGAAGGCGCTGCACGCGCCGATGCTAGGGCACGGAAAGCCCCCGTGAGCTGGGGCTTATCACAGGCAGTCGCCAGCGGTCGCATTCGGTCACTCCGGGTGTCCCGGTGAACTTCGAAGCGCAATTCGCGAGACGCGCGAAAGAAATCGACGACGGCCCCCGGTGACGCGCCGGGACTCTTCCTTTGAGCTGGGTGCGCGGGATAACGTGCCGTTGCTCCGGCCTCCTGCAAGGCTGTGACCAGCGAACTTCCGGGCTGTGTCGATTTACTTGGAAATCCAAGCAAAATCGCAGGTCAGGTGGGGTTTCACAGAAATGTGGAGCACTGGGTAACGTTAAAAGCCGCAGGCGCTCGCCGGGGCACCTGTCACGCCTGTTCCCGGCCGAGCGGCACCCACCCCGTGCCCGGTGGTCGAGAAGAGGTGGCCGCTCCCCCCGGCTCCGACCGAGCAAGGGGGAACCCAGGCTCACCGGCAACCCCGTGGGCCGGAACGACGGAGGAGCACACGTGACCGTGGAGAGCAGTGCCGCGCGCAAGCCGCGACGCAGCGCCGCAGGCAAGGCCGGTACCGCCGGCACCAGGCGCAGCACCCGCAGCACCGCGAAGCAGGGCACCGAGCCGGAGCTGGTGCAGCTGCTGACGCCGGAGGGCAAGCGGGTCAAGAACGCCGAGTTCGACGCTTACGTCGCCGGGATCACCCCCGATGAGCTGCGCGGCCTGTACCGCGACATGGTGCTCACCCGCCGCTTCGACGCCGAGGCGACCGCCCTGCAGCGCCAGGGCGAGCTGGGCCTGTGGGCGTCGCTGCTGGGCCAGGAGGCCGCCCAGATCGGCTCCGGCCGCGCCACCCGCGAGGACGACTACGTCTTCCCGACCTACCGCGAGCACGGCGTCGCCTGGTGCCGCGGGGTCGACCCGGCCAACCTGCTCGGCATGTTCCGGGGTGTGAACAACGGCGGCTGGGACCCGAACGGCAACAACTTCCACCTGTACACGATCGTCATCGGCTCGCAGACGCTGCATGCCACCGGCTACGCGATGGGCGTGGCCAAGGACGGCGCGGACTCGGCCGTGATCGCCTACTTCGGCGACGGCGCGTCCAGCCAGGGCGACGTGGCGGAGTCCTTCACCTTCTCCGCGGTCTACAACGCCCCGGTCGTGTTCTTCTGCCAGAACAACCAGTGGGCGATCTCCGAGCCCACCGAGAAGCAGACCCGCGTCCCGCTCTACCAGCGCGCCCAGGGCTACGGCTTCCCCGGCGTCCGGGTCGACGGCAACGACGTGCTGGCCTGTCTCGCCGTGACCCGCTGGGCGCTGGAGCGCGCCCGCAACGGCGAGGGCCCGACCCTGGTCGAGGCGTTCACCTACCGGATGGGCGCCCACACCACCTCCGACGACCCCACGCGCTACCGGCACGACGACGAGCGCGTCGCCTGGGAGGCGAAGGACCCGATCCTGCGCCTGCGCCGGTTCCTGGAGGCCGCAAACCACACGGACGAGGGATTCTTCGAGGAACTGGAGGCCGAGTCCGAGACGTTGGGCAAACGAGTGCGCGAAGCGGTCCGCGCCATGCCCGACCCGGACCGGTTCGCCATCTTCGAGAACGTGTACGCGGACGGGCACGCGCTCGTCGACGAGGAGCGCGCCCAGTTCGCCGCCTACCAGGCGTCGTTCGCGGACGCGGAAGGGGGCAACTGACATGGCCGAGAAAATGGCTCTGGCCAAGGCGATCAACGAGTCGCTGCGGCGCGCCCTGGAGACGGACCCCAAGGTCCTGGTCATGGGCGAGGACGTCGGCAAGCTCGGCGGTGTCTTCCGGGTGACCGACGGTCTCCAGAAGGACTTCGGCGAGGAGCGGGTCATCGACACCCCGCTCGCCGAGTCCGGCATCGTCGGCACCGCGATCGGTCTGGCCCTGCGCGGCTACCGCCCGGTGGTGGAGATCCAGTTCGACGGCTTCGTCTTCCCGGCGTACGACCAGATCGTCACCCAGCTGGCGAAGATGCACGCCCGCTCGCTGGGCAAGGTCAAGATGCCCGTCGTCATCCGCATCCCCTACGGCGGCGGCATCGGCGCGGTGGAGCACCACTCCGAGTCCCCCGAGGCGCTGTTCGCGCATGTGGCCGGTCTGAAGATCGTCAGCCCGTCCAACCCCTCGGACGCCTACTGGATGATGCAGCAGGCCATCCAGAGCGACGACCCGGTGATCTACTTCGAGCCCAAGCGGCGCTACTGGGACAAGGGCGAGGTCGACCCCGAGCTGATCCCCGGCCCGCTGCACAAGGCGAGCGTGGTCCGCGAGGGCACCGACCTGACGCTGGCCGCGTACGGCCCGATGGTCAAGCTCTGCAAGCAGGTCGCCGACGCGGCCGCCGAGGAGGGCAGGTCCCTGGAGGTCCTCGACCTCCGCTCGGTGTCCCCGCTGGACTTCGACACCATCCAGACCTCGGTCGAGAAGACCCGCCGTCTCGTGGTGGTCCACGAGGCGCCGGTGTTCTTCGGCTCCGGCGCGGAGATCGCCGCGCGGATCACCGAGCGGTGCTTCTACCACCTGGAGGCGCCGGTGCTCCGGGTCGGCGGCTATCACGCCCCGTACCCGCCGGCGCGCCTGGAGGACGAGTATCTGCCGGGTCTGGACCGGGTGCTCGACGCCGTCGACCGCGCCCTTGCGTACTGAGGAAGGTTTCGTGACGACGATGACGGAAGCTTCCGTGCGCGAGTTCAAGATGCCGGACGTGGGCGAGGGGCTCACCGAGGCAGAGATTCTCAAGTGGTACGTGCAGGTCGGGGACACGGTCACCGACGGCCAGGTGGTGTGCGAGGTCGAGACCGCCAAGGCGGCCGTCGAACTCCCCATCCCCTACGACGGGGTGGTGCGCGAGCTGCGCTTCGCCGAGGGCACGACGGTCGACGTGGGTACGTCGATCATCGCGGTGGACGTGTCGGGCGGTGCGGCTCCCGAGCCCGCGCCGGCGGCCGCTCCCGCCGAGGCCGCTCCGGCCGAGCCCGAGGAGGCCGAGCCCCAGGGCCGCACACCGGTGCTGGTGGGGTACGGCGTGGCCGCCTCCTCCACCAAGCGGCGCCCCCGCAAGGGCCCCGAGGTGCCGGTGGCCGCCGTCGCCCAGGCGGTGCAGGCCGAGCTGAACGGGCACGGTGCGGCCGCGCCCGTGAAGGAGCGCCCGCTGGCCAAGCCGCCGGTGCGCAAGCTGGCCAAGGACCTGGGCGTCGACCTGACCCTGGTCACCCCGTCCGGGCCGGACGGCATCATCACCCGCGAGGACGTGCACGCGGCGGTGGCCCCGCCGGAGCCCGTGGCCGAGACCCCGGCCCCGGTTCCCGCGCCCGCCGTGGCGGTGTACGACTCCGCGCGTGAGACCCGTATCCCGGTCAAGGGTGTCCGCAAGGCGACCGCGCAGGCGATGATCGGCTCGGCGTTCACGGCGCCGCATGTCACGGAGTTCGTGACGGTGGACGTGACGCGGACGATGAAGCTGGTCGAAGAGCTGAAGCAGGACAAGGAGTTCCAGGGGCTGCGGGTGAACCCGCTGCTGCTGATCGCCAAGGCCCTGCTGGTCGCCATCAAGCGTAACCCCGAGGTCAACGCGTCCTGGGACGAGGCCGCCCAGGAGATCGTGCTCAAGCACTACGTCAACCTGGGCATCGCGGCCGCGACTCCGCGCGGGCTGATCGTCCCCAACATCAAGGACGCGCAGGACAAGACGCTCCCGCAGTTGTCCGCGGCGCTGGGCGAGCTGGTGACCACCGCCCGCGAGGGCAAGACGTCCCCGGCGGCGATGCAGGGCGGCACGGTGACCATCACCAACGTCGGCGTCTTCGGCGTCGACACCGGCACCCCGATCCTCAACCCCGGCGAGTCCGCGATCCTCGCCGTCGGCGCGATCAAGCTCCAGCCCTGGGTCCACAAGGGCAAGGTCAAGCCCCGCCAGGTGACCACCCTCGCCCTCAGCTTCGACCACCGCCTGGTCGACGGCGAACTCGGCTCCAAGGTTCTGGCGGATGTCGCGGCAATTCTGGAACAGCCGAAGCGGTTGATCACCTGGGCGTAGAAGGCCCTTTCCACCTGCGGAAATGCTGAGACCGTAACCTCCAGTTACGGTCTCAGCATTTCTCGTTCGTCTCCCACGCGCTTACTCAAACGGTGTTGAGCACATAAACCGGCGCCCCGTCCTCGGCTCCGCCCCGCGACCGAATGCAGGCGTGCCGACGCAGCATCCGCAAGCATTCATTGACCCGGCGCACGGTCAGTCCGGTGCGGGACGCGATCGACTCGAGCGGCTCACGCAGCTCGCCCTTCTCCACGAGCACCGGTGCGATGACCACGGCCACCGTCCAGACGTCCTCCGTCACGGACAGGCGCTCACGCCAGCCGGCCAGTACGGAGGCGGTGGTGGCGGGGCCTCCGGAGGGAGCGGCGGGACGGAGGGCCAGCCCCTCGATCCGGTCCGCGATACGCACCATCGCCTGGGCCATGGCCGTCTGTGCCGTCAACATCTCCCGTTGCAGCGCCAGCGATTGACGCTGTGCGTCCGCCAACTCCTCGTCCAGCTTCAGGTTGTGCGCCTCCAGCCGGACGATGGCCTCCGCGACCTGTTCCGGCATGGCGTAAGCGATGGGGGCGCCCGGGCCGACCGGCTGTACCTCGGCCTCATCCAGCGCGTAGAACCCCTCCCGCTGGACCGTCTCGATCACCTGGGCGACCCACTGCTTGAAGGGCGCGCAGGCGGGCTTGGTGCAGGCGTTGACGAGGAGGATCAGGCCCTGGAGGTCGATCAGATTCATGTCTCGGCGCCACTCCCGACCTGCGGGAACGCTGAGAGTGTAACCTCCAGTTAGGGTCTCAATCATCTCTCGATGAGCGTCCGGCACATGGTCCGAGAGTGCCTTGCTGGTGTTGCTGTGACCGAGCTTCCGGCACACATCCACCGCCGGGAACCAGTGTGTCCCGTCCGGCATCGTCAGCCTCCGCACGCGGTCCCCGGTCGCCGCGTAGACGAAGTCGCTGATGTCGATCGCCTCGTTCATATGAACCACCTCCGCGGTGGAACGTAGAGCCCGGCAAAAGGCATATGCCAGTTGATGGCTGGGATGTTCACGATTGCGAGGGAAGGTTGTTTGTTCCGCTGACTTCGTGCTGGCTATCCCGTTATAGGGAGGGCGAGTTGGTGCAACGTAAAGGGCCCGCTCCCACGGAGTGATCCGTAGGAGCGGGCCCTGAAGCGCTGCGGGCTTACTTGGTGAAGCCGTAGTTCAGGAGCTTCGTCGCGTCCGTGCCGCGCTGGGTGACGGAGGACGACGCGAGGACCGTGCCGATGACCGTCTTGCCGTTGCGGGTGGCGGCGAAGACCAGGCAGTACTTGGCCTCGGGGCCGGAGCCGGTCTTGACGCCGATGGTGCCGCTGTAGCTGCTCAGCAGCGTGTTGGTGTTGGTCCACGCCTTCATCGTGCGCGTGCTGCCGGTCTTGGTGACCGTCTTCGCCGTGTACGACTTGGTCTTGACGATCGCGCGGAAGTTGGCGCTCTTCATCGCGCTGCTGGCGATCTTCGTCAGATCGCGCGGGGTCGAGTAGTTCGAGCCCTTGCCGATGCCGTCGAAGGAATCGAAGTGCGTGTTCTTCAGGCCGAGGCTCTTCGCGGCGGAGTTCATCTTGCCGAGGAAGGAGTTCACACGCGCGGTGTGCGTGCTGCCCGTGCCGTACTTGTCCGCGAGGACGTACGCGGCGTCGCAGCCGGACGGCAGCATCAGCCCGTAGAGGAGCTGGCGGACGGTGACCTTGTCGCCGACGATCAGGCCGGCCGAGGAGGCGTTGTTGGCGACGATGTAGTCGCTGGCGCCCTTCGGGATCGTGACCTTGGTGTCCAGGTTCAGGTTCGGCTGCGCGAGCACGACCTTCGCGGTCATGATCTTGGTCGTGGAGCCCGTGGAGCGCTTGGTGTCCGCGGCCTTGGTGAACAGCGACGCACCGGTCGAGTTGTTCATCACGTAGCCGCCCGCGGCCACGATCGACGGCGCGGCGGCGGCCTGCGCGGGCGCTGCGGTGAGGGCGGTGGTGGTGAGCAGCGCGCCGGACGCGACGGCGACTGCGGCGGCCCTGCGGAGGGAGGTGCCCTTGATGCCGGTAATCAAAGCGAAATACCTCGATTGTCTGGAATGCCCTTTAAATGCGGCCTAGTTGAGGTGCCCTGAAAGGAGGGCCGCACGTGTGGGACAGGTGAACGGCCCTCATGGTTGCACTCCGTCGGAAGGAATTTTCCGGCGCTCCGCTGACGCCCCCTCACCCAGGTCCGCATGCTGGACCGCACTGTGCCCTGCGTGCATGTTGTATCTATCCTGTGGGCATGCAAACGGCCACCAGGCAGCCACCCGCCGCCGATCGCGTCTACACCCACGTCAAGCAGGGCGTGCTCGACCGCCGGTACCAGGGCGGAACCCTGCTCACCGAGGGCGAGCTGGCCGAGGCGGTGGGTGTCTCGCGGACCCCCGTCCGCGAGGCGCTGCTGCGGCTGGAGGCCGAGGGGCTGATCCGGCTGTACCCGAAGAAGGGCGCGCTGGTGCTGCCGGTCTCCGCGCAGGAGATCGCCGATGTGGTGGAGACCCGGCTGCTGGTCGAGGAGCACGCCGCCCGTAAGGCCGTCCCCGCGCCGCCCGCCCTGCTGGACCGGCTCGCCGAGCTGCTCCAGCGGCAGCGGGAGCAGGCCGCGGCGGGCGACTTCGCCGCCGCCGCCGTCACCGACCGCTGCTTCCACGCCGAGATCGTGCGCAGCGGAGGCAACGAGATCCTGTCCCGCCTCTACGACCAGCTGCGCGACCGCCAGCTGCGGATGGGCGTCGCCGTGATGCACTCGCACCCCGACCGGATCGCCAAGACCCTCGCCGAGCACGCCGAGATCCTGGACGCGCTGCGCGCCGGGGACACGGAGGCGGCGGTAGGGGTCGTGCACCGGCACGTCGGCTGGTTCTCCGAGCTGGCGCGCGGAGAGGTCCGATGAGCCGGGCCACCACCACCCTGCCGGGTGACCCTCCGGGCGGCCGTCGCGCCGTCGCCGTGTGGTCCATAGGTGTCGCGGTCTACTTCGTCGCCGTCATCTTCCGCACCTCGCTCGGCGTGGCCGGCCTGGACGCGGCCGACCGCTTCCAGGTGAACGCCTCGGCCCTGTCGACGTTCTCGATCCTCCAACTGCTCGTGTACGCGGGCATGCAGATACCCGTCGGCCTGCTGGTCGACCGGCTCGGCACGAAGAAGGTGCTGTGTATCGGCGCGGTGCTGTTCACCGCCGGGCAGCTGGGTTTCGCCTTCTCCCCGTCGTACGGCACGGCCCTCGCCTCGCGCGCGCTGCTGGGCTGCGGTGACGCGATGACGTTCATCAGCGTGCTGCGGCTCGGTACGCGCTGGTTCCCGGCCCGGCGCGGGCCGTTCGTGGCCCAGCTCGCGGGGCTGGTCGGCATGGCGGGCAACCTCGTCTCCACCCTGGTGCTGGCCCGGCTGCTGCACGGGCTCGGCTGGACCCCGGCGTTCGCGGGCAGCGCGCTCGCGGGTGTGGTCGTGCTGGTGCTGACGCTGCTGTTCCTCAAGGACCACCCCGAGGGGCACGAGCCGGCGCCCTTCCCGCACCAGGGCGCCGCGTATGTGCGCCGGCAGATAGCGGAGGCGTGGCGGGAGCCCGGTACCCGGCTGGGCATGTGGGTGCACTTCACCACCCAGTTCCCGGCGATGGTCTTCCTGCTGCTGTGGGGGCTGCCGTTCCTGGTGCAGGCGCAGGGGCTCAGCCGGGCCACCGCGGGTGAGCTGCTCACCCTGGTCGTGCTGTCCAACATGGTGGTCGGGCTGGTCTACGGCCAGGTCGTCGCCCGGCACCACGCGGCCCGGCTGCCGCTGGCCCTCGGTACGGTCGCCGCGACGGCCCTGATGTGGGCGCTGACCCTCGCCTGGCCGGGCGAGCACGCGCCGATGGCGCTGCTGCTGGTGCTGTGCGTGGTGCTCGGCGCGTGCGGTCCGGCCTCGATGCTCGGCTTCGACTTCGCCCGCCCCGCCAACCCGCCCGAGCGGCAGGGCACCGCCTCCGGCATCACCAACATGGGCGGCTTCATCGCCTCGATGACCACGCTCTTCGCGGTCGGTGTCCTGCTGGACGCCACCGGCGACGACTATTCCGTGGCGTTCTGCGCGGTCTTCGTCCTCCAGGCCCTCGGCCTCAGCCAGATCCTCCGCCTGCGCGGCCGCGCGGTCCGCCGCGAGCGGGAACGGCTGGTGGCGAGCAGGGTGGAGACGGTGCACGTACCCGCGGCGTGACCGGCGTGACCGGCGTTCAGCGGAGGACCGGTACGAGGGTGAGGTAGGCCATCCCCAGCCCCCCCCGGTAGCTCATCCACTGACCCCGGTGCCGGTCGAGGCGTTCGCGGATCTCGGTGGCCTCCGGGTGGTCCGGGTGTCCGGCGAGCCAGACCTCCTGGTCGGCCTGGTAGGCCGACTCGAAGTCCTCCCACTCCCCGAGGGCCGCCGTTTCCGTCCACTCGGGGCGGAAGCCCGCCGCGACGGCGAGGTCGAGGAGTTCGGCCAGGCTGACGTGGTCGGCCTCACCGGCGCCCGGCCACATGCCCGCCAGCTCGGCCTTTGTGGGCGTCCGCTCCCAGAAGCCCTCGCCGAGCAGGACCCGGCCGCCGTCGGACACCAGCCGCCGCAGCGAGCGCAGCGCCTCCGCCGTGGGCGGATCGGCCTCGCTCAGCGCCTGGCTCGCGCCCAGGCACAGGACCAGGTCGGCGGGCCCGCGCCCGGTGCCCCGCGCGGACTCCGCCAGGAAGTCCACCCGCCCGGCGAGCCCCCGCTCCTGCGCGTCGCGGCGCCCGCGCGCGAGGTCCTCCTCGTTGACGTCGACACCCGTGCCCCGCGCCTCCGGGACCGCGTCCAGCACCCGCAGCAGCAGCTCGCCCCAGCCACAGCCGATGTCGAGCACGGTGCGGGGGCGGGTCATGGCGAGGCGGGCGACGAGCGCACCCGCGCGGGCTTCGGAGAGCGGGCCGTGGAAGGTGAGCCGGCTCAGCCGGGGCGGCCGGGTGTCCTGCGCGGTGTCCGTGGTCATGCCGGGCACGCTAACGGCGCGGCGGACAACCGGCACCCGATTAAGAGGGCCCGCGTCAGGGCGTGACGGTGAAGTTCCGCAGGATCGCCGCCGTCAGTTCCGGGTCGCCCTCGGTCTTGACGCGGTCGCCCGCCGCCTCCGGGCTGATCCGGCCGCAGGCCAGCCGGAAGTACGTCTCCCAGTCGAGGGTGAAGGCCGCGGCGGGCCCGAGCGCGGGTGCCGTCTCCAGCGTGCCCCGGCCCTGGATGTCGACGCGGATCGTGCGCAGGAACTCCACCGGCCCGTGCACTTCGAAGACGATCGCCGAACTGCGCGGTGCCCCGGCCTTCTTGGCGACCACCTTGGGCAGCCCGGCCAGCAGCAGATCGCGGGTGACGAGCGCGCCGGGCGAGTCGAGGTTGCCGGGGCGGCCGAGGGCGGTACGCAGATCCTGCTCGTGCACCCACACGTCGAACGCCCGCATCCGCATGGCGAGTTCGAGGGTGATCTCCCTGCCCATCGGACCCCGCACCAGGGTGCCGGGCTCGCGGGACTCGTTGCGCAGCTGGCGGTTGCGGCGGATGACCGTGTACTCCAGCTCCGACGTCATCTCCGGCGCCGTGTGGTGGCGGCGGACGTCGACCTGCATCTCCATGTACCGCTGGCCCTCGTTGGTGACATGGAAGAGGTCGCTGGGCAGCGTGTGGATGGGCCGGGGGTCGCCGAGCATCTCGCAGTCCAGGCCGATGACATGCGAGACCACGTCCCGCACCGACCAGCCGGGGCACGGCGTACGCCGGTTCCACTCACCCTCGGCCAGCGGATTCACCAGCTCGGATATCGCGTCGATCGAGTGGGTCCAGGCGTCGGCGTAGGGCTGGAGGGTGGGATGCAGACTCACAGGAACAGGACCCCTCGGCGGTCGTTACACGGGCAGAATCGGCGGCTTTGCCGGCGGACGGCGGCTGCACTCGGCGGGTGTCTGGACACTCCCCCGCGCTCTCGGCTCAGCCCGAGCAGGGGGGACCCCCAAGTTACGCTGCTCCGATACGCCCCGGCAGTGCTTTCGTGTGACGATCGTAGGCCCGTGGGAACGACTCGAATGCCAGGACGGTGGTAGTGTGCGCGCCTCGCTGATCCAGATCCGTGTGGACGAGGGCGAATCCGTGGCCGGGCGGCGCTCGCGCACGGCGGAACTCGTACGGGCCCAGGCGGGCGCCGACCTCGTGATCCTGCCCGAGCTGTGGACCACCGGGGCCTTCGCCTACGACACGTTCGCCGCCGAGGCCGAGCCGCTGGAGGGGCCCACCCACGAGGCGATGGCCGAGGCGGCGAAGGACGCGGGTGTCTGGCTGCACGCCGGGTCCGTCCCGGAGCGGGACCCCGACGGCACCCTCTACAACACCGCCCTCGTCTTCTCCCCCTCCGGTGAACTCGCCGCGTCCTACCGGAAGATCCACCGCTTCGGCTTCGACCAGGGCGAGGCCGTGCTGATGGGCGCCGGGCGCGAACCCGTCACCGTCCGCCTGCCGGAGACCACCCTCGGCCTCGCCACCTGCTACGACCTCCGCTTCCCCGAACTCTTCCGCACCCTCACCGACGCCGGCGCCGAGACCCTGGTCGTCTCCGCGGGCTGGCCCGAGCGCCGCCGCGCCCACTGGACGCTGCTGGCCCAGGCCCGGGCGGTCGAGAACCAGGCGTTCGTCCTCGCGTGTGGAACGGCCGGTACGCACGCCGGAGTTCCCCAGGCGGGTCACTCGATCGTGGTGGACCCCTGGGGCGAGGTCCTGGCGGAGGCGGGCCCGGACGAGGAGGTCCTCACCGTCGAGTTCGACCCGGCGAGGGTCCCGGCGACCCGTGAGCAGTTCCCCGCCCTGAAGGACCGTGTCCTCGGCCTGGACCCGCCCCGCCACTGAGCCTCAGTCGTCCTCCCGCTCCTTCTCCGCCAGGTGGATCACACACACCGCCACCGCGATGAGCAGGGTCGGGTCGGCGTCGTCGCGCACGACGTCTACGCCGTAGGTGTCGCGGACGGTGAGCCAGCGGCGGGAGATGACGGCGAGGAGTTCGCCCTCGTACTCCACGGCGAACTCGCGGTCGAGGATCTTGCCGCTGATGTCGAGTTCGGTGCCGTCGACCAGGTGGACGCGGTAGTGGTTGCGCAGCAGGGAGAGGTGTTTGCGCCGGACGGTGGCCAGATCCTCGCCGTCCCGCTGGATGGCCATGGTGTCGCGCAGGGCGAACATCTTCTTGTGGATGTCGATCAGGACGTTGCCGTCGGTGTCCTTCAGCTCGAAGGTGTCCCGCAGCCGCATGGCCTTGCCGTCGACGAGGAAGACCTTGCGGCCGCTCTCGTCCTCGATCCAGTAGTCGTCGCCGATACCCAGCAGACGGTCGCGCACGAGGAATCTCATGTCTGAAGCGCTTCCCCGGCGGGAGGCGTTCCTCACCGGGCGGCGGGCCCGAACCGTTTCCGGTAGTCGGAGGGGCTCAGTCCGGTCTCCCGGCGCAGCCGCGCCCGCAGGTTGGCCGCGGTGCCCAGCCCGCAGCGGGCGGCGACCACTTCCAGCCGGGTTTCCCCACGCTCGATCAGGCGGCAGGCCAGGGCCACCCGTTCACCGGTGAGCCAGGCCAGCGGGGTGGTGCCGAGGCGGTCGCGGAAGCGGCGGTGCAGGGTGGCGGGGGAGACGGCCGCGCGGGCGGCGAGGCCGGCCACCGTGATCGGTTCCCCGAGCCGCTCCTGCGCCCAGGCCAGCAGCGGGCCGAGGGAGTCGTCGGGGACCTCGGGCAGCGGGCGTTCCACGAACTGCCGTTGTCCGCCGTCGCGGTGGGCGGCGAAGACCAGGCGCCGGGAGACCGCGTTGGCGATCTCGGCGCCGTGATCCCGTTGCCACAGGTACAGCCCGAGGTCGAGCGCGGCGGCGCTGCCCGAGGCGGAGAGCACGTCCCCCTCGTCGACGAAGAGCACGTCCGGCTCCAGCAGGACCCGCGGATGCAGTCGCCGGAAGGTGTCGGCCCACCTCCAGTGCGTGGTGGCCCGGCGCCCGTCGAGCAGCCCGGCCTCGGCGAGCGCGAAGGTGCCGGTGCAGAAGCTCACGATGCGGGCGCCCCGCGCGTGCGTGCGCCGGATCGCGTCCAGTACGGCCGCCTCGCGCGGGACCACGTTGTCCGGCCGGCCGGGCACGAGGAGGGTGTCCGCGCCGTCCACCGCGTCCAGCCCGGCCACCCCGCTGAGCGTGAAGAAGCCGTGGTTCATCCGCACCTCGGGGGTGGGCGCGCACAGCGTGACCTCGTACAGCGGTGCGGGCAGGCCGAGTTCGGGGCGGGGCAGGCCGAACAGCTCGGTGGCGACGCCGACCTCGAACGGGTTGGTGCCGGCGTCCACCAGGACGGCGACCTGATGGGTGCGTCGCACCTGCGAGGATTCTTGCGCCATATGCGATTCCTAGCACTCGTGTGGTCCGCGCACACACCCCACGATGAAGGCATGGCAACCGAAGAGCCCCGCTCCCTCCCCCAGGTCCTCGCCTCCTTCACCGACCGTTGGAGCCCCCGTATCGTCGCGTCGGTCAACGACTACGACGTCCGCGTGGCCAAGGTCGAGGGCGAGCATCTCTGGCACGCGCACGACGACACCGACGAGTTCTTCCTCGTCCTCACCGGCGAACTCCACATCGCGCTGCGCGAACCGGCCGGTGAGCGCACGGTCGTCCTGCCCCAGGGCTCGGTCTTCACCGTCCCCCGGGGGACCGAGCACAAGCCGTACGCCCCCGTCCCCACCGAGATCCTGCTCCTCGAACCCACCGGCACCCTGACTGTGGGCGACCGACATGACGAGGTCCCGGACCATGTGGACGCCACCACGGGGCACACCCTGGACTGATCCCCCGGACCGGTCCGGCGGAGTCGGGTGGCACCCTTGAAGGATGAACGACTCCGCTTCTCGACGTGTCCGTGTCCGTGCTCCCGAGCTGGTCGGCAAGGGGGGCTGGCTGAACACCGGCGATCAGCAGTACACCCTGGCCGACCTGCGAGGACGCATCGTCATCCTCGATTTCTGGACCTTCTGCTGCATCAACTGCCTGCACGTCCTGGACGAGCTGCGCGAGCTGGAGGAGCGGCACGGGGACACGGTGGTCGTCGTCGGTGTGCACTCCCCGAAGTTCGTGCACGAGGCGGAGCACCAGGCGGTCGTGGACGCCGTCGAGCGGTACGGCGTGGAGCACCCCGTACTGGACGACCCGGAGCTGGCCACCTGGAAGCAGTACGCGGTACGGGCCTGGCCGACGCTGGTGGTGATCGACCCGGAGGGGTACGTGGTCGCCCAGCACGCCGGTGAGGGGCATGTGCACGCCATCGAGCGGCTGGTGACGGAGCTGGAGGCCGAGCACGAGGCCAAGGGCACCCTGCGCCGGGGCGACGGCCCCTATGTGGCGCCGGAGCCGGAGCCGACCGTGCTGCGCTTCCCCGGCAAGGCGCTGCTGTTGCCCTCGGGGAACTTCCTGGTCAGCGACACCACCCGGCACCAGCTGGTGGAGCTGGCCGAGGACGGCGAGAGCGTCGTACGCCGGATCGGCTCCGGGGAGCGCGGGTTCGCGGACGGCTCCGCCGCGCAGGCGTCGTTCAACGAGCCGCAGGGTCTCGCGCTGCTCGGTGACGGCTCCGTGGTCGTCGCCGACACCGTGAACCACGCCCTGCGCCGCCTGGACCTCGCCTCCGGCGCGGTCACCACCCTGGCCGGCACCGGGAAGCAGTGGATGCAGGGCGCGCCCACCTCGGGAGCGGCCCGCGAGGTCGAGCTGTCCTCACCGTGGGACGTGGCCGTCTTCGGCGGCAACGTGTGGATCGCCATGGCGGGCGTGCACCAGCTGTGGACGTACGACCCGGAGGCGGACACCGTCCAGGTCGCGGCCGGTACGACCAACGAGGGGCTGGTGGACGGACCCGGCGCCGAGGCGTGGTTCGCGCAGCCCTCCGGGCTCGCGGCGACCGCCGACCGGCTGTGGCTCGCGGACTCCGAGACCTCCGCGCTGCGCTGGGTGGACCTCGACGGCGCGGTGCACACCGCTGTCGGCACCGGTCTGTTCGACTTCGGCCACCGGGACGGGGAGGCGGGCCAGGCCCTGCTCCAGCACCCGCTGGGCGTCACCGCGCTGCCGGACGGCTCGGTCGCCGTCGCCGACACCTACAACCACGCCCTGCGCCGCTACGACCCCGCGACCGGCGAGGTCACCACCCTCGCCACCGACCTGCGCGAACCCAGCGACGCCGTGCTCGTCGGCGACGACATCGTGGTGGTCGAATCCGCCCGCCACCGGCTGACCCGGCTGCGGCTGCCGGAGGAGGCGGTACGGGTGGAGGCGGTCGCCCACCGCACGCAGCGCGCGGCCACCGAGGTCGCCCCCGGCCGGCTGCGGCTGGACGTGATCTTCCAGGCCCCGGCGGGCCAGAAGCTGGACCTGCGCTACGGCCCCTCGACCCGGCTGCTGGTCTCCGCGACCCCGCCCGAGCTGCTGCTCAAGGGCGAGGGCGCGGACAGTGACCTGAGCCGCGAGCTGGAGCTCGACCCGGCCGTCACCGAGGGCGTCCTGCACGTCTCCGCGATGGCCGCGTCCTGCGACGACGACCCCGCTGGGGGCACCTCCCGGTCGAAGACTGGGGGAGAGTACCCGGCCTGCCACGTCCACCAGCAGGACTGGGGCGTCCCGCTGCGCCTCGTCGAGGGCGCGACGGACCGCCTGCCGCTGGTGCTGGCCGGCCTCGACGCAGGCGACGAGCGGTAGATCAGGCGCCGTAGCCGTCGGTGTAGCCGTCCCGGCGGGCGTGGTGGTGGCGTTCCTCCTCGACCACCGGGGTGGTCGGCGGCACCATCACGCGCCTGCGCCGGGCGATCCCGCTGAAGGTCACCAGGCCGATGAGGCCGGTGGCCATGAAGATGATGCCGACCAGGTCGAGGTTGACGCCGCTCATGTGCCAGTCGGTGGCAAACGTGAGGATCGCTCCCACGGCTATGAGGATGATGCATCCGCCGAGGCCCATGAGATCTCGCCTCCCCTAAGAGGTTCCGGAATCTCCGGTCCCGTTCGGCGGGTACCCCCTATCCGCCCGACTAGCCCTCCAACTGACCGGTCGGCTAGTCCTCCAGAAAGGCCGTCAGGGCTTTTGCGAGAAGGAACGGGTCCTCGGCGCCGCACAGTTCGCGTGCGCTGTGCATGGAGAGGATCGCCACGCCGATGTCGACAGTGCTGATGCCGTGGCGGGCGGCGGTGATGGGGCCGATGGTGGTGCCGCAGGGCATCGAGTTGTTCGACACGAAGGTCTGGAAGGGCACCCCGGCCCGCTCGCACGCGGCGGCGAACACCGCGCGGCCCGAACCGTCCGTGGCGTAGCGGTTGTTGACGTTCACCTTGAGGATCGGGCCGCCGTTGATCCGCGGGTGGTGCGTGGGGTCGTGCCGTTCCGCGTAGTTGGGGTGCACGGCGTGGCCGGTGTCGGAGGAGAGACAGACGGTGCCCGCGAAGGCACGCGCCCGGTCCTCGTAACTGCCGCCGCGTGCGAACACCGAGCGCTCCAGGACACTGCCGAGGAGCGGGCCGTCGGCGCCGGTGTCGGACTGGGAGCCGTTCTCCTCGTGGTCGAAGGCGGCGAGTACGGGGATGTGGGTGAGCGTTTCTCCAGAAGTCGCGGCGGCGATCAGGGCGGCCGTACCGGCGTGCACGGACAGCAGGTTGTCCATCCGGGGCCCGGCGACCAGCTCGCGGTCCCGGCCGAGGTAGGCGGGTGCCTCGACGGGGTACGTCATGAGGTCCCAGCCCGCCACCGAACCGGAGTCCAGGCCGGCCTCCTCCTCCAGGAAGGCGATCAGGTCACCCTCGCGGACGTCGTTCCCGAGGCCCCACACGGGCTGGAGGTGGCGCTGCTTGTCGAGCTTGAGGCCGTCCGAGGAGACCGACCGGTCCAGGTGGATGGCGAGCTGCGGCACCCGCAGCAGCGGGCGGTCGATGTCGACCAGGACCGAGCTGCCGTCGCGCAAGGTGAGCCGGCCCGCGAGGCCGAGGTCGCGGTCGAGCCAGGAGTTCATCAGCGGGCCGCCGTAGATCTCCACCGCGACCTGACGCCAGCCCTGCGCCCCGCTGTCCGGCTCGGGCTTGACCCTGAGGTTCGGGGAGTCGGTGTGCGCGCCGATGATCCGGAACGGGGTGTGCGGGGTGGCGCCCTCGGGGACGTACCAGGCGATGACCGCGCCGCCGCGCAGCACGTACCGGCCGCCGCTGCCGGTGCCCGCGGGGGTGTCCCACGCCTCGGTCTCGGTGACCTGCGTGAAGCCCGCCTCCTCCAGCCGCGCGGCGACGTTCGCCACGGCGTGGTACGGCGTCGGGCTCGCCGCCAGGAAGGCCATCAGGTCGTCGGTGTGGCCGCGGTCGAAACGGGACGGTGCGCTCATGGCGCTTACCTTAACGACGAGCGCGGGCCCGCTCTCCGGTAGGAGGGAGCGGGCCCGCGACGGGGTCGTGGAGAAGGGGAGGCGACTAGAACGCGGCCTCGTCCAGCTCCATCAGGTCCAGGTCGACATCGGCCGAGATCTTGCGGGCCAGGGTGACGCCGGGCAGGACGTTGGCCGCGAAGAACTTCGCCGCCGCGATCTTGCCGGTGTAGAACGCCTTGTCCTTGGCGGAGGCGGTCTCCAGCTTCTCGGCGGCGATGGCGGCACCACGCAGCAGCAGGTAGCCGACGATCACGTCACCGGAGGCCAGCAGTAGGCGGGTGGTGTTGAGGCCCACCTTGTAGATGTTCTTGACGTCCTGCTCGGTGGCCGCGAGGTCGGTCAGCATCAGGCCGACGATCGCCTCCAGCTCCACGGCCGCCTTGGCCAGGTGCTCGCGGGCGCCCGCCAGCTCCTCGCCGCCGGTGGCCAGCGCCAGGAACTTCTTGATGTCCTCGGCGATGCCGTTCAGCGCGGCGCCCTGGTTGCGGACGATCTTCCGGAAGAAGAAGTCCTGGCCCTGGATCGCGGTGGTGCCCTCGTAGAGGGTGTCGATCTTGGCGTCGCGGATGTACTGCTCGATCGGGTACTCCTGGAGGAACCCGGAGCCGCCGAAGGTCTGGAGCGACTGGGCGAGCTGCTCGTAGCCCTTCTCCGAGCCGTAGCCCTTCACGATCGGCAGGAGCAGGTCGTTCAGCGCGTGGTCGGCGGAGGTGTCCTCACCGTTCGCCTCCTTGACCGCGATGGTGTCCTGGACGGAGGCCGTGTGCAGGACGAGGGCGCGCATGCCCTCCGCGTACGCCTTCTGCGTCATCAGCGAGCGGCGCACGTCGGGGTGGTGGGTGATGGTGACCTTGGGCGCGGCCTTGTCCATGAAGTTCGCCAGGTCGGGACCCTGGACGCGCTCCTTGGCGTACTCCAGCGCGTTGAGGTAGCCGGTCGACAGGGTCGAGATGGCCTTCGTGCCGACCATCATGCGGGCGAACTCGATGATGCGGAACATCTGGCGGATGCCGTCGTGCTTGTCGCCGATCAGCCAGCCCTTGGCGGGGTGGCGGTCGCCGAACGTCATCTCGCAGGTGTTGGACGCCTTCAGGCCCATCTTGTGCTCGACGTTGGTCGCGTAGACGCCGTTGCGCTCGCCCAGCTCGCCGGACTCGCCGTCGAAGAGGAACTTGGGCACGAGGAAGAGGGAGAGGCCCTTGGTGCCGGGGCCGGCACCCTCGGGGCGGGCGAGGACGTAGTGGAGGATGTTCTCCTCCATGTCGTGCTCACCGGAGGTGATGAAGCGCTTCACGCCCTCGATGTGCCAGGAGCCGTCCTCCTGCTGGACCGCCTTGGTGCGGCCGGCGCCCACGTCCGAACCGGCGTCCGGCTCGGTGAGGACCATGGTGGAGCCCCAGGTCTTGTCGACCGCGATCTGCGCCCACTTCTTCTGCTCCTCGGTGCCCTCCTCGAAGAGGATGCGGGCGAACGCCGGGCCGGAGGAGTACATCCAGATGGCCGGGTTGGCGCCGAGCACCAGCTCCGCGTACGCCCAGATCAGGGACGGCGGGGTGTTGGTGCCGCCGATCTCCTCGGGCAGGCCGAGCCGCCAGTACTCCGAGTCCATGAAGGCTTTGTAGCTCTTCTTGAAGGAGGCCGGGACCGGCGCGGTGTTCGTCTCGGGGTCGAAGACCGGCGGGTTGCGGTCGGCGTCCACGAAGGACTCCGCCAGCTCGTTCTCCGAGAGGCGGGTCAGCTCGGAGAGGACGCTCTTGGCGGTGTCGGTGTCCATCTCCTCGAACGGGCCGGTGCCGTAGAGCTTGTCGCGGCCGAGGACTTCGAAGAGGTTGAACTCGATGTCGCGGAGGTTGGACTTGTAGTGCCCCATGGTGACTCCATCACGGACTCGGCGAGGCACTGACTCCTCGCGACTGATCACGTACCAGCAAGTAGCTACGATGATGCTACCCGTCGGTAATAAGACGCAACCCCGCCGGGTGTGAGATGCGGCGGGTGTGGCCGCCGGGAAGTCTGCGGTGCCCCCTGACCCCGCCGCCCGCGCTGGGTACTCTTGCGCCCATGTACGGCTACGACCAGAACGTGGGCGCCCAGCAGCAGTACGTGCCGCCGCAGCAGCAGCCGGGTGGTGTCGGCGGGTACGGCCAGCAGCCGCCGCTCTATCCGGAGCCGTCCGCGCCCTCGCTGGCGGACGCGGTGCGCGCCTTCACCACCGGGCAGATGCCCGCCGAGGACTTCCAGCAGGTCTTCGCCACGTCCAAGGTGTACTGCCCGCGCGGTGACACCCCCGGCTTCCTCGCCCTGCACAACACCCAGCAGCCGGTGATCCCGATGTTCACCTCGCTCAAAGAGCTGCGCCGGTACGCGGGCAAGGAGTCCAAGTACTTCGTGATCACCGGCGCCGAGGTGATCGACCTGCTCCCCACCGGCTACGGCTTCGTGGTCGACATGGAGGGCGAGCACCGGATGGTGTTCGACGCCAAGGCGGTGGAGCAGATGGTCGAGTTCGCCATGCGCCGGATGTACGGCTAGTCCGCATCACCGGTGGAGGCCCGGAGGGAATTCCCTCCGGGCCTCCTGTGTTGTGACTGGCAGAAAGTTCAATGCTCAACTAAACTGGGTCCACAAGGAGGTACCGACCATGCCTGCAGTGACCGTCGAGAACCCGTTGACGCTGCCCCGTGTGACCGCGCCCGCCGACGCCGTGACGCGTCCGGTGCTGACCGTGACGACCGCGCCGAGCGGGTTCGAGGGCGAGGGATTCCCGGTGCGCCGCGCGTTCGCCGGGATCAACTACCGCCACCTCGACCCGTTCATCATGATGGACCAGATGGGCGAGGTGGAGTACGCGCCGGGCGAGCCCAAGGGCACTCCCTGGCACCCGCACCGCGGCTTCGAGACCGTCACCTACATCATCGACGGGATCTTCGACCACCAGGACTCCAACGGCGGTGGCGGCACCATCACCAACGGCGACACCCAGTGGATGACCGCCGGCTCGGGCCTGCTGCACATCGAGGCCCCGCCGGAGCACCTGGTCATGTCGGGCGGTCTCTTCCACGGCCTCCAGCTGTGGGTGAACCTCCCCGCCAAGGACAAGATGATGGCGCCGCGCTACCAGGACATCCGGGGCGGCAGCGTCCAGCTGCTCACCACCCCCGACGGCGGCGCCCTGCTGCGCGTCATCGCCGGTGAGCTGGACGGGCACGCGGGTCCCGGCATCACGCACACGCCGATCACGATGATCCACGCGACGGTGACACCGGGCGCCGAGATCACCCTGCCGTGGCGCGAGGACTTCAACGGCCTCGCCTACGTGCTCGCCGGCCGCGGCTCGGTGGGCGCGGAGCGCCGTCCGGTGCACACCGGGCAGACCGCGGTGTTCGGCTCCGGGGGCGCGCTGACCGTCCGCGCGGACGAGAAGCAGGACTCGAACACCCCGGACCTGGAGGTCGTCCTCCTCGGCGGACAGCCCATCCGTGAGCCCATGGCCCACTACGGCCCGTTCGTCATGAACACCCAGGACCAGCTCAGGCAGGCTTTCGAGGACTTCCAGAAGGGCCGCCTGGGCACGGTGCCCGCGGTGCACGGCATGACGGAGAGCGGCCCCCAGGGCTGACCCGGCCCCGCTGAACCCCGCCGCCCCGGCAGACAACGGCGTCTGCCGGGGCGGCGGTGTGCGGGAGCCGCCTGGGACGGGGCACGGGGAGACGGCCACTCACCCACCCGGCCCGCCGCAGCAGGACAGCCGGACCCACGGCGTGCTCCGCTGAAGACGTGCACCTGCTCCCCGTACCCGTACGCCGGTTCGCCGCTTGGTGTGCCGTACTGCTGCTGGCCGCGGGCCTCGGCTGGGTCGGCATCCGGCTGTGCGCGGAGCTGCGTACCGCCGTCACCCCCGTACTGCTCGCCCTCCTCGGCACCGCCCTGCTGGGTCCGCTGTACCGCTGGCTGGTGCGGATGAAGCTGAACCCCAGCCTCGCCGCCGCGCTGACCTGCGTAGCGGTCGTGGCCGTCGTCGGCGGCGCGGTCTACATCGTGGTCGCGGCCCTCGTCGGCACCGGCGACGAGATCGTGGCCTCCCTGCGGGACGCCGCCAAGGCCATCGCCCGGCACTTCGGCGCCGCCGGCACCGGTCTTGACGACCTGGCCGGCAACGCCCGCGACCTGCTGGGCAAGTTCGGCGGCACCGCCGTGTCCAACGTCATCAGCGGGGTCAGCGTCGTCGGCGAGTCCATCGCCATCGCGGTACTGGCCCTGCTGCTGGTCTTCTTCTTCCTGCGCGACTCCCAGCGGGCCCTGCGCTCACTGCGCGGCTTCGCGCCCTCCGGTACCGCCGATGTCGTGGAGGCCATGGCGCGCCGGGCCTTCGAGGCGGTCGAGGGGTTCATGCGCGGCACGACGATCATCGCGCTCATCGACGCGGTCTGCATCACCGTCGGTCTGCTGATCCTGCGCGTCCCCGGCGCGGTGGGGCTCGGCGCGCTCGTCTTCGTCGCCGCCTACATCCCCTATCTCGGCGCCTTCCTCTCCGGCGCGGTCGCCGTCCTGGTCGCCCTCGCGGACCGGGGCGTCGTGATCGCGCTGTGGGCGCTCGGGGTGGTGCTCGCGGTCCAGGTGCTGGAGGGGCACGTACTCCAGCCGGCCATCCAGAGCCGGACGGTGCAGATGCACCCGGCGGTGGTGATGCTGACGATCACCGCCGGAGCCTCCGTCGCGGGCATCCTCGGCATGCTCCTCGCGGTCCCGCTGACCGCGGCCGTCTTCGGCGTCGTACAGGAACTCCGCGAGCGGTACGGAACCCCGCACGAGCAGCCCTAATCGTTCGGGACGTCGTCCTCGGACCGCTCGTACAGCTCGAACCAGATGCTCTTGCCCTCGCCGCGCGGCTCGACCCCCCACGCGTCGGCGAGCATCTCGATCAGCATCAGGCCGCGGCCGGAGGAGGCCAGTTCGCCGGGGCGGCGCTTGTGCGGGAGGTCGTCGCCGCCGTCGGTGACCTGTACGCGCAGCCGCCGGTGCCCGTGCTCGCCGAAGATCTCCGCGAGCAGCAGCGCGTCGGCGTCGGTGTGCACCAGCACGTTGGTGATCATCTCGGAGATCAGCAGCACCGCCGCGTCCACCTGCTCGGCCGGGGTCCAGTCGTGCAGCAGCTCGCGCAGATGCTGGCGGGCCTCCGCGATCCGCTCGGGCTCGTCCTGCGCCACCGACAGCAGCGTGCTGCGCACCCGGGTCCGGGCCGTGGCGGCCGGGCCGTCGCTGAGCCCCCAGCTCTCCCCGGAGCGGAACAGCAGGAGCAGCGCGATGTCGTCCTCGCGGCGGTCGGTCAGCGGGCCGGTGGTGTGGTGCGAGGAGGGCCCGTGCACCCCCTGCACCAGCGCGTCCGCGAGCCCCTCCAGACCGTTCTCGCGCTCGGCCTCCTTGCCGTCGTACCGCTCCAGGATGGCGCGGATGCGGCGCCAGCCGCTCTCCATGTCGTGGCCGCCGGTCTCGATCAGGCCGTCGGTGCACAGCATCATCGTCTCGCCGGGCTCCAGCGTGAACCGGGTCGTCGGATAGTCCCCGTCCGGGTCGACGCCCAGCGGCAGCCCGCCCGCCGTGGGCCGCAGCACCACCGTGCCGTCGGCCAGCCGGATCACCGGCTCCGGATGCCCGGCGCGGGCGACCTCCAGGCGGCCGGTCGCCGGGTCGGCCTCCGCGTACAGGCAGGTGGCGAAGCGCAGGTCGGTCAGGTGCTCGTCGTGGGTGATGCCGTGCAGGAAGCGGGAGGCGCGGGAGAGCACCGCGTCCGGGCGGTGACCCTCGGCGGCGTAGGCGCGCAGCGCGATCCGCAGCTGGCCCATCAGGCCCGCCGCCCGTACGTCGTGCCCCTGCACGTCCCCGATGACCAGCGCGAACCGGCCGCCCTGGGCGGTGGTCGGGGACACCCCGCCGGGCAGCGGGATCATGTCGTACCAGTCGCCGCCGACCTGGAGGCCGCCGCCGGTCGGGATGTAGCGCGCGGCCACGCTCATGCCGGGGATCTCCGGGATGAGCGAGGGCAGCATGGAGCGCTGGAGCCCCTCCGACAGCTCCCGCTGGGTCTCCGCGTCGCCCGCCCGGGTCAGCGCCTGGGCGAGCATCCGGGCGACCGTGGTCAGCACCGCCCGCTCGTCCGGGGTGAACGCCACCCGGTCGCTGAACGCCGCCATCCAGGCGCCCCGCGTCTGCCCGCCCAGCGTCAGCGGCAGGAACGCCCACGAGCGGCGCCCGAACTGCTCGGCCAGCGGCCAGGTCGTCGGATAGCGGTCGCGGTACTCGCCGGGCGTGGAGAGATAGACGGCCTGGCCGGTACGGACCACCTCGGCGGCCGGATAGTCCGTGGCCAGCGGCATATGGGTGAAGGGGCCGTCGTCGCCGGGCTGGTAGCCGTGGTGGCCGATGATCGTCAGCCGGTCGCCCTCCACGCCGAACACCGCGAGCCCGTCCGGCGAGAACCCCGGCATCGACAGCGTGGCCGCGACCCGCAGCACCTCCGCCGTCGACCGCGCCTCGGCCAGCGCGCGGCCCGCGTCCAGCAGGAACGCCTCGCGGGAGCGCCGCCAGTCACCGGTGATCGCGCTGCGCGCCGAGGACGTGCCCGGCGCCGGCTCGATGACCTCCTGAAGGGTGCCGATCAGTTCGTACGCCCGTCGCTCAGGGTCGTAGGCCGGCTTGGAGCGGCTGCGCACCACCCGGATGGTGCGGCCGTCCGCGTCCACGACCCGGATGCGCACCTCGGCGAGCGTGCCCTTGGCCACGGCGAGCGGGATGACCCCGGTGATCTCGTTCCAGTCGGAGGGGTGCATCCGGGCGCGGGCCTGGGCCTCCGTGAGGGTGGTGGGGCGGGCGGGCAGCCCCAGCAGCCGCGCCGCCTCCGCGTCCACGGTGACCAGCTCCGTGGCCGTGTCCCACTGCCAGAGACCGGTGGCGAGGGAGACGAGGACATCCCCCACGGACGGCAGTGGCTCGCCTGTGCGCATTGCCCCACTTTAAGAAGGAATCTATGGGTACTGCCACCGTAGGTGGGCGGAGGGTAATGGAGGGGAGCCGATCGTGGGGTGCCCGGTACCCTTGACGGGTCCGGGCCCCGCGCCCGTACGTATCCGAGGAGAGCAGCCTCGGTCACCCCGAACGAAAGACGATGAACGACGATGCATCGGTACAGGTCCCACACCTGCGGCCAGCTCCGCGCCTCCGACGTCGGTACCGACGTCCGGCTGAGTGGCTGGCTGCACAATCGGCGCGACCTGGGCGGCATCCTCTTCATCGATCTGCGTGACCACTACGGCATCACGCAGCTCGTGGCCCGTCCCGGCACGCCCGCGTACGAGGCGCTGGACTCCATCTCCAAGGAGTCCACGGTCCGCGTCGACGGCCGCGTTGTTTCACGTGGAACCGAGAACGTGAACCCCGAGCTGCCCACCGGTGAGATCGAGGTCGAGGTCGCGGAGGTCGAGCTGCTGGGCGCCGCCGCCCCGCTGCCCTTCACGATCAACGCCGAGGACGGGGTCAACGAGGAGCGGCGCCTGGAGTACCGCTTCCTGGACCTGCGCCGTGAGCGCATGCACCGCAACATCATGCTGCGTACGTCCGTCATCTCGGCGATGCGCCACAAGATGGCCGCGATGGGCTTCAACGAGATGGCGACGCCGATCCTGTCCGCCACCTCCCCCGAGGGCGCGCGCGACTACGTCGTCCCCTCCCGCGTCCACGCGGGCCGGTTCTACGCCCTGCCGCAGGCCCCGCAGCAGTTCAAGCAGCTGCTGATGATCTCCGGCTTCGACCGCTACTTCCAGATCGCGCCCTGCTTCCGCGACGAGGACGCCCGCGCCGACCGCTCGCCGGGCGAGTTCTACCAGCTCGACGTCGAGATGAGCTTCGTCGAGCAGGAGGACGTCTTCCAGCCGATCGAGAAGCTCATGACCGAGCTGTTCGAGGAGTTCGGCGACGGACGTCACGTCACCTCCCCCTTCCCGCGCATCCCGTTCCGCGAGGCGATGCTCAAGTACGGCTCCGACAAGCCGGACCTGCGCGCCAAGCTGGAGCTCGTCGACATCACCGACATCTTCGAGGGCTCGGCGTTCAAGGCCTTCGCGGGCAAGCACGTGCGCGCTCTTCCGGTGCCGGACGTCGCGGGCCAGAGCCGCAAGTTCTTCGACCAGCTCGGCGAGTTCGCCGTCTCGCAGGGTGCGCAGGGCCTGGCCTGGGTCCGTGTCGGCGAGGACGGTTCGCTGACCGGCCCGATCGCCAAGTTCCTCACCGAGGACAACGTCGCCGAGCTGACCAAGCGTCTCTCGCTGGCTCCCGGCCACGCGGTGTTCTTCGGCGCGGGCGAGTTCGACGAGGTCTCGAAGATCATGGGCGCCGTGCGCGTCGAGGCCGCCAAGCGGGCCGGCCAGTTCGAGGAGGGCGTCTTCAGCTTCTGCTGGATCGTCGACTTCCCGATGTACGAGCGGGACGAGGAGACGGGGAAGCTCGACTTCTCCCACAACCCGTTCTCCATGCCGCAGGGCGGCATGGAGGCCCTGGAGAGCCAGGACCCGCTGGACATCCTCGGCTGGCAGTACGACATCGTCTGCAACGGTGTGGAGCTCTCCTCCGGCGCCATCCGGAACCACGAGCCGGACATCATGCTCAGGGCCTTCGAGATCGCGGGCTACGACAGTGACACGGTCGAGGAGAAGTTCGCCGGCATGCTGCGCGCCCTCCGCCTCGGCGCCCCGCCGCACGGTGGCATCGCGCCGGGCGTGGACCGCATCGTCATGCTCCTCGCCGACGAGCCGAACATCCGCGAGACCATCGCCTTCCCGCTCAACGGCAACGCCCAGGACCTCATGATGGGCGCCCCGACCGAGCTGGACGAGTCCCGCCTGCGCGAGCTGCACCTGAACATCAGGAAGCCGCAGCCGAAGTAGTAAGCGGTTACGAGAGACCGGCCCAGCTCCTGAGGGAGCGGGCCGGTCTTTTCGTTCTGCTCACTCCCCGTCGTCATCGGGGGAGGCGCCGTCCTCCAGCAGACGTTCCGCGATGTCGTCGGACCAGCGCTGGGCCCAGGCGCGGAGGGGTCCGACCTCGTGGCGGGGGAGGCCGTAGCGGAGGAACTCCAGGTCGGAGTAGAAGTCGGTGCCGGTCAGGCGGGACTGGAGGGTGGGCAGGTCGAAGGCGTCGTACGCGTGCCGGCGGCCCAGCTCCTCCAGTTCCGGCAGCGAGAACCGCTCGGCGGCGGCCCGCGCGTCGATCAGGTCGACGGCCGCGCCCCGGTCGTACAGCGCCCGGATCTTGGTCCCGACGGCATCCGGGAGGGAGAGGGCGGGCCCGTGTCCGGTCAGCTCGGCCGGCTGCCAGAAGGCTTCCTTGTGCAGCGTGAGACCGACGGTCTCACCGGTCGGCGGATCGCCGACGACGAGTTGAGCGGTGAGCGCGGGGACCGCCTCCACCCGCACGGTTCGCCCCCGCACCTCCAGCGCGGCGGCGAGCCCGTGGGCGATGCCCTCCATCGCCTCCCCGCTCTCGGTGGCGAAGTCGAGATTCC
This sequence comes from Streptomyces sp. NPDC085596, assembly GCF_044541565.1. NCBI lineage: Bacteria > Bacillati > Actinomycetota > Actinomycetes > Kitasatosporales > Streptomycetaceae > Streptomyces > Streptomyces sp. NPDC085596. The sequence goes on along the minus strand of NZ_JBITTC010000005.1, from coordinate 275,742 downwards.
CATGCGCCCGCTGGACCAGCCCGTGCCCCTCAAGGGCATAACCCCCGGCAAGCACGAGCCCATAGGGGCTCCCGGCACTGACGACATCGGCCAGGAGGCGCTGGTGGAGTTCGGAGATGCTCACGGCACCCGTACTCTGCCAGAACCGGCCCAGGTCAGACCGACTCCGGCGTCTCCGGGGTGTCGGTGAAGCGGTCCTCGGCGCGTGGGACGGTTCCGGCACGGTCGAGCCAGTCGCTCACACGGGCCGGGTCGGTGCAGGCGGTGATGCGCTCGCGAATGTCGTCGGGGACGACGATGCCACGCACCTCGAGTACCCGCAGCACACCCTTGGCCTCCCCTTTGGCCTCACCTTCCAGGGTAGGTGCGCTCCAGCAGGGTGCCTCGACCGGGAAAGAAGTTCACGAACGTCACGATGCTCCTCCACTTTTCGCCTGCGGGAGTCGTCCCGAGGGCGATGGCATGCGGCGGCGCCGGCCCCGAGAGGGGGGCGGCGCCGCCGCAGGGGTGGGTCAGGCTTCCGTGCCGCCGAAGCGCTCCTTGTATGCCTCCAGGTCTTCGTCCGTGAGCTTGGCGAAGAGGACCGGGGGGACTGTGAAGGGGATGCCCGGCTGGAGGGTGGTGAGGGTGCGCGCCTCTTCCTGGGTGGTCCAGGTGGCCGTGTCCGACGGGAGGGTGAAGGCTGCTCGCATCGCCGCCGAGGACGCCGGGATGAAGGGTTCCGAGACCACCGCGTAGAGGTGGATCAGGTTCATCGCGGTGCGCAGGGTGAGCGCCGCCGCGTCCTTGTCGGTCTTGATCTCCAGCCAGGGGGCCTTCTCCTCCAGGTAGGAGTTTCCGGCCGACCACAGGGCGCGCAGGGCGGAGGCCGCCTTGCGGAACTGGAGCGCTTCCATCTGGGTCTCGTACTCCGCCAGCAGCGAGGCGATCTCCTCGCCCAGGCGCGTCTCCGCCTCACCGGGCTCGCCGCCCGCCGGGACCTCGTCGCCGAAGCGCTTGCGGGAGAAGGAGAGGACGCGGTTGACGAAGTTGCCGAGGGTGTCGGCGAGGTCCTTGTTGACCGTGGCCGTGAAGTGCTCCCAGGTGAAGGACGAGTCGTCCGACTCGGGGGCGTTGGCGATCAGGAAGTAGCGCCAGTAGTCCGCCGGGAGGATGTCCAGGGCCTGGTCGGTGAAGACGCCGCGCTTCTGCGAGGTGGAGAACTTGCCGCCGTAGTACGTCAGCCAGTTGAACGCCTTGACGTAGTCGACCTTCTTCCACGGCTCGCGCACGCCCAGCTCGGTGGCCGGGAACATCACCGTGTGGAACGGGACGTTGTCCTTCGCCATGAACTGCGTGTAGCGCACGGTGTCGTCCGCCTCGTACCACCACGACTTCCAGTCCCGGCTCGCCGGGTCCTGGTCCGCCCACTCCTTCGTCGCGCCGATGTACTCCACCGGGGCGTCGAACCAGACGTAGAAGACCTTGCCCTCGGCGGCCAGCTCCGGCCAGGTGTCGGCCGGGACCGGCACGCCCCAGTCCAGGTCGCGGGTGATCGCGCGGTCGTGCAGGCCCTCGGTCAGCCACTTGCGGGCGATGGAGGAGGCCAGCTGCGGCCAGTCCGCCTCGTGCCGGGCCACCCACTCCTCGACCTCGTGCTGGAGCTTGGACTGCAGGAGGAAGAGGTGCTTGGTCTCGCGGACCTCCAGGTCCGTGGAGCCCGAGATCGCGCTGCGCGGCTCGATCAGGTCGGTCGGGTCCAGCACGCGGGTGCAGTTCTCGCACTGGTCGCCGCGGGCCTTGTCGTAGCCGCAGTGCGGGCAGGTGCCCTCGACATAGCGGTCCGGGAGGAAGCGGCCGTCGGTGGGCGAGTAGACCTGGCGGATCGCCCGCTCCTCGATGAAGCCGTTCTCGTTCAGCTTCCGCGCGAAGTGCTGGGTGATGTCGCGGTTCTCGGCGGAGGAACTGCGGCCGAAGTAGTCGAAGGCCAGCGCGAAGCCGTCGTACACCGCCTTCTGCGCGTCGTGCGCCTGGGCGCAGAACTCGTCCACCGGCAGGCCCCGCTCCTTCGCGGCCAGCTCGGCGGGGGTGCCGTGCTCGTCGGTCGCGCAGATGTACAGGACGTCGTGGCCGCGCTGGCGGAGGTACCGGGAGTACACGTCCGCCGGGAGCATGGACCCCACCATGTTGCCCAGGTGCTTGATCCCGTTGATGTACGGAAGGGCGCTGGTGATGAGGTGTCGAGCCATCGGGGGCTGCTCCCAGGTCGCTACGGGTACGAACCTTGAAATCGTAGCCGACGTGTGTATGCCGCCCGCCTCCCGTTTTACAGGTGGGACGCGGGCGGCATACGGGGAGCTGCGGGGGGTTACGGGCGCCAGGCCGCGAGTACGCCCTCGTACAGCTCGGTGTCCGTCAGTTCGCGGGGGGTGGGGCCCGCGTGGAAGAAGGACGTGTTGTCCGACTTGAGCTTGCGGAGGTAGTCGAACGCCTTGTTGTCCGGCTCACCGAAGGCGACGAACGAGAAGAAGACCTTGGGGTGGGTCTTCGCCGCGTTCGTGAGGGCCTGGGTGGCGGGGGTCTTGGCGTCCGGGGCGCCGTCCGTCTGGAAGACGACGAGGACGTTGTCCTCCGGGGTGCCGTGCTTGTCGTGGTGGGCGAGTACGGCTTCCACGGCGGCGTGGTAGCTGGTGCGGCCCATGCGGCCCAGCGACGCGTGCGTCTCGTCGATCTTGGTGGCGTGGTCCTCGGTGAGGGTGAGGTCGGTGGTGCCGTCCACCTCTGTCGAGAAGAAGACCACGTGGACCTGGGGGTCCTTGTCCAGGTGGGCCGCGAGGGCGAGGGTCTGGTCGGCGAGGGCCTGGGCCGAGCCGTCCTTGTAGTACGGGCGCATGCTCGCGGAGCGGTCCAGTACGAGGTAGAGCTTCGCTGCGGTGCCGGTGAGGTTGGTGTGGGTGAGGGTCGCTGCCGCGGCGGTGTGGGCTGTGGTGAGGGAGGGGGTGCTGGTGAGGGGCTCGGCCTCGGCTTCGCCCTCGGCCTCGGTGGTGTTCCCACCCGCACCACCCGTGCGGGATGCGTTGTCGGGTGCGGATGCCGCCGGCGGGGGTACGGGGGCGCCGGCGGCCTCGGGCTGGGGCGTGGGGGCCGGGGTGGCGTCGGCTTCCGGCTTGGCCTCGGCCTCGGCCTCCGGCTCCGGCTCGTCGTGAGCCTCCGGGGCGGGGGTGGCCTTCGGCTCGGCCTTGGCCTCCGGGGCGGGGGTGGCCTTCGACTCGGCCTCGGCCTTCGGCGCGGGGATGGCCTTCGGCTCGGCGTCGGCCTCGGGGCCGGGGATGGCCGTCGGCTCTGCCTTGGCCTCCGGGGCGGGGGTGCTCTCCGGCTCGGCGTCGGCCTCGGGGGCGGAGGTGCTCTTCGCCTCCGGCGCGGGGGCGGACTCCTGCTTGGCTTCGGCTTCCGGGGCGGGGGTGGCCTCCGGCTCGGTGTTCACCTCCGGCGCGGGGCTGCTCGCCGGCTTGGCGTTGGCCTCGGGGGCGGGGGTGGGCTCCGGCTCCGTGGCGGTCTCCGGCGCGGGGGTGGGCTCCGTTGCCTCGGCGGCGGCCTCCTGCTCCGGCTCGGTCAGGGCGTCGGCGTTCGGTTCCGTGGCCTGCTCGGGGATGGCCGGCTGGTCGGTCTCCGCCTCGGCTTCCGGCAGGGGCTCGGTGCGCTGCTGGGGGACCAGTACCTCCGCGTCCGTCTCCGGCGTGGTCGGGTCCGCCTCGATGATGGAGGGCTCCATCGTCAGGGGCTCGATCTCCGGAACCTCGGCCGCTTCAGGAGCGTCCGCGTTCGTGGCTTCTGCCTCGGTCGGCTCGACCTTCTCGGCCTCGGTCCCGCCCGCCAGGGCGTCCGCTTCCGGGGTCTCCGCCGTGCCCTGCGCGGCCTCCGCCTCCGGCGCTTCCTCGTCGCCCGCCAGGGCATCCGCCTCCGGCGTGGCTGATTCTGCCTGTGGCTGCGCTGCCTCCGGCTCGACCGGCTCCGCCGCCGGGGCCTCCGCCTCCGGGGTAACCGGCTCTGCGGCCTCCGGTGCCGACTTCTCCGCTTCCGGCGTCTCCGCCTCCGGGGCCTCCGGGGCCTCCGGGGCAGTCGCGGTCTCCGCCGCAGCCTGCGGGGTCGCCTCGGCTTCCGGCGTGACCGACCCGGCCTGCGGCTCTGCTGCCGCCGCCTCCGCCGGGGTCTCCGCTGCGGCCGCAGTCTCCGCCGAGTCCGCCGTGGCGGGGGCCTCCGGCGCAGGCGCGGCTTCCGCCTCCGGCGTCTTCGCCGAGGCCAGGGGCTCCGCCGCAGGCGCGGCCTCCGCCTCCGGCACGGCCGCCTCCGGCGAGGGCGCGGCCTCCGCCTCCGGCGTTTCCGCCGTGGCCGGTGCTTCCGGCGCGGGCGTGGTCTCCGTCTTCGGCGCTTCTGTCTCCGGCGTAGCCGCAGTCGCAGTCGCCGCCTCCGACTCCGTCGCCCCACCCCGCGTAACCCCCTGCGCAGGGACCCGCGGAGTGTCGAACGCCTCTGTTACCAGGTCGTGTTCCTGGCGGGGGGTCGGAAGGTGGTCCGCACTCTCCGTCTCGGCGGGACGCCCTTTGCGTCCTCGGCCGAACGCGTTCCGCAGGACAGTGAGAATGCCCATGTGCGCACCCCTTCGCGAGAGTTGTCGCCGTAGATCCCTGGCCAGGACGGCCACGTTAGGTTAGCGGCCCGTCAGTGTGGTGTGGCGATGGCTCTCGCGGCCGCCACTTCTTGTCGTACCGGTTCCAGCACACTGCCCGCCGGGCCGGTCAGGTGGGTGGGGAAGGCGGTGAGGGTGTCGGCCTCGCGGACGCCCTCCGCCAATTCACCTAGTTGGCGCACCACTTGGTGCACCTCGGCCGGGGACGGAGGCGGCGCGCCGTGGTGGACGCGGACGCGGGCCGCTGTTGTCGCGTCGACGATCCGTTCCACGGCGACCACCAGCGGCCACCATGCCGCGGCGCGCCGTCCGGTGGGCGGTGGTTCGGTCAGCGCGCGCTGGAATTCCGTCCGGATGGTGGACAGGTCGCGGTAGAGGCGGCGTCGCATCCGGGTGCGGCGGGCGGGGTCGGGGCCGGGGTCGGTGCCGAACGCCGTCTCGACGTAGGACGCCGTGTCCTCGACCGCGTCCGCGAGCCGGTCGCCGACGCGGGTGTGCCAGCTCTCCGGCCAGAGCAGGTACCCCGCGACCAGGGCGATCCCGCAGCCCAGCAGGGAGTCCAGCAGCCGGGGCAGCAGCAGGGCGGTGCCCTGGTGGCTGAGGATGTCGGAGAGGAGGAGGATCACCGGGGTGATCGCGGCGGTCTGGAAGCCGTAGCCGCGCGGGGTGAGCGCCGGGACGAGCGGCGCGAGCAGCAGCATCACCGGGACGTCCCACCAGCCGATCGGCACCTCCGCCAGGACCGCCGCCGCGAGCACCAGCCCCACCACCGTGCCCAGCGCCCGCAGCAGGGCACGGGAGAAGACCGAACCGAAGTCGGGCTTGAGGACGAAGGTGATGGTCAGCGCGACCCAGTAGGACCGGGAGACCGGCACGAGGGAGACGAGGGCCTGCGCGATGCCGATGCAGACCGCGAGGCGGAGTCCGTAGCGCCAGGAGCCCGCGGACAGCACCGCGTCCCGGGCGGCGCGGGCGGTGCGTACGTGGAGGGCGACGGTGCGTTCGTCGATGCCGCGCGGGTCCACCGAGGGTGAGGTGACCACCTCGGCGGTGTGCCGCAGGGCATGGTCGACGGCGCGTTCGGTCTCGGTGAGGGCGAGCGGGAGTCTCGGCAGGCGCAGGCCGGCCGTGTCGCCGGTCTCGACCGCGTGGGCCAGCTCGCGCACCGCCTCGGGGACCTGTGGGGGCAGCGGGCGGCCGGTGAGGTGGACGGCGGGGGCAGCCTCGACGACCGGGGTGATGGCGTTCAACTGGGCCAGCAGCCGGGTGAGTTCCTCGCTGCGTCCGTGGTGCCGGGCGCGGTGCCCCAGGATCAGGTCGTACGCCTGGTTCAGCGAGCGGGTGACGTCGAAGCGGGCGCCGATGTAACGGTCCTCGTCGCAGCAGGCGGCCAGCAGGTCGGCCACCCTGCGGTAGGTGTTCGCCACCGACGCCCGCTCGGGCACCCCGGCCCGCAGCGGCCACGCCAGCAGGGCGAGGGCCAGCACCAGCAGCCCGCCCCCGGTCATCAGCAGCGGCGCCAGCCACCAGGGGTGGGGCAGCGGGAGCCCGGCGCCGAGCACGCAGTTGAGCAGGAGCAGCAGTCCCGACACGGAGGCCACCGCGCCGATGGTCGAGATCATCCCGGAGACCAGCGCGACCCCGGTGACCACGGCGACGGCGTACCAGCCCTGCCCGAAGACGAGCTGACCGAGGATGACGCCGACGGCGCCGGTGAGCTGGGGGACGGCGATGGTGATGACGCGCATCCGGTAGGCGTCGGCGGTGTCGCCGATCACGCCGTTCAGGGCGCCCATGGACGCCAGCGCGCCGAGCGCGGGCCGCCCGGCCGCGAACCCGATCGCGAGCGGCAGCGCCATCGCGATGGCGGCCCGCGCGACGGCGGGCCAGTTGACGGGCGCCTGCTGCGGGCGGAAGTTCCGGACCAGCCAGTCGGGCGGGGTGAGGCCGATGGGGAACTCTCGGGGCATGCGCCCATTATGTCCGGTGTGGGCGGGCGGGCTCTCAACCGGCCCGCTCGAGCGAAAGGTTGACCGTGCTCGGACCCGGACCCGGTGTCCGCGCGGGCACTCCCCTGCGGCGGGCCGAGCGGCGGCGGGTGAGCCAGGCGGTCAGGGCCACGGCGAGGGCGAGGGCGACGGAGAGCAGCCGACCGGCCCGCTGGACCCGAGGGCGACGGAGAGCAGCAGCCGGCCGGCCCGCTCGACCCGAGGTCGACCGTGCTCAGACCCGTGCCCGGGTCCGCGTGGCTGTCCCGGCCGACTTCGTCCCCGCTCCCCGTCGGCGGGCCGAGCGGCGGCGGGTGAGCCAGGCGGTCAGGGCCACGGCGAGGCCGAGGAAGAGCAGCAGCCAGGAGACGGTACGCAGGCCGGAGGTGAGGGCGTCGTAGACCGCGCCCGCGACCGGGTGCGGCACGTCGGCCGGGAGGTCGGCCAGGGTGAGCGCGCGGCCCGCGGTGAGGGCGAGCCCGAGCAGGGCGCCGCCGAGCGCGGTGCCCAGCGCGGTGGCGACGACGGCGCGGCGGCGGCGCACGGCCAGCGCGATCCCGGCGGCGGCGAACACGACGGCTGCCACCGGCAGCCACAGACCGGCGACTTCGAGCATGTGGAATCCCTTGCGGTACCGGGTCAGCTCGCCCGCCGGGAGCACCGGCACCTCGGTGTGGCGGACCGGGATGCGGGCGGCGAGCGGTATGTGGTCCTCGGCGAGCTGCGCCTTGACCTGGGCGGTGATCGGAGCCAGGTCGACGGTGACGGCGCGCGGGACGCCGCCCGCCGGGGCGTCCTCGCGCAGCGCGCGCAGCACCGCGTCGTGGGTGACCCGGTTGCCGGTGTCCCAGGCGAGCCGGAAGGCGCGGGTGTGGGTGAAGGAGCGCACCGCGTCCCGGACGAAGGGGCCCACCGAGCCGTGTACGGGGCTCACGTCCGCCCGCTGGTCCACCTCGCGCAGGATGCCGTCGCCGACCGTCTCCGCGACGGCGTCCCGCACGGCCGGGTCGGCGGCGAGCGGTGCCATCGTGGTGACGTACCGGCCCGTGTCGGTGAGCGTGTACGCCGCCCAGGCCGCCGGCGCGCCGAAGGGCACGAGGAGGCAGGACAGGGCGATCAGCGTGGCCGACAGGGCACTCCTGAGGCGGGGGTGCACGCTTCCAGGCAAGTCCCGGCGGCCGCGGGGCGCGAGCGGTGGGGGTGCGTTCGGGGGACGGCTCCCTTCAGTGGACGCGGTGCCCGACGGCGTCCTCGCGGGTGTAGAAGCGGTAGAAGCACACGATGAACGTCACCGCCGCCACCAGCAGTGGTATGCCCACCGACCGGACCAGGGAGGCGCCCGCCTGGTTGTAGAGGAAGCCGAAGGAGACGCCGATGAACACCGCCCACGTCAGCGCGTGCAGTTCACGGCGCAGCCGGGGCGCGACGGTCAGCACGGCGAAGAGCACGACCCCGAACACCAGGGCGGTGAGGAACCCGAAGAGCAGGTTCCAGCCGGTGATGGGGCCGCCGCCGCGCCGGTTGGCGGCCGCCCAGTAGCCGTAGACCAGCGCCAGCAGCACCGGTACCGCGACCCTGGCCATGCGGTGGGTGCGGGCGTCGAGGATGTCGGGGGGCAGGTTGACCGTGGCCGGGGCGTCCTTGCGGCCGCCTCGGGGCAGCGCGCCGGGCGCGGGTGCCGCGTGAGCCATGAGAGCGCTCCTCTCTCGCCGCTTCGGGCCGCGAGTCGCCGGCCCCGCCTTCCAGGGCACACCTGCGGCGACGGCCCGGCAACTCGGCCGGGTGGGTGACGGGGCCCGGATGCGGCCGCGATCGGTCCGTGTTCCCCTGAGGTTTCCGAGGACGACGGCCCGCCGCGGCCTACGCGCGGTCCCGGGACGGAGAGGGGGCTCGTGACCGAGATGGAGTACCGGGGCCGGCGCGAGCAGCGGCGGATCTTCGACCGGGGCTCGGCCTGGCTGGTGCCGCTGGTGCTGCTGGCGCTCATCGTGGCGGTGGACTTCCAGACCGGGGAGAAGTTCCGCGTCGTCTCCTGGATCATCCTGGTCCCGAGCATCGCCGCCGCCGTCTGCGGGGTCGGCGCGACCATCACATTCGCCCTGCTGTCGCTCGTCACCTACCTCGCCGTGGACACCGCCTTCCCCGAGCGGTACCGGGCGGGGACCGCCGACTTCGTGCTGCTCGCGCTCGGCGGCGCGCTCGCGGTGATCGCGTCCGTGGTGCGGGTGCGCCGGGAGCGGCAGGGCCTGCACATGCGGGACATCGCCGAGACCACCCGCCGTACGGTGCTGCGCCCGCTGCCGCCGAACTGGGCCGGTCTGGAGCACGCTGGCGTGTATCTGGCCGCCGACATGGACGCTCGGGTGGGCGGCGACTTCTACGACATCCAGCCCAGCCCGCACGGCACCCGTGTGCTCCTCGGGGATGTGCAGGGCAAGGGGCTCGGCGCGGTGGAGACGGCGGCCGCGCTGCTCGGCACCTTCCGGGAGGCGGCCTACCACGAGCCCGATCTGGTGACCGTCGCCGACCGGCTGGAGGTGCGGATGTGCCGCCACCGCGGGCACACCGCCGCGCTCGGCCGGTACGACGGCGACCGGTTCGCCACCGCGTTGCTGCTCGCCTTCCCCCAGGACGCCCGGGACGTCGTGGAGGTGATCAACTTCGGGCACGAACCGCCGCTCGCCGTGGGCCCGCGCGGGGTGCGCCCGCTGCCCGGCGGGGAGCGGCTGCCGATCGGCTTCGGCGACCTCACGGGGGACGCGGCACCCACGGGGGCGCCGGCCTGCCGGGAGCGGCTGGGGAGGGACGAGACGCTGCTGATGGTGACGGACGGCGTGACCGAGGCCCGCGACCGCGCAGGGGAGTACTACCCGCTGCTGCGCGAGGTGTCGCGGGCGGTGGCCGCCGATCCCGGGCGGGCCGCTCCCCGGCGGCTGGTGCGCCTGGTCCGCGAGGGGGTGCTGCGGCACACCCGCGGCCGGCTCGGCGACGACACCACCGTCTTCGCCGTCCGGCGGCTGCCGGAGCCCGAGACCGGCCCCGAGCCCGGGCCCGCGTCCACGACCGGGCGACCTTCGCCGTCCTGAGCCCCGCACGGCCGTCCCCGGAGTTACGGTGCTGGCTGTCCGGCGAACCTGTCCGGCGAACCACAGGGGGAGGCGCGATGCCCGGAACCGTGCTGCTGCTCGCGGCCGCGCCGCTGGGCCGCGGCCGCCTGGTGGACGCGGCGGCCGTGCTGCCCGTGCTGGGCGCCGTCGCACCGTCCGTACTGGCGGGCACCGACACGGCGAACGTGGTCGAACTCGCCGACCCCCTCGACCCGCAGGGCGTGCTGTCCCGGCTGCGCGCGGCCGCCGCGGCGTCCGGCCCGCTGACGGTGTACGTCACCGGGCAGCTGCTGCTGGACCGGCGCCAGCGGCTGCCGCATCTGGCGCTGGCCCGCACCACCCCGGCCACCGCCCGCTACACCGCGCTGCCCTGGCACTGGCTCAAGGACGAGCTGCGGCTGCGCCCGGCCGGGACCACGCAGCTGCTGCTGGACCTGCACGCGGACGCCGAGACCTGGGCGGACCTGGCCGGACGGCCGCTGGACTCGGGCCGTACGGCCGTCGTGCACGGCCGGATCGCGCCGCCGCCCGGCCGGCGCAGGGTCGCGGAGCCGACGTACATGCGGGCGGTGGCGGTGCTGCTGCGGGGCGGTCAGCGGCCGCCGCTCGCCGAGCTGCACCGGCGGGCGCTGGACCGGATCGCGGGCGAGCTGCCGTCGAACCTGGTGCTCACGGCGCCCGACGCCGGTGATCCGCACGCCGCGCTGAGCGCCGCCGTACGGGCCGGCCGGCACGCCGAGGCCGACCGGCTGGCCGCCCGGCACCAGGAGGCGGCGGTACGCGAGCACGGTCCCGCCTCCGAGGACGCCCTGCACTGGGCGGAGGTCCGGGCCGACCTGGCGATGTTCGCGGGCGACCCGGTGCGCAGCTGCCGCGCCTGGCTGGGCGTGGCCGGCTTCCGCCTCGCCTCGGGCCACGCCCCGGACGCCCCCTCCGTGGAGTCCGCCGCGGACCGCGCCCACCACCAGTGGGGCCGCATCGAGGACCAGCGACGGGCCCGCGAACTCGGCGTCCGGCTAGTGGAGTTGAGGCTGCGCGTACCAGGACGCCGGGACGGCGCCCTGGACGACGTGCGGGACCGGCTGGAACAACTCCAGCGGGACTAGCGTCATTTGGCGGCTCAGTGCGCGACGGAGCGTGCGACATCGGGGACGCGGTACGCGGGCGGCAGCCCGTCGCGTCGGGACAGCGCGTTGCAGAACCGCACCGCGTCCCACCAGGAGACGCATTCGACGGGCAGCCGGCCCCCGAGGGAGGTGCTCGGCCGCCGGCCGGTGACCTGTGCGTACAGCGTCTGGGTTACCGGGCAGGCCGCGAGCTGGCAGGGCGCGAGCTATACCGGCCAGCTGCGTTGTGTCCGCCGGTCCGACAACGTCACCCTGCCGGGCGGGATGTCGGCCATCTCGTATCCCGTGAGCACGTCCATGAGCAGAGGATCGTAGCGAGATCCTGGCCGGGCGACCCGCCCGTTCACCAGGTGAAGCCCTGCTGGATCTTCATGCAGGCGTCCGTCCTGGCGCCGCTCAGGACGGACGCCGACTTCGGGACCTCGCGCTTCTCCGGCTCCGGGAACCGGTCGCCGGAGGGCCAGTCGGCGCCCACGACGAGGGTCACGTCCCTCGCGTCGTCCACCTCGCGGACCCGCGCGGCGGGGATGTCCAGCGCCTCGGCCACCGCCAGGGCGTCGCCCCTCAGGGTGGTGCCGGAGTAGAGGACGGAGGTGCCGGGCTCGGTGGCGGCCGCCTGGTCGGCGGTGGTCCGGGTGAAGCCGTGGTCGCGCAGGAGCCCGGCGACGGCCCCGGCGCGGTCGGGTGTGGGGGACTCCAGGCCCGCGCCGGTGCCGCCCTGGACCCGTACCGCGATGTCGGCGGCGGGCGCGGCCGGGTCGGTCTCCTCCGGCTTCGGCTCCTTGGTGTCGCGTCCGTCCAGCGCGACGTCGTCGCGGACCATGGAGACGAGCTTGTCGGCGTCCTCGGCGGCGGGCACCAGGCGGTTGCCGTCCTGCGCCCAGGGGGTGGTGGGCAGCGTGGTCATGGTCATCCGCTCGGTGGGCACCTTCTGGAGCTCCATCGACAGGTCGTACAGCTCCTTGACCGTGCCGAGCCCGTCGTCGACGGTGAGCGCGCTCGTCGCCGCCTCCGCGAGCCGGCGCATCTCGGCGGGGTTGCCGAGGCGGGCGTTGGCGCGCAGCTGGCGGACCATCGAGTTCATGTACATGTGCTGGGCGTGGGTGCGGCCGATGTCGGTGCCGTCCTCGAAGCCGTAGCGGGTGCGCAGCCACTGCAGGGCCTGCTTGCCCTTGACCGGGTGGGTGCCCGCCTCCAGCTTGAGCCCGGAGCCGTGGCCGCTCGCGGTGTGCGAATAGACGTTCTCCTCAACGCAGACCGGGACGCCCCCGATGGCGTCGGCCATGGCGACCACACCGGAGAAGTCGACCATCATGAAGTGGTCGACGGGGATGCCGGTGAGCCGCATCCAGGTGGCGACCGTGCAGCCGGGGCCGCCCCGGCCGAGCGACTCGTTCGCCATCGCCAGGCTCAGTTCCGGGTACACCTTCTTGGTGACGGGGTCGGTGCACCGGGGGATCGGGATCATGGTGTCGCGGGGCAGGCTGATCACCGACATGTCGTTCCGGTCCGCCGACACATGCAGCAGCATCTGTACGTCGGCCAGCGGCGGGCGCCCCACATCGCCCTTGGAACCGCCGAGTTCGAGGTCGTCGGCGGTGTTCCGGCTGTCCGAGCCGATCAGCAGGATGTTCAGCGGGGTACGGCCCGCCGCGTCCGGGGTCGCCGAGGGCGGACGGGTGTCGCCGAGGTCGAGCGGGGCCTTGGCGAGGTTGCCGTTGAGGTGCCGGTAGTAGAAGTAGCCGGCGGTGGCCGTGCCGAGCAGCAGCAGGGCCAGGGCGAGCGCGGTCCAGCGCAGGACGCGCGGCGCTCGTCTCCTGGGCGGCCGCACGGTCTCGGTCGCGGTGTCCGGTGTCCCGGTTTCCTCCGCGCGCAGGCTGCTACCCGTCATCCCCCGTGCCTTCCGCCCCTGGCCCCGACCCCGGCCACCGAAAAGAGATCCCCGTTCAGCGGCCGGGCGGTGCGCTCGAGGGCGTGGGCCTGGCCGGATCGCGCTCACCCTAATGGCGTGGTCCGCTGTCAACTGTTGACGGTGAGATATTCCACTCCCGTACAACCGGTCTATTGGCGGGATTTGGGGTGATTGGCGGCCGGGCTTGGGGTGGGTTTTACCCGTGCTTGTTCTGGAAACCCCCTTGCGCAACAGGGGTGTTGGGGGTTGCGGGGTGCGCGCCGGGACCGGCGGGTGTCGTTCGGTGCGGCGGGGGTTCAGTGCTGGGCGTGCCGGGCGACCGGCTCCGGTGCGGTGTCCGAGGCGCGGGCGGGGCCCGCGTTGGCGGCGGTGACGAGGGCGGCGACGGCCACCACGGCCGCGGCGACGCCTCTGGCGATCGGGGTGGCGCCCGCCGGGCGGGGCCGGGTGCGGGCGGGTGCATGGGGGCGTGCGACGGGGGCGGGGGTGCGTCCTGGCACGGCGACCTCGCAACATCAGCGACGAGTCAAGGGGACTTGAGCCGCCGTTTAACCTAGGGCTGTGGGACCCGAACGACAAGGGGTACCAAGGGAGTTGGGGAGGCGCGAGGATGTCGGAGCGGGACGTGCCGGAGGTGGTCGGGCGGCGTGTGCAGCGGCTGCGCGCCGAACGCGGCATGACACAGCGACAGTTGGCCGAGCCCGCCTACACCCCCGCCTACATCTCCACCCTGGAGGCGGGCCGGGTACGGGCCTCCGACGACGCCCTCCGGCACATCGCCGGGCGGCTCGGCGTCACCTTCGACGAACTGGCTTCCGGCCGCCCCGCCCACCTCGCCACCGCCCTGCGGCTACGGCTCACCGAGGCCCAGCGGGTACTGGCGGACGGCCGGGCCGAGGAGGCCGTGGAGCGGTACGCGGCCCTGCTGGCCGAGGCGGAGCAGCACGGTCTCGTACCCGAACAGGCCGCCGCGCTGCTGGGACTTGGCGAATGCGCGCTGGAGACGGGTGAACTCCAGTCGGCACGGGGCCACTTCGAGCAGGCGGAGGAGCGGCTGTCCGGCGAGACGCTCCCGGTACGGGTACCCGCCGTACGCGGCCGTGCCGTGGCGCACTACCTGGCCGGGGAAATCCGTTACGCCGTCTACCTGTTGGAGACCGCCCTCGACGAACTCAACAGGGGCGGCCTGCACGACCCGGACGCCCTGCTCCACCTCTACACCGCCGTGATCGGCCCCTACATGGACATGGGCGCCCACGCCCGTGCCGCCCAGGCCGCCGAGTTCGCACTCGCGCTCGCCCCTCGCGCCGCCGATCCCGCGCTGATCGCCCGTATGCACCGCTCGGTCGCCCGTACGCTGCTCGCCGAGGGCCGGCACGCGGAGGCCGATGCCTCCCTGGCCAAGGCGGCCGGGCTCTACCGTCAGCTGCGGCTGCGCACCGAACTCGCCAACTGCCACTGGATGCGCGGGTACGTGCACGCCCAGGCGGGCGAACTGGAGCGCGCCGAGACGGAGTTGCGGCAGGCGCTGGAGATGCTGGCGGAGACCCGCGCCGCGCTGTACCGCAGCCAGGCCGCGGTCGAACTGGCCGACGTACTGCACCGCCGGGGCAGACCCACCGAGGCCGCCGCCCTCCTCGACGGTGTCCTCGGCGACTTCTCCTCCGAACGCGGCGCCGTCCACGCGGCCGCCGCCCACCGCCTGCTCGGCATCATCGCGGAGGACGCCCGCGAGACGGACTCCGCCGAGGAACACTACGTCCGAGCCCTCAGCCTCCTGGAACGAGCCGGAGCGGCCGGCGACCTGGCCGACCTCTGCCGCCTCCTCGGCGACCTCCTCCGCCGCACGGGCCGCACCGAAGCGGCACTGGACGCCTACCGGACGGGCCTGGGCCACCGAACCACTCCGGGCACGACCACCCTGGGGCCCGCACCGGCGGCCCCACCGTTCTGAGGGCACCTTCGCAACCGGCGGCGCGCCCTAGACCTGCGCCCGCCCCTGCCTGCGCACGTCCGCCAGCCGCAGCGCGCCGATCTGGACCGCCGCCTGGGTCGCGTCGTTGGGTACGTCGCCCGGCCCGCCGTTGGTGAGGGCGAAGGCGTCCTCGCCCACGCGTACGGCGGCCAGTTCCAGGGTGAGTACCTGCTCGTCGGCGTCGGGGTTCTCCGGGTCGGTGGCGGTGAGGGTGAGGCGCAGGCCCTGGCGTTTGTCGCCGACCTCGGGCAGGGGCAGGTCGGAGACCTGGACGTCCTCGCTCAGGGCCGTCTGGGTCGTCGCCGTGAACCTCGCGCACTTGGCCGGCATCTCGCTCAGCCACTTCAGGTCGGCGTCCACGTCGGCGGGCCGGCGCGCGCCGATCTGGTAGCGCAGCTGGGCCTCGGAGCCGGGATCGTCCAGGGCGACGGCCACGCGGGCGGGGGCGCCGAGCACCTGGTCGGAGTAGAGCGCGTCCAGCAGCCGCTGGCACTCCGCCACCTCCGACCTTGCCTTCAGCATGCCGTCCCGCCAGGTCGCGGTGCCCTGTGTCGCGGCCCAGGGGGAGCCGAGGTCGGACTCGGTGACGAGCGCGGCCTGTGCCTGCGCGTCGGTGAGCGCCGAACTGCCGCTGGGCGCCGCCTTGGAGGTGGCCGCGGGCTTCTCGATCGTCGGCAGCGGGTACTTCGCGGTCGCCGGATGCTCCAGACCGAGGGTCGCGCAGCCGCTCAGCGCGAGCAGCCCGCCCAGCGGCAGGAGGACACGGGCGCCGCGGGTACGTATGCCTCCGGTCATCGGGGGGTGCCTCCTGATCGTTCCGGCCGCTGCCTGCTCCTAGGTCGGGCACTCCCTACGGCACCACCCGCGATCACGGCCCACCAGCGCTCCGGTCCGTTCGGGTGAGGGCCCGGGGCCGTCGGCCGGGCGCTCGTCTAGGGTCGAGGCGTCCGTACGCCGTCAGGCCGGCAGGAGGCCGCCGTGCAGCCCGTCGTTCCCGTGATCATCGACTGCGACACCGGCGTCGACGACGCCCTGGCCCTGCTCCTCGCCGTCCGCCACCCCGGACTCGACCTGCGCGCGGTGACCTGCGTGGCCGGGAACACCGACGTGGACGGCGTGGTCCGCAACACCCTCACCGTGCTGGAACGGGCCGGTGCCCCCGACATCCCGGTGGCCAGGGGCGCCGAACGCCCGCTGCTGGAGCCCGCACGCCCGGCCCGCCATGTGCACGGCCATGACGGCATGGCCGACCTCGGCCTGCCCGCCCCCACCCGCGCCCCGGCCGCCGTGGACGCCGTCACCCTGCTGTACCGGGAGATCCTCGCCTCCCCGCGCCCGGTGACCCTGATCCCCACCGCGCCCCTGACCAACATCGCCCTGCTGCTGCGCACCCACCCGGAGGTGACGCGCAACATCGAGCGGATCGTGTTCATGGGCGGCGCGGTCGGCGTCGGCAACGCCACCCCGGTCGCGGAGTTCAACGTCTGGCACGACCCGGAGGCGGCCGCGATCCTGCTCACGGCGGACGTGCCGATCACGATGTACGGGCTGGACGTGTTCACCCGGGTCGTCGTCCCCGGCACCGAGGTGCGCCGCCTGCGCGCCAGCGACGAGCCGGGCGCCAGGCTCGCCGGAGACCTGCTGTCCCACCGACCCAGCGCCCCCGGCACCACCCCGGACGACGAGGAGGCGGGCGGCCTGGGCGACGCGGGCGCGGTCTGCGCGGTCGCCGACCCGGCCGGGCTCACCACCCGCCCGCTCCCGGTCGAGGTCAGCCTCGCCCCCGGCCCGGCCCGCGGCCAGACCGTCGTCGACCGCCGCCACCGCCCCGGCGAGTCCGAGATCCACGGGGGCGCCCGCGCGCGACCCCTGGTGGACGTGGCGCTGGACGTCGACGTGGCCCGGTACGTGGACCTGTATCTGAAGACGGTGCAGCGGCCCTGACCCAGGTTTCCCGCGCCGGGCGGCCTGGACAGCTTTCTGTCGACACCCCTAGGTGAACCGTACGAACGGAGCCCGCATGGCGGACCTCTCGTCCAGGAACCCCGACTGGTGGCGGCAGGCCGTCATCTACCAGGTCTATCCCCGCAGCTTCGCGGACGCCGACGGCGACGGCCTGGGCGACCTCGCGGGCGTCACCGACCGCCTGGACCACCTGGCCACGCTCGGCGTCGACGCCCTCTGGCTCAGCCCCTTCTACCCCTCCGAACTGGCCGACGGCGGCTACGACGTCGCCGACCACCGGGGCGTCGACCCGCGCCTGGGCACCCTGGCCGACTTCGACGCCCTGGTCGCGGAGGCGCACCGGCTGGGCCTGAAGGTCATCGTGGACCTCGTCCCCAACCACACCTCGCACCGCCACCCCTGGTTCCAGCGGGCCCTGCTGTCCGCGCCGGGCTCGGCGGCCCGCGCCCGCTACGTCTTCCGCCCCGGCCGGGGCCGGTACGGCGAACTCCCGCCCACCGACTGGCAGTCCGTGTTCGGCGGCAGCGCCTGGCAACGCGTCCCGGACGGCGACTGGTACCTCCACCTGTTCGCCCCCGAGCAGCCCGACCTGGACTGGTCGCACCCCGAGGTACGCGAGGACTTCCGCACCACCCTGCGCTTCTGGTCCGACCGGGGTGTGGACGGCTTCCGCGTGGACGTCGCCCACGGCCTGGCCAAGGACCTCACCGAACCCCTACGGGACGTCGGCGGCATCGGCGCCACCGGCGAGGAGGCCCTGCCCCGCGTCGCCCCCGGCAGCCACCCCTACTGGGACCGGGACGAGGTCCACGACATCTACCGCGACTGGCGCACCCTCCTGGACGCCTACGACCCGCCCCGCACCGCCGTCGCCGAAGCCTGGGTCCCGGACACCCGGCGCGCCCTGTACGCCCGCCCGGACGAACTCGGCCAGGCGTTCAACTTCGAGTACCTGGAGACCGGCTGGGACGCGGACCGGCTGCGCCGCGCCATCACCGCCTCCCTCGCGGAGGCGCACACCGTCGGCGCCTCGGCCACCTGGGTGCTGTCCAACCACGACGTGGTCCGGCACGCCTCCCGGCTGGTCCTGCCGCCCGGCACCGACCTGGACGCCTGGCTGCGCTCGGGCGGCACCGACCCCGAGACCGACCCCGAAGCAGGGCTGCACCGGGCCCGCGCCGCGACCCTGCTCATGCTGGCGCTGCCCGGCTCGGCCTACCTCTACCAGGGCGAGGAGCTGGGCCTGCCCGAGGTCGCCGACCTGCCCGCCGAGGCACTGCGCGACCCGGTCTGGGAACAGTCGGGGCACACCCGTAAGGGCCGGGACGGCAGCCGGGTGCCCCTGCCATGGACGACGACGGGACCCTCGTACGGCTTCGGGCCGGGACCGGCCTGGCTGCCGCAGCCGGAGTCCTTCGCCCGGTACGCCGTGCGGGCGCAGGCCGGCACCGGGGGTTCCACGCTGGAGCTGTACCGCACCGCGCTGCGGCTGCGCCGCAAGCTGCTCCAGGGGGAGGAGCTGACCTGGACGCCCGGCACGCCGCCCGGCGTCCTGGACTTCACCCGCGCCCCCGGCTGGCGCTGCCTGACCAACCTCACCGCCGAGCCCGTCGTCCGCCCGGCGGGCGAACTCCTGCTGTCCAGCGTGCCGTTGACCGAACCGGACGTACTCCCGCCGGACACCACGGTCTGGCTCGGCTAGCCGATCGTCGGGCTGGGGTTCGGCTCGGCGGGGGTGGAGTCCTCGCGGGTGCTGTTCGAGCCGGTGACGCCGGGAATGGCCAGCGGGGTGGAGGTGGCGTTCGGCGGCGGCGTGAGCACGACCTGCGGCTGACCGGGGTCCGGCGCGGGCGGCGTCAGGTTGTCCGTGGGCAGCTTCGGCGGGGTGGTCTGCTGGAAGATGGTCTGGTCGAAGTCGACCAGACCGGTCTTCTCCATCACCGTCATGTGGTCGAGCACGGTGTCGTTGGCCTGGTCGGCCAGCGAGCGGATCAGCGAGTTCTTGGTGGTGGACCGGATCTTCGCGATGGCGTTGAAGATCGAACCGTGCGTCATCCGCAGGATGTTGGCGAAGTCGGTGTCGAACGCCTTGCCGGTCTCGCCCTTCAACTGGGTCACGAACCCCTCCTGCTGGGGGCTCGCCACGTTGGGGATCGTGATGTTCAGCATCGGCGCGATCTTGCGGCAGGAGGCGTCCAGCGCCGCGTGCCCGTCGACCAGGTGCTTGCTGGCCTCCTTGACCCCCGGGGAGGCGCCCTTCTGGAGCCCGATCTGCCCGAGCGGGTACTCCCACAGCCCGGCCGCGCGCACCTTCACCACGAAGTCCCGGTCCTGCTCGGTGAGCGGACCCCACTGGGTGTTGGCGATGATGCGGGTCTGCGAAGTGGAGACGGTGTCCAGCCCGAGCATGCCCGGGTAGGCCAGCGCCGCGAGGGTCAGTGCCATGGCACCGCCCACGAAGAGAGTTCCCGTCGCGTTCCGCGAAAAGCGCACTGTTCCTCCTGCCCGGTCGTGGTTCCGCCGACAGGCGGTTCAGACACACAGCAGTACGGACGCGGAGCCGATTCGTCTCGATGTCCGCCGTAAAGATTCCGCGCCGGTTTCCCGGGGTGTGCCGCGCGGGCGCCCTTGACCCGCGAACAACCAGTGTATGAGAGGACGTTGGCCAGAGGTTGACCCTTCCTCGGGCGAAGCGTCCCAGGTCACCGGCCTAGATTTCGCCGCATGCCCCCACTGCCACCGCCCAGAACTCCCGTCGCTCTTCACGTACTTCCCTACCGGAAGCCCACCGAGGGCCGTGACTACTGGGTGCTGGACGACGCCCTGCCCGACACCGGCGCGGTGCGTGAGCGGTGCCTCGCCAAGGAGGACTGGGCCAAGGGCTACCCGTACACCTCCGAGACCTGGCCCGGACTGCGCGCGATGCCCGGCCTCGAACCCGGTGAACTGGCCCGTGTGGAGCGGCTGGTGAAGAAAGCGACCGGCGCGAAGGAGCTGTGGGTGCAGCGGGCGCCCGGCGGCGGCACCCTCAACCACAACTGCGTCCAGGTCGTCGGCGAGGGCGAGAGCGAGCCCCGCCCGCACACCGACTCCCGCGCGCTGTGCCGGTACGCGGCCGTGCTCTACCTCAACCCGGCGGTGCCCAAGTCCTGCGGCACCAGCTTCTACCGTCAGTCGCTGCCCGGCGGCCGGCTCGGCGGCAATGTCGTCCAGGCCCCGCACAACAACCTGGTCGACGCCCTCGGCACCCGCTTCGTCGCCCCCGACGCCTTCGAGGAGGACGTCCGCGTCCCGCACCGCGCGGGCCGCCTGCTGCTCTACAACGCCAACCTGGTGCACAGCGCGACCGCCTACACCGGCCGCACGCTGGAGGAGAAGCGGATGACGGCGGTCTTCTTCTGGATGGCCTGAGCCGCCCTGCGCCGATGCGTGGCCTCACCCGTATGGCCTAGCCCCCGTGGTAGCCGGGCGCCGCGCGCCGGATCGTCGTACCTACGACCCCACCTGGGGTTCATGGGGGACGAGACGTCGGAGGTAACAGCCATGACCCAGCAGACGCAGTCGGCACGGCCCGCACACAACGGGCTGGCCGAGGGAGGCGCGGTCTTCGCGGGTGTGCTGATGCTGGTGAACGGCATCCTCCACATCTTCCAGGGCATCTCGGCGATCGCCGCGGACGACGTGTACGCCCGTATCAACGCCTACGTCTACAAGATCGACCTGACCGGCTGGGGCTGGATCCTGCTGGCGGCCGGCGTGCTCGTGGTGGCGACCGGCGCGGGCGTGCTGATGGGCGCCGCCTGGGCGCGGGTGGTCGGCATCGTGCTGACCTCCGCGGGCCTGATCCTTCAGTTCCTGTTCCTGCCGTACGCCCCGATCTGGTCGCTGATCCTGATCGGCATCGACTTCTTCATCATCTGGGCGCTGGCGACCTGGCACCCGGACCGCCGTACGGCGGTCTGACCGCCGCATCCCAGCACGGGCCGGTGCCGCGACGCTCTCCCGCGCGGCACCGGCCTCCTCATGCCCGCAACGGTCCCTGCCGGCTCGGGCGACTCCCCTTGAGGGTCGCCCCCTGCAATAACCCTTAGGCCAGACGGGTTTCCCGCCCTGCGGGCCGGGGTGCGGTGGGTGAATATGAGGATGTTTGCCCTACCGCTCCTCTGCTAGGGGGCCTCAATGGCTGTCGAAATTCCCCCACTCATCAAGCCGTCCCGGCTCCGGCACCGGGGCGGTCTGGCGGGCGAGCTCATGGCGGAGTTCATCGGGACCTTCGTCCTCATCTCGTTCGGCTGCGGTGTGGTCGCCATGGCGGTCGCCGCGCTGCCGGGCTCCGGCCGCGCCGCCACCACCACGACGATCTTCCTCGCCGCCGGTGACTGGCTGCTGGTCGCCTGGGGCTGGGCGCTGGCCGTGACCTTCGGTATCTACGTGGCCGGCGGCGTCAGCGGTGCCCACCTCAACCCGGCGGTCACCCTCGCCATGGCCGTACGGCGGGGCTTCCCCTGGCTGAAGGTGCTGCCGTTCTGGTTCGCCCAGGTCGCGGGCGCGTTCGCGGGGGCGGCGCTGGTGTACCTCGTCTACCACAACGCGATCGACACCTTCGACTCCGCGGTCAAGGGGCCCAAGACGGACGGCCACACCCTGGCCTCGTTCTCCATCTTCGCCACCTTCCCCGCGCCCTACTTCCACGGCGGCATCTGGGGCCCGCTGATCGACCAGATCGTCGGCGCGGCCTTCCTGGTGATGTTCGTGGTCGCCATCCTGGACCTGCGCAACCAGGCGGTGAAGGCGAATCTGGCCCCCTTCATCGTGGGTCTCGTGGTCGCCGCGATCGGCATGTCCTTCGGCGCCAACGCGGGCTACGCCATCAACCCCGCCCGTGACTTCGGCCCCCGGCTGTTCACCTGGGCGGCGGGCTGGGGAAGCCTGGCCTTCCCGGGGAGCGTGGCGGGCCAGTTCAGCGGCTACTGGTGGATTCCCATCGTCGGCCCGCTGATCGGCGGCATCGTCGGCATCCTCCTCTACGACCTCTTCGTCGGCGACGTCCTCTACCTCCGCCACGACCTGGGCGAACTCCCCGAGGCGGGCCGTACCCGCCCGGTCAAGACGATCGACCGGGACGACGAGACCGGCCGGGACGACGAGACCGGCCGGGGCGGCGGCGGGAAGAAGGGGCCGGACGAGGACGAGTACTAGGTCTGGCGGCGGTCCGGCGGGACGGGCGGTCCGGACTCCGGGCCGCCCATTGGTATGTGCACCTGTGTACGAGGGTTCAGTGCGGCGTGTGATCCCTGGCCCGCGTCCGCACCCGAGGTCGCGGGCGGCCGTTGGACTTGGCGTGAAGGCGGCGCCGTGCAGGAACGATTTCTCTGCGCGTCGCGCCCCCTCTCTGAGCGTGCGGCCACGGGTGCCGCACCGCCGCGAGCTCTGGAGCGCAGAACAGTGTGGGCATACGCCGAGGACGCCGAGTGGGCGTCCGCAGCGGGGCGTTGTGGGCCGGACGGTCTGATCGGCCGGGACGAGGAGACGACGGATCTCCGGGCGGGCCTGGCCCGGAACCGGCTGGTCACGGTGACGGGAGCGGCGGGTGCGGGGAAGAGCGCGCTGGCGGCTGCCGCCGTGGGGGGAGCGGAGGAGCCCGGGCCCTGGGCCCGGGTGATCTATGTGCGGTGCCCGGGGGGTGGGGGACCCGTCGCGGTGGGGGCGCTCGCGGCCCGGGTGGCGGAAGTGGTGCTGGGGCCCCGGGGCACGGCCGGGCGGCGGACGGTCGGCGCGGGGGCCGTACCGGACGCGCGGACGTCGGCCGGTACGCCCGGCGCCCGTGCGAAGGCCCGTCCCGCCTTCACCGACCTGGTCCCGGCCCTGCGGGCCCTGGGCCACGCGGCCGGCCGGCGCCCCGTGCTCCTGTTCCTCGACGACGCCGACGCGGTGCGCACCGAGTGCGCCGGACTGGTGCAGCGGCTGCTGATGGACGTACCCGGTGTGCGCGTCCTGGTGACCTGCCGCCAGGCGCTCGGGCTCGGTGAGGAGCGGGTGCTGCGGCTGGCCCCGCTGGCGGTGGACGCAGCGGCGGAGCTGTTCCTCGCGCGGGCCCGTGCCACCGCCCCCGGTTTCCGGGCGGAGGGCGCCGAGGCGGCGGCCGTGGCCCGGATCTGCCGGGTGCTGGAGGGCGTACCGCTCGCCGTGGAGCTGGCGGCCGGGCAGCTGGACCGGGAGCCGTCCGCGTGGGCGCTGGCCGACCGGCTGGAGCGGGACCAGTGCTGGCTGGCCGCGCCCGGACCGGCGCTGCACCGGCACCGTTCGCTGCGCTCGGCGGTCGGGTCGGCGTATCTGCTGTGCGAGCGGCCGGAGCGCGCGGTGTGGAGCCGGAGCAGCGTCTTCCAGGGGGCGTTCACCGAGCCGACGGCGGCCTACCTCTGCGCGGGCGCGGGTGTCGCCCCGCACCAGGTCTCCGCCTGCCTCGCCCAACTGGCCGCCGCCGGGGTGCTGGAGACACTGGACGAACCGGGGGGCCTGCGCCCGCCCCGCTACCGCATGACCCGCGCCGCCCGCGACTTCGGCGCCGAACGGCTGCTCGCGGCAGGGGAGTTCACGGTGGCGGTGGAGCGCCATGTACTGCATCACCGACGCCTCGCGGAGGTCGCCGAGCACCTGTGGAACGCCGGCGACCAACGCCAGGCGGCCCGGCTGGTCCGGGACAACGCGGCCGACCTGACCGCCCTGGTGGAGTACGCGGCCCGCCCCGACGCCCCGCCCGCGCAGGTGATGGCGGCGCTGGCCACGGTGGCCGACCTGTGGTTCTGGTGGACGGCGCACGACCACGGCGAGGAGGGCCGCGCGCACCTGGCCCGCCTGCTGCCCCGCCACGACGCCGATGACCACCTCGCCGCCCGCGCCCGCTGGCTCGCCGCCTGGCTGAACGCCCCCGGCGACCCGGCCACCGCCCGCGCCCTGCTCGGCCAGGTCTGGACGGCGGCGGTGCTCGCCGGGGACGACGCGCTGATCGGCCGGGTGGCCCACGTCCAGGGCGTACTGGCGTGGGAGCGCGGGGACGCCCGTACCGCCGCCGACTGCTTCCGGCAGGCCGCCGACACCGTTCCCGCGTACGCCCCCGGCGGGCCTGCCCCGGCCGTGAGCCTGGCGGCCCTGGCCGTGGCCCAGGCCCGCACCTCCCCCGGCGCGGCGGGCCGCAGCGCCCGCCGCGCACTGGCGTACCCCGGTGTACGCGACGACGCGTGGGCGACGGCCCTCGCCCGCTACGCCCGCGCCTACACCGACCACCACCAGGGCCACACGTCCCGGGCCTGGCACCGGGCGCACCGGGCCCTGGCCACCCTGGACACCCGCGTCACCCTGCCGGGCACCCCCGACTCCCCCGACCTCCCGGCCGTACGCGCCTCGCTCCACCGCCTGCTGGCCGACATCGAGTCCCCCCGCACACCGCGAGCGGCTCGCCCTACGGTGCCGGCACCCCGGACGGATACGCCGACACCGAGCAGAACGTCGAGCCGGGCTACGGGATGACGGGCGGTGTGGGCGTGCCGTCATGGGCAATCGGGTGGTTTCACGTGAAACACATAGGTGAGCGGGTCAGCTCTTGATGGCGGGTCAGCCCTTGATGGCCGTCGGCCGCCAGCGCCACCCGGCCGCGTGCAGGGCCTCCGCCCGCTGGACGGCGATCTGGACGCGGAGGCGGGCCTCCGCCCGGTCGCGGAAGGCTTCGGACGCGGTGTGCTGGGTGGGGTGTTTGCGGTAGAGGGTGCCGGGTTCGGACTGCATCCAGCCGGGGCTGACCGCCTCGCAGCTCAGCAGGAGGGCGCCGTCCTCGAAGGCGGGGAGGGCGGGCCAGCCGCCCAGCAGGCGGACCAGTTCGGTGTGGACGGTCTGGGTGGTGCCCACCACCGGCATGGCACCGCGCGCGGCCCCGTCCAGCAGGGTCCGGGCGGGCAGCGGGCCGGGGGCGGGGTCGTAGGGGCCCGGTTCGAGGCGGCCGTCGGGGTGCAGGTCGAGGCAGGGGGCGACGGTCCAGGCGTGGGCGGGGTGGGCGGACAGCACCTCGATGTCACGGGCGAGGGCCTCGGCGTCGGGGAGCAGGTCGTCCGCGTCGACGCAGCGCAGCAGGGCGCCGGTGACGCGGGCCAGACCGAGGGTGCGGGCGCGGGCGGCTCCGCCGTGGCGGCCGGTGCCCGTGGAGATCCAGGGCTCGTCGGCCAGTACGGCCGCGGGTCGCCCCGTGAGCCCGTCCTCCTGCACCACCCACTGGAGCCGCCACCCGTCGGGCAGCCGCTGCGCCCGCAACGAGTCGCGCAGCTCGCGCAGATAGGTGTGCCCACCGTCATGGACGGGCGTCAGGACGCTGAGCGTAGGCATACGGAACGCGCTCCCCTTCGACAACACCCCCTGGGGGCCGCGCACGGATCGACGGCCCCGAAGCCTTGAAACCATAACGAGGCCCTTGGGTCCCCCTGCTTCCCCACCCGCGCAGACGGTCCGGGAAACCCTGGGTATTTCTTTCGGCCGGACAGGCGCGGCACAGCTCGTTGCGTATTAACGTTCTTGAGCATTGAGTGTGCGGCGCGTCGCACGGTGTCATCGGCGCAGGTCGATGCCGGGGGGAGACGCGTCCGCAGGCACTACTGGGGGGTGGGGTCATGCAGGAGTTGGCCAAGGGAGCCAATGTGACGCTGGCGGCGCTGAGCGAGAGCGTCGATTCCGTCGTCGTCGCCCTGGACTGGACGAGCCCTACGGGCGAGGGCGATGCGGATGTCTCCGTCCTGCTGCTGAATTCCGACGGCAAGGTGCGCAGCGACGCCGACTTCTACTTCTACAACAACCCGGTCGCCCCGGACGGCAGCGTGCAGCTGCTGGGCAAGACGCCCACGGGGGACGGCAGTCAGGACCGCATCGGCTTCGACCTGACCGCGCTCCCGGACGAGGTCACGCGGATCGTGGTGGCGGCGAGCCGGTACGAGGGCGCCCACTTCGGGGAGTTGGAGAACCTCCGCCTGACGCTGACGGACGGCTCCGGCGCGGACCTGGTCGGCTTCACGATCGCCGACACGGGTCCGATGAGCGCGTTCATCTTCGGCGAGCTGTACCGGCGTGACGGCGCGTGGAAGTTCCGTGCGGTGGGCCAGGGTTACGGTTCCGGCCTGGCGGGCCTGGCCACCGACTTCGGCGTGGACATCGACGACGACGCGGGCACGGAGGCGGTACCGCAGGACGCAACGGCCCCGCCCGTGGAGCAGGCGCCGGCGGACACCCGTAGGGAAGGAGCCGTAGGGGAGCCCGTACGGGCGCAGGTCCCCGCGCCCCGCGCCGCCGAGCCCGCCGTCCCGGACAAGGCTCCCGCCCGCCCCCGTACGGCCAAGAAGAAGGTCACCCTGCCGAAGGCGCCCAGGCGGACGCTGGCGGAGAACGACTCCTGGCGCGAGGCGCGGCTGTTCCCCGTGTCCGCCCTCAAGAGCGACCGCGACCGGGAGGCGCGGGCCACCTCGGTGCTGCTGTCGGTGATGGCGCAGATCCCGGAGTTCGGCCGGCGGCTCACCGCGGCGTTCGGCGCGCCGGCGGGGCGCATGGAGACGTTCACCGAGGTCACGCTGCCGCACAGCGACTCCCCGCGCCGCCCGGACGGGGTGATCCGGGTCGAGCGGGCGGGCAAGCTGTGGACGGCCCTGGTCGAGACGAAGACCAACGGCAACGCCCTCAGGGGCGACCAGGTCCAGGCGTACATGGACATCGCCGCGCGCCGGGGCTACGAGGCCGTCATCACGCTGTCGAACGACGTCGAGCTGGAGGGCCGCCCGCTGGTCGACGTCAAGATCGACGGCCGGCGCAAGCACAAGGTGGCGCTCCGGCACCTGTCCTGGGCCGAGGTCGCGCACCAGGCGCAGATGCTGATCCAGCACGAGGGCGTGAACGACGCCGCGCACGCCTGGCTGCTCCGCGAACTGCTGCATTACGTCCAGCACGAGAACTCCGGCTGCCACGGCTTTCAGAACATGGGCGCGGCGTGGGTTCCGGTACGCAACGGCATCGACGACGAGACCCTCTGCCAGGGCGACCCGCGCGCGTTGGAGGTGGTGGAGAGCTGGGAGCGCCTGGTCCGCCAGGTCTGCCTGCGCCTGGGCGGTGAACTCGGCCACAAGGTGCTGCCCGTCCAGCGCTCCCGGCGTGGCGCCGACCCGGCCGCCCGCCGCGCCCTCCTCGCCGACCAGCTCTGCCACGACGGCCGTCTCGGCGCCGAGTTGCGCATCGAGGGCACGCCCGGTGTGCTGGCCCTCACCGCCGACCTGCGCACCGGCCGCCTCCGCACCTCGATCGAGATCCCCGCGCCCACCCAGGGCTACCCCCTGACCTCGGCGAAGCGCCTCATCCGCCGTCTCGCCGAGGCCCCGGCCGACCTCCACGTGGAAACCCTGGTGGAAGGCGGGGCGGGCGGCCCCCGGGGCACCCTGGAACGCCTCCGCCCCGAGCCGGGCGACATGCTCCCGAAGTCCGGCACCCCGGTGACCGGCTTCCGCCTCTCCCTCCTCAAAACCATGGGCAGCACCCGGGGAAACGCCCAGTCCAGCTTCATCCGCAGCGTGGACGAGGCGGTGCACCGGTTCCATCGGAGTGTGGTGGCGCATTTGGAGTGAGGTCGTCGTCGGCCTCGACGCCGTTGATGATCGGCCGATTTACGCCGCCCCGAAATGCCGCACGACCTCCCCCACCACCGCCCGGGCCGCCCGCGTCGGATGCCGGCGGCGGTGGTGGGCGAGGTGGATGGGGACGTCGGGGAGGGTGGGGCCGGTGATGAGGGTGAGGCGGCCCTCGGCGAGGGCCTCCGCGACGTTGGCGTGGGGGAGGACGGTCAGGCCGAGGCCGGCCGTCACGCAGGAGCGGGCGGCCTCGATGCTGCCGAAGCGGGTCATGCGGGGGTGGGCGCCGGGGACCGCCTGGAGTTGTCCGGCGAGCCAGTCGCTGTAGGAGCAGCCCTGTTCGTGGAGGAAGAAGTCCTCCTGGGCGAGTTCCTGCCAGGTCGCGGGACGGTCGCGGTCCGCGAGGCGGTGCCCGGGCGCGCACAGCAGGTCCAGCGGCTGGGCGGCGATGTACTCGGCGGTGATGTCCACGTGGTCCACGCACTCCTCCAGCAGCAGGGCGAGGTCCAGTTGGCCGGACCGCAGCCCGGCCAGCGCGGCGGACGTGCCGCGGGGCTCCAGCTGGACCTCCACCTCGGGGTGGAGTTCACGCAACGCGGCGATCACGCGCGGCAGATGGGCCGAGCACAGGGTCTCGCCCGCACCCACGACCACCGTCCCGCTGACCGGCCCGTCCTCGGCTGCGGCCGCGAACAGCCGTGACTCCGTCTCCAGCACCTCTTCGGCCGGGCCGAGCAGCCGCCGCCCGTCCTCGGTGAGCAGCGCCCCCCTGGCCAGCCGGTCGAAGAGCCGCGTACCGAGCGCCTTCTCCAGGGCCTTGATCTGCACGGTCACCGTGGACTGCGCGAGCCGCAGCTCGGCCGCGGCGGCGGTGAAGCTGCCCGTTCTGGCCAGCGTGGCGAAGGTCTGGAGCAGCCGGGTTTCCATGGCGGAAGCCTAGCGATGCCATCGAGATTTCCGATGGCTCGTATGAAAAACAATCGTTGGTATTGATGCCGCAGGGACGCCAGCATGAACGCATGGCTCACTCCACGGCTTCCGATGTCCTGCGCTACGCGGCGTTCACCCCCGACCCTCATGGGGGAAACCCTGCCGGGGTCGTCCTTGACGCGACCGGCCTCGACGAGCGGGGGATGCTCGCGCTCGCCGCCGAGGTCGGCTACTCCGAGACGGCCTTCGTCACCGAACGGGACGAGGCCCGGCGCCGTTTCACCGTGCGCTACTTCAGCCCCCTCGCCGAGGTCGCCTTCTGCGGCCACGCCACGGTCGCCACCGCGGTGGCCCTCGCCGAGCGCATCGGCGCCGGTGAACTCCTCTTCGACACCCCCGCGGGGGAGATCAGGGTCGAGACGGTGGCCGACCGGGACGGCACCGTACGGGCGACCCTCACCAGCGTCCCCACCCGCTCCCGCCCGGCCGACGCCGCCGAGCTGGACGCCACGCTCGCCGCCCTGCGCTGGAACGCCTCCGACCTGGACCCGGCCCTGCCGCCCCATGTCTCCTTCGCGGGCAACGACCACCTGATCCTCGCCGCCGCCTCCCGCGCCCGACTGGCCGACCTGGCCTACGACTTCGACGCCCTCACCACTGTCATGCGCACCCACGGGTGGACGACCGTCCACCTCATCTGGCGTGAGAACGAAGGCAGTTACCACGCCCGAGACCCCTTCCCCGTCGGCGGTGTCGTCGAGGACCCGGCCACCGGCGCGGCGGCGGCAGCGTTCGGCGGCTACCTGCGCACGCTCGGCCTGGTGACCGCCCCGAGCACGATCGCCATCCGCCAGGGCGAGGACATGGGCCGCCCGAGCGACCTCACCATCGAGGTGGACCCGTACGAGACTCCCGTAAGGGTGACGGGGCGGGCCGTGCCGATCCCCGCACCTTGAGGCGGCTCCACCATCCGAGGCGACAACCGCCTCTTGAGTCCCGCCCGTATCGCCCCGAAACAATCATCAATGCCCAATATCTGTGCGGAACTAAGGCAGTTCGCGTAGAGATTTCGAAACTTTTTGGGCAACTCTTTTCCCCGGTTGTGAGTCAGCTATGCGAAAACGTTGATCCTTCCTGCCCTGAGGTTCGTTATGAAGCTGCGTCGTTCCCTGGCTCTCGCTGCCGCGACCGCCGTCCTGTCCCCGGTCGTGCTCATGACGGCCTCGGTCGCGCAGGCGGAGGAGGGCGGACCGTCGTCCACTGTCACCGAGTCGGCCACGACGGGTAGTGAGACCGAGCCCGAGAGCAACGTCACCACCACCCCGGCCGCCGAGGACACCACCTCGCCCGCCACGGACGCCAGCTCGGCCCCGCTCGCCGCCAACTCCACCTCGGCCGCGCCCGCCAAGGACGCCGCCTCTTCCTCGGCCTCCACCTCGGCGTCGCCCAGCGGTTCCGCCTCGGCGTCCGCCTCCGCGTCGGCGAACCCGGAGGACTGCTTGGCCGGCGACGTCGAGAAGTTCGACGACGACCTCAGCACCACGCTCTCCGGGCTGCCGTCGAAGATCGTCGCGGGCAGCGGCTTCCACGCCTTCAAGCTGAACGTGAAGAACTCGGGCAGCCACTCCTACAAGCGCGTCGACCTCGGTGTCTTCGCCGCGACGATCAGCGCCGACGACGACGACTTCTCCGACCCGACCAACCACCTCACCCTCCAGTACCAGGACCCGTCCACCGGCAAGTGGAACGACATCTCCGTGGACCTGGACGATGACGCCGCCGGTTACCTCGGCTACACCGACGTGAAGGCCAAGGAGTCGTTCTCCATCGACCTGCGCGTGGCCGTCGACAAGAAGGCCCCCGCCGGCTTCGGGTTCGCCGTCAGCACCGGCATGTACCTGGACGACAAGGGCAACTGCGTCGCCGCCCCGGACGACAGCTTCTACGAGTTCGACGTTCTCGCCGCGGGTACCTCCGCCGGCCCCGTCGACGACTCCACCCCCAAGCCGCAGGGTGGCCGTAAGCCCCTGCCCACCACCAAGCCCGCCGGCAACACCGAGATCGTCCCCCAGGGCCACCTCGCCGAGACCGGTTCCAGCTCGGCCCTCCCGGCCATCGCCCTCACGGGCGGCGCGGCGGTCGCGCTCGGCCTCGGCGCGATGTTCGTCGTGCGGCGGCGTCGCAACGAGGGCGGGAACGTCGCGGTCTGACAAGGACCCGATGCCCCTGGGAAACGCCCCGTAGGGAAGGCTCCCTAGAGCCGACCCCGTAGGGCGCTTCCCCTAGGCCCCCGCACCACACAGAACAGACCCCGCACCACACAGAGCAGGCCCGGACGATCCCGTCCGGGCCTGCTCCGTACGTTCCGCCCGCTCCTCAGAGGCTGGGCCCCCCGAGCAGGTCGGACGCGGCCTGGACCGGGTTGGTGGCACCCGGACGCGCGGGCGGCGCCGCGTCGGCAGGGGTGTGGCAGGTGAAGCCGAGGCGAGCCATGGCGCGGCTGACCTCGCCGCCGCTGAAGTCACGGCGGTCCTGCCGGGTGATGACCTCGCCGACCTGCTTGACGGGGTAACGGCGGCGCCCGATCGTCACGGAGTCACCGGTGATGAGTTCGGGCGCGATGCCCGCCATCGAGGCGATCACTCCGTCCTTGGTCAGTTCGAACGGATACCGGGCGATGACACAGCGCATGTTGCCTCACAGACGGAAGGAAAAGGAGCAGAGCCAGGGCAAGTCGGACTGGATGAGGGTGCGGACCGCAGACGGACGCGGTCGGTGTGGCGGGAGCCGTCGCGGTGTACGGCCGGTTCGGAACGGGGCACCGAGCCCGTGCACTCGTCGTCACCATCGCACACAAGCGGGTACTCCACCTGAACCGGTGTCGAAACCGCGCCCGTGCGAAGGGTGAGCGTCATGGCGGGGAGCGCTACGAGTGTCCGGGACGGTCACGTCATGCCGCGCGGCGCTTCTCCGTCGACCGTGCCTGAGCGGGACGGCCGCGGCGTCCCCGAGCCGAGGCGGACGACGACGCACGGCGCGGACGCTCCACGGCCGGGGCCGCGATGACGACCGGCACACCGGACGGCGCCTGCGCCCCGGTGATCCGGCTCAGCTCCGCCTCGCCCGGACGCACCGCCGTGATCCTCGGGCTGATGCCCGCCGCGGCCATCAGCCGGCTCATCGCGCGCCGCTGGGCGGGCGTCACCAGGGTGACGACGCTGCCGGACTCACCCGCGCGAGCGGTACGGCCGCCACGGTGGAGGTAGTCCTTGTGGTCGGCCGGCGGATCGACGTTGACGACCAGGTCGAGGTTGTCGATGTGGATGCCGCGGGCCGCGACATTGGTCGCCACCAGCACCGTCACCTGACCGCTCTTGAACTGCGCGAGGGTGCGGTTGCGCTGCGGCTGGGACCTGCCGCCGTGCAGGGCGGCCGCGCGGACACCGCTGCCGAGGAGGTGGCTGGTCAGCCGGTCCACCGCGTGCTTGGTGTCCAGGAACATGATCACTCGGCCGTCCCGCGCCGCGATCTCGGTGGTCGTACGGTTCTTGTCCGCGTCGTGCACATGGAGCACGTGGTGCTCCATCGTGGTGACCGCGCCCGCGGAGGGGTCGACGGAGTGGACCACCGGGTCGGTCAGGAAGCGGCGGACCAGCAGGTCGACGTTACGGTCCAGGGTGGCGGAGAAGAGCATCCGCTGGCCCCCCGGCCGCACCTGGTCGAGCAGCGCGGTGACCTGCGGCAGGAAGCCCATGTCGGTCATCTGGTCGGCCTCGTCCAGGACGGTGACGGCGACGTCGTCGAGCCGGCAGTCGCCGCGGTCCATGAGGTCCTTGAGCCGTCCCGGCGTCGCCACGACGACCTCCGCCCCGGCCCGCAGAGCGTTCGCCTGCCGGCCGATCGGCATCCCGCCCACCACGGTGGTCAGCCGCAGCCGTACGGCACGGGCGTACGGGGTGAGCGCGTCGGTGACCTGCTGGGCGAGTTCCCGGGTGGGTACGAGGACGAGGGCCAGCGGCTGCCGCGGCTCGGCGCGCCGGCCCGCCGTACGGGCCAGCACCGCCAGCCCGAAGGCGAGGGTCTTGCCCGATCCGGTGCGACCGCGGCCGAGCACGTCCCGGTCGGCCAGGGAGTTCGGCAGGGTCGCCGCCTGGATCGGGAACGGCACGGTCACGCCCTGCTGTCCGAGCGCGGCCAGCAGCGGCGCGGGCATGTCGAGGTCGGCGAACGACTCGACGGCGGGCAGCGCCGGGGTGATCGTCTTCGGCAGCGCGAACTCGCCCTGCGGCGCGCTCTGTCGGCGTCCGCCGCCCCGGAAACGCTGCGCGGGAGCGGAGCGCCTGACGGACGGGGAGCCGAAGCGGTCGTCGGTACGGGTCGTGCGTGCGGCACGCGCGCGGTTCATATGGAACCTTCCTTGATGCGGGCGCGTACCAAGGAATTTCCGCAATGAAATGAACGGCGCGGAGAATCGCCAGAACGAGCCGAAGGCGGCAGGGATGAATTTCCCTGGAAATGCAGCGAGCTGGGGCCCGCACCCCAAGGTGCGGGCCCCAGCTGCGAAAAATGCATCGGTGCCGGTGTCAGGCGGGAACGATGTTCTCCGCCGTCGGGCCCTTCTGGCCCTGCGCGACATCGAAGGACACCTTCTGGCCTTCCTGCAGCTCACGGAAGCCCTGGGTGGCGATGTTGGAGTAGTGGGCGAAGACGTCGGCGCCGCCGCCGTCCTGCGCGATGAAGCCGAAACCCTTTTCGGCGTTGAACCACTTCACGGTACCGGTGGCCATGTCTTTTCTCCTTCGGAAAACGGTGCTCGGAATCAGCCCTGTGCGGACTCCGTGTCGCCGCGATGATCAGCCCGTCGGAAAAAGACCTTTTGGTAACCACAACCGCAACTTGGATCGACACTAGCACGGTGGGGTCGGCCTGTCCGGGAAAAAAATCACGCTCCGCTTGTCGCCGGCAGACGGAGGGCCAGCAGCGCGATGTCGTCGGTGCTGCCCGGTGACATGCGGGCGGACAGCCGGTCGCACAGGGTGTCCAGCGGTTCGTGGGCGAGCGCGAGGGCGTGCCGGCGCAGTCGGCGCAGCCCGGTGTCGAGGTCGCTGCCGGGGATCTCGATCAGCCCGTCGGTGTAGAGCAGGAGAGTGGAGCCCGGCGGCAGGACGTGCGAGGCGCTCGGCCGTGGGGCCGTGCTTCCCAGGCGTGCTCCGAGGAGGAGCCCCTGCCCGGCTTCGAGGTACCGCGCGTTCCCGTCCGGGGTCAGCAACAGGGGCGGCGGGTGCCCGGCGCTGGTCCAGTGCAGCGTCCACGGGCCGGTGTCCGGGCCTTCCACCCTGGCGAGGACGAGGGTGGCCATCGGCACGGTGGTGATGGCGGGCATGGCGTCGTCGAGGCGGTCCACGACGGCACCGGTCGGCCCGGTGTGGTCCCAGGCGAGGGAGCGCAGGATGCCGTGCAGCTGCGCCATGCCGGCCGCCGCGGTCAGATCGTGGCCCACGACATCGCCGATGACCAGCGCGAGGGAGCCGTCCTTCTGCACGAACGCGTCGTACCAGTCGCCGCCGACCTGGGAGCCGGCCGGGGCGGGCTGGTAGTGGGCGGCCAGCTGGAGCAGGCCGTGCCGGGGCAGCGGGGGGAGGAGGTTGCGCTGCATGGCCTCGGCGACGGCGCGCTGGCGGCCGAACCGGCGGGCGTTGTCGATGACGAGGCCGACCCGGCGGCCGATGTCGCTCACCACCTCGAGGTCGCCCGCGTCGAAGGGGCGTTCCGGGTCGGTGCGCACCAGCGTCAGGGCGCCGGTGACCTGGCGCTTGGTACCCAGCGGCACCGTGATGACGGATGTCGCGCCCGCTGCCCGGAGAAAGCCGGTGTGCACGGCGGCCAGCGGGGACTCGGGAGGGGTGGCCGTGTCCGGCGAGTCGTGCAGGACGGGGTCGCCGCCGTGCAGGACCTGGACCACCGGTGAGCGGGTCTTCTCCCCGGCGGGGGGAAGGCGGCCGCGCCAGTCCTCCTGCCCCGCGTCCCGGCCCTCGGGACCGGTCACCGCCACCCGGTGCACCTGGCGGGAACCGATGCGGAGGTCCACCGCCGCCCAGTCGGCCAGGCGTGGAACCAGCAGCCGGCTCAGCCGGGCGAGCGCCTCGTCGACCTCCAGGGTCTGACCGAGTACGTCGCTGATCTCCGCGACCAGCGTGAGCCGTTCGGCGAGGCTCTGCAGTGCGCTCGTATGAGCCGCCTGTTCGGCCTGTTCCGCGTCGTTGCGCCGCGTGTCGTGGTCCGTCGCGGTCTCGGTGACGAGTACGACCATGCCCGTCGCGGTGCCGCCGTCGTGAAGGGGCGAGGCGGACCAGGAGACCGGGACCAGCCGTCCGTCGCCGCGCAGGCACCGGTCGTCCTCCGCTCGCGCCGTACGTCCCTCGGCCAGCGCCCGCAGCAGGGGGCACTCCTCCCGCGGGATGCGGACGCCCTCGGGGTCCCGATGGCACAGGTCATGGATGTCCTGCCCGTACATGGCCGCCCCGGCGCGCCCCAGCAGCCGCTCGGTGGCCGGGTTGACGGCGACGATCCGCCCGTCCCGGTCCACCACGGCCACGGCCGTGCGCAGTTGCTCGACGACCTGCCGCCACAGCCCCGGCGCCGCCGCCGCTAGCCGCCGCTCGCTCTCTCCGTCGGCCCTCATCCGCGTCGGCAGCCCGTCCCCTGTGTCGCGCTCCGGGCCGGGCCGCGTGACGGGCCTGGGAGATCAAAGACGGCCATGGAACTCACCTGCCTGTCGGCGAGGGCATCCTGCTCCACATGCCCATCGACCCCACGCTACTCTGCGCCCGCCTGCCGGGCGCATTTCGTACGGTACGGCCGGAGTAGGCTGAAGGTATCGGGAGCCACTCGAACATCGGCGTTCCCGCAGGTGCAGTTCCCGGTGATCGGCAATGCCGGGCCGTCACGGACGAGCCCGGGGACAGGTTCGCGTCATGAACGTGACCATCGACCGTATGACACCGGCCGGGCGCGCCCACGCGCCGCCCCAGCGCTACTCCCTGACGGCATCGAGCCCGGCCGCGCGCCGCATGAGGACGACCGCGAGCCCGGAGGGCCGGGAGAGCCCCGAGGTCCGAAGCCGCGAAGCGGCGTGGGAGACCGAGGGCGGAGCTGTTCCGCCGCCGCGGTCCCGGGGACCGAGGAGGTGAGGGCCATGACGCTCATCGGCGTGGCCGTACTGCTCATCCTGATCGTCATCGGCGTCTTCCTGATCCGTCGCCTCAACGCCCAACACGACGCGCGTATAGCGGACTTCCGCTACAGCAACGCCTTGCCGGGCATCGGCCGCCGCCTCCGCGGACGTCACGGCTCCACGGCGCGGCGCCGGCCGAGCGCCCCCGGCGTTCCCGCTGACGGCACGCAGACGCATCCCGCCCCGTCCACCGAGGACCGCCCCCGGACCGGGCTGCCGTCCTAGTTCTACGACCTTCTACGACGCGCTCTTCGTAACGCGGACCGCGTCGGCGCCCCTGGGTGATCGATTTCAGTCCCCAGGGGCGCTTTTCCATGCCACCTTTGATTGGCTTCGGGGCGGTGTGGTGCTGTCATGCCCGGCATACCGACTCCGGCCCGGGGTCGCTAAGTTGAGCGCGGCTTCACCGCTCGCGCGGCCAATTACACCTTTATCCACCGGAATCCCGGCAAACCGAACAGAGATCGAGGCGCATGTTGTCACGGGGGTTTTCGCGAATATCTGGCAGCACGGCGTCCTCGGTGTGGGGCCGGCCACGGCACAGACTCTGGGCCGTGGCGGCGGTGACGGCTCTCGGGTTCCTCGTCGTGCTGGAGCTGACCACGCGTCGCTACGGCCTGCCCGGGCCGCTCACCAACCAGGTCGCTGAGTTGATATGGCGTCCCAAATCGGCTGCCCTGTTGTACGCCGGCATGTCGTTGACGATGGTGGTGCTCACCTGGCGGCAACGTTTCAT
Source organism: Streptomyces sp. NPDC085596 (assembly GCF_044541565.1). NCBI lineage: Bacteria > Bacillati > Actinomycetota > Actinomycetes > Kitasatosporales > Streptomycetaceae > Streptomyces > Streptomyces sp. NPDC085596. Next base: position 239,456 of record NZ_JBITTC010000005.1, on the reverse strand, counting down.
CGCGGTCGGAGCGGCGATCGGTATCGACGTCGTTCTCGCACTGGCACGCTGGGCGTTCGGGGTCGGGGGGACCGAGGGCTACCCCTTCGGCAACGGCGCGTTGTGGGTGATGCTGGGCTGCGCGGTCATCGCCTTCACCCGCCGTACCGGCCGGGAACGCGTGCTGCTGCTGAAGGGCGTCGGCCTGGGCCTGTTGCTGGTGGCCGGCCGTAAGACGGGCGACACCTGGCTGCTGATCACGTCGAAGACCCGCCCGGAGGTGCTCGACCCGTACGTGGCGACCGCCGATCACGCGCTGGGCAACCCGTCGTGGGTGGCGGGCCGGATCGTCGGGGCCACGGGCCCGGTCGGCGCTCATGTCCTGCACGCGGTCTACGGTCAGCTCGCCGTGGCCGCGGTCGTCGTGGCGCTGTACCAGCTCCGCAACGTGGCGGCCGAGCGCCGCTTCCCGAGACACCATCTGGTGCGTACGTTCCTGGTGATCGGCCTGCTCGGGCCGGCCATCTACATGATCTTTCCCGTGGTCGGCCCGGTCTTCGCCTACGGCACCGGCGCGTTCGGCACGGGAAGCGCGCACTGGGCGGTCGCCGAGCTGTGGCCGCACACCCCGCCGCCGGTCGGCTCCCCGCACCCGGTGACGTACGACATGATCACGCCCCGCAACTGCATGCCCAGCCTGCACACGGCGTGGGCCACCGCGATCTTCATCCACTCCCGCAGGGCCCCACGCCTCATGCGCCACGCGGGCACGTTCTGGCTCGTCGCCACCCTCGTCGCGACGCTGGGATTCGGCTACCACTACGGCATCGACCTCATCGCCGGCGTGGTGTTCACGCTCACGATCGAGACGGCCCTGCGCGCATACGACCACGGCTGGGAGCGTCCGGCCGTCCGGCTGATCGCCTACGGGGTGGGCGTCTTCACCGCGCTCCTGCTCTCGGTCCGCTACGTGCCGGTGGAGATGGCGAAGCACCCCTTGGTGGCCGGCCCCCTCCTCCTCCTGGCGCTGGCCACGATGATCCACGGCTACGTACGGACCACCAGCCGGTGGGAACCGAAGCCCGTGCCGCTGTCCACGACCGTGCGGGCGGCAGCGGCAACCCCGTGATGTTCACGGCCTGAGGGCGACCTGAACGGGCCCGGACGCATCACGGCATCCGGGCCCGGGGGCGGTGTGGCGGAGGGCGGTTCAGAACAGGCCCTTGTACCCCTGCCAGCCGGTGGCGATCTTGGTGCGGCCGCCGAAGGAGCCCTTGCCGTTGCCGTTGTTGCGCCAGACGGCGCCGGAGGTGTCCCGGGAGACGATGTCGGCTCGGCCGTCGCCGGTGATGTCGCCCACGCCCACGATCACGTCGTACGACGAGCCCCAGTCGCTGAAGACCTTCACGCGGCCCTTGAACGTGCCGGCCGCGGTGCCGCCGTAACGCCACAGCTCGTTCGACCTGTCCTGCACCAGCAGGTCGCCGTGACCGTCGCCGTCCAGGTCACCCGCGCCGAGAATCTTCTTGTAGCCCGTCCACTTGGACGCGATCTTCACCCTGGCGGAGAGCCTGCCCGTGCTCGTCGTCTTGTAGAGGTAGACGTCGCCGGTCGAGGACTGGCGGGCGATCAGGTCGGCCCGGCCGTCACCGCTGAGGTCGCCGGGCGACGTCAGCACGTCGTACTGGTTCCAGCCCGTGCCCAGCGCGGTGTACGCGGTGGAAGGCTTCACCGCCGCCCCGCACGCGGGCCGGTAGGCGCGCAACTCGCCGCCGCTGAACCGCACGAGCACGTCGTTGCACCGGTCACCGCTCAGGTCACCGAACGGCACCGCCTTGATCGAGGCCGGCCAGCCCGAAGCCGAGGTCTTCGCCGAGAACTTCCCCGCGCCGTCGCCCCGGTGGAAGGTCAGCCCGCCCGCGGAGTTGAGCGTGAGCAGGTCACCGGTCCCGTCGGAGCCGATCTGGTCGCGCCGCACGGCCGCGCCACCGGTCAGCTTCAGCGAGCCGGACGAAGCCGCCGACGCGCCGTGCCGGTCGGCCGGGATCACCGTCAGCGTCCAGGTGTACGTGCCGTTCGGTACGTACGCCCCCGAGGACGTCCTGCCGTTCCAGCTCGCGTGGACCGCGTCGGTCGCCGCGCCGCCGGACAGGGTGCGCAGGGTGGCGCCGGTCGCCTTGTTCCGGAACACCAGGGTCCACGACGCGGCCGGCCGCGACAGCCACCACGTGCCGTCCCACGAGGACGACGGGCTCACCAGGCCGACCGAGGCGGCCGTCCTCGCGCCGATGACCGCGAGGTCCGTGGCGGGGACGCCACCGCGTACGACGTGGATGTCCTGGGTGGCGGACTCCACGTAACCGACCAGGCCGGTGTACGGATCGACGTCCCAGGTCCCGGCCTTGGCCACCAGCATCCGGCTCACCGCGGAGCCCCGGCTGACGTCCGTGAGGATCAGCGCACCGGAACCGGGGTCGCGCGAGACCAGGAAGCCGTCACCCAGTCGACTGTCCGCCGCCGCGGGTACGGCGACGAGCGTCTTCCCACGGGTGTCGTACACGACGGCCTTCTGCGCCGTGCCGCCCTGGGGAAGGTCGCACCAACCGGACCAGTACACCCAGCGTCCCACCGCCCGGACGCCCCCCGAAGCACAGCCGGCGGGTGCCTGGAACGACGTGACCGCGCTGCCCGAACGCACCTCCGTGGCCGTCACGGTGCCGTCGCCGGCCGCCGTCCACAGCGTCTCGCCCCACAGGGCGGCGGAGGCCGGCTGGGCCGCGCCCGTACGGGTGAGCACGACCTTCCCCGTGTCCAGGTCGGCCACGTTCAGGCCGTCGCCCTTGGGCGTGGGCCCGGTCCAGGCCGCGTACCGGCCCGCCGCGTCCAAGAGCTCGTGGTTGTCCTGGAGGCCGGAGGCCAGCACGGTGCCGGGGAGGGACTTGTCCCGGTCCAGGACGGCGATCTCCCCGAGCACGTCCAGCGTCACCGCCCGGCCGTCACCCGTGCCCGTCAGGGTCGGACAGCTCCCGTAGTCCCCGTTCAGCACCCCGCACCGCGTGGTTCCGCCCCGGTCCGCGCGCGGGCCCGCCGCCAGGGTCCCGGCCGTGGTCAGGGAGCGGCTGTACAGATGCGTCGCGCCGTCGCCCGACTCGTAGGTCAGCAGCTCACCGCCGCTCAGGTCCAGCGACTCGACGCCCATGGGCCTGGGCGGGACGTCCACGATCCGGCGTGCCCTGGGCAGACCGTCGGGCCCCGCTTCGATCCTGGCGATGCCGTAGTCCTGGGAGGACTCTCCGCCGGCGACGACCAGGTCGCCGTCCGGGGTGGCGACGGTCGTGGGGTCGGCCCGCTTGAGCAGGGGCAGCTCCGCGGAGCCGTCGAAGGGGAGCGCGGAGACACTCCAGACGGAGGAGCTGTCGCGCCGCGCGACGACGAGCGCGTCACCGACGACGCCGAGAATCTTGTGGGAGGGGTCGGACGTGAACGCGACCTCGTGCGCGGGCGCGTCGTAGGAACTGTCGGCGTACACCCGCACCCGCGACGTGCCGTACCGGGAGGCCAGGTAGCCGGCGCCCACCACGGAGTCCACGCTCGCCACCCCAGGCGGCAGCACCGTGGCGGCACCGGTCCGCGGATCGACCCAGGCGTAGTGCGGGACTCCGTCCGGGCCCTGGAAATTGACGAGAATGCCGGAGGCGGAACCCCTGGTGAAGAAGAGGAAGGCCACCCCGTCCGGGAGACCGGTGACGGGCGTCTGCACCGTGCTGCCGCTCTCGTCGCGTAGCAGGAACAGCCGGTTCCGTGCCCCGTCCTTCGACGTGCTGGTCAGGACGGTGTGCCCGTACGTCTGCATATAGCTCTGGCTCGCCGGGACCGTCACGGTCTCCGTCGCACCGGTGCCCATGTCGCGGAGGACGACCTTGCCGCCAGTGGCTTGGGACGGGCTCAGGGCGACGACATCCGAACCGGTGCCGTACGAGCCCAGGGTGCGCGGCCCGAGCCCCTCGCCTCCATCCACCGGCTTACGGCTGCCGTCGTACCCGGTCCACCAGAGCCCGGAGCCGTCGGCGGTGGAGCGATACTCCAGAAAGCCGGAGGTTCCCGCGCTCTGCAGGTACACCGTGCGCGGAGTCGTCCGCATCGTCGCCGGCAGAACGATCTCCGACGCGCCCTCCGCGTACGCGGGCGCCATCACCGTCACGGCGGACGCGGAGAGCGCCAGGCCGATGACGGCAGCCAGAGAGCCACGCGCGAACCTACGACGAGTCACTTGCCACCCCTCCCCTGCGGAGGGCCCCATCCCCCCGAACAAGCGGGCGGATCTTAGCAGTTACCCGAGGTGGGGGTGGGCTCTTACCGGGGCTCAGCGCACGGGAAAGCCGAAGGAGTAGCCCTGCTCCTTCAGCCGGGGCAGGACGCGGCGAAGGGCCTCGACGGTCTGGGAGCGGTCGCCTCCCGCGTCGTGGAACAACAGCGTCGGGCCATTGGGGAGTTCACGCTCGACGGTGGCGACGATGGCGTCCGTGCCCGGCTGCTCGAAGTCCTTGGTGTCCACGTTCCAGCCCAGCGGGCGCATGCCCCGGGAGGCGGCGAGCTTGCGGCTGTCGGGGGTGAAGGCGCCGCCGGGGGCCCGGTAGTACATCGGCCGTACGCCCCCGGACGCCTTGGTGATCATGCGTTCGGCGTCGAGGATCTGCTGCGACTGGTAGGCCACGGACTTCTTGTCCATGGTGGTGTCGTGCGACACCGTGTGGTCGCACAGCCGGTGCCCGGCCGCGACGACCTGCTTCACCAGGTCGGGGTGGGCCTGCGCCTGGGTCCCCACCATGCAGAACGTGGCCTTCACCCCGTACTCCCGCAGTACGTCGAGGACTTGAGGGGTCCAGTTGGGGTCTGGGCCGTCGTCGATGGTGATGTTGACGCCGCGCGCGCCCTTGTCGGAGGCGTGCGCGATGGTCACGTCGACCGTCTTGACGCTGCTCGTCGCCGCCTTCGGCGGAGGTCCGCCCGCGGTGTCGGCCTGCGCGGTCCATATGGAGGCACCGACGGCGAGCATCGTCACCCCGAGCGCCGCCCCGACCACCTTGCCGTACCAGCCCCGCGTTCCGTTGTGCCGTGCCATGCCCGTTTCCCCGCTTCCGCTGCCGCCCCGCCGAACCCCGGCCGCGTCGCGACCACTTGTCAGGACGGGAAGCGGCGGCCGGGGGATGCGCGTGTTACCGATCACGGACGATTCCGGGGGATTCCCCGGACAACGTCCCTACCAGGTGAGGGCGTCCGCCGCGTTGTCCTGCCAGTAGGTGACGGCGGCGGCGCTGTTGAAGAAGGCACCGCCGTTCGGCAGGGTCAGGGTCTTCTCCTTGTCGGTCCCGCTCCCGCTCCGGTCGGTGAAGAGCACGCCCAGGGTCTTCACGGTGCCGCCACCCTCGCCGTCGGGGGAGTACGTGGCGATGCCCGCGTACGCGGACTGGCCGGGCTCGAGCGTCACCACGGCCTGCGGGGTGCTCTCCTCGACCCAGGCCAGCGGGGCCTGGGCGTCGGCCCCGGCCCGCAGGAAGGGGGCGCTGTAGGCGTAGCAGGACTTGGTGCCGGTGTTGGTGGCCTTGAGCAGCAGGTGGTTGATCGGGCGGGTCGCCTCGGTGACGGTCAGCTTGGTGTTCGCCGTGGTGCAGGTGACCGGGGACGCCTTGGTGGTGGCGGAGGCGGTCGCCGCGCCGGCCTGGACGCCGAGGAGTGCGAGTGCGGCGATGACCACCATGGAGGAGGCGGTGGCGCGGGACGTGGAACGAGTGGCGATACGCATGAGTGGACTGCCTTGTCTGTAAGGGAGTGGCGCTTCCGTGAGTGCAACGCGCCCGGGGCGCGGGGGAAGCGGAGCCGAGCGGGGCCGTCACCGTGTCCGGTGGGTCGCCGTGCTTGGATGACCAGAGCCTGTGCCACGCGGCGTCCCATCCGCCATTCCATCGGGATTTTCGGGACGCTGGGATGCCCGCACCGGCTCTGACCTGGGGAAACGTGACCGCCCTGGGATGCCGAACGGAATGGGGAACCTGGTGGGGGCGGCTGAGGAGATCGCGGATTTCGCCGCGCTGTTACGCGAGTTGAAGCAGCGGTCCGGGCTGAGTTACGAGGGTCTGGCGAAGCGTGCGCACATGAGCACCTCGACGCTGCACCGCTACTGCCGGGGGGACGGAGTACCGGCCGACTACGCGGCCGTCTCCCGCTTCGCCCGCCTGTGCAGGGCGACCCCGGACGAACTGGTCGAGCTGCACCGCCGCTGGGTCCTGGCGGACGCGGCACGGGAGCGGGGGCGGCGGGTTGCGGCGAACCCGGTGGAGGAGCCGGCGGAAGCGCCCGGCGCGGACCCGGAGCCGCGCTCCGCGCAGCCCAGCACTCCCCCAGCTCCTCCCGTCCTGCTGGAGGAGACCGCCCCCGGCCGCCGGACCGCCCGCAGGCGGTGGGTCCTGGTCGCGGCCGTCGTCGCCGTCGTCGTCGCCGTGGCCACCGCGCTCACCGTCGACCGGGACGGCCGGGACGCCGACCCGTCGGCGCCCGGTACCGCCACGGGCGTTGCCCGGGACGGCGCCGGGGTCCCCCTCACGGTGAGCACCCGCACCTACGGCTGGGACGACCCGCAGTGCGAGGGGAAGTACCTGATCGACCGGCCTCCCGCCGAGGTCGCGCCGCCGGTGATGGGCCAGTACGTGCCGGGCTGGGTGAAGGCACACCGCGCCGTCGCCGCCGACGGGCAGCGGGTGGCGCTGACCGTCCAGGGCACCGGGGACGAGGCCGTCGTCATCGAGTCCATGCACGTCGGCGTGGTCGATTCGAGCGCGCCGCCGGCCTGGAACGCGTATCTGGGGTCGTCGGGCTGCGGCGGAGGGGTGGAGACGAGGTCGTTCGACACGGATCTCGACGCCGTCCACCCCGTCCTCGTGCCGAAGGCGGGCCAGCGCGGCTTCCCCTACAAGGTCAGCCGGTCCGACCCCGAGGTGCTGTACATCACCGCCCATGCCGACACCCACGACGTGAAGTGGTACGTGGATCTGCAGTGGAACAGCGGTGGCCGTCAGGGAACCATCCGGATCAGCGACCGCGGAACCCCGTTCCGCACGAGCGGGAGCCGGGGGCGCCCTGTCTACGAGTACCTCCTCGGCGGCACCCACTGGTACAAGGACGCCTGAGACCGGCCGGCAGCCCCCGGAAAAGCGAAGAAGGCCCAGGTCAGCGACCTGGGCCTTCATTCTTTCGGCTCAGAAGAGGCCCTTGAACCCGTTCCAGCCGCCCGTGCCTACCAGCACCCGCCCGCCGTAGGTGCCGGCCCCCGTGGAGGCGTACCGCCACAGCTTCCCGGCGGTGTCCCGCGCCAGCAGATCGGCGCGACCGTCCCCGGACACGTCACCGGTGCCGACGAGAGCGGAGTAGACGTCCCAACCGCCGCCGACCCGCACCCGCGTGGTCACGCCGCCGGTGGAGGTCCCGTAGTACTCCCACAGCACACCGGCGGAGTCGACCCCGAGCAGGTCGCCGCGCCCGTCCCCGTTCAGGTCCCCGGCGCCGACGATCTGCTTGTACAGCTTCCAGTTCGTCTGGATGCGCAGCCGGGACTTCAGCCGGTGGTCGCCCGTGCCCGCGTAGAAGTAGATGTCACCGGTGGACGTCTGGCGCGCGATCAGGTCGGCGAAGCCGTCTCCGTTGACATCGCCCGGCGACGTCAGCTGGTCGTACTGGGCCCAGCCGGAGCCGATCGCCGTGTACGGCGACGAGGCGGTGACGACCTTCCCGCAGCCCGGCCGGTAGGCCCGCAGCTGGTCGCCCACCCGCACGAGCACATCGGCGCACCGGTCCCCGTCCACGTCCCCGACGGGCACGAGCACGGAGCCGGCGGCGAAGTTGTCGCCGGACCCGGCGATCCGGGACGACAGCCCCCCGGAGCCGGTGCCCCGGTACAGCGACACGGCTCCGGCCGCGTCCGTCGCCAGCAGGTCGCCGAACCCGTCGTCACCGGCCATGTCCCGCCACACGGCGGCGCCGCCGGTCACCGGCACCGTCCCGGAGACGGAGAGATCCGCCTGAACGCCGTCGGCGGGCTTCGCGGCCAGGGTCCAGGTGTACGCCCCGTTCGGCACGTACGCCCCGGCCGCGTCCTTGCCGTCCCACGTCGTCGAGATCAGGCCGCGGGCCTCCCCGCCGGTGAGCGTGCGCACCGTCTTCCCGGTCGCCTTGTTCTTCAGCGTCAGCGACCACGACGCCGCCGGCTTCGACAGCCACCAACGCGGCTTCCACACACCGTCCTTGATGTCCAGGGCGGGTGTGTCGGAGTCGATGACGGCGATCTGGGAGGCCGGAACGCCCGACGGGACGATCCGCACCCGGCGGTCCTCGCCCGTGTAGGCGACATGGCCGCCGAAGCGGTCGACGGTCCACCCGGACCGGCGCCCGGTCCGGTCGCCGAGCTGGGCGGCGGTGACGATCACCCGCTGCGGCAGGTCCGCTTCCTTGGCACTGGCCGGGAGCCCGTTGTGCAGGTCGACGAGGGTGAGGCCGGCCGCGTCCGAGCGGTGGACCAGGTAGCCGTCCCCGAGCAGCGTCTCGTCGCCGCCCAGCTTCAGGGAGCGCTTGGTCTGCCGGTCGTAGACGCCGGCTCCCTTGAAGTCGTTCCAGTAGTTGCTGCACCGCCAGTACACCCAACGCCCCACGGCCTGGAGATCGCTGGGAACGCAGCCGGCGTCGAAGGACTCGGCCGCGGCACCCGTCGACAGGTTCTTCGACGTCACCCCGGTCGGCACGCCCGAAGTGGTGTCGTCCCACCGGCCGAGGGCGCTCCACAGGGTGTTGCCCCAGACGGCGGCGGCGACCGGCTCACGCTTCGTGAGCACGCTGCCGGTGTCGGGGTCCTCGAGGTCCAGGATCGCCTGTGTGCCCCCGGCCGCCTGGTTCACGACGCCGAAACGGCCGGAGAGATCCACGAGTTCGGGGTTGTAGAGCCCGGAGGTCACCTGCGGGCCCCATGCGGCTGCTCCGTTGCGGTAGAGCATGGTGACGTTCTGCTCGGTCGCCGCCTTGCGGCCGTGGTGGCCGTCGCCGCCGGCGAACATGGTCACGCAGTAGCTGCCGTCGTTGGGGTTGCAGCCGTCGTCGTCCCGGCCGGACACGAGGCCGTCGGTGGTCGACTTCAGCTCCTCGGGACGGCCCGAGGTCTTCAGCCAGGTGCTCCGGTAGCCGCCGATGTAGGTGTAGGGGCTGTAGTACTGCGAGTCGTCGGCCGTGGTGAGGATGCCGCTGCCCAGCGAGATGCCGACCGGCTTGGCCTCCCGGTCCTCGATGTCGGCCAGGCGCTTGCGGGTGACGGTGCCGTCGGCGGCGGGGGTGAAGAGGTAGTACCCCCAGTCGAGGGCGCCGAAGTCGGTCCTCTTCTCCGCTCCGGCCACCAGGAGCGAGCCGTCGGGCGTGCGGCTGATGGTGGGTGAGGCGACATCCAGCAGGAACTGCCGCGGTTTCCCCGTGGTGTCGCGGAGGACGAGCTGGTTGCCCCGGTACTCGTTGTCGCCGGGGTTGGGCGGTGTCACGGTGACGAAGCGGTCGCCGAGACGGCGGACGACGTCCTGGTATCCGGCCACGTCTCTCAGGTCGACGGTGGTGGGTTCGGCGTCCAGGTCGTCACGGCGGTACACCAGGGCGGCGTCGTTGGAGGGGGCGCCGAGCTGGAAGACGGTGTCCCGGTCGAAGGAGACGCTCTCGCCGTGCGTGGAGAGCGCCTTCACGCTCCCGGTGGCGAGGTCGACGACCCACCACCCCTGGGACATCGTGGTGTCCTCCCACTTGATGCCGCGCACGGCGACGGACCGGGCGTCGCCCTCGCTGATGCTGAGGTGCCACCCCTCCGGCAGGCCCTCCAGCCGCTGGTCCCGCACCTCGCCGTCCACCAGACGCAGGAGGTGCAGGTCGGTGACGGAGTTCTCGGCGCCGGTCCGGGTGATGACGGTGTCCCCGTACGTCGCCACGTACGTCTGGCCCGCCGGGACCGGCACCGTGACCGACGCGCCGCCACCGGCCCGCTGCTGGAGGGTCACGTGCGGTGCGGGGGACGTGGAGTAGAGGGCGACGGTGTCCGAGCCGTGGCCGAAGTCCGCCGGGTACTGGGCGAAGCGGTAGTCGTCCACGTCGTACTCGAGCGGCTTGGGCAGCCGCTGGTCGAGGACGGTCGTCGCCCCGGTGGCGTAGTCGGTCCAGCGGAGGCGGTCGTCACCCTCCTGGGCGGCGAGGAAGCCGGTCTCACCGGCGTTCAGCACGATGGTGGCGCGGGGCACGAAGCGCGCGCCCGGCGTGACGACGACAGGGTCGGTGGACGTGCCGGGACCGTCGGCGACGGCCGTCCCCGCGGCGGCGCCGATTCCGGCGGTCACGGAGAGCGTGACGGTGAGAGCGATACGGCCGAGCGCGCGTTGGCGGCGCCCGACCCGCTTGTTCAGCGGACGAAACACGAAACAGTCCCTCCCCAGGGCGATCGACGCAAGGGGGGCGCTCAATGAACCGCCGCTCGTCCCTGCGTGAGCAGGGTGACAGTAGCAGGAGGGATCGTAGACCGACATCCGGGTTTCGAACCCGTTCAAGAAGGCGGTTGACCTGGGCGGATATATCGCGTGGGTCACCAATCGGAGCGGGGGTCCTGCCCGCCGGGCGCCCTCTGTAGCGCCCCCCTTTCCATCGCCACCACCACCGCCCTCGTCCGGTCGTTCACGTCGAGCTTGGCGAACAGACGGAGCAGGTGGGTCTTCACCGTGGCCTCGGCGATGACGAGCCGCCGCCCGATCTCCGCGTTGGTCAGACCATCCGCCACCGCGTTCAGCACGTCCGCCTCGCGGGCCGTCAGCGGGGCCTGGGCGGGCTGCCGCATCCGGGCGACGAGCCGCTCGGCCACCCGGGGTGCCAGCACCGTCTCACCGCGGGCCGCCGCGTGGATCGCGTCGGCCAGCTGCTCACGGCTGGTGTCCTTGAGGAGGTAGCCGATGGCTCCGGCCTCCACCCCGCGCTCGGTCTCCGCGTCGGTGTCGTACGTCGTCAGGATCAGCACGCGAGCACGATGATGGAGGCGAAGCCCTGCGCGAGTGTGTCGTGGATGTCCCGCGCCATCCGCTCCCGCTCGTCCGCCGCCCCCTGGCGCTGGTGTGCCTCGGACAGCTGTGCCTGGGTCCGTTCCAACTCGACGATGAGCCGCGCCCGTTCCGTGCTCTGCGCCACCACCGAGTGCGCCCACAGCCCGATCAGCACACCCACGGCGACGACGATCAGCGTGGACACGAGCGTCTCGGTGAAGAACTCGACCGACCAGCCGTCCTGCCGCAGGACGCTCCCGGCCAGGGTGCCGGCCGTGGCGAGCCCCAGAAACCCCATCGAGGCCCTCGGGGTCCTGCCGAACATCCAGTAGTGCGGCAGCGTGACCATGAACACCAAGACGAACGCGCCGGGATACATCAATCCGGTACATGGACTACCCTTGGTACATGTCCATGAAGCGCACCAACGTCTACGCCGACCCCGAGGACCTGGCCATCATCAAGGAGGCCGCCAAGCGCCGGGGTATAAGCGAGGCCGAGATCATTCGTCAGGGCATCCACCTCGCAGCCATGGCCAATCGCGTCTGGGACGAGCCGTTGTTCTCGCGCACCTTCGAGGGGCCGGGGCGGACGCTGCCCAGGTCGGAGGTCCGCGACACGGTCGCCGAGGCCGTCCGGAGTGAGACCGGCTCGAGTTCCGGATCCGCCGCGTGATCATTGTCATCGCCGACACGTCCGGCCTCCTGGCGGCCCTGGACTCGGTTCATCCGGAACACCGGGCGGCGAACGAGGCGATCATGGCGGCGGGTCTGCTGGTCATGTCCCCGCTCCTGCTGGCCGAACTGGATCACGTGGCGACGCGTGAGCTCGGCAGGGAGGCTGCCCTCAGCGCGGTCGACGACCTGCGGCGCTGGATGAGCCGGGGTCGTGTGATCCTGCCGGAGATCACGGAGGACCACCTGGCCGCCGCCCAGTCTGTCCGTGTCCGCTACCGGGCGCTGAACCTCGACCTCGCCGACGCGGTGAACGTGGCGCTTGCCGCCGACTACGACACGGACGCGATTCTCACCCTGGACCGACGAGACTTCCGGGCCGTACGTCCGTTGGGCCGCCACAAGGCGTTCCGGGTACTCCCCGACGACCTCCCGCTCTGACGGCCTGCTCACCGGTGCCTGGACGCCATCGGTCGCCGGTCACCCGTAGAGCGAGCGGGCTCCCGAGCTGTCGCCCTTGAAGCGCTGGCCCGCGGCGATCTCCTCACCGACCACCGACCAGACGGTCTCGTCGTCCTGGAAGGGGAGCGGATCGATGCTGCTCGTCTGCTGACGGACTTGCTCCACCTCGCGCTCCAAGCGCTCGAAGCCGGCTTCCTCGTCATCGTCGCCACCGCTGAAGGTGAACTCGTCCAGCAGGCGCTGGAACCGGAGGGTGACCTGGATGAGGGAGGAGACGTCCGTGTGGAGCTCCTGCGCGGTCTCCTCGTCGGCGTCGAAGGCGTGCACCTTGCCGGAACCGGGGTCGAGGGCGAGGTGGGCGTTGAGCAGCCAGCCGATGACGGGCCACTCGCCCGCGTCCTCCGAGGCGTCCTCGAAGTCCTCGACGTCGACGACGTCCCGTACGAGGGGCAGCCGGCCGGAGTCCGCGTCGGGCTCACGCAGCCGGAGCGTCCCGGTGGGGACGCCGACGGTCCACAGGAGGCGGGGACCCTCGGTGTCCGCGACGGCGGGCGGGAAGGCGGTGGCGGGCAGGGAGGTGATGCGGTCGTCGCCGAAGACGTCGACGAGTTCGCTGCGGGTGACGTCGAAAAGCACTCTCGGAACTCCGAACTCGGCGGCGGGACGGGCGCCGTGGGACTTTCAGCGGACGGAATCGGTGACAACAAGTGCACGATGGTCCATGGCTGCCCGTCCACTGGTCCGGACAACAAAGAACCCCCGGGTCACTGACCTGGGGGTTTCGTGGAGCGGGTGACGAGAATCGAACTCGCGCTCTCAGCTTGGGAAGCTGATGTTCTACCATTAAACTACACCCGCGCAATACGGACATATCGACCAGGGTGCAGTCGGTGTCTGAACGCCCGCTCACTGTACCCCATGGTCGAGTCGGGGAGGGGTGGGCCGGGGGTACGGTGGGGGCGTCGGGCGCCCCGGAGTGCCGCCTGGAAGGTCGTCTCTTTGATCCCGTAATGTGCCTTTCGGCGTCGGGGGAGCGAGCCCGACGCGGCTCCTGGGGAAGGGACTTGAGGGACTTGATGGAACGCACCGTCGTCCGCTGCGCGGACGGACACGTCTTCAGCGCCGCTTCGTTCCCGATGCAGCAGGCCGAGCGGCTCGGCCCCGGCCGGCTCGTCCGGTGTCCGCGCTGCGCCCGGCTGCGCAGCGTGGTGCCGGTCGCCCTGCAAAAGCGGTGACGCGGAAGCGGTAGGCACAGCAGTACAAGGGGCGCGGACTCGTCACGATTGTCGGCGGTCCGCGCCCCTTGCGTATCCTCGGGACGTGCTTCTCTCAGACAAGGACATCCGGGCCGAGATCGACGCCGGGCGGGTCCGGATCGATCCCTTCGACGAATCCATGGTTCAGCCCTCGAGCATCGACGTACGGCTGGACCGTTACTTCCGGGTGTTCGAGAACCACCGGTACCCGCACATCGACCCCTCGGTCGAGCAGGCGGACCTCACCCGGCTCGTGGAGCCCGAGGGCGACGAGCCGTTCATCCTGCACCCCGGTGAGTTCGTGCTGGCGAGCACGTACGAGGTCATCTCGCTGCCCGACGACCTCGCCTCCCGCCTGGAGGGCAAGAGCTCCCTCGGCCGGCTCGGCCTGGTCACCCACTCCACCGCCGGGTTCATCGACCCCGGCTTCAGCGGTCATGTGACCCTGGAGCTGTCCAACCTCGCCACCCTGCCGATCAAGCTCTGGCCCGGTATGAAGATCGGCCAGCTGTGCATGTTCCGGCTGTCCTCGCCCGCCGAGCACCCCTACGGCAGCGAGCGCTACGGCTCCCGCTACCAGGGCCAGCGCGGCCCGACCGCCTCGCGGTCCTTCCTGAACTTCCACCGGACCCAGGTATGAGGACGACGAAGATATGAGTGACGTGCGGGAGAACCTCACCTACGAGCGCTTCGGCACAGCCGTCCGCGAGCTGGCGCAGACCATCGCGGACGACGGCTACGAGCCCGACATCGTGCTCAGCATCGCGCGCGGCGGCGTCTTCGTGGCCGGCGGCCTGGCCTACGCCCTGGACTGCAAGAACATCCACCTGGTGAACGTGGAGTTCTACACCGGCGTCGGCACCACGCTCGACATGCCGGTGATGCTGGCGCCCGTCCCGGCCGCGATCGACTTCTCCGACAAGAAGGTGCTCATCACCGACGACGTCGCCGACACCGGCAAGACGCTCAAGCTGGTGCGCGACTTCTGCCTCGACACCGTCGCCGAGGTCCGCTCCGCCGTCATCTACGAGAAGTCCCACTCCCTGGTGAAGTGCGAGTACGTCTGGAAGCGCACCGAGGACTGGATCAACTTCCCGTGGAGTGTCGAGCCGCCCGTCGTGCGCCGGACCGGGCAGGTCCTGGACGCCTGAGAGCACCCCGCACAGGAAAGGGCCCCCGGAGCATCGAGCTCCGGGGGCCCTTTCTCACGTCAGGAGCTGGTCAGAACGTCCCCAGCTTCACGATCGACAGCAGCGCGATCAGCTGGATCGCGGACGCGCCCAGCGCCTTCGGCCAGGGCAGGTCGTGGGAGCGGGAGACCATCAGGGTGAGCAGGGCGCCCGCGGCGAGCCAGGTGATCCAGCCGATGACCTGGACGAAGCTCGCGTCGCCGCCGGCGAACATGGCGACGACCAGGCGCGGGGCATCCGTCAGCGACATGATCAGCATGGACAGGGCGACCGTGGGCTGCCAGGCGCCGTCGCCGCCGAGCTGGCGGGCCAGGGTGTGGGTGACCACGCCCAGGACGAACGCGCTCAGCACCATCGCCACCGACGTGACCAGCACGATCGGGATCGCGTTGGTGAGCGTCGCGCCGATCACGTCCGCGCGGGCGCCGTCGAAGCCGAAGACGGCGAGCATGCCGTAGAGGAACGTCACGATCAGGGCGGGGCCCCACATCGTGTAGTCCCGCATGCGCAGGAAGGTCGGGTCGGGGGAGAGGATGATCCCCTTCAGCAGTTTCTTCCAGTGCAGCGGCGGGCCGGACGGGCCCGCCGGGGCGGCCGAGCCCGCGTGGTAGGTCTCGCCCTGGTTGTAGGCGGACGCTTCGTCGATGGAGAACGCCTGGGTGTGGCCCGGCTGGTTCGCCGCGTACGGGTCGTGCCCACCGCCCTGAGGCGCGTGCCCGTGGTCGCCGAAGTACTCCGGCCCGTCGTTCACCGGCCCCGGGTACCCGTAACCGTGCCCCTGCGGGTTCCCTTGCGGGTGCCCCGGACGGGGGTAGCCCTGCTGGCCCTGCGGGTAGCCGTAGCCGGGCCCCCGCTGCCCGGGGTGCGGGGCCTGGCCGCCGTACGACGGTCCCTGGGGCGCGTGCGCCTGCTGTCCTTGCGCGGTGCGGTTGTCCCGGTCCCCGCGTCCCATCCTGAATCCAGCCACCCGTCGAACGTACCTGCTCCCGGCCGTCCGCGTGCCGGGCCCAGGGGTTCGGGCCCGGCATTGCGGCCATCCTGTGACATCCCCTAAGGGACCGTCAGGGGGAAGACAGGGGGCGGGCAGGGGTTTCGGTGAGGACGCGGAGCAGAGGGGGCGTTCGTGCCCATGGGGCATCGCCGGGCCGTGGGGGGCAGGATGGGGGCATGAGCGTAGTGAAGATCAATGTGCTGACCGTTCCCGACGAGCAGCGGGAGATGCTGGAGAAGCGCTTCGCCTCGCGGGCGCACGCCGTGGAGAACTCCGACGGTTTCGAGTGGTTCGAGCTGCTGCGGCCGGTCGAGGGCACCGAGCAGTACCTCGTCTACACCCGCTGGCGCGACGAGGAGTCGTTCCAGGCATGGATGGAGGGTCCGATGAAGGCCGCCCACCAGGGCGGCGGCGAGGGCGGCGAGCGGCCGAAGCCCGCGGCCAGCGGCTCCACCCTGTGGTCCTTCGACGTGGTCCAGCAGGCCGCCCCGAAGCACGCCTGACACCCGCCCCGCGCACGCGACGGCGCCCCCTGCCCCGAGTACGGGAGCGGGGGGCGCCGTCGCGTGGTCCGGGCGCGCCCGGTCAGGCGCGGCGGACCCTCACCCCGCCGGCCTCGAAGTCGTAGATGTTCCTGTTGATACGCAGGCCGTCCACCGCGCCGGTCCACAGGTGGTCGCGGCCCTTGCCGACCGCGGCCGTGTAGATGACCGGTGCCGCGCCGCCGTCGTTCAGCGATGCCTTGACCTGGGCGAACGTGCAGGGAGCGGCCTGTGTGCAGGCGGTCTCGCCGCCCGTCAGGAACCAGGTGCCGGTCGTGGTCGCGTCCAGGTAGCCGCTCCAGCGGTTGGTCGTGGTGACCGGGCCGGGGACCCACACCAGCGTGGAGTAGGTGTCACCGGGGTGGGCGGCGACGTTCGGGTTGATCTCGAACTTGATGTTGGGCAGGTTCCGGTTGCCGCCGTACGTGACGTTCTCGCCGGTCTGGAAGACGCGGAAGCCGACCTGGGTGAGGCCGAGCACCGGGTTGCCGTAGAAGTCGACCTCGTTGCCGAAGTCCACCTTCTCGCTGGGCGGGGTCAGCGAGGTGGAGTTGTCCGCCACCTCGATGCCGAGGCTTCCGGTGCCGAAGGGCGGCCGGGCGGCGGCGCCGGTGACGCCGAACGAGCCGTAGGGGCCCTCGCGCAGCGCGGCCACCGGTGAGCCGATGGTGTTGCGGGTGATGACGCCCCAGTGGTCCGCGCTGCCGGTTCCACCGCCGGCGGCCGAGGCCGGTACCTGGAGGGCCGTGGCGGCGAGGGCGGACAGTGCGGCGATCGTGAGCGCCTTTGCGCGGCTCACGCCAAAGCGAGCTTTCACACTCACTCCCTGATTCGTGTCGAGACGAGGCGCGCGCCGGCTCCTCGGCCGGCGCGGCACTCTCAACGTATAGGGAGATAAAGGGGCATATAGGATCTGCATATGCCGTCCGGGTGTGTGCTGTACGGGTGTTTTCCCGGCGGGCGTCCGCCGCCCCGGCGCGCTGCCGGTGTAAGCCACGGAGAAACGGCGGTGCCCCCTGACCAGTGGTCAGGGGGCACCGTCTCGTCGTGCGGCCGGCTACTTCACCGGCTCGGGCTCCGGCTCGGTCGCGGGCTCGTCGTCGTCCGCCGGGTCCACCGGGGTCCGGACGGAGTCCAGCAGGAGCTGGGCGACGTCCACGACCTGGATGGACTCCTTGGCCTTGCCGTCGTTCTTCTTGCCGTTGACCGAGTCGGTCAGCATGACCAGGCAGAACGGGCAGGCGGTGGAGACGATGTCGGGGTTGAGGGAGAGGGCCTCGTCGACGCGCTCGTTGTTGATGCGCTTGCCGATCCGCTCCTCCATCCACATCCGCGCGCCACCGGCGCCACAGCAGAAGCCGCGCTCCTTGTGGCGGTGCATCTCCTCGTTCCTGAGGCCCGGGACCTTGCCGATGATCTCGCGCGGAGGCGTGTAGATCTTGTTGTGCCGGCCCAGGTAGCAGGGGTCGTGGTACGTGATGATGCCCTCGACCGGGGTGACGGGGATCAGCTTGCCCTCGTCCACCAGGTGCTGGAGCAGCTGGGTGTGGTGGACGACCTCGTAGTCGCCGCCGAGCTGCGGGTACTCGTTGCCGAGCGTGTTGAGGCAGTGCGGGCAGGTGGCGACGATCTTCTTGGCCGACCTGGGCTTCGCCGACTCGGGCACGACCTTGCCGTCCTCGTCCATCTCCTCGCCGAAGGCGGCGTTGAGGGACATGACGTTCTCCATGCCGAGCTCCTGGAACAGGGGCTCGTTGCCGAGGCGGCGGGCGGAGTCACCGGTGCACTTCTCGTCGCCGCCCATGATGGCGAACTTGACGCCCGCGATGTGCAGCAGCTCGGCGAACGCCTTGGTCGTCTTCTTGGCGCGGTCCTCCAGGGCACCGGCGCAGCCGACCCAGTAGAGGTACTCGACCTCGGAGAGGTCCTCGATGTCCCTGCCGACGACCGGGATCTCGAAGTCGACCTCCTTGGTCCACTCCAGGCGCTGCTTCTTCGCCAGGCCCCAGGGGTTGCCCTTCTTCTCCAGGTTCTTGAGCATCGTGCCCGCCTCGGACGGGAACGCGGACTCGATCATCACCTGGTAGCGGCGCATGTCGACGATGTGGTCGACGTGCTCGATGTCGACCGGGCACTGCTCGACGCAGGCGCCGCAGGTGGTGCAGGACCACAGGACGTCCGGGTCGATGACGCCGTTCTCCTCGGCGGTGCCGATCAGCGGGCGCTCGGCCTCCGCGAGAGCCGCGGCGGGCACGCCGGCCAGCTGCTCCTCGGACGCCTTCTCCTCGCCCTCCATGGTCTTGCCGCCACCTGCGAGCAGGTACGGCGCCTTGGCGTGGGCGTGGTCCCGCAGCGACATGATCATCAGCTTCGGGGAGAGCGGCTTGCCGGTGTTCCACGCGGGGCACTGCGACTGGCAGCGGCCGCACTCGGTGCAGGTGGAGAAGTCCAGCAGGCCCTTCCAGGAGAACTGCTCCACCTGGGAGACGCCGAAGACGTCGTCGTCACCGGGGTCGGTGAAGTCGATCGGCTTGCCGCCGGAGGTCATCGGCTGGAGCGCGCCCAGGGCGACACCGCCGTCCGCGTCCCGCTTGAACCAGATGTTCGGGAACGCCAGGAAGCGGTGCCAGGCCACACCCATGTTGGTGTTGAGCGAGACCACGATCATCCAGATGAACGAGGTCCCGATCTTGATCATGGCGACCAGGTAGACCAGGTTCTGCAGGGTGGTGACGCTCAGCGTCTTGAAGGCGAGGACCAGCGGGTAGGAGGCGAAGTAGGCCGCCTCGTAGTGATCGACGCCGTGCAGGGCGCCCTCGAGGCCGCGCAGGGTGTAGATCGCCAGGCCGATGGTGAGGATGACGTACTCGACGAAGTACGCCTGGCCGGCCTTGGAGCCGGCGAAGCGGGACTTGCGGCCCGGCCGGGAGGGCAGGCTGAGCAGCCGGATGACCATGAGCACGGCGATGCCGAGGACGGTCATGACGCCGATGAACTCGATGTACAGCTCGAAGGGCAGGAAGTCGCCGATGAAGGGCAGCGTCCAGTCGGCCTTGAAGAGCTGGCCGAACGCCTGGGCCAGGGTCGGCGGCAGCGTCAGGAAGCCGACGGCCACGAACCAGTGGGCCACTCCGACGATGCCCCACCGGTTCATCCGGGTGTGGCCGAGGAACTCCCGCACCAGGGTCACGCTGCGCTGGTACGGGTTGTCGGTCCGGGTACCGGCGGGGACGGGCTGGCCCAGCTTGAAGTACCGGACGAACTGTCCGATGGCCCGGGCGAGCAGCGCGACACCGACCACGGTCAGGACCAGCGACACGATGATCGCGGCGAGTTGCATGAGGGGCTCCTGAGGCGGCCTCGAAATTACTAAGCGGTAACTTATGCAGTCCGTCTGAGACTACCCCCATCTTCCTGCGGGATGCAGGCGGGTGCGGGGTGACGTGAGTCGCTGAGGGTTACCTTCGCCGGGACGGCGGAGTCTGGCTCAGCCTCGTTCACCCGGCTCCTCGCGCTCCTTGCATATAAGAGCCATATAAGAGTTGAGCCCGGTTGACTCATGTCTGTTGACTCACCGCAGCCGGAGTGGCACACTTGAGCCAGTCCCACTCAAGTTCTCTGGAGGAATCAACCATGGCACGTGCGGTCGGCATCGACCTGGGCACGACTAACTCCGTCGTCAGCGTTCTGGAGGGCGGCGAGCCCACCGTCATCACCAACGCCGAGGGTGCCCGGACCACGCCGTCCGTCGTCGCCTTCGCGAAGAACGGTGAGGTGCTCGTCGGCGAGGTCGCCAAGCGCCAGGCGGTCACGAACGTGGACCGGACCATCCGTTCCGTGAAGCGCCACATGGGCACGGACTGGAAGATCGAGCTCGACGGCAAGAGCTTCAACCCGCAGCAGATGAGCGCCTTCATCCTGCAGAAGCTGAAGCGCGACGCCGAGGCGTACCTGGGCGAGAAGGTGGCCGACGCGGTCATCACCGTCCCGGCGTACTTCAACGACTCCGAGCGTCAGGCCACCAAGGAAGCCGGTGAGATCGCGGGTCTGAACGTCCTGCGCATCGTCAACGAGCCGACCGCCGCCGCTCTCGCGTACGGCCTCGACAAGGACGACCAGACCATCCTGGTCTTCGACCTCGGTGGCGGCACCTTCGACGTCTCGCTGCTGGAGATCGGTGACGGCGTCGTCGAGGTGAAGGCCACCAACGGTGACAACCACCTCGGTGGTGACGACTGGGACCAGCGCGTCGTCGACTACCTGGTCCAGCAGTTCAAGGCCGGCCACGGCGTGGACCTCGCCAAGGACAAGATGGCCCTCCAGCGCCTCCGCGAGGCCGCCGAGAAGGCCAAGATCGAGCTGTCGTCCTCCACGGAGACCTCGATCAACCTGCCCTACATCACGGCGTCCGCCGAGGGCCCGCTGCACCTGGACGAGAAGCTCACCCGCGCCCAGTTCCAGCAGCTGACCGCCGACCTGCTGGAGCGCTGCAAGACGCCGTTCCACAACGTCATCAAGGACGCGGGCATCCAGCTGTCCGAGATCGACCACGTCGTTCTCGTCGGTGGCTCCACCCGTATGCCGGCCGTCGCCGAGCTCGTCAAGGAGCTGACCGGTGGCAACGAGGCCAACAAGGGCGTGAACCCGGACGAGGTCGTCGCCATCGGTGCCGCCCTCCAGGCCGGTGTTCTCAAGGGCGAGGTCAAGGACGTCCTGCTCCTCGACGTCACCCCGCTGTCCCTCGGTATCGAGACCAAGGGCGGCATCATGACCAAGCTCATCGAGCGGAACACGACGATCCCGACCAAGCGGTCCGAGATCTTCACCACCGCCGAGGACAACCAGCCCTCCGTGCAGATCCAGGTCTACCAGGGCGAGCGCGAGATCGCGGCGTACAACAAGAAGCTCGGGATGTTCGAGCTGACCGGTCTGCCGCCGGCCCCGCGTGGCGTCCCGCAGATCGAGGTCGCCTTCGACATCGACGCCAACGGCATCATGCACGTGACCGCGAAGGACCTGGGCACGGGCAAGGAGCAGAAGATGACCGTCACCGGTGGCTCCTCGCTGCCGAAGGACGAGGTCGACCGCATGCGCCAGGAGGCCGAGAAGTACGCGGAGGAGGACCACGCCCGCCGCGAGGCCGCCGAGACCCGCAACCAGGGCGAGCAGCTCGTCTACCAGACGGAGAAGTTCCTCAAGGACAACGAGGACAAGGTCCCCGGCGAGATCAAGACCGAGGTCGAAGAGGCTGTCGCGGAGCTGAAGGAGAAGCTCAAGGGCGAGTCCGCCGAGGGCGACAACTCCGCCGAGATCCGCACCGCCACCGAGAAGGTCGCCGCCGTCTCGCAGAAGCTCGGCCAGGCCATGTACGCCGACGCCCAGGGCGCCCAGGCCGCCGGCGGTCCTTCCGCCGACGCCGGTGACGCCAAGGACGACGACGTCGTGGACGCCGAGATCGTCGACGACGAGCGCAAGGACGGTGCCGCGTGACGGAGGAGACTCCGGGCTTCGAGGAGAAGCCCGACGTCCCCTCCGGCGCGAACCCCGACGACGCCGAGCCGCAGGCCGCCTCCGAGGAGGGGGCGGCCCCGGCTGGGGACGCAAGTGCAGACGTGGCCCTGGTGGCCCAGCTGGACCAGGCACGCACGGCGCTCGGTGAGCGCACGGCGGACCTCCAGCGCCTCCAGGCCGAGTTCCAGAACTACCGCCGCCGCGTCGAGCGCGACCGCATCGCGGTCAAGGAGGTCGCCGTCGCGAACCTCCTGACCGAGCTGCTGCCCGTGCTGGACGACATCGGCCGCGCGCGGGAACACGGCGAACTGGTCGGCGGCTTCAAGTCGGTGGCCGAGTCGATGGAGTCCGTCGCGGCCAAGATGGGCCTCATGCAGTTCGGCAAGGAGGGCGAGCCCTTCGACCCGACGATCCATGAAGCCCTGATGCACTCCTACGCGCCCGACGTCACCGAGACGACGTGCGTGGCCATCCTCCAGCCCGGTTACCGCATCGGTGAGCGCACCATCCGCCCCGCGCGGGTGGCCGTCGCCGAGCCGCAGCCCGGCGCGCAGACCGTCCAGGCGGAGGAGGCCGAGGAGAGCGCGGCCGACGACAAGGAGAACGGTGGCCCGGAGGAGGGCTGACGTAATCACGCAGATCACGCAGTACCGGAAGGAGGGACGTCGGGGATGAGCACCAAGGACTTCATCGAGAAGGACTTCTACAAGGTCCTCGGCGTCCCCAAGGACGCCACCGAGGCGGAGATCAAGAAGGCGTACCGGAAGCTCGCCCGCGAGTTCCACCCGGACGCCAACAAGGGCAACACCCGCGCCGAGGAGCGCTTCAAGGAGATCTCCGAGGCGAACGACGTCCTCGGCGACCCCAAGAAGCGCAAGGAGTACGACGAGGCGCGCGCCCTGTTCGGCAACGGCGGTTTCCGGCCGGGGCCGGGCGCGGCGGGCGGCGGGCAGTTCAACTTCGACCTCGGCGACCTCTTCGGCGGCGCCGGCGGGGCGGGCGGCGCGCAGAGCGGCAGCTTCGGCGGCGGCATCGGCGATGTCTTCGGCGGCCTGTTCAACCGGGGCGGCGCGGGTACCACCCGTACCCAGCCGCGCCGGGGGCAGGACGTCGACACCGAGGTGACGCTCAGCTTCACCGAGGCGATCGAGGGCGCGACCGTACCGCTCCGGATGACCTCGCAGGCGCCCTGCAAGGCGTGTTCGGGCACCGGCGACAAGAACGGCACGCCGCGTGTGTGCCCGACCTGCGTCGGCACCGGACAGGTCGCGCGGGGCTCGGGCGGCGGCTTCTCGCTCACCGACCCGTGCCCCGACTGCAAGGGCCGCGGCCTGATCGCCGAGCACCCCTGCATGGAGTGCAGCGGCAGCGGCCGGGCCAAGTCCTCGCGCACCATGCAGGTCCGCATCCCGGCGGGCGTCACCGACGGGCAGCGCATCCGGCTGCGCGGCAAGGGCGCGCCCGGCGAGCGCGGCGGCCCGGCGGGCGACCTGTACGTCACCGTCCATGTGGGCGAGCACAAGGTGTTCGGCCGCAAGGGTGACAACCTCACCGTCACCGTCCCGGTGACGTTCGCCGAGGCAGCCCTCGGCGGCGAGGTGCGGGTACCCACCCTCGGCGGGTCCCCGGTCACCCTGAAGCTGCCGCCCGGCACGCCCAACGGCCGCACCATGCGGGCGCGGGGCAAGGGCGCGGCGCGCAAGGACGGCAGCCATGGTGATCTGCTGATCACCGTGGAGGTGAGTGTCCCGAAGGACCTCTCGGGGAAGGCTCGTGACGCGCTCGAGGCGTATCGAGAGGCGACCGCGGACGAGGACCCGCGGGCGGAGCTGTTCGAGGCCGCGAAGGGAGAATGAGCCCGATGGACACACCCGGTCGTCGGCGCAACCCGTACGAGCTGACCGAGGAGACCCCGGTCTACGTCATCTCGGTCGCCGCGCAGCTCTCCGGACTCCATCCGCAGACGCTCCGGCAGTACGACCGCCTCGGTCTGGTCTCCCCGGACCGCACGGCGGGGCGCGGGCGGCGCTATTCGGCCCGTGACATCGAACTGCTCCGCCAGGTGCAGCAGTTGTCGCAGGACGAGGGCATCAACCTGGCCGGCATCAAGCGCATCATCGAGCTGGAGAACCAGGTCGTCGCGCTCCAGTCCCGGGTGGCAGAGCTGGAGTCGGCCCTGGACGGCGCGGCGGCGACGATGCGTCAGCGCGAGGCCGCCGTGCACGCCTCCTACCGCCGCGACCTGGTCCCGTACCAGGAGGTCCAGCAGACCAGCGCGCTGGTGGTGTGGCGGCCCAAGCGGCAGCAGTCCGCGGACTGACCGGACGCGTCCGGCGAGCACCCTCGAAGGGGCCGGGAGGCACAACGCCTCCCGGCCCCTCGGTCGTTCACGGGAGCGTTCACAGCGGCGTTCACAGGCTGGCTGACTTCATTCGACAGTGTGTACGTAACACGTGGGTCGGGCGGGGAGGGTGTGAAGCGTGTTTACAGAGGGTTGCGCAAGGCTCCGCCAGGTCTTCACCGGCTGAACGCAGCGTGGTGTTGCCATCTCGTTAAGTTGTTTTGCTTGACGCCATGGGGCGCCTCCGCGTTGTCTTTTCAGACACCTGGGTCGCACGCAGCACCCCGTCGGAACGCACCTGAAGTGAGCCCTCGAATGCGTCGTATCGCCATGTCCGTGGCCGTCTCCACGATGGTCCTCCCGCTCGCCGGCTGCGGCGTCCTGAACTCGGCGGGTGACGACGCGAGCGCGAGCCCCACCATGGGCGACCAGGTCACCGTCGGCCTGCTGCTCCCGGAGAAGGCCAACACCCGCTACGACAAGTTCGACTACCCGATCATCAAGAGCAAGGTGTCCGAACTGACCCACAAGAAGGGGAAGGTCGAGTACGCCAACGCCGACGCGGACGCCGGCCAGCAGGCCGACCAGATGCAGCGGATGATCGACGAGAAGGTCAACGTCATCCTGCTGGACGCGGTCGACTCGCACGCCATCGCGTCGACGGTGAAGAAGGCCAAGGACGCGGGCATCCCGGTCATCGCCTACGACCGGCTGGCCGAGGGCCCGATCGACGCGTACATCTCCTTCGACAACGAGCTGGTCGGCGAGGTGCAGGGCCGCTCCCTGCTGGAGCGGCTGGGCTCGGGCGCCGGGCTCTCCGACAAGATCGTGATGATGAACGGCTCGCCCACCGACCCCAACGCCAAGCAGTTCAAGGAGGGTGCGTTCTCCGAGCTGAACGGCAAGGTGACGATCGCGGACAGCTTCGACACCAAGGACTGGAAGCCGGAGAACGCCGAGGCCAACATGACCGAGGCGATCGGCAAGATAGGCAAGGCGAACATCGCGGCCGTCTACTCCGCCAACGACGGCATGGCGGCCGGGGTCATCAAGGCCCTCAAGAACGCCGGTGTCACCACCATGCCCCCGATCACCGGTCAGGACGCCGAACTCGACGCCGTGCAGCGCATCCTGGCGGGCGAGCAGTACATGAGCGTCTACAAGTCCTACCCGGACGAGGCCGAGGCCGCGGCCCAGATGGCCGTCGCCAAGGTGCAGGGCAAGGACATCCAGTTCGACGCCCTCACCCAGGACCGCATCGACAGCCCCACCGACAAGCAGATCCCGGCCAAGCTGGTCCAGGTGAGCGCGCTGACCAAGAGCAAGATCAAGGACACGGTCGTCGCGGACGGCATCTACTCGGTCGACGAGATCTGCACGGCCGGCTACAAGGCGGCCTGCGCGGCCGTCGGCCTGCGCTGACACCGCGCGGCGCGGTCGGGGCACGGCCCCGAGGCAGGTGAGGGAGGCGGCCCCGGTGACGGCGGGGCCACCTCCCTTTTTCGCGCCCCGGCGGCCCCCAACGATCCGGGCATACCGGTGTTTCGCGGCCCGCGGGGCGCGGGGAGCCGTGTTGCGGAGGCGGGCGGGGCCGCGCATAGTTGCGCTGCGAAGTGGCGGCGACCGGGGGTGGAATGGGCGATGGCCGGGCACGCGACGCAGAGACATCCCCATGGTGCCGACCGGCTGTGCGCGCCGGGGGACCGCGTGTACTCCCGCGCCGTACGCCGGGGCCGGGTGCCGCGCGCCGAAGCCGAGCCGGTGCCCTGCCTGCTGGAGCTGGCCCTGCTGCACCCCGACCCCGACGACATGGACTGGCTGGTCCCCACCTCCCCGCAGGAGGTGATGACCCGGCTGCTGCGCGGGGTCTACGACGAGGTCACCCAGAGCCAGCGCCGGATGGGCTCGGCGGTCGCCGCGTTCGACTGGTACGCCGGGCTCGGCCGTCAACTGCCCGACCTCGCCCCGCAGGGTGAAGGCACCGCGATCCGGGTGCTGGACGGGCTCACCCGTATCCAGGCCGCGATGGACGAGGCGACCGAGGCATGCGCGACCGAGGTGCTCACCGTGCAGCCCGGCGGCATCCGGCGCGAGGCCGAGCTGACCGAGGGACTGCACCGGGCGCTGGAACTGCGCGGCCGGGGCGTGCGGATGCGCGACCTGTACACGCATGTCGCCCGGCACGGGCAGGGGTTGCTCAACTACCTGGAGCTGATGGGCGACGCGGTGGAGGCCCGCACCCTGGACGAGGTCATCGACCGGCTCATCCTCTTCGACCGCACCGTCGCCTTCATCCCCGCCAACACCGACCGCACCATGGCCCTGGAGCTGCGCCACCCGGCGCTGGTGGAGTACCTGGTGACCGTCTTCGAGCGGCTGTGGCGACTGGCGATCCCGCTCACCGCCCCGCTGCCCGACACCGGCATCGAAGGCATCTCGCACCGTGAACGCGCCATCGCCGCGCTGCTCGCCGAGGGCCACCAGGACGCGGTGATCGCCGAGCGGCTCGGCATCAGCGTGCGCACCTGCCGCGCGCACATAGCCCGGCTCTCGGAGACCCTGGGCGCGACCAGCCGTACCCAACTCGGCGTCCGCATGGCCCAGGTGGGGCTGGACGGCCCGTCGCACGGACCGGCTCCGGCGCCCGCGGGCGGTGTACACGCACCCTGAACTACGCGCTCATTCCTCCTCGTTGAGGATGCCGGAGCGGGCGATGAGGTAGCCGAGCTGGGCCCGGCTGCCGCTGCCCAGCGCGGTGGCCAGCTTGGCGATGTGGGCCCGGCAGGTGCGGACGTTCATCCCGAGGCGGCGCGCGATCGCCTCGTCGACATGGCCCTCCACCAGGAGCTTGGCGATGGAGTGCTGGATGTCGGTGATGCCGTCCGGTGCGGTCTCGTAGGGCGTGCCGGCGCTCAGCGGGACCGCGCGGCTCCACATGAACTCGAAGACCTTGACGAGGTAGCGCACCAGGCCGGGGTGGCGCAGCTCCAGGGCGACCTGGCGGTCATCGCGGACCGGGATGAAGGCCACCGTCTCGTCGCAGATGATCAGCCGCTCGACCAGTTCGTCGATGGTGCGGTACTCCGCCTTGCCGTCGGCGAAGCGGTCCACGTAGGCGAGCCGGTCGGCGCTGTAGCGGGCGGTGTGCTGGTACAGGGTCCGGATGCGCACCCCGCGCTCGATGAGCGGCTGGTCGCGCTCCAGCGCCTCCAGGAGGCGGTTCTCGGGGCTGCGGCGCCCACCAGGCTGCACGGTGAGCACCTCGGTGCGGCACTGGCCGGTCGCCAGGTCCAGGGCCGCGTTGATGCGGTCCAGGCCCTCCAGGACGGTGATGGCGTGGGTCGGGGCGTCCTCACGCGCGCTCAGCGTCATGAAGGGTTCGAAGATCTCGGACAGCACGATGGACCGGCGCCGCCGATCGGCGATCTCCCGCTCGATGGGGCTCAGCCGCTGGGCCAGCGCGACGGCCGGCGCCACGGGCCGCAGCCAGCCGGGGTCGTCGGGGTCGGGGTGGAGCAGGGCGAACTCCATCAGGCACGGGGCCGCTTCGGCGTCCGCGCGCGGGATGCGGCCGGTGCGCAGGGCACTCGCGTAGAGGCGGCTTCCTTCCGCGCACATCTCGGTCACCGCGTGGGGATGTGTCGCCTCTGTCCCGTTTGTTACCAAATCTCCACCCCCCAGGGTCCTGAACATGCAGGAACATGATGCACCGATCGTGTGGCGATGATGTGCCTGAATGAGCCATCGTCTAACTCGACGGGGGAAGAGGGGACTTTCAAGTGAGGACGAAGCCGACCATGCGTAACAGAATGCTTCGCTCGGCGCTTGTTGCCGCTCTCTCCGCCGTTGCGGCCGTCGGAACTCTGGCGGGCCTCTCCGGTGCGGCGAGCGTGCACGAGCCGGGTGCCGGGGGGACCGTGACAGCGGCGGGCGTTCAGGACACCAGGTGGGACACCGCCCCGCTGGACACCAGGTGGGACAGCACGCCGGCGGATACGAGGTGGGACGTCGCCCCGCTCGACACGCGGTGGGACTGATCACCATGACCACGCCTCCCGACGACCGCTCCTTCCGTCGTGAGATGGCCACCGCCTACCGTTCCGGCTGGCACTTCATCGATCTGGTCACCGCCATCCCCCACAGCGGCGACTCGTTGATGGTGACGGTGTTCGGCGAACCGGTCGTGGTCACCCGGGACGAGGACGAGGACGTACGGGCGTACCGCTGTCTGCGCAAGCCCCGTGGTGCGCCGCAGCCGGTGCGGTGTGCCGTCCGGTACGGCATGATCTTCGTCAATCTCGACCAGCGGGACCACCGTCTCGCGGAGCCCGAGGTCGCCGACCTCAGGACCACAACTGCCACCCCCCGCAGTGCCTGACGCGATTCCCCCGTCGTAAAAGATCGCTCAGGCGCTTCCCCCCGCAGCGGCGTCACCGTGACCTGAACACGGTGACGCCGCTGCAGTTTCTGCGCATATTTCGGGGTATCGGCTATCCGGCCACGTGGCCGAAACTCTTCAGCCGCGCCCGAGCGCGCGTTCCACCTCGATCTCGATGGCGACCCGCAGGGGGTTCTCCCTGGGGGCCCGGCCGTACCGCTCGGTGAAGCGCCGCTCCGCCTCCGCGACCGACTCCCGGTCCTCGCGCACCCGCGCCCGGCCCTCCAGCGTGGCCCAGCGCCGGCCGTCGACCTGGCACACCGCCACCCGTGCCCCCTCGGCCCCGGCCGCGCGCACGAGCGCCGCCTTCGTGCTGGTGCCGCTGGTGATGACGCGGGCGATCCCGGCCTCCGGGTCCCAGGTCACGCAGACCGGCACCACGTGCGGGCTGCCGTCCGGGCGCAGGGTGGTGAGCGTGCTCAGATGCCGCTCCCGCCAGAAGGCGACGTACGAATCATCCGGTGTGTCCAGGTCCACGGAATATGAGGCCATGGCTGAAACCTAGCCAACCTGAAGTTCCCGCCGCTTAATTGAGTGCACCCGACTCAAGTTTGTGTACACTGGTTAAGTCATCAGTGGAGCAGTGTGGAGGAGGAGAACACGCACGTGGACGCCGAGCTGACCAACAGGAGCCGGGACGCGATCAACGCCGCAAGCCAGCGGGCCGTGACGGAGGGGCATCCGGATCTGACGCCCGCTCACCTGTTGCTGGCGCTGCTCGCGGGGCAGGACAACGAGAACATCACCGACCTGCTCACCGCGGTCGGAGCCGATCCGGCCGCCGTGCGCGCCGGTGCCGAGCGCGTCCTCGCCGCGCTGCCCAGCGTGACCGGCTCCACCGTCGCGCCCCCGCAGCCCAGCCGGGAGCTGCTCGCCGTCCTCGCGGACGCGGACGAGCGCGCCGGGGAACTCGGGGACGACTACCTCTCCACCGAACACCTGTTGACCGGCCTCGCCGCGAAGGGCGGCGCCGCCGGGGAAGTGCTCCAGAAGCAGGGAGCCACCGCCAAGAAGCTGCAAGACGCCTTTCAGAAGGCCAGAGGAGGACGCCGCGTGACCACCGCCGACCCCGAGGGTCAGTACAAGGCCCTGGAGAAGTTCGGCACCGACTTCACCGCCGCCGCCCGTGAGGGCCGCCTCGACCCGGTCATCGGCCGGGACCAGGAGATCCGCCGGGTCGTGCAGGTGCTGAGCCGCCGCACCAAGAACAACCCCGTCCTCATCGGTGAGCCGGGCGTGGGCAAGACCGCCGTGGTCGAGGGGCTGGCCCAGCGCATCGTCAAGGGCGATGTGCCGGAGTCCCTGAAGGACAAGCGGCTGGTCTCCCTGGACCTCGGCGCGATGGTCGCGGGCGCGAAGTACCGCGGTGAGTTCGAGGAGCGGCTCAAGGCCGTGCTCTCGGAGATCAAGGACTCCGACGGGCAGATCATCACCTTCATCGACGAGCTGCACACGGTCGTCGGCGCGGGCGCCGGGGGCGACTCCGCGATGGACGCGGGCAACATGCTCAAGCCGATGCTGGCCCGCGGCGAGCTGCGCATGGTCGGCGCGACCACGCTGGACGAGTACCGCGAGCGGATCGAGAAGGACCCCGCGCTGGAGCGGCGCTTCCAGCAGGTGCTGGTGGCCGAGCCGAGCGTCGAGGACACCATCGCCATCCTGCGCGGTCTGAAGGGGCGGTACGAGGCGCACCACAAGGTGCAGATCGCGGACAGCGCGCTGGTGGCCGCCGCGACCCTGTCCGACCGGTACATCACCTCCCGCTTCCTGCCCGACAAGGCGATCGACCTCGTGGACGAGGCCGCGTCCCGGCTGCGCATGGAGATCGACTCCTCACCCGTCGAGATCGACGAACTCCAGCGCGGCGTCGACCGGCTGCGGATGGAGGAGCTGGCGATCGGCAAGGAGACCGACCCGGCCTCCCGCGAGCGCCTGGAGCGGCTGCGCCGCGACCTCGCCGACAAGGAGGAGGAGCTGCGCGGGCTCACCGCCCGCTGGGAGAAGGAGAAGCAGTCCCTCAACCGCGTCGGTGAGCTGAAGGAGCGCCTGGACGACCTGCGCGGCCAGGCCGAACGCGCCCAGCGCGACGGCGACTTCGACACCGCCTCCAAGCTGCTGTACGGGCAGATCCCGGAGCTGGAGAAGGAGCTGGAGGCCGCCTCCGAGGCCGAGGAGGAGGCCGCGCGGGACACCATGGTCAAGGAGGAGGTCGGCTCCGACGACATCGCGGACGTCGTCGCCGCCTGGACCGGCATCCCGGCCGGCCGCCTGCTGGAGGGCGAGACGCAGAAACTGCTGCGCATGGAGGACGAGCTGGGCAAGCGGCTCATCGGCCAGAGCGAGGCCGTACAGGCCGTCTCCGACGCGGTGCGGCGCTCGCGTGCCGGGGTCGCCGACCCGGACCGGCCCAGCGGCTCCTTCCTCTTCCTCGGCCCGACCGGCGTCGGCAAGACCGAACTGGCCAAGGCGCTCGCGGACTTCCTCTTCGACGACGAGCGGGCCATGATCCGCATCGACATGTCGGAGTACGGCGAGAAGCACAGCGTGGCCCGCCTGGTCGGCGCGCCTCCCGGCTACGTGGGGTACGAGGAGGGCGGCCAGCTCACCGAGGCCGTGCGGCGGCGCCCGTACAGCGTGGTGCTGCTGGACGAGGTGGAGAAGGCGCACCCCGAGGTCTTCGACATCCTGCTCCAGGTGCTGGACGACGGCCGTCTGACGGACGGCCAGGGCCGCACGGTCGACTTCCGCAACACCATCCTGGTGCTCACTTCCAACCTGGGCAGCCAGTACCTGGTCGACCCGGCGCTGGACGAGGCGGAGAAGCGGCAGCGGGTGCTGGACGTGGTGCGGGCCTCGTTCAAGCCGGAGTTCCTGAACCGGCTGGACGACCTGGTGGTGTTCTCCGCGCTGAACGAGGAGGAGCTGGCCCGGATCGCCCGCCTCCAGATCGACCGGCTCGGCCGGCGCCTGGCGGAGCGGCGCCTCACGCTGGACGTCACCCCCGAGGCCCTGGCGTGGCTCGCGGAGGAGGGCAACGACCCGGCGTACGGCGCCCGCCCCCTGCGCCGCCTGGTCCAGACGGCCATCGGCGACCGCCTCGCCAAGGAGATCCTCTCCGGCGAGATCAAGGACGGCGACACGATCCGCGTGGACCGCGCGGAAGAGGGCCTGAAGGTGGGTCCGGCGACGGGAAAGTCGCTCTGACTGGATGATGTCCAAAGGCCCGTCTCCCCATTTGGGTGGCGGGCCTTTCCGCATGGAAAACCGGAGGCTAGCCTTTGCTCAGCGGTTGATGAGAGATTCACTTGTTCACAAAGTGGGAAGTGGGGGTCGTAGCGTGCTTCTGAGTTTCAGGGTGGCTAATCATGGCTCGCTGCGCGATTCCCAGGAGCTGAACCTGGTCCCCGCCTATGACGCCGACCGCCCCGCACTGCCCGTGGCCGCGATCTACGGCGCCAATGCCTCCGGCAAGTCGACGGTGATGAAGGCGTACCAGTTCTTCCTGGGCGCCGTGCGTGATTCGCAGGCCCGGTGGCTGCCGGACGAGCCGGTCAAGCGTCGTCCCTTCCTCCTGGATCACGACAGCAGGCGCGAACCGTCGAGCTATGCGGTGGACCTGCTGATCGACGGCGTCCGCCACGTATACGGCTTCAGCGCCGGTGACCGGGCCATCGAGGAGGAATGGCTCTACTCCTATCCGAAGGCCCGAAAGCGTGTCCTCTTCGAGCGCAAGGGCGGTGCGGTGGCGTTCGGAGCCTCGCTCACCGGAGAGCGCGCGGCAGCCGAGCGGATCATGCGGGGCAACAGCCTGTATCTGTCCGCCGCCGCACAGTCAGGACACAAGGTGCTGGGCGCTGTGTGGGAGGCCCTGCAGTGGGTCACGGTTGTCGATGACGAGACACGGCAGGCGCTGCCGACGGCCGGCTCCATCACCGCGGAAGTGTTCGACTTTTTCGAGAGGGTGGGTATCGCGCGGGCCGAGGAGCTGCTGGCGGCCGCGGATCTCGGAGTGCATGGCGTGCGGCCTAGCCAGGACGATGATCCAGGACTCCAGCGCTACGCCCACGAGTTCATGCGACGGCAGACTCAGGAGGGCCTCGACGACGAGGTGACGGCATTGCTCATGCGGTCCGTGAGCAAGTCGCTTCGATTCGTCCACCGGGTCGGAGACGAGGAGTTCCTGCTGACGGCCGAAGACGAGTCTGCCGGAACAAAGACCTGGCTCACCCTGGTCACCTGGGCGCTGCTCGCGATCGGCCGTGGCTCGCAACTGTGGATCGACGAGATCGATGTCAGCTTGCACCCCCTGCTGACCGCCAAGCTCGTCAAGCTCTTCCAGAGCACTCAACTGAATCCGCTCGGAGCTCAGTTGATGTTCACGACGCACGATGCCTCACTCCTTGGCACCATGCTCGGTGAAGAGGTGCTGCGCCGCGACCAGATCTGGTTCGTGGAGAAGGACGCGGCGACCGGAGCCTCCGAGCTGTATCCGCTCAGTGACTTCAAGCCGCGCAAGGGGGAGAACTTCGAGCGGCGGTATCTGGCGGGAAGCTACGGCGCTGTGCCACTGCTGCCCGACGGAGCCTTCGAGGACATGGTCAAGCAGTACTGGGGGGGCACGTGGCAAGGCCGTTTCCGCGTGAGGGATCGGGCCGCCGCCGCGGTCCCGTCCGGCGCTCGGCGCGCACGCTCCTGATCGTCTGCGGCAGCAAGGAGACCGAGCGCCAGTACTTCCAGGGGCTGCGCGAACAGTTGCGGAATCCCGCCGTGTCCGTCGTCGTGCGGGGCAAGGCGTGCTCCCCTACGCAGTTGGTCAGCTATGCCAAGACTCAGCGCAGCCTCGGTAAGGACAGCTTCGACGAGGTCTGGTGCGTCTTCGACGTGGACCAGTTCCCGGACGTGGCGGCGGCCGTGACCGCCGCGCGCCGCGCGGGCATCCGGGTGGCGGTCTCCCATCCGTGCTTCGAGCTGTGGCTGCTCCTCCATTTCGCCGCGCACACGGCCCACGCGGCGACGTACAAGGACCTGCTGCCGATCTTGCGCAAGCACGTGCCGGAGTACGACAAGACGCGCATCGACTTCGCCGTGTACCGAGACGGCCGGACCGACGCGGTGGAGCGTGCCCGGAAGCTGGACTCCACCGGTGAGGACTACACCCGGAATCCGTCGACCGGTGTATGGCAGCTCGTGGAGCGGATGGAAGAGCGCTGAGGGTGGGTACTCGCCGCTGAGAGCCCCGTACGGCGCAGGCATGTCCGCCCGTGGCTGACAGGCCGCGTCGGGGCTTGCCACGGACCTCCCCCTCTGGGGGAGGATGGCGGAATTCCGTACGAAGGGAAAACCACGGTGAGCATCGACCCGTCCTCGATTCCGAACTTCGGGGGCCAGCCCGAGCAGCAGCCGCAGGAACCGGCGGGCCCCGTCCTCCCGGATCAGGACCTCGTGAAGCAGCTCCTGGACCAGATGGAGCTGAAGTACGTCGTGGACGAGGAGGGCGACCTCGCGGCGCCCTGGGAGCAGTTCCGCACGTACTTCATGTTCCGTGGGGAGGACGAGCAGCGCGTCTTCTCGGTGCGGACCTTCTACGACCGCCCGCACCAGATCGAGGAGAAGGCGCGGCTGCTGGAGTCCATCGACGACTGGAACCGTCGCACCCTGTGGCCCAAGGTCTACACCCACACCCACGACGACGGCACGGTCCGCCTCATTGGCGAGGCCCAGATGCTGATCGGCACGGGCGTCGACCTCAACCACTTCGTCTCCTCCACGGTGAGCTGGGTCCGCGCGGCCATCGAGTTCGACAAGTGGCTCGCCGAGCAGCTCGGCCTCGAGCAGGAGATCGACGACGCCGAGGACTCGGGCGGGGACGTGGAGTAGTCCACGCCGGACCGAACGACGGCTGAGGGCCGGGGCGCGCGTTTCGCCGCCCCGGCCCTCAGCCGTGTCAGGCCAGGCGGCGCAGGCGGTCGGTGGCCTCCTGGAGCAGCTCCGGCTTCTTGCAGAACGCGAAGCGGACGAACGGGGCGCCCGCTTCCCGGTCGTCGTAGAAGACGGCGTTCGGGATGGCGACGACGCCCGCGCGTTCGGGGAGGGCGCGGCAGAAGGCGAAGCCGTCCTTCTCGCCGAGGGGGCGGATGTCGGTGGTGATGAAGTAGGTGCCCGCGGGGCGGAAGACGCCGAAGCCCGCTTCCGCGAGGCCCGTGGCGAGGATGTCGCGGCGGGCGAGCATGTCGCGGCGGAAGCCGTCGAAGTAGGAGTCGGGCAGCGCCAGGGCCTCGGCGACCGCGTACTGGAAGGGGCCCGCGGAGACGTAGGTGAGGTACTGCTTCGCCGAGCGGACCGCGCTGACCAGGGCGGGAGCCGCCGTCACCCAGCCGACCTTCCAGCCGGTGAACGAGAAGGTCTTGCCGGCCGAGCCGATCGTCACCGTGCGGTCGCGCATGCCGGGGAAGCTCGCGAGCGGGAGGTGTTCGGCGTCGTCGAAGACCAGGTGCTCGTAGACCTCGTCCGTCACCACCAGCAGGTCGCGCTCCACCGCCAGCTCGGCGATGGCGGCCAGCTCATCGCGGGTCAGGACCGTGCCGGTCGGGTTGTGCGGGGTGTTGATCAGCAGCAGCCGGGTCCGGTCGGTGACGGCCGCGCGCAGCTCGTCCAGGTCCAGCCGGAAGCGGCCCTCCGCCGGGCGCAGCGTCACCGGTACGCGCCGCCCGCCCGCCATGGCGATGCTCGCCGCGTACGAGTCGTAGTACGGCTCCAGCGCCACCACCTCGTCGCCAGGCTCCACCAGCGCGAGCAGGGTCGCCGCGATGGCCTCCGTGGCGCCCGCCGTGACCAGGACCTCGGTGTCGGGGTCGTACGCCAGCCCGTACCGGCGCCGCTGGTGCGCGGTGATCGCGTGGCGCAGCTCCGGCACGCCCGGCCCCGGCGGGTACTGGTTGCCGCGGCCGTCACGCAGCGCCCGTACCGCCGCCTCCCTGATCTCCTCGGGGCCGTCCGTGTCGGGGAAGCCCTGGCCGAGGTTGATCGCGCCGGTGGCCGTGGCCAGGGCGGACATCTCGGCGAAGATGGTCGTCCCGAACTCGGCGAGCCGGCGGTTGAGGTACGGACGTGCGCTGGAGGTCATGCGGGCCATCCTCCGCCCAAGCTCTGGACTTCCTCAACTTGCCCATGGGGTTCGAGCCCCGTGACGGAACGCGGCGCACCGCCTCTGAGCAGGGGGTCAGCCGTCGTCGGGAGCAACGCTGAAGAGACCACCCCGCCCGGCGGGATGGTCTCTTCAGCCTGTGTCAGGAATGCGGTGGGAATGCCTTTATCGAGTGGGATCGTTTGATCTCCGACCCGAAGGGTTGGTCAGGCGTGCCCGGAGACGTACCCGATGATCAGAGGGTTGTTCGGGTGCTCATCTTTTCCGTTCGCTCCATCGCGAGCTGTCGTCGCGAACGTCACCGCATAGTTGCTGCCCTCGGGGAAGTCGTAGTCGCACCAGGTGAATCCATTGGCGGCACCATCGGCGTCGGTGCAGGACCCCGACCTGCCCTCCTGCGGGCCATTGATGAGGGTCCACCAGAGAATTACGCGCTTACCGTCGGCGATGTAGTCCTGGACCGCGAACTTGTCGCCATCCGAGTAAAAACACCCGTAACCCGCAGTGCCCTGCATGAGGGTGCACCATTTGGTGGTCGTGGCCTGCGCCGGCGTGACGATGCTGAACGCCAGTGCTGCGGCGAACGCCGTGGTGATCGCAGCCTTGATCGCCGAGGACTTTTTCATTCGTTCTCCACCCGTTGATCCGAAAGAACCAGTGCGGTACACGGTAGGACTTCAAAAAATTACGACAACCGAATTCCTGTTCTTCTGAGGAAGAATTGAGCTAGCTGGTCAATTTGTCGCCATATGCGTGGGAGTCTCCAATGGCCACTGACCCTGCTGATCCATGTAGGTCAGGGCCCTTTTGGTGATAGACCCTCAGAACTTCCTCAAATCGGCTTTGGCGTTCTCCGCGGGCGGGCATCCCCCGGTCACCGCGCGATGCGTGGGTACGGACGGGGCGCCCACGGGGGGTCGCTTCGGGGGAACGGAAGGAGGGGGGGACGCCATGGTCATCGGCATCATCCTCGTCGTGGTGGTCCTGGTCGGCGCGGCCGCGCTGCGGACGCGGCGCCGGCGCAGGTGGGGGCGGCAGCGGGTCTCGGCCGGGACGGCGCGTTCGCTGCGCGGCAGGTCCGGTTCGTCGTCGTCCTCGGGGTCGTACGACAGCGGGTCCAGCTGGTGGGTCTGGGGTGGGGACTCCGGGTCCTCCGGGGGGCACCACGGCGGGGGCGGCGGGCACTCCGGGCATTCGTCCTGCGGGGGCGGCCACTCGTCCTGCGGCGGCGGGTCCTCGTGCGGCGGCGGCTCGTCCTGCGGGGGTGGCGGGGGCTGCGGGGGCGGCAACTGATCCCAGGTCCCTGGGGCACGACCCCTACGGGCGTGCCCCAGGGGGGCGTGCACCGGCGGAATCCAGCCGGGGCCGCGCGGCCGGAGGTGACGAAATCTCGCCGGGGTTGCGGCCGGGGCGCACACCGGGGGCGGAGCCCAGTGCTCCGCGCCTGGCGTACGCCGTAGTTGAACAGTTGAGCTGTGGAGCCCTCTGAGGGATGGAAACCCTCCGAACTTGGGTAAAAACGCTGTGGCACGGCCAGTGTTCGTGATTCCCTCTAAAACACCACCTCAAGCCCTCGGACGTCCGATGGACACCGCTTCGCCAGCCGGGCCGACCTGGCCGAATCGCCCGGTGTCACCGAGGTGCGCCGGACCACCCCTCTCCTCGTGTGTTAGCGGAGCCGATCCATGCTCACGACCCTGCAAACGTCCTACACCGATACGCGCGCTGCCGACCTCGCCTGGGCCCTCGGCCGCGAACCACTCCCGGCCCTGGCCACCCTCGATCTCGAACTGAGCGGGGCGAAGTTGCAGTTGAGACTGCTCGGCGCCTCCCACCAGGTCCTTCTGGAGGAGGGCCGGGGCAGTTGTTCGGAGACGGTGGCGTGCATCACCGGCTCCAGCACCCCGCTTCCCCTCGGCGTCGCCAAGCGGGTCGGCGACTGGGAGTACGAGTTCGCGGCGCGGGTGGAGATGCTCACGCCGGGCTCCTTCGCGGGCCGCGCCCAGGAGTTGCTGGCGCTCGTCTCCGACCATCCGCACGGACTCGCCGGGGTGTTCCCCGGCAGCCCGCACGCCTTCACCGCGATGCTCGCCCAGCGGCACGAGGGCCAGGTGCGCTGGCGCACCTGGCACGCGTACCCGCAGGACGGCCAGTTGGTGGCGACCCGCACCCGCGTCGGGGTCCGGGTCCCGGCCGGGCGGGGTGCCTGGTAAACCAACAGGGCCAGCCTGACAGGGAGTTTCCACACGTGTGGGTGACGAAGCGTCCCGCTGTGGTGACGTAACGTCGCAGCGTGATCGATTCGCACGCCCCCGTGTCCTCGGGTGCCCCGCCCTGGACCGAGCCCGCGCGGCTGCCCGTCGAGCCCGGTACCGGGCGGTTCCTGGTGCTCGCGTGCGTCTTCGTCTGCGCGGCCTGCGGGCTGGTGTACGAACTCGAACTCGTCGCCTTCGCCTCGTACTTGATCGGTGACTCGGTCACCCAGGCGTCCGTGGTGCTGTCGGTGATGGTGTTCGCCATGGGCATCGGCTCGCTCGCCGCCAAACGGCTGCGCTGGCACGCGGCCGTGGGCTTCGGCGCGATCGAGACCGCGCTCGCGCTGGTCGGCGGGTGCAGCGCGATGGCGTTGTACGCGGTGTTCGCGTGGACCGGTGGCTGGGGCGGGGTGTGGGCGGACGGCCCGCGCTGTCTGCTGGTCGGCTTCTCCCTCGCCATCGGCCTGTTGGTGGGTGCCGAGGTGCCGTTGCTGATGGAGCTGATCCAGCGCATCCGGCGCCAGGACGCGGGCGGCGCGGTGGCCGACCTGTTCGCCGCCGACTATGTGGGCGCACTGGTCGGCGGATTGGCCTTCCCCTTCGTACTGCTGCCGTTCCTGGGCCAGTTGACCGGCGCCCTGCTCACCGGGTCGGTGAACGTGGTCGCCGGGAGCGCGCTGGTGCTCGGGCTGTTCCGCCGCGATCTGACCCGGCGCGCCCGCTGGACGCTGCTCGCCGCCGGGCTGGCGGTGCTCGGGGTGCTCGCCTCGGCCGCCGCGCTCG
The DNA here is from genome assembly GCF_044541565.1 of Streptomyces sp. NPDC085596. Lineage (NCBI taxonomy): Bacteria > Bacillati > Actinomycetota > Actinomycetes > Kitasatosporales > Streptomycetaceae > Streptomyces > Streptomyces sp. NPDC085596. The sequence goes on along the minus strand of NZ_JBITTC010000005.1, from coordinate 200,794 downwards.
CCGGTGACTTCGAGGCGGCCGCCCGGCGCGCCGTGTACGGGCCGGACGTGCGGGTGGCCGCGCAGACGGACGTACAGGAGGTGGTCCTCGCCGGGGGTACGGACGGCAAGCCGCTCGATCTCTTCCTGGACGGGCGGCTGCGCGTCGGCGGCCGGGACGAGCGGCGCTACCACGAGGCGCTGGTCCACCCCGCGCTGTCCGGCCCGCACCGGCGGGTGCTGATCCTCGGCGGCGGGGACGGGCTGGCCGCGCGGGAGGTGCTGCGGCACAAGGGGGTCTCGCGGGTGGACGTGGTCGAACTGGACGCCGGCCTCGTCCGCCTGGCCCGCCGCGACCCCGGCCTCTCCGCCCTCAACGCCCACGCGTACGACGACCCGCGCGTGCACGTCACCACGGCGGACGCGCTGAGCTGGCTGCGGCGGGCGCCGGCCGGGCGGTACGACGTGGTCCTCGCGGACCTGCCCGACCCCGGCATCACGGCGAGCACCAAGCTGTACTCCCAGGAGTTCTACGGCCTCGCCCGCCGCGTCATCGCCCCCGGCGGACGCCTCGCCGTGCATGCCGGGCCGGTGACCGCGCGCCCCCGCGTCTTCTGGACGGTCGCGGAGACGTTGCGCGCGGCGGGTTTCTCGTCGACCCCCTACCGCGTCCTGGGCCACGACTCGGGCTTCGCCACCGGCCCCGACCGCTCGGCGGGCTCCTCCGGAAGCCCCCACGACTGGGGGTTCCTCCTGGCGGCACCGGGCCCGAGGGCCCCCCTTCCCCGGCTCGACCCCTACGGGACCCGGCCCCGCACCCTGACCGAGCCGGACCTGAGAGCGGACGTGGCGGCGGCCCGGATCACCCGCGTCCCCGGCCTGCCCCCGTCGACCCTGGCCCATCCCCGGTACTGAACCCCTACGGGACTTTCGCAACGGGCCCGCGGGCACGCCTAAGGGGCAGGTCTCCCCGTTCGGCCCGAGGGCGGGTGAATTCCGGCCCCTACTGGGTAGGCTCGGCCAACATGGAGCTCCAGGTCTTCGTTCCGGTTCCGGCCGACCGGCTCAGGGAGGCCCTCGCGGATGCCGTGAGGGTGGCCCGCGCGGTGCCGGGACTCCAGCAGGACGCCGGGGCGGAACCCGTCGCCGGGCGGCTGAAACTGCGGGTCGGCGGTCACTCCGTCACCTACCGGGGGACGCTCGCGGTGAGCGCGCGGGCCGACGGTACGTACGCGGTGCGCGGTGACGGCACCGAGTCCCGGGGCACCGGCACGGTCACCCTCGCCCTCACCCTGAGCCTCGCCACCACCGAGGGCGGTACGACGGTCACCGTGGGCGGCACCGCCAAGGCGGACGGCCGCCTCGCCGAACTCCCCGGCGACGCGGTGACGACGGCGGCCAGCCGCCTCCTGACCCGCACCCTGGAAACCCTGGCGGCGGGCTCCCCCCCGGAAGCCACCAGCACCCCCGAGGCCGACGCCGCCCCCGACTCCGCCCCGCCCCCCACCGTCTTCGAAGCCGAAGTCCCCCCGCCCTCCCTCGACCCCGAGGCGCAGGCCGACATCCCCGACACCGTCCCCGACGGTCTGGAGGTCCGTGCCGAGCCCCCCGCCGAGGCCGCCCACGCCCGCCGGACGATGATCGGCCGCAGCGCGGAGGAGGTCGACCACGCCCCGCCGCGCGGCCGCTACGCCCCCGTCCCCGCCCCCCAGACCATCACCGCCAACCCGGCCCTCCGCTGGGCCGCCCCGGCGGCGGCGGTGGCCGTGGCCTCGGCGATCGTGGTGGCCCGGGCCCTGCGCAAGCGCCACTGAGCAACCCCCACCGCCCCGCCCCGCCCCCGGAGGGACCAGTAGGGTCGTTCCGTGAGTAACGGAGAGATCACGTTGGCCGCGGGTGACGCGGAGGTACGGGTGCTGCCCGGTAACGGGGGGCGGATCGGCGGGCTGCTGGTCGGGGGCACCGAGCTGCTGCGGCAGGGGGAGCGGTTCGGGTGTTTCCCGATGGTCCCCTGGTGCGGACGGATCAGGGACGGACAGTTCCTGGACGGCGGGGTCGTACGGCAGATGCCGCTCAACTCCCCGCCGCACGCCATCCACGGCACCGCCCGCGACGGCGCCTGGCGCACCGCGCGCAAGTCGGCGGACGAGGCGGTCCTCACGTACGAACTGACCGACCCCTGGCCGCATTCCGGCAGGATCACGCAGGTCGTCAGCCTCGGTGAGGACAGTCTGACGCTGACCATGTCCGTGGAGACGTACGAGGATTCGTTCCCGGCGCAGATCGGCTGGCACCCCTGGTTCAACCGGAACCTGGGCGGCGAGGACGTGCGGATCGACTTCCATCCCGCCTGGCAGGAGGAGCGCGGCGACGACCACCTGCCCACCGGCAACCGCGTCGAGCCGCGGCCCGGCCCCTGGGACGACTGCTTCGGCATGCCCGACGGTGTCGACGTGCGTCTGACCTGGCCCGGACAGCTGGAGCTGAAGGTGGCCAGCCGGGAGCAGTGGGCCGTCGTCTACGACGAGCAGGACGCCGCCGTGTGCGTCGAGCCGCAGACCGGCCCGCCCAACGGGCTGAACACCGCGCAGCGCCTGGTCACCCCGCTGGAGCCGCTGGAGGCGTCCACGACCTGGAGCTGGCGCCGCCTCTAAGCTGGGCGGTATGACGACGGACGCAAACGAAGTAATGCCGTCAGGCACACGTGGCGAACTGCTCCAGCAGATCAAGGACAAGGCCGTGGTGCACGGCAAGGTGACCCTCTCCTCGGGTCTGGAGGCCGACTACTACGTCGACCTGCGCCGCATCACCCTGGACGGCGAGGCCGCCCCGCTGGTCGGCCAGGTGCTGCTGGACCTCACCGCCGACCTGGACTTCGACGCGGTGGGCGGTCTGACCATGGGCGCCGACCCGGTGGCCGCCGCCATGCTGCACGCGGCGGCCGCGCGCGGACAGAAGCTGGACGCGTTCGTGGTCCGCAAGGCCGCGAAGGCGCACGGCCTCCAGCGCCGGGTGGAGGGGCCGGACATCGCGGGCCGCCGGGTGCTGGTCGTCGAGGACACGTCCACCACCGGCGGTTCGCCGCTGACGGCCGTCGAGGCGGTGCGGGAGGCCGGCGCCGAGGTCGTCGGGGTCGCCACGATCGTGGACCGGGCGACCGGCGCGGCGGAGAAGATCGAGGCCGGGGCGGGCGTTCCGTACCGGTTCGCCTTCTCGAAGGATGAACTGGGTCTGGACTGACGGTCCGCTTGGGGCTGGACTTCTCCCCGGCCGCCAGGCCGTCCGGCAGGGCCGGTCTGGAAAGATGGGGCCGACGCTGACGTCGCCCCCAGGGTCCAGGTCAGGGCCGCATAACGCAGAACGCCAACCCGCAACACGAGGAGCGGACAGATGCCCATCGCAACTCCCGAGGTCTACAACGAGATGCTCGACCGGGCGAAGGCGGGCAAGTTCGCCTACCCGGCCATCAACGTCACGTCGAGCCAGACCCTGAACGCGGCGCTGCGCGGCTTCGCGGAGGCGGAGAGCGACGGCATCGTCCAGATCTCGACCGGCGGCGCGGAGTTCCTCGGCGGCCAGTACAGCAAGGACATGGTGACCGGCGCGGTCGCCCTCGCGGAGTACGCGCACATCCTCGCCGAGAAGTACCCGGTCAACATCGCGCTGCACACCGACCACTGCCCCAAGGACAAGCTGGACGGCTACGTACGTCCGCTGCTCACGCTGTCCGAGGAGCGGGTGAAGGCCGGCCGCAACCCGCTGTTCCAGTCGCACATGTGGGACGGCTCCGCCGAGACCCTCGCCGACAACCTGTCGATCGCCCAGGAACTGCTGGAGCAGGCCCGCCGCGCGAACATCGTGCTGGAGGTCGAGATCACCCCGACCGGCGGTGAGGAGGACGGCGTCACGCACGAGATCAACGACTCCCTCTACACCACGGTCGACGACGCGATCCGGACCGTCGAGGCGCTCGGCCTGGGTGAGAAGGGCCGCTACCTGCTGGCCGCGTCCTTCGGCAACGTGCACGGCGTGTACAAGCCGGGCAACGTCGTGCTCCGCCCGGAGCTGCTGAAGGAGCTGAACGACGGCGTGGCCGCTAAGTTCGGCAAGCAGTCGCCGTTCGACTTCGTCTTCCACGGCGGTTCCGGTTCCTCCGAGGAGGAGATCCGTACCGCGCTGGAGAACGGCGTCGTGAAGATGAACATCGACACGGACACCCAGTACGCCTTCACCCGTCCGGTCGCCGACCACATGTTCCGTCACTACGACGGTGTGCTGAAGGTCGACGGCGAGGTCGGTGACAAGAAGCAGTACGACCCGCGCACCTGGGGCAAGCTGGCCGAGGCGGGCATGGCGGCGCGTGTCGTCGTCGCCGCGAACAACCTGCGGTCGGCGGGCAACAAGATGAAGTGACCCTCGGTGGTCTCCCGTAGGGGGCCCGGCACCCTGATTCCCAGGGGCCGGGCCCCCTACGGGTATCCGGGGTATACCTGGGGGCATGCCCGACATCCGGGTGGCCTCCCCCAAGGGCCGGTGGATTCTGCTGACCACCGTGCTCGGCTCCAGCATGGCCCTGCTGGACTCGACCGTCGTCAACGTGGCGCTGCCGCGCATCGGCCGCGATCTGGACGCGAGCCTCGCCGCGCTCCAGTGGACGGTCAACGCGTACATGGTGACGCTGGCCGGGCTGATCCTGCTGGGCGGTTCGCTGGGCGACCGGTACGGGCGGCGCCGGGTGTTCGTCATCGGGGTGGTGTGGTTCGCGGCGGCCTCGCTGATGTGCGGGCTGGCTCCTGACCCGAACGTGCTGATCGTCGCGCGGGCCCTCCAGGGGGTGGGCGGGGCGCTGCTCACGCCGGGGTCGCTCGCGCTGATCCAGGCGTCCTTCCATCCCGACGACCGCAGCCGCGCGGTGGGGATGTGGTCCGGGTTCGGCGGGGTCGGCGCGGCGATCGGGCCGTTCCTGGGCGGCTGGCTGGTGGAGGGGCCGGGCTGGCGCTGGGTGTTCCTGCTGAACGTGCCGCTCGCGCTGGTCTGCGTACCGGTGGCGCTGCGGCACGTACCGGAGTCGGACGGGGGGCCCGCGCGCGGGCGGTTCGACGTGCTCGGCGCGGTACTGGGCGCGGCGTCGCTGGCGCTGCTGACGTACGCGCTGATCGAGGCGCGGTCGGCGTCCGTCGCGGTGTGGGTGACGGCGGTGGCGGGCGTGGCGGCGGCGGTGGCCTTCGTGTACGTCGAGCGGCACCGGCCGAACCCGATGCTCCCGCCGGACATCTTCGCCTCGCGGCAGTTCACCGCGGTCAACCTGGTCACGCTGTGCGTGTACGCGGCGTTCGGCGGCTTCTTCTTCCTCACCGCGCTCCAGCTCCAGGTGGTGGCCGGTTACTCCCCGCTGGCCGCCGGTACGGCCCTGCTGCCGCCCACGATCCTGATGCTGCTCTTCTCGTCCCGCTCAGGCGCCCTCGCGGACCGTACGGGTCCCCGCCTCCCCCTGACGGTGGGGCCGCTCCTGTGCGCGGCGGCGATGCTGCTGATGCTGCGGGTGGGCCCGGACGCGAACTACCTGACGGACGTCCTGCCGGCTCTCCTGGTCATGGGTACCGGCATGGTCACCCTGGTGGCGCCCCTGACCGCGACGGTTCTCGCCTCGGTCGACACCGCCCGCGCGGGCCTGGCCAGCGGCATCAACAACGCGGCGGCGAGGGCGGCGGGCCTGGTGGCGGTGGCGGCCCTCCCGCTCCTGACGGACATGGGCCCGGACGCCTACCGGGCCCCGGCATCCTTCAACAGCTCCTTCGACAAGGCGATGCCGATCTGCGCGGCGGTCCTCGTCCTGGGCGCGATCCTCGCCTTCACCCAGATCCGCCACCGCCCCACCCCGAACTGCCCCCACCCGGAGTGCCGGACGCATTGCAGCCTGACGACTCCGCCGCTGGAGCAGGGGGCGGTCGGCCGGGAGGCAGCTCCCGGCCGAGCGGCACCTAGCGCTTGAGCTCCTCGTACGCTTCCTCGCTGCTGTCCTGCAGGAACTGCCAGCAGCGGTCCGCCTCTTCCTTCTCGTTGATGGCGTCGGCCGCGCGGGCGAGGGCGGCGAGGCAGCGGAGGAAGCCTCGGTTGGGGCGGTGGGACCAGGGGATGGGGCCGTGGCCCTTCCAGCCGGCGCGGCGCAGGGCGTCGAGGCCGCGGTGGTAGCCGGTGCGGGCGTAGGCGTACGACTCGACCACGCGGCCGCCCTCGAAGGCGTCGTCGGCGAGCATCGCCCAGGCCAGGGAGAACGTGGGGTACTTCGCCACGACCTCGGCCGGGGCCGCCGAGTCCTCGCTCAGCAGGCGGTACGCCTCTTCGTTCTCGGGCAGCTGCGTCGGGTCCGGGCCGCCGAGCAGGTTCTTGTGCGTAGTCATGGCTGAAGTCTGCCACTAGGGGACGGGTCCCGGCCGGGCTACGGGAGGCGTTCGTACACCGTCACCCGGCGGCCCCGCACCGTCTCGTCCGCGACCGGGGTGAAGTACCTGCGCAGGGCGGCCTTCTTGGCCTTGTCCCGGCGGGCCGAGGCCGGCTTTGCCACTCCTGGCGCGTCTGTGACCAGCAGGATTCGGGCGCAGTGCGGGATCGCGGCCGTTATGGCGGGCGGGTCCGCCTCCACGCCCTTCAGGGTGCCCGAGGCCACCGGGGCCTCGGCCAGGGCTATGTCCCGCAGGCCCGTGAAGGCGTCCGGGGACACCAGTGCCGTGTCGCGGCGGGCGGCCGGGATGAAGAGGACCGCGTCGCCGGGGTGCTTCAGGCGATGGACGCGGTCGGCGGCCGACAGCACGTCGTCCACGCGGCTGCTGGGGGAGCGTTTGGCCAGGGAGTAGGGGAGGAGGGAGGCGGTTGCCGCTGCCAGCACCAGCGGGAGGATCAGCCTCGCTGCCCGGGGGGAGCGGGGGCGCGCGGCGCCGATCGCCCGCCCCAGCGCCGTGCCGATCAGCAGGGCCAGGCCGAGCTGGCCGAAGAGGATGTAGCGGTCCAGGAACAGGGGCTTGATCAGGGAGATCCCTGTCAGGGCGAGGAGGGGGACCGCCAGTAGGGGGAGGCCCACCGACGCGACCGAGGGCCCACCCGGCCGGGGGCGGTCCAGTAGGGCCCCCAGGGAACCGATCGCCAGCAGGATCGCCGGGCCGATCAGCATGTGCCAGGTCAGGGGCGGTATCCAGGAGATCTGCTCGGACTGGCCCCGGCTGAAGAGGATCAGCGGTGCCGTCCCGGAAACGGCGCCCGCCGCAGCCACCGCCCAGCGGACCCATGTACCCCGCCGGGCGCGCGTCCAGCACAGCGTCACCGCGTGCGCGACGAGCACCAGCAGCGAGAGCCAGTTCAGCAGCCCGCACAGCAGGACCGTCCCGCCGTACGCGGCCCACCGCCAGGGAGCGGGACGCTCCAGCAGCCCCACCAGCAGCAGCGTCGAGACCGCCGCCCCCGCCATGACCAGCGCGTACGGCCGCCCCTCCTGGAGGTAGAACTGCACGGCCGGGAGCAGCCCGAGGGTCATGCCCGCGCCCAGCCCGGCCCAGGGCCCGGCCAGGCGCTGTCCGATGACCGTCACGCAGGCCGCCGCGAGGGCCATGGCCAGTACGGAGGGGAGGCGGAGGGTCGTGGTGCCGGGGCCGAAGCAGGTGAAGAGGGCGTGCATCAGCAGGTAGTACAGGCCGTGCACGGCGTCGACCTGCCCGAGCAGCTGCCAGATCTCGGCCGTCGAGCGTCGGGCCACCTGCCAGGTCGCCGCCTCGTCCCGCCACACGCTGTGCCGCCGCGACAGCCCCCACAGCCCGAGCCCCACGGTCCACAGCACCGGAAGCACCCACAGGGGCATCCATCGGGGTCCACCCCTACGGGGCGGCACGGCAAGCCCCGCGCGCGGCATCGCCCGTACCCCTCCCCCGTGTACGCGTGAACCCGCAGCCCCCCGTGCCCCCATGACACCGACCGGTGCTCACGCCCCGTCCGTGACCATAGGTGATCTCAATCGGGAAGAGAATGGTCTTTTGCGGTCAGTCCGGCGCCGCAACCGTGACTGGAGATCCGTCCCGCCTTGCCGTATCCCATGCAATTGCGGAGGATTCCGGGTGGGGACCGGGGCCCCCGTGCCGGCATCGGCAGGGGCGGACCGCTACCCGGAGTTCAAAGCAGGAGACAGCGATGTCCCACCAGGCTCACCCCCCTTCCCAGGCCGCCGAAGAGGCCGCTGAGCCCGAGACCCCGCATCTCGACTTCGCCGGTACGACGCCGTACGAGGACTACGTCCGCGCCGATGTGCTCACCCACCTCCAGCACACCCTCTCCGACGACCCCGGAGAGATGGTCTTCCTGGTCACGACCCAGGTCATGGAGCTGTGGTTCACGGTGATCACCCACGAGTGGGAGACCGCCGCGAAGGCGCTCCGCTCGGACGACGTGCCCACCGCCGTCGCCGCGCTGAAGCGTTCCGTACGCGAGCTGGACGCGCTGAACGCCTCCTGGCGCCCGCTGGCCCAGCTCACCCCGGCCCAGTTCAACTCCTACCGCTCCGCCCTGGGGGAAGGGTCGGGGTTCCAGTCGGCGATGTACCGCCGCATGGAGTTCCTGCTCGGCGAGAAGTCCGCGTCGATGCTCGTCCCGCACCGGGGCACCCCGCGCACGTACGCCGAGCTGGAGAAGGCGCTGTGCGAGCCGAGCCTGTACGACGAGGCGGTACGCCTGCTCGCCCGCCGGGGCCACGCGATCCCGGCCGAGGTGCTGAACCGGGACCTGTCCCAGCGGTACGAGCCCGCCGACGCGGTCGAGGCCGCCTGGACGGCCGTGTACTCCGGTGACCCCGACACCGATCTCGCCCGGCTCGGGGAAGCGCTCACCGACGTGGCCGAGCTGGTGTGGCGATGGCGCAACGACCACCTGGTGGCGACCCGCCGCGCGATGGGAGCCAAGGCCGGCACCGGCGGCTCCGCCGGAGTGGCCTGGCTGGAGAAGCGGGCCCGCAAGAACGTGTTCCCTGAGCTGTGGACGGCGAGGTCCCATGTCTGACCGTACGGAACTGGCGCTGCGCGCCAAGGAGTTGGACGCGGCCGACGGACTGGCCGGGCTGCGCGACCGGTTCGTCCTCGACGAGGGCGTCTACCTGGACGGCAACTCGCTCGGCGCTCTCCCCGCGCACGTTCCCGACCGGATGCGGGACGTACTGGCCCGCCAGTGGGGCGAGTTGCGCATCCGCTCCTGGGACGAGTCGGGCTGGTGGACCGCACCGGAGCGGATCGGGGACCGGATCGCACCGCTGATCGGCGCCGGTCCGGGCCAGGTTGTCGTGGGCGACTCGACAAGTGTCAACGTGTACAAGGCACTTGTGGCCGCCGTCCGGATGGCGGGGGAGGGCCGGGACGAGATCCTGGTCGACGCGACGACATTCCCCACGGACGGGTACATCGCCGAGTCGGCGGCCCGGATGACGGGTTGCGAGCTGCGCCCGCTGACCCCGGCCGAGATCCCGGCCGCCCTCGGCCCGCGCACGGCGGCGGTCCTGCTGAACCACGTCGACTACCGCACCGGCCGCCTGCACGACCTGCCCGCACTCACGGCCGCCGTGCACGACGCCGGCGCGCTGGTCGTCTGGGACCTGTGCCACAGCGCGGGCGCTCTCCCGGTCGGACTGGACGAGCACGGCGTGGACCTCGCGGTCGGCTGCACCTACAAGTACCTGAACGGTGGCCCCGGTTCGCCCGCGTACCTGTACGTCCGCCGCGACCTCCAGGACCGTTTCGACTCGCCCCTGCCGGGCTGGAACTCGCACGCCGAACCCTTCGGGATGAACCCCGAGTACACCCCGGTGCCGGGCGCGCGGCGCGGGCGGGTCGGCACCCCGGACATCCTCTCCATGCTGGCGCTCGAAGCGGCGCTGGACGTGTGGGACGGGGTCTCGGTGGACGCGGTACGGGCGAAGTCGCTGGCCCTGACGGACTTCTTCCTGGACTGCGTGACGGCGTACACCGAGCCCGGCCGGGTGGAGTGCGTGACGCCGCTGCGGCACGAGGAGCGGGGCAGTCAGGTGGCGCTGCGCTGCGCGGACGCCGGTGAGGTGATGAAGCGGCTGATCGACCGGGGCGTGGTGGGCGACTTCCGCCACCCGGACGTGCTCCGCTTCGGCTTCACCCCGCTGTACGTCGGTTTCGCGGACGCGGAGCGGGCGGCGCGGGTGCTCGGAGAAGTGCTGGCGTAGACGCTCGCGCGGGACGCCGGGGGGCTGTGCGGAGTACAAACTCCGCACAGCCCCCTTTTCCCTCACCCTGCGTGACATCCCCGTGTCCGCGCACGTCACGGGCCTGATACCGTCCCGGCCAACGGCCGATTCCCCACCCTGGCCCTGGTCCGCCAAACCCGTTACGCAGCTGGAAGGTTGGAGCATGCCGGAGGACGCAGCAGCAGCCCGCGCCGCCGCCGAGGAGGAGTCGGCGTTCTCCCATCCGCCCGTCGACCCCGACGCCAGCGCCCCTTACGGGGACCACCCCGACCAGGTGATCGACTTCTACGCGCCGCGCACCGGGACGGCGTCCGCGCCGCTGGTCGTCGTCCTGCACGGCGGGGCGTGGCGGGCGCGGTACGACCGGCGGCACATCACGCCGTTCGCGGACTTCCTGGCGCGGCGCGGGTTCGCCGTGGCCAACGTGGAGTACCGGCGCGGCGGGCCCGACATCCCGGCGCAGAACACGGGTGCGGAGCCGGCGCCCGTACCCCCGGCGGGCCGCTGGCCGGAGACCTTCGACGACGTCGCCGCCGCGCTGGACGCGCTGCCGGAGCTGGCCCGCGAGGCGCTGCCGCGCGCGGACGCCCGGCGCATCGTCCTCACCGGTCACTCGGCGGGCGGCCACCTCGCGCTGTGGGCCGCGGCCCGGCACGTACTGCCCGCCGACTCGCCCTGGCGCACCGACCGCCCGGCTCCCCTGCGCGGGGTCGTCGCGCTGGCCCCGGCCGCCGACCTGACGATGGTGGCGAAGCTGGAGGTGTGCGACGGTGCGGGTGTCCAACTCCTGGGCGGGCAACACCTGTTCGCGGAGCGTGCCCCTTACGCGGACCCCGCTCTCCTCCTCCCCACCGGCATCGCCACCACCCTGGTCCAGGGCCGCACCGACCGGGATGTCCCCTACGGGGTGGCGGAGTCGTACGCCGACGCGGCGGCCAGGTCGGGCGAGGTCGTGGGGATCACGCTGCTGGAGGACGTGGGCCACTTCCCGCTGATCGACCCGGCGGCGGACGCCTGCGCGGTGGTGGCGGAGGAGATCTCCCAACTGGCCTGGTAGGGCTACTCCTTGACCGGGTCGGAGGTGCCGGGCCGCTTGACGAGGCGGTCGCCGACGGCCACGTCCTTCCAGAGGCGGCGGCCGATCCGTACCTTCGTGGACTCGCCGTCCATCAGGCGGAGTTCGACGAAGTGGTACATGTTCGCGCCGTCGAGCATGCCTCGGGACTTGTCGGTGACGACGCCTTCCCAGGCGTCGTCCTGTCCGGGTTTGCGGGATTTGAACATGGGTCGAGCCTAGGAAGGCGAGGGGACGCGCGGGCAGTGCCGAGGGGCACGTCCTGGGGATGACACATGTCATCTACCCCGTTGGTGCCCGCACGGACTAGCGTCCCCCCATGGGCACCACCTTCGACCCCTGGTCACCGGAGTTCCTCGCCGACCCCTACCCGGCCTACGCCGAGCTGCGGGCGCGCGGCCGGGTGATCCGGTACGAGCCGACGGACCAGTGGCTGGTGCCGCACCACGCCGACGTGTCGGCGCTCCTGCGGGACCGGCGGCTGGGGCGCACGTACCAACACCGCTTCACGCACGAGGAGTTCGGCCGGAGTGTGCCTCCGCCGGAGCACGAGCCGTTCCACACGCTCAACGACCACGGCATGCTCGACCTGGAGCCGCCGGACCACACCCGCATCCGGCGCCTGGTCTCGAAGGCGTTCACCCCGCGCACGGTGGAGCGGCTGCGGGGGTACGTGCACGGGCTGGCGGACGCCCTCGTCGGCGACCTGGTCGCGGCGGGCGGCGGTGACCTCCTGGCCGACCTGGCGGAGCCCCTCCCGGTCGCGGTGATCGCGGAACTGCTGGGCATCCCGGAGTCGGACCGGGCGCCGCTGCGCCCCTGGTCGGCGGACATCTGCGGGATGTACGAGCTGAACCCGTCCCCGGAGGTGGCGCGGCGCGCGGTGCGGGCGTCGGTGGAGTTCTCGGAGTACCTGCGGGGGCTGATCGCGGAGCGCCGTGCGCACCCTGCGGACGACCTGATCTCGGCGCTGATCCTGGCCCACGACGAGGGCGACCGCCTCACCGAGCAGGAGATGATCTCCACGGCGGTACTCCTGTTGAACGCGGGCCACGAGGCGACGGTGAACGCCACGACGAACGGCTGGCTGGCCCTCTTCCACCACCCGGCCCAGCTGGCCGCCCTCCGTGCCGACCACACCCTCATCCCCACGGCGGTCGAGGAGTTGCTCCGCTACGACACCCCTCTCCAGCTCTTCGAACGCTGGGTCCTGGACGACATCGAGTTCGCCGGCACGACGATCCCCCGAGGCGCCGAACTGGCCCTCCTCTTCGGCTCGGCGAACCACGACGAGCGTGTCTTCGACGACCCGACGGGGTTGGACCTCACCCGCAGGGACAACCCCCACATCTCCTTCAGCGCGGGCACCCACTACTGCATCGGCGCCGCCCTGGCCCGCCTGGAACTGGGGGCCTCCATGGAGGCGCTGCTCACTCTCGCCCCCACCCTGACCCTGGCAGCGGACCCACCCCGCAAGCCGGGCTTCGTGATGCGGGGCTTGCGGGAACTAAAGGTGACCGTCGCCTGAGGGCCGGCTCCCCCGAACGACCAGCGTGCCCAGCTCCCCTGGCTCCCGGCCGGGGACCACCTCGGCCTGTACGTCGAGGAAGCCGTGGCGCTTGAGGAGGTCGGCCCACTGGGGGGCGGTGAACTGCCACCGATGGACGACGAGTTCGGCGGAACGGCCTTCCAGCCATCGCCCACCCATCTCCTGTGCGCCGTACTGCCCCACGACTGGCTCGCGGTGGGAGAAGGCGAACACGCCGCCTGGCGCGAGGCGTTGGGCGATGAGGGGGAAGAGGGTGTCGGGGTCGGTGAACCAGACCGCACCCCAGGTCGAGTAGATGGCGTCCCACTGCCGGGAGTCGGTGGCGAGGAACGCGCAGACCTCGGCGTGCACGAACTCCAGCCCCGGGAGGTCGGACCAGAACCGCCGGGCGCGGGCCACCTGGGCGGCCGAGAAGTCAACGCCCGTCACCCGTACGCCGTTTCGCGCGAGGAAGGCCGCGTTCTCCCCCTCGGCCGGCCCCAGATCGAGCGCGCTCCCCGGCTCCCCCAGCACCTCGGCACCGGGCCCCTGCCCAGGCACCCCGGTCCACTCGAAGCGCTCGGCTCCCGGCCGGGGTTGCTCCCCCTCACCCCGGTGCGGCCGGTACTTGTCCCAGTACTCGGCCGGGGTCGTGGGGGCGGCGCTGCTCATATGGGGCCTCCGGGGCGGGAGCGTTTCCGGAGCCGCCAAGCTACCCGGCTGCCTCCCGCGCCGACCCCGGAAGGCCGAAAGCTGTCACATATGCGCGCAAAAAGGCCCGAGGCCGTCCGATGGCGGTCTCGGGCCTGTTGGACCCTACCGGGTCAGTGACAATCCGAACCGGGCCTGCATGGACCGCACTTGGCGTAGTCGGCCTCCCACAACGACCAGTCCACGGGGAAGCCGTTGTCGGCGATGATGTGCGCGGTGCGCTCGACTGAGCCGTCGTGCTTGAAGGCGATCTCCGGGATGTGCTCCAGGAAGCCGCCGTTGAAGTGGCGGGCGCAGAACTCCCGGTAGTTGCGGGTGTCCAGGATGAACGTGTGGACGGCGATGTCCACGATCCGGCCGCAGCACATCTCCAGGCCCTGGCCCCACTTCTCCATGGCGGTGATGAGGTAGGAGATGGCGGCGGCGAACAGGCGCTCGGCCATCACCTTGTCGAACGGGTTGTCGCGCATGAGGAGCGTGACCTCGCGGTCCCACACCTCCGGCGTCACGTAGTCCCGCGGGTCGCGGGTGGGCTCGTCGTGCTCGGGGTCGCGGGTGACCCACGCTGTTGCCATGGTGCCCTCCGAATCTGCCGGATGCCGCTGCCGGATGCCGCCGGGAGCAATGTCCGCTGGGGTAACCGTGCCGCTACGGAGCGTTTGTGTACAGAGGGCGGTCGGTGTAGTGGGGCGGTAGGGTCTCGGGGAATTCGGTGAGGTTCGGGAATTGTGGAGTGTGGGGCAGTGCGGGAGATTCACGATGTTCAGGTGCCAAGTTCTGAGGATTCTGGAGCTTTGCTCACCGATGACGAGGAACGGCGTTATCGGGAGCTTTTGTTCAGGGAGCTTGGCAATGTGATTTCTGAGCGGGGGTGGGTGCGGTATCCGGCTCATTCGCCTGAGGAGCGGCGGCGGTTGGTCGAGGTGGCGGCGCGGCTGGGGGAGTGGTGGGGGCAGCGGGTGTTCGTGGAGGCCGAGGATGTGACTCGGCTTCGGCTGTACCTCGCCGGGTACGAGACGGCGCCCGCGGCGCTCTCCTAGTTCACCCCTACGAGTCCGGCGCCAGGTTGACCTTGATGTTTCCGCCGCCGGTGCGGATGGTCACGTGGTGCGGGGAGGACGGGTCCGTGGGGACCGAGATGGTGTTCCGGCCGCCGTCCGTCGTGGCGTCCACCGCGTAGGGGGTGCGGGGGAGGCTCACCGTCACGTTGCCGCCGCCGGTTTCCGCGCTCAGGGTGGACGGGGGTTTCGTCAGGGACGCTTCGATGTTTCCGCCGTCGGTCTGGGCGGAGAGGGTCTTCGGGGCCGCGTCGGTCACGCGTACGTTTCCCCCGCCCGTCCGCGCCTTCATCTCCCCGTCGACCTCCCGGACGGTGATGTTGCCGCCCTCCGTGTCCAGGGTCAGGGTCGTGCCGGGGGGCACGGAGACGGTGTAGTTCACCCCGCAGTCGTCGCAGCTCGGGGCGGTCAGGGTGAGGCGGCCGTCGCTCACGGAGTGCTCGGTGCGGGGCTTGTCGTCGGCGTAGCGGATCTTCTCCGTGACGCGGGCGCCGGTGCCGTCGCCGGCTACGACGTCGATGTTGCCGCCCTTCGTCGTCACGCTCAGCGCGGTCACCTTCGCGTCGATCCCGTACTGGGACGTCGCCGACTTGTCCTGAATGGCGCAGCCTCCGAGCGCCGCCCCCGCCATGGCTACGGCCACCCCGGCCACCAACAGCTTCGCGTTCATGCTTCCCCCTTGGTTCAGCCTGCCCCTCACAGGTAGCAGCTACCGCCTGACGGCGAGGAGGAACGGCTTGATCCCGACGCCCAAAATGACGGAAACCGTCGTGACTGGTCCGGGTCACAGGGAGGGCGCATCATGACGTTGATGACTGAGCGACCGACGATAGGCGGCACCGGACCCCGGAACTTCGAGGCGTTGCTGAGCGACCTCGACGACCTCG
This sequence comes from Streptomyces sp. NPDC085596, assembly GCF_044541565.1. NCBI lineage: Bacteria > Bacillati > Actinomycetota > Actinomycetes > Kitasatosporales > Streptomycetaceae > Streptomyces > Streptomyces sp. NPDC085596. The sequence goes on along the minus strand of NZ_JBITTC010000005.1, from coordinate 185,314 downwards.
TCGTGCCTGTCGGCTACAAGGCCGAGATCATCAAGGGGAACATCGTCTTGCCGCCGTGGTCGAGGGGTTACTACCACCGGGTGATGGGGCTGGTGTGCCAGCAGTTGACGCCCGCCCTGCCCGACGGGCACACCATCGGGTCCGCCCCGTTCCTGTACCCCTCCTCCGCCTTGCACCTGGACGTACCAGCCCCCGCTCACCTTGGTCGATCCGCACCGTCGGTTACCCGCACCCTGATCCGCCGGACAGGCCCTAACCCGGCACCACCAGCCCCCAAGCCCCCTCCGCCACCCGCCAAGTCCGCCTCCGCACCGGGCCGGAGGTGTCCGCGTCGGCTCGGTAGTGGAAGTCCTCGCCCGTCACCGTGACCGTGCGGCCGCAGGAGCGGAGAGGGGTGGACTCGGCGCCCAAAGACACCGGGCGGATCTCGACCTCCGCGACGCCCCGCGTGCCCGGGGTGACCGAGACCGACTCCACCGGGCGGTCGAGGTCGATCACCGTGACGCCGTCGATCTCGACCCGGAGCCGGGCCGGGCGGACGGCGAGGGTGCGGACCAGGGTGCGCAGCCAGGGGCGGGCACCCACACCCACCGGCTCGGCGGGGACGGACGCGGGCGGTATGCCCAGCGAGCCGAGCACGACGCCGTCGCTGTCGTCCACCAGCAGGTCCAGCTGCCGGGACACCCCGTCCAGCACCGCCCGCGCGGAGGCGACCGGCCCACCCGGCACCCCCAGGGAGCGGGCCAGCCCCGCCGAGCCGACCGGCACCACGGACAGCGCGCATCCGGCCAGCTCACGGTTCCGGTGCAGCCACCCCACCGCTCGAACAAGTGCTCGATCGTCCCCGACGACCACCAGCCGCCGCGACCCCCTTCTGCCGAGCGCGCGGGCGAATTCCTCCGGCCCGTCCGGCAGGCACACCTTCGCCGCCGCACCCGCGCTGAGCACGTCTTTCGCTATCCGCACGGACTCCCCGTCCGTGTGCCGGGCCATCGGATCGATGATCACAAGGAGCTGATCGGACGTCGCGGAAGTCGCCACCTCGGTCCTGCCTCGCTTCCTCGGGTAGCATCTTTGTGCAAGAGCCCCTTGCGCTATTGCGCCAGGGGCTTCGTCTATTCCGGGGCATCCGGTCCGACGGTCGTGCGGCCAAAGGCGGTCGCGGGTAAGCGGCGTACGCCCACACCCCGACCATGGACATGCCCCGCCCGGAAGGGGTGTACGCGCGTGCCCGCACTTGTGCTGCTCGGTGCTCAGTGGGGTGACGAAGGCAAGGGGAAGGCGACCGACCTGCTCGGTGGCTCGGTGGACTATGTAGTGCGCTATCAGGGCGGCAACAACGCCGGCCACACGGTCGTCGTGGGCGACCAGAAGTACGCGCTCCACCTCCTCCCCTCCGGAATCCTCTCTCCCACCTGTACGCCGGTCATCGGCAACGGTGTCGTCGTCGATCCCTCGGTCCTGCTCTCCGAGCTGAGCGGTCTGGACGAGCGCGGCGTCGACACGTCGAAGCTCCTGCTCAGCGGTAACGCGCACATCATCACGCCGTACCACGTCAGCATGGACAAGGTGGCGGAGCGCTTCCTCGGCAAGCGGAAGATCGGCACCACCGGCCGCGGCATCGGCCCGACCTACGCCGACAAGATCAACCGCGTCGGCATCCGGGTCCAGGACCTCTACGACGAGTCGATCCTCGAGCAGAAGGTGGAGGCCGCGCTCGACGTCAAGAACCAGGTCCTCACCAAGCTGTACAACCGCCGCGCCATCGCCGCCGACCAGGTGGTCGAGGAGCTGCTGGGCTACGCCGAGAAGCTGCGCCCCTACGTCGCCGACACCGTCCTGGTCCTCAACCAGGCCCTGGAGGACGACAAGGTCGTGCTGTTCGAGGGCGGTCAGGGCACCCTGCTCGACATCGACCACGGCACGTACCCCTTCGTCACCTCCTCCAACCCGACCGCCGGAGGCGCCTGCACCGGCGCGGGCGTCGGCCCGACGAAGATCAGCCGTGTCATCGGCATCCTCAAGGCGTACACCACGCGTGTCGGCGCCGGTCCGTTCCCGACCGAGCTGTTCGACGAGGACGGCGAGGCGCTGCGCCGCATCGGTGGCGAGCGCGGTGTCACCACCGGCCGCGACCGTCGCTGCGGCTGGTTCGACGCGGTGATCGCCCGTTACGCCACCCGCGTCAACGGCCTCACCGACTTCTTCCTCACCAAGCTCGACGTGCTCACCGGCTGGGACGAGATCCCCGTCTGTGTCGCCTACGAGATCGACGGCAAGCGCGTCGAGGAACTCCCCTACTCCCAGACCGACTTCCACCACGCGAAGCCGATCTACGAGACCCTGCCGGGCTGGTCCGAGGACATCACCAAGGCGAAGTCCTTCTCCGACCTGCCGAAGAACGCGCAGAACTACGTGAAGGCGCTGGAGGAGATGTCCGGCGCGCCGATCTCCGCGATCGGTGTCGGCCCGGGCCGCGACGAGACGATCGAGATCAACTCGTTCCTCTAGGCCGCACGGTCTGTACGTGGGTACGCCCGCCGGTCCGCCCTATGGGCGCGCTCGGCGGGCGTTCCGCTGTCCGGCGCGGTGGAATCACTTGTATGAGCAGCGACCGGGAAACGTGCGGGGGGCCTTACGGCGAGGTGTCCGAGTGCGGGGACCCCGCGGTGTTCGAGGTCGGGCGGCACAACCGGTCACCGTTGCCGGTCTGCCCGCTCCACCTCGGCCCGTCCCTGTTGGTGGGTACGGGGGTGCTGTGGCCGCCGGAGATCAGCCTTGTCGGGCGTCCGTGAGGAAGGCGGTCCACGCGGTGGGCGTCACGGCGAGGAGGGGGCCGTTGCTCTGCTTGGAGTCGCGGACGTGGATGGTGTCGGGGCAGGAGGCAACTTCGACGCACTGGCCGCCTTGGCTGTCGCTGTACGAGGACTTGCGCCAGGTGTATGCGGTTTCGACGCAATGGCCACCGGTGCTGTCGCTGTAGCTCGACTTGAACCACCGCAGGGTGCTGGTCATGTTCGCTCTTCTCCCGCCAACTTTCGAATGAGGCTCACCGAGTCCTCCGGGCTCAGAGCCTGTGTGCGGATCTTCGCATACCGGTGGCTGAGTTGCGCCACAGTTGCTGGGTCGCTCACCAACTGACTCTGCTCCTGGTTCTCCAGGTACACAACGTGGTGGTGCTCCATCGTCTCCACCAGCACCATGTTTCCCGCTGCCCCGGCGTGACTACCCTTCAACCCCCGGTCATAAGACAGCACTTGAACGCTGACGTTGTCCCTATCGGCGTCCTCGGCGAGTGAGCGCAACTGCTCTCGCTGGATCTCCCAGCTACCGAACGGCCGCCTCAACGCGGACTCGTCGAGGATCAGCTCGATCATGGCGGCCGGGTCGCGATCGAAGAGGGCCCTCCGAGCGATGCGGGCCTCGACCAACTCCTCCAGCTTCGGGTCGGTGAGCTTGGGAAAGCTGCCGCCGATCAGCGCACGTGCGTAGTCCGGCGTCTGGAACAGACCGTCGATCACGTAGGTCTGGTAGGAGGACAGCGTGACAGCCTCCGCCTCCATCAGCGCGAAGTCCTGGAACTGCGCCGGGTACTTGTCCATCAGGATGAACTTGCGGGCCATCTCGAAGATGCCCATGCCATCCCCGAGCACCCGCTCCAGTTCCATCAGCATCTTGTCGCTGGCGGGCTGCGCGCACGTCTCCATCGCGCTGATCGCGGACGCGGTGTAGCCGATGAGGCGGCCCAGTTCTTCCTGGGTCAGCCCCATCTGTTCACGCCGGGCCTTCGCGAAGGCGGCGATCATCCGCGCCGTCCCGCTCGCCGCTGCCTTGTTCGCCGCTCGCGCCATTGCGATCACCCCTGGACTCAACCGAACTCAACCGGTCTTCAACGACTGCCCCCGACTGCCGACCGTTCCGATGAGTCGACGGAGAGTCATGGAAACCGTAGCCTCGCCTGCCGAAACTGATTGCATGAATACGCAAAGTCACGCGGGCATCCAGTGGGTTCCCGCCATGGGTATCCAACTCCGCAAGGCCGGGGTGCAGTTCGACGCGGTCCGGCTGGACGGGGACCGGGGGCGGGAGATCGCGGACCGGATGGCGCGGATGACCGGGGGTGATCCGGGGCCGGTGGTGGAGTCGGGGAGCGGGCGGAGGTGCGTCTACTTCCTCGTCGCGCCGGGGAGTACGGCGCACCACGCCTGGCCCGCCGAGGTCACCCGGCTGACCAGCGGCCCGTACCGCGTCAGCTACATCCCGGTGCCCGCGCTGGACGGGCAGACGTGGCCGCTGGGGTGGCGGTTCCCGCCGACCGCGCCGGACCGGTTCGTGCACACGCTGCTGCTGCGGACGGCGCTGCTCGACGGGGACCAGGGGCCGCCGTGCGAGGGGCTCAACTGAAGACGATCATCGAGCCCTGGGCGAGGGAACGGGTGGCGGCGGCGTGCAGGCCGAGCCAGACATGCCGTTCACGGGCGAAGGGGCTCGGGTCGTAGGGCGCGGGGCCGGCGGGCTCCTCCAGCTCGGTGGGGGCCGAGGGGGGCGCCGGGGCGGCGGGCGGGTTGGCCGGGTCGATACCGATGGCCGGGGCGACCTGCTCCAGCTCGCGCAGCAGGGCGTGCGAGGAGCCCAGGGGCCCTCCACCGGCGAGGAGTTCGTCGCTGGAGAGGGGCTGGGGGAAGTCCAGGGGGACGTAGGCGCCGGCGTGGTCGTAGTGCCAGACCAGGTGGGACTGCTGGGCGGTTGACTCGAACATTTCGAGCAACTGCTCGTAATCGCCGCCCAGTTCCCCCACAGGGGTGACGGGGAGGCCGCAGAGCTGGAGGAGGTGGGCGCGGCGCAGGAAGTGCAGGGCGTCGTAGTCGAATCCGGCCACCGGGGCGACCTCGCCGTTGAGCCCCGGCATGTACTGGTAGACCGGGACCGGGGGGAGCCCGGCGGCGGCCAACGCGTTGTTGTAGACCGCGAGTTCCTCGGCGAACGGGTTGTCCGGCGTATGGCACAGCACATCCACGAGCGGCACCAGCCACAGGTCACAGGCCAAGAAAAACTCCTCGCATCGTCCGGTACGGGGGTGCCCCTCGCACACGGGTGGACCAGGAAGCGTAGTCCGTACGGCGGGGCATAGGAAAGCCCTATGCCCCCTGCTGCTATTAGGTCTTTGCTTCCTCTTCTTTTCCGGACCTACGGTGAAGCGACTCGAAGAGAAGTCCGCCGTGAATTGTCCGAGGAGAGGACCGCAGAAATGGCCACCACCCAGAACGGAACGGGAACACCGGAACTCAAGGGAAAGCGGGCCCTGGTCACCGGGGGTTCCCGGGGCATCGGGGCGGGCATCGTGCACCGGCTCCTGGACGCGGGCGCCGAGGTGCTCACCACCGCGCGCTCGTCGTCCGGCACGGTGCCGGAGGGGGCGAGCTTCGTCGCTGCCGACGTGCGGAGCCGGCGGGGCGCGGAGGACCTCGCGGCGGCGGCTGTGGATGTGCTCGGCGGGCTGGACATCCTGGTCCACAACGCGGGCGGGGCTCAGCCGCACGCGTCCGCCACCGCCATCCCCGACGAGGAGTGGCTGGACGCGCTGAACCTGAACCTCCTGGCCTCGGTGCGGCTGGACTCGCTGCTGGCACCAGCCATGCGGGAGCGGGGTTCCGGGGTGATCGTGCACATCTCCTCGGCCGCCGTGCCCGTCGCCTTCCCGCCGTTCCTGCACTACACGGCGGCGAAGGCGGCGCTGGAGAACTACAGCAGGGGTCTGGCCGCCGAGCTGGCCCCTGCCGGGGTGCGGGTCAACACGGTCACGCCGGGCCGGGTCTCCACGCCGGGCGGCGAGGCCACGCGGGAGCAGTGGGCCCGGCTGGACCCGACGCAGGCCGGGGCCGAGTCCCTCGTACCGCTCGGGCGCGACGGGCTGCCCGACGACATCGCGCGGGCCGTCCTGTTCCTGGCGTCCGACCAGGCGAGCTGGGTGACCGGGAGCAATTTCGTCATCGACGGCGGGGAATTTCGGAGGGGCTGAGTGAAAAAGGTGCTGTGAATTCCGGTCAGGGGGCCGGTGCGGGGGAATTCGGCCCGCCCCAGTTCTCCTGGCGGAGGAATTCCAGCAGGGCCGTCTCCGCCGGGCCCGCCGGGTGCCGGACCACGGCGATGACGGGGTGGGACACGGCGGGGGACACCGGGCGCGCGAGATGCTCGTGGCCCGGGGGGACCGCCGAGGCGGGGACGAGGGTGGCGCCGAGTCCCTGGGCGGCCCAGCGGACGGCGGTCGCGGTCTGGGAGACGCGGGCGACGGTGTCGGGGTCCGGGTCGGTCTCCCGCAGGGCCTCCACGAGGACGCCGTCGAGCGCGCTGTCCCGGTCGAACCGGACCCAGGGCTCGCCTTTGAGGTGGCGCAACTCGATACGGGGGTGGGCGAGTTGCGGACTATTGGCGGGCAGCACCACGATGAACTCCTCCTCCCCGAGGCGGTGGGCGTCGGCGGGTGTCCGGTCGCACTTCGCCATCAGGGCGAGGTCCAGCACGCCCCGGCGGCACAGCCGGTCCAGCTCGGCGGAGCTGGGCTCCTCGGAGAGGGTGACCTCCAGCCGGGGGAAGCGGCGGCGCAGCGCGCCGAGCGCCTCGGGAAGCTGCCGTGTGCCGAAGCCCATCTGCACGGCGACGGTCACCTCCCCGACCAGCTCGGCCGCACCGGCCCGCGCGGTCGCCGTAGCCCGACGCGCCGCTTTCACGGCGGCCTGCGCCTCTCGCAGAAAGGCCCGCCCGACCACGGTGGGCGTCAGCCCGCTCGGAGTCCGCGCGAACAACTCCACCCCGAGATCCCGCTCCAGCCCCCGGATCTGCTGAGACATCGACGGCTGAGCCACTCGCAACCGCTCCGCCGCCGCCGTGACGGACCCCTCCTCGGCAACAGCCAACGCATACTCGAACTGCCGCAGACTCATCGACTCCCGTCCCTCCGTGGGGTCAGCACCCTCGGGGCAACTCCCGCGCGGCTTCCCGGATTCCCCGGTCGGTCCCCGACCTGGCGACCGTGCGGGCGTGAATTCGGTCAGCGCCCGCTGTGACAGACGGTGAGGTACTAGCCTGACCGGCCGGGCAGCTGCTCGACTCGGCCGACCGCACCATGAAGGCGCTGGGCTCGGTGACGATCACCACGGAGACGGTCGCTACCGGGGGCGGCAGGCTCTACTCCGGCCGCAGGACCACCGACCTCAAGAGCAGGTGCGCGTACAAGGCGATCTTTCGCTCGGGGGCCGAGCTGGAGCACGGCCCCCGGCGACGGCCGACACCGCTCGCCCCTGCCTCCCTGAGCGGATCTTGCGCCAACATTGATAGCAGCCTATTCGGGCCGCAACGGCTGACCGCTCGGAGTGCTGGGTTCCCACCCAACATTCGTTGGCCGTCTGCCATTGTTGTGGCAGAACTCCAAAATAGCCGCCTTCACGTCAGCAGACGGAACTACGCTCCTATGCTGGTACCACAGCGGGTACCCAGGGTCGGCAGTTACGCGAGGATCGCATTCTGGGACGACTCTGCCTTTGGTTACCTAGAAGAATTGTTCCGGGTCTTCTGGAATTTCCTCACCCCACCAGATCATTCCCCCAAAGCCTGTTGCCCGATTCAATCCGACAGTGAGCGAATTTTCGGCCTGGTCGGGAAGGAGTGACTCCGAGGGGAGATCGAAAACGTGGAAGGTGGCGGTCGAACCAGGGTCGAACCCGATGGGAACCGACCTCTCTGACTCAAGCTTGCCCAACACCCCCGCAACGACGGCATCGACTTCGCCCAGTCCGGATACGCGGTTCATCGTGCCGTTTACCCAGTACTCGATGACCATTTCACCCTTCAGTACAGGATGGAAGAGGCTCAGTAAACGCCCCATTCCCTTTGGGGGATAGACCCTTCCCAGCTATCTGTGCAAGATTCCGCCCATTCGGGTGCGACGAAAACGGGGCGAGTTCGTGCGTAATCACCATTTTGCTGGCAACGCAAAACAAGACCTAGGCCGGGAAGGCCAACTTCACCATTCAGGCCGACGCGCAGGCCGTTCAGGCCCTGAGGCGTATCCTTGAGGGATTCTGCGGTCTTTTCAATCCACGGATTGAGCTCCGAAGGAAGCCGGCTCACTAGACGTGTTCCATCGTACGAGACCTGAGGTCCGCAGAAGGGGTCGATAGCGACTGCGGCCAGCTTTTCAGTTTCCAGAGAATAATAGGTGTCAATACCCAGAGAAGAAAAAGGAGCCCACTGCGACTTAGGTCCCCATCCGCTAATCGGCTTCCCTAGAGCTTCAGCCACCTCATGGACACTCTGGCCGAACCGCAATGGGCCTACGCTTTCAAGCGGGCACCAGCTCCACTGCGGCCGATTCGATTCCGCCGGGATTTCTTGTTCCCACCACATAAACAGTCTAACCTCAAGTGTAGTACCGGTGTTGTTACGCTCCTTCCGTTTGTGTATAAAGTTCGCCCGTGAAGTGTCCCTTCGTCCATTGGATCAGCCTCGGTCTAAATCCACTTCCTTCGCGGAAATAGTCTTCGACTGTCAAGCGAACGACCAATAGCGGCAGTGCGCTGACTCTGTCGAAAAAACTAGGGCACGAGGGATCGGAGAGGACCCGTGGATCTGTTTTCGGAGGATTCTCGTTCAATGAAACCCAGGCGTTTCTCGCGACGTCAGTGCCGGAGGATTCTGCTACTCGATCGATCATCTCGCCGTCGCAGTACCAGAGGATACCTCCGTATCCCGTGCAGTGGTCGATTCCGATTGAGAGTACGTTATCTGGAGCCGATATAATATTGCGGGCGACCCTGTCGGCCGATGTGTTCTGCACGATTTGGAAGTCGACGTTCGCAAGGGATTCGGAGTGCGAGCCTTTGGAAAAGATCGAGTCGAGATATTGGCGCATCTCACGTTCGGTCTCCAGGTATATCGGCTCGTCTCCGAGTACTTTGAGCGCCACTATCGCTACCTTCTTCCGTGCAAGACCTTACTAACCTCCCGACAGGATACGCGGGATAGCTTCCGGCCGGAATCTCGGTTCAGTAAGGCAGTACTCTTCGATTGCTAACCTTAGGGAAGCGAGCGGCAATACGGTTCTCGGGTCCGCAAAGGCCGTGGCATCGTGGGTCTCCAGAGAGACAGCTTCTTTCTGGTGGGCCACGCCGAGTTTCGGAGTGGCCCCTGCTGCTTCCGTCGGTCCCGGCCAGCCGGTAGTGCCTGTGGGCCCAGACCGCGTTCACGGTGGGGCACCTTCTGCACGGAACTTACGGAGAGGTACCGCGCTCACGCCGGAAGTGGGCCTAGCCGTCCGCGAGTTGTTCGACCATCTCCAACGCGTGGGCGTTGGCCGCGGCAACGATGTCGCGGGCGGCCTCGGGGTCGTGGTTCGACAGGGCGTCGACCAGGTCTATGTGGCCGGCCCACAGGCGGCCGCGTACCTCGGGGAGGCGGCGGAGGTGCTGGACCGCGCAGACCCAGGAGCGGACGCGGAGGCGGTGCAGGAACTCGGCGAGGTAGGGGTTGCCGAACAGCACGCTCAGCTCGCGCCAGAAGCGGAGGTCGTAGCCGATGAGCACGGTGAGGTCGCCCGCCGAGTTCGCCCGCTGGGCCTCCTCGCCCCGGCGCCGCACGGTCGCCAGCGCGGCGGCGGTGTTCGGGTCGTCGGGGTGCGCGAAGGCGGAGTGCCCCTGGCTGAGCACGTGGAACATGCCCTCGGTGACCAGTGAACGGGCCTCGATCATGCCCCGGTAGTCGGCGAGGGAGTACTCCGGCACCCGGAAACCCCGGTGGTGGTCGGCCTCCAGCAGGGCCTGCGCCGACAGGTCGACCAGGGCCTCCCGTACGGGCGTCGCGGACACCCCGTACTGGTCCGCGATCTCCTTCACGGTGAACGCCCGCCCCGGCAGCAGCCGCCCGGCCAGCACCTCGTCACGCAGCGCGTCGGCGATCTGCTGCCGCAAGGTACTGCGCGTCACAGCGCCGTAGCCGGGCATCGTCCCGGGTTCTCCTCACACCAATGGGGCCGGTCTCGTACGTACGTGCCTATTTCCACTACCCCTTACGAGCACGTCACCTTACGCGTTCAACCCTGCCGGGCATCAGCCCCGGTGCCCTTTATGTGTGGGGGGATGGTGTGTGAGTTGCTTTAGGCGAGGCCGTCGATCATCAGGCCCACCGTGAAGTCGAACCGGTCGTGACCCGTGCCCGAGGTCAGCTCGGCCGCGTGGCGGGTCGTGTGCGGGAAGGAGGCGGCGGGGAGGGCCGTGATCCGGCGTACCAGTTCGTCGCGGTCGGCGGGCCAGACGGCGTCGCCCTGTTCGGCCCTGCGGTGCGCCACGGAGAGTTCCAGGCAGTAGGCGGCCACGTACAGCAGCAGCGCGTCGATGGCCCAGGCGGCGCGCTGGGGGGCGATGCCGGCCGTGAGCAGGAGCGCGAGCATGCCCTCGCTGACGCGGAGGGCCTCCAGGTCGGTGGGGGCCATGGCGAGCGCGGCGCGGGAGATGCCGGGGTACTTCAGGTACTGGTCGCGCAGCTCCTCGCAGACGCCCCTGATCTGCTCCCGCCAGGCCGCCGGGTCGGGCTCGGGGAGGGCGAGCCTCGCGCACAGGCGGCCGATGAGCAGCTCGTCCAGGTCGGCCTTGTTGACCACGTGGGCGTAGAGCGAGGCGGGGCCGGTGTCCAGGGCGGCGGACAGGCGGCGCATGGTCAGGGCGTCGTAGCCCTCCGTGGCGATGATGCCGAGCGCGGTGTCGACCACCTGCTCCACGGTGATCGGGTCCTTGCGGCGGCGGGGCCTGGCCTCTTCGGGGGACGGCGGCTGGTGGCGTGCCGTGCGGCGCTCTCTCGCGTTCACGGGATCACTATAACTTGACACGAACGATGTTCGTACATAGAACACTGTTCGTGAACGCGGATATGGATGTGGACGTGGATGTGACCGTGGTCGGCGCCGGCCCGGTGGGGCTTGCTCTCGCCGCCGAGCTGGCGCTCGCCGGGATCTCGGTACAGGTACTCGAACGGCGGGACTCGCCCGACCCGGCGATGAAGGCGCAGTCGATCAACGTGCCGACGGCCGAGGCGCTGGACCGGCGGGGGCTGCTGCCCGCCGTCGAGCAGATCCAGCGGGAGACGCTGGGATCTTCCGGCGGCTTCCGCTTCACCGGGCACTTCGCGGGGATGCCCCTCGATCCCGGCCTGGTGGACTGGGCGGACCCCGAGCTGGCCGCCCACACCGCTGTGGACGGGGCGCGGATGGTGCCCCAGCCGCGGCTGGAGGCGCTGCTCGCCGGGCACGCCGAACGGCTCGGGGTTCTGGTGCGGCGCGGTGTGGAGGTGACCGCGCTGGAGGACACCGGTGAAGGTGTCCTCGTCGGCACCAGCTCCGGCCCGCTGCGCACCGGTTGGCTCGTCGGCTGCGACGGCGGCCACAGCGCCGTACGCCGCCTCGCGGGCATCGCCTTCCCCGGCACCGCCCCCGAGATCACCGGCTACCAGGCGGTCGTCGACATCGCCGACCCGGAGAAACTGGCCGACGGCTGGTCGTGGTCGCCCCACGGCGTCTACCGCTACGGCCCCCAGCCCGGCCGCGTCGCCACCGTCGAGTTCGACGGCGGACCGGCCGACCGCGCGGCCCCGGTCACCCTCGCGGACGTCCGGGCGAGCCTTCGCCGGGTCTCGGGCACCGACGTCACGTTGACGGGGTTGCGCGCCACCCCGACCCGCTGGACGGACAACACCCGCCAGGCGTCGACGTACCGCGCGGGCCGCGTCCTGCTGGCGGGCGACGCGGCCCACGTCCACCCTCCCTTCGGCGGCCAGGGCCTGAACCTGGGAGTGGGGGACGCGGTGAACCTGGGCTGGAAGCTGGCGGCGGTGATCTCCGGCCGGTCCCCGGACGCCCTGCTCGACACCTACGACGCCGAACGCCGTCCGGTGGGCGCGTGGGTCCTGGACTGGACACGGGCCCAGATCGGCATCCTGCGGGGCGACCCCAAGTCGGGGGCGCTGCGGGGGGTGTTGGCGGACCTGCTGGCCACGCGGGACGGCACGACGTACGCGGTGAAGCAGATCGCGGGCGTGACGCAACGGGTGCCCTTGCCGGGCACCCACCCGTGGACGGGCCGCTACGTCCCCGACGTGGTTCTGAGCAACGGCACCCGCCTGGCCGACCACGCCCACGAGGGCGGCTTCCTCCTCCTGGACCGCACGCCGGAGGGCTCGTTCGCCAACCTGGCGAAGGGCCGGGCGCGGGTGGTCCGGGACGACAGCGCGGGGGTCTCGGGGGTGCTGGTCCGGCCGGACGGGGTGGTGGCGTGGGCCTCCGACACCACCGACCCCGTCGGCCTGGAACCAGCCCTCCGCCAGTGGGCTGGGGAAGGGTTCTGACCTGGTCAGCCAGACGTGGTGTATTCGTCCGCCGTGGCCAGCGCGGCGTCCAGCGCTGCCAAGCCCTCCTTCAGTTCGGGCTCGGTGATGTTGCAGGGCGGGACCACGTGGGTGCGGTTCATGTTCACGAAGGGCCAGATGCCGTTCTTCTTCGCGGTGGCGGCGAACGCGGCCATGGGGGCGTTGGCCTCACCGGCGGCGTTGTAGGGGACCAGGGGTTCGCGGGTCTCGCGGTTCTTGACCAGCTCCAGGGCCCAGAACATGCCCGTACCGCGTACCTCGCCCACGCTGGGGTGGCGCTCGGCGAGGGTGGCCAGGGCGGGGCCGAGGACCGTCTCGCCGAGGCGCTTCGCGTTCTCCACGATGCCCTCGCGGGCCATGACGTTGATCGTGGCGACCGCCGCCGCGCAGGCCAGCGGGTGCCCGGAGTACGTCAGGCCGCCGGGGTACGGGCGCTTCGCGAAGGTCTCCGCGATGGCCCCGGAGATGGCGACACCCCCTAGGGGGACGTACCCCGAGTTCACGCCCTTGGCGAAGGTCATCAGATCCGGGACGACCCCCGACAGGTCCGCCGCGAACCACTCGCCGGTCCGGCCGAACCCGGCCATCACCTCGTCCAGGACGAACACGATGCCATGGCGGTCGCAGATCTCGCGGACCCCGGCGAGGTAACCCGGCGGGGGCACCATGATCCCGGCCGTACCGGGGATCGTCTCCAGGATGACCGCCGCGATCGTGCCGGGCCCCTCGAAGCGAATCGTCGTCTCCAGGTGCTCCAGCGCCCGCGCGCACTCCTGCTCCTCCGTCTCCGCGTAGAAGCGGGAGCGGTACAGGAAGGGCGCCCAGAAGTGGACCACGCCCGCGCTGCCGTTGTCCGACGGCCAGCGGCGCGGGTCGCCGGTGAGGTTCACCGCCTGCTGGGTGCCGCCGTGGTACGACCGGTACGCCGACAGCACCTTGGGCCGGCCGGTGTGCAGCCGCGCCATCCGCGTCGCGTGCTCCACCGCGTCCGCGCCCGCGTTGGTGAAGAAGATCTTGTCCAGGTCGCCCGGCGTACGCTCCGCGATCAGCCGCGCCGCCTCCGACCGGGCCTCCACCGCGAACGCCGGCGCGAACGTCGTCATCCGCCCCGCCTGCTCCTGGATCGCGGCGACGACCTCCGGGTGCTGGTAGCCGATGTTCGTGAACACCAGCCCGCTGGTGAAGTCCAGATACCGCTTGCCGTCGTAGTCCCAGAAGTACGAGCCCTCCGCGCCCGCGACGGCCAGCGGGTCGATCAGGTCCTGCGCGGACCAGGAGTGGAACACGTGCGCCCGGTCGGCGGCCTTCACGGCGGCGCCGGTCTCGGGGTCGGGGGTGGGGGTCTGCTCCGGGTTCGGCTGAGGCGTCATGCGGGTGAGGGTAGGGGGTGCGGGCGGGCCGGCGACATCGGCGGTCTGTTGCGGGCGGGGGCGGGATGCGCGACAGGTTGTCGTGAGTGGGGACGTGTTTCGCGGGATGTCAGGCGGGGTGCAGCCCTGTCCCGTATGCCCGCACTATCCTCGGGCCGTTGGCGCGCTTCGGGGGAAGGCGGTTGTGGGATGCGGGAGTTGGGGCCGGGGGAGGACTGGGACTGGGTGTTCGGCGCGGGCGCGGGTGCGGGCACTCGGCCTCCGGCCGGGTCCGCGCTTCCACCCGTGCAACCCTCGGCGGATGCGGATGCGGATGCGGATGCGGATGCGGATGCGGGTGGTGCCGGCGGGGGGCGGGAGCATGCGGCTGTGGGGGACGGGCGGGGGTGGGCGGTCGCTGCCCATGGGCATCCGCAGCCGGTCGGGGCCGAGGCGGAGGGGGGTGCGCGGGACCGGCGGTCGACGTGGTTGCTCGTCGTGGTCGCGCTGGTCGTCGCCCTGGGGGCCGGGGGGACCCTGTACACGTTGCTACGGGGTGGCGGGGTGTCGGACACGGCGACCGTTGCGCCCGGCTCCACTGGAGGGGACGTTCCGGAGCGCTACCTCGGCAGGTGGGAAGCCCGTGTCGACGGGGCAGGCACGCACCGGCTCACCCTGGCCCAGGGGCGGGTCGGCGAGCGCGTACTCACCTTGGTCGCGGACGGGGCCGTCCAGCACTGCGTGTTCGCCGCGTCCCTGGCCCGGAAACCGGGCGCCGAGGGCAAGTTGCGGCTCACCGCCGCCACGGTGACCTCCGGAGCCCCCCTCTCCTCCTGCGCCCCCGACATCCCCACCACCCTCACCCTCCTCCCGGACGGCCGCCTGAAGCGAACGGGGCCGGCCGGTGCGGAAGCCGTGACATACAGCCGCGTCAGCCCGGTCGGAAGCAGGACTGAATGACGCCGTACTCCGTCCGCGTCTCCCGACAGGTGAAGCGGCGCCCGGGAAGATCCGACGGCTCGACCCCCACACCGAGACCGACCGCTACGTCCCACCGGGCGACACCAATCCCGTACGTCGCCCCCCGGCGGAGCCGCTAGCGGGGGTCCGGAGGGCGTTGGCGGGGCATGTTGGGGCGGGTGCCGGGGGGTGGGGACAAGTAGCGGGAGACGGGGGTGGGGTCCGGGCGGGCGGGTTGGAGGGGCGGGGGTGAGGACACCGGGGGGTGGCCCTTGCGGAACTCCTGCATCCAGTCCGTCGTCTCCGTACGGACCAGCTCCGTCACGTCCTCCGAGAAGCGGCGCAGGATGGCCAGGCACCGTTCCGCCGCCTCTCCCGAGGTGCCCTCCGCAGGACCCAGCACCTCACGCGCGCTCTCCGACGCCCAGTCGAACTGGAGTGCCTGCAGACGCCGTTGGACCGCCTGCGCCGTGCCCAGGTCCCGCATCCAGCCAGAGGTCAGCCCGAAGCAACGGTCCACGCCGGCGCACGCCGCCCCCAGCAGCAGCGCCAGGTAGCCCCAGGGCGCGCACCCCGACACCGCGCCGGTCGCGTCCAGCAGGGGGAGCGCCGCCCCGACCACCACCCCCGCCGCCGTACCGCCCCGCAGGCCCCGTGCCGCCCGGCGGCGCCACACCCGGTCCGCGAGATACCAGTCCGCCGTACGCAGCGCCCCCCGCTCCACCCACCGGTACAACTCGTCCAGCCGCTCCGCGGGCTCCCCCCAGTCCCCGAGCGGCAACGCCCGCCCCACCAGATCACCGGGCAGCGGCCCGGACGCGTTCCGCCCGGTGCGCCGGGACGCGTCCTCACCCGGCTCGTCCGGCCCGGACGCACCCGTACCCGTGCCCGGGTCTCCCGGGTCTCCCGGTCGAGGTCCGCTCACGTCGAGATCACAGGGCCGCGCCCCGTCAGACCCCTGGTCTCTGGGAAGAGGAGTGCCCGAGGCTCCGTCGCGGCCCTCCTGCGGCGGACGGTCGGGTTGCTGCTCCGGCTGACCCACCCGGCACTCCCTACTGAACATGAACACCGATCGCGCGGCCGTCACACCCCGTGGCGGCGCGAAGTGTCCTTCCTACCGCTCAACGGGTGGCGGGGGGCCACGATCGCGGGGTGGTACGCCCGGAAGAGGGGTTTGATCAGGTAGGGGGCCGGAGGCGATCTCACCCGAAAGAGTGGCAGGGCGAGGGCCGCCCGGACCACGTAGGCTCGTGCCGAGCAGAGAAGTGGTGCGAGAGAGACAGGAGAACCCCGTGATTCCCGGTGGCGGCCAGCCCGACATGCAGCAGTTGCTCCAGCAGGCCCAGAAGATGCAGCAGGACCTTCAGCGGGCCCAGGAGGAGCTGGCGAACACGGAGGTCGACGGCCAGGCGGGCGGCGGCCTGGTCCGGGCGACCGTGACCGGCTCCGGCGAGCTGCGCGGGCTGAAGATCGACCCGAAGGCCGTGGACCCGGAGGACACCGAGACCCTCGCGGACCTCGTCGTCGCGGCCGTGCAGGCGGCGAACGAGAACGCGCAGGCTCTCCAGCAGCAGAAGCTCGGCCCGCTGGCCGAGGGACTCGGCGGCGGCGGCATCCCCGGTCTGCCTTTCTGACGCCGGGGCAACTACCGTACGTACCGCAAGGTCTTGAAGGAAAGGCAGTCCGTTGTACGAAGGCGTGGTCCAGGACCTCATCGACGAGCTGGGGCGGCTCCCCGGCGTCGGTCCCAAGAGCGCGCAGCGGATCGCCTTCCACGTCCTCCAGGCCGAGCCGACGGACGTCAAACGGCTCGCGCAGGCCCTCCTGGAGGTCAAGGCCAAGGTCCGCTTCTGCGCGGCCTGCGGCAACGTGGCGCAGGAAGAGCTGTGCAACATCTGCCGCGACCCGCGCCGCGACCCCTCGGTCATCTGCGCGGTCGAGGAGCCCAAGGACGTCGTGGCCATCGAGCGCACCCGTGAGTTCCGGGGCCGTTACCACGTCCTGGGCGGCGCCATCAGCCCCATCGAGGGCGTCGGCCCGGACGATCTGCGGATCAGGGAACTCCTGGCCCGCCTCGCCGACGGCGCCGTCACGGAGCTGATCCTCGCCACCGACCCCAATCTCGAAGGCGAGGCCACGGCGACGTACCTCGCCCGCATGATCAAGCCCATGGGTCTGAAGGTCACCCGCCTGGCCAGCGGCCTCCCGGTAGGCGGGGACCTGGAATACGCGGACGAGGTCACCCTCGGCCGCGCCTTCGAGGGGAGACGACTCCTAGATGTCTGACGCCACGCTGCACGCCACGTCACGGAACCCGGACGACTTCGCGGTCCAGATCGCCGACCAGGTGGAGAGCTTCCTGGTCGCCGTGACCGAGGTCGCCAAGGGTGACGAGCCCGGTTCCACCGTGCCCTTCCTGCTGCTGGAGGTCTCCCAGCTGCTGCTGGCCGGCGGCCGCCTCGGCGCGCACGAGGACTTCGTCCCCGACGAGCGCTACGAGCCCGACCCCGGCCCCGAGGTCGACGCGGACGGTCTGCGCGAGAACCTGGCCCGCCTGCTGGACCCGGTCGACGTCTACTCCGAGGTCTTCGACCCCTACGCGCCCCGCACCGCGCCGGTCGCCGCCCGGATCTCCGACGACCTCGCGGACGTCATCACCGACCTGCGCCACGGCATGGTCCACTACCGCGCGGGCCGCACCGCCGAGGCCATGTGGTGGTGGCAGTTCTCCTACTTCTCCAACTGGGGTCCCACCGCCTCCGCCGTACTGCGCGCCCTCCAGTCCGTCCTGATCCACGTCCGCCTCAACCAGCCCCTGGAGGAGCTGGACGGCCTCGACACCGACCAGGACCTGGGCGACGAGGCGCTGGAGGTGGAGGCGGGCCGCGTCATGGCCGAGGAGATCGGCACCCCGCTCGGCATCCGCCAGGTGCACTGACCCAGCTCGTACGCGCTGTGACGCGGGGCACTTTCCGCGTGGCGGACGTACCGCTGGGCAGGTTCGGGACCGGGCGGACGACGTCTCACCATGCGGGAGCGCGATGGTGGATTTCGGACGCTCGATAGACTGAGCCGACACAAACGAACCGAGCGAGGAGCGCACGTGGGCCTTGTCGTGCAGAAGTACGGAGGCTCCTCCGTAGCCGATGCCGAGGGCATCAAGCGCGTCGCCAAGCGGATCGTGGAAGCCAAGAAGAACGGCAACCAGGTGGTTGTCGTGGTCTCCGCGATGGGCGACACGACGGACGAGCTGATCGATCTCGCCGAGCAGGTGTCTCCGATGCCTGCCGGACGTGAATTCGACATGCTGCTGACCGCCGGAGAGCGTATCTCCATGGCCCTGCTGGCGATGGCGATCAAAAAGCTGGGCCACGAGGCCCAGTCGTTCACGGGCAGCCAGGCAGGTGTCATCACCGACTCGGTCCACAACAAAGCCCGCATCATCGACGTCACGCCCGGCCGCATCCGTACCGCGCTGGACGAGGGCAACATCGCCATCGTCGCCGGTTTCCAGGGTGTGAGCCAGGACAAGAAGGACATCACCACGCTGGGCCGCGGCGGCTCCGACACCACCGCCGTCGCACTGGCCGCCGCGCTCGACGCCGAGGTCTGTGAGATCTACACCGACGTGGACGGCGTGTTCACCGCCGACCCGCGCGTGGTGAAGAAGGCCCGGAAGATCGACTGGATCTCCTTCGAGGACATGCTGGAGCTGGCCGCGTCCGGCTCCAAGGTGCTGCTCCACCGCTGCGTGGAGTACGCCCGCCGGTACAACATCCCGATCCACGTCCGCTCCTCCTTCAGCGGGCTGCGCGGCACGTGGGTCAGCAGCGAGCCGATCGAGCAAGGGGAACAGCAGGTGGAGCAGGCCATCATCTCCGGTGTCGCGCACGACACCTCCGAGGCCAAGATCACCGTCGTCGGCGTGCCGGACAAGCCGGGCGAGGCCGCGGCCATCTTCCGGACCATCGCCGACGCGCAGATCAACCTCGACATGGTCGTGCAGAACGTGTCGGCGGCCTCCACGGGCCTGACCGACATCTCCTTCACCCTGCCGAAGACCGAGGGCCGCAAGGCCATCGACGCGCTGGAGCGCAACCGCCCCGGCATCGGCTTCGACTCCCTGCGCTACGACGACCAGATCGGCAAGATCTCCCTGGTCGGCGCCGGGATGAAGACCAACCCCGGGGTCACGGCCGCCTTCTTCGAGGCGCTCAGCGACGCGGGCGTGAACATCGAGCTGATCTCGACCTCCGAGATCCGCATCTCGGTCGTCACCCGCGCCGACGAGGTCCCCGAGGCCGTCCGCGCCGTGCACACCGCCTTCGGGCTCGACTCCGACACCGACGAGGCCGTCGTCTACGGGGGCACGGGCCGCTGATGGCACGCACCGGTCGCCCGACACTGGCGGTCGTGGGGGCGACCGGAGCCGTAGGAGCGGTGATGCTCCAGATCCTGTCCCAACGGGCGGACATCTGGGGCGAGATCCGCCTGATCGCCTCCCCGCGCTCGGCCGGCCGCAAGCTGGCCGTGCGCGGCGAGGAGGTCGAGGTCGCCGCCCTCACCGAGGACGCCTTCGACGGCGTCGACGTCGCGATGTTCGACGTGCCCGACGAGGTCGCCGCCCAGTGGGCACCCGTCGCCGCCGCGCGCGGCGCGGTCGTCGTCGACAACTCCGGGGCCTTCCGCATGGACCCCGAAGTCCCGCTCGTCGTCCCCGAGATCAACCCGCACGCGGTGCGGATGCGGCCGCGCGGGATCGTCGCCAACCCCAACTGCACGACCCTGTCGATGATCGTCGCGCTCGGCGCGCTGCACGCCGAGTTCGGGCTGCGCGAGCTGGTCGTCTCCTCGTACCAGGCGGTCAGCGGGGCCGGGCGGGCCGGGATCGAGACACTGCGCGCCCAGCTGTCCCTGGTCGCGGGCACCGAGCTGGGCAGCGCGCCCGGTGACGTACGCCGCGCGGTCGGCGAGCTGACCGGGCCGTTCCCGGAGCCCGTCGCGCTCAACGTGGTGCCGTGGGCCGGGTCGTTGCGCGAGGACGGCTGGTCCTCGGAGGAGATGAAGGTCCGCGACGAGACCCGCAAGATCCTCGGCCTGCCCGCCCTGCCGGTCGCCGTGACCTGCGTACGGGTCCCGGTCGTCACCACCCACTCCCTCACCGTCCACGCCCGCTTCCAGGGCGAGGTCACCGTGGACGGCGCCCGCGAGATCCTCGCCACCGCCCCCGGAGTCGTCCTCTGTGACGACCCGGCCGCCGGGGAGTACCCCACCCCGGCCGATGTAGTGGGCACCGATCCCACCTGGGTGGGCCGGGTCCGCCGGGCGCTGGACGACCCGACCGCGCTCGAACTCTTCGTCTGCGGCGACAACCTGCGCAAGGGCGCCGCGCTCAACACCGCCCAGATCGCCGAGCTGGTGGCCGCCGAAATGGTGTGAGAATCCTATGGGGTTCATGGGATTCTCCTGGGGAATGTGGCCGGAACCATGGTCCAAACCACTTGTAACCGGCCCTGACCACGACAGAGGATTTCCCTCCCGGCCTTCCGCAACCGCGCGAGTACGGGGAGCGTCTTTGCCCTCACCCTGATGCGGCGGGACGTGGATTCCGGGCGCGGGGCGTCGCGGTGGGGCGTGGTGACGCCCTTTCAACTAGGCGTAGGGGAAGAGCGGGGCGCATGGCGGCACTTGAGGAACTGTCGGTCGTCATGACTTTGACGCCCGGCACGTACAACCCTGCGGGGGGTACGTGTGTCCAACTGACGTGGCAGAGGTACTCGAACTCGCACCGGCTCTCTTCGAGCCGGGCGTATCCCCAGCAGTCCGTGGCGCGGCGGCGCTCCGGCCGCCCCGTGCGGCACTCCGTCCGCGTGTGCCCGGCGGCATGCCGGTGATCGCGCCGATGCCCGCCGCGCGTTCCACCCGCATACCCGGCCAGCGTGACGGCGCCGACGACACCGCGGGTGACGCGGCAGCCGGCACGACCGTCGACCATCTCACCGAGACCTACCGGGCGCACTACCGCTCGCTGCTCGGTCTCGCCGCGCTGCTCCTGGACGACACCGCTTCCTGCGAGGATGTCGTGCAGGAGGCGTTCATCCGCGTTCACTCGGCGCGCAAACGCGTCCGGGACAAGGACAAGACCCTGGCCTACCTGCGCCAGACGGTCGTCAACCTCTCCCGGTCCGCGCTGCGCCGCCGCATCATCGGCCTGAAGCTGCTCTCCAAGCCGATGCCGGACATGGCGAGCGCGGAGGAGGGGGCGTACGACCTGCTGGAGCGGGACTCCCTCATCAAGGCGATGAAGGGGCTCCAGCGCCGCCAGCGCGAGGTGCTGGTGCTGCGTTACTTCGCGGACATGACGGAGGCCCAGGTCGCCGAGACGCTCGGCCTCTCGCTCGGCTCGGTGAAGGCGTACGGCTCACGGGGCATCGCCGCGCTGCGCGTGTCCATGGGGGCCAAGAAGTGAGCGAGCACGCCGAGTCAGCCACGGGGGCCGACCGACACGACAAGCCGACGCACGCTGGGAACGAAACTGTGAACGACGGCCCCCACAGGCAGGACTCCGCCCGTCTCGACGAGGAGCGGGGCGAACGGAACGAAGCCGGCGAGGCCGCGGCCGCCGAGGAGCCGCGTGGGAGTGCCCCGGCTCCGGACGCCGAGGCCGCGCCGGCAGAGCCGGATGCTCCGGACGAGACCCGCAAGCTCGATCTCGACGGGTTCGAACGGCTGTTGGCGCTGAGCGGCGGACCGTCCGGCGGTGAGCGTGCCGGCCGGGGTATCGAGGCCGACGGACTGGACGACGGGCTCGGTGCGGACGAGCAGGCGCTGCGGCGGCTGCTGCACTCCGCCGTCGAGGACGTGGAGCCCCGTACCGGCTCGCTGGAGCATCTGCGGCGGGCCGTTCCCGCGCGGCGGGCCCGTAAGCGGCACGCGGCTGTCGGGATGGCGGCGGCCGCCCTGCTGCTCGGCACGGCGATCCCCGCCCTGGTCCACGTCTCCAACGCGGGCGGCACCGACCCCAACACCGCGATGGCCGGCCAGTCCGAGCTGACGCAGGGCACCGAGGGCAAGGGCAGGACGTCCGACGGCGCCACCGGCGACACCCGCGGCACCACGGGCGACACACCGGGTTCCGGCAAGGACAGCGACGAGAAGCACGAGCCCGGCAAGAAGGGCGGCGGCGAGTCGGGGTCCGCCGGTGCGGCCGACCCCTCGGCGAGCCTCGCCTCCGGCGCCGCCGACTGCACCCCGGCCCAGCTGGGTGTCACGGGCAGCGCGGGCGGTCCCGACGCGGGCGGCGTGGTCTACGGCAGCTTCCGGGTCGCCAACGTCTCCGGCACCCCCTGCACGGTCTCCGGCACGGGTCAGGTCGGCGCGGCGGCTCTCGGCGCGGCCGACCAGGCCAAGCTGAGCGTCGCCGCCCATGTGTCCGGCGACTCGGCGAGCGGGCTGCCCGACCCGTCGCTGACGGTGTCCGCGCTGGTGCTCCAGCCGGGCGGCGCGTACGCGGAGAAGTTCGCCTTCGTGCCCTCCGAGACGTGTCCGGTCCCGGGCGGCGGCACCACCACCACCGGCGGCTCGGCCACCGGGGGCCCCTCGCCCGACCCGTCGCCCAGCCAGGACGCGGGCACGACCGGCACCACGGACACCGGCGGCACGGTCGGCGCGGCCCCGCAGCTGCTCACGGCCGACGGTCCGGCGGACGGCAGCGTGCAGGTCACGTACAGCGCGGCAGCCGGCGGCCCGGCGGCTTCGGCCCTCGTGTCGGGCGCCTGCGCGGGGACGGTGTACTACTCCGGGATGCAGTCCGAGGGGTAGCGGTTCAGACGGTGCTGGGGGTGCTGGCGTCCTTCGGGACGTCGGCACCGTCCGTCACGAGTCCCAGCTCGGCGTCGCGCGCGGCCTCGGCCTCGCGGCGCAGCAGCCGGAACCACATGAAGACCACGAACCCGGCGAAGACGAACCACTCGCCGGTGTAGCCGAGGTTCTGGAACGCCTTCAGGTCCAGGCCGGTCCCGGCGGGCGCGGTCGCGGGCACCGCCTTCATCCCGGCGTCGCCCCGGTCGAGCGTGACCCAGGCCGCGTACAGCCGGTCCGGCACCAGGTTCACCAGGGTGGCCGGGCTGATCGCGCCCGTCTGCCCGGCGGGCAGGCCGCCGGTGGCGGGGACGCCGTTGCTGCCCGGTGCCTCGGGGGCCTGGAGGGCGCCGGTGACGGTGACCTTCCCGGCCGGTGGCGCGGGCGCCTTCGCCGCGTCGGCCGTACCGGGCAGCCAGCCCCGGACCACGGGGAGGGACTCGCCGGTGGAGGTACGCAGCAGGGTCACGACGTAGAAGCCGGTCTTCCCGTCCAGCTCACGGCCGGGCACGAGCAGCTGCCTGCCGTACTCGCCGCCGACGACGACCCGGCGGCCCGAGGTGGCCTTGTCGACGGGCAGCATCCGCGCGAGCGGCACCGCCTCCTCATGGCGGGAGGCCGCCGCCTGTTCGGTGGCGGTGCGATGGTCCTGCACCCGCCCCTCGAACCGGCTGAGCTGCCACGACCCCATGAACACGCAGAACGGGATGGCGAGCAGCACGAAGACGTTGATGCCCCACCAGCGGGGTGTCAGCAGAAACCGGTACACACCCCAAAGGTACGGCGCCCCCCAGGACACCCCTTACGGGGGGCCCGGGGCTCGGCGCGCCCTGCCGCCGCCCCGAACCTCATCGCCCAGCTCAGGGGTGTCCCGTAGGGCGTCGGACAGGTGATCCTAGGGGGCATGGACAAAGCTGACGAAGCTGTGGAGATGCCCGACTGGGAGAAGCGGTTCCGTGCGCCGCGGGTCTCCCTGCCCGACTGGGCCGAGGACGCGCCCGACCGCTCGCTGTTCGTGTCGAACGCGACCGGCACGTACGAGCTGTACGCGTGGGACCGCGCGAGCGGTGCGCAGCGGCAGGCGACGGACCGGCCGAACGGCACGACGGACGGCGTGCTCTCGCCGGACGGGGCGTGGATCTGGTGGTTCGACGACAAGGACGGGGACGAGTTCGGGGTCTGGCGCCGCCAGCCCTTCGGGGGCGGCCCCGACGAGCCGGCCGTACCGGGCCTAGCGCCCTCCTACCCGGCCGGGCTGGCACTCGGCCGGGACGGGCGGACGGCCGTGGTCGGCCGGTCGACGGACGAGGACGGCACGACGATCCACCTCGCCCGCGCCGGTGAGGCACCGGTGGAGATCTACCGGCACCGCGAGTCCGCCGGCGTCGGCGACCTCTCGCACGACGGCACGCTGATCGCCGTCGAACACACCGAGCACGGCGACGCCATGCACAGCGCCCTGCGCGTGCTGCGCCCGGACGGCACGGCCGTCGCCGACCTGGACGACACCCGCGGCGGCACCGAGGAACTGGGCCTGGAGGTGCTGGGCTTCGCCCCCGTCGACGGCGACACCCGCCTCCTCATCGGCCACCAGCGCCGGGGCCGCTGGGAGCCCCTGGTGTGGGACGTGGCGAGCGGCACCGAGACGGACCTCCCGCTGGACCTGCCCGGCGACGTGGCCGCCGAGTGGTACCCGGACGGCTCCGCCCTGCTGATCGCCCACGGCTTCGAGGCCCGCAGCGAGCTGTTCCGCTACGACCTCGCCACCCGCGAGCTGGACCGTATCCCCACCCCGCCCGGCACCGTCTCCGGGGCGACCGCCCGCCCGGACGGCAGCGTGGAGTACCTGTGGTCCTCGGCCGCCGAGCCGCCGGTAGTCCGCTCCACCAGCGGCGAGGTCGTGCTCGACCCGCCCGGCCTGAAGTGCCCGCCGTCGGTCGCGGTGGAGGACGTGTGGGTGGACGGCCCCGGCGGCCGTATCCACGCCCTCGTCCAGAAGCCCGCCGGTGCCACCGGTCCCCTGCCCACCGTGTTCGACCTGCACGGCGGCCCCACCTGGCACGACAGCGACTCCTTCGCGGCGGGCCCGGCGGCCTGGGTCGACCAGGGGTACGCCGTGGTCCGCGTCAACTACCGCGGCTCCACCGGGTACGGGCGCGCCTGGACCGACGCGCTCAAGCACCGGGTCGGCCTGATCGAGCTGGAGGACGTGGCCGCGGTGCGCGAGTGGGCCGTCTCCTCCGGTCTCGCCGACCCCGAGCGCCTCGTCCTCACCGGCGGCTCCTGGGGCGGCTACCTCACCCTCCTCGGCATCGGCACCCAGCCGGAGGCGTGGACGGTGGGCATCGCCGTGGTGCCGGTCGCGGACTACGTCACCGCGTACCACGACGAGATGGAGGCGCTGAAGGCCATGGACCGCACCCTCCTCGGCGGCACCCCGGAGGAGGTCCCGGACCGCTTCGCCGCGTCCTCCCCGCTGACCTACGTCGACCAGGTCAAGGCCCCCGTCTACATCTCGGCCGGCGTCAACGACCCCCGCTGCCCCATCCGCCAGATCGACAACTACGTCACCCGCCTGAACGACCGGGGCGCCCCCCACGAGGTCTACCGCTACGACGCCGGCCACGGCTCGCTGGTGGTGGACGAACGCATCAAGCAGGTCCGGCTGGAGATGGACTTCGCCCGGCGGCACCTCGGGGGCTCGGAGAAGTAGGACGGGGGTTCGGAGAAGCAGGACGGGGGCTCGGAGAAGCAGGACGGCTCAGCCGAGTTCCGCCAGGCCCCGGCGGGTCGCCGCGATCACCACCCGGTCGTCCTTCGTGAGGAGGCGGCCGGGTGGGGTGTCGGCCTCGCCCTCCACCGCGAGGGCACGCCAGACACCGGGTTCGAAGGCGGCCGCCAGGGTGCGGCCCACCAGCTGGGGGCGGTCGGCGACGTCCACGGAGGCGAAGAGGAGCACGCGCCGCTCCACCGGGACCGCGCCCAGGACCCGGCGGCCCAGCATCGCTCCGGCGAAGGCGGGTGCCGAGAGGTACGAGACGCTGCGGCTGCGGGTCGTGGCCAGGGGGTGGGCCACGCGCAGGGTGCGGTAGACGGCGGTGGCGAAGTCGTCGTCGTACAGGCGCAGCACCGCGCGGAGGTCGGGGCGTACCCCTCGGGCGTACAGGACGGCCTCCAGGTTGGTGGTGTCCGCGCTGGTCACCGCGAGCAGGGCGTGCGCCCGGTGGATCTTGGCCGCCTCCAGTACGCCCTCCTGCGTGACGTCCCCGATCACCACCGGCACCCGCAGCCGCCGGGCCACCGCGAGCCCGCGCGCCTCCGGGTTGCCCTCCACGCACACCACCGGGATGTGCAGCTCCCGCAGCCGGATCAGCACCCGCGTACCGATCTTCCCCAGCCCCAGCAGGACGACATGCCCGCCGAGCCCGCGTGGTGGCTTCCGGAGCGCGGACTGCGTACGGAAGGTGCCCAATCCCTCCAGTACCGCAGCCAGTAGCACCGGAAGCAGCAGCAACCCGACCAGTCCGGACAGAAGTTGGAGGATCTGGCGGCCCAACGGCTGTCCCAGGGCGGGTTCGTCGATGGCGAAGAGGTCCAGCAGGGTCAGATAGAAGGCGCCCAGCGGGTGGATGCCGGTCACGATCGACAGGGCCACCGCGAGCGCGATCACGCAGCCCGCCAGCACGGCCAGCGACCACCTCAACTGCTTGGAGAACAGGGAGGAGAGGGGCGGCACACCGCCCACTCCGAGCCCGTTCCCCGGCGCCGCTCCCTCCGCCGCCGAGAACCGCTCCAGCAGCACCGTGGACCGGCCGCCGGCCCGCCGTACCTCCTCGTCGTCGGGCAGCAGCACCGGGCCCTCGTCGTCGCCGTCGGCGGACAGCAGCGCCAGCGTGCACAGGCCGCGCGGGGCGGGTACGCCGGACGGGGGCGAGATCCGCTCCACCGCCCGCAGCAGCAGCCCATCCGCCTGGATCACCTTGCCGGTACCGGCCACGGCGGTCGCCGCGAGCGCGGGCGCGGCGGTGTCGGCATCGGAGAGCACGGAGGTGGCCGCGTCCCGGACCGCCTCGTCGTCCTCACCCACCAACACGGCCGCCTGATCGAGGAGTTCCTCGATGTGCTGGCCCAACCGGCGGTTGTACAGCCGCAGTACGAGCCGCAGGCGCGGGTTCAGCCGCCGAGCGGTGAGCGCGGCACGGATGTTGGTCTCGTCGTCCTCGTAGACCAGCGCCAGCGCGGCCGCCCGCTCCACCCCCGCCTCGGCGAGCACCTGCTCGGTCAGGAACTCGGTCTCCAACACCCGTTCCCCGCCCCGGGGCCGGTCTCCCGCACCGGACTCGCTCCCGGCCGGAGAGGTGCCTCCGCCCCGGCCGACCGCCACCCCGACCACCCGGTCGAAGAGCGCCGCCGGAGCCGACCGGGGCCGCCCGACCACGGGCCGCCGCGCGGTGCGCGCGTTCGGCGGCACGACGAGGACGACCTGCTCGCCGTAGACTCCGCGCAACTCGGCGGACAGCCGGTGCGCGAGACCGTCGTCCCCGCACACCACCATCGGCGCCGACGCGCCACCTGGACCGCCCTGATACGGAACGCTGTTCGCCACGAGGGGAAAGACTGCCCCAAGAAGGCGGACGGTTCCAGCCATCACCTGAACGGGCCCGGCCGCGGCCGCGTACCGCAGAGCAGCCGCACCCAGCCGGAGGTACCCCAGCCGTGGCCAGCACCGAAGACGCCCCGCCCGGCGAACGGTCCACCGGCACCGGCACCAGGCTCAGTTCCCCCCTCGTACTGACCCTGGTGCTGCTGCTCGCCGTACTCGCCCAGGGCCCGATCCGGGGCGCGCTCGGCACCCCGGTGATGCAGAGCTGGACCACGGTGTTCGTCGCCGTGACCGTGCAGGCGCTGCCCTTCCTGGTGCTCGGGGTCCTGCTCTCCGCCGCCATCGCCGTCTTCGTACCGCCCGCCTTCTTCGCCCGCGCCCTGCCCAGCCGGCCCGCCCTCGCCGTGCCGGTCGCGGGGATGGCTGGCGCTGTACTGCCGGGGTGCGAGTGCGCGTCGGTGCCGGTGGCGGGCGCGCTGGTGCGGCGGGGCGTGACCCCGGCGGCCGCGCTGGCGTTCCTGCTGTCCGCGCCCGCGATCAACCCGATCGTGCTCACCGCCACGGCCGTCGCCTTCCCGAACGCCCCGGAGATGGTCCTCGCCCGGTTCGCCGCGAGCCTGCTGGTGGCCTGCGCGATGGGCTGGCTGTGGCAGCGGCTCGGCCGCGCCGACTGGCTGCGCCCGCCCGCGCACGGCGCGCACGAGGGCGGGACGAAGGGGGAGACCTTCTGGAACTCCGTCCGCCACGACACCATGCACGCGGGCGGCTTCCTGGTGGTCGGTGCGATGGCCGCCGCCACGCTGAAGGCCCTCGCCCCGGCGGAGTGGCTCCGCACGGCCGCCGGCAACCCCTTCCTCGCCGTCCTCGCCCTCGCCGTGCTCGCCGTGGTGCTGTCCATCTGCTCGGAGGCGGACGCGTTCGTCGCCGCCTCGCTGACCGACTTCTCCCCGACGGCCAAGCTGGTGTTCCTGGTGGTGGGCCCGATGATCGACCTCAAGCTGTTCGCCATGCAGGCGGGCACCTTCGGCCGCGGCTTCGCGCTGCGCTTCGCCCCGGCCACCTTCGCGCTGGCCATCACGGGCGCGCTGGTCACCGGGGCGGTGCTGCTGTGAGCCGCCAGGCGCAGGCCGCCGTCATGTTCCTGCTCGGCGGGGCGCTGCTGCACGCGGGGACGACCGACCTCTACCTCCGGTACGTCAAGTCCGGCCTCCAGCCGCTGCTGTTGGCCGCGAGCGTCGTGCTGATCGCGGCCGCGCTGGCCACGGTCTGGTACGAGCGGAAGCGGGCGAAGGCTCACGGAGGACACCCGGAGCCGCGTGTGGCCTGGCTCCTGGTGCTGCCCGTCCTCGCCCTCATCCTCATCGCCCCGCCCGCCCTCGGCTCCTACAGCGCGGTACGCACCGGTACGGCACTCCAACCCCCTTACGGACTCGACCCGTTGCCCGCCTCGGACCCCGTCCGCCTGAGCGTGGTCGACTACGCCTCCCGCGCCGCCTACGGCCACACCCTGCGCGGCCGCACCGTCCGCGTCACCGGCTTCCTCGCCCTGGACGCGCACGGCACGCCCTACCTGGTCCGCATGGCCCTCAACTGCTGCGCCGCCGACGCCCAGCCGGTGAAGGTCGGCCTGACGGGCCAACTCCCGCCGGTGCTACGGCCGGACGCGTGGATGGAGGTGACGGGGGTGTACGCGCCCCGGGTGACGCGCGACCCGGTCAACAACGGGTTGATCCCGTATCTGCGGGTCACTTCGGCGCGGCCGGTGCCCGCTCCGGCTGATCCTTATGACGAGACGTGGAACAAGTGAGGGGTGCCGGCGGGCTGAATCCCGGCAACGCCTGACAGCCCGGCGACGAGCCGTCGTCCGCGTCGGCGGCTGGTCCGCCCGCTTCGGCTCCGTGGACCGCGCGCCCTCCGGCACCACTGGCCTCGCGGTCGGGTCGCCGGGCAGCGCCGGGCAGCGCGCCGGGTCCGGCGGGCGGCCTTGGCGACCGTGGTGGGCGCCGCTGCTCCGCGATCCCACGAGCCTTGGGGCCGGCCGGGCAAGCGCCGACCGGCGATCCGGGCGTCGTCCGGCGAGATCCTCGCACCGGTCAGGGGGTCATCAGGGGGGCAGAGGATCAGGCGGTCAGTTCAGGCAGAGGACCAGCAGGCAGAGGTGGGAGGGGGACGGGGAGGCCGACGGGGTCGGGGAGGCCGTGGGGGTGGGGGACTGCGACTCGGGGGCCGTCGTCGACGGGGTGGTGCTTGGGGACTCCGTCGTGGTGTCGGGAGTGGGGGTGCTCTGCGTCGGGGTGGGGGACTGCTCCGTCGGGGCCAGGGGGGAGGTGGGGGTGGCGGAGTCCGGCGCGGGCGCGGTGCTGTGGGGGAGGGGGAGCAGCGAGCGGGAGTGCGGGAGGACGGAGGGGGACGCCGAGCGGGACGGCTTGGACGGCTTGGACGGCTCCGGGGAGGCGGTGCGCGGTGCGGTGGGGGCCTTGGAGCGGGGCGCGGAGGGGGCCGTGTGCTCGGCGCCTGTGTGCGGTGTGCTGCTCGGGGTGGCCGAGCCGTGAGTCGGGGACGGCGTCGGTGCCGGGAGGCCGGCCGTGGCCTCCGGTCCCGTACCGCCCATCGGGCGCTCGCCCTGCGCCGCCGTGGTCCGGGTGCGGTCGGTCGGCTGGTGGTTCAGCGCGGCGAAGGTCAGGCCGCCGCCGACCAGGGCCACGGCGGTCGCCAGGACGGCCCGGCGGCGGGACTTCCTCCAGCGGGTCTGCTCACGGCGCCGGGCCGCGCGACCGGTGCCCGCGGGCACCTCGGCCGGGGACTGCGAGTGCGGGCGCGGGGCGGCCGGCGGGGGCACCGACCTGCCGCGGCGGGACGCGGCCGAGGGGGCGTCCTCCTCGCCGGGCTGCCGGACGGCGTACGTGCTCGGGCGGACCGGCATCGGGGCCAGGTCCGGGGAGGCGCAGGCGCCGCAGCCGGGGCAGACCAGGGCGCCGTTCAGATGCCGACGGCAGGCGGAGCAGTAGTCCATTCGCGGTCTTCCTGGGTCGACGGGCGCGGGTGAGCGGCCGCCACCGTAACGGGGCTTTCAGAAGACTGTGTGCGCCCCATGTGGCCCTCCTGCACACATTCCCGGCGGATTCCAGGTGGCCGGAACCTGTGTGGCCGGAACCCGTGTGGGCGCACCCCATATGGCCGGACCCCATGTGCCCGCACCCCATATGCCTGCACCCCATGTGGCCCGGTGACGCAGGTCACACCTCCACATGTCACACCAGAGCCGCACCACCCGTCGTAACCGTGAATCCAACGGAACCGGCCCACAGGAGTGCAGCAATGGACGCTCGCCTCAACCCCTTCGCCATCCCCGCCGCCGCCAAGGTCATCAAGCACATCAACGCGGCCGGAAAGGTGGTCTCGGACTCCACACTCCCCGCCGCCACCCAGGAGCTCGTGAAGATCCGCGCCAGCCAGATCAACGGCTGCGGCTTCTGCCTCGACATGCACACCAAGGAGGCCGCGCACGCGGGCGAGACCCAGCAGCGGCTGAACATGGTCGCCGCCTGGCGCGAGGCCACCGTCTTCACCGACGCCGAGCGCGCCGCCCTCGAACTGGCCGAGCAGGGCACCCGCCTCGCCGACACCCCGGGCGCCGTCACCGACGAGGCGTGGGCGAACGCGGCCAAGCACTACGACGAGGACCAGCTCGCCGCCCTGGTCTTCCTCATCGGCCTGATCAACACCTACAACCGCATGAACGTCATGATCCGCATGCCCGCCGGGGATTACCAGGTCGGCCAGTTCGCCTGAGCCGTACGGAGCCGACGCACCCGCCACACGCGCCCGCTCCCTCGGGCATCCGGAGGCGAGTCGGCGTGTGCGCCCCGCCGCGCGCACGCCGCTCGCTTATCGTCGGCCAAACACCGACATCCGGAGTGAAAATGGGAAAAACGGATGAGCTGGTGGGAGTGGTCGACGGGGCTGCGACGGTCGTCACGCCCACCGCTCCACCGGCCCGCCCCAGCCCCGTACGGCCCCTGCTCGCCCTCACCGCCGCGGCGGCCGTCGGGATCACGGTGCTGCTGCTCGCCCGCGCCGGGGTGCTCGACCGGCCCGCCGTCCAGGCATGGCGCACGGTCTGCCTGGCGATCACCGTGCAGGCGCTGCCCTTCCTGATCCTCGGCACCGTGCTGTCCGGCGCGATCAACGCCTTCGTCCCGGCCGACCTGTTCACCCGCGTGCTGCCCAAGCGGGCCGCGCTCGCCGTACCGGTGGCGGGGATGGCGGGCGCGGTGCTGCCGGGGTGCGAGTGCGCGTCCGTACCGGTTGCCAACAGCCTGATCCGGCGGGGCGTCACCCCGGCCGCCGCCTTCGCCTTCCTGCTGTCCGCGCCCGCGATCAACCCGATCGTGCTCACCGCCACGGCGGTCGCCTTCCCCGGCAACCCCGCGATGGTCGCCGCCCGGCTGCTCGCCTCGCTGGCCACCGCCGCCGTGATGGGCTGGCTGTGGCTCTGCTTCGGCAAGGAGAAGTGGCTGCGCCCGGCCGTACGGCACACCGGCCACCAGCACGGACACAGCCGCTGGGCCGAGTTCCGCCAGGGCTTCCAGCACGACTTCCTGCACGCGGGCGGCTTCCTGGTGCTCGGCGCGATGGCCGCGGCCACCTTCAACGTCGCCGTGCCGCGCACCGTGCTCGACACCTTCTCCGGCTCGCCCTGGCTCTCCGTGCTCTTCCTCGCCGGACTCGCCGTCCTGCTCGCGGTCTGCTCGGAGGCCGACGCCTTTGTAGCGGCCTCCCTCACAGGCTTCTCACCCACAGCCCGGCTCGCTTTCATGGTGGTCGGCCCCATGGTGGACCTGAAGCTGATCGCCCTTCAGGCGGGCACCTTCGGCCGCGCCTTCGCCGTACGGTTCTCCGCCGCGACGACGGTCGTCGCCGTCACCGCCAGCGCCCTGATCGGAGGCGCGCTGCTGTGAGACGCCTCGCCCAGACCGCCCTGCTCGCCCTCATCGGCGCCGGCCTGCTGCACACGGCCCTCTTCACCGACCTCTACCTGCGCTACGTCAAGGAGGGCCTGCGCCCCGTCCTGATCGCCTCCGGCGTCGTCCTGCTGCTCCTCGCCGCGGTGAACGCGTACTTCGACCTGCGCCGACCGGAGACCCCCGAGCACGCGCCCGCCCATGAGCACGGCCACGACCACTCCACCGCCCCCCGGGTCGCCTGGCTCCTCGCCCTCCCCGCCCTGAGCCTCCTGCTGTACGCCCCGCCCGCCCTCGGCGCGTACACGGCCGCGCACTCCAACGGGAAGCCGGTGCCGACCACCGCGCGGGAACGGTTCCCCGCGCTCCCCGCGACCTCCCCGCTCCCTCTGACCCTCACCGGCTTCACCCAGCGCGTCCAGCAGGACCCCACGCTGGCGATCAAGGGCCGGTCCGTCCAGCTCACCGGGTTCGTCACCCCGGCCGGGTCCGGCGGCGGCTGGTACCTGACCCGGATCATCTTCACCTGCTGCGCCGCCGACTCCCAGACCGTCAAGATCCGCGTGTACGGAGCCGACGCCCCGCCCGCCAACACCTGGCTCGCGATCACCGGCACCTGGCACCCGGCGGGCCGCCTCGGCACCAAGACCGCCCAGGCCGCGCTCGACATCCGCGAGACCCACCCCATGGCCCAGCCGGTCAACGCCTACACGGACGACCTCCCCCTCACGCCCTCGTAGCCGCGCCCCACCGCGCCCCCCGCGATACCCTGATGACCGGCCGCGCCTCACCGTGCGGCGCGGCGGTGGGGCTCGCCGTACCCGAACCGCGGCATCGACGCCGCCAACAGTCCCTACTTGCGATGGAGTGCGCCCGCGTGCGCGGGCCCCGGCGAGTAGGAGACGTACGCCCATGACAGCACCACGACCCACGACGAACGAACCCGTCGACCCCGACATCGACCTGCGCTCTCCCGCCCAGTGGCAGGAAGCCTGGCGGGGGCAGGGCCCGGTCGTGGCCGTGGTCGCGCTCGGCGGCGCGATCGGCGCGACGGCCCGGTACGCGGCGTCGCTGCTGTGGCCGGTGGCGAACCCCGGCTTCCCCTGGACCACCCTGCTGGTCAACGTGACCGGCTGCGCGGTCATCGGCGTCTTCATGGTGCTGATCAGCGAGGTGTGGACGGCGCACCGGCTGGTCCGGCCGTTCTTCGGCACCGGCGTGCTGGGGGGCTTCACCACGTTCTCCACGTACGCCGTCGAGATCGAACGGCTGGTGGACGCCGGTGAGGCGCGCACCGCCCTCGCGTATCTGGCCGCGACCCTCTTCGCGGCCCTCGGCTCGGTCGGACTCGCGGTCGCGCTCACGCGCCGCGTCCTGGCCTGGAGGCAGCGATGACCACGACACGGCTGACCGGCGACGCCCTCAGGGTGACGGTCTTCATCGGCGAGCACGACACCTACCACCACAAGCCGCTCTACAGCGAGATCGTGCACCGCGCGCACGCGGCCGGCCTCGCGGGCGCCAGCGTGTTCCGGGGCATCGAGGGCTTCGGCGCGTCCTCCCTGATCCACACCGCCCGGCTGCTCTCGCTGAACGAGGAACTGCCGGTGGCGATCGTGATCGTCGACACCGGGGAACGCGTACGGGCGTTCCTGCCGCAACTGGACGAGCTGGTGGGGTCGGGGCTGGTGATCCTGGACGACTGCCAGGTCATCCGCTACGCCGGCAGCCACTCGGGCCGCCACTCGCGCCGGCACTCGGGACACTCGGGCAAGGAGAAGAAGGCGTGAACTGGCTGCTGGTGATCATCGGAGGCGCGGCCGGAGCCCCCCTGCGCTACCTCACCGACCGCGCCGTCCAAAAACGCCACGACGCCGTCTTCCCCTGGGGAACTTTCACGGTCAACGTCCTGGGCTGCTTCATCCTCGGCCTGCTGACCGGCGCGGTGGTAGCGGGCGCCGCCACCTCCCACGTCCAACTCCTCATCGGCACCGGCCTCTGCGGCGCCCTCACCACGTACTCCACCTTCTCCTACGAGACCCTCCGCCTCACGGAGGACGGAGCGAGGTTCCTCGCGGCGGCCAACGTGGTGGCGAGCGTGGTCGCGGGGCTGGGAGCGGCCTTCGTGGGGACGGCGTTCGCAGAGGCGGTCTGGGCTTGATGCCGACTCCTACGATGTCTGCCTGAGCCCTCTTGGAGGAGACGTCCCGATGCCCCTTGAACCCTGGTCGGCCCACCTCCTCAACCCCCAGGGCCTGAAGGCGATTTACGGCGCCACGCCTCCACCCCTCACCGCCGTACGCCTCCGGCAGCTCACCCTCCACGAGGACGGCCCCGCCCTCACCCTCCGCCTCGACCTGCCGTATCCCGCCGACCCGCCCCGGAAATGGGCGGCTCAGGGCTTCAACACCGTGCAGATCGAGCTGGCGTTCACCGGGCTGAGCGCCCTCACCCTGCACGGCTTCGGCACGGAGATCACGGCGGACGTCGTCCTCACGGCGGCCGGGGACGGGGTCGCCGTACGCGTCACTGCCCCCGCGACCCACGCCGAAGCGGTCGCCCGGACCGTCCACTTGGCGACGCTGAGGGCCTACGCCGAGGAGTGACGGCGAGTGCGTTCTCCCGCAGGTCCGCCTCCCCGCGCAGCATTCTGGTGAACCAGGCGCCGTAGCGGTTCCCCCACCGTCGGATTGTCTGATCGTGATCTTTACACGGCTGACCAGGGCCTCGTTGATCCATTAACGTCTAGCCGCACGTGGCTGACGAGATCCACCGCGGCCACCGTGGACCGGCGCGGCAGTGTCCGGCCACGAACGGGGGCGCCGCACGGCGGCACACAATCGCATCAATGAGGGGGCGTGGCGTGGGGGCATTGACCCGGACGTCGACTGAAGCATTGCGTGGACGCGGCCGCCGCAGTGGGGGCGGGGGTCTCGCGGCCGGTGCGACCGCCATGATTCTGGCGGTCGCAGGAACAGCGGTCCCGCTCGCCACGGCCGCGCAGGCCGCCCAGATGACGACCGCGGGGAACCCGTCCCAGGAGGTCGTGATCCCGCGCGCCGACCGGGCCACACCTCGTGTGGACACCCCGCTGGCGGCAACCGGCACCGGCTTTCTGCACCAGCAGGAGGGCAGCGACGGCTACACCTGGACCGACTTCGCGAGCGGCACCCAGACGCAGGTGCCCGGCCTGCAGACCCTGCCGGCCAACGCGCTCGTACGTCCCGTCGGCGCCGGTGGCGACCTGCTCGCCATCTCACCGAGCCCGGCCCGGGGCGCAGCCTGGTACACCTTGCTCGATCCGCACACCGGTGAGCGGCGGGACGTACAGCTCCCGGCGCACCACACCTTCCGGGGGACCGTCGGCGGCAAGGTGCTGGCACTGGAGTCGGCGACCAGCACCACCAGCTCCGCCGGGGCGCTTCTGGACCCGGGAGCCTCCGCCGCGCAGCCGCTGCAGATCACCGGGCTGCCCGAGGGTGCCAGTTTGAGCAGCCTCTCCCTGCAGCAGCAGGCCACGGACGACCGCGGCGCGGTGATCTCCTTCCGGCAGGACGGCGCGTACCGCTACGGCCTGCTCGACCCTGCGACGGCCGTGATCACCCCGCTCCCCGAGGCGATGAGCGGCGAGGGACTCAACATCCTGCTGAGCGCCGACCGGATCGCCTGGTGGGGGCACGGCTACGCCGGCCTGCGCTGGCTGCCGCGAGGGGACTTCTCCTCCGGTACGGAGGAGTTTCCGCTCCCCGACGACGCGTTCCCTCTGGCGCTGCTCGGCGACACCCTCCTGACCTCTTCCCCGGACACCACCTCGGGTACCGCGCTCGGCCGGCGGCTGACCGCCCGGCCGCTCGACGGCACGGAGCCGACCACCGTGCTCGACCACCTCGCGCTCGTATCGGACTCTCCGCCCCAGACGGCGGACGGAAACGCCCTGTTCGTCGGCGGTACCGGCAGCGGCGACTGGGCGGTGCACCGCTTCACCGCGCGCCCCGAAGGGACACCGGCACACGAGGTGGCCCAGCCGCTGCCCCCGGTGTCCGCCAAGCTTCTGGGACTGAGCCTGTACCGGGGCACTCTCGGCCGGGTGGACAGCACCGAGGGCAGGATCTCCATCCATCAGCAGGACATCGGCACCGGGCCGGTTCCTGTCGCGGGAGCGGCCGAGCCCCTGCCCGTGGGCATGCCCTCGTCCACCGTGCGCTGCGCGACGGGTGAGGACTGCGTACGGGTGGTGGAGGGCAACGAGTACGGGGTCTCCTTCCTCTCCGAGACGGGCGGGCGAACATACCTGGAGACCCGGGTGGACCCCTACACCTCGCACGTGCGGGTGCAGTTGCCCGGCAGCGGCGGCGAGGTCCGGGACGCCTCCCCCTCGTACGTGGTGGTGGACGGCGGTTCCCCGAAGACCCAGTACGTGATCGACCCGGGCTACGGCCGGGTGATCCGCAGCCGCCCGGTGCAGGCCGCGGCGCTCTGGTACTCCACCCTGTGGAGCGCGGCCCCCGCCGCCCCCGGAACGCTGACCGCGGAGCGGCTGACCTCGGACGCCACCGTGCCCGGCAAGCCCGTGCGCACCGTGCGGACCGGCGCCGCCTGCGTGCCCACCGAGCTGCAGGCGACCGCGCGATGGCTGTACTGGTCCTGCGGTGCCGACAAGCAGGCCGGCGTGTACGACCTGACGAACAATCACGGTTTCACCGTGCCGTCGGGCCCCGCCATGCTCGGCGACGGTTACGTGATCCGGCACGACCGTGCGGCGGGCGAGCTCAAGCTGACCGACTTCCACACCGGCAGCCCGCTCGCGGAGCGCTCCTTCGCCGCCCTCCCCACCGGCCCGCTCGCGGACGACCGCGGGATCACGTGGACGGTGGACAAGTACAGCGGTCATGTCGCCTACGCGGACGCCGACCGCCGCGTCCACGTGGCGGCGGACGGCGTGCCGGACTCCGCCCCGGTCGTGGGGGAGGAATACACCAACGGAAACGTCGCGCCGAGGACGCCCTCGTCGTACTACTCGACCTGGACGGCCTCGTTCCATCTGAGCCGCCCCGTGGACTCCTGGCAGGTGGACATCGTCCAGAAGGCGACCGGGCGCAGGGTGGCCACACTGAGGGGCGGAGCCGTACGAAGCCGCTACGCCCTCCAAGCCTCATGGAACGGCAGGGAGCCGAACGGCGCTCTCCCCCCGAGTGGCACCTATACCTACCAGTTGACCGCTCGCGTCGGCGGCGGGACCGCGCCGGTGAAGGTGGGAAGCGGCCTCCTCCAGGTGATGTGCGGCGCCCTCCCGACCCATGTCTACGACTGCGACGGCTTCCCCGACATGGTGGCGGTCCGCAAGGACGGCCGGACCGACTCGTGGGAGGGGCATCCCCAGGGGCACTTCTACAACCGCAGCTACACCGCTGACTGGCCGGCATCCTCCACCCTGGTGCCGGTCGGCGACATCAACGGCGACGGGTACGCGGACATGCTGGTCCGCAACTCTGCGGGCGAGTTGCGGGCGTACTGGGGCTTCGGGCAGGTGTACTTCGCCCGGGGAAGCAACAAGTCCACCCTCCTCGGCAAGGGCTGGAACACGTACGACCTGCTGACCTCGGCCGGGGATCTCAACCGCGACGGCCACTTTGACCTGTTGACCCGTGACCGGTCCGGAGCCCTGTGGTTCCACGCCGGCACCGGTAAGGGAACGTTCAAGTCCCGGGTGCGCGTCGGTACCGGACTGTCCGGCTATACGGCGCTGGTGGGAGTGGGCGACCTCAACGGCGACAAAACCGGCGACCTCCTGGGCCGGGACAAGGCCGGCAACCTCTACCGCTGGTACGGAAACGGAAAGGGCGGCTTCGGGGGGCGAGTGAAGATCGCCTCTGGTTTCCGCACGTACAACGCGCTGGTCGGTGTGGGCGACCTGACCCAGGACGGGCGCAACGACCTCGTCGCCCGCGACACCGCGGGCAACCTCTACCGCTGGGCGGGCAACGGCAAGGGCGGCTTCGGCGGACGTGTGAAGATCGGCACTGGCTGGGGCGTCTACAAGGCGCTGTCCTGACGGCCGGGAACGACGCGGTACTCGCGACCGCCACGCCCCGCACGTGACAAGGGTGTGACGGGTATGAACTTGTCCGCTCTCGTCGCAGTCGTGATGATGGCGGGATGTCTGAGAACGGGGACCGGATAGCGGGTTCGGGCACTGCACCCGCGCAGGCGGCGGAAGTGGCGGCCCGTAGACGGGAGTTCGCCGAGCTGCTCGGTGAGTTCCGCCGTACCCCCGTTCTCGTACCGCTGGGCGCTGATCCGGGCGGCGAACAAGCGCTGCTGACCGCCGACTTCAACGGCATCCGCTTCATCCTGGCCTTCTCCGACGAGCAGGCCCTCGCCCGATACGCCATCGCTCGCGGGGAGTCGGCACGGGAGTGGACGTACCAGCGGATTCTGGGCGCCCGCCTGCTGGACGTTGCCGTGCCCGCGGCAGGCGTGCCGTGCGGGGTGGCGCTGGACTGTGCGGACGGTTCGGACGGGATGGTGTTCCCGCCGGTGGCGGGGATCGTGCCGGACGGCGCGGCGGTGGACCTGGACGACGGAACGCGGCACGGGGGTGCGGTATGAGCGGCGAGGGCGGGATGGATCTCCAGGCGCAGGGCCTGGAGGAGATCGCCAAGGGCCTGACGGAGGCGCTGGGCGAACTGGGCGAGCTGGGCATGGTCGGCGCGGCCGGCGCGGGCCGGGGTTTCTCCGGGATCGCCCTGTCGGGGCTGGAGTTGGGTCACGAGGCTCTGACGGGTGAGCTGAAGACGTTCTGCGAACGCTGGGAGTGGGGCGTACGGGCCCTGGTCGCGGAGGGCAACGCGTTCGCGCTGAAGACGAACCTGTCGGCGGGCACGTACTACGAGACCGAGAAGTACCTCGAGGGCAGTGTGAAGGTCGTGGCGAACTCGGCGGTGGGCAACCCGTACGCCTCCGAGGAGGACGTGGAGAAGATGGGCTGGGGGGACATCGCCAAGTCCGGTCACAGCGTGGACTATTCGCAGGAGTCCTTCGAGCAGGCGTGGGAGAACAGCAAGCAGGGCTGGAAGGACGCGGGCCGGGACGCGATGACCTCGCACATGATCGGCACGGTCCCGGTCACCCCGGAGAACCTGCACGGCGGGCTGGGGGTGTCCGACGAGCAGTACGACCAGTTCCTGGACGACACCTTCGGCCCGTCACCGGAGGCCCGCGCGAAGGCGGCCGAGCAGCAGGGCGGTGAGGGCTGATGGGGCTGGGGGACATCACCAACTCGCTGCTGGGCGGCGCCGAGGACCTCTACGACAAGGGCAAGAAGAAGGTCGGCGAGTTGGTCGACGACGGCACGGACAAGCTGGGCGGCGCGATGGACCGCGTCGGCCTGCACGACTGGGCCGACGGTGTGGAGGACTGGGGCGACGACATCGCCTCCGACCTGGGCGCGACACCGGGCGAGCAGCAGCTCGGCGACACCGAGCAGGCCGACGAACTCGTGCACGGCAAACCGGAGAAGATCCGCGAGAGCGCCAAGCACCTGAAGGACTTCCACGGGGCGTTCGACAAGGTCGGCTCGGGCCTGAAGAAGATCGACTCGGCGGGCTGGAAGGGCGAGGGCGGCAACGCCTTCCGGGAGAAGTTCGGCGTCCACCCCGCCAAGTGGGCGCACGCGGCCGAGGCATGCGGATCGGCGGCGGGCGCGCTGGAGCGGTACGCGGACACGGTCACCTGGGCGCAGAAGCAGGCCGCGGAGGCCGTCGAGCTGTACAAGAAGGGCACGAAGGCGTTCGACGACGCGGCCGACGACTTCAAGCGGAAGGCCGCCGCCTACAAGACCAAGGCCGACGCGGGCGACGACCCCGGACCGGTACCGAAGCAGGACATGCAGGCGGGCAAGGCCGACCGCGACGCGGCCGTGGCCAAGCTGAACGAGGCCCGCAAGCAGCGCAACACCGCCGCCGCGGAGGCTCAGGGCAAGGTCAGGGCGGCCCTCGCGCACGCCCCGGCCGAACCCCCGCCGCTGGAACGCCTCGGCAACGACTTCACCGACGGCTTCCAGGCCGCCAACACCGAGCTGACCCACGTCGTCGGCGGTGCCCTGAAGGGCACGGGCGGCCTGGTCAACTTCGCCCGCGGCCTCAACCCCACCGACCCGTACAACCTCACCCACCCGGCGGCGTACCTCCAGAACGTCAACATGACGCTGTCGGGCCTGGTCTCCACCGCCACCCACCCCGAACGCACGGTGCAGGCCGTGGTGGACGGCCTGAAGAAGGACCCGTCGGAGTTCGTGGGACGCCTGATCCCGGAACTGGTGGGCACCAAGGGCGCGGGGCTGGCGCGGGGCGGGCTCCGGCTCGCCATGAAGGAGGGCGCGGAGGAGGCCGCCAGTCAGGGCATCCGCCGTACCGCCCGGAACGTGGTCGAGAAGGACGCGGACGACGTGGCCCGCCGTCCGGGCGAGAAGGTCTGTGAGAAGGACCCGGTCGACGTCGCCACCGGCCGCATGGTGCTGCCGCAGACCGACGTGGCCCTGCCGGGCGTGCTTCCGCTGCTGGTCAAGCGGCAGTTCGAGTCGTCGTACCGGCTGGGCGGCTGGTTCGGCCCGTCCTGGTCCTCCACGCTGGACCAGCGGCTGGAGATCGACACCGAGGGCGTGGTGTTCGTCGGCGAGGACGGCCTCGTCCTGGCCTACCCGCACCCCGCGCCCGGTGTGCCGACCCTGCCCGCGCACGGCCCGCGGTGGCCGCTGGACCGGGTGGAGGGCGGCTACACCCTCACCGACCCGGAGTCGGGGCACACGCGTCATTTCGCCGACCGCTCCGACACTCTCGCGGTCCTCGAACAGCTCGACGACCGCAACGGCAACTGGATCACCTTCGAGTACGACGCCGACGGCGCGCCCCGCGCCCTCGTCCACAGCGGCGGCTACCACCTGGGGATATCCACCGCCGAGGGCCGCGTCACCGCCCTGCGCCTGGCGGGCGCCGACCAGGAGCTGATCCGCTACGGCCACACCGACGGCCACCTCACCGAGGTCACCAACTCCTCCGGCCGCCCCACCCGCTTCACCTACGACGAAGCGGCCCGCATCACCTCCTGGACCGACACCAACGACAGCCACTTCACGTACGGCTACGACGACCAGGACCGCTGCACCCACCAGTCCGGCGCCGAGGGCGACCTGCGCTCCACCTTCACCTACGGCGAGCCGGACCCGTCCACCGGCGACTCCGTCACCAGCATCACCGACTCCCTCGGCCACACCAGCCACTACCGCGTCAACCGCCACTGCCAGGTCGTGGCCGAGACCGACCCGCTCGGCGCCACCACCCGCTACCAGCGCGACCGCCGCAACCGCCTCCTGTCGGTGTCGGACCCCCTCGGGCACACCACGGAGTTCCACCGCGACGCCGACGGCAACCCGCGCACGGTCGTCCGCCCCGACGGCCGTGAGACCCGCGCGGAGTACGACGCGCTCGGCCTCCCGGTGAAGGTGACCCGCCCGGACGGCACCACCGTCCACCGGGCGTTCGACGACCGCGGCAACCTCACCTCGGCGACGGACGCGGCGGGCCGGACCACGCACCTGGCGTACGACGGCGCCGGCCACCTCGTCTCCGTCACCGACCCGCTCGGGCACACCACCACCATCGCCGCCGACCGCGCCGGCCTCCCGCTGCGCGTCACCGACCCGCTCGGCGCCACCACGTCCTACGAGCGCGACGCCTTCGGCCGCCCGGTCACGATCACCGACCCCACCGGCGCGGTGACCCGCCTGGAGTGGACGGTGGAGGGCCACCTGGCCCGCCGTACGGCGCCGGACGGCACGACCGAGTCATGGACGTACGACGGCGAGGGCAACCGCACCACCCACACCGACGCCCTCGGCGCGGTGTCCCGCTTCGAGTACACCCACTTCGACCTCCTGACGGCCCGCACCGGCCCGGACGGCGTCCGCCACGAGTTCACGTACGACACCGAGCTGCGCCTGACGGAGGTCACCAACCCGCAGGGCCTGAAGTGGAGTTACGCGTACGACCCGGCGGGACGCCTGGCCACGGAGACGGACTTCGACGACCGCGCGCTCACGTACGCATACGACGCCGCGAGCCGCCTCACCGCCCGCACCAACGCCCTCGGCGAGACCATCGCCTTCGAGCGGGACGAGCTGGGCCGTACGGTCCGCAAGGACGCGGCGGGCGCGGTCACCACGTACGCCTTCGACCTCACCGACCAACTGGCCGAGGCGGTGGGCCCGGACGGCACTACCCTCCAGATCCTCCGTGACCGTTACGGCCGAACGGTCTCGGAGACGGTCGACGGCCGAACGCTGACGTACACGCACGACACCCTCGGCCGCCGCACCGGCCGCACCACCCCCACCGGGGCCACGACCACCTGGTCCTACGACGCGGCGGGCCGTCGCACCGGCATGGTCGCCTCGGGCCACAGCATCGACTTCACCTACGACGCGGCAGGCCGCGAAGTGGGCCGCCACATAGGCGAGTCACTGTCCCTGGAGCACACCTTCGACGTGCTGGGCCGCATGAAGGCCCAGTCGGTACGGACGGCGAGGGGTGGCCTGGTCCGGCATCGCGCGTACGAGTACCGGGCGGACGGCAACGTCACCCGCATCGACGAGGACCTGTCCTCCCGCACCTTCGACCTGGACGCCACCGGCCGGGTCACCGCGGTCCACGCGGACGGCTGGACGGAGCGGTACGCGTACGACGAGGCCGGCAACCAGACCGAGGCGAGCTGGCCGTCGACCCACCCGGGCGGCGAGGCGACGGGCCCGCGCACGTACACGGGCACCCGCATCACCCGGGCGGGCGGCATCCGCTACGAGCACGACTCCCTGGGCCGCACGGTCCTCCGCCAGAAGACCCGCCTCTCCCGCCGCCCGCACACCTGGCGCTACGAGTGGGACACCGAGGACCGCCTGACAGCGGTGACCACCCCGGACGGCACCCGCTGGCAGTACAC
The DNA here is from genome assembly GCF_044541565.1 of Streptomyces sp. NPDC085596. Taxonomy (NCBI): domain Bacteria; kingdom Bacillati; phylum Actinomycetota; class Actinomycetes; order Kitasatosporales; family Streptomycetaceae; genus Streptomyces; species Streptomyces sp. NPDC085596. Next base: position 142,178 of record NZ_JBITTC010000005.1, on the reverse strand, counting down.
CTACGACCCCCTGGGCCGCCGCACGGCGAAGCTCCGCATGGCGGGCGACAGGGTTGTGGAGCGCGTCGACTTCACCTGGGACGGCACGACCCTCTGCGAACAGACCACGACGTCCACCGAGTTGCCCCACCCGGTCACCCTCACCTGGGACCACCAGGGCCTCCACCCCGTCACCCAGACGGAACGCATCACCTCCGCCTCCGACACGGAAATCGACTCCCGCTTCTACGCCATCGTCACCGACCTGATCGGCACCCCGACAGAACTGGTCGACGAACAGGGAGAAACGGCTTGGCGTACCCGCAGCACGCTGTGGGGAACGACGGCTTGGGCGGCGAACAGCACGGCGTACACGCCGTTGCGCTTCCCCGGCCAGTACTACGACCCCGAGACGGGTCTGCACTACAACTACTTCCGGGTTTATGACCCGGAGACGGCGCGGTATCTGAGCTCCGACCCTCTCGGCTTGCAGCCGGCGCCCAATCCGGACACCTACGTCGGGAACCCGCTCACGTGGAGCGATCCGCTCGGCCTCACGCCCTGTCCGGCGCGAGGCGGCATGGACTACATGAGCGACAACCGTATTCCGGCAGGCTCCCCGGTGACGCACGGAGAAACAGCTACGCTGGTCGGTGAGGACGGACCGAGCGTCAGGAATTTCCGGAATGTCCTTAACGAGGGTGAGCACGACGTGGTTGCTCATGGATCACGAGACGGGTTCTTGGAGACCCCCTACGGTCCGGTGAACGGTGGTCAGCTCGTGGACGCCATCCGTAATAACCCGAATTACAATGGAGGGCCACTCCGTCTCATGGTGTGCCACTCCGGAGCGGAAAGTTCGGGCATCGCGCAGCAGATAGCCAACGAAATGGGGGTCACCGTGAGGGCGCCCACAGACCGGGTCGGTACGAATCCGCTACTCGGTCCAGGACAGGTTGCGCAGATCGACAACGGTGGGCATTGGCGGATCTTCCACCCCGCCACCGGAGGGTGAGATGAAACTGATCGGTTTTTACCAGGAAATGGACTCGGCGTATGCCGCGGACTGGGGCGGCTCCATACCGCCGGCCGAGTCGGGTGCGGGAAAGTATTCGCCGGCGGATGTCGTCCGCTATCTCAAGGCCGGATACCCGATACTCGATGTCATGGAGTTGACCGTCGACGTAATTGGTGATGCTTTTCGGGTGCCGGGTGGATCTTCCCTGCTCTCCGATGGAGAATTCGTTTGGCGTGAAGATCTGGCGGCATATGTGGAGAAGTACCGCATCGATCTGCCTCACGACTTCCTCGAGAACGCCGAACGTCACAACTTCCAGATCCCCGCCGCGGATCGGGATGCACTCCTGCGGCTCTCCGTCGAGGCAAGTCGATCGCTGGGGTTCGAGCCACGGTCGTGAGGAGTCGTCCCGACACCGGGCGACCTGTCGGCCACTTCGCGCGGAGGTGACCGAGGTGTGGAATCGGCTCGGAGGGCGAGGCGGCCCAGAAGCGCGGGATGAAGGGGTCATCGGGCAACGGTCATGGGACTCGACGGGCCCGCCGAGGGCCGACATTCCCGCCTTGCGCCGGAGCCGGCGCATCGTCAGCGCCCCTTCCGGCACGGAGGCGACGGCATGACCGACCCGCTGCGCGACCCGCGCTTCTTCGCCGACCCGTACCCGACCTACGCCGCTCTGCGGGACGCGGCCCCGGTGCGCGAGGTGCCCACCGGTTCGGGCGGGCACCCCAGCTACCTGGTCACCGGGTACGCGGAGGCCCGGCAGGCGTTCGCCGATCCCCGGCTCTCGAAGGACACCGCGCGGTTCTTCGCCGGCCGGCCGTCACGGCGCGACCTCCATCCGGCCGTGGCCCGGAACATGCTCGCCACCGACTCCCCGGAGCACGGACGCCTGCGGTCGCTGGTGACGAGAGCGTTCACCACCGGGGCCGTGGCGCGGCTGCGCCCGTACATCGCCGGCCTGGTCGACGAGCTCCTCGACACCTGGCCGGAGCACGGACAGACGGACCTCGTGGAGAGCCTCGCGGTCCCCCTCCCGGTCACCGTCATCTGCGAGATGCTCGGGGTGCCCGAAGCCGACCGCCCGCTCGTGCGGACCTGGTCGGGCGAGCTGTTCGCCGCCGGAGAGCCCGAGCGGACCGACGCCGCCTCCCACGCCATCGGCGGCTACATGACCGACCTGGTCGCCGCCAAGCGCGCCGCGCCCGGGACGAGTCTGCTCGACGACCTCATCGCCGTACGCGACGACCAGGACCGGCTGACGGAGGACGAGCTCGTATCGATCGCCGTGCTCCTGCTCGTGGCCGGCCATGAGACCACCACCAATTTCATCGGCAACGCCGCGCTGGCGCTGCTCCAACACCCGTATTCCTGGAGCCGGTTGCGGAAGGAGCCGGAGCTACTGCCGACCGCGCTGGACGAGTTGCTGCGCTTCGACTCGCCGGTCGGGATCGCCACGTTCCGCTACAGCATCGAGGAACTCACGCTCGGCGGCACCGTGATTCCGGCGGGTGTTCCCGTGCTGATCGCGCCCGGCGCCGCGAACCGGGACCCCGTGCGCTTCCCCGCCCCGGACCGTCTCGACCTCGACCGATCCGCCACGGGCCACCTCGCCTTCGGCCACGGCATCCACCGCTGCCTGGGCGCTCCGTTGGCCCGAGCCGAGGCCGAACTCGCCCTGGGCGCCTTGATCTCCCGCTACCCCGACGCCTGCCTGGCGGTCCCGACGGATTCACTGACGTGGCGCCACACTCGCCTGATGCGGGGGCTGGTGTCGCTGCCGCTGCTGGTGTAGAGGGGATGGCCCGGGTGAGATGGGTCATAGAAAAAGTGCGGGTGTTGTGAACAACCGTCCGTGTCCGTCCGGTTTCACTCCGCGGCACCCGCCTCTGCTGACCGGAGACCAGGAAACGGAACCGGTCGTCCCTTTACCCGGCATATAACCTGCATGAGATCCAGGCCCACCGCTTTTCTCGCGGACCGGTGCTCGTTCGGCGGTGTTTCCTCCGCCTCTCTCATCGGGGAAGGTCCCTCTGTGAAGCTTCGTCATTCCCTCGCCGCGGCCCTCGCCTGCACGGTGGCCGCGCCCCTCGCGCTGTGCGCCGCCGCCCCGGCGCTGGCCGCCGGGGCGACCCCGGCCCAGACGCGGAACCAGCCGACGTACGAGGAACTGCAGGCAGCCGCGGCGGCCGCGGCGAAGGCGCACACGGCAGCCGTCACCGCCGAGGCGGAGGGCCGCAAGGAGGTCGAGGCGAGCCTGGACGCCCTGGACTCCCCCGAGCACCCGCTCAAGGCGGCCGCGATAGCCGCGGAAAAGGTGGCGAAGGCGGCGGCCTCCGCCAAGAACGCGGCCGACGAGCGCGTCACCAAGGCCAAGGCCGAGCTGGAAGCGGCCGAGGGCGACACCGAGAAGGCCGCGGCCCAGCAGGCCCTGACGACGGCCGAGGCCGACCTGGCGACGGCGGTCAAGGACCAGCAGACGGCCGACGCCGAACTGGAGAAGGCCGACACCGCGGTGGACGACGCCAGGGTCGCCGCGACCCGCAAGTACGGCATGCTGCAGGCCGACCTCGACCGGACCAGCAAGGCCCAGACGGCCGCCGACGCCGCGCTCGCCGCCGCCAAGGAGTGCGTCAGGGAGAACGGCCTGACCGCGCTCGCCCAGGGGCTCCCCTCCAAGGTCGTCGCGGGGAGCACCGTCGGCTTCACCCTGAGCGTGACCAACGGCACCGAGCGCACCCTGGACGTGGACCCGCTGGTGTTCCTCCACGCGGCCGCCGAGGGCGCCGGTGCGAAGAACCTGCTGAAGGCCGAGTGGGCCGACGGCACCGCCTGGCGGACCCTGAGCGCCGACCAGCCCGAGCACATCGGACGGATCGACAGCCTGCCGCCCCGCGGCCACCGAGACGTCAAGATGCGCCTGACGGTCGACGCCTCGGCCCACAAGAGCGCCGGGCTCGCCCTGTTCGCGGGCGACGCCTCCGACGCGTACAACCCCTGCGTCCTGGGCCCGATGAGGCGCTACGACCTCGAAATCCTGCCCGCGGGCAGCGCCCCCGGCCGGGTCGAGGACGCCAAGCCCGGCCGTCCCGGAAAGAACGACGACACACGCCCGACCACCGCGAAGCCCGGCAAGGGCAACAACACTTCGCCCCAGGGCGGCGCGGCCGGGCCAGCGCCCACGCCCTCCGCCGTCGGCGCTCTCGCCTCGACCGGCGCGAACTCCGCGACCCTGCCGCTCGCCCTGGCAAGCGCCGCCGCCGTGGCGATCGGCGCCGGAGCACTCATCGCGGTACGACGCCGCAAGGCCGCCGACAACGCCTGACTTGGTGTTACGGCTCTCGGGGTGGCATGGGGGGCGGGTCAGGCGTCCAGGCGGCGCCCCGCGAGCCAGGTGACGATCTCGGGGTCGTGGTGGTCGAAGAACAGCGAGGCGCCGGTTTCGAGGGTGGCGCCTCGCTCTCTACGCGGGCCTGGACGACTGGCCGGCCAAGCACCGCAACCTCGCCCGCTACCTCTTCCTCCACCCAGCGGCCCGTGACCTCATCACCGACTGGGACCGGCAGAACGCCGCCTGCGTCGCCCGCCTGCACGCCATCGCCGGCACCGCCCCGGACGCCCCCGACCTCACCAACCTCGTCGGCGAACTCCTCCTCAAAAGCCCCGACCTCGCGGGCCTGTGGGAACGCTACGAAGTGACCGGACGCAAGCCGGCCCACAAGACCTTCCAGCACCCCCAGGTCGGCACGGTCACCCTCACCTCGCAGTCGCTGCACGTCGAAGGCACCCCCGGCCAGCGCATCGGCGTCTACACCGCCGGACCCGGCACCCCCGACCACGACGCCCTGCTCCTCCTCGACCTGACCGCACCCTCCATACCCGGCTCAGGCCCCTCGCACAGAAGCACCTCATCCCGACAGAGCTGCCCCCCCCAGGGAGAGGAGGGGCTCATGTATTGGCCACTGGGAGCCTGATTCCGAAGTCGGCTCCCGGGCGGCTCCCCGGAGAAGGACGCCAAAAACCCGCCAGGGGCCCGACCCGCTCTCGCGGATCAGGCCCCTGACGGGTAACACGGCTGTCGGGGTGGCGGGATTTGAACCCACGACCTCTTCGTCCCGAACGAAGCGCGCTGCCAAGCTGCGCTACACCCCGATGTCGCTCGCTGTCGCTGCGACGTCGTTTACTTTAGCCCACCGGGGGCCGGAGGCGAAATCCGGTTCAGACTCGGCGGCGGACCGGGGTGGGGCGGGCGTGGTCGAGGATGATCAGCACCAACGCGCAGGCGTAGATCGCCAGGCCGAGAAGGAGCGCGTTGGCCAGGGTGTGGCGGTAGCCGTGGGCCGTGACGTCGAGGAAGGGGTAGAGGTAGCGAGTGGGGGAGGCCGAGGAGACGACCGTCGCCCGGCTCAGGGTGAAGATCAGGTATGCCAGCGGGAACAGCAGCCACGCCGCCGCCTGGCGCAGGTGCATCCGCGAGGCCGGGGTCAGCAGGAGCCAGTCCAGTACCGCCGCCAGCGGGATCAGCGTGTGCAGGACCTGGAGGGCGGCCCACTGGGCGTGCCACCTCGCCGGGGGCGCCGTCGCGTCCGTCATGGCGAACGGAGGTGTCGTGTGGGCCAGCAGCAGGTGGTACACCAGCGCGCCGGTCACCGCGTACAGCAGCACCGCGCCCGTCACCGAGGCCGGGAGCGCGCGGCGCGGACGCCAGGATCTCGACGCCGACAGGAGCATGACCACCGCCAGCAGGACCGTGCTCTGCACGCTGAAGTAGCTCAGCGCGCGGGCCGGGCCGGCCAGAAGGATCTCCAGGGCCACCCCGGCCGCCGCCAGCAGCGCGGTGAGCAGGCGGAACGCCGCCACCAGGGGCCGTCGGACCGGGGCCACCACCGCCGTCACCGGCACGAATGACGGCTTCAGTACGGGCGTGCTCTCCCAGGGGATCGCGGGCAGATCCGGGATCTCCCTGGGCACGGGCGGTATCGGTACGGTCATGCCCTCACGCTAGGCAGGAGGGCGAAACGCGGCCATTCAGGGCACTCCGGACGGGTTACGTCCGCTCCACCAGCGTCAGCAGCGTCGCCTCCGGCGGGCACGCGAAGCGGACCGGGGTGTACCGGTTCGTGCCGCAGCCCGCCGAGACGTGCAGGTAGGAGGTGTTGCCGTCCGCCGTGTGCGTCGACAGACCCTTCACCCGGTCCGCGTCCAGGTCGCAGTTGGTGACCAGCGCGCCGTAGAAGGGGATGCAGAGCTGGCCCCCGTGGGTGTGCCCGGCGAGGACCAGCGGGTAGCCGTCCGCCGTGAAGGCGTCCAGGGTGCGCAGGTAGGGGGCGTGGACGACGCCCATCGAGAAGTCGTACGTCCCGGAGGGGCCGCCGGCCACGCGGGCGTAGCGGTCGCGCTTGATGTGGGGGTCGTCCAGGCCGGTCAGCTCGATGGAGACGCCCTCGACCTTCAGCACGCCCCGCTGGTTGGTCAGGTTCAGCCAGCCCGCGGTGTCGAAGCCGTCCCTGAGGTCCTCCCAGGGGTTGTGGATCACACCGACCGCGGGCGCGTTGCCGTTCAGGCCGTGCTTGCCGCTCGCCTTCTCCAGCAAGTACCGCGCGGGGTTGCGGAGTTTGGGGCCGTAGTAGTCGTTGGAGCCGAAGACGTACGCGCCGGGGAACTCCATCAGCGGGCCCAGCGCGTCCAGCGTCTCGGGGACGCCCTCGGGGTCCGAGAGGTTGTCACCGGTGTTGATCACGAAGTCGGGCCGCAGCCCGGCCAGCGACTGGAGCCAGCGCTGCTTCTTGCGCTGCCCGCCGACCATGTGGATGTCGGAGACCTGAAGCATCCGCAGCGGGCGCATGCCCGGCGGAAGGACCGGCACGGTCACTCGTCGAAGGCGGAAGGAGCGGACCTCGAAGCCCGCCGCGTACGCCACTCCGGCGGCGCCGGCCGCCATGATTCCCAGGGGTACTCCGTATCGCGCGCGCATACGCCCATCGTGTCAGACCCCGGCGTGGCGCCAAGAGCGGGCGCCCCTTTAATCAGGGGGCGTTCGGCCGTACGCACCTGCGACAATCGGTCCATGACCACCACGCTCAAGGCGAAGCTCCACGACGACCTCAACGCCGCGATCCGCGAGCGCGACGAGCTGCGCTCCGCGACGCTCCGGCTGACCCTCTCCGCGATCACCAAGGAGGAGGTCGCGGGCAAGGAGAAGCGCGAGCTGTCCGACGACGAGGTCCTCAAGGTGATCACCAAGGAGGCCAAGAAGCGCCGCGAGGCCGCCGACGCCTTCGCCCAGGGTGGCCGTCCCGAGCAGGCCGAGCGGGAGAAGGCGGAGGGCAAGCTGCTCGCCACCTACCTGCCCAAGCAGCTCTCCGACGACGAGCTGACCGCGATCGTGGCCCAGGCCGTCGAGGAGGCGAAGGCGGGCGGGGCCGAGGGCCCGCGTGCCATGGGCGCCGTCATGAAGATCGTGAACCCCAAGGTGGCCGGGCAGGCCGACGGCGGCCGGGTCGCCGCGATCGTGAAGCAGCAGCTCCAGGGCTAGGCAGGACATGACAGTGGGGCCGCACCTTCGAAAGGTGCGGCCCCACTGTCGTACGGGACTCAGTTCCGGCGTCCGCCGTTCGTGTTCCCCTGCACCAGGTTCCCCGGCTTCGTCGGCTTCGGGTTCCCGGCACCCGGACGGCCGCCGTTGCCACCGTTGCCGCCGGTCAGCCCGCCGAAGAGGCCGCCGATCAGGCCGCCGCCCGGCGTCCCCTGGCGGCCGTCGTCGCCGTCACCGCGGCCGTTGCCCCCGCCGTCGCCCTTGTCCTGCTCGTCGGGGATGTCGATCGTGTTGAAGTCGGGCGCGTCCTTGCCCACGAGGGCGCCGGACATCGCGTCCCGCCAGATGGGGCCCGGCACGCCGCCACCGAAGACGAGGGGATGGAACGTGCCACCGATGGTGATGTTGCTCATCTGCACGTCCTGCCGGGCGCTGCCGACCCAGACGGCGCCGGACATGTTCGGGGTGTAGCCGACGAACCAGGCGTTCTTCCGCTCGTCCGTCGTACCCGTCTTGCCCGCGCTGTCCCGGTCGTTCAGGCCCGCCTCCTGGCCGGTACCGGAGTCGATCACGTCCCGGAGCAGGGTGTTGACCGTGTCCGCCGTCTTCTCGCTCATCGCCCGCGAACACGTCGACTTCGGCACCGGCAGCGACTTCTCCTCGTCACCGGCCTTCTCCGTGATCGACTCGATGGCGACCGGCGTGCAGTACATGCCGCGCGCGGCGAAGGTGGCGTACGCGTTGGCCATGGTCAGCGGGGACAGGCCGATGGCGCCGAGCGCGATGGCCGGCGTCTGCGGCAGCTTGGAGCCGTCGCCCTGCACCACGTGCAGCTTGTCGGCCATCTTGACCACCGGGCAGAGGCCGATGTCGGCGATGAGCTGCACGAAGTAGGTGTTGACCGACTTGGCCATCGCCTCCTTCATGCGGTACGGGCCCTTCTCGGACTCGTTCTCGTTCTCCGCCGTCTCCTTCTTGCGCTTGTTGTTGAGGTACGGGTTGGCGCCGCACCGCTGGATGGGGCTCGGATAGTTCATCTTGTACGGCGCGGAGTACGCCTGCGTCGGCGGCTTGCCGCCCTCGATCGCGGCCGCCGCCACGAACGGCTTGAACGTCGAACCCGTCGGGAATCCGAAGTTGGAGCCGCCCAGGTCCCGGTCGACCGAGAAGTTGTACTCGGTCTCGTCCTTGGCGTAGCCGAACGGCTTCGACTGGCCCATCGCCAGCACCTTGCCGTTGCCCGGCTGCACCAGGGTCGCGGCCGCCGCCACCGAGTCGGACTTGTAGACGTGGTCCTTCAGCGAGTCCTGCACCGACTTCTGCGCCTGCGGGTCCAGCGTCGTACGGATCGTCAGACCGCCCTTGTTCCAGAGCTTGGCGCGCTCCTCGCGGGACTTGCCGAAGACCGGGTCGGTGAGGAAGACGTTCTCGACGTACTTGCAGAAGAAAGCGGAGTCGCGGGTCGCGGTGATGCAGCCGTTCTTGGGACGGCTGACCCGCAGGCCCAGCGGCTCCTTGCCGGCGCGGTCGGCCTCGGCCTGGGAGATGTCGCCCAGCTCGGCCATGCGCTGGAGCACGGTGTTGCGCCGCTTGGTGGCCTCGGCCTCGTCGTTGACCGGGTCGTAGCGGCTCGGGGACTGCACGATGCCCGCCAGCAGGGCGGACTCCTGGAGGTTCAGGTCCTTGGCGTGCTTGGAGAAGTAGCGCTGGGCCGCGGCCTCGACGCCGTACGCCTGCTCGCCGAAGAAGGTGATGTTGAGGTAGTTCTCCAGGATCTTCTTCTTGCCGAGCTTCTCCTCGATCTGGATCGCGTACTTCAGCTCGCGGACCTTGCGGCCGAGGGTCTGCTGGGTGGCCTGGGCGACCTTGGTCGGGTCGTCGCCGGCCTCCTCGATGAAGTAGTTCTTCACCAGCTGCTGGGTGAGGGTGGACGCGCCCTGGGCGACGCCCCCGCTCTGCGCGTTCTTGTTCAGCGCGCGCAGCACGCCTTTGAGGTCGATGGCACCGTGCTGGTAGAAGCGCGAGTCCTCGATGGCGACGATGGACTTCTGCATGTAGGGCGAGATGTCCTTGAGCTCCACCACCGTGCGGTCACGGGAGTAGACGGTGGCCATCTGGTTGCCCCGGCTGTCCAGTATGGTCGTGCGCTGGCTGAGCTGGGGGCTCTTGAGGTTGGCCGGGATCTCGTCGAAGCCCTGCACCGAGCCCTTCGCGGCGAGGCCCAGCGCCCCGGCGGCCGGCAGTGCGATGCCCGCCATCACCGCCCCCGCGAGCACGCTGACACCGAGGAACTTGGCAGCCTGCTGCGTGACCGACAGACCACCGCCCGAGCGCTTCTTTGGCATGGGGGCAGCCTAATCCGTGGTGATAAGCGTTCCGGGGGAGCGACGGGCCCTCGGGCGGTTCGGGTGCAGGATCGTGACGTCCGGTCGGGTGGCGGGGCACCTCCGCGATACGGCCTTTCGGATGCGCCGGAGCATGCCGGAGGGGGCCGGGCGCGTCATGGCGCGGCAAAGCGGGGGCTCAGTTGTCATTCGCCGGACACACGCACAGGCATTGGCCTAAGCTGCTCTCAACTGTCACAGCGGCGGGGCCATGTAGCAATACGTCCGGCGACCCCGAATCGTTCCGGAGTACCCCGGCTCTCCCGGTGGGGACGTGTCCGAAACCGCCTCGTGTGTCACCCGGCGCCCCATGTGCCGCATCACAACCGTCCCGCTTTGCCGGGATGATCACGCAAGTCGCCAGCTCACTCCTCCGGGTGATCTGCCGCTTACCCATAGTCCGTTCGGGCCATTCAAGATTGGGCCCGAAGGGGGTGTTGCGCTGTCCGCGCCTTCCGTAACGTCCTCAACTGGCGGCGGTGAATATGCCGCTGCCGCCGTGGGGGAGCCTCGATTCGGGAGAGGACGGCGCCGGTATGGGCTGGGTTACCGACTGGAGTGCGCAGGCCGCCTGCCGCACTACCGATCCGGATGAACTGTTCGTGCAGGGAGCAGCGCAGAACAGGGCCAAGGCGGTGTGCACCGGTTGCCCGGTACGCACCGAGTGCCTGGCCGATGCGCTGGACAACCGCGTCGAGTTCGGCGTGTGGGGAGGCATGACGGAGCGCGAGCGCCGGGCACTGCTGCGCCGGCGGCCCACCGTGAGCTCCTGGCGGCGGCTGCTGGAGACCGCCCGCTCGGAGTACGAGCGCGGCACCGGCATCGTGCCCCTCGACGACGACGAGGTGTACGAGAACTACGCGGCCGTCAGCTGAGGGCTTCGCCTCCGGCATAGACCGGGGGCACCGAGGTCCGACGCGGGCCGGGTACGCCTGCGGCACGGCGATGCCGCGGGGGAGCCGGGCGCTGTGCGCGCCCGCCCGTGCTGCCGCACGCGGGGGCGCGCGGCATGCCCGTAAGCGCTCGGGACCGCTACGACAGTTCCGTGTGCCCAGCCGCCAGGCGGTCGCCGATGTCGCGCAGGCCCGTGAGGTCGTGCACATCGCCGGGGAGCGCGGGCACTTCCACGATGGCCACCTCGGGGTGGTCGCTGATGAAACGGTCCCGCGTGTGCTGTTCGCGCGCGAGCAGCCGCATGCGCTCGGCGTGCAGCCGCAGCAGACCCGCGGTCAGTTCGTCCACGGGCCGGTCCGGGGCCGGGGCGGGGGAGCCGTCCTCGGAAGCCGGAGAGGTGTCGGAGAGCGAGGCGGAATCTGAACTTCCGTCCGTTTCAGGGGAGTTACGAACGTCAGCCTTCCCGTCCTCCTGATCCACAATGCCGGGCTCGGCAAGATTTTCCGCGGCGGTGAGCGCCCGCTCGGCCGACAGCCGGGTGGCGCCGCTGCCGTGGACACGGTTGAGCACCAGGCCGACCAGCGGCATCTTCTCCGCGGCCAGCCGCTCCACGAAGTACGCGGCCTCGCGCAGCGCGTCCCGCTCCGGCACCGCCACCACCAGGAACGCCGTCCCGGGCGCCTGCAACAGCTTGAAGGTGGCGTCCGCGCGGGTGCGGAAGCCGCCGAAGGTGGTGTCCATCGCGGAGACGAACGTCTGCGCGTCCTTGAGCAGCTGTCCGCCCAGCAGCTTGCCCAGGGTGCCGGTCATCATCGACATCCCGACGTTCAGGAACGCCATCCCCGCGCGGCCGCCCAGTTTCGCGGGCGCGGTCAGCACCCGGATCAGCTTGCCGTCCAGGAACGAGCCGAGCCGCTTCGGCGCGTCGAGGAAGTCCAGCGCGGAGCGGGACGGCGGGGTGTCGACGATGATCAGGTCCCACTCGTCCTTGGCCCGCAGCTGGCCGAGCTTCTCCATCGCCATGTACTCCTGCGTGCCCGCGAAGCCGCCGGAGACCGTCTGGTAGAAGGGGTTCGCCAGGATCTGGGCCGCCCGCTCGGGGTCCGCGTGCGTCTCCACGACCTCGTCGAAGGTGCGCTTCATGTCGAGCATCATGGCGTGCAGTTCGCCGGCCTCGGCGCTCTCGCCGGGGGCCTCGGCGCGGCGGTCCTCGGTGCCCTTGACCCGGCGCGGCACGTTGTCGAGGGAGTCGATGCCCATCGACTGGGCCAGCCGCTTGGCCGGGTCGATGGTGAGGACGACCACCTTGCGGCCCCGCTCGGCGGCCCGGAGGGCGAGCGCGGCGGCCGTGGTCGTCTTGCCGACGCCGCCGGAGCCGCAGCACACCACGATCCGGGTCTCCGGGTCGTCCAGCAGCGCGTCCACGTGCAGTGTCCGTGCCGGGGACAGGCCGGAGCGCGCGTCCGGGTCGGCGGCGGTCTGCGGGTCCGGACTCATGACAACCCCTGCTTCCGCAACTCGGTGGCCAGTTCGTTGAGGCCCGCCAGGTCCATGTCCTCGGCGAGCAACGGCAGCTCGTCCACCGGCAGGCCCAGCTCGTCGAGGACCGCGCGCTGCTCCTGCTCCAGCGCGTGCCGCTCGGCGTACTCGGCGGCCTGCGTCAGCAGCGGGTCGACCAGCCGCTCGGCGTGCCCGCCGCGGCGTGCTCCGCCCAGGCCCGCCGAGGACAGCGCGCGGGCGACGGCGGTGTGCGGGACGGTGCGGGCCAGCTCCAGCTCGGCCGCGTCCAGCAGCTCGGGGCGGACCATGTTCACGATGACGCGGCCCACCGGCAGCCCCGCCGCGCGCAGTTCACAGATGCCGTCGGCGGTCTCCTGGACCGGCATCTCCTCCAGCAGCGTGACGAGGTGCACGGCCGTCTCCGGGGACTTCAGCACCCGCATCACGGCCTGCGCCTGATTGTGTATCGGGCCGATCTTGGCGAGGCCGGCCATCTCGTCGTTGACGTTCAGGAAGCGGGTGATGCGGCCGGTGGGGGGCGCGTCCATCACGACGTGGTCGTAGAGGAACTCGCCGTTCTTGTCCTTGCGGCGCACCGCCTCGCACGCCTTGCCGGTCAGCAGGACGTCCCGCAGTCCCGGCGCGATGGTGGTCGCGAAGTCTATGGCGCCGAGTTTTCTCAGCGCGCGGCCCGCGCTGCCGAGTTTGTAGAACATCTGGAGATAGTCCAGAAGGGCCTGTTCGGCATCGATGGCGAGGGCATACAGCTCACCTCCTCCGGGAGCGGTGGCGATCTTCCGCTCCTCGTAGGGCAACGCCTCGGTCTCGAAGAGCTGTGCGATGCCTTGCCGGCCCTCGACCTCGATGAGAAGCGTCCGCTTCCCCTCGGTGGCGAGGGCCAGCGCTAGGGCGGCGGCGACCGTCGTCTTTCCGGTCCCGCCCTTGCCGCTGACGACCTGGAGCCTGCTCACGTCTTCGAGCCTAACCAGTCCGGGCGACACTCACGCGGGAGGCTGTGGATAACAGCGACTACAGTCGGCCCATGACCAAGTGGGAATACTCAACTGTGCCGCTGCTCGTCCACGCCACGAAGCAGATCCTGGACAACTGGGGCGAGGACGGCTGGGAGCTCGTCCAGGTCGTGCCGGGGCCCAACCCCGAGCAGCTCGTCGCCTACCTGAAGCGCGAGAAGCAGGCGTGAGCGCGGTCGAGGCCCGGCTCGCCGACCTCGGCCTCACGCTGCCGGAGGTCGTGCCGCCGCTGGCCGCCTACCAGCCCGCCGTGCGGTCCGGGGACCACGTCTACACCGCGGGCCAGCTCCCGATGGTGGACGGACAGCTTCCGGTCACCGGCAAGGTCGGTGCCGAGGTCACGGCCGAGGAGGCCAAGGGCCTGGCCCGGATCTGCGCGCTGAACGCGCTGGCCGCCGTCAAGTCCGTCACCGGCGACCTGGACAAGATCGCCCGCGTCGTGAAGGTCACCGGCTTCGTCGCCTCCGCCGCCGACTTCACCGGCCAGCCCGGCGTCCTCAACGGCGCCAGCGAGCTGCTCGGCGAGGTCCTCGGCGACAAGGGCGTGCACGCCCGCAGCGCGGTGGGTGTCGCGGTGCTCCCGCTGGACGCGCCGGTCGAGGTCGAGATCCTGGTCGAGCTGGTCCCGTAGCCCGCCCGGCCATGGGCCCGGCACCTCTCGAACATCTGCCCTGTTCGGGATAGCCTCCGCCCATGGCGAACGGTCAGTGGTACCCCCCGGAGTGGCCCGACCGCATCCGCGCCCTGGCGGACGGCACGCTCACTCCCGTCGTCCCCAAGCGGGCGGCGACCGTGCTGCTGCTCAAGAACACCCCGGCCGGTCCGGCCGTCCACATGCTGCGCAGACGCGCCTCCATGGCCTTCGCCGGAGGCGCGTACGCGTATCCGGGCGGCGGTGTCGACCCGCGCGACGACGACCACCACGTCCGCTGGGCGGGCCCCACGCGCGCGTGGTGGGCGGACCGGCTGGGCATGGACAAGGGCGACGAACTGGGCGCCCAGGCGATCGTCTGCGCGGCCGTGCGCGAGACCTACGAGGAGGCCGGCGTCCTGCTCGCCGGGACCGGCCCCGACTCGGTCGTCGGCGACACCAGCGGCGACGACTGGGAGGCCGACCGCGCCGCCCTGGTCGCGCACGAGCTGTCCTTCGCGGAGTTCCTGGACCGCAGGGGGCTGGTGCTGCGCTCCGACCTGCTGGGGGCGTGGACCCGCTGGATCACCCCCGAGTTCGAGTCCCGGCGCTACGACACGTGGTTCTTCGTCGCCGCCCTGCCCGAGGGCCAGCACACCCGCGATCTGTCCACCGAGGCCGACCGCACGGTGTGGACACGGCCCGCCGAGGCCGCCGCCGGGTACGACCGGGGCGAGCTGCTGATGATGCCGCCCACCATCGCCACCCTGCGCCAGCTGCTGCCCTACGGCACGGCCGCCGACGCCCTCGCCGCGGCGCCGGAGCGCGATCTCACCCCGGTGCTCGCCCGGGCCCGGCTGCTCGACGGCCGGGTGGAGCTGAGCTGGCCGGGGCACGAGGAGTTCACCAAGCACGTCCCGGCCGCTCCGGGCCCGCGGGGAGGTACGGCATGACGGACGCCGCGGCCCTGCCCGGCCAGCCCCGCGACGTGGTCCGCTCGGGCCCGGCGACCGAGCGCGCGGTCAACGTGCTCGCGCCCAACGCCTCACCCATGACCCTGGACGGCACCAACACCTGGATCGTCGCCGAACCGGACTCCGACCTGGCCGTGGTCATCGACCCCGGCCCGCTGGACGACGGCCACCTCCGCGAGGTCGTCGACACCGCCGAGAAGGCGGGCAAGCGGATAGCGCTCACCCTGCTCACCCACGGCCACGCCGACCACGCCGAGGGCGCCTCCCGGTTCGCCGAGATCACCGGCACGCGCGTGCGTGCGCTCGATCCGGCGCTGCGGCTGGGGGACGAGGGGCTGGGCGCCGGTGAGGTGATCACGGTCGGCGGTCTCGAACTGCGGGTCGTGCCCACCCCCGGCCACACCGCCGACTCCCTGAGCTTCCACCTCCCGGCCGACCGCGCGGTGCTCACCGGCGACACCATCCTCGGGCGCGGCACGACCATGGTCGCCCACCCCGACGGCCGCCTCGGCGAGTACCTGGCCTCCCTGCGCCGGCTGCGCTCGCTGACCGTGGACGACGGCGTGCACACCGTCCTGCCCGGCCACGGCCCGGTACTGGACGACGCCCAGGGCGCCGTCGAGTTCTACCTCGCCCACCGCGCCAACCGCCTCGCCCAGGTCGAGACGGCCGTCGAGAACGGCCACCGCACGGCCGAGGCCGTCGTGGCCCACGTGTACGCCGACGTCGACCGCTCCCTGTGGCCGGCGGCGGAACTGTCGGTACGGGCCCAGCTGGACTATCTGGGCGAGCACGGGCTGATCTAGGGGCAGGGGTCCCGCGTGCCCTTCACGCCGTGCACGCGCGCGTACTCCTCCGCCAGCCACGGCCCCAGGTCGTCCACGTAGCCGCGCAGGATCGCGGGGTCTCCGACGGGCTCGCGGCCGTAGCGGGCCGCCACGCGCATCGGGGCGGCCCGGCGCGGGTGGTAGGCGCCGAAGACCTCCGCCATCTCGTCCAGGTTGCTCGTCCAGCCGTTCCAGCGGGGCATCACCAGGGTGAAGCCGGTGCGCACCAGGTGCCGGGACATGAACCGGACCAGCGGACGCCGGGCCTCCTCGGTGTCGGCGGCGCCCGCGATCCGCTCACGCCAGCGCGGGAGCAGCCGGGCCAGGTCGCCGTTGGTCTCGCGGGCGAGCAGGGAGGTGGGCCGGTAGCGGGGCAGCCGGCCGGCGAGGTCGTCCCCGAGCAGCGGGGTGCACAGGCAGGCCAGGAACCAGCCCAGGTCGTGCCGCTCCGCCTCGCTCAGCAGCCGGGCCTCGCTGTACAGCAGCGGGCCCACGCCGTCGATCTGCGGGAACTCCCGGTCCAGGGCCGCGCCGAGGGCCGCCATGGCGGCCCGGTCGGCGTCGGTCGGCCCGGTGCGCAGCGCGACCAGCAGGTCCAGGTCGCTGCGCCCCACGCGGGCGGTGCCGCGCGGGATCGACCCGTAGAGGTAGCCGCTGTGCAGCCGCGCCCCGAACGTCTCCGCCAGCCTGTCCCGCGCGGCGGCCACGACGGGACGGAACGCGTCCTGCACGCGCGCGAGGGAGCCTTCACGGGCGATGAACCCCTCGGCGTCGAGGCCGTGGGGGACCGGCGGTCCTGACATGCGGACACTGTGCACCGCCGGGGGGCGGCGGTGCAGGTCAATTACGAGCGCCAGGGCCTTGCCCGGCACCGGTCGGCATCAATTGAGCCCGTCCGGCGATCGAGGACGAGGCCCCTCGGGGCCGACGAGCGGTCGCCCGGTCGGGACCAGCGTCAGCGCGACCGCTTCGCCAGGCGCTCGACGTCCAGCAGGATCACCGCGCGGGCCTCCAGGCGGAGCCAGCCGCGCTGGGCGAAGTCGGCGAGCGCCTTGTTGACCGTCTCGCGGGAGGCGCCGACCAGCTGGGCCAGCTCCTCCTGAGTGAGGTCGTGCACCACGTGGATGCCCTCCTCGGACTGCACGCCGAAGCGGCGGGACAGGTCCAGCAGGGCGCGGGCGACACGGCCGGGCACATCGGAGAAGACCAGGTCGGACATGGCGTCGTTGGTCTTGCGCAGCCGGCGGGCGACGGCACGCAGCAGCGCGCCGGCGACCTCGGGGCGGACGTTCAGCCAGGGCTGGAGGTCGCCGTGGCCGAGGCCGAGCAGCTTGACCTCGGTCAGCGCGGTCGCGGTGGCCGTACGCGGGCCGGGGTCGAACAGCGACAGCTCACCGATCAGCTCGCTGGGACCGACCACGGCCAGCATGTTCTCCCGCCCGTCGGGGGAGGTGCGGTGCAGCTTGACCTTGCCCTCGGTGACGACGTACAGCCGGTCGCCGGGGTCGCCCTCGTGGAACAGGGAGTCGCCACGGGCGAGGGTCACCTCGCTCATGGAGGCGCGCAGCTCCGCGGACTGCTCGTCGTCAAGAGCCGCGAAGAGCGGGTTGCGCCGCAGAACGTCGTCCACGAGTTCTCTCCTTGTCGAGCTGCTCAGGGGATGTTCCTCCCCAGCGTGCCAGGGGACCGTGTTCCCCGTTTTACCGGACGGTCCAAACAGTGTGATCTGTCACAAGGATGCCGCACAGGTGTCCCGAGGTAAGCGGCAGGGGTCCAATCGGGGGCCGATCTTCCAGGTCCGGAGCGGATGTCGGTGCCGGGCTCTAGGCTGGCCGGGTGTCCAAATCGCCGGTGAGAGCACAGGCCGAGGGGGCTGGGCGGGTGGTTGCACGACGTGATTCCGCCGTGGGCGAACAGGATTCCGATGGAAGTGGCAAAAAGGTGAAATCCATAAAAAAGGCCCCGGCGAAGAAAGCGCCCGCGAAAGCGTCCGGCACGGCCGCGACCCCGACCGGTGAATCCCGCACCGCGCTGGTCCGCCGCGCCCGCCGTATCAACCGCGAACTCGCCGAGATCTATCCGTACGCCCACCCCGAGCTGGACTTCGAGAACCCCTTCCAGCTCGTGGTCGCCACGGTCCTGTCGGCCCAGACCACCGACCTGCGCGTCAACCAGACCACCCCGGCGCTGTTCGCCAAGTACCCCACCCCGGAGGACCTCGCGGCGGCCGACCCCGCCGAGGTGGAGGAGATCCTGCGCCCCTGCGGCTTCTTCCGGGCCAAGACGCGCTCCGTCATAGGGCTGTCCAAGGCGCTCGTGGAGGACTTCGGCGGTGAGGTCCCCGGCCGGCTGGAGGACCTGGTCAAGCTGCCCGGCGTCGGCCGCAAGACCGCGTTCGTGGTCCTCGGCAACGCCTTCGGCAGGCCCGGCATCACCGTGGACACCCACTTCCAGCGGCTGGTGCGGCGCTGGAAGTGGACCGAGGAGACCGAGCCCGACAAGATCGAGGCCGCGGTCGGCGCGCTCTTCCCCAAGAAGGACTGGACCGACCTCTCGCACCACGTCATCTGGCACGGCCGCCGCATCTGCCACGCCCGCAAGCCCGCCTGCGGCGCCTGCCCCATCGCCCCGCTCTGCCCGTCGTACGGCGAGGGCGAGACCGACCCGGAGAAGGCCCGGGGGCTCCTCAAGTACGAGAAGGGCGGCTTCCCCGGCCAGCGGCTCAACCCCCCGCAGTCCTATCTGGACGCGGGCGGCATCGCGGCCCCGCCGCTGGGGGCCGGATGACGGAACGATCTCGGGGCACGCGGGCGTTGGACACGGCAGCAGGGGGGGTGGCATGACGTACACGCGTGACACGCACGAGAGTCCGGTGGCGCTGCGCAGGGAGGGGCTGCCGGGCTGGCTGGAGCCGGTGGCGCGGGCCGCCGAGACGGTCCAGCCGCTCCAGCTCAGCCGCTTCCTGCCGCCGGAGGACGGCGGTGGCCGCCAGTCGGCGGTGCTGATCCTGTTCGGCGAGGGCGAGCGCGGCCCCGAGCTGCTGCTGATGGAGCGCTCCGGCTCGCTGCGCTCCCACGCGGGCCAGCCCTCCTTCCCCGGCGGCGCCCTCGACGCCGTGGACGGCGACCCCCAGACCGACGGCCCGCTGCGGGCGGCGCTGCGCGAGGCGGAGGAGGAGACCGGGCTCGACCCGGCCGGCGTCCAGCTCTTCGGTGTGCTGCCCGCCCTCTACATCCCGGTCAGCGAGTTCGTCGTCACCCCCGTCCTCGGCTGGTGGCGCGAGCCCAGCCCGGTCGGTGTCGTCGACCCGGGCGAGACCGCCCGTGTCTTCACCGTCCCCGTGGCGGATCTCACGGACCCGGCCAACCGCGCCACCACCGTGCACCCCAGCGGCTACCGGGGCCCGGCATTCCTGGTCGAATCGGCCCTGGTGTGGGGGTTCACGGCCGGTGTCATCGACCGGCTGCTGCACTACGCGGGCTGGGAACGCCCGTGGGACAGAACCCGGCAGGTCCCGCTCGACCGGTGGTCGTGACAGGGTGTCGTGCGTGTTCCTTACCGCGGAGAAAGTCGATGGGCGGGGCCTGAAGCGTTGAACGTGCTGGACATTCTGCTGCTGCTGGCCGCCGTGTGGTTCGCGGTCGTGGGCTACCGCCAGGGCTTCGTCGTCGGCATCCTGTCGGTGATCGGCTTCCTCGGCGGCGGCCTGCTCGCCGTCTACACGCTGCCCCTGGCCTGGGACGCCGTGACCGAAGACGCGGAGGTCAGTACCGCGGCCGCCGTCGTGGCGGTCATCGTCGTCGTCGTCATCGCCTCCGTCGGGCAGGCCCTCACCACCCACCTGGGCAACAAGCTGCGCCGCCACATCACCTGGTCACCGGCCCGCGCGCTGGACGCCACTGGCGGCGCCCTGGTCAACGTCGTCGCCATGCTGCTGGTCGCCTGGCTGATCGGCTCCGCCCTCGCCCAGACCACGCTGCCGACCCTGGGCCGGGAGGTCCGCGGCTCCAAGGTGCTGGTCGGGATGGACCAGGTGCTGCCCGCGCAGTCCAACACCTGGTTCAAGGACTTCACCTCGGTCCTCGCGCAGAACGGCTTCCCGCAGGTCTTCAGCCCGTTCTCCGACGAGCAGATCCGCGAGGTCCAGCCGCCCGACCCGGCCCTGGCGGGCAGCGCGGTGGCCACCAGGGCCCAGCGCTCCATCGTCAAGGTCACCGGCACCGCCCGCAGTTGCGGCAAGGTGCTGGAGGGCACCGGCTTCGTCTTCGGCGAGCGGCGCGTGATGACCAACGCGCACGTCGTCGGGGGCGTGGACGAACCCACCGTCCAGATAGGCGGCGAGGGCCGCAAGTACGACGCCACCGTGGTCCTCTACGACTGGCGGCGCGACATCGCCGTCCTGGACGTGCCGGACCTGAAGGCGCCCGTGCTGCGGTTCGCCGCCGAGGACGCCGACAGCGGGGACGGCGCGATCGTGGCCGGCTTCCCGGAGAACGGCGCGTACGACGTGCGCGCGGCGCGCGTGCGCGGGCGCATCACGGCCAACGGCCCGGACATCTACCACCGGGGCACGGTCGGCCGTGACGTGTACTCACTCTTCACCACCGTCCGTCAGGGCAACTCCGGCGGCCCGCTGCTGACCCCTCAGGGCAGGGTGTACGGCGTGGTGTTCGCCAAGTCGCTGGACGACGCCGAGACCGGTTACGCCCTCACCGCCGACGAGATCCGCCAGGACATCGCGCGGGGACGTACGGCGAACAGCCAAGTGGGTACCGACAACTGCGCCCTGTGACGGCCCACATGGGGCCGGGGCGGCGGGTCAGCGGTGTGATGGTGGCTCAGGCGCGCGTGGTGTGACGCAGGCGTACCGACACCCAGCGGGCCCGACGGCGCAGGATGCGCGGAATCCCCACTCTCGGGTCCGCTTCCGCGAGTTGCGGCGTTCCTCGTTGTGGCGAACTGGGCCCGGAGGCCGAGCGTCGTTCGCGGGGTGCGTCACCGTAGTCGTGCGTCCAGCCCATACCCCGACGTGTGCCCCCGCCCCAAGGTCGATAATCACGCCCGGGCCCCCCGATCGGCCTATGCGTCAGGCATGTGGCAGTTCAGGGGACAAGTGATCGGAAACGGTCAGGAAAAGGGACAGTCGGCGCATCCGAACGGTCATCGGTCGGGTTCGGGGTCCTTCAGCCAGCTGATCAGCTCGGTCGAGAACGCCACCGGGTCCTCCTCGTGCGGGAAGTGCCCGAGCCCGTCGAACAGCCGCCAGCGGTACGGCGCCTCCACGTACTCGCCCGAACCGGCCGCGCTGCGGGTCCGGGTGACGGGGTCCAGCGAGCCGTGCAGATGCAGGGTCGGCACCCGGACCGGCCGCTTCATCCGCCGGTTGAACTGGATGCCGTCCGGCCGGGCCAGCGAACGCACCAGCCAGCGGTACGGCTCGATCGAGCAGTGCGCCGTCGACGGAATGCACATCGCCCGCTGGTACGCCTCCACGTCCGCGTCCTCCGGCAGCCGGGGCCCGGACCAGTCCCGGATCAGCTCTCCCACCAGCGCGCCGTCGTCGGCGGTGAGCTGCCGCTCGGGAATCCACGGCCGCTGGAAACCCCAGATGTAGGAGCTGGCCGCCGTCTGCCGGGCGTCCCGCAGCATCGCCGCGCGCCAGCGCCGGGGGTGCGGCATGGACACCACGGCGAGCCGTCGCACCAGCTTGGGCCGCATCGCCGCCGCCGTCCACGCCAGGTAACCGCCCAGGTCGTGGCCGACCAGCGCGGCGTCCGGCTCGCCGAGCGAGCGGATCACCCCGGTGACGTCCAGCGCCAGGTTGGCGGGGTCGTACCCGCGCGGGGTGCGGTCGCTGCCGCCGACGCCCCGCAGATCCATGGCGACGGCCCGGTAGCCCGCGCCCGCCAGCGCGGACAGCTGGTACCGCCAGGTCCACCAGAACTGCGGGAAGCCGTGCAGCAGCAGCACCAGGGGGCCGTCGCCCAGTTCGGCGATGTGGAAACGCGCGCCGTTGGCGGCGACGTCCCGGTGCGTCACCTGCTCCCCGGAGGGCAGGTCGAGGCGTACGGCTGGTGCGGCGGCTGGTTCCGTCATGAGGACGAGCGTGCCACAGCCTTGCGCGCACGGTCCGCCACAGGCAGCTCGCGCGGGTGCGGCTTGGCCTTCTGGAGAACGCCCGCCGACTGCTTCATGGACGCGGCGACCTTCTGCGGGCCCTTGCTCTTCTTGGCCTTCTTGGCGAACGCCAGACCGATCAGGGCGAGCAGACCGGCCAGCAGCACATTGGCGGCGAAGGACAGCAGGAAGCAGACCGCGAGGTTCCAGTGGCTCCAGGTCCGGATGCCGTACGCCAGCGCGAAGTTGAGCATCGGCAGCGAGAACACCAGCACCGCGCCGGCGCCCGAGAAGGCCCCGCCGCTCGCCGCGCCGCGCTTCACGTCCCGCTTCAGCTGCGCCTTGGCCAGCGCGATCTCGTCGTGCACCAGCGCCGACATCTCGGTCGTCGCCGAGGCGACCAGCTGGCCGATGCTGTGTTCGGCGCCGACCGGCCTGCCGTCGGGTGCGCTCATCGCGTTCTCTCCCTCTGCTCTGTGTGCCGTCTTGTTTTGTACCGTCTCGTCAGATCATGCCGGACGACCGTTCTCCTCGCCTGCCCCGCCCGGCACTTCGGCACGCGCGTGGCGCGCGGCGCCGGACAGCTCGGCGGCGATACGCCGGTGCTCGGCGGCCTTCCCCTCGTGGATCCCGGCCATGCGCAGGTGGTACGCCGGGTCGTCCTGCTCATAGACGTCGGGGATGCCGTCCAGGTCCTCGTCTCGGTCCTCGTCCTCGCACAACCGCCGGTACTTGGCGTTGCGCATCCTCAGCAGCACGGTCGCACAGATGGCCGCGATCAGCGATCCGACGAGGACGGACGCCTTCACCTCGGCGATGAGCGCGGTGTCGCCGGCGAAGGCCAGCTCGCCGATGAGCAGGGAGACGGTGAAGCCGATCCCGGCGAGCGTGGCCACCGCGAAGACATCCGCCCAGGCCAGCCCCTCGCCCAGCGAGGCACGGGTGAAGCGCACGGTCAGCCAGGTCCCGCCGAAGACACCGACCGTCTTGCCGACGATCAGCCCGAGCACCACCCCGAGCGTCTCCGGCCCGGTGAACACCCGCGCCAGTGCCCCGCCGGACACCGGCACGCCCGCGCTGAACAGGGCGAACAGCGGTACCGCGAGCCCGGCCGACAGGGGCCGCACCAGATGCTCCAGCCGTTCACCCGGCGACCGCTCCTCACCCTCACGGGTGACGCAGCGGAGCATCAGGCCCATCGCCACACCGGCGATGGTCGCGTGCACGCCGCTGTTGTACATCAGCGCCCAGATCACCAGCGCCAGCGGCACGTACACGTACCAGCCGCGCACCCCCTTGCGCAGCAGCAGCCAGAACAGCGCCAGCGCGGCGACGGCGCCGCCGAGCGCGGCGAAGTCGATCCGGCCGGTGAAGAACACCGCGATGATCAGGATGGCGAAGAGGTCGTCGACCACGGCGAGGGTCAGCAGGAAGGCGCGCAGCGCGCTGGGCAGCGAGGTGCCGATGACGGCGAGGACGGCGAGCGCGAAGGCGATGTCGGTGGCGGTGGGCACCGCCCAGCCGGCCAGGGAGCCGCCGCCGGTGAGGTTGGTGAGCGTGTACACCAGCGCGGGTACGGCCATCCCGCACAGCGCGGCCACCACGGGCAGCACGGCCGCCTTGGGGTCACGCAGGTCCCCGGCGACCAGCTCGCGCTTCAGCTCGACCCCGGCGACGAAGAAGAACACCGCGAGCAGGCCGTCGGCCGCCCAGTGGGCGACGGAGAGGTCCAGGCCGAGGGCCGCGGGGCCGAGGTGGAAGTGGCTGACGGTTTCGTAGGCGTGGCTCAGCGCGGGAATGTTGGCCCAGATCAGCGCCGCGACGGCGGCGGCGAGCAGGAGGACACCGCCCACGGTCTCGGTGCGCAGCGCGTCCGCGACGGCGGTCCGCTCCGGCAGCGACAGGCGGTCGAATGCCTTGCGGGCGGCGTTGGGGGTGCGGGGCGCGGCCACGGTGGGACCTCCGGGTGGTGGGCAGGACGGATCGCTTGCCGACCAGACTTCCCGGCGCACCTCGAGGCTCGGACATGTGCCGAACTGTGCTGACTTTACCCAAGGGGATGCGGGGGCGCACCCGTACGGGCTGGGGGGTGCCCCGGCATGAGCACCGGGACACCCCCCTCTCGGCCTCGCTGGGCCCTTGCTCAGTCCTCGCTGGAGGAGGACGGCAGCTTGGACTGGATGAGCGTCATGACCGTGGAGTCGGTCAGCGTGGTGACGTCCCCGAGCTGACGGTTCTCCGCGACGTCCCGCAGCAGCCGGCGCATGATCTTGCCGGAGCGGGTCTTGGGCAGCTCCGCGACCGGCAGCACGCGCTTGGGCTTGGCGATCGGGCCGAGCGTGGCGCCGACGTGGTCGCGCAGTTCGGCCACCAGCTTCTCGTCCTCGGCGGCCGAGCCGCGCAGGATGACGAACGCGACGATGGCCTGCCCGGTCGTCTCGTCGGCGGCGCCCACGACGGCCGCCTCGGCGACGGACGGGTGCGACACCAGCGCCGACTCCACCTCCGTGGTGGAGATGTTGTGGCCCGACACCAGCATCACGTCGTCCACCCGGCCGAGGAGCCAGATGTCCCCGTCGTCGTCCTTCTTCGCGCCGTCGCCGGCGAAGTACTTGCCCTCGAAACGCGACCAGTAGGTGTCCAGGAAGCGCTGGTCGTCACCCCAGATGGTGCGCAGCATCGACGGCCACGGCTCGGTGAGGACCAGGTAGCCGCCGCCCCCGTTCGGCACCTCGTTCGCCTCGTCGTCGACGACGGTCGCGCTGATGCCGGGCAGCGCCCGCTGCGCGGAGCCGGGCTTGGTCTCGGTGACGCCCGGCAGCGGCGAGATCATCATCGCGCCGGTCTCGGTCTGCCACCAGGTGTCCACGACCGGGGTGCGGTCGGCGCCGATGTTCTTGCGGTACCAGACCCACGCCTCGGGGTTGATCGGCTCGCCCACCGAACCGAGCACCCGGAGCGAGGTCAGGTCGAACTGGGCGGGGATGTCGTCGCCCCACTTCATGAACGTCCGGATCGCCGTCGGCGCGGTGTACAGGATCGAGACCCTGTACTTCTCGACGATCTCCCAGAACCGGCCCTGGTGCGGGGTGTCCGGGGTGCCCTCGTACATCACCTGCGTCGCGCCGTTGGCCAGCGGGCCGTAGACGATGTAGGAGTGCCCGGTGACCCAGCCGACGTCGGCCGTGCACCAGTAGACGTCCGTCTCCGGCTTGAGGTCGAACACGGCCCAGTGGGTGTAGGCCGTCTGGGTGAGGTAGCCGCCCGACGTGTGCAGGATGCCCTTCGGCTTACCCGTGGTGCCGGAGGTGTAGAGGATGAACAGCGGGTGCTCCGCGTCGAACGCCTCCGGGGTGTGCTCGGCCGACTGGCGCCCGACCAGCTCGTCCCACCACACGTCCCGCCCGGCGTCGAACGCCACGTCCTGCCCGGTACGGCGGACCACCAGCACATGCTCGACGGTGCCGGCCTTGGCGACCGCGTCGTCCACGGCGGGCTTGAGCGCGGACGGCTGGCCGCGGCGGTAGCCGCCGTCGGCGGTGATGACGACCTTGGCGTCCGCGTCCTTGATGCGGGTGGCCAGCGCGTCCGCCGAGAAGCCGCCGAAGACGACCGAGTGCGCGGCGCCGATGCGGGCCGAGGCCAGCATGGCGATCGCGGTCTCGGGGATCATCGGCATGTAGATGGCGATCCGGTCGCCCTTGCGGACACCCAGCTCCAGCAGGGCGTTGGCCGCCTTGGAGACCTCGTCCTTCAGCTCGGCGTAGGTGATGGAGCGGCTGTCGCCCGGCTCGCCCTCGAAGTGGATGGCGACCCGGTCGCCGTTCCCGGCCTCCACATGCCGGTCCACGCAGTTGTAGGCGACGTTCAGCTCGCCGTCCTCGAACCACTTGGCGAACGGCGGGTTCGACCAGTTGAGCGTCTTCGTCGGCTCCTTGGCCCAGCTCAGCCTGCGGGCCTGCTCGGCCCAGAAGCCGAGCCGGTCGGCCGCGGCCTGTTCGTACGCCTCGGCCGTGACGTTGGCGCTCGCGGCCAGACCGGCCGGCGGCGCGAAGCGTCGCTCCTCCTTAAGAAGGTTGGCCAGGCTCTCGTTGCTCACGACATCTCCCTTTCCCAGGGTGTCCGTTGTGTTCCGGGCCACACCTCATCAGACGTCGGGGCTGATGACAAGGGTGGACCGCAGAATTGGTTTAGACCTTTCTGCGGTCACGCGCGGGTGGCCGCTCAGAGCAAACTGCCCACCTCCGCCCCCTCTCGCACGTCCTCTCGCACGTCGTGGAACACCTCTGCGTCCACCTCGTCCCCGAGCAGGTACGCCCGCGCCTCGCCGACGTGGAAGTACATGCCGTGCAGCTCCAGCGATCCGGCCGCGAGGGCGCGCGCGACCGACTCGTGCGCCCGCAGATGCGCCAACTGCTGCACCACATTGGTCAGGCACAGCTCCTCCGCCGCGTCGGCCACCGGCCGCGTGGCGAGCCGGGGCCGCTCCGGGCGCCCGTCGGCCATCCGCTCCAGGCTCGGCAGCCCGTACCGCAGCCACCGGCGCAGCGGGGTCGTAGCGGCACCGGGCTCGGCGGTCAGCAGGGCCTGCATCGCCCCGCACCCGGAGTGCCCGCACACGGTGATCGACCTGACCCCGAGCACGTCCACCGCGTACTCGATGGCGGCGGCCACCGAGTCGTCGGAGTGCTCCTGGCCGGGCGGCGGCACCAGGTTTCCGACGTTGCGGACCACGAACAGGTCACCGGGGCCACTGGCGGTGATCATCGACGTGACGAGCCGGGAGTCGGCACAGGTGAGGAAGAGCTGCGAGGGCCGCTGCCCCTCTCTGGCCAGCCGGGCCAGCTCCTCCCGCACAAGCGGGGCGGTGTTCCGCTGGAACGAGCTGATGCCACGGGCGAGTTCATGGGTGTCGGAGTGGGGACGGGAGTCGCCGGGGCGGTCGCCCGCACCCTTCCCCGCGTCCTTCCGCGCGGCCGCCACCGGCATGTCGCACCGGTGATTCCGCCACGGTGTCCAGGGCCGGCACCGGCAGACGGTGGAGGACGGGGTGCCCGCGCTCCGTACTCCGGTACGGCGGTCCTTCAGCTCGGCGGAGCCGCCCCGCGCGGTGTGGGAGCTCTGCCAGTCCTGGAGCGACTCGTACGCCGCGTGGTCCATGAACGAACCGTCCAGCTCCACCACGGCACGGGCGCCGTGGGGCACGCGGTGCAGTGCTCTGCTGAGCCGGGGCACGGCGAGGAACGTCAACTGGCCGCGTACATGGACGTGATGGACTCCCTCCTTCTCCTCGTGCGTGATGCGGGTGTGGGTGAGGCGGTGCAGGGCGAGGGCGACGGCCACGGCGATTCCGAGGAGGACGCCCTGAAGGACACCGAGGCACACCACGCCGAGGGTGGTCGCGGCGTACACCGGCACTTCACGGTGGCGGGTCACCGTGCGGATGTGGTTCAGGGACACCATCTGGATGCCGACGGCCATCACCAGGGCGGCGAGCGAGGCGAGCGGGATCTGCTCCAGGAGCGGAACCATCAGCAGGGCGGCGATCACCACGAGCACGCCGTGCAGCATCGTGGAGTTCCGGCTCACGGCACCTGAGTTCACGTTCGCCGTGCTCCGCACCGCCACCCCGGCGACCGGCAGCCCGCCGAGCGCGCCGGAGACGATGTTCGCCGCGCCCTGACCGAGCAGCTCGCGGTCGAGGTCGGAGCGCCCGACGTGGACCGGACCGGTCCGGCCGGCCGCCAGCTTGTCCACGGCCACCGCGCCCAGCAGCGACTGCACGCTGCACACCAGCGTGGTGGTGAGCACGGCGGCGACGATGCCGAGCGTCGGCCCCTCGGGCAGTCCGGCCAGGGCGTGGCTGCGCCAGGACGGGAGATCGACGCGGGGCAGGGTGAGCCCGGCGAGCGCCGCCGTCACGGTGGCCCCGATGACGGCGACCAGCGCGGCGGGGACCTTGCGCAGCAGGCTGCCCGCGGGGTCCGGGATGCGGGGCCAGGCCAGCAGCAGGGTCAGGGTCAGCACGCTCATCACCAGGGCCGCCGGGTCGAGACGGGCCAGCTGGGCGGGGAGCGACCTCAGGTTGGTGAGGACGGAGCTGTCCGGTCTGCCGCCGAGCACGATGTGCAGCTGGGCGACGGCGATGGTGACGCCGATGCCCGCGAGCATGCCGTGCACGACCGCCGGGCTGACGGCCAGCGCGCCGCGCGCCACCCGCAGACAGCCCAGGCCGAGCTGGGCGAGTCCGGCGAGGACGGTGATGCCGCAGGTCGCCCGCCAGCCGTACTGGTGGATGAGGTCGGCGGTGACCACGGTCAGACCGGCGGCGGGCCCGCTGACCTGCAACGGGCAGCCGCCGATCCGTCCGGCGACGATCCCGCCGACCGCCGCGGCGACCAGCCCCGCCTGGAGCGGGGCGCCGGTGGCGAGGGCGATGCCCAGGGAGAGCGGCAGGGCGATGAGGAAGACGGCGATGGACGCGGAGACGTCGGCGCTCTCGACGCGGAAACGGCGGCGCCGGGGCGGTGGGGTGGTGTGGGGTGGGGAGTGCTCGGTGCGAGGTGGTGCGCAGGCTGACATGTTCCCGTCTCCTCCGGGGCAGCGCGGTCGCGGACTGGGGGTTCCCGCCCGGGGCGGGGGGTTCGGTCGCGGCCGTGGGTCACGGCGTACAGCGGCGGGATGATTCAACGCTCGGTAAACGAACCGTAATCCAGAGTAAAGGCTGGGCATATCTTTTCGAAGCAAATGGCACATATGTGCACCCGGCCGAGTGAAGCGGGCATTTCGTCGGCTTGTCGTACTACTTCCTTCTCGACCCCATGCGACTTTGACGGCGCCGCCGGGAGGAATCCGGCGCATCACCAGAAAACGCCCTCATCGGCGTTCGCCTGAGAGTTCGCCCGAGAGAAGGAAGAAGGTGGGCGGAACATGGCCGCCACCCAGAGGATCGCCGTCTGTGCCATGGTCGCCGCTGCCGGTGCCGCGTCCCTCGCCGGTTGCGCCACCGGCTCCGACGGGTCGGGGGAAGGCGCGCCCGGCCCGCAGAAAGGCGCCCCGGCTCCCAAGAGCGTCGTCCGGCTGATCGGCGACGGGTCCACCGCGTACACCGGCGCGCAGCCGCACCTGCCCCGGCCCGAGAAGCTGAAGCCCGGTCAGAAGCCGCCGCAGTTCGTGGTGTTCTCCTGGGACGGCGCCGGTGAGGACAGCCAGAAGCTGTTCTCGCACTTCCGCAAGGTCGCCAAGGACAACCGCGCGAACATGACGTTCTTCCTCAGCGGTGTGTACATGCTGCCGGAGGAGAAGCGCGACCTGTACAAGCCGCCGCAGCACTCGCCGGGCCGCTCCGACATCGGCTTCAACGACGAGCAGGGCATCTCCGACACCGCCAAGCAGGCGCGCCTGGCCTGGCTCGAGGGCAACGAGATCGGCACCCACTTCAACGGCCACTTCTGCGGCCCCGAGGGCGGGGTCGGCCAGTGGTCGGTGGCGGAGTGGAAGAGCGAGATCAGCCAGGCCAAGGAGTTCGTGAAGACCTGGAAGACCAATTCGGGCCTGAAGAAGTCGTCGCCGCTGCCCTTCGACTACGACAAGGAACTCATCGGCGCCCGCACCCCCTGCCTGGAAGGGCAGAAGAACTTCATCAAGGCGGCGAGCCAGATGGGCTTCCGCTATGACTCCAGCGGCGTCAACAACCAGGTGTGGCCGAAGAAGAGGGAAGGTCTCTGGGACCTGTCCATGCAGCTGGTCCCCTTCCCCGGCCACACCTTCGAGCAGCTGACCATGGACTACAACTTCATGGTCAACCAGTCCGGCACCCGTACCCAGGGCGACCCCGACAAGTTCGCCACCTGGGGCGACGAGATGCGCGACGGCCTGCTGAAGGGCTTCGACCGCGCCTACGACGGCAACCGCGCACCCCTGATCATCGGCAACCACTTCGAGTCCTGGAACGGCGGCACCTACATGCGCGCCATCGAGGACGTCGTCAAGACCGTGTGCAACAAGCCCGACGTCCGCTGTGTCTCGTTCCGCGAGCTGACCGACTGGCTGGACGCCCAGGACCCGCAGACCCTGGCCAAGCTGCGCACCCTCGAGGTGGGCGAGACGCCCAAGCAGGGCTGGGCGTCCCTGCTCTCCGGCCGCCCGGCCCCGGCGCCGAAGGGCGTCCCCGGAGCGCCGGCCGCCAAGCAGTAGGAATCAGGCGGGGGTCGCCACACTCTCGCCGAGCACGAACCCGGGGTCGATCTGCGCCGCCAGGTCGGCCCCGGTGCGCTCATTGCCCCACGACTGGGCGTTGCGCAGATGGAAGTGGACCATCTGGCGGGTGTACCGCTCCCAGTCACGCAGCTCGTACGTCGCGTCGGCGGCGGCCCGGAGCGCTGCCAGCGCGCGGGCGTTGCCGTCCTCCAGGAGGCCGAAGCGCGGCGGGCGCCCCTTCTCCATGGCGCGCACCCAGTCCGAGTGCCCGACCGTCACCAGCAGATCGTCCCCGACCTCCGCGCGCAGGAAATCGACGTCGTCCGGCCCCTGGACCTTGTTGCCGACGACCTTGAGCGTGACGCCGAAGTCGCGGGCGTACTCCTTGTACTGGCGGTAGACGGAGACTCCCTTCCGGGTCGGCTCGGCGACGAGGAACGTCATGTCGAAGCGGGTGAACATGCCGGAAGCGAAGGAGTCCGAGCCGGCGGTCATGTCGACCACCACGTACTCGCCGGGGCCGTCGACGAGGTGGTTCAGGAACAGCTCCACCGCTCCGGTCTTGGAGTGGTAGCAGGCGACCCCCAGATCGGCGTCGGTGAAGGGGCCGGTGACCATCAGAGGGACGGTGCCGCCGTCGAGTTCCACGGGACGCGCGCAGGCGTCGTGGATCGCGTCGGGCTCGCCGATCCGGACCAGCCGCGAACCCGTGCCGGGCGGAGTGGTCTTGATCATCGTCTCGGCCGAGGCGATCCGCGGGTTGGAGCCGCGCAGATGGTCCTTGATCAGCGGCAGCCGGTCGCCCATGGCGGGCAGCGCCGCCGCTTCGGCCTCGTCGAGCCCGAGGGCCGGCCCGAGGTGCTGGTTGATGTCGGCGTCGATGGCGACCACCGGGGCTCCGGCGGCCGCGAGATGGCGGATGAAGAGGGAAGAGAGCGTGGTCTTGCCGCTGCCGCCCTTCCCGACGAAAGCAATTTTCATGTTCACGAAGCGTAGTGATCGAGTAGCTGTGTGTGCCAGGAAGTAGGGGAAGGTCACTCCTTCGAGGGGTGTGGCGGCCGAAGAAGGGGTGCCGGTCAACCGGTGGGGCGGACGCGTAGGGTCGACCTCATGAGTACGACAGGAGCGACCGCAGATCCTCCCCCAAGCTCTCGAACGAGCTCGAACAGGGGGGACCCCCTTGCGGCCCTGGGCTCGCTGCCCGGCGTGGCCGACTCCGTGGAATCCGTGCGCAAGGCCGTGGACCGGGTCTACGGGCACCGGATCATGCGCCGCCGCAGTAACGCCATCACCTCCGAGGCGGCCCTGCGCGGCGCCCGCGGCTCGGCGGCGCTGTCCGGCGCCGACTGGGCCCTGGAGGAGGTGCGGCGACGCACCGACTTCAGCACCGGCGCCGAGGCGCAGGTCATGGGCGCTGCCCTCCGGCTCACCGCCGAGGCCGGGCAACTGCTGTCCATCTGGCGGCAGTCCCCGCTGCGGGTGCTGGCCCGGCTGCACATGGTGGCCGCCGCGAGCGACGGCGACGAGGTCGGCCGCCCGCGCCGCGCGGGCGAACTCGCCGACGAACCCCTCATCGAGCTGCCCCTGCCGGACGCCCCGGAGGTCTCCGGACGCCTGGACGGCCTCGCGGAGCTGATCATCACCGGGTCCTCCGCGCCCGCGCTGGTGACGGCCGCCGTGGTGCACGGCGAACTCCTCGCGCTGCGCCCCTTCACCTCCCACAACGGGCTGGTGGCGCGCACGGCCGAGCGGATCGTCCTGATCGGCAGCGGTCTGGACCCGAAGTCGGTGTGCCCGGCCGAGGTGGGCCACGCGGATCTGGGCCGCGCCTCCTACCTCGCCGCGCTCGACGGATACGTCTCCGGCACCCCCGCGGGCATGGCGGCCTGGATCGCCCACTGCGGCCGGGCGGTGGAGCTGGGGGCGCGCGAGTCGACGGCGGTGTGCGAGGCGCTCCAGCGCGGAGCGGCCTGACCGGTCATACGAAAGGCCCCCTCGGAAGAAGGCCCGGACAGGGTTGCGGCGGTACGAGTTCTCGTACCGCCGCTGGCATGTTCACCTGGTTACCAAGCGTCCTCGATATGTTGCTCATCAGGTCGGGGTCTTTGCCCGGCCCTGGTGTAGCAGGCCCGTAATCGACGGTCCGACGTCGCGTGGGTGCCCTGTGTTCATGCGAGGTCTTCGGGGCCGCATGCGTAGTAGTAGGGAATCCTCTCGGATGTCCTTGGTCCCGCAGGCCGTTGATTCCTTTGTACTGCAACTGCGGAGCAAGCGGAACCCCTGCCCACACTTCTTTACTTTTACCTTCAAACGGGGGTGAATCGGGCAGGGGTGAACCGGTCAGGCGCTCGTGCCCCGGCGTTTGCTGGCGTACCAGACGAGGCCGGCGGTCGCGGCCGCCGCGCCCAGGGCCGCTACCGCGACGACCGCCGGGCTGGGCGCGGACAGCGCGGGCAGGCGCTGCTTGAGCCGGACCGGCTTGCGGAACTCGAGGACCTGCCAGCCGCGGGAGACGGCCTCCCGGCGCAGCGCGCGGTCGGGGTTCACCGCGTGCGGGTGACCGACGGCCTGGAGCATCGGCAGATCGGTGACCGAGTCGCTGTAGGCGTAGCTCCGGTCGAGGTCGTACCCCTCGGAGGCGGCCAGCTCCCGGATCGCCTCGGCCTTGGTGGGGCCGTAGGCGTAGTACTCCACCTCGCCGGTGAAGCAGCCGTCCTCGCCGACCACCAGACGGGTGGCCACCACCCGGTCGGCGCCGAGCAGCTCGCCGATCGGCTCCACCACCTCGGCGCCGGACGTGGACACGATCACGACGTCACGGCCTGCCGTGTGGTGCTCCTCGATCAGGGAGGCGGCCTCGTCGTAGATGATCGGGTCGATCAGGTCGTGCAGGGTCTCGGCCACGATCTCTCTGACCTGCCGCACGTTCCAGCCCCGGCAGAGCGCGGAGAGGTACTCCCGCATGCGCTCCATCTGGTCATGGTCCATACCGCCGACCAGGAAGACGAACTGGGCATATGCGGTGCGCAAGGCCGCCCTGCGGTTGATCAGACCGCCTTGGTAGAAGGACTTGCTGAAGGTGAGTGTGCTGGACTTCGCAATGACCGTCTTGTCCAGGTCGAAGAAGGCCGCTGCGCGGGGCAAGGAGTGGTTTTCCACATCCCTGAGCATAGGCGCCCACCATTCGGCGTAAGGTGTGGCGTGTGGGTTTGCCTGAGAGGCCTCTCGGGTACACCATGGAAGTCACGGATCGTTCGCGACCGTGCTAACCCCGGTCCGACTCCTCCCCCCCCGAGTTGGACCGTGGGGACGACCCCCGCTCTCCCCCCCGGCGGGGGTCGTCGCATGTCCGGACGCGTTTTCCTCCTCCTTCGGCCGGCGTGAGACCGGTACCGGGCGGCTGCGGCCGCCCTTTCGTCATGCCCACGATTGATTACGTACGGTAATCATCAGAGTGCGCTCAGGAACTCGTACACAGTCAGTACGGGTGTCACCGGTATGGGTGACGAAGTTATTCACAGACGCTCCGTCGTCCACAGATTTCGACCAAGATCCACACGATTTCGCGGATCGCCGCATCGTGATTCCAGCGCTCCTGATCCAGGCCCGTTCATGGCCGGATCGCATTGCCGAGCGCGTATGGCCGGTTCCTATCGGCCGTTCATATGGAGGCCGTTACGGGTTCTCCACATCTTCGGGAATTGCGTGGCCGAGAGGGCGGCGCGGAAGCGCAGTGAAGGGGGAACACCATGACCGGAACCGTCGCGCACGATCCACCACCGGCCACGGCCGGACGACCGGGACGGCCGCTCATCGTCACCGAGGACGCGGCACTCCTCGACGATCTGCTGCGCCTGTGCGCGGCGGCCGGCGCCACACCGGAGGTCCACCACGGCGTCCCGGACCACGGCGGGGGATGGGACGGCGCGCCCCTCGTCCTGGTCGGAGACGACGCCGCCCGCCGGGTGCGCGGCGCCGCCCGGCGGCGCGGAGTGGTCCTGGTCGGCCGTGACCAGGACGACCCGGACGTGTGGAAACGCGCGGTCGGGATCGGCGCCGACCATGTGCTGATGCTGCCCGACGGCGAGCAGTGGCTGATCGACCGCATCGCCGACGTGGCCGAGGGCGTCGGCCGCCCCGCCCTCACGGTCGGCGTCATCGGCGGCCGGGGCGGCGCCGGAGCCTCCACCCTCGCCTGTGCCCTCGCCGTCACCTCCGCCCACCAGGGCCTTCGCACCCTGCTGGTGGACGCCGACCCCCTGGGCGGCGGACTCGACGTGCTCCTCGGCGGCGAGAGTGCGGAAGGACTGCGCTGGCCGGCCTTCGCCGCCTCGCGCGGCCGGGTCGGCGGCGGCGCCCTGGAGGAGTCGCTGCCCGAACTGCACGCGCTGCGCGTGCTCAGCTGGGACCGGGGCGACTGCGTGGCCGTGCCGCCCCAGGCCGTGCGCGCGGTGCTCGCCGCTGCCCGGCGGCGAGGCGGCACGGTGGTCGTCGACCTCCCGCGCCGCCTGGACGACGGCGTCGCGGAAGCCCTCGCCCAGCTCGACATGGCGGTGCTCGTCGTACCGGCGGAGCTGCGCGCCCTGGCTGCGGCCGGCCGGGTCGCGTCCGCCATGGGCATGGTCGTGCGGGACCTGCGGGTCGCGGTCAGGGGGCCGTACGCGCCGGGCCTCGACGAGGACGAGGTCGCCCGGCTGCTCGGGTTGCCGCTGATCGGCACCGTGCCCGTCGAGCCCGCGCTGCTGCGGCCCCGCAGCACGGCCAGACCGCCCGGCGCGGCCGGACGCGGCCCGCTGTCCCGGTTCTGCACCGCCTTCTGGGAGCAGGCGCTGGCCGAGGCGGGAGGCCCCCGATGACGCTTCCCGGACTCGACCGGGCCGACGGCGCGGCCCTCCTCGACGGCGTCCGGCGCAGGCTCGCCGAGAGCGGCGCCGAACCCACCCCCGCGCGCGTCGCGCAGGCCCTGCGCGAACAGGGCCGGGTGCTGGGCGACGCCGAGGTGCTCGGCGCTGCGGAACACCTGCGCTCCGAACTCGTCGGCTCCGGCCCGCTGGAGCCGCTGCTGGCCGACCCGAGCGTCACCGACGTGCTGGTCACCGCGCCGGACCGGGTGTGGGTGGACCGGGGCGGCGGCCTGGAGCTGACCCGGGTCACCTTCCCGGACGCCCCGGCGGTGCGACGGCTCGCGCAGCGGCTGGCCGCCGTCGCCGGACGCCGCCTGGACGACGCGCGGCCCTGGGCGGACGCCCGCCTCCCCGACGGGACCCGGCTGCACGCGGTGCTGCCCCCGGTGGCGGTCGGCTGCACCTGCCTGTCCCTGCGCGTGGTGCGGCCGCGCGCGTTCACCCTCGGCGAGCTGGCCCGCGCGGGCACGCTCCCGCCCGGCGGTGAGGGGCTGCTGCGGGCGCTGGTCGGGGCCCGGCTGTCCTTCCTCGTCAGCGGCGGAACCGGCAGCGGCAAGACGACGTTGCTGAGCGCGCTGCTCGGGCTGGTCGGGCCCGGTGAACGGATCGTGCTGGCCGAGGACTCGGCCGAGCTGCGGCCTGACCACCCGCATGTCGTCCGGCTTGAGACGCGGCCCGCCAACCAGGAGGGCGCCGGTCTGGTCACGTTGGAGGACCTGGTCCGGCAGGCCCTGCGGATGCGGCCCGACCGGCTGGTCGTCGGGGAGGTGCGCGGCCCCGAGGTGGTGCATCTGCTGGCCGCGCTCAACACCGGCCACGAGGGCGGCTGCGGCACCGTGCACGCCAACGCGGCCGCCGACGTACCGGCCCGGCTGGAGGCACTGGGGACGGCGGCCGGGCTCGACCGGGCCGCGCTGCACAGCCAGTTGGCGGCGGCGCTGTCGGTGGTGATCCACCTGGTGCGGGACCGCGCCGGGCGACGCCGGATCGCGGAGGTGCACGTGCTGGAGCGGGACAACTCGGGGCTGGTGCGGACGGTGCCGGCCCTGCGCTGGGGCGAACGGGCCTTTGTGCCGGAGCGCGGCTGGGAGCGGCTGCGGGCGCTGCTGGACGGGGCCGGGAGCGAGAGGGGCGGTGGCAGCGATGGGTGACGTCGGCATGGGAGAGACGGTGATGGGCGCGGGGCTGGCCTGCGCCGGTGGCGTGGCCTGGCTGCTGAACGCACGGCACCAGGGGGTACGGCGGGCGAGGCTGCTGTTCGCGGGCGACGGAGTGGTGGACACCGGGCCGGCGCCCTGGGAACGGGTCCTTGGTGAACTGCGGCGGCTGCACGACCGGGTGGGCGCCGAGTGGTGGTCGCTCGTGGCGGGGCTGGTACTGGCGTTGGCCGGGGCCTCGGTCATCCCGGTGGTCGCGGGGGCCGTCGGGGTGCCGGTGCTGCGCCGGATGGCGAAGGCCCGGCGGGCCCGGCTGGTGAGGGAGCGCCGGGCGGACGCGGTGATCGCCCTGTGCGGGGTGCTCGCCGGGGAGGTCCGTGCCGGGCAGCAACCGGGCGAGGCGCTGTTGCGGGCGGAGCGGGACTCCGGGGGCCTGGGCGAGGCGCAGGCGGCCGTGATCGCGGCGGCCCGGTTCGGCGGTGATGTGCCGGGGGCGCTCGCCATGGCGGCCCGGCAACCGGGCGCCGAGGGACTGCTGGGGCTGGCCGCCTGCTGGCGGGTCGCGGTGGACCAGGGCGCGGGGCTGGCCGCCGGTCTCGGTCGGCTGGACGGGGCCCTGCGCGCGGAGCGGGATCAACGTGCCGATCTGATCGCCCAGTTGTCCGGTGCTCGGGCCACGGCCCTGCTGCTGGCGGTGCTGCCCCTGCTCGGGCTGCTCCTCGGCGGGGCCATGGGTGCGGACCCGCTGCGGGTGCTCCTGCACACGGGGGCTGGGCTGGGCTGTCTGGTGGCGGGGGCGCTGTTCGAGGGCGCCGGGGTGTGGTGGGCGGCCCGGATCGTGCGGGGAGCTGAGGCGGCATGAGCGGCGATGTCGTCCACAGCCTGGGGGTGGCCCTGGCGGTGGCCGTCGCTCTGGGCTCGGCGGTCCGGTGGCTGGAGCCGGCTCGGCAGCGGCGCCTGGCGCGGAAGCGGGTGGCGGGGCTGCTGGCCATGGAGCCACCCGGTGCCGGCCGCTCCATCGCGGTCCCGGCCATGGTCAGGCGGTGGCTGCCGGTGGCAGGGGTGGGGTGCGGGGCGTGGGCGGTGGTCGGTGGGGCCGTCGGGGCACTGGTGGGGATCGTGGCCGTCGTGGGGCTGTGGCGGTGGCAGGAGCACCGGGCGGTGGCCCGGCCGGCGGCAGGGGCGGACACGGCCGCGGCGGCCGGTCAACTCCCGCTCGCCGCCGAGCTGCTGGCCGCCTGCATCGAGTCCGGTGCGAGTCCGGTCCTCGCCGCCCAGGCGGTGGGGGAGGCGCTGGGCGGTCCGGTCGGTGAGGCGCTGGCGCGGGGCGCGGCGGAAGCCCGGCTCGGTGGCGAGCCGGCGGATGCCTGGGCGCGGTTGACGGCGCTGCCCGGCGCCGGGTCGCTGGCCCGGCTGCTGGAGCGGGCCGACCGTTCCGGGCTCCCCGCGGCGGACCCCGTGGCCCGGCTCGCCTCGGACGCGCGGGCGGAGTCGATACGGGCGGCCACGGTCCGGGCCCGCCGGGCGGCCGTGCTGATCTCCGCACCGGTCGGGCTGTGCTTCCTCCCCGCCTTCATCGCGGTCGGCGTCCTGCCCGTGGTGATCGGCCTCGCGGGCGGCGCGCTGGGAGGAGGTGGGCCCTGACGGAGTGGACCGACGAGGCGGACTGACGCGAACGAAATCGACAACCAAGCTGGAAAGAAAGGAACTTGAGATGCGTGAGAAGGCGGGCAGGGCGTGGGCGCTGCTGCGGGAACGCTGCCGCAAGGACGCCGGAATGGTGACCTCCGAGTACGCGATGGGGATCATCGCGGCGGTCGGGTTCGCGTTGCTGCTCTATGAGGTCGTCACCAGCGGCCAGGTCAAGGCGGAACTCCAGGGCATCGTGAAACGAGCGCTCAGTGCGCGGATGTGAACGGGGCACGGACCGGGGGTTCGTGACGGCGGAGGCGGCCGTGGTGCTGTCGGTGCTGGTGGCGTTCACCATGGCGCTGGTCTGGGGGCTGCTCGCCGTGGCCGCCCAGATCCAGTGCGTGGACGCCGCCCGCACCGGAGCGCGGGCCGCCGCCCGCCAGGACCCGCCCGACGAGGTGGTGCGGCTGGCCCGCGAGGCGGCACCGAGCGGGGCGACGGTCGGCGTCGCCCGCGAGGGCGAGCGGGTGCGCGTGACGGTGGTGGCGAGGTCCCCGGTGCTGACGGGGCTGCCGTTCGAAGTGCGGGAGGAGGCCGTGGCCGCCGCGGAGGAGGCGGTGGGAGCCGGGGAGGAGGGCCATGAGGTGCCGGAACAGTGATCGGGGGTCTGCCACCGTCTGGAGTCTCGGGGTCATCGCGCTGCTGTGTGTGGTGTTCGGTGCGGTGCTCGGTCTGGGGCATGCCGTCGTCGTCCGGCACCGGGCGGCGGGCGCGGCCGACCTGGCGGCGCTCGCGGCGGCGGACCACTGGGCCGAGGGCACGGAGGCTGCCTGCGCCGCGGGGCGCCGGGTGGCGTCGGCCCAGGGCGCGCGGCTGGTGCGGTGCGCGATCGTCGGCGAGACCTCGGACGTGAGCGCGGGCTCGGGACACGGGCCGTTCGCGGCGGAGGTGCGGGCCAGAGCGGGACCACCGGACCCCGCATCGCCGGCCCTGGCCCCTAGCCCGGCTCCTCGGACGCCCCCGCATCCGCCGCGTCGGCCCCCGGTCCCGACTCCTCCGGCGCCCCCCGCAACAGCGTCGTGAGGAGCCGCACCGCTCCCCGCTTGTGCAGTGGCTCGTTGCCGTTGCCGCACTTGGGGGACTGGACGCAGGAGGGGCAGCCGGCCTCGCACTCGCAGGAGGCGATGGCCTCGCGGGTGGCCGTCAGCCAGGAGCGGGCGGTGTGGAAGGCACGCTCGGCGAAGCCCGCCCCGCCGGGGTGGCCGTCGTAGACGAAGACCGTGGGGAGCAGCGTGTCCGGGTGCAGCGGTACCGAGACCCCGCCGATGTCCCAGCGGTCGCAGGTGGCGAAGAGGGGCAGCATGCCGATCGAGGCGTGTTCGGCGGCGTGCAGGGCGCCGCCGAGGATCTCGGGGTTGATCCGGGCCTCGTCGAGCTGGTCCTCGGTGACCGTCCACCACACCGCGCGGGTGCGGAGCGTACGCGGAGGGAGATCGAGTTTCGTCTCGCCCATCACCTCACCGGTGATCAGGCGTCTGCGCAGGAAGGAGACCACTTGGTTGGTGACCTCGACCGAGCCGAGGCACAGACGGCCGGAGCCCCACGGGATCTCGGTGTCCGTCTCCAGGACGGCGATGGACGTGGTGTCGCGGGCGGCGGTCGAATACGGCGGGTCGGCCCGTTCGACCAGGGCGACGGAGTCCTTCAGGTCGAGCGAGCGCACCAGGTAGGTGCGGCCCTGGTGGAGGTGGACCGCGCCCTCGTGGACGGCGGAGTGCGCGGCCTCCGCGTCGACCGTGCCGAGCAGGCGCCCGGTGCCCTCCTCGACGATCTGCACCGGAGGCCCGCCGGTGCCCCGGATGTCGGTCAGGTCGGCGGCGCGTTCCCGGCGCGTCCAGTGCCAGGCCCGTGTGCGGCGGCGCAGCAGCTTCGCGGCCTCCAGCTGGGTCAGCACATCGGCGCTGACCGGACCGAAGAGTTCGAGGTCGGCCTCGGTCAGCGGGATCTCGGCGGCGGCGGCGCACAGATGCGGGGCGAGGACGTAGGGGTTGTCCGGGTCGAGGACCGTGGACTCCACCGGGCGGTCGAACAGGGCCTCCGGGTGGTGGACGAGATAGGTGTCCAGCGGGTCGTCGCGGGCCACCAGGACCGCCAGGGCGCCCTGCCCGGAGCGTCCGGCGCGGCCCGCCTGCTGCCACAGGGAGGCGCGGGTGCCCGGATACCCGGCGATCACCACCGCGTCCAGGCCGGAGACGTCCACGCCCAGCTCCAGGGCGGTCGTGGCGGCGAGGCCGAGGAGTTCGCCGGAGTGCAGGGCGCGTTCCAGGGCGCGGCGTTCCTCGGGGAGGTAGCCGCCGCGATAGGCGGCGACACGCCGGACCAGGGAGCGGTCGACCTCGGCGAGCCGTTCCTGCGCGATGACCGAGATCAGTTCGGCACCGCGCCGGGAGCGGACGAAGGCGACCGAGCGCACGCCCTGCACGGTGAGGTCGGTCAGCAGGTCGGCGGTCTCGGCGGTGGCGGTGCGGCGCACCGGGGCGCCCTTCTCGCCGTGCAGTTCGGTGAGCGGGGGCTCCCAGAGGGCGAAGACGAGTTCCCCGCGCGGGGAGGCGTCGTCGGCGACCTCGACCACCGGCAGCCCGGTCAGCCGGCGGGCGGCCACGGAGGGCTCGGCGGCCGTGGCGGAGGCCAGCAGGAAGACGGGCGACGCGCCGTAGCGGGCGCACAGTCTGCGCAGGCGGCGCAGCACCTGGGCGACATGCGAGCCGAACACGCCCCGGTAGGTGTGGCACTCGTCGATGACGACGTACTTGAGCGATTTCAGGAAGGAGGCCCAGCGGGCGTGGGAGGGCAGGATGCCCCGGTGCAGCATGTCCGGGTTGGTCAGCACGTAGTTGGCGTACTGCCGGACCCACTCGCGTTCCTCGAACGGGGTGTCGCCGTCGTAGACCGCGGGGCGCACCGCGTTGCCCAGCGGTGCGGCGAGTTCCCGCACCGCCCGGCACTGGTCGGCGGCCAGGGCCTTGGTGGGGGAGAGGTACAGGGCGGTGGCGCCGCGCCCGTTCGGTGCCTCGGAGCCGTCCAGCAGGGCGGACAGCACCGGCATCAGATAGGCGAGGGACTTGCCGGAGGCGGTGCCGGTGGCGACGACCACCGAGTCGCCGTCCAGGGCGTGCTCGGCGGCGAGCGCCTGGTGGGCCCAGGGGTGCTCGATCCCCCGAGCCTGGACCGCCGCGATCACCTCGGAGCGAATCCGGTCCGGCCAGACGGCATGGCGGCCCGCCCGCGGGGGCAAGTGCTCCGTATGAGTGATGCGCGCGGACCTGCTCGGACCGGAGGCGAGCCGGTGCAGAACCGCCTCCGGAGACGGGCGGGACGCCGGGTCCGGCTGGGGGTGATCGGGTCGGTGATTCTTGGCCATCGGCACCGAGTGTGTCACCGGCTTGACGGACAATGGAGCCAAGGCGTCGTGCACACCTGCCGGTAAGTGATTGAATGCCATCGCGGCTGGCGATGTGTTCCAAGGGCCGTAAGCCGGGATGTCCCGAGGGATGACCGCTCGATAGCAAGGTGCTGGAGGATTCGTGGACCTGTCCCTGTCGACCCGTACCGTCGGCGATCGTACGGTCGTCGAGGTCGGTGGCGAAATCGATGTGTACACCGCGCCCAAGCTGCGCGAGCAGTTGGTCGAGCTGGTGAACGACGGCAATTTCCATCTTGTCGTCGACATGGAGGGCGTGGACTTCCTCGACTCCACCGGGCTCGGCGTGCTGGTCGGCGGCCTGAAGCGGGTGCGTGCCCATGAGGGCTCGCTCCGCCTGGTCTGCAACCAGGAGCGCATTCTGAAGATTTTCCGTATCACCGGCCTCACCAAGGTGTTCCCGATCCACACCTCGGTCGAGGAAGCGGTGGCGGCCACCGACTGATCAGGGTCGTTCGCCGGGTCCGGGCCGTCTGTGCGGTCCGGACGCCGGTGGGCCCCGCCTCGGTCCCGTAGCGGTCCGGGGCGCACACAAGTTTCATCGTGGGCGTGCGGTCTTTCGGCGGCCCCGGCCCCGCACCGCACACCCGTAGTACGCGAGGGGGATGCATGGCCACCGTCGAACTCCGCTTCAGCGCGCTGCCCGAGCACGTCCGGACCGCCCGTCTGGTGGCGGCCGCGGTGGCGCGCAGGGCCGGAGTGGACGAGGCCGTACTCGACGAGGTCCGCCTCGCCGTCGGTGAGGCGTGTTCCCGCGCGGTCGGGCTCCACCAGAGCGTCGGCATCACCGCGCCGGTGAAGGTGGCGCTGATCGAGGAGGAGAAGCTGTTCTCCATCGAGGTCGGCGACGAAGCCCCGCACGCCGTGCCCGCCGAGCGGGTGGCCGGAGGCGCCGCCGCCGACGCGGACGTGGAGGCCGAGGAGGACGAGATGGGCCTCGCGGTCATCAGCGGCCTCGTGGACGACGTCGAGGTCACCACCGGCGAGAACGGCGGACTGATCCGCATGTCCTGGCCGACCGTCCCGCCGCCGACCGTACTGATCTGACCCGCGCGCAGCGCGCGACCCATGACTGACGAGGGGCCCTGTACCGCAGGGCCCCTCGTGCTGTTTCGGCCACTTTCGGCCGAGTCGCCCACGGCCCGGAATCCGTGAAGGAATTCACGACCGGAAACCCCGCAGGTCGCGTGCGAACCCGCGACCGTAAATGCCTCAGGGGTATTACTCCGTCCGGGTTCCGTGCTCTGGTCCTCCACTCGATCGTTTGCTAAAGGGTAAGTGGCGGGCAATTCTGTTTACCGTGCCCGGTCGGGATCACGATCGAGTAGCTACAAGTCCGTCCACATCTTGAGCTCAGCCCAAGCGTCAAGGAGGACGAATGGCGGGGCTATCCATCCCTGGTCAGGCGGGTCACTCCGCATCCCTCGCGGCCGTGGTCCTGACCGACGGCAACCGTGTCCTCGTCGCCGTGATCGCGGCGGTCGCCCTGGCCGCGCTGGTGGTCGCGGGCGTCCTGGTGCGCCAGGTGCTGTCGGCGGGCGAGGGCACCGAACGCATGCGGGAGATCGCGGAAGCGGTCCAGGAAGGCGCGAAGGCTTATCTGGCCCGGCAGTTGCGCACACTCGGCGTATTCGCCGTCGTCGTGTTCTTCCTGCTTCTGCTGCTCCCCGCGGACGACTGGAATCAGCGGGCCGGACGCTCGGTGTTCTTCCTGATCGGCGCGGTGTTCTCGGCGGCCACCGGCTATATCGGCATGTGGCTCGCCGTACGCAGCAATGTGCGCGTCGCCGCCGCCGCGCGGGAGGCGACTCCGGGTGAGGGTGAACCCGAAAAGGATCTCACCGTCGTCTCGCACAAGGCGATGAAGATCGCATTTCGCACGGGCGGCGTCGTCGGCATGTTCACCGTGGGCCTCGGACTGCTCGGCGCCTCCTGCGTGGTGCTGGTCTACGCGGCCGACGCGCCCAAGGTGCTGGAGGGATTCGGCCTGGGCGCCGCGCTGATCGCCATGTTCATGCGAGTGGGCGGCGGCATCTTCACCAAGGCCGCCGATGTCGGCGCCGACCTGGTCGGCAAGGTCGAGCAGGGCATCCCGGAGGACGACCCGCGCAATGCCGCGACCATCGCGGACAACGTGGGCGACAACGTCGGCGACTGCGCGGGCATGGCGGCCGACCTCTTCGAGTCCTACGCCGTCACCCTGGTGGCCGCGCTGATCCTCGGCAAGACCGCCTTCGGCGACGCCGGGCTCGCCTTCCCGCTGCTGGTGCCGGCCATCGGCGTGCTCACCGCGATGATCGGCATCTTCGCGGTCGCCCCGCGCCGCGCCGACCGCAGCGGTATGAGCGCCATCAACCGGGGCTTCTTCGTCTCCGCCGTGATCTCCCTCGTGCTGGTCGCCGTCGCCGTCTACCTCTATCTGCCCGGCCGCTACTCCGAGCTGGACGGTGTGACCGACGCGGCGATCAGCGGCAAGGACGGCGACCCGAGGGTGCTGGCGCTGGTCGCCGTGGGCATCGGCATCCTGCTCGCCGCCGTCATCCAGCAGCTGACCGGCTACTTCACCGAGACCAGCCGCCGCCCGGTCCGCGACGTCGGGCGGACCTCGCTCACCGGCCCCGCCACCGTCGTCCTGTCCGGCATCTCGCTGGGCCTGGAGTCGGCCGTCTACACCGCGCTGCTGATCGGCCTCAGCGTGTACGGCGCGTTCCTGCTCGGCGGCACCTCGATCATGCTGGCGCTGTTCGCGGTGGCGCTCGCCGGGACCGGGCTGCTCACCACGGTCGGCGTGATCGTCGCCATGGACACCTTCGGCCCGGTCTCCGACAACGCACAGGGCATCGCCGAGATGTCCTCGGACGTGGAGGGCGCGGGCGCCCAGGTGCTCACCGACCTGGACGCGGTCGGCAACACCACCAAGGCCATCACCAAGGGCATCGCCATCGCCACCGCCGTGCTCGCGGCCGCGGCGCTCTTCGGCTCGTACCGGGACGCGATCACCACCGGCGTCGCGGACGTGGGGGAGCGGCTCACCGGCCCGGGCGCGCCGCTGACCCTGTCGATGGACATCTCCCAGCCCAACAACCTCGTCGGGCTCATCGCGGGCGCGGCCGTCGTCTTCCTCTTCTCCGGACTCGCCATCAGCGCCGTGTCGCGCTCCGCCGGTTCGGTGGTGTTCGAGGTGCGGCGGCAGTTCCGCGAGCGGCCGGGGATCATGGACTATACAGAGAAGCCCGAGTACGGCCGGGTCGTCGACATCTGCACCAGGGACGCCCTGCGCGAGCTGGCCACACCCGGACTGCTCGCCGTG
Source organism: Streptomyces sp. NPDC085596 (assembly GCF_044541565.1). Classification (NCBI taxonomy): domain Bacteria; kingdom Bacillati; phylum Actinomycetota; class Actinomycetes; order Kitasatosporales; family Streptomycetaceae; genus Streptomyces; species Streptomyces sp. NPDC085596. The sequence goes on along the minus strand of NZ_JBITTC010000005.1, from coordinate 97,605 downwards.
ATGGCGCCGATCTTCATCGGGTTCACCCTCGGCGTCGGCCCCCTCGGTGCCTTCCTCGCGGGCGCCATCGGCGCGGGCACGCTGATGGCGGTGTTCCTGGCCAACTCCGGCGGCGCCTGGGACAACGCCAAGAAACTGGTGGAGGACGGCCACCACGGCGGCAAGGGCAGCGACGCCCACGCGGCCACGGTGATCGGCGACACGGTCGGCGACCCCTTCAAGGACACCGCAGGACCGGCGATCAACCCGCTGCTGAAGGTGATGAACCTGGTCGCGCTGCTCATCGCGCCCGCCGTGATCAAGTTCTCCTACGGCGACCACGGCAGCATGCTCGTCCGCGTACTGGTCGCGGTGTTCGCGCTGCTGGTGATCGTCGTCGCGGTGTACGTGTCCAAGCGGCGCGGGATCGCGGTGGGGGACGAGGAGGCCGGCGAGGTCTCCAACTCCACGCCTCCGGCAGTGGTTCCGTAGGGCCGGCCCCGAGGCTCGGTCAACGGGCGGGCGGACGGCGCGTGCTGACGCGTCGCCGCCCGCTCACGCGTGTGTGGGCGTCCCTCGGCCGTGAGCCTTGTCTCGCATGGTGCGAAGCATCACAAAAATCTGCTTATAGGGCATCGGTCGTGTGGAGGGTCTCGGTCCGCCGTGTAGATTCCGGGGGCCGAGTGCCATGGAAGGGACCGATCCGGTGAACAAGAAACTCGCGGCCGCCCTGTCCGGCGGCGCGGTACTGATAACAGCGCTGACGGGATGCGGCAGCGACGGCGGCGGCCCCGACCCCAAGCTGGGTGTCTGGGCGAAGTCGGTGTGCGACGCGGTGCCCGCGCAGTACACCAAGATCAAGGCGGCCAACGCCGGGATCGCCAAGATCGCCAGTGACAGCGACCTCCCGCCCAAGACGGCTAAGGAGACGTACGCGCAGGCGTTCCAGGACATGTCCGACGGCTACAAGGCCATCGCCACCGCCATCAACGGCGCCGGCGCTCCCCCCGGAGTCGAGGGCGGGGCCAAGCGGCAGCAGGACGCGGTCACGAACCTCAACGGGCTGGCCACCTCCTACGCCAACCTGAAGAAGAAGGTCGACGGGCTCGACACCAAGGACCAGGGCAAGTTCGCCAAGGGCCTGCACGAGGTCGCCGACCAGACCAAGGAGATCGGCCGCCAGAGCAGCAGCGGCACCGAGGCGCTGAAGCGGCTGGAGCAGGGCGACGTCAAGGAGGCGATCGCCGAGCAGCAGAGCTGCAAGGTCTCCGCCTCGGCACCCGCCGCCAAGAGCTGACGGCACCCGCACGGACGGCTGACGGCGGCGGACCCGGGGCGGCGCGGCGCGGCGGGCCACAATGGGGTCGTGACTGACTCCGGCTCCGCCCCCCTGCCCGCCACCGACCGGCCCGAAGCGGCCGCCCGTCTGCGCGACGCCCTGCTGTCGGCCTCCTTCACCGCGGACGGCCTGCTCGATCTGCTCGGCGCGCCCGCGTACGCGGCGCTCGCCCGCAGCGAGACCGTGCCCGCCCTGCGCGCGACCCGCGGCGACACGCCGCTGGAGGCGCTGGTGCGGCTGTTCCTGCTCCAGCAACCGGTGCCGCGCGCCCGCCTGACGGACGTACTGCCGGTCCAGGACGCGGTGGACGCCGGATGGCTCGCGCCCGTGGGCGGCGACGAGCTGGCCGCCACCGTCGACGTGCGCCCCTACGGCGGGCCCGACGGCGAGGACTGGTTCATCGTGTCCGACCTCGGCTGCGCGGTCGGCGGGGCGGGCGGCATCGGCAGCCGGGACGAGGGCGTGGTCCTCGGCGTCGGCGGCGCCTCCACCACGCTCGCCGGCATCACCGTGCGCACCCCCGTCGGCGCCGCGCTCGACCTGGGCACCGGCTCCGGCATCCAGGCGCTGCACGCCGCCCAGCACGCGACCAGGGTCACCGCCACCGACCTCAACCCGCGCGCCCTGCACATCACCGCGCTCACCCTCGCCCTCTCCGGCGCACCCGCCGCCGCCCTGCGCGAGGGCTCGCTGTTCGAACCGGTCCGGGACGACGAGACGTTCGACCTGGTCGTGTCCAACCCGCCCTTCGTCATCTCGCCCGGCGCCCGGCTCATCTACCGCGACGGCGGGATGAGCGGGGACGATCTGTGCCGCTCGCTCGTTCAGCAGGCGGGGGACCGGCTGAACGAGGGCGGGTTCGCGCAGTTCCTCGCCAACTGGCAGCACGTGGAAGGGGAGGACTGGGAGGACCGGGTGCGCTCCTGGGTGCCGCGCGGGTGCGACGCGTGGATCGTGCAGCGCGAGGTCCAGGACATCACGCAGTACGCCGAGCTGTGGCTCAGGGACGCCGGGGACCACCGCGAGGACCAGGTGGAGTACCAGTCGCGGTACGACGCGTGGCTGGACGAGTTCGAGGCGCGCAAGGTGAAGGCGGTCGGCTTCGGCTGGATCACCCTGCGCCGCACCGGCGCGGCCGAGCCCTCCATCACGGTGGAGGAGTGGCCGCACCCGGTCGAGCAGCCTCTCGGGGACACCATCCGGGACCACTTCGACCGCGTCGACCACCTGCGCGCGCACGACGACGCGGCCTTGCTGGAGGGCCACTTCAGGCTCGCCGCCGAGGTCGTGCAGGAGCAGGTCGGGCTGCCCGGTGCCGAGGACCCCGAGCATGTGGTGCTCCGTCAGCACCGGGGCATGCGCCGGGCGACGAAGGTGGACACCATCGGCGCGGGCTTCGCGGGCGTGTGCGACGGCTCGCTGAGCGCGGGCGTCATCCTGGACGCCATCGCCCAGCTGGTCGGCGAGGACCCCGTGGTGCTGCGGGACCGCACGCCCGCGCAGATCCGGCTGCTGGTGGAGCAGGGCTTCCTGGAACCGGTGGGCTGAGCCGCCGGGCGCGGGGTACGGCGGCTGATCCGACTGTCGTACCCGGCGTACCCGAGCCGGTGGACGCGCGGGCCGGATCATCGTCGTATGCCGGGGGCACGGGCCGGTGCCGTGAATCGGCCGGAAAACGACGTGTGCCGCCCGCCCGGCCGTGAAGGCGGCGTCGCCCGGCCCCGTCCGTTCACCCCGGCGTCGCCCCGCCGTTCTCCTGGCGTGGCAGCCTCCCCGCGCTGGATCGGAGCGGACCGCGCCGAGGGCGCGGGAGGGGCGGACGGATCATGGAAAGTGTGCCGGCGGTGTTCGCGGGAGCGGTGTTCGCGCTGTTCGGAGGGGCTCTGATGGTGTGGACCGGGGTGCGGGTGCGCCGCGCCGAACCGGTCGCCGTCGGTGTGAGCCGGGTCGCATCGGCGGTGCTCGCGGGGGCCGCCGCCGTCGTCTCGCTGGGGCTGGCCGCGTACTGCCTGACACGTCCCTGACCGCGCAGGCCGGGGCGGTGCGGCGGCGGGCGGAGCGAAGGGCTCCGGGCATGGGGTGAGCGCTCGGCGGGTACTCCGGGCGGCAGGAATGGCGGTAGTCGGGTTACCGTTCGAGTGGCCGTTGTGGGCTTTTCCCGTTTGACACGGGGGCGGGATGTACCGTCACACTCCGCAGCGTCACACCAGCCACACCACGCCGCGACCCCAGGGACGAGCGCCTGGGGAGGATTCCCAGCGCCGACCGGAGAGAAGAGCGAAGTTGTCCCCGACCAGCGAGACCGCACAGGGCGGCCGCCGACTCGTCATCGTCGAGTCGCCTGCCAAGGCGAAGACGATCAAGGGCTACCTCGGCCCCGGATACGTAGTCGAGGCGAGCGTCGGGCACATCCGGGACCTTCCCAGCGGCGCCGCGGAGGTGCCGGAGAAGTACACCGGTGAGGTCCGCCGCCTCGGTGTGGACGTGGAACACGACTTCGCGCCGATCTATGTCATCAACGCGGACAAGAAGGCACAGGTAAAGAAGCTCCGGGATCTGCTGAAGGACTCCGACGAGCTCTTCCTCGCCACCGATGAGGACCGCGAGGGCGAGGCGATCGCCTGGCACCTCCAGGAGGTCCTCAAGCCGAAGATCCCCGTCAAGCGGATGGTCTTCCACGAGATCACCAAGGACGCGATCCGCGAGGCCGTCGCCAACCCGCGCGAGCTGAACAAGAAGCTGGTCGACGCCCAGGAGACCCGCCGCATCCTCGACCGCCTCTACGGCTACGAGGTATCGCCGGTCCTGTGGAAGAAGGTCATGCCGAAGCTGTCGGCGGGCCGTGTCCAGTCCGTCGCCACCCGGCTCATCGTCGAGCGCGAGCGCGAGCGCATCGCCTTCCGCTCCGCCGAGTACTGGGACCTGACCGGCACCTTCGCCACCGGCCGCGCGGGCGACTCCTCGGACCCCTCCGTGCTGGTCGCCCGCCTCCAGACCGTCGACGGCCGGCGTGTCGCCCAGGGCCGCGACTTCGACTCCCTGGGGCAGCTGAAGGGCGCCAACACCCTCCACCTCGACGAGGCGAACGCCCGCGCGCTCGCCGCCGCCCTGGAGACCACCCGGTTCTCCGTGCGCTCGGTGGAGTCCAAGCCGTACCGCCGCTCGCCGTACGCCCCGTTCCGTACGACGACCCTCCAGCAGGAGGCCAGCCGCAAGCTCGGCTTCGGCGCGAAGGCGACCATGCAGGTCGCCCAGAAGCTGTACGAGAACGGCTACATCACGTACATGCGTACGGACTCCACGACCCTGAGCGAGACGGCCATCGGCGCCGCCCGCGCCCAGGTCACGCAGCTGTACGGCGCCGACTACCTCCCGCCGCAGCCGCGCTCCTACGCCGGCAAGGTCAAGAACGCGCAGGAGGCGCACGAGGCGATCCGCCCCTCCGGCGACCGCTTCCGCACCCCCGCCGAGACCGGCCTGACCGGCGACCAGTTCAGGCTGTACGAGCTGATCTGGAAGCGGACCGTCGCCTCCCAGATGAAGGACGCGACCGGCAACAGCGTGACCGTCAAGATCGGCGGCACCTCCGCCGACGGCCGGGACGTCGAGTTCAGCGCCTCCGGTAAGACGATCACCTTCCACGGCTTCCTGAAGGCGTACGTCGAGGGCGCCGACGACCCGAACGCCGAGCTGGACGACCGCGAGCGCCGGCTGCCCCAGGTCTCCGAGGGCGACCCGCTGGCCGCCGACGAGGTCACGGTCGACGGCCACGCCACCAAGGCCCCGGCCCGCTACACCGAGGCGTCCCTGGTCAAGGAGCTGGAAGAGCGCGAGATCGGCCGCCCGTCGACGTACGCGTCGATCATCGGCACGATCCTGGACCGCGGCTACGTCTTCAAGAAGGGCACGGCCCTGGTGCCGTCCTTCCTGTCCTTCGCCGTGGTCAACCTGCTGGAGAAGCACTTCGGCCGGCTCGTCGACTACGACTTCACCGCCCGCATGGAGGACGATCTCGACCGCATCGCGCGCGGTGAGGCCAAGTCCGTGCCGTGGCTCAAGCGCTTCTACTTCGGCGAAGGCACGGACTCCGGTGCCGCGGCGGACGCGGGCAACGGCGACGGCGACCACCTCGGCGGCCTGAAGGAACTGGTCACCGACCTGGGCGCGATCGACGCCCGTGAGGTCTCCTCCTTCCCGGTGGGCGACGGGATCATGCTGCGCGTCGGCCGGTACGGCCCGTACATCGAGCGGGGCGAGAAGGACACCGAGCAGCACCAGCGCGCCGACGTCCCCGAGGACCTGGCGCCGGACGAGCTGACCGTCGAGCTGGCCGAGGAACTGCTGGCCAAGCCCAGCGGCGACTTCGAGCTTGGCGCCGACCCGGTCACCGGCCGCCAGATCATCGCCAAGGACGGCCGGTACGGCCCCTACGTCACCGAGGTGCTCCCCGAGGGCACCCCGAAGACCGGCAAGAACGCGGTCAAGCCGCGCACGGCCTCCCTCTTCAAGTCCATGGCGCTCGACACGGTCACCCTCGAGGACGCCCTGAAGCTGATGTCGCTGCCCCGCGTGGTCGGCACGGACGCCGAGGGCGTGGAGATCACCGCGCAGAACGGCCGCTACGGCCCGTATCTGAAGAAGGGCACGGACTCCCGCTCGCTCACGGCCGAGGAGCAGCTCTTCACGATCACGCTGGAGGAGGCGCTGGCGATCTACGCCCAGCCCAAGCAGCGTGGCCGGGCCGCCGCCAAGCCGCCGCTGAAGGAGCTGGGCGAGGACCCGGTCTCCGCCAAGCCGGTCGTGGTCAAGGACGGCCGCTTCGGTCCGTACGTCACCGACGGGGAGACCAACGCCACCCTGCGCTCCGGCGACAGTGTGGAGGAGATCACCCCGGAGCGCGGCTTCGAGCTGCTCGCCGAGAAGCGGGCGAAGGCGCCGGCCAAGAAGACGGCGAAGAAGGCCCCCGCGAAGAAGACGGCCCCGGCGAAGAAGACCGCCGCCAAGAAGACGGCGGCCAAGAAGACGACGACGGCCGCCAAGAAGACCACGGCGAAGAAGACGACCGCGAAGAAGACCACGGCGGCCAAGGCGACGGGCTCCGGCTCGGAGGACTGACCCCCGCTTCCCGCGCGGCCTCGCGCTCCGCGTTCGCGAACACCCCGGTACCGGTCTCGGTGCCGGGGTGTTCCGCGCGCCGGGGTGCGCCCCTCAAGGGATCAAGGGCCGAGTGTCAGGGAAGGGGTGGGGACAAGGGGGGCATGAGGGCCGGTGGCTGCGGATAGGCTGAACGCATGACGCGAGCCGAGCAGCCAACGGCCCCCAATCCAGCATCGGACGACGCCCTCGTCGCGGATTCCCGCGAGCGAGCCGTCCGTTCACTGCTGCGCCGACCCGACCTGCGCCGACTGTGGAGCGCGCAGCTCGTGAGCGGTGTCGGTGACGCCCTCGCGCTGCTCGTGCTGGTGGTGCTCGTCCTCCAGGCGGCCATCGCCGAGGGCTCCTTCGGCGGCGGATACCGGGGCGCGGCGTTCGCAGTGGCGACGGTCTTCGGTGCCCGCGTGCTGGCCACCGTGCTCTTCGGCGCCGTCCTGCTCGGCCCGCTGACCACGCTCACCGCCCAGGACGGCCCGCTCGACCGGCGCTGGACCATGGTCGGCGCCGACGGCCTGCGGGCCGCGCTGCTGATCGTGGCGCCCCTGTGGATCGACTGGATGCCGGGCGACGCCCTGACCGTCCTGCTGGCCACCGCCTTCGTCACCGGCATGGCCGAGCGGCTGTGGACGGTGTGCCGGGAGAGCGCGGCCCCCGCGCTGCTGCCCACCCCGCCCCCCGAGGGCGCGTCGGTGCGGCCGCTGCCCGACCACCTGGACGCGCTGCGCCGCCTGTCGCTGCGCACCGGCTTCGTGGCGCTCCCGCTGGCCGCCGCCGCCCTGGTCACCGCCTCCCTGTTCAACAACCTGCTGGGCACCGGCATCGCCTGGTTCGACCAGCACCACGCCGCCCTCGCGGCGTACGTCGCGGCCGGCCTGTTCGCCGCGTCCGTGTCCGTGCTGACCGCCCTGAAGCTGCCCGGCACGCGCACCCCGCGCCCGCGGTCCCCGCTGGAGGGCCTGCGCCGCCCGCGCACCGGCACCGGTGTCGACAAGGGCCGCACGGGCGCCGTGCTGCTGCTGGTCATCGCCTGCGCCGCCGTGGCCGGAGCCATCTCCGCCGCCGTCGCGGTGTGCGTGCTGCACGCCTCCGACCTGGGCGGCGGCCCGGTGCTCTACGGCCTGCTGGTGCTGGGCCTGACCGGCGGTGTCGGCGTCGGTATCCGTACCGCGCCCGCGCTGCTGCCCTCGCTGTCCCGGCGCAGGCTGCTCGCCCTGGCCATCGCCCTCACCGGCGTCGCCCTGCTGGCCGCCGGACTCGTCCCGGACGTCACCACCGTCCTGCTGATCCTCACCCTGGCCGGTGTCGGCGCGGGCATCTCCGCCAACACCGGGCACGCCCTGCTCGACCAGGAGACCGAGGACTCCCGCCGCGGCCGCGTCACCGAGCACCTGCACGCCGTCGTCCGGGTCTTCATGGCGCTCGGCGTCCTCATCGCCCCCGTCGTCGCCGGGCTCATCGGCCGCCACCGGCTGGAGAACGGCCGCTTCGTCTTCGCGCACGGCGGTGCCTCCTTCACCCTGATGCTGGTCGGCGCGCTGCTGCTGCCGGTGGCCGTGCTCGTCCTCGCCAAGGTCGACGACCGCTCCGGCATCCCGCTGCGCCAGGACATCAAGGACGCCCTGCTCGGCGGCGACGACCCGGTCACCGCCCCCGCGGGGAACGGTTTCTTCATCTCCCTGGAGGGCGGTGACGGCGCGGGCAAGTCCACCCAGGCCGAGGCCCTCGCCGAGTGGGTCCGGGCCAAGGGCCACGAGGTCGTCCTGACCCGCGAGCCGGGCGCCACCCCCGTGGGCAAGCGGCTCCGCTCGATCCTGCTGGACGTGTCCGAGGCCGGCCTGTCGCACCGCGCGGAGGCGCTGCTGTACGCCGCCGACCGTGCCGAGCACGTCGACACCGTCGTACGGCCCGCGCTGGAGCGTGGCGCGGTCGTCATCTCGGACCGGTACATCGACTCCTCCGTCGCCTACCAGGGCGCGGGCCGCGATCTGTCGCCGACCGAGATCGCCCGCATCAACCGCTGGGCCACCGGCGGTCTCGTCCCGCATCTGACCGTCCTGCTGGATGTGCCGCCGGAGGTCGCGCGGGAGCGGTTCACGGAGGCGCCGGACCGGCTGGAGTCCGAGCCGGCCGAGTTCCACGCGCGCGTGCGGGCCGGTTTCCTCACCCTCGCCGCCGCCGACCCCGGCCGCTATCTGGTCGTGGACGCGGGCCAGGAGTCCGAGGGCGTCACCTCCGTGATCCGGCACCGGCTCGACACCGTGCTGCCGCTCTCCGAGGCCGAGATCAAGGCCCAGGAGGAGGCGCGGAAGAAGGCCGAGGAGGAGGCCCGCCGCAAGGCCGAGGCAGAGGCCGCCCGCAAGGCCGAGGAAGAGCGCGTGGCGCGCGAGCGCGAGGAGCAGCTGGCCCGCCTGCGTGCCGAGGAGGAGGAGCGCAAGCGCCGCGAGCTGGAGGAGGCGCAGCGCCGCGAGGCCGAGCGGCAGGAGGAAGAGGCCCGCCGTCGCGCCGAGGAGGCGCACCGCCGTGCCGAGGAGGAGCGTCAGCGTCTGCTCGCGGAGGAGAAGGCCCGCGCCGAGGAGGAGGCCCGCCGCAGGGCCGAGGAGGAGCGGCGCCGTAAGCAGGCCGAGGAGGAGGCGCGGCAGCGCGCCGAGGCCGAGGCCCTGCGCCTGGAGAAGCAGCGCAGGGCCGAGGACGCCCTGCTGCGCGCCGAGGAGGCCCGCAGGCGCGCGGCCGAGGCCGCCGCGGCGGCCGACACCGCGGCCCGCAAGCCGGCCGAGCGGGAGCGCGCCGTTCCGGACGCCCCGGCGCCCCGCGCGGCCGACGACACGGCCGTGCTGCGCCCGGTGCGCGACGGCGGCTCCGAGTCCGAGGTGACGGCCGAGCTGCCGCAGCCGCCCGCCCCCCAGGGCGCGGCGGACGAGACGGCGCTGCTGCCGAAGTTCTCCGATCGGGGCGCCGACGAGACGGCCGTGCTGCCGCCCGTACGCGACGACGCGCCCGCCGACCGGACGCCGCCCGGGTACTTCCGCGACGAGCGGCCCGCCGAGGCCCACGACGCGGAGGACCGCACCCGCGAGATCCCGCAGCTCGGCGCCGACGGCAAGCCCCGGCGCCCGCGCCCCGACTGGGCCGAGGAGACCCCGCTGGACGACCTGCCGTCGCTCGCGGACGAACTTCTCGGGTCGTACGACGAGCGGGACGCCGACGAGCACGACGGCCGCGACCGGCGCGGCCGGGGTCGTCGCAGCTGAGCCGGCGGAACCTGGGGGCGGTGTCCACCGGAGCGCTTCGGCGCTGCGGCGGGTGCCGCCCTTCGCCGTGCGGGCCGGGCATTGTCGGTGCCCGCCCGCACAATGGACGACGGAACACGAAGTGATGGAAAGGGCGGCGTGACCCATGAGCGTCTGGGACGACCTCGTCGGGCAGGAGAAGGTGAGCGCGGCGCTCGAAGCGGCCGCGCGGGACGCCGACGCGCTCGTCACGGCCGCCGCGGCGGGCCAGCCGCCGCCGGAGGCGTCGAAGATGACCCACGCCTGGCTGTTCACCGGCCCGCCCGGCGCGGGCCGTAACCAGGCGGCGCGGGCCTTCGCCGCCGCTCTGCAGTGCGTGAGCCCCGACCGCGCCCTCGGCGGCACCCCGGGCTGCGGCTTCTGCGACGGCTGCCACACCGCACTGCTCGGCACTCACGCGGACGTCTCCTCGGTCGCGGCCGTGGGCGCGGAGATCCTGGTCAAGGACATGCGGGACACGGTCCGCAAGTCGTTCACCAGCCCGGCGACCGGCCGCTGGCAGATCATCCTGGTCGAGGACGCCGAGCGGCTGAACGAGAAGTCGGCCAACGCCGTCCTCAAGGCCGTCGAGGAGCCGGCCCCGCGCACGGTCTGGCTGTTGTGCGCACCCTCCATCGAGGACGTGCTGCCGACGATCCGCTCCCGCTGCCGCCATCTGAACCTGCGCACGCCGCCCGTCGCGGCCGTCGCCGACATGCTGGTGCGCCGCGACGGTGTCGAGCCCGACGTGGCCGCGGCCGCCGCTCGTGCCACCCAGGGGCACGTCGACCGGGCCCGGCGCCTGGCCACCGACCCCGAGGCCCGCCGCCGCCGTGCCTCGGTGCTGAAGCTGCCGCTGCGGGTGGACGAGGTCGGCGCCTGCCTCAAGGCCGCCCAGGAACTGGTCGACGCCGCCGCCGAGGACGCCAAGCAGCTCGCGGAGGAGATGGACGGCAAGGAGACCGACGAGCTGAAGACGGCGCTCGGCGCCGCGCAGGGCGGACGGCTGCCGCGCGGCACGGCGGGTGTGATGAAGGACCTGGAGGACATGCAGAAGCGGCGCCGTACCCGCACCCAGCGCGACAGCCTCGACGTGGCCCTGGGGGACCTCACCGGCTTCTACCGCGATGTCCTCGCCCTCCAGCTCGGCTCCCGTGTGGCCATCGCCAACGAGGACGCCGAGGACTCCCTCCAGCGCATCGCCCGCGCGGGCTCCCCGGAGTCCACGCTGCGCCGCATTGAGGCGATCGCCGCCTGCCGCGACGCCCTCGACCGCAATGTGGCCCCGCTGCTGGCGGTGGAGGCGATGACGATGGCCCTGCGCGCGGGGTGAGCGGGGCGTATGCGAGTTGACGCCCGGCCTCCCCCGTACGGCGCCACGATCAGGACGCACAGCACCCGGAACGTCGCGCAGGGTTACGCTCATCTGATGTACACCAGGCCCTCCCCGTCGCCCTCGCCCGCCCGGCCGTCCTTCGGGGCGTCCCCGGCGTGCCGTCCGTCCCGGCCGATGGCCGCCTCCCGCGCCACGGCCCGTGTGGCGGCCGCCCTGCTCGCGGCGTCCGTGCTGCTCGTGTCCGGCTGCGCCCCCGGCGGCGGGAGTCCGGGCGGCACGGTGGCGGCGGCGCTGGCCGCGCTGCCGCGCTCGACCCCGTCGGCGCTGTCGCCGTACTACACGCAGAAGCTGAGCTGGCGGGCGTGCGGCGCCGCCGGTTTCGAGTGCGCGACGATGAAGGTGCCGCTCGACTACGACAAGCCCGGTTCGGGCGACATCAAGCTGGCCGTCACCCGCAAGAAGGCCACCGGCAAGGGCAAGCCGCTCGGCTCGCTGCTGGTGAATCCGGGCGGTCCGGGCGGCTCCGCGATCGGCTACCTCCAGAGTTACGCGGCCATCGGCTACCCCGCCGAGGTCCGCGCCCGCTACGACATGGTCGCCGTGGACCCGCGCGGGGTGGCCCGCAGCGAGCCCGTGGAGTGCCTCGACGGCCGCCAGATGGACGCGTTCACCCTGACGGACACGACCCCGGACGACGCCAGGGAGACGGACGCGCTGACCGCCGCGGACCGGAACTTCGCCGAGGGCTGCGGGAAGCACTCCGCGCGGCTGCTGCGGCACGTCTCCACCGTCGAGGCGGCACGCGACATGGACGTCCTGCGTCAGCTGCTCGGCGACGAGAAGCTGAACTACGTGGGCGCGTCGTACGGCACCTTCCTCGGCGCGACGTACGCCGGGCTGTTCCCGCACCGCACCGGCCGGCTGGTGCTGGACGGCGCGATGGACCCCTCCCTGGACGCCCGGCAGCTCAACCTGGACCAGACGGCGGGCTTCGAGACGGCGTTCCGGGCGTTCGCCGAGGACTGCGTCAAGCAGGCCGACTGCCCCCTGGACGGCAAGGACGCGACGCCCGCGCAGGTCGGCGACCGCCTGGAGAAGTTCTTCCGCGCGCTCGACGCCCACCCGATCCCGGCCGGCGACGCGGACGGCCGCCGCCTGACCGAGTCGCTGGCGACCATCGGCGTGATCGCGGCGATGTACGACGAGAGCACCTGGCAACAGCTCCGCGAGGCGCTGAACTCGGCGATGGACGAGAACGACGGCGCGGGCCTGCTGTCCCTCTCCGACAGCTACTACGAACGCGACGCCCGTGGCCACTACAGCAACCTGATGATGGCCAACGCGGCCGTGAACTGCCTCGACCTCCCGCCCGCCTTCGACGGCCCGGAGCAGGTGGAGAAGGCGCTGCCGGAGTTCGCGAAGGCGTCCCCGGTGTTCGGCCCCAGCCTGGCCTGGGCCTCCCTGAACTGCACGTACTGGCCGGTGAAGGCCACGGGCGAGCCGCACCGCATCGAGGCGGAGGGCGCGGCGCCCATCGTGGTCGTCGGCACCACCCGCGACCCGGCGACCCCCTACCGCTGGGCCCAGTCCCTGTCCCGCCAGCTCTCCTCGGGCCGCCTCCTCACCTACGAGGGCGACGGCCACACCGCCTACGGCCGCGGCAGCACCTGCGTCGACTCCGCGATCAACACCTACCTCCTCCACGGCACCCCGCCCGCCCAGGGCAAACGCTGCACCTGACCACCCCGGGTACCGGCCCCACCCTCCGGGGCCGGTACGAACCACCCCCGCACCTGTGTAGACTTACCGACGTTGCCGATCGCACCCCGGTGCGTCCAGCACGCCGCTTTAGCTCAGATGGCCAGAGCAACGCACTCGTAATGCGTAGGTCTCGGGTTCGAATCCCGAAAGCGGCTCGGATCACCCCAGGACTCACTCGCCGTGACCTGGGGTTTTCTGTTGTCCGGGAGCGGGGCGCCGGGGAGCGGCCCCCCGCCGGGTGCGGGGGGCCGCGACCGGGGGGTCAGTCCCCGGTCGGGGTGCCCAGTTCCGTCACCTCGACCCAGTTCACCGTCTCGTCCTCGACGCGGAGCTGGTTCTCCCAGTTGTCGACGGCGATCACGGCGTACAGGACGTTCTCGCCGTCCGGTGGGCTGGCGTGGAGGAACGAGGTGGTGTCCTCGCCGAGGTATTCGACCCGGTGGGCGAGCCAGACCTGGCCGCCGTCGCCGTCGTCGTACTTCTCGGCCTTGAAGACCTCGTACCGCTTGAGGTCGGGCTCCGTGTTCGGGGCCCACTCCAGGAGGACACCGTCCTCGCGCGGTGTCGCCTTCAGGCCGGTGACGGGTGCCGGGGCGACTTGGTCGCCGTCGGTGGTCGCGGAGGCCGGGGCGGAGACGGGGGAGCGGTTGCCCGCCTTGTCGACGGCGACCACGGTGTACGTGTACGTGCGGCCGTGGTCGAGCGTCGCGTCGGTGTAGGTGGCTCCCCACACGTCGTCCCGGTAGAGGTAACCGTCGCGGTAGAGGTCGTAGCGGTCGACGTCGTCGCTGGTCGACGGGGTCCACCGCAGCACGATGCCGGTACGCGGCTCGAACACGGCCGTCACGTCGGTGGCCGGTGCGGGTGCGTGATCGCCACGGGTGGCGGACGCCGTCGCGCGCGTCGCCGAGGGGTTGCCGGCCGCGTCGACGGCGGCGACGTAGTAGGTGTAGCCCGTTCGCTCGGCGGCGGCCTTGTCGGTCCAGGAGGGCGAGGGCACCGTGGCGAGCTGGGTCACCGGTGTCTCCGGGAAGCCAGGCTCGGCTTGCTGCCGGCGGAAGACGGTGTACTTGGCCGCACCCGGGACCGGCTGCCAGGCCAGCGCCACGCCGTCCTGCCCGTCCGTCGCCGTCAGGCCGGCCGGGGCCGCCGGTGCGGTGCGGTCGACCGTGGTGGCGGACACGTCGGCGCTGCCGGTGGACTCGCGGCCGGCCTTGTCGACGGCGCGCAGCTCGTAGAAGAAGGTCTGGCCGGTCACGGGCGGCGCGTCCACGAAGGAAGGCGAGGTGAGCAGCTTGGTGCCGCTGGCCTTCGCCCAGCTCGCGCCGCTCAGCCGCCGGTACACGCGGTACCCGGCGAGGTCCATCTCCTTGTTCCGGGTCCAGCGCAGCGTGGCCTTCGCCGTCTTGCGGTCGTACGCGGCGGTGAGCCCGGTCGGCGCGAGCGGCTTCACCGTGTCGGTCTTGGCGTCGGTGCGCGGGGTGTACGTGAAGGCGGCGGAGGCGTAGCCGGTCCAGGCGACATAGTCCACGCGGAGCGTGTGCCTGCCAGCGGGGATGCGCAGGTCGACGGTCTTGCGAACGGTCGAAGAAACGTTCCGCCACAGGTCGATCCGCCGCACGCCGTCGACGTAGACGCGCATGCCGTCCTGGGTGGCCGCGGAGAGGCGGAACGGGCCGCCGGAGCCGAAGTCACGGGTGACGGACCAGCGGACGGAGAAGTTGTCCTTCGGCAGCGTCACACCGGCCGGGTCGCCGTAGCCGTAGGTCTCGGCGATCGCCGAGTCGCAGGCGGTCAGCTTGGGCGTGCCCTTGAACGAGGTGTTCGCGTAGTACTGCGCGGTCCAGGACGGCGAGGCACAGGTGACGGCGGAAGCCGGGGTGGCGGTCAGCAGACCGCCGGCGGTGGCGAACGCGGCTGTCAGTGCCGCCGCTGCCACGCGGGTACGAGTCATCACAGGAAGTGGGGCCCTTTCCGGACCTGCGGAAACACGGACAAGTGATGCTCGTGTGACGCGTGAGGTGTGGTCAGGGTTGCCCTGGATGAGCCACGTATTTCCGGTCGCTGTCAGTGCGTCAGCTTCAGGCCCGCCACACACGCGATGATCCCGAGCAGCAGCAGGATCTTGACGGTGCCGGCCGGTTCGCCGTCGAAGAGCATGGCGTAGGCCGCTGTGAGGGCCGCGCCGATGCCGACCCAGACCGCGTAACCGGTGCTGACGGGGACCGTGCGGAGGGCGAAGGCCAGGCCCGACATGCTGAGCAGCAGGCCGAGTACGAAGATCACGGACGGGAGCGGGCGGCTGAAGCCTTCCGACTTGCCGAGGGCTGTCGCCCACACCGCTTCCAGCATTCCGGACAGTACGAGCGCGATCCATCCCATGGAGAACTCCCACGCGCCGTCTTGTCGTGTGCTGGGTACGGCGCACCTCGTCCAGGAGCCGCGATCGAGCTCTGTCAGCCATGGTCGCACAGGCGCCGCGCGCTCACTTCGCGTCCGCGTAGCACTCCACCACGGCCGTGCTGAACGGGAAGCGGACCGGGGTGTCGCCGAAGGTGAGGCGGGCCGCCAGGGCGGAGGCTTCCCGGATGGCCGCGGCGACCTGCTCGGCCTCCTCGGCGGGGCAGTGCACGATGACCTCGTCGTGCTGGAAGAAGACCAGCTCGGCGGCGAGGTCCGCGCACGCGCGGCGCAGGGCCGCCAGGAGCAGCAGGGTCCAGTCGGCCGCGCTGCCCTGGACGACGAAGTTGCGGGCGAAGCGGCCCCGGCCGCGGTCGGTGGACGTGCCGCCGCGATCCCTGCCATCCCTGCCGTCCCCGCCTTCCTCGCCGAGCGGGATGCCCGCCTCCTCCGCCGCGTCCGCGCCGGCCACCGGCGGGCAGGTGCGGCCCAGCCAGGTGCGGACCAGGCGGCCCTCCTCGCCCGCGCGGGCCGCCTCGTCCACGTAGGCCACGGCCTTCGGGTAGCGGCGGCGCAGCGCGGCCAGGTTCTTCAGGCCGTCGCCCGAGGTCTGGCCGTAGATCGCGCCGAGGACGGCCAGCTTGGCCTGGTCGCGGTCGCCGGAGAAGGCGCGCTCGGACACGGACTGGTAGAGGTCGCTCTCGCGGGCCGCGACCTCCATCAGGCCGGGGTCGCGGGAGATCGCCGCCAGCACCCTGGGCTCCATCTGGGCGGCGTCGGCCACCACCAGCCGCCAGCCGGGGTCGGCCACGACCGCGCGCCGGATCACCTTGGGTATCTGCAGCGCGCCCCCGCCGTTGGTGACCCAGCGCCCGGTGACCGTGCCGCCCGCGAGGAACTCGGGACGGAACCGGCCCTCGCGCACCCAGTCCCGCAGCCAGGACCAGCCGTGCGCCACCCAGATCCGGTACAGCCGCTTGTACTCCAGCAGCGGGGCCACGGCCGGGTGGTCGAGGGACTGGATCTCCCAGCGGCGGGTGGATCCGACCTTGATCCCGGCCCGCGCGAAGGCCCTGATCACATCGGCCGGGAGATCCGGGCGCACCCGGTGGCCGAAGGCCGTGGACACCTCGTCGGCCAGCTCGGCGAGGCGGCGCGGTTCGCCGCCGCCCGCGTACCGCTCGCCCAGGAGGTCGGTGAGCAGGGCGCGGTGCACGTCCGCGCGCCAGGGCAGGCCCGCGCGGTTCATCTCGGCGGCCACCAGCATGCCCGCCGACTCCGCGCTGGTCAGCAGGCGCATCCGGTCGGGGTGGGCGGTCCGCTCGTGTCTTCGCTGTTGTTCGGCGTAGACCTCGAGGAGGTCGGTCAGCGGCATCCGGGTGCCGGACGGCTCGAACAGCGAGGACTGGGCGCCCGGTTCGGCCGCGCGCTGCGGCGGGTCGGGCGGTACGGGGCCGCCCCGGAGGCGGGCCAGGGCGGCGGCGGCCGAGCGTGGTTCGCCGTACCGCCCCTCGTGGCCCAGGAGCAGGGTCTCGGCGTCCTCGATGTCGTAGCACCGCTCCACTCGCACCCCCGTGGCGAGCAGGCGCGGGTAGACCTCGGAGGTCGACCTCCACACCCAGCGTCCGGTCTCCGGGCGGCTCCGCACCGCCTGGGCGAGATCGCTCTCGCGCCGGACCGGACCGGCGGGCAGCCCGTCCGGGCCGAGGGGGGCGACGTCCACGCCACCGTCCTCGGCCGGTGCGAGCGCCCACCGGTCGGTCATGCGTGTGAGTGTGGCAGGGGGGTCTGACAATGGTGCTGACCTGCGCTTTCGACGCGCGGGTCAGCTGTCCTGCGCGTCGTCCGGGTGGGTGGCCGCCTGCTGGGCCGAGGTGGCCGCCTTCTTCTGCTCCAGGAGCAGGGCCAGCACCCGGTTCACGTACTCCTCGGTGCCCTCCTTGGTGATGCCGAGGCCGGCGAGGACGCCCTCGCCGTTCTCCTGCTCCAGCAGGGCCAGCAGGATGTGCTCGGTGCCGATGTAGTTGTGGCCGAGCCGGAGCGCCTCGCGGAAGGTGAGTTCCAGGGCCTTCTTGGCCTCGGGGCCGTAGGGGACCAGGTCGGGGGTGGTCCCGGTGGCCGGGGGGAGCGCGGCGGTCGCGGCCTGGCGTACGGCGTCGGCCTCGACGCCCTGCGCGGCCATCGCCTTCACCGCGATGCCCTCCGGCTCGGCCAGCAGGCCGAGGACCAGGTGCTCGGGGCGCCCCTCCGCGTTGCGCGCGGTCACCGCCGCGTTGTGCGCCGCCATGACGACGTTGCGGGCGCGGGGGGTGTAGCGGCTGAAGCCCTGGTTGGGGTCGAGATCGGCCGACTCCTTGGAGACGAACCGCTTCTGGGCCGCCTGCCGGGTCACCCCCATGCTCTTGCCGATGTCGGTCCAGGACGCGCCGGAGCGACGGGCCTGGTCCACGAAGTGCCCGATCAGATGGTCCGCCACATCGCCCAGGTGATCCGCGGCGATCACCGCGTCCTGGAGTTGTTCGAGGGGCTCGGCGTGGGCGGTCTTGATGGCCTCGATGAGGTCGTCGAGGCGTACGGATGCCGTGACTTTCGGGTTGGTCGCCATGTGACAACCGTAGGTTGACACTTCGACACTGTCAACCGATGGTTGACACCCCTTTTCGGGTCCCCGGCTCACACGGGGCGCCGTTGTCCACACCCTGTGGACAACTTTGGTGGCCTGTCGGCGGGACATGGCACGATCGACCATGTGACCAGCACTGCCAGCACCGTCGAACGCGCCTTCGCGGCCGCTCTCTACGACGACACCGACTCGGGGCTCGACACCGGCGCGTCCCTGCTCGCCGCCGACACCGGTGCCGACGCCGAACTCACCCGGCGCGGCGAGGAGTTCATGGCGGCGGCCTGGCAGCGCGGGTGGCAGCCCGCCGATGTGGCGCGGCTGGTGCGCCGGGAGCTGGAGGACGCCCACCTCGGCCTCGCCGCAGGGCTGATCCGCGCCCAGGCGGCGAAGGACCGGCCGCGCGGGCACCGCTGGACCGCCCAGCTCGACGCCCTCGCCGACCAGCCGGACGCCCGCCCCACCGACCGCTTCTCGTACGCCACCACCGTCCTGGAGCTGTACCGGCTGCTGCTGCGCCTGCCCACGCTGGAGCCGCTGGAGGAACCCCGGCGGCCCGCCGGACCGGGCACCTCCCGCACCCTCGGCCGTATCCGCGCCCTGCTCGCCAAGGCCGAGGGCACCGGGTATCCGGAGGAGGCCGAGGCGCTCACCGCCAAGGCGCAGGAGCTGATGGCCCGGCACAGTGTCGACGAGGCGCTGCTCGCCGCCTCCGCCCCGGCGCCGGACGCCCCCGGAGCCTGCCGGACAGGCGTCGAGCCGCCGTACGAGCAGGCCAAGGCCGTGCTGCTGGACGCGGTCGCCCGCGCCAACCACTGCCGCGCGGTGTGGAACGAACCGTTCGCCTTCTCCACGGTCGTCGGCTTCGAGGCGGACCTGGAGGCGGTCGAGCTGCTGTACACCTCGCTGCTGGTGCAGGCCACGCACGCGATGGCCAGGGCGGAGGCGGCGCAGCGGGCCGGGGGCCGCAAGCGGACCAAGACCTTCCGGCAGTCGTTCCTCGCCGCCTACGCCCACCGCGTCGGCGACCGGCTCGCGGCCGCCGCCGAGAGCCAGGTCAGCCGGGATCTGCTGCCGGTGCTGGTCACCCGCGAGACGGCGGTGACCGACCGCGTGGAGAGCATGTTCCCGCAGACGACCACCACCCGGCTGCGCGGCGTCAGCGACGAGGCCGGGTGGACGGAAGGAGCGAGAGCGGCGGACGAGGCCCAGGTCAGATCCCGCCGACCACTGCCGTGAGGACGCCGCCGTCGGCCATACCGGGGGTCGCCACGGCCGAGGGCCGCACGGAGGCGGCCCGCGCCCCGGCGGGGCCCTAGTCGCCCACCTGCTGGAACGCGCTCACCGACGCGTCCAGGCCGTCCGCGCCCTTGCCCGCGACCGGGCCGAACTTCCACGGGAAGCTCTTCGTGTCCCCGCCGCCCGGCAGCGTGACCTCCATGGTGCTCGCCTTGAGGGCCTTGGCATCGCCGTCCGCGCCGCGTACGTAGGAGACGGTGAAGGTCGCCGAGGCGCCCTTGGCCAGCTTCAGGGTCTGCGCCTGCGCGCCCTCGCTCACCGGCAGCTTCACCGACCGGTCGCCCTGGCGCAGGGTGACGCCGGGGAAGTGGTCCAGGGTGCAGGGGGCGCTCTGGTTGGTGATGCTGACCGGCACCTCGCCGCTGTCCCCGGCGGCGGGCGCGACGCTCGCGGAACCGACCTCCAGGGCGACCGCGCCGGTCGCGCAGCCCGATCCGGTCTTGCTCTTGGCGCCGTCCGCGCCGCCGTTGCCGCCGTCGTCGCAGGCGGTCAGGGCGAGGGCGGCGGCGAGAGCGGTGAGGGTGAGCGGAATGACACGGCGCATGTACTGGTCCCATCGAGATCGTGACGTCTCCCCGCATCATGGCGCCTTCGCGCGGGGACCGAGCACGCACCCCCGCCGATTCACCACTTCAGGCGGAGATGACGGGAAAGGGGAAACAGGAGAGACCGGCCTACGAGGGCTGGAGACTCGTCGGCAGCCCGGTGGGCAGCTTGCCGCCCTCGGCCCTGGTGTACGACTCCGACCCGGCGCTCCCCTTCCAGGTCACCTTCAGCGCCTTGCCGCTGACCGAGTCGACCGTGCCCTCGGCCCGGCTGTCGTCGCCGCCCTGGCAGCTCAGCCGGATCACGCCCTTACCGGCCTGCTCGCCCGCCGTACCGCTGCACACCGTGCCGCCGGTCACGAACAGCCCGGCCTGCTTCCCGGTGATCACCAGGGCGACGATCTTGCCCCCGCCGGTGGTGATCCAGCTGCCCTGGAGCCGGTCGGAGGCGTCGGCGCCGCCGGAGCCGTCCGCGCCGGAGGGGGCCGGGGCCGCGCTGCTCGTGGCGGGGGAGTCGTCCGGTGAGCCGTCTCCGCCGCACGCCGTCACGGTGAGCGCGAGCGCGCCCACCAGTCCCGCCGCCGCAGCGGCCCGCACCTTCGCCGTAGCCGTCGTCACGTCAAGCTCCCAACCAGTAGCCGGTCGCCCCGCCGGCCGTGCGCGAGGCCCCCCTGAGCCGGAGGTCCGCAGCAAGTTACCAGCCGTTACCCGGGGGATCGCGGGACACCGGGGAACAGGAAGGGCCCGGCGCGCGTCTCTGCCCGGGGCGGGACGTTCCGATCCGGACGACCTGGCGCGGAAGCGCGTGCGCGGAGCCCGCGCGCGCATGCCGAAAGCCGCTTCGGGGCAGACGCGTCAACATCACCTGCCCCGAGGCTCGGGTAAAGCGGACGTCAAAGCTGTAACCGCGGGAACACCCGCCGTGCACGTGCATCTGCCCATTCATCTGCACATGAACAAGGTTATGATCCGGGTCGATCGACCAGCACGACGTCGATCAGTGCGACATCGACCAGAGCATCCATGGCCACATCAGACAGTGCACAGCGGGGAGCGACCTGTGGACCGCTACGTTGACGGCGTGTACGGGGGGTACGACGTGTACAACGGCATGACTGCCACGCAGCTGGACGGCGTGGCCTGGCAGAAGAGCCGCCACAGCAACTCCCAGGGTTCCTGCGTGGAGTTCGCGCGGCTGCCCGGCGGCGAGGTGGCCGTACGCAACTCGCGCTTCCCGGACGGGCCCGCGCTGGTCTACACCCGCGCGGAGATCGAGGCGATGCTCCTCGGCATCAAGGACGGCGAGTTCGACCACCTCATCGCCGGCTGACCCCGCCACCGGCGGGCCTTGGCGGCAGCCGCGCTGGCAACGATGTCAAAAGCCGTGACCAGCAAGGGAGTTCCGGCCGCTCAGTCGGCGCTTCCCAGCCGGAACAGCGCCCAGACCAGCTTGCCGCCGGCCTCGCCCGCGACCGGGTGCCAGCCCCAGCCGTCCGCGAAGGACTCCACCAGCAGCAGCCCCCGGCCCGACTCGGCGGAGAAGTCGTCCTCCGTCTCGCGCGGCACGGGCGTCTCGTCGCTCGGGTCGCGCACCGCGCACACCAGCCGGCCGGTCCAGCGCAGCAGATGCAGCCGGACGGGCGCCGACTGCGTGGCGCCGGGCGGGAGTTCGGCGGGCAGCGCGTGGCGCAGGGCGTTGGTGACGAGTTCGGAGACGACCAGGGCGATGTCGTCGAAGCGGTCGCCGACGTCCCAGTGGCCGAGGGTGGAGCGGGTGAAGCGCCGGGCCTCGCGGACCGCCTCGTAACGGGCGGGCAGGGCACAGGAGGCGGCTTCGGACACGGCCGTGGGGTCCAGCGGCGGAAGGCCCTGCCGTAACGGCTTGAGCATGGTCGATCCATTCGTCCCCATGCGAGGCACTCCCGGGATTCGCGGTCGTTGCGAGGCAGCGGTGGCGCGGCACCATGGTTTCGGATGCGCACAGCAGATGCAAGGGCAGATGCACGTGCACGCGGCCGAAATCACCCTGCGCGTACCGCTTCTTGGCCATTTTTTCCGCCATTGGAGTGCCCATCGCCGCCAGTGGTCGTGACCTATGGCGGGCAGAAACGGTTCAGCTCTTTCCGTTTCCGTAACCGTACGAGTACTGCTTGAAGTGTTTTAGTGGCAGACTCAGGCACTTGAGGACGGGTTGGGGAGGCTGACGAACGTGAGCGCGGGAGAGCCCGGATCGGTGGTGCGGCGGATGCTGCTCGGTTCGCAACTCAGGCGGCTGCGTGAAGCTCGGGGGATCACGCGCGAGGCGGCGGGTTACTCGATCCGCGCCTCCGAATCGAAGATCAGCCGGATGGAACTGGGCCGGGTGAGCTTCAAGACCAGGGACGTCGAAGACCTGTTGACGCTCTACGGCATCGACGACGAGGCCGAGCGCGAGTCGCTGCTCTCCCTCGCGCGGGAGGCCAACGTGGCGGGCTGGTGGCACAGTTACTCCGACGTGCTGCCGAGCTGGTTCCCCACCTATGTGGGCCTGGAGGGCGCCGCGCACCTCATCCGGGTCTACGAGGTGCAGTTCGTGCACGGCCTGCTCCAGACCGAGGACTACGCCCGCGCGGTCGTCCGGCGTGGCATGCGCGGCGCCAGCGCGGAGGACGTGGAGCGACGGGTCGCGCTGCGCCTGGAGCGGCAGAAGCATCTGCTCGGCGATCACGCGCCCGAGTTCCACATCGTGCTCGACGAGGCCGCCCTGCACCGCCCGTACGGCGACCGCGAGGTCATGCGCGGACAGCTCCGACACCTGATCGAGGTCTCCGAGCGGCCCAACGTACGCCTCCAGGTCATGCCGTTCGGCTTCGGCGGGCACTCCGGGGAGAGCGGTGCCTTCACCCTGCTCAGCTTCCCCGAGTCCGACCTCTCCGACGTGGTCTACCTGGAGCAGCTCACCAGCGCGCTCTATCTGGACAAGCGTGAGGACGTCGCCCAGTACGAGCACGCCCTCAAGGAGCTCCAGCAGGACAGCCCCGGCCCCGAGGAGAGCCGCGACCTCATCGAGCGGCTCGCCCAACAAGCCTGAAGCGCAAGGAAGTTGAGGGCCATAGGGCTCCTCGGCTTCTCCAGCGCGCACCAGTACGATGGCCCGTGATCAGCACCTGGCGTGACTCAGCCGTACGCTCACGATTGAGGGATCACATGGCGGCCTTTTTCAGCGACCTCGCCCAGCAGTACATCGACGGCGAATGGCGGCCGGGCACCGGCTCCTGGGACGTCATCGACTTCAACCCCTACGACGACGAGAAGCTGGCCTCGATCACCGTGGCCTCGGTCGACGAGGTCGACCAGGCGTACCGGGCCGCCGAGCGCGTCCAGAAGGAATGGGCGCGCACCAGCCCCTACGCGCGTCGCGCGGTCTTCGAGCGGGCCCTCGCCCTGCTGGAGGAGCGCGAGGAGGAGATCGCCGAGCTGATCGTCGCGGAGCTGGGCGGCACCCGGGTGAAGGCGGGCTTCGAACTGCACCTGGCCAAGGAGTTCCTGCGCGAGGCGGTCCACCTGGCGCTGCGCCCCGAGGGCCGCATCCTGCCCTCCCCGCTGGAAGGCAAGGAGAACCGCCTCTACCGGGTGCCGGTCGGCGTGGTGGGCGTGATCAGCCCGTTCAACTTCCCCTTCCTGCTGTCGCTCAAGTCGGTCGCCCCCGCGCTCGCGCTCGGCAACGGCGTGGTCCTCAAGCCGCACCAGAACACCCCGATCGCGGGCGGCACCCTCATCGGCAAGCTCTTCGAGGACGCGGGCCTGCCCGGCGGGCTGCTCAACGTGGTCGTCACCGACATCGCCGAGATCGGGGACGCCTTCATCGAGCACCCGGTGCCCCGGGTCATCTCCTTCACCGGCTCCGACGGCACCGGCCGCCATGTCGCCACCGTGTGCGCCGCGCACTTCAAGCGCGCGGTGCTCGAACTCGGCGGCAACAGCGCCCTGGTGGTGCTGGAGGACGCGGACATCGACTACGCGGTGGACGCGGCGGTCTTCAGCCGGTTCGTGCACCAGGGGCAGGTCTGCATGGCCGCCAACCGGGTGCTGGTGGACCGCTCGGTCGCGGCGGAGTTCACCGAGAAGTTCGTCGCCAAGGTGCGCTCGCTGCCGGTCGGCGACCCGCGCGACCCGCGTACCGTCATCGGTCCGGTCATCAACTCCACGCAGGCGAACGCCCTTTCCGGGGTGGTCGAGCAGGCGCTCGCCGAGGGGGCGACGGCCCTGGTGCACGGCACGGTCGAGGGCAACCTGGTCGCGCCCAGCGTGCTCACCGATGTGCCCGAGGGGTCGGAGCTGCTGCGGCAGGAGGTCTTCGGGCCGGTCGTCTTCCTCGTCCCGTTCGACGGCGAGGAGGAGGCGGTCCGCATCGTCAACGACACTCCCTACGGCCTCAGCGGCGCCGTCCACACCGGTGACATCGAGCGCGGGGTGGCCTTCGCGCAGCGGATCGACACCGGGATGTTCCATGTGAACGACGGCACCGTGCACGACGAGCCGATCGTCCCCTTCGGCGGGGAGAAGCACTCCGGCATCGGCCGGCTGAACGGCGAGACGACCCTCGAAGCGTTCACCACCACCAAGTGGATCTCGGTGCAGCACGGGCGCAGCGGCTTCCCGTTCTGATTCGGCAGCGAAACTTCCGCCGTCACGGGCCATTGAGGACAGGATCTGACCTCAATGGCCCGTAGCTTCGTCGGTGTCGGGGCGAACGAGTCCCGCGGACAGCTCAGAAGAGGGGATCGGTCATGGTCACTCATGTGGGAGCCGAGGCGCCGGGAGACGAGCGCGGGGCACTGCTGGCGTTCCTGGAGGAGCAGCGCGGCGGCATCCGCCGGGCCCTGCTGGGCGTGACGGAGGAGCAGGCGCGGACCCGTCCCAGTGCGAGTGAACTGTCCCTGGGCGGACTGCTGAAGCACGTCGCCGAGGTCGAGCAGGCGTGGCAGGCCCGCGCCCGGCAGGAGCCCCCGGCGGTGCACCGGGACCAGTCGAACTGGCACGAGTGCTTCCAGCTCACCGAGGACGAGACGGTCGCGGGGCAGCTCGCGTACTGGGAGGAGCTGGCCGCGGAGACGGAGAAGCTGATCCGCTCCGCGCCCAGCCTGGACGAGACCTTCCCGCTCCCGCCGGACCCCTGGTTCCCGCCGGACGGCCGGGTCTCGCTGCGCTGGTTCTGTCTGCACCTGATCCGCGAGACGGCCCGGCACGCCGGGCACGCCGACATCATCCGGGAGTCCCTCGACGGAAAGACGGCGTTCGAGCTGGTCGCGCTGGAGCGGCAGCGCGACGCGTAGCGCTCAGTGGTGGAACCCGGTGGCCGCTTCCTTGTCACCGCTCGGTCCCTGCTGGCGGCGCAGGCCGGGCAGCGCGCGGGTGAGGTCGGCGAGGAAGAGGTCGGCCAGGTCGTGGGAGAACCCGTTGCGGCACACCACCCGCAGCACGGAGAGGTCCTCCCGGTCGGGCGGGAAGGTGTACGCGGGGACGAGCCAGCCGTACTCCCGCAGCCGCCGGGAGACGTCGAACACGTCGTACGCGGTGACGTGGTCGGCGGTGGTGAACGCGAACACCGGCAGCTGGTCGCCCCGTGTCAGCAGCCGGAAGTCGCCGAGCGCCTCGATCTTTCCGGCCAGGTAGGTCGCCACGTCCCGGGTGGAGCGCTGCACCGCGCGGTAGCCCTCGCGGCCCAGGCGCAGGAACGTGTAGTACTGGGCCGCGACCTGGGCGCCGGGGCGGGAGAAGTTCAGCGCGAAGGTGGGCATGTCGCCGCCCAGGTAGTTCACCCGGAACACCAGCTCCTCGGGCAGCGCCTCCGAGTCCCGCCACAGCGCCCAGCCGACGCCGGGGTAGACGAGCCCGTACTTGTGGCCGGAGGTGTTGATCGAAGCCACGCGCGGAAGCCGGAAGTCCCAGACGAGGTCCTCGTCCAGGAAGGGGGCGACCATCGCGCCCGAGGCGCCGTCCACGTGCACGGGGATGTCGAGACCGGTGCGCTCCTTCAGGGCGTCCAGTTCGGCGCAGAGGCCGGCGATGGGCTCGTAGGAGCCGTCGAAAGTGGAGCCGAGGACACCGACGACCCCAATGGTGTTCTCGTCGCACAGTTCGGCCGCCGCGCGGGGGTCGAGGTGGAAGCGGTCGCCCTCCATGTTGACGAGCCGGGGCTCCACCTCCCAGAAGTCGCAGAACTTCTCCCAGCAGACCTGGACGTTGACGCCCATCACCAGGTTCGGGCGGGCCCCCGGATACCGGTCGGCGTTCCGCTTCGTCCAGCGGCGCTTGAGCGCCATCCCGGCGAGCATGC
Organism: Streptomyces sp. NPDC085596; assembly: GCF_044541565.1. Taxonomy (NCBI): domain Bacteria; kingdom Bacillati; phylum Actinomycetota; class Actinomycetes; order Kitasatosporales; family Streptomycetaceae; genus Streptomyces; species Streptomyces sp. NPDC085596. The sequence continues at coordinate 71,587 of NZ_JBITTC010000005.1, read as the reverse complement.
ACGCCTCGCTGGAGCCGGTGGTGGAGCAGCCGACCACGGCCGAGGGGTCGGGGGCGTTCCACAGGTCGGCGAGGATCGCCACGCAGCGCCGCTCCAGCTCGGCGGTGCGCGGGTACTCGTCCTTGTCGATCATGTTCTTGTCCAGGCACTCCGCCATCAGCACCCCGGCCTGCGGCTCCATCCAGGTGGTGACGAAAGTGGCCAGGTTCAGCCGCGCGTTGCCGTCCAGCATGAGTTCGTCGTGCACCACCTGGTACGCCGTCGCCGGGGCCAGCGGCGCGTCCGGCAGCCGGTGGGTGGGCGGGGCCTCGGTCATCCCGCTGACGGGGTCGGCGTCCCCGAAGAACGGGTTGACGGATATGTGACGTTCCCCGTGCTTCCGGGAACCTCTGTGCAGCGCCATGGACCATGCCTCCATCAGGGGGAATTCAGGGGGAATTCAGCGGATCGGGGTACCGTCCGCGCGCAACTGCATCTGCGGCCGCCCGGTCACCAGCAGCCACGCGGGCAGCGAGGCGATGCACAGCAGGGCGAGCACTCCGGGCGAGGCGACCAGGGCCGCGGCCGTGAACAGGCTCACCCAGCCCTGCCGGGTGATCGCCAGCAGCATCCCCAGCACCCCGCTGGCCACCGCGACCGACGGATGCGCGGCCGGGACCAGCGCGTGCGCGCACAGGCCCAGCGCGGCCCCGATGAACACGGCCGGGAAGATCCGGCCGCCCCGGAACCCGCAGGAGGCCGCCACCACCAGCGCCGCCAGCTTCACCACCGCCATCACCGCGAACTGGCCCGCCGACCAGCCGTCGGGGTCCCGCGCCAGCTCCCCGACCTCGGTGAGCCCCTTGAACAGCGTCAGATGGCCGCCCACGGCCGCCAGGGCGCCCAGCACGAGCCCGCCCGCCGGCAGCATCAGCATCGGATGCCGCAGCCGGCGGAAGGCGGTGTGGACGTAGGGGAAGACGTAGACCGCGCACATGCCGAGCAGCGCGGCCGCCGAGGCGATCACCAGTGCCGCCACCACGTCGCTCCACCGGGGATGGCCGAAGGGCGGCAGGCCCAGGTCGAAGGTGGGGCGCGCCACCAGGGTGGTGGTGATGGCACCGCACGCGGCGGCGGTCAGCGGGGCGAAGAGGTTGTCCCAGAGCCGTCCGCGCAGCGGGCGCCCGGCCAGCGCCTCGGAGATCACCAGCGCCGCCGCGACCGGTGTGCCGAACAGCGCCCCGATCGTGGCCGCCTCCGCCAGCACCGGCCACAGCGAGCCCGGCGCCCTGGGCACCAGCTTCTGCCCGAGCCACATGGCGAGGCCGACGTTGACCGCGATGATCGGGTTCTCCGGGCCGAGGCTCGGCCCGCCCGCCAGCATCAGAGCGACCGCGAGCACCAGCCCCGGCAGCACCACCGGCGGCAGCACCGGCGCGTCCAGGCCGAGGGTGGCCGGGTCGGGGCCCGCGTGACCGGGGACCTTCCACACCACCAGGCCGACCGCGACTCCGGTGGCGAAGAGCATCACGAACATCCACAGCACCGAGTACCGGCCCACCCCCAGCGCGTCCGGCAGCGGCCCCCACAGCACGTGCTGGAGCTTCTCGGCCGCCGTGCTCACCCCGACGAAGATGAGGCTCGCGACGATCCCCACCGTCACGGAGGGCAGGATCAGCGGCAGCAGCGCACGTGCCGGGGCCGTGGGAGCGGTCGGAGGCGGCTGCTGCGCGGTGTCCTGGGCCACGGGCTCACCATAAGCGGACATAACCGACACAACATCCCGGACAGAATTCCCCCTTGCACCTCACCCGGCGTGAGGACGCAGCGTGGACCCCGTACCGACGGCGCACCCGGCGCCCCGGACGACAAGGAGCGAGGAACGTTGAGCTACTCCGTGGGACAGGTCGCGGGGTTCGCCGGGATCACGGTGCGCACCCTGCACCACTACGACGAGATCGGGCTGCTCGCCCCCAGCGAGCGCACGCACGCCGGACACCGGCGCTACGCCGACGCCGACCTCGACCGGCTCCAGCAGATCCTGTTCTACCGCGAGCTCGGCTTCCCGCTCGACGAGGTCGCCGCCCTGCTCGACGATCCCGGCGCGGACCCGCGCGCCCACCTGCGCCGGCAGCACGAGCTGCTGACCGCCCGGATCGAGAGGCTGAGCCGGATGGCGGCGGCCGTGGAACACGCCATGGAGGCACGCACGATGGGCATCGACCTCACCCCCGAGGAACGCTTCGAGGTCTTCGGGGACCACGACCCCGAGCAATACGCCGCGGAGACCGAGCGCCGCTGGGGCGGCACCGAGGCGTACGCCGAGTCCCGGCGCCGCACCGCCCGCCACACCAAGGCCGACTGGCAGCGGATGCGCGCCGAGTCCGACGACTGGAACACCCGCTACGCCGCCCTGGTGGCCGACGGTGTCCCGCCGGCCGGCGCGGCGGCCATGGACCTCGCCGAGGAGCACCGCCGCCACATCGGCCACTGGTTCTACGAGTGCCCGTACCCGATGCACCGCTGTCTGGGTGAGATGTACGTCGCCGACGCCCGCTTCACCGCGTACTACGACGCCCTCGGCCCGGGCGTCGCCGCCCATCTGAACGCGGCCATCGCCGCCAACGCCGACCGGCACGAGGCGTAGGCACACCGGTCCTGGCTTACTCGCGGGCCAGGACCACCGCCGTCCCGTAGGCGCACACCTCGGTGCCCAGGTCGGCCGCCTCGGTGACGTCGAAGCGGAACGCCACCACCGCGTTGGCGCCACGCGCGCGTGCCTGCTCCACCAGGCGCTCCATGGCCTGGTTGCGGGTCTCCACCAGGGTCTTGGTGAGCCCCTTCAGCTCGCCGCCGATCATCGACTTCAGCCCGGCGCCGATCTGGCTGCCCAGGTGACGCGAGCGCACGGTGAGGCCGAAGACCTCGCCGAGCACCCGCTCCACCCGGCGTCCGGGCACGTCGTTCGCGGTCACCACCAGTACGTCCGGCTCGGGCCCCTGGCCGCCGCCGTAGTCATCGAGTCCCATGGCTCACAGCTTTGCCCCGCTCGCCCCACAGTGCATTCTGGGACGGCCGGTGGAACCTGGGCCGGTCGTGACGCGTTGATAGTTTGGGCGGCCGCACATGGACGCCGTAGCCGCCCTCTTCCCCCCTCAGGAGCCCGGACCCGTGATGACACTCGCCCTCGGCCCGAGCTGGCTCGATCCCAACTATCTGCTGAACACCTACAGCATCTGGGGTCTGCTGCTCATCGTCTTCGCCGAGTCCGGCCTGCTCATCGGCTTCTTCCTGCCGGGCGACTCGCTGCTGTTCACCGCCGGACTGCTGATCACCTCCGGCCAGCTGGACTTCCCGCTGTGGGGTGCCATCGCGCTGATCTGCGTCGCCGCGATCCTGGGCGACCAGGCGGGCTACATGTTCGGCAAGAAGGTCGGCCCGTCCCTGTTCAACCGGCCCGACTCGCGCCTGTTCAAGCAGGAGAACGTGATCAAGGCGCACGAGTTCTTCGAGAAGTACGGCCCCAAGTCCCTGGTGCTGGCCCGCTTCGTGCCCATCGTGCGCACCTTCACGCCGATCATCGCGGGCGTCAGCGGGATGCGGTACCGCTCGTTCCTGATCTTCAACGTCATCGGCGGCGTCCTGTGGGGCGCCGGGGTGACGCTCCTCGGCTCCTGGCTCGGCAACATCGGCATCGTCAAGAACAACATCGAGGCGATGCTCATCCTCATCGTCCTGATCTCGGTGGTCCCGATCGCCATCGAGTTCCTGCGGGCCCGCGGCAAGAACAAGCGCGCGGAGCGGGAGGCCCCCGAGCAGCCCCGGCACGAGCACCCGCAGGCCCCGGCCATGGACGACGCCACCACCCAGCTCCGCCGCATCGAGCCCGACCAGCCCTACGAGGACCCGTACGGCCGCCCGTACGAGCAGCAGGCCGCCCCGCAGCACCCCCAGCAGCAGCACTGGCAGCAGGGCTACGGCAACCAGCCCCAGGGCGGCCAGGGTTACCCCGACCAGGGCCAGGGCGGCTACGGGCAGCAGCAGGACCCGTACTACGGCCAGCAGCCGCAGCCCCAGCAGCCGCAGCAGCCGCAGTACGACGGCTACGGCCGCCCCCAGCAGCCGCAGCAGCCCCAGCAGCCCTACCCCTACGGGTACGACCAGGGCGGCCACCGCCCCCAGTAGGGCGGGACCCCTAGAAGCCCCTGGTCCGCTTGGCCGCCCGGCGCTTGCCCGCGGAGCCGATCCGCAGGGTGAGCCGGGAGATCTCGGCACCCAGGTTCACCCCGATGGCGATGGCCATGGCCAGTGACACGGCCTTGGCCAGCGACACCAGCCCCTTGTCCACCTCGCTCTGCGCGATGGACAGCAGGCCGAAGTACGTGGCCGAACCGGGCAGCAGCGGGCCGATCGCGGCCGTGGTGAAGGGCAGCGCGGACGCGAACTGATACCGCGACAGCAACTGCCCGAACAGGCCCACCAGACCGGCCGCCACCGCCGTGGACGCCACCGGCGAGATGCCCGCGGTGTAGTGCAGCGCGCCGTACACCGACCAGGCGACACCGCCGTTGAGCGTCACCCACAGCACGGTGGAGCGCTCCTGTTGGAGCAGCACCGCGAAGGTCAGCGACAGCACCATCGACGCCAGGATCTGGACCACCGGCCGGGACGAGATGTTCAGCGCCGCGTCCGGGTTCAGCTGGCCGCCGATCTGCACCCCGAAGTACAGGATCGTCAGCACGCCGATGACGATGCCGACGAAGAAGTACATGACCTCCAGCAGCCGCGCGGCGGCGGTGATGTAGAAGCCCGTCAGACCGTCCTGCACGCCCGCGACCAGCGCTCTTCCGGGCAGCAGGGCGAACAGTCCACCGGTGATCACCGCGGACGCCTTCACGTCGACGTGCGCCAGCGAGAACGCCACCCCGATCGCGGCGGGCGGCATCGCCGCCACCGTGAACTGGTAGAACTCCGGCAGCCCGCGCCCCGCGCACAGCCACGCCAGCCGGTCGCCCAGCATCGCGCCCAGCGCCGCCGCGATGAACACGATCACGTCACCGCCGACCAGCACCGAGGCCGCACCCGCCAGCAGCCCGCCCGCCAGGGTCAGCGCCCAGCCGGGGTAGGGGTGCCGGTTACGGCGCATCTCCGCCAGCCGGCCGTACGCCTCCTCCAGGGAGACGTGCGCCTCGGCGTCCGTGAGGTCGTCCACCAGCCGGAAGACGGCCGCCAGCCGGGTGTAGTCGGTGCCGCGCCTGCGGACCGTCCGGGACGCCGTCACCGGGTCCTCCACCAGGGAGGGCTGATGGGTGATCGACAGCAGCGTGAAGGTCACCGTCGGCTCGCAGCGGTCCAGCCCGTAGGACCGGCACACCGCGAACATCGCGGCCTCCACGTCCTCGGCGCCCTCACCGCCCGCGAGCAGCAACTCCCCGATACGCAGGGTCAGGTCGAGCACGCGCGGGACCGCCGGGCCCTCGTCCTCGGCGCGCACCACCGGCTCCAGCGCCGGACGCTCGGCCACCGGCATGCGCAGCATCGTGCGCATCCGGTCCTGCCAGGGCGCGTCCGTGATCAGCGTGATCATCGGGACGCCCGCCGCGGGGGTGAACGCGGACGGCGCGTCCTTGACGCTGTACGTGGGCGGCATGTTGAACGCCGAGCCCTCCGGCTCGGCCTCCGGCTGCGCCCCCTCCAGCCCCCTGGGCACGGAGAACTCGGACGTCGTCTCCGACTCGCCGCTCGTCCTGGCGACCGCGAGTCCCTCCGGAATGGCGAACTCGGACGTGATCTCCGGGTCGTACGCGGCCCGCGCCTCGTCCGACCGGGGCTTGCGGTCCTCCGCCTCCGACACCTCGCACCGCTCCCTGAATGGCACCTTCCGATTACGCCTCAGTATGCGCGTGAAAGCACGAGCGGGCCGCACCACCCCCACTGGGGTGGCACGGCCCGCTCAGCACGGAACGGCAGGTCAGTGACCGCCCTGCTCCTCCAGGCGCTTGTAGGAGCGCTCGATCTCCGCCTCGGCCTCCTGGCGGCCCACCCAGTTGGCGCCCTCGACCGACTTGCCCGGCTCCAGGTCCTTGTAGACCTCGAAGAAGTGCTGGATCTCCAGACGGTCGAACTCCGACACGTGGTGGATGTCGCGCAGGTGCTCCACGCGCGGGTCCGTCGACGGGACGCACAGCAGCTTGTCGTCGCCGCCGGCCTCGTCCGTCATCCGGAACATGCCGATCGCGCGGCAGCGGATCAGGCAGCCGGGGAACGTGGGCTCGTCCAGGATGACGAGCGCGTCCAGCGGGTCGCCGTCCTCGCCGAGCGTGTTCTCGACGAATCCGTAGTCGGTCGGGTAGGCGGTCGAGGTGAAGAGGCGACGGTCCAGGCGGATCCGACCGGTCTCGTGGTCCACCTCGTACTTGTTCCGCGAACCCTTCGGGATCTCGATCGTGACGTCGAACTCCACCGGTGACTCCTCCATGATCAGCGCACAGTTCTGGTGGTTAAGTGTCCCTCACGCAGGTGTGTGAGTGCGAAAGGGGCTGGTGGTCGTGCCGGAGCTGGGACCTTTGCGGTCCGCGAGACCGCATGTGAAGCGGCTCACGGACGCCCTACGACCGAGTCTGGCGCACGCGGCGGCCGTCGCGAAACCGCGTCTTGCGCGGTTGACGAACGCCATGCGGCCCGGACCCGGCCGACCCGGTCCCAGGCCCCCGCGGACCTGGCCCTACACCGCCTCGGCGGCCACCGCCGGACTGGCGCTGGCCGTCGGCGCGGTGGCTGTCGCCGGCCCCTTCGACGGCGCGGGTCAGCGTACGGCGGAGCGGGACCACGCGGTCGCCCTCACGCTCGCACGTGGCGCAGATCACGACGGCGGAACGGCCCAGGCGGGCGGTGCCGGCGCCGTGCCGAGCGCCCCGCCCGTGCTGCGCGGGCTCGGTGGCGTCGCGGAGCCCGCGAAGTCCCAGAAGGTCCCGCCCAGCGGCATCGCGGGCGTCCTGGACCCCCTGCTGGCCGACCCCGCCCTCGGCGACGGCCAGGCCGCGGCCGTCGTGGACGTGGCCACCGGCACCCGCCTGTACGGGGCCCACTCCGGCCAGGCGTTCACGCCCGCCTCCACCACCAAGATCGCCACCGCCGTGGCCGCGCTGTCCGCGCTCGGCCCCGACCACCGCCTCACCACCCGCACCGCGCTCGAACCCGACACCGGTGAACTCGTCCTGGTCGGCGGCGGCGACCCCACCCTCACCGCGCACAAGGCGAGCGGCGGCTGGGCGAGCCTGCGCACCCTGGCCGCCGACACCGCCGCCGCGCTGAAGAAGCGCGGCGTCGAGAAGATCACGCTCTCCTACGACACCACGCTCTACTCCGGCCCCTCCCTGCACCCCATCGGCGTCAACGACAACGTCGCCGTCATCAGCGCCCTCACCGCCGACGAGGGCCGTACCGACGGCTCCAGCAGCGGACCCGTGGCCCGCGTCGCCGACCCGGCCGCCGAGGCCGCCCGCACCTTCGCGGGCTTCCTGAAGGAGGCGGGCGTCACCACCACACCGCCCGGCCCCTCCAAGGCCACCGGCCGCGCCGCGACCCTCGCCACCGTCTCCTCGCCCCCGATGTCCGACGTGGTCGAGCGGATGCTCACCAACAGCGACAACGACATCGCCGAGGCACTGGCCCGGCAGACCGCCCTCGCCTCCGGGCAGCCCGGCAGCTTCGCGGGCGGCGCCAAGGCCGTCGCCGCCCGGCTGACCAAGCTCGGGCTGCCGATGCGCGGCGCCTCCTTCCACGACGGCAGCGGCCTCGACCGCGACGACCGGCTCACCGCCGACCTCCTGACCTCCCTGCTCGCCACCGCCGCCGACCCCGCCCGGCCCGGCCTGCGCCCGGTCCTCACCGGCCTGCCCGTCGGCGGGTTCACCGGCACCCTCGCCGAGCGCTACGCCGACGGCGGCGCGGCCGGCGTCGTCCGCGCCAAGACCGGCACCCTGACCGGCGTCAACTCCCTGGCCGGCACGGTCGTCACCAAGGACGGCCGCCTCCTGTCCTTCGCCTTCCTCACCTCGGGCACCACCGACCCCCAGTCGGCCCAGTCGGCGCTGGACCACACGGCAACGACCCTGGCCAACTGCGGCTGCGGCTAGCCTCCGGCGGTCCGGCGGAGTCGCTGGTGCCGAGCCCGGTGCCTGGGACGACCGGTCTCAGCGCGCCGGGCGAGCAGTCGGCTCGCCGCCTCGGCACGGTCGCCCACCCTGCGCGTGTCCCGCGCGGGTGGCGTCGGTACGGCGCATCGGCTCCGGCGCAGCGGCCGACCGGCGTCGGCGCCGACGCCACTTTCGCGCGGGCCAGCCCCTGCGGTGAGGCGCCTTCGGGTCGCGCACGGCGCCCGCGCCGCCCCACGGCCGCCCGTGCCCGGCACCGTCGCGCGGCCTGGGGCGCGTGCCGCGCTCCCGCTTCGGCGCCCGCGCGGGACGCGGCGGGGCTCGGCCGGTGTCGGCATCTTGTCCGTGGCGTCGGCACCGCCGTCCCGGCCAGCCCGCCGGGCCCGGTTCGCGGACTGCCCGGAGGGCGGGGGCTCACGTACCGTTGACGCATGACGAGCTTCGGTGGCACCGCTTCTCAGGGGATGGTCGACTGGAACCTCGCGGTGGCGACCGCGACGCGGCTCGTGCGGCCGGGGCCGGAGATCAGCCGGGACGAGGCCAGGGCGGTCGTCGCGGAGCTGCGCCGGCACGCCAAGGTCTCCGAGGAGCACGTCCGGAGCTTCACCCGCATGGGGACCGGGGACGTCCACGACACCCCCGTGCTGGTCGTCGACCGGCCCGGCTGGGTGCGGGCCAACGTCGCCGGGTTCCGCGAACTGCTCAGGCCCCTGCTCGACAAGATGCAGGAGCGGCGCGGCCCCGGCGCGGGCAACGCCGTCCTCGGCGCGGTCGGCGGCAAGGTGACCGGCGTCGAACTGGGCATGCTGCTGTCGTTCCTGTCCTCCCGCGTCCTCGGCCAGTACGAGACCTTCGCCCCGGCCGCCCCCGACCTCCCGTCAGGAACCACCCCCGGCGGCGGCCGGCTGCTGCTCGTCGCGCCGAACATCGTCCACGTGGAGCGCGAACTCGACGTCGCCCCCCATGACTTCCGGCTCTGGGTGTGCCTGCACGAGGAGACGCACCGCACCCAGTTCACCGCCGTCCCCTGGCTCCGCGACCACCTGGAGGGCGAGATCCAGGCGTTCCTCGCGGAGACCGAGGTCGACCCGATGACGTTCCTCGAACGCATCCGCGACGCCGCCCAGTCGCTCGCCGGGGGCCGCCCCGAGGGCGAGCAGGAGGACGGCGGACGCTCCCTGGTGGAACTCGTGCAGACCCCCGCCCAGCGGGAGATCCTCGGCCGCCTCACCGCCGTCATGTCCCTGCTGGAGGGCCACGCCGACTTCGTCATGGACGGCGTCGGCCCCGAGGTCGTGCCGAGCGTCGCCGAGATCCGCGAGAAGTTCCAGCAGCGCCGCGCCAAGGGCGCCTCCCGCCTCGACCTCGCGCTGCGCAAGCTCCTCGGCCTCGACGCCAAGCTGCGCCAGTACCGCGACGGCGAGCGCTTCGTCCGCGCGGTCGTCGGCGAGGTCGGCATGGACGGCTTCAACCGCGTGTGGACCTCGCCCAACACCCTGCCCACCAAGGCCGAGATCTCCGACCCGGCCGGCTGGGTCGCGCGCGTGCACCGCACCACCGAACCCTGACCTGAACCCTGACCCGAGCGCGGAACACCGTGTCACACATCCGGCCCACGGCAGACGAACGCCCTCTCAATCACCCGTCCGAGGGACCGTCAGCCATGCGTAGGCGTGCAATGCTCGGGGAAGGGCCCGCTTCTGTCACCATCGACGCACTCTGAGTGACCGGACTTCGGGCTCGTCCCCCGAAACTTCATGAAGGGAACCGGACATGGGTCCCCATCCCGCGGTCGCGGCGATACGCCTGGCGGTCCGCCGCGTCCTCCACGACATCGCCACCGGCCAGGCCGCCGAGCACGGCACCACCGGCCACGGCCACGGCGCCGTAGCCGTCGCCCGCCGCACCAACGGCCCGAGCACCGCGCAGCGCCACCGGGGCCCCGCCCCCGCCACCGCCCCGCTCGTGCTCGTCGCCTGCTCCGGCGGCGCCGACTCCATGGCGCTCGCCTCCGCCCTCGCCTTCGAGGCCCCCCGCCTCGGTCTGCGCGCCGGCGGCATCACCGTCGACCACGGCCTCCAGCCCGGCTCCGCCCTGCGCGCCGACGAGGTCGCCCTCAGACTGCGCGAACTCGGCCTCGCCCCCGTCGAGTCCGTCGCCGTCACCGTGGGCCGCGAAGGCGGCCCCGAGGCGGCCGCCCGGGACGCCAGGTACGCCGCCCTGGACGCCGCCGCCGAACGGCACGGCGCCGCGGCCGTCCTGCTCGGCCACACCCGCGACGATCAGGCGGAGACCGTCCTGCTCGGTCTCGCGCGCGGCTCCGGCATCCGCTCCCTGTCCGGCATGGCCGCGGTCTCGGGGGCCGACGGCCGTTACCGGCGCCCGTTCCTCCAGCTGGACCGGCAGACCGCGCGCAAGGCATGCCTGGTCCAGTCCCTGCCCGTCTGGGACGACCCGCACAACACCGACCCCGCCTACACCCGGTCCCGGCTGCGCCACGAGGGCCTGCCCGCACTGGAGAAGGCGCTCGGCAAGGGCGTCGTGGAGGCGCTCGCCCGCACCGCCCAGCTCTCGCGCGACGACGCCGACGCCCTGGACGCCTGGGCCGGCCAGGCCGAGTCCTCCGTACGCGACGCGGAGGGCGTGCTGGAGTGCGCCAAGCTCTACGCCCTGCCCCCCGCCGTCCGCCGCCGCGTACTGCGCCGGGCCGCCATCGAGGCCGGTGCCCCGGCCGGTTCCCTCTTCGCCCGTCACGTCGAGGAGATGGACCGCCTGATCACCGGCTGGCGCGGCCAGGGAGCCATCAATCTGCCGGGCAAGGTCGTCGCCCGGCGGCAGGGTGGCAGACTGGTGATTCGGCAAGGCTGAAATCCCGACCCCCGGAGCCCGGCTCCGAAGGGCCGGGCCTGCCGGTGGCCGCCGGCGCGGCCATAAGTGCGGGACGACCGAAAGTGATGCGGGTGGACGCGAAAGACATGGGTGCCGACCTCCAGCGGGTGCTCATCACCAAGGAAGAGATCGACGCGAAGCTGGCCGAGCTGGCCGCGAAGATCGACGCGGAGTACGCGGGCAAGGACCTGCTGATCGTCGGTGTCCTCAAGGGCGCCGTCATGGTGATGGCGGACCTGGCGCGGGCGTTGTCCACCCCCGTCACCATGGACTGGATGGCCGTGTCCTCCTACGGCGCGGGCACCCAGTCCTCCGGTGTGGTCCGCATCCTCAAGGACCTCGACACCGACATCAAGGGCCGGCACGTCCTGATCGTCGAGGACATCATCGACTCCGGGCTGACGCTGTCCTGGCTGATCAACAACCTCGGCTCGCGTGAGCCCGCCTCCCTGAAGGTGTGCACGCTGCTGCGCAAGCCGGACGCCGCCAAGGTCTCCATCGAGGTGGAGTGGGTCGGCTTCGACATCCCGAACGAGTTCGTCGTCGGCTACGGCCTCGACTACGCCGAGAAGTACCGCAACCTCCCGTTCGTCGGTACGCTCGCGCCCCACGTCTACGGCGGCTGACCCGACCGGGCCACACCGCCGGGGAAGATCGGGAACCCCGGCGGGCTCCGCGACGTTGGAGCATTGGAAGACGGGCCGTGGTCCGTCCGGACCGCCGAGTGCGGCTGCGGACGTCGAGGCTGGGGTACCGTCAGAAGAACTGTCTTATCAAACTCACTGTGGCAGGAGGGACGGGGCGTCACCGCTCCGTATGGATGGACGTGAAGCGATACTTCCGTGGGCCGGTCATGTGGATCGTGCTGGCCGTCCTTGCCGTGGTCGTGTTGATGCAGGTCGTCGGCAATTCCGGCGGCTACAAGACGGTGGACACCGGCCAGGTCGTGGCGGCGATCAACGACAACAAGATCAAGTCGGCCAAGCTCACCACTGGTGACGAGCAGACCATCAAGGTCACGCTCAAGGACGGCGTCAAGGTCAAGGACAGCTCGAAGATCCAGGCGAGCTACATCGGCGACCAGGGTGTGGCACTCGCCCAGACCCTGCAGAACAAGTACCAGGACAAGCAGATCGCCGAGGGATACACCGTCTCTCCGGCGAAGCAGAGCCCGTTCGTCGGCGTGCTGCTCTCGCTGCTGCCCTTCGTCCTGATCGTGGTCGTGTTCCTGTTTCTGATGAATCAGATGCAGGGCGGTGGTTCCCGGGTCATGAACTTCGGCAAGTCCAAGGCGAAGCTCATCACCAAGGACACGCCGAAGACCACCTTCTCCGACGTCGCCGGCTGTGACGAGGCCGTCGAGGAGCTCCACGAGATCAAGGAGTTCCTCCAGGAGCCGGCCAAGTTCCAGGCTGTCGGCGCCAAGATCCCCAAGGGCGTGCTGCTGTACGGCCGCCCGGGTACGGGCAAGACCCTGCTCGCGCGCGCTGTCGCGGGTGAGGCCGGGGTGCCCTTCTACTCGATCTCCGGTTCCGACTTCGTCGAGATGTTCGTCGGTGTCGGTGCCTCCCGGGTCCGTGACCTGTTCGAGCAGGCCAAGGCGAACGCCCCGGCGATCGTCTTCGTCGACGAGATCGACGCGGTCGGCCGGCACCGTGGTGCCGGGCTCGGCGGCGGTCACGACGAGCGCGAGCAGACGCTGAACCAGCTGCTGGTCGAGATGGACGGCTTCGACGTGAAGGGCGGCGTCATCCTGATCGCCGCCACGAACCGGCCCGACATCCTCGACCCCGCCCTGCTGCGTCCCGGTCGGTTCGACCGGCAGATCGCGGTCGACCCGCCGGACCTCCAGGGCCGCCTGGAGATCCTCAAGGTCCACCAGAAGGGCAAGCCGGTCGCGCCCGACGTCGACCTGGCCGCCGTCGCCCGCCGGACCCCCGGCATGACCGGCGCCGACCTGGCCAACGTGCTCAACGAGGCGGCGCTGCTCACCGCGCGCGGCGATCAGAAGCTGGTCGACAACAAGGCGCTGGACGAGGCGATCGACCGTGTGGTCGCGGGCCCGCAGAAGCGGACCCGGATCATGTCGGACAAGGAAAAGAAGATCACCGCGTACCACGAGGGCGGTCACGCCCTGGTCGCGGCGGCCTCACCGAACTCCGACCCCGTCCACAAGATCACCATCCTGTCGCGGGGCCGCGCCCTGGGCTACACGATGGTGCTCCCGGACGAGGACAAGTACTCGACCACGCGCAACGAGATGCTCGACCAGCTCGCCTACATGCTGGGTGGACGCGCCGCCGAGGAACTGGTCTTCCACGACCCGACCACCGGCGCCGCCAACGACATCGAGAAGGCCACCAGCGTGGCCCGCGCGATGGTCACCCAGTACGGCATGACCGAGCGGCTCGGCGCCATCAAGTTCGGCGGCGACAACAGCGAGCCCTTCCTCGGCCGTGAGATGGGCCACCAGCGCGACTACTCGGAAGAGGTCGCCGGGCTGGTCGACGAAGAGGTCAAGAAGCTCATCGAGACCGCGCACAACGAGGCGTGGGAGATCCTGGTCGAGAACCGCGATGTGCTCGACAACCTGGTCCTGGCCCTCCTGGAGAAGGAGACCCTGGGCAAGGAGGAGATCGCCGAGATCTTCACGTCGATCCACAAGCGCCCGCCGCGTCCGGCCTGGACCGGCTCCTCGCGCCGTACGCCGTCCACCCGCCCGCCGGTGCTCTCCCCCAAGGAGCTGGCACTGACCAACGGTGCGAACGGCGTGACGCCCGCGATCAGCACGGTCAAGTCCACGACGACCGAGCACGGCCCGGTCACGGAGCAGACCCCCGAGGACCGTCCCGAGAGCTGACGCTCCCTCGGCCACCTGGCCGGAATGTATGCCGCGCCCCCCGGGTTCTAGCCTGGGGGGCGCGGCATTTCACCATGTCCGCGCGCTGGACGCACAGGAACGAGGCACCACATGACCGACCCCGTGACGCTGGCCGGAGACGGCACCATCGGCGAGTTCGACGAGAAACGCGCCGAGAACGCCGTCCGAGAGCTCCTCATAGCCGTCGGCGAGGACCCCGACCGCGAGGGCCTCCTGGAAACCCCGGCACGGGTGGCACGGGCTTACCGGGAGATCTTCTCCGGGCTCTGGCAGCAGCCGGAGGACGTGCTGACGACGACGTTCGACCTCGGTCACGACGAGATGGTCCTGGTGAAGGACATCGAGGTGTACAGCACCTGTGAGCACCATCTGGTCCCGTTCCGGGGCGTGGCGCACGTGGGCTACATCCCCTCGGTCTCGGGGAAGATCACCGGTCTGTCGAAGCTCGCGCGGCTGGTGGACGTGTACGCACGCCGCCCGCAGGTGCAGGAGCGTCTGACCACGCAGATCGCGGACTCACTGATGGAGATACTCGAACCGCGCGGCGTGATCGTCGTCATCGAGTGCGAGCACATGTGCATGTCCATGCGGGGCATCCGCAAGCCGGGCGCGAAGACGATCACCTCGGCGGTGCGCGGTCAGCTGCGGGACGCGACGACCCGCAACGAGGCGATGAGCCTCATCATGGCGCGCTGACCGCGTCTTCTTCGGCTATGGGGACCGACGGCCTTCAAGCCGCCGGTTCCGTGCCCGTGGGTGGGGTGTCGTCGTCCTCGGGGAGGCGGCAGATGCGTTCGAGGAGGATGGCGGCCGCTATGACGGCGAAGCCGGCCAGGACCGCGAAGCCGGCGTAGATGGCCTGGTCGCGGCGGGCGGGGATGTCGAGGAGCTCCAGCAGGAGGACGCCCGTGCCGCCGTAGACGCCGCTGACCAGGGCGGCGACCAGGGCGCTGGCGTGGCCGAAGACGACCGCGCGGGCGGCCATCATCGGGTCGACGCCCTTGGCGTCGGAGCGGCGCTCGCGCTGGGCCTTGAAGCGGGCGCGCAGGGAGAGCGCCGTGGCGAACAGGACCACGGCGATCAGGGCGAGCACGATGGGCGCGGCCACCGGTACGCCCGGCAGGGTCCCGAACGAGTTCCACAGTCGGGCGCCCGCCCAGGACAGGACTCCGGCAACGACGAACACGCCTGCCAGCACCCTGATGCGCAGTTGTTTCACGGTGTCCCTTCAGCTCCCCCCGGACCCGTGCGGGCCGTGGTCGTGTCGACCTTAACGACTACTCGGGCAGTCGGAGTTCCAGATCCGCGCGGGGCGCGACTCCCTCGCGGGTGACGGCCGACAGCAGCTGGGCCACCGCGCCCTGGCCGGGCAGCTCGGCGGCGGGGTCCACGTCGTGCCAGGGGGCGAGGACGAAGGCCCGCTGGTGGGCGCGCGGGTGGGGGAGGGTGAGCCGGGGGTCCTCGGAGGTGAGGCCGGCGTAGGAGACGATGTCGACGTCCAGGGTGCGCGGGCCCCACTGCTCGTCGCGGACCCGGTGGAACGCTTCCTCGACGGCCTGCGCCCGCTCCAGCAGGGAGGACGGGGGCAGGGTGGTCTTCAGGACCACGACCGCGTTGAGGTACGACGGCTGGCTGCCGGGGTCGACGCCCCACGGCTCGGTCTCGTACACCGGGGAGACGGCCTTGACGCGGACGCCCGGCGTGTCCTCCAGCGCGTCGACGGCGCCCTGGAGGGTCTCCAGGCGGTTGCCGAGGTTGGAGCCGAGGGAGAGCACGGCCCGCTGGGGGTTGTGCAGGGTGGAGTCGGCGTCGTCGACCTTCTGGACCACGGACGCGGGCACCGGCTGGACGGTCGGGTCGCTGTGACCCTTGGTGAAGGGGCGGGTCATGCTCGGCTCCGGAGGATGGTGACGGTCACGTCGTCGAAGGGGACGGTGATCGGGGCGTCCGGCTTGTGGACGCGGACCTCGATCTCCTGGACCCCCTCGTGCTTCAGGCAGGTCTGGGCGATCCGCTCGGCGAGGGTCTCGATGAGGTTGACCGGCTCGCCCTCGACCACGGCCACGGCCTCCTCGGCCACGATGCCGTAGTGCACGGTCTTCGTGAGGTCGTCGTCCGCCGCGGCGGGGCGGGTGTCCAGACCCAGGACGAGATCCACGATGAAGGTCTGGCCCTCCTCGCGTTCCTTGGGGAACACCCCGTGGTGCCCGCGGGCCTTCAGGCCCCGCAGCGCGACACGATCCACGCGAATCACTCCTGCAATCGTCGGGAACGGCCGGTCGCTGCCGCACTCGGACGGCACACCGGCCCTGGACGAATCTACCTGCGCGCACGGACACGGCCGGGCCACGGGGGTGTGGCCCGGCACCGGTACCGGGAGGGTTCACCGGGTGTTTGCCCAGGGGGAACCGGTCGTGCCGTCGACTGGTAGCCGCACTTACCCCGGCGAAGGTGATTCCAACCACGTTCCGGTGGTACGGCGCACGCCCGCGCGCCCCCCCGGCGGAGCCCCGGTCAGGCGAGCGTGCCGTCGTCGGGGCCGACGCCCTGGTCGCCGCCCTCGTCGTTCTCCTCGTCCTCGTCGGCCGTGGCGAGGACCGGGGAGGCGTGGTGGGACCACAGCTTCCAGCCCTCCGGGGTGCGCCGGAACACATTGGTGGCGACGACGAGCTGCCCGACCAGCGGCCCCAGCTCCTCGCCCTCCTCGGGCGCGGGCCCGCCGCTGAGGATGTTCTCGGTGCAGCTCACCAGCGCCGTGTTCCCGGTGACGGAGACATGCACGTCGGTGAGGAAGAACTGGATGTAGTCGGTGTTCGCCATGATCAGCGCGTACGACCTGAGGACCTCGCCGCGCCCGGTGAGCACCGGCCAGCCGGGGTGGACGCAGGAGACGACGCCGGTGTCGGCGGGGTCGTGGTACTCCTCGTCGACGCCCAGGTCGGCGGGGGCCAGCCAGAGCCCTGCCACCTCTTCGAAGTCGCCGCGCTCCATCGCCTCGTAGTAGGAGGTGTTCGCGGCCGACACCTCTTCGACATCGACGTCCGCGGCGCTCACCGGGCGTCCCCCGTGAGGGCCTCGGCTGTCGGGGGATCGGTGCGGGCGCCCTCTATCGCGCGGGCCACGCGTACCGCGTCCGCCGTGGCGCGGACCTCGTGGACGCGGACGGCCCAGGCGCCGGCCCGGGCGGCCAGGGCGGAGACGGCGGCGGTGGCGGCGTCGCGCTCGCGGGCGGGCGGGGCGGCGCCCTCGGGGCCGGCCAGGACGTGGCCGAGGAAACGTTTGCGGGAGGCGGCGACCAGAAGCGGGTGGCCCAGGGCGCGCAGCCGGTCGAGGTGGGCGAGGAGGGCCAGGTCGTGCCCGGCCTCCTTGGAGAAGCCGAGGCCGGGGTCGATGACGACGCGGTCCGGGGCGACGCCCGCCGCGAGCACGGCCTCCACGCGCGCGTGCAGCTCGTCGCAGACCTCGGTGACGACGTCCTCGTAGACGCCCCGGACGTTGCCGCCCTCCAGCAGGCCCCGCCAGTGCATCACCACGAAGGGGGCGCCGGTCCGGGCGACCACGGGCAGCATCCCGGGGTCGGCGAGGCCGCCGCTGACGTCGTTGACGAGGACGGCGCCCGCCGCGAGGGCCTCCTCGGCGACGCGGGCGCGCATGGTGTCCACGGAGACGGTGACGCCCTCGGCCGCGAGTCCGCGGACGACGGGGACCACGCGGCGCAGTTCCTCGGCCTCGTCGACGCGGGAGGCGCCGGGCCGGGTGGACTCGCCGCCGACGTCGACCAGGTCGGCGCCCTCGGCCGCGAGGTCGAGCCCGTGCTTGACGGCCGACGTGGTGTCGAACCAGCGGCCGCCGTCGGAGAAGGAGTCGGGGGTGACGTTGACGACGCCCATGACCGCGCAGCGGTCCCACGTCGGAAGACCCGCCACTTCGCCGCGCCCGCTGAGGTTCTTCATACGTTCAGCGTAGGCCCCGAGGGGCACGCCGAATGTGCGCGGGTCCGGACGGAAGGGCCCCTTCCGGACCGCCTCGGCAAGGCGGTCCGGGGCCTCGGGGCCGGTCCGCGCGAGGTGCGCGGGATTGGTCCGGCCGGGTCAGGCCGCCCGTACGCCGCTCTCGTGGGAGCCGTGCGCGCAGGGCCGGGCGGCGGCGCTCCGGCGGCGCCGCAGGAAGCGCGGCAGCGGCAGCGCGAGGTCGACGAAGCCCTCCGCCTGCATGGCGGCGAAGCCGATGCGGGGCAGGTCGGCGGAGGCGCGGTAGACCACGAAGCGGGGTTCCCAGCGGGGCTGGAACTTGGCGTTGAACTTGTACAGCGACTCGATCTGGAACCAGCGGGAGAGGAACACCAGCAGCCCCCGCCACGCCCGCAGCACCGGCCCGGCGCCGATCTTCTCGCCGCGCGCGAGGGCGGCGCGGAACATGGCGAAGTTGAGCGAGACCCGGGTGACGCCGAACTTCGGCGCGGCCTGGAGGGCGGCGACGATGAGGAGTTCGTTCATGCCGGGGTCGGCCAGGCGGTCGCGGCGCATCAGGTCGAGCGAGGCGCCGTCCTCGCCCCAGGGCACGAAGTGCAGGATCGCCTTGAGGTCGCCGTAGGGGCCCGCGGTCTCGTCCTGCTTGTGGGCGGTGGCGATCAGGCAGTCGCCGTCGGCGGGGTCGCCGATGCGGCCGAGCGCCATGGAGAAGCCGCGCTCGTTGTCGGTGCCGCGCCAGTCCTCGGCGGCCCGCTGGACCCGCTCCAGCTCGGCGCCGGAGAGGTCACGTACGCGCCGTACGCGGGTGTCGTAGCCGGCCCGCTCGATGCGCTTGACCATCTGGCGCACATTGCGCATCGCGCGTCCGGCGAGCGAGAAATCCGCCACGTCGACCACCGCCTCGTCGCCCAGCTCCAGGGCGTCGAGGCCGGTCTCGCGGGTCCACACCTCGCCGCCCGTCTCCGAGCAGCCCATGACGGCCGGGGTCCACGAGTGGGCCTTGGCCTCGTCCATGAAGCGCTCGATGGCGCCGGGCCATGCCTCCACGTCGCCGATGGGGTCGCCACTGGCGAGCATCACGCCGGAGACGACGCGGTAGGTGACGGCGGCCTTGCCGCTGGGGGAGAAGACGACGGCCTTGTCCCGGCGCAGCGCGAAGTGGCCGAGGGAGTCGCGGCGGCCGTGCCGGTCCAGCAGGGCGCGCAGCTTCGCCTCGTCCTCCTCGGTGAGGCGGGCGGCGGGGTGTTCGGGGCGGAAGGCGAGGTAGCTGGTGGTGACGGCGGTGAGCCAGCCGAGGGCGCCGAGGGAGAAGGCGACCGTCCAGGAGGTGCTGCCCTGGTAGTCGACGGGGCCCTCGAAGCCGAACAGGCCGTAGACGACATGGGTCAGCCGATCGGCCACGCTCGGGTCGCCGACGGTCCGCTCGGGGTGGACGCTGACGATGACCAGTCCGAGGACGAGGGAACCGGCGCTCATGAGGACGAAGTTGGCCAGGGCCCGCCAGCGGCTGCGCGGGTCGGGCAGCGCGCCGAACTCGGTGCGGTGGCGCAGCAGCGGTACCAGGAGCGCGATCGAGATGAGCACACCCAGCAGCGAGTGCCGGTACACGAACTCGGCGACCGCGCCGGCGGGCAGCAGCGCGACGGCGGCCCGCCAGGCGCGGCGCTTGCGGCGTTTGAGCCCGTGCGCGAGCAGAAGCAGCAGCACGCCCGCGCTGAGCGACAGGGCTGCCGCGAACGGCCCGAAGGAGCCGGGCAGCGCCTCGGCGAGGGCGTGCATACGGCTGTGACGGAAGCGCGGGAACACCCCCGCGGCGATGTCGAGCAGGCCGACGAGCGCGCACGCCCGGCCCATCAGGGTGGGGACGGCCTCGGGACGCGGGCCGCGCAGTATGCGCCGCGCCCGGTTCGAACCCCGCGGAACCCCGCCTGACAATTCCCCATCTATCCTGACAGACATCGCATCCCGTAGTTCTGCGAGAGACCTTGATACCCGGTGCCGATCGGGCATCCGGTGACATTGCGCCCTCTAGGACGGTGTCTTGGGGAGACAGGTTCCTCCCGCTCCGGAAAGTCGGGTCAAAGGTCCAGGAAAGCCTGGGGCAAATCCGTGCTGCGGCATGGGTGCCCGGGGCGGAAAGCGCAGGCAGGAACAGCCATGGGTCTCACGAGCAACTCACTTCTGGTGCTGGCGGTGGCGGTCGCCGTGGTGCTGTTCGGGGCCACGCTGTGGCTGTGGCCGCGTCTGGCCCGGCGGAGCTGGCGCGCCCTCGGCGGCCGGGTGGGCCTGCTGCTCGCCACCCAGTTGGCGCTCATCTGCTCCCTGGGGGTGGCCGCCAACCAGACCTTCGGCTTCTACGCGGGCTGGGACGACCTGCTCGGCCGGGAGACCGAACAGGGCGTCATCGTCGACCAGTCGGCCACCACCGGCGCGGGCGGCCCGCTCCAGGTGGTCTCCATCAAGTCCCCGCCGGGCGACAGCGGTTCGCGGGTCTCGGTGGCGGGTCAGGTCCAGAAGGTCGACATCGTCGGCCGGGTCTCCCGCATCGCCACCCCGGCCTACGTCTATCTGCCGCCGGAGTACTTCCAGCCCCGGTTCCGCACCCGTACGTTCCCGGTCTCGGTGGTGCTGACCGGCTACCCCGGCACCGCGCAGGCCCTCGTCACCAAGCTCAAGTACCCGGCCGTCGCGCGGGGCCTGGCCAAGGACGGGCGGGCGCAGCCGATGATCCTGGTGATGATGCGGCCCACCGTGGCGCCCCCGCGCGACACCGAGTGCGTGGACATCCCCCAGGGCCCGCAGACGGAGACCTTCTTCGCCAAGGACCTCCCCGAGGCCGTCCTCGCGCACTACCGGGCCGGCGCCCGTCCCGGAAGCTGGGGCATCATCGGCGACTCCACCGGCGGCTACTGCGCCCTGAAGCTCGCCATGCGCCACCCCGGCGTCTATGCGGCCGGTGCCGGCCTGTCGGCGTACTACACCGCGCCCGTCGACCCCACCACCGGCGACCTCTTCCACGGCGACCGCAGCCTGCGTGATCACGCCGATCTGCACTGGCTGCTCGCGCACGAGCCGGCGCCCGACACCTCCCTGCTGGTCACCAGCAGCAAGGTCGGCGAACACAACTACCGGGACACCCTCAGGTTCGTGAAGGAGGTGCGCGCCACCGGCCGGACCAGGATCTCCTCCATCATCCTCGACAGCGGCGGCCACAACTTCAACACCTGGCGGCGCGAGGTCCCGCCCGCCCTCCAGTGGCTCAGCGGGCAGCTCAGCGACCGTTGAGCGCGGGGTGCTGAAACCCCGTGAAGCCCTTGCTGTGGCCGGGTTTTTGCGCCTCGGGGGCCCATGAGGTGCCTACGCGCGGTAAGTTTCTGGCCATGCCACGTGGACGCCACCGCCATTCCCCGCCTCTGCACCGGCTGTTGCCTCCCTCCGCGATCGCCGGTGTCGCCGTCGTCTGCGCGCTGACCTCCTGGGTGGTCTCCGGCCTCGGCGTGCTGCGCGCGCTCGCCGCCCTCGCCGCCCTCACGGCGGTCGGCGGCGCGGCCGTGATGCGCCAGTGGGACGCGCAGGCGGGCAAGCAGGTCGCCGAGCTGACGCGCGCGCGGGTCAGCGACGAATGGCGGTACGACGAACGGGTCGCCGAACTGGAGACCGACCTGGAGGAGTCGCGCGAGCTGCGCGCCAAGCTGGAGGGGCGCCTGCGGGCCAAGCGCGCCGAACTGGCCGGGCTGCGCAACGAACACGCCTCCCTGCTGCGCCGGTACGCCACCGCGGAGACCGAGCGCGCCACCGCCCTGGAGGGGCGGCGGCTGCTGGAGATCGAGGCGGCCCCGGAATCCGGCACCCTCGCGCTGCCGCCCGCGCCGAGTGCGGAAACCGCAGAGGACACGGCGGACACGGCGGGCACGGACACCGCGGAGGAGGCCGTCGAGACTCCGGTGGCGGAGCCCGCGGCGGCCGTCCCGGCCGGGCGCGCGGAGCTGTTCCTGAAGGCCGCGACCGCGCTGGCGCGCCTGGAGGGGGCGGCCGGGGAACCGGAGACCGACGAGCCGGAGACCGACGAGCCGGAGACCGGCGAGAGCGTGACGGCCGGGCCGGCGGAGACCGAGGCGGAGGCCGTTGCCAAAGGAGCCCCGGACAGCGAGGGCACCGAGGCCGGCGACTCCACCGGGCCCGGCGACTCCACCGACTCCGCGCCCGCCGGGTTCACTGAGCCCGCTGAGCGACCCGAGGCGGACGCCGAGGGCCTGGGACCCGTGGACGCGGAAGGGGAAGTGACCGAGGCGCACACGACCCCGGACGAGACCGCCCCGGAGGAGGCGCAGGCGCACACCCCGGACCGGGAGACCACCAAAACGGCGGTCGTGCCCGCCCAGCCCACCGGGCAGCGCCCCGCCGGGCACTTCACCGTGCCGACCGCCGTCGCCGTCGTACCGGCCGCGCCCGCGCGGCGCCCGCTGGTCGAGGGCGGGTTCGACTTCTTCGGGACCCAGAAGGACACGTCGGAGGCGATGGACGTGCGCAACGAGGACCTGGCCGACGTGGTCGGGCAGGAGGCCATCGCGCTGCACAAGGCGGACGCCGGGTCCGGCTACAAGCCCGCCGGCGCGTACGACGTGGGCCAGGTCATCGACCTCACCGCGCACGACGAGACCGAGCACATCGACGTGGAGCGGCTGCGCAGCACGGCCTCCTGACCCGCGCGGCAGCCCGGCGAGATCGTTCTCGCACAATTGTGCAAACGCCGGTTTCCCCTGTCGCCGCAGGCGTAGGGGAGACTGGGACGCATGACTGCGACGGAGACCACGGTCGGGATCGGCGGCGCGGCCGAGAGCACCGACATGGTGCTCAACATCGGCCCCCAGCACCCCTCCACGCACGGCGTGCTCCGGCTGCGCCTGGTGCTGGACGGCGAGCGCGTCCAGCACGCCGAGCCGGTGATCGGCTATATGCACCGGGGCGCCGAGAAGCTCTTCGAGGCCCGTGACTACCGGCAGATCATCATGCTCGCCAACCGCCACGACTGGCTGTCGGCGTTCTCCAACGAGCTGGGCGTGGTCATCGCCGTCGAGCGCATGCTCGGCATGGAGGTCCCCGAGCGCGCGGTGTGGACCCGCACCCTGCTCGCCGAGCTGAACCGGGTGCTCAATCACCTGATGTTCCTCGGCTCCTACCCGCTGGAACTGGGCGGGATCACGCCGGTCTTCTACGCGTTCCGGGAGCGCGAGGTGCTCCAGAACGTGATGGAGGAGGTCTCCGGCGGCCGCATGCACTACATGTTCAACCGGGTCGGCGGCCTCAAGGAGGACCTCACCGACGGCTGGACCGGGCGCGCGCGGGACGCCGTCGCCGCCGTCCGCTCCCGCATGGACGTCTTCGACGACCTGGTGCTCGGCAACGAGATCTTCCGGGGGCGTACGCGGGGCGTGGGGGCGCTCACCCCGGAGGCCGTGCACGCGTACGGCGTGAGCGGGCCCATCGCGCGCGCCTCGGGCGTCGACTTCGACCTGCGCCGCGACGAGCCGTACCTCGCCTACGGGCAGCTCCAGGACACCCTGAAGGTCGTGACCCGGACCGAGGGCGACTGTCTGGCCCGCTTCGAGGTGCTGCTGGAGCAGACCCACAACGCCCTGGCCCTCGCGGACGCCTGTCTGGACCGGCTCGCCGAGCTGCCGCCCGGCCCGATCAACCAGCGGCTGCCCAAGGTGCTGAAGGCGCCCGAGGGACACACCTACGCCTGGACCGAGAACCCGCTCGGCATCAACGGCTACTACCTGGTCAGCAAGGGCGAGAAGACCCCGTACCGGCTGAAGCTGCGATCGGCGTCCTACAACAACATCCAGGTGCTGGGCGAGCTGCTGCCGGGGACGCTGGTGTCCGACATGGTGGCGATCCTGGGGTCGCTGTTCTTCGTGGTGGGCGACATCGACAAATAGCGCCAAGCGGCGACAAGTGGCTCACAGCGGCGCCTCGGGGAGGCCGGCCGGCTGGAGGAGCCAGCCGAAGTCGCCGAGGCCGCCCGGTGCGGTGAGTTCGGCGGCGGCACCGGCGCCCGCGAGAGCGCGGACGTAGGCGGCGGGGTCCGTGGTGGCGAGCGTGAGCGAGGGGCGTGCGCCGGTGAGGTCCAGCGCGCGCAGGGCCTCGCGCTGGGTGAGCAGGCGCGGGGTGCCGGAGCCGCTCCCGGCCGCCGCGCAGGCGTCCAGCGCGACATGCGCGGTGATGTCGCACGTCCCGTCGGGCACCGGTGTCGTCTCCCGGCCCTCCCGGAACCCGGTGAGCGTCCCGAAGGGCGGGCGGGTGCCGAGGGTGTGCGCGTAGTCCACGGCCACCGCGAGGCCCCGCTCCACCCGGCCCACGGCCGCCGCCCACGCCCGGTCCCTCGGCAGCCCGATCTCCGCCCGCAGCCCCTCCTCGCCGGCCAGCGGCCACCACCGGGCCAGCCAGTCCGCCTCCGCGCCCGTGACCGGCTCCCCGAGCCGCTCGGTGCCGTCCGGCGCGACCAGCACCAGCCGGGGCACCCCCGCGCGGTCCACCTCGGCCACGTCCACGGGCACGTTGTCCAGCCACTCGTTGGCGAACAGCAGCCCGGTGACCGCCCCGGGCACCTCGGCCCGCCACCCGATCCGCGCGTCCAGGCCCTCAGGACGGTCCGCGAGCTCCACCGCGCACGCGCGCGTACGGCCCGCCACCTCGGCAGGCAGCGCGGCCAGCACCCCCTGGACCAACTCCCCGCGCCCCGCGCCCAGATCGACGAAGTCCAGCACCGCCGGCCGCCCCAGGGCCACGTCGACCCGGCACAGCAGCCGGGCCACGGCGGCGGCGAACAGCGGCGAGGCGTGCACGGAGGTACGGAAGTGACCCGCGGGGCCCTCGGGACGCCGGTAGAAGCCGTCGGGCCCGTACAGCGCCCGCTCGGTCGCGTCCCGCCAGCCGCGCTCTGTTGTCTCCCGCACCGGGTCAGCCTAGGCGTACAGAGGACCGGGGTATCCACCTTGCGGCGTACGTGTGCCGGGCATGGATCGCCCCTTCGGCTGACCCGTGCGCACACCGGGTTTCCCTACGCTGATTACGTGCAGCGCCTCTATGACTTCCTCCGCCGCCACCCGACGTGGGTCGACTGCTTCTGGGCCGTCGTCCTGCTCGGGCTCTCCGGCGTGAGCGTGGTGAACGTGGACGGCACCCCGCACCACCACGGCTCCTTCGCCGCGGCCTGGACGATCTCCACCGTGCTGTGCGTGATCCTGGCCCTGCGCCGCCGGCTGCCGGAGCTGATGCTGGTCGCGGTGCTGGTCACGGGGCTGGCGCAGCTCATCCTGGACGTCGAGCCGCTCGTCGCCGACTTCACGATGCTGGTGATCACGTACACGGTCGCCGCGACCGGCGCCCTCTGGGCCTCCCGGCTGTCGCTCGCCACCAGCCTGGTCGCGGCGTCGCTGGCGCAGCTGCGCTGGCCTAACGAGCAGGTCAGCGGGCTCGGGCAGATCGCGCTCGCGGTGTTCCAGACGGTGCCGTTCGCGCTGGCCTGGGTGCTCGGCGACTCCATGCGCACCCGCCGCGCCTACTTCGCCCAGCTGGAGGAGCGCGCCGCCCGGCTGGAGAAGGAGCGCGAGGCGCAGGCCAAGGTCGCCGTCGCCGCCGAACGCGCCCGGATCGCCCGCGAACTGCACGACGTGGTCGCGCACAACGTCTCGGTGATGGTGGTGCAGGCCGACGGCGCCGCCTACGTCCTCGACGCCGCCCCCGACCAGGCACGCCAGGCCCTGGAGACGATCTCCTCCACCGGCCGCCAGGCGCTGGCCGAGATGCGCCGCCTGCTGGGCGTGCTGCGCACCGGCGAGCACCAGGAGAGCGGGGAGTACGTCCCGCAGCCCGACGTGGAGCAGATCGACGACCTGATCGAGCAGTGCCGCGACTCCGGGCTGCCCGTGGACTTCAAGATCGAGGGCACCCCGCGCCCGCTGCCCAGCGGGGTCGAGCTGACCGCGTACCGGATCGTGCAGGAGGCGCTCACCAACACCCGCAAGCACGGCGGGCCCGAGGCGGGCGCGAGCGTGCGGCTGGTGTACTTCGACGACGGGCTCGGCCTGCTGGTCGAGGACGACGGCAAGGGCGCCCCGCACGAGCTGTACGAGGAGGGCGGCGCGGACGGCCAGGGGCACGGCCTGATCGGCATGCGGGAGCGGATCGGCATGGTCGGCGGCACCCTGGACGCCGGGCCGCGTCCGGGCGGAGGCTTCCGCATCAGCGCGCTGCTCCCGCTGAAACCGGCGCACTGACACCTGTCACGTACGCCCCCCGCACCGCACACCAGCAGAAGGACACGGAAGAGGACCCCGATGGCGATCCGCGTGATGCTCGTCGACGATCAGGTGCTGCTGCGCACCGGTTTCCGGATGGTGCTCGCCGCCCAGCCGGACATGGAGGTCGTCGCGGAGGCGGGCGACGGGGTGGAGGCGCTCCAGGTGCTGCGCACCACCCCCGTCGACGTGGTCCTGATGGACGTGCGCATGCCCAAGCTGGACGGGGTGGAGACGACCCGGCGCATCTGCGCGGAGCCCGAGCCGCCCAAGGTGCTCATCCTGACCACGTTCGACCTGGACGAGTACGCGTTCTCCGGGCTGAAGGCGGGCGCCTCCGGCTTCATGCTCAAGGACGTGCCGCCCGGCGAGCTGCTCAGCGCGATCCGCGCGGTGCACAGCGGGGACGCGGTCGTCGCCCCCTCCACCACGCGCCGGCTGCTCGACCGGTTCGCCCCGATGCTGCCCTCGGCCGTGAAGGAGCCCCGGCACGCGGAGCTGACCCGGCTCACCGAGCGCGAGCGCGAGGTCATGATCCTGGTCGCCCAGGGCCTCTCCAACGGCGAGATCGCCGCCCGCCTGGTCCTCTCCGAGGCCACGGTGAAGACCCATGTGGGCCGCATCCTCACCAAGCTGGGCCTGCGCGACCGCGTCCAGGTGGTCGTCCTCGCCTACGAGACCGGGCTGGTCCGCGCGGGCGGCCACCCCTGAGCCCTGGCCGGGTTCAGCGCAGTACGCCCTCGATGAAGTCGCTGCCCAGGCGGGACACGGCGGCCAGGTCCAGCTGGTGCTGGACGTACCGGCCGTGCCGGCAGCTGGTGATCAGGCCCGCCTTCTTCAGCACGGCCAGGTGCCGGGATATCTCCGGCGCCGACATGCCGTGCGCGTCGGCCAGCTCGCTCGTGCTGTGCGGGGCGCGGGCCAGATGGCGGCACAGGCGCAGCCGCGTCGGGTGGGCGAGGGCCTCCATGCGGAGGGTGAGCTGCTCGACGGTCGGCGCCTTGGGGCGGGTGGCCTTGGCGGGGTAGGTGATCACGGGCTGCCAGCCGTACCGGTGCAGCACCATCACATGCGGCCAGCCGAGGCTGGTCGGCACCAGGACCAGGCCGCCGTCGGCGGTGGTGCCCCGGCCGACCAGGAGCTTGTCGATGGTGATGAGCGCGGCCTGCTCGTCCAGCGACACCGCGCCGGAGAGCGAGGCGAGAGCTTCGGCGGGCCCTTTGTGGCGCAGCAGTTCGGTCTTGTGCCGGGCGTCGGCGGCCAGTTGGGGCTGGAGCCGGGCCCAGGTGTCGGCGAAGAACGCCTGGTCGCAGTCGAGCACCAGCTGCCGGAACCAGGCACGGACCGCGGGCGGGTCCTCCAACAGCCGCCGGGCGAACCGCTCCTGGACGACACCCCGCGCGGCGGCCAGGTCCAGGGCGCGACGGCGCAGCTCCGGGTCCCCCAGCGGGCCGGTGCTCTGCTGGGAGTAGTGGGAGTGGCAGGTGAACTCCAGCGCTGCGTCGACGAACTGTTCGTCCGTCAGTTTGTCGAGCAGGTCGAGTTCCTCGGCGAGCGTCCCGCCCGGCAGCCCGCGCCGGCCGGGGAGTCCGGCGAACGGGGCGAACACGTCCGAGAACGTCGTACGCCACAGGAAGTCCGCCTCGCACAGCCGGTCCGCCAGGCACGGGTCCAGCCGGCTGGAGACGGCGGTCACCCAGCCCTGGAGCTCCGGGTGGTGGCCGGGTTCGCTGAGCGCGTGCAGGGCCATCCCCAGCTCCGCCAGCGGTGAGGGCACCACGGAGATGCGCTCCGCCGGGAGCCCCTTGATGTCGATGGTCACGCTCATGTCCCCATGGTGCCCCCCACCACCGACAACGCCCCCTGGATTGACGGCTGCCGTCAATCCAGGAGACGTCCGGCGGGGGCCGGGAGCAGGGTTGAGGCCACCGGGGCAGCCGCGGAGCCCGATCGGTCAGCGATCAGTTCACGTCCCGAGAAGGCGGACCGCCATGAGCCTCACCCAGCAGTACCTGTTCGACACCTACCGAGCCCGCCGGAACGGCGAGCCCGAGCCGCCCGAGCCCGGCGCCGGCACCCTCGGCCTGCTGCGCGCCCCGCGCGACCGGCGCCGCTTCCGCGCGGTCCTCGCGGGACGCCCGGCGACCGGCCGCCTCAGGGGCATCCTGGCCCGCCGGACGCCGTGACCGGGCTGCGTCTCAGCCCAGCCGCCCGGCGAAGTCCACGGCCGCGTCCCGCACGTCCCGCGCGGTCCACTCCAGCCCCGCCGCGCGTACGCCGGTCTCCGTGACGGCGAGGCCGGGGCCGCGGGAGTCCCAGGCGTCGGCGAACAGCAGCGTGCCGGTCTCCTCGGCCTGCCGTACCGCCGCCTCCGCCAGCACCTCGGGCTCGAACGGCAGCCAGACCTGGAAGTCGTGGGTGTGCGGCACCTCGGGGTGCACCCGCGCCCACGGCAGCCCCGCCGCGGCGAACCCCTCGCGCAGCGCGGCGGCGACCACGCGCGCGTGCCGTACGTACTCGGGCAGCCTCGGCAGCTCCCGCTCCAGGCCGGCGAGCGCCGACAGCGCGGTCGGGAACTGCTGGAAGACCATGCCGCCGTACCGGTGCCGCCAGGCGCGCGCCTCCTCGGCGAGGCTCGCGGGGCAGGCGAGCGCGGCGCCGCCCAGGCCGCCGAGGGACTTGTAGAACGACACGTAGACGCTGTCGGCCAGCGCCGCGATCTCGTCCAGCGGGCGGCCGAAGTGCTCGGTGGCCTCCCAGAGGCGGGCGCCGTCGAAGTGCACCACCGCCTCGCGGTCCCGCGCGGCCTCGACGGCCTCGGTCAGTTCCTCCCAGGACGGCAGCAGGAACCCGGCGTCGCGCAGCGGGAGTTCCAGCATGAGCGCGCCGAAGGGCTCGTCCAGGTCGCGTACCTCGGCGGCCGTCACCGGGCGGGACTCATGGCTCACGATGACTGGGCGCAACCCGCTGACCTGGCTGAACGCATGGCGTTCATGCACCTCGGGGTGGGACAGGGCGTGCAGGGCGACCGCGGGGTTCCCGGTCCGGGCGGCCCAGCAGCGCAGGGCCACCTGCTGGGCCATCGTGCCGGTCGGGAAGAACACGGCGGCCTCGGTGCCGAGCAGGCCGGCGACGCGGCGCTCCAGGGCGGCCACCACGCCGTCGCCGTAGAAGTCGGTGGGTTCGTCCAGGTCGTACACCTCGGGCGCCGCCTCCGTCAGCGCCGTCAGGCTTTCGCGGAGCGTGCCGCGCCGGCCCCCGCGCGAGAGCACGCGTGGCGCGCTGCGTACGGCGGCCCGGCGCCGCTCCCGTATCGAAGGCCGCTGCTGTCCGTCCTCGGTCGTGTCGCTCATGCGGGGGATCATGCCGCGCCGGGCCGCGCGCGGGCATCCGGTTTCCGCGCGGGCCGGTGTGATGGCCCACAGCCTGTGGACAACCGGGGCGGTGGCGCCGGATAGCGTTAACATGACGAGAAATCGTCCGGTACCCAGAGCGGACTGGAACGGGAAGGCCACGGTCGCGTGAGTACAGTCCCCCCCACAGACAGCACAGACAGCACAGACACCCAGGACCGCCCCGCGCGGCTCACGGTCGGCGTCGTCGGCGCCGGACGCGTGGGCCCCGCCCTGGCCGCGTCCCTCCAGCTCGCCGGGCACCGCCCGGTGGCCGCCTCCGGCGTCTCCGACGCCTCCCGGAGGCGCGCCGAGAAGCTGCTGCCCGGTGTGCCCCTGGTGCCTCCGGCCGAGGTCCTCCGGCGCGCCGACCTGGTGCTGCTCACCGTCCCCGACGACGCCCTGCCGGGCCTGGTCACCGGCCTCGCCGAGACCGGCGCCGTCCGGCCCGGCCAGCTGCTCGTGCACACCTCCGGCCGGTACGGCGTCTCGGTGCTCGAACCGGCCCTGCGCGCGGGCGCGCTGCCGCTCGCGCTGCACCCGGCGATGACCTTCACCGGCAGCCCGGTGGACGTCCAGCGCCTGGCGGGCTGCTCCTTCGGAGTCACCGCGCCCGAGGAGCTGCGGCTCGCGGCCGAGGCCCTGGTCATCGAGATGGGCGGCGAGCCGGAGTGGATCAGTGAGGAGAACCGCCCGCTGTACCACGCGGCCCTCGCCCTCGGCTCCAACCACCTGATCACCCTGGTCGCCCAGTCCATGGAGCTGCTGCGCACGGCCGGGGTCGGCGCCCCCGACCGGATGCTCGGCCCGCTGCTCGGCGCCGCCCTGGACAACGCCCTGCGCTCCGGTGACGCCGCCCTCACCGGCCCCGTCGCGCGCGGGGACGCGGGCACGGTCGCCGCGCACATCGCCGAGCTGCGCGAGCACTCCCCGCAGACCGTCGCCGGCTATGTGGCGATGGCCCGCGCGACCGCCGACCGCGCCCTCGCGCACGGCCTGCTCAAGGCCGAGCTGGCCGAGGACCTGCTCGGCGTGCTCGCCGACCAGGGGACCGGCACCGGCTCCGGCACCGGCACCGATGCCGACGGAGACGACGAAGAGAACGGCCCCGAGGGGAACGACCGATGACCACCGCCCTGCTGAGCACCGCAGACGAGCTGCACGCGCGCGTGCGCCACGGCCGCCGTGCCGTCGTGATGACCATGGGCGCCCTGCACGAGGGCCACGCCACGCTGGTCCGCGCCGCCCGCGAGATCGCCGGGGCGGACGGCGAGGTCGTCGTCACCGTCTTCGTCAACCCGCTCCAGTTCGGCGCGGGCGAGGACCTCGACCGCTACCCGCGCACCCTGGACGCCGACCTCGCGCTCGCCGGACGCGCGGGTGCCGACGCGGTGTTCGCCCCGGCCGTGGACGAGGTCTACCCCGGCGGCGAGCCCCAGGTGCGGATCACCGCGGGCCCCATGGGCGGCCGGCTGGAGGGCGCCACCCGCCCCGGCCACTTCGACGGCATGCTCACCGTCGTCGCCAAACTGCTGCACCTCAGCCGGCCCGACGTGGCCCTGTTCGGTCAGAAGGACGCCCAGCAGCTCGCGCTGATCCGGCGCATGGTCCGGGACCTCAACTTCGGCGTGGACATCGTCGGCGTGCCCACCGTCCGCGAGGAGGACGGGCTCGCCCTGTCCAGCCGCAACCGCTACCTCGCCCCCGAGGAGCGCGCCACCGCCCTCACCCTGTCCCGCGCCCTGTTCGCGGGCCGCGACCGGCACGCGGCACAGGAGGCGCTGCGCGCGCGGGCCCTGGAGGTGCCGTCCACGCACGCGCGCGCCGAGGCACTGAGCGCCATAGGCGAGTCGCGGGCGGCGGCCGACGCGCACGCCGTGGCCACGGCCGCGCCCGGCGGCCCGGCGGCCGTCCGCGCGGCCGCCCGCCAGGCCCTGGACGAGGCCGCCCGCTTCGACCCGCCGCTCGACCTGGACTACCTCGCCCTGGTCGACCCGGCCGACTTCACCGAGATCGCCGACGACTTCACCGGCGAGGCCGTCCTCGCGATCGCCGCGCGGGTCGGCTCGACCCGGCTGATCGACAACATCCCGCTCACCTTCGGCAGCCCTGGAGCCGCCTTGTGACCAGCACCGGCATACGACTGCACGCCCCCGCCCCCGGCTGGTCCATCCCGGCCGACGTCGTGGTCGTCGGCTCCGGCGTGGCCGGCCTGACCGCCGCGCTGCGCTGCGAGGCGGCTGGCCTGACGACGGTCGTCGTCACCAAGGCCCGCCTGGACGACGGCTCCACCCGCTGGGCGCAGGGCGGCATCGCGGCCGCCCTGGGCGACGGCGACACCCCCGAGCAGCACCGCGACGACACCCTGGTCGCGGGCGCGGGCCTGTGCGACGAGGACGCCGTACGCCTCCTGGTCACCGAGGGCCCCGACGCCGTACGGCGGCTGATCGCCACCGGCGCCCGGTTCGACACCGACGACGCGGGCTCCATCGAGCTCACCCGCGAGGGCGGCCACCACCGGCGCCGCATCGCCCACGCGGGCGGCGACGCGACCGGTGCGGAGATCTCCCGCGCCCTGGTCGACGCCGTCCGCGCGCGGGGCCTGCGCACCATCGAGAACGCGCTCGTCCTGGACCTGCTCACCGACGCCGAGGGCCGCACCGCCGGCGTCACCCTGCACGTCATGGGCGAGGGCCAGCACGACGGCGTGGGCGCCGTGCACGCGCCCGCCGTGGTGCTCGCCACCGGCGGCATGGGCCAGGTGTTCTCCGCGACCACCAACCCCTCGGTGTCCACCGGCGACGGCGTGGCGCTGGCGCTGCGCGCGGGCGCCGAGGTCAGCGACCTGGAGTTCGTGCAGTTCCACCCGACCGTGCTGTTCCTCGGCCCCGACGCCGAGGGCCAGCAGCCGCTGGTCTCGGAGGCGGTACGCGGCGAGGGCGCCCACCTGGTCGACGCCGACGGCGTGCGCTTCATGGTCGGGCAGCACGAGCTGGCCGAGCTGGCCCCGCGCGACATCGTCGCCAAGGGCATCACGCGGCGGATGCAGGAGGTGGGCGCCGAGCACATGTATCTCGACGCCCGGCACTTCGGCGCCCACATGTGGGAGCACCGTTTCCCGACCATCCTGGCCGCCTGCCGCGCCCACGGCATCGACCCGGTCACCGAGCCCATCCCGGTCGCCCCGGCCGCCCACTACGCCTCCGGCGGCGTCCGCACCGACGACCGCGGCCGCAGCACCGTCCCCGGCCTGTACGCGTGCGGCGAGGTCGCCTGCTCCGGCGTGCACGGCGCCAACCGGCTCGCCTCCAACTCCCTGCTCGAAGGGCTCGTCTACGCCGAGCGCCTCGCCGCCGACATCGCGGCCGAGCACACCGCGAACGGCGCGCACACGCGCGTGCCCGCGCCCGTCCCGCACTCCGGCACGCCCACGCACCCCCTGCTGGCGCCCGAGGACCGGCTCGCCGTGCAGCGGATCATGACCGAGGGCGCGGGCGTGCTGCGCTCGGCCGGTTCCCTCGAACGCGCGGCCCGGCGCCTTGCGGAGCTGCACATCCGCGCCAGCGACGCCCTGGACGGCGAGGGCAAGACCGCCGAGCCCGGCGTCGACACCTGGGAGGCCACCAACCTCCTGGACGTGGCCCGTGTCCTCGTGGCCGCGGCGGCTCTGCGCGAGGAGACCCGGGGCTGCCACTGGCGCGAGGACCACGCCGACCGCGACGACGTCCACTGGCGCCGCCACCTGGTGGTGACCCTCCGCGCGGACCGTTCGCTGGCCGTACGCACCACCGAGAGCGCAGACTTCCCCCCTACCCGGTGACACCTCTGTCCACCGGGTGAACCCGCGTCCCCAGGAGCAGTGACGAACGTGAGCACCGACGACCTTCCCCTCGCCCCGACCGGCGGCTGCGGCGACGGCTGCGCCTGCGGCGCGGACGAGGAGGGCGAAGAGCAACTGGAGTGCGGGCTCGACCCCACGCTCGCCGCGCTGCTGGCCGAGGCCGGGCTCGACCCCGTCGAGGTCGAGGACATCGCCAACGTCACCGTCCAGGAGGACCTGGCCGGCGGCGTCGACGTGACCACCGTGGCGACCATCCCCGAGGACGCGGTGGCCACCGCCGACTTCGTCGCCCGCGAGGCCGGCGTGGTGGCGGGCCTCAGGATCGCCGAGGCCGTGCTCTCCGTGGTCTGCGAGGACGAGTTCGAGGTCGAGCGGCACGTCGACGACGGCGACCTGGTCGAGGCCGGACAGCGCCTGCTGTCGGTCACCACCCGCACCCGCGACCTGCTCACCGCCGAGCGCAGCGCGCTGAACATCCTGGGCCGCATGTCCGGCATCGCGTCCGCCACGCGCGCGTGGGCCGACGTGCTGGAGGGCAGCCGCACCCGCGTGCGCGACACCCGCAAGACCACCCCCGGCCTGCGCTCCCTGGAGAAGTACGCGGTGCGCTGCGGCGGCGGCGTCAACCACCGCATGTCGCTGTCCGACGCCGCCCTGGTCAAGGACAACCACGTGCTCGCCGCCGGCGGCGTGACGCAGGCGTTCAAGGCCGTACGGGAGACCTTCCCGGACCTGCCGGTCGAGGTGGAGGTCGACACCCTGCACCAGCTGCGCGAGGCCGTGGACGCGGGCGCCGACCTGATCCTGCTGGACAACTTCACCCCCGGCGAGTGCGCCGAGGCCGTCGCCGTCGTCGCCGGCCGCGCCGAGCTGGAGGCGTCCGGTCGGCTCACCCTGGAGAACGCGCGCGCCTACGCCGACACCGGCGTGGACTTCCTGGCCGTAGGCGCCCTCACCCACTCCTCGCCGGTGCTCGACATCGGCCTGGACCTGCGCCCGGCGGAGTGAAGCGGATGCTGCTCACGATCGACGTCGGCAACACCCACACCGTCCTCGGCCTGTTCGACGGCGAGGACATCGTCGAGCACTGGCGCGTGTCCACCGACCCGCGCCGCACGGCCGACGAGCTGGCGGTGCTGCTCCAGGGCCTGATGGGCACGCACCCGCTGCTCGGCGAGGAACTGGGCGACGGCATCCACGGCATCGCCATCTGCGCCACCGTGCCTGCGGTGCTGCACGAACTGCGCGAGGTCACCCGCCGCTACTACGGCGACGTGCCCTCGGTGCTGGTCGAGCCCGGCGTCAAGACCGGGGTGCCGGTGCAGTTCGACAACCCCAAGGAGGTCGGCGCCGACCGCATCATCAACGCGGTCGCCGCCAACGAGCTGTACGGCGGCCCGGCGATCGTCGT
Source organism: Streptomyces sp. NPDC085596 (assembly GCF_044541565.1). Classification (NCBI taxonomy): domain Bacteria; kingdom Bacillati; phylum Actinomycetota; class Actinomycetes; order Kitasatosporales; family Streptomycetaceae; genus Streptomyces; species Streptomyces sp. NPDC085596. The sequence goes on along the minus strand of NZ_JBITTC010000005.1, from coordinate 36,764 downwards.
CGACTTCGGCACGGCGACCACCTTCGACGCCGTCTCCGCGCGCGGGGAGTACGTCGGCGGGGTCATCGCGCCCGGCATCGAGATCTCGGTGGAGGCACTTGGCGTCAAGGCCGCGCAGCTGCGCAAGATCGAGGTGGCCCGCCCCCGGAACGTGATCGGCAAGAGCACCGTCGAGGCCATGCAGTCCGGCATCATCTACGGGTTCGCCGGCCAGGTCGACGGGGTGGTCGGCCGGATGGCGCGCGAGCTGGCAGACGATCCCGACGACGTCACCGTGATCGCCACCGGCGGTCTGGCGCCGATGGTGCTGGGGGAGTCCTCGGTGATCGACGAGCACCAGCCCTGGCTGACCCTGATCGGCCTGCGCCTGGTCTACGAGCGCAACGTGCCGCGCAGGTAGCCGGGCGTGTACGGGTGGGGCCCAGGGCCGGGCGGGGGAACCCTGGGTCCGACACGCGTTACACGGCGCCCCATTCCGTAACTTTTGTCCGATTAGCGGTAGCGTCGCCGCATGCCCACGCCATACGGAACTCGCGGCGGCATGGCGTTCGGCGCGGAGGAGCTGCGTGTGCTCCGCCGCGCCCTCGCCCTCGCCCTCCACCCCGGCACGGCCTCGGCCGAGGACGTGCAGGACTGCTTCCGCCTCGCCGACTCGGTCGACGAGGCACTGGACGAAGCGGCTCGCCTGCGCGCCTTCCTCCTGGCCGACCTGGACCGCTACCGCGCCGCCCTGCCCGGCACCGCGGCCGGCTACCTCGCCCTGCTCCAGGAGGCGCTCGGCGCCGGGCACCAGCCCGTCCCGGACGACCTCGCGGCCCTCCGCGCGCTGCGCGGCAACCCGGTGGCGGCCGCACTGCTGCCCCACTGCCAGGATCTCGTCGAGCGATGCGTCCGCGCCCGCTTCGCGGCGGGCACGCCCACCGTCCCCGCCCCCGCCGCACCACCCTCCCGCGCCCGTCTGCTGGCCCTTCCGGGCGGCGCGGAGGCGTCCCGGCCCACCGGGGCCGACGAGTCCGGCGAAGCCTCTCAGAAGCCCGCTGAGGAGCCCACCCGGCCCCCGGCTCCGCGCCCCGGCGAGCGCCCCGCCGAACCGGCCGCCCCCAAGCGCCCCGTCCCCACCCCCGGCGAGGTCTTCCCGCGCCGCAAACCGCAGTCACCGCCCGCCGGTCAGGACCACGCCCACCACCTCGCCGCGGGCTGACCTGGCCCTATGGGGCGGGGGAGGTCATACCGCCCACCCCGCCCCGGTCCGGTCGTCCCGCGTGGCTACTCTGGAGCCATGGACTACGTCTCCGCGCTGGTGCCCCCCTTCGTCATGGCCGCCTTCTTCATCGGTGTGGTCAGGGTGATCGTGAAGACCCAGGGCGGGGCGGCCAAGGGCAAGGAGGACGCGGCCGTCGACGCCGCCCTCGCGCGTGCGGAGAGCGCCCGCCAGGCCGCCCCCGGCGACGCCTGAGCGGCCCCCGCACCCCTTCCGCGCCACCTCAGGGCGCACGGCCCGCACGCCGTGCGCCCTTTTTGCTCCCGTTCAGGATGAACGTGCACGTCGGCCCCGCTTTGGCTGGATCTCCCACTATTATTTGCTTTGTGCCTCGCCCCCTGGGAGATCTCGAAGACGCCGTCATGTCACGGGTGTGGAAGTGGAACCGCCCGGTGACCGTCCGGGAAGTCCTGGAAGACATCCAGCAGGAACGCTCCATCGCGTACACCACCGTCATGACGGTTTTGGACAATCTCCATCAGAAGGGCTGGGTCCGCCGTGAGGCGGAAGGGCGCGCCTATCGATATGAGGCCGTCTCCACCAGAGCCGCCTACGCGGCCGCGCTCATGAACGACGCCTGGTCGCAGAGCGACAACCCGGCCGCCGCTCTCGTCGCCTTCTTCGGGATGATGAGCGAGGAACAGCGCCAGGCCCTCAGTGACGCCATCCGTATCGTCCAAGGGCCGCAAACGCGGGAGAACCCCGGCTCGGCGGAGGAGACCGGCGGGCGATAGCGTCCGCTCATGTCAGCGAAGAGCCCCGAAGTCTCCGCGAATGCCATCACCGTCCGGCGGGCCCGGACCAGCGATGTTCCCGCTGTACGCCGACTCCTCGACGCCTACACCGGTGACCGCATCCTGCTCGACAAAGCACCGGTCACGCTTTACGAGGACATCCAGGAGTTCTGGGTCGCGGAACGCGACGACAACGCCGAGGTCGTCGGCTGCGGTGCCTTGCACGTCATGTGGGAAGACCTCGCGGAAGTCCGCACTCTCGCGGTGGACCCGGCCCTCAAGGGCGCCGGAGCGGGGCACCGGCTGCTGGGAAAGCTGCTGGAGACCGCGCGCCGGCTCGGCGTTCGCCGCGTTTTCTGTCTGACCTTCGAAGTCGACTTCTTCACCAAGCACGGCTTCGTGGAGATCGGTGAGACGCCGGTCGATGCCGATGTGTACGCGGAGCTCTTGCGCTCCTATGACGAGGGTGTCGCGGAGTTCCTCGGTCTCGAACGAGTGAAACCCAACACCTTGGGCAACAGCCGGATGCTTCTGCATCTGTGATCGCCAATGCCCTGGTTCCCTATGTCCGAAACGCGCATGTTTCCGGACGGGAGAGGGTGCGGGGTCTCTCCCCGAGGGTTTGTGTTTTTCCGGCAAAAGCGGTTTGCTTTCCGGCGTACTGCTGCACTGCATATAACAGGGGCGGCTAAACGGCGTACGCCGCAGACCTCCCCGTCCTCACGTTTTCGATGAAAGGAAATCCGGTGGCACAGAAGGTTCAGGTCCTTCTTGTCGACGACCTCGACGGCGGCGAGGCTGACGAGACCGTGACGTTCGCGTTGGACGGCAAGACGTACGAGATCGATCTCACGACCGCCAATGCGGACAAGCTGCGCGGTCTTCTCGACGCGTATGTGAAGGGCGGCCGTCGCACCGGAGGCCGTTCCTCCGGTGGTCGCGGCAAGGCCCGCGCCGCTTCCGGTGGCAACCAGGACACCGCGGCCATCCGCGCCTGGGCCAAGGAGAACGGCTACGACGTGAACGACCGCGGCCGCGTTCCCGCGTCCATCCGCGAGGCTTACGAGAAGGCCAACGGCTGATCACGCCCCCGCACGGGCGGCTCGGCGCCCACCCGCCGCAGCCGGACCCGATGGCACTGCGCTGCCACGGTGTCCACCAGCCGCACGAGATCGGGGGCGCCTTTCACGCCCTCGAAGGACGGCAGCGCGGGCAGCGCCGCCTCCACATCGCGCCCCGGCTCGGGGGGTCGCAGCCATACGGCGACCCCCTGCAAGGCCCCGGCCACCGGCCCGCCGCCGGGACGCGGCACCGCCACGGCCCGCACGGGCGGCGCAGGCGCCTCCAGCAGGCCCCCGGCGCCCAGCGCCCGCAGGTCCAGCGCCAGCGCCCCCCACTCCAGCCAGTCGAGCAGGCCGGGCAGCTCCTCCGCGCTGCCCGCGGCCACCAGCAGCCGCATCCGGCCGCCCATGAGGGCCACCGGGGAATCCGGCGCCAGATGCCGCAGCGCCACCGCCCCCGCCTCGGCCGGGACGTCCAGCACGTCGAAACGCACCCCCGTCACCAGCCGCAACGGCGCTCCGGGCGCCGTGGTCCAGCCCAGCACCTGTTCGTACCAGTGCCGGGCCGCCGTTTCGGGGGCCGGGCCGGGCGGACGCCTCGGGCGCGGGAAGGGGAGCGCCGATGACGCCGGGGAAGACGCTGGGGAAGACGCCGGGGGAATTGAGCCAGCCATGCCAGGTGCAACCACCGAAGCCCTCCGATAGTTACGCTGAGCGTCCGGACGGTCGCGCTGTGTGCGGCAAGGGGGAGCGCATGGGCGCACGGGGAGTCGCGAGGTTGTTCGCCCATAGCGGAGGGAACCGGTGCGCTCGGCATGGACCGCCGGTCCCCGCGGGTAAGACATGCCTAGTGGGAGGGGGCGACACGCAGGAAAGGCCGTCTCACGTTCGCCATCGGCGTACTGGTGAGTGGGGTAACTGCCTGGCCTGCGGGAACATCGTCTCGCACCATCGAGTTGGAGCAGATGTCGGCGTTCGGGGTCAGGAGGCCATCGACGGTGTCGGCAGTTGGAATGAGCGGTCCCCGCTTGCGGGACTAAGCTGCGGAAGGACAGGGAGGGGAAGTTCCCCCCACTGCCTGACCGCTCTGAGGAGCGATTAACGATGTTCGAGAGGTTCACCGACCGCGCGCGGCGGGTTGTCGTCCTGGCTCAGGAAGAAGCCCGGATGCTCAACCACAACTACATCGGCACCGAGCACATCCTCCTGGGTCTCATCCACGAGGGTGAAGGTGTCGCCGCTAAGGCCCTGGAGAGCCTCGGCATTTCGCTTGAGGCGGTCCGTCAGCAGGTGGAGGAGATCATCGGTCAGGGCCAGCAGGCCCCGTCCGGCCACATCCCCTTCACCCCCCGTGCCAAGAAGGTTCTGGAGCTCTCGCTCCGCGAGGCCCTTCAGCTCGGCCACAACTACATCGGTACCGAGCACATCCTGCTCGGCCTGATCCGTGAGGGCGAGGGCGTCGCCGCCCAGGTCCTGGTCAAGCTGGGCGCAGACCTCAACCGGGTGCGGCAGCAGGTCATCCAGCTGCTCTCCGGCTACCAGGGCAAGGAGACCGCCACCGCCGGCGGCCCGGCCGAGGGCACCCCCTCGACCTCCCTCGTCCTGGACCAGTTCGGCCGGAACCTCACCCAGGCCGCTCGTGAAACCAAGCTCGACCCGGTCATCGGGCGCGAGAAGGAGATCGAGCGGGTCATGCAGGTGCTGTCCCGCCGTACGAAGAACAACCCGGTGCTGATCGGTGAGCCCGGCGTCGGCAAGACCGCCGTCGTCGAGGGCCTCGCCCAGGCCATCGTCAAGGGTGAGGTGCCCGAGACCCTCAAGGACAAGCACCTCTACACCCTGGACCTCGGTGCCCTGGTCGCCGGCTCCCGCTACCGCGGTGACTTCGAGGAGCGCCTGAAGAAGGTCCTCAAGGAGATCCGCACCCGCGGCGACATCATCCTGTTCATCGACGAGCTGCACACGCTGGTCGGTGCGGGTGCCGCCGAGGGCGCGATCGACGCCGCCTCCATCCTCAAGCCGATGCTGGCCCGTGGTGAGCTGCAGACCATCGGTGCCACCACGCTGGACGAGTACCGCAAGCACCTGGAGAAGGACGCCGCTCTCGAGCGCCGCTTCCAGCCGATCCAGGTCGCGGAGCCGTCGCTGCCGCACACGATCGAGATCCTCAAGGGCCTGCGCGACCGGTACGAGGCGCACCACCGCGTCTCCATCACCGACGAGGCGCTGGTCCAGGCCGCCACCCTGGCCGACCGGTACATCTCGGACCGCTTCCTGCCGGACAAGGCGATCGACCTGATCGACGAGGCCGGTTCCCGGATGCGCATCCGCCGGATGACCGCGCCGCCGGACCTCCGCGAGTTCGACGAGAAGATCGCCGGTGTCCGCCGGGACAAGGAGTCCGCGATCGACTCGCAGGACTTCGAGAAGGCCGCCTCCCTGCGCGACAAGGAGAAGCAGCTCCTGGCCGCCAAGGCCAAGCGGGAGAAGGAGTGGAAGGCCGGCGACATGGACGTCGTCGCCGAGGTCGACGGCGAGCTGATCGCCGAGGTCCTCGCCACCGCCACCGGCATCCCGGTCTTCAAGCTGACCGAGGAGGAGTCCAGCCGCCTGCTCCGCATGGAGGAGGAGCTGCACAAGCGGGTCATCGGCCAGATCGACGCCGTCAAGGCGCTCTCGAAGGCGATCCGCCGTACCCGCGCCGGTCTGAAGGACCCGAAGCGTCCCGGTGGCTCGTTCATCTTCGCCGGTCCGTCCGGTGTCGGTAAGACCGAGCTGTCCAAGGCGCTCGCCGAGTTCCTCTTCGGTGACGAGGACGCGCTGATCTCCCTCGACATGTCGGAGTTCAGCGAGAAGCACACGGTCTCGCGTCTCTTCGGTTCGCCCCCCGGCTACGTGGGCTACGAGGAGGGCGGCCAGCTCACCGAGAAGGTGCGCCGCAAGCCGTTCTCCGTCGTCCTCTTCGACGAGGTCGAGAAGGCCCACCCGGACATCTTCAACTCGCTGCTGCAGATCCTGGAGGACGGTCGCCTGACCGACTCCCAGGGCCGGGTCGTGGACTTCAAGAACACGGTCATCATCATGACGACCAACCTCGGCACGCGGGACATCTCCAAGGGCTTCAACCTGGGCTTCGCCGCCTCCGGCGACACGAAGACCAACTACGAGCGCATGAAGAACAAGGTGTCGGACGAGCTGAAGCAGCACTTCCGTCCCGAGTTCCTCAACCGCGTCGACGACGTGGTGGTCTTCCCGCAGCTGACCCAGGCCGACATCCTCCGGATCGTCGACCTGATGATCGGCAAGGTGGACGAGCGTCTGAAGGACCGGGACATGGGCCTCGAGCTCTCCCAGTCCGCCAAGGAGCTGCTCGCCAAGAAGGGCTACGACCCGGTGCTGGGCGCGCGTCCGCTGCGTCGCACGATCCAGCGCGAGGTCGAGGACACCCTCTCGGAGAAGATCCTCTTCGGCGAGCTGCGCCCCGGTCACATCGTGGTCGTGGACACCGAGGGCGAGGGCGACGCCCAGACCTTCACCTTCCGAGGCGAAGAGAAGGCGGCCCTCCCGGACGCCCCGCCGATCGAGCAGGCGGCTGGTGGGGCTGGTCCCAACCTGAGCAAGGACGCGTAGCCCTCCGGGGGTTCGCGTAGGTTCGAAAGGGGCCGGTGCCTTTGGGTGCCGGCCCCTTTCGGTGTTTGTCAGAGGGCGGAGGGTCGGGGCCGTAGGCTCACAACTTCGACCCCCGGAAAGTCCTTTTCGTACGCGCTCACGTCCAGCACTATGCCGTGGTGCGTGGCGAGATTGACGGTGCGCAGATTCGGGCACAGTCGGCCGAGCGCGCTCAAATCCTCGAAACCCTGGACGCTGAACACCCATAGGACTTCGATGTGGGGAAGCTCAACACGGGCACACTGATCCGCCGCTTGCACAAGAACAGAAAGCTCACTGAGGGACCGGTGCCTGGCAAGCTCGGACCAGTCTTCGGCCGTCAGCATTCCCGCCTTGCTGAACAGATCCAGCCGCTTGAGCGTCGACCAGCGTCCCAATCCCCGCAGACCGCCTGCTGTCAGCGCTCCCTCGCCCAGATACAGCCTGTTCAGCGGGGCATCTCCAGGAAGATCTCGCAGCCCTCCGGTCAGCGCGCTTGCCACCGACAGGTCTTGCAAAGTAGTTAGGTCATCGAGACCCGAGATCGTGCCTACGCCGTGCAGGGTCAATTCGGTGAGGCTCAGATCCGCCAGTGGGGAAAGGTCTCTCACCTCAGGGCATGCGATCAGAGTGACGCGATCCAGGGAACCGAGGGCGGTGAGCGGCCGCAGATCGTGAAGCAAGGGATTCTCCGAGATGGCGATCTTCCGCACGCCTCTTGAGATCACCCGCATGATGTCTGTCAGGTGGTGCTCCCCGTCGAACGCTAGCCGGGCACGCGACCCAAGGCGAGGAAGAGCGCGCAGAACCTCCTGCGAGGAAACACTGACAAAGAAGTCCGGGGAGGCTACCTGAGCCAGCACTTCTTCGGCGTATGCAACCGCGTCGAATTGGTCCCACGCCCGCACCAGATTCGTCCGTACCCGATCCGAAGGATGCGTGGTGTACCGCGCCAGCAGCGGCACCGCAGCGTCAGTGCCGACCAGAACCGCTGTGGCGGTCACTGCCTCGGCCTCCTCGTCGGACAGGCCCTCGGGACCCGGCAGCAGCTCCAGTACCAACGGGCCGGCAAGAGCGAGTTCCCTCGCTTCATCTGCCGTCCGTGGCGGCAGCAATTTTCTTGCCTGGACCTCAATCTCCTGCCTTACCGACGGGTCCAGTTCCGTGGCGTGTTCCAAGCAGGCCATGGCTAGGAGGTGAGCGCGGTTGTCCGGGTTTGACACCAGTAGACCCAGCAGTTCCGCCCGCTCCCTGGGCCTAGCCTGGGCCACTGCCATGCGGATCACGTCGGACCACTGGTCGTCGCAGGCGTGGGCGGCCAGGAGGCCGAAGTCGCCTGCTTCCACGGCCGCCCGCGCGCCCAGGTAGTCCTGGAAGGTGCGGTGGACGAAGTGGAGGGTGTCGGGGGACGGGGCGATCAGCAGGCCGGTGCGGACCAGGAAATGGCGGAGGACCGCTTGCGCATCTCCCAATGCCGACGCCGCCGGTACCGCCGGCAGGCCCTCCGCGATGATGCTTTCCGCGCGGTCTCGGTCCAGTTCGGTGCGGCCGTTGCGGATCAGCCAGTACGCGAGGCGTTGCAGCAACTGGAGTTGGGGCTCCTCGCTCAACTCCGGGACGGCCATGTCCCGTTCGCGGTCGCGGCGCGTCAGCAGCATGGAGAGGGCGGACTCGTACAACTCCTTGCGGCCGTGCGGGAGATACCCGCGTCGGTCGCGGTGCAGGGCGCAGATCAGGCCGCACATCAGGGGGTTGGTGGCGAGGCGGCCCAAGTCGGGCTTGGTGCGGACCGCGTCGAGCAACTGGGCCCGGTACGCGGCCAGTAGCTCGTCCTCCTCGGGGACGTCCGTCGAGGCGGCCCCGTGCCAGCGGTGGATGAAGGAGGCGACGTCGGAGGGGCTCATCGCGGAGAGGGCCAGCTCTGTGAAGCCGTCGTCGGCGAGCCACTCGTCGTCCACGGCCGAGGGGCGGGACGTGATGAGCCAGCGGTTGCCGGGGAACGTCTCCGCGAGGTCGCGCAGCCAGGCGCGGGCCCGTTGCCGCTCGCGTTCCGGCACCTCGTCGAGACCGTCGATCAGGATGAGGCCCCGTCCGGAGGCCAGTACGCGGTACTCCCAGCCGTCCGGCTGGGCCCCGTCGAGCGGGCAGCCGACGGCAGTCAGGAACCGTGCGGCGGACGGCAGTTGCTCGCCGTGGCGGGTGAGGGTGCGCAGGGGGAGGACGAAGGGGACGCGGCCCGCGAGGTGGGCCATGCGGCCGGTCGGCTCGGTGGCGGCCGATACCGCGAGCCACTGGACCAGCGTGGTCTTGCCCGAGCCCGCGACGCCGCGCAGCAGTACCCGGTCGTGTCCGGCCAGCGCCTCGTCGGCGGGTACGCGGACCGGCTTGGCGGGTGCCGTGCCGAAAGCCGAGCCGAGGGGGTCGCTGTCGTGCCGGACCGCCTCCAGGCTCAGATAGGCGGCGTCGAGCGGCCAGCGCCCCGGCGAATTGGTGAGGTCGATGCCGTAGATCGTGAGCCTGCCGTGCTTCTTCGCCAGGTGGGCCAGGTAGCGGGTCTCGAAGTCGCGGTCCTGGGTGTCCGGTCTGCGGGTCCGGGCCAGCAGTTCGTCGACACCGGCGGCCGTCCGGGCCTGCGCGCGGCTCTGTTCGATGACCGTACGGGCCAGGAAGGTGGGCCGGCGGCTGAAGAATTCGAGGATCTGGCCGCAGGCCCACTCGGTGGCCCGCTCCAGGAACAGGTCGGCGTCGCCGGAGAGTCCGTCGGGCCTCGGGGCGGCTCGCCCCAGGTGGCCGGCCAGTCCACGCTCATCGAGCTGGGCGGCCTGCACCACGGCCATGTCGATGTCGCCGAGCGCGAGCAGTCTGCGGGTCAGGGCCTCGGTGACAGCAGTCTCCTCGTCGCGGGCGAAGGGCGGCTCACCCGGTGTGTCCAGCGCCTCCTCGACCAGGTGCGTGGCGAGCCGGCGCATCTCCTTCTCGCCCAGGTGCCGCTTCTCCCCGCCGAGGGAGACCCGGTCGCTCAGCCGCACGGGCTTCGGGACCAGCCCGGCACCGGGGCCGTCGGCCGGGAACACCTTCTTCAGCAGCGAGGCGAGCAGCCCGGAGGCCAGCTTGCCGCCGATGGCTGTCGGCTCCATCCGTCACCCCCGTGGTCGTGGATGGAGCCTAGCCAGCAATTTCGGGTCAGGTCAGGACAACTGCCCGTCATAGTCCGGGAGTTTGAAGGTCCTCTCCGCGTGGCCGCCGGTCAGGTCGGAAGGGCTGTTGCCTATGTTGGCGATGATTGTGTAGCCCTGGCGTTCGATGTCGGCGCGTTGGGCGGTCTTGTAGGCGGCGACGTCCTTGAAGAGGTCGGTGAGGCCGCGTACGCGGAGGTCGGTCACGCGGTAGCCGTCGTGTTCCAGGTTGTAGGACGTGGGCCAGTGGAGGAGGCCGGGGCGGGCCGTGACGAAGACGAGGGCCACGCCGTGGTCCTGGGCGTACTGGGCGACCTTCAGGACGGGGCGGTTGGCGGGCTGGGGGTACTGGAAGCCGAAGTCGGTCTCCAGCGTGGTGTTGTCCACGTCCAGGACGATGGCCTGCTTCTCGGCGGCACTGGAGGCCGCGCGGCTCTGGATGTAGGGGAGTGCCTCGTCCATCACCCGCCCGCAGTCCTGCTGCCAGGTGGCGTAGTCGACGGCGGCGGTGGCGGCCGCGGGGGCGGCCTCGGCAGGAGCGGCGAGCGCGGTGAGCGCGGTGAGCGCGGTGAGCGCGGCGGTGGAGACGGCGACGACGGCGGTCCGGCGCGCCCAGGGGCGTCTGGTCATGAAGAACATGAAGAAGGGGAGTCCTCTCGCGTCCGTACGGTGCGGTGCATGCTCTGCGGAGCGGGTGGCGCGAGGGGAACCGTAGGGTTACCGGACGGTAGGTTGCTAGAGGCGGGCGTCACATTTATGGGGTCCCCGACCTGGCCCGCCGGTGACATGCCGCACAGGCGAAATGTCCGGTACTACCCCGGATAGTGGGGATTCAAATCCGGACAAACATGGGCGTACGCCTCAGAACCCACAGTGATACCGGCACGTCGTCCCCGCTGGTCCCGCCGGGGTGCGAGGTCTGTCAAGAGATGGGCGATTTTGGACTGCTCTACTACCTCGTGCCGTAGATGGGCCCATTGAACCCGGATGGGGTGAGGGGTTACCAATGTGGAGTCCCGCCCGGCACACGGTGAAACATCCGTACGCCGGGTGGCTCTCTGTCTCCGAGTTCATGAGGTATCGATGTTCAAGCGTTCCACGTCTGTCCGTACGTCCGCGCTCCGCACTCGCGTGGCTGTCCTGGCCGCCGGTGTCGGTGCCGCGGCCGTGCTGGGTGGCGGGGTTGCCAGCGCCGCCTCCGCCTCCGCGACCTCCTGGGTCGACCCGGTGAAGAAGTACACCCTCTCCGCCAGCTTCGACCAGGGCGGCAGCCACTGGGCCCACAAGCACAGCGGTCAGGACTTCGCGGTGCCCACCGGCACCGAGGTCCTCGCGGCCCACGGCGGCACCGTCGTCAAGGCCGGCCCGAACGGCGCCGGTGACGGTCCCGCGTACGGCAACGCCATCGTCATCAAGCACGGCAACGGTCTGTACTCGCAGTACGCCCACCTGTCCCGTGTCGACGTCAAGATCGGCCAGGTCGTCAAGACCGGCCAGCACATAGCCAAGTCCGGCAGCACCGGTAACTCCACCGGCCCGCACCTGCACTTCGAGATCCGCAAGACGCCGAACTACGGCTCGGCCGTCAACCCGGTCAACTTCCTGCGGTCCCACGGCGTTCACGTCTGAGCCCTGGGCCACCGCCCCCCGGCCCTCACCGGCCACCGACGGTAGTCCGGACCCCGGATGTCCGGACTACTTCCTGCCGCGGGCGCCCTCGTGCGCCTGCGTCACCAGATCCACGGCGACTTCGAGAACCGCTTCGCGCTTCTTCTCGGGGTCGCCTTCCAGGTCCGCCATCACGAACATCCCGGCGTGCAGAGTGAAGAGCGCGCTGATCGAGCGGACCTGGTCCACCATCTCGGCATCGGGGTCGATGATGATCTCCCTGAGACCCTTCATCCGTTCCTTGAACGTGTCCCCGATGCGCAGTTCCCGCACCGTCGCCTGGTTCTCCTGCATGAACCGGAAGAGCGGCTGCGCCCCGGCCAGCGCCGCGCTGTAGCGCCGCACGATCTCCTGCTTGGTCTCCAAGGTGTGCGGCTGGCTGCGGCCCCACTCGATCAGATCCTCGATCGGCTGCGTCAGATCCGCGAAGAGACTGACGATGATCTCTTCCTTCGTCTTGAAGTGGTAGTAGAGAGCCGCCTTGGTGACATCGAGGTGCTCGGCGATCTCGCGCAGCGAGGTCTTCTCGTACCCCTGTTCCGCGAAGAGTTCGAGCGCGACGTCCTGGATGCGCTGGCGGGTGTTCCCGCGGCGCTGCTGCTTGGTGCCGTCCATGGTGTCGCCCATCCTCGTACTCCGCCCGCTCCCGCGGAAACTTACTTGACGCCCGGCTAGTAGCAGGCTACCTTCCACTGTACTGAACTAGCCGGGCGGCAAGTAAGTAGTAGCCGCCAGGGGGAGTGGGAGAAATGGCGGACACGCAGACGGCCGCAGCGGGCCAGGCGGAGCCCGAGCAGCCGGAGAAGCAGCCGAAGAGCGTACGAGTGGTCCTGCTCGCGCTCATGATCGCCATGATGCTGGCGATGCTGGACAACATGATCGTGGGCACCGCGATGCCCACCATCGTGGGCGATCTGGGCGGGCTCGAGCACCTGTCCTGGGTCGTGACGGGGTACACCCTCGCCACCGCGGCCTCGACCCCGGTCTGGGGCAAGATCGGTGACATGTACGGGCGCAAGGGCGCCTTCCTCGGCTCGATCGTGATCTTCCTGATCGGCTCCGCGCTGAGCGGTATGGCCCAGGGCATGGGTGAGCTGATCGCGTTCCGGGCCGTCCAGGGTCTGGGCGCCGGTGGTCTGATGGTCGGCGTCATGGCGATCATCGGCGACCTGATTCCGCCGCGTGAGCGCGGCAAGTACCAGGGCATGATGGCCGGCGTCATGGCGCTGGCGATGATCGGCGGCCCGCTGGTCGGTGGCACCATCACCGACAACTGGGGCTGGCGCTGGACCTTCTACATCAACCTGCCGCTCGGCGCGGTCGCGCTGGCGCTGGTCTCCGCCGTGCTGCACCTGCCGAAGAAGCGGGCCAAGGCGGGCATCGACTACCTCGGTGTGGTCCTGCTGACCGTCGGCATCACCGCGATCGTGCTGGTCACCACGTGGGGCGGTACCGAGTACGCCTGGACCTCCGCGCGGATCATGGAGCTGGCCGCCCTCGGCGTCGTCTCGCTGGTCGGGTTCGTGTACTGGCAGACCAAGGCCGCCGAGCCGGTGCTGCCGCTGCACATCTTCCAGAGCCGCAACTTCACCCTGATGTCCCTCATCGGCTTCGTCACCGGCTTCGTGATGTTCGGCGCGACGCTCTTCCTGCCGCTGTACCAGCAGGCCGTGCAGGGCGCCTCCGCCACCAACTCCGGGCTGCTGCTCCTGCCGATGCTCGGCGCGATGCTGGTGACCTCGATGGTCGCGGGCCGGGTCACCACGGGCAGCGGTCGCTACAAGATCTTCCCCGTGGCCGGCGGCGCGCTGATGATCGTCGGGCTGTACCTGATGTCCACGATGGACACCGGCACCACCCGGCTGACCTCCGGGATCTACATGGCCGTGGTCGGCGCGGGCATGGGCTGCCTGATGCAGGTGACCATGCTGGTCGCGCAGAACAGCGTGGAGATGAAGGACATGGGCGTCGCGTCCTCCTCCGCCACCCTGTTCCGTACCCTCGGCTCCTCGTTCGGTGTGGCCGTCATGGGCGCCCTGTTCAACAACCGCGTGCAGGACGTCATGAGCGAGCGCGCCGGTGCGCTGGGCAAGGGCGTCACCGAGAAGTCCGCCCAGCTCGACGCGGCCAGTCTCGCCAAGCTGCCGGCGGCGGCGCGGGAGGCGTACCAGCACGCGGTGTCCGCGGGTACGCACTCCGCGTTCCTCCTCGGCTCCGCCATCGCCGTCGCGGTCCTCGTCGCGGCCGTCTTCGTCAAGGAGGTCCCGCTGCGCGGCGGCCCCCAGAAGCCGTCGACCGAGCCGACGGACGCGGTCCCGGCCCCGGTGACCGAAGCGGTCTGACCCACCCCGCTCCTTCGAAGGCCCCCCGACCGACAGTCGGGGGGCCTTCGGCGTGTCGGAGGTGCTCAGCCACGCAGGGTCGGCGGCACCGTATAGCTGCCCGTCGCCGTAGGGGCGTGTTCGGGGAGCCAGAGGACCGCCACCGCGCCCTCGCCGAGGGGGCGGATGTTGCGGAAGGTGAGGCGGGCGCCGAGGACGCGGGCCTGGCCGGCGGCGATGGTGAGGCCGAGGCCGTGGCCCTGGCCGGCACGGTCCTCGCTGCCGGTGCGGAAGCGGAGCGGGCCCTTAGCGAGGAGTTCCTCGGGGAAGCCGGGGCCGTGGTCGCGTATCCGGATCACCCGGCCCTCGACGGTCACCTCGATGGGCGGCTCGCCGTGCCGCGCGGCGTTGGTCAGCAGGTTGAGCAGCACCCGCTCCAGCCGGCGCGGGTCGGTGGTGACCTCCGACTCGTGCACCACCCGTACCGTGATGTCCGGGTCCTTCGCCGCCACCCGCCGGGCCACGAACTCGCCCAGCATGATGTCCTGCAGCTCGGCCCGCTCGGAGGCCCCGTCCAGCCGGGCCACCTCCAGCACGTCCTCCACCAGCTTGCGCATGGCCTTGGCCCGGTCGAGGACCAGCTCCGTGGGACGGCCGGGCGGCAGCAGCTCGGCGGCCGTGAGCAGCCCCGTCACCGGGGTACGCAGCTCGTGCGCGATGTCCGCGGTGACCCGCCGCTCCGCCTCCAGCCGCTGGCGCAGCGCGTCCGCCATCGCGTCCACCGCGCGCGCCAGATCGTCGGCCTCGTCCCGGACCACCCCGCCGATGGCTTCCCGTACCCGTACGTCGGTCTCGCCCGTGGCCAGCCGGTTCGCGGCCACCGCCGCCTTGCGCAGCCGCCGGGACAGCTGGCCGCCGATCACCACGCCGAGCGCGCTCCCGCCGAGCACCACCGCGATGGAGCCGATGAGCAGCGCCTGGTCGAGGTCGGCCAGCACATCCGCGGACTTGTCCGGGAAGGCGCCGTGCAGCGACAGCACATGGCCGTTCTTGACCGGCACCGCGGCCCAGATGTCCGGCTCGCCGCTGCCCGTGTCGCTGACGTAACTGGCCCGGCGCCCCTCCTCCACCTTGTGCCGCAGCTCGGCCGGCATCGCGGGGTCGTCGATCTTGATACTGGGGAAGTTGGGCCGGCCGGCCAGCTCGTAGTTGCGCTGGGCGAGCTGGACCCGCTGGTTGGCCAGGTCACGGGCGTTGTCCAGCATCGAGACCCGGGCCGCGTTGTGCACGACCAGGCTCAGCGCGATCGCCACCAGCCCCGCGACCAGCGCGATGGCCGCGCTCAGCTTCCACCGCAGACCGGTGCGCAGGCCCACGCCCGCCACCCGCCGCACGGGGCGTTTGAAGAGACTCCGCATGACCGCGCTCAGCCCCGCAGCTTGTAGCCGAAGCCCCGGACCGTCTCGATCCGGTCCTGGCCGATCTTCTGCCGCAGCCGCTGCACATGCACGTCGACCACGCGGGTGTCCCCGCCCCAGCCGTAGTCCCAGACCCGCTCCAGCAGCTTGTCGCGGGAGAGCACGGTGCCCGGCGCGCCGGAGAACTCCAGCAGCAGCCGCATCTCGGTCGGGGTGAGCGCCACCGGCTGCCCGGCCCGCCGCACCTCCATGCCGTCGGTGTCCACCTCCAGCTCGCCGAAGGTCAGTACCCCGTCGGAGCCCGCCGAGGCGTCCGTCCCGCCACCCGCCGGGTGCCCGGCGTGCCCGAAGCGGCGCAGCACCGCCCGGATACGGGCGACCAGCACCGCGCCGTCGAACGGCTTGGTCACGTAGTCGTCGGCGCCCGCCTCCAGGCCCAGCACCACGTCGATGGAGTCCGCCCGCGCCGACAGCATGATCACCGGCACCGTCGACTCGTCCCGGATACGACGGCACAGACTGACCCCGTCCAGCCCCGGCACCATCACGTCCAGCAGGGCGATGTCCGGCCGGTCGGCGCGGAACGCCGCGAGCCCCGAGAGACCGTCGGGCATGGCGGTGACCGCGAAGCCGTCCCGCTCCAGGGCGAGCTGGGTGGCCTCGCGGATGACGTCGTCGTCCTCGACGAACAGGACGTGGGTGTGCTCTGGCATCCGGGTGCTCTCAGTCCTCGTGGTCCTCGTGGGCCCTCTTGGTCATGGCGCCGTGTCAGTCGCCCGGCACGGCGGACGGCTCGTGGCCCACCGCTCCGCTGTAGTCGGTGTGCACGGGCTTGCCGGGCGTGAACCGGCCCGCCTTCCACCTGTACGGGATCACGTCCTCGCCGGACGGGCTGGAGATGGGGTCCCCCTTGCTGTACACCTGCTTGGTCACGGTCAGCACGCCCTGGTCGATCTCCGCGTAGACCGGCGATTCCTCGGTCCTGAACACGTTCCGGTACGAGCCGTCGGTCTCCCGGTACACATACGCACCGATTCCCACCGCGTCGGCGCAGGTCAGCACGTTGATCACGACGTCGGTGCGGTCCGAGCCGGTCAGATCGCCGTAGGAGACGTCCACCGGGTAGTCGTCACCGCTGCCACACGGCTTCAGCTCGTGCTTGACGGCGGCCGAGACCGCCGGGTCCCGCTTCAGCAGGCTCACCGCGTCGACGCGGTGGTAGCCGGCCGCCGGGCTGGGGGAGGGGGAGGCGGGCGCCGCGCCGGCCACGGCGGAGGCGTGCGCCGGACCCTCGTCCCGCGCCCCGGTGCCGCCGGCGCCGCAGGCGGTCGCGGAAAGGCCGATGGCGGCGATCCCGGCCACCGCCGTGATCACCGCACGTACGCCTCGGACACGTCCGGGCCCCCCGTTCAGGCCGCGCAACGCTCCCGCTCCTCACGCTCCAGCGCGCGTGCCTCCAGACCGCGGGTCTCCAGCTCCTCGCGGAGCCGGGCGAGCGCCCGGTGCAGCGTGCTCTTGACCGTGCCCGCGGACATGCCGAGGGCCGCGGCCGTCTCTTCCGTGGACATCTGCTCCCAGTGTCGCAGCACCACGACACTGCGCTGCTTGGGAGCCAGCACCTTGAGGATGTCCATCAGCAGGGCCCGGTCGGCGTACTGCTCGGTGGAGTCCGCCACCGTGGCCTCCGGGAGCTGCTCGGTCGGCACTTCCTCCAGCTTGCGCGCCCGCCACCACTCCGTCCGGGTGTTGATCATGACGCGGCGCAGATAGGCGTCGGCGAGCCGCTTGTCGGCGATGCCCTCCCAGCGCCCGTACGTCCGGGCCAGCGCGGTCTGGAGCAGATCCTGCGCGTCCACCGGGTCCGGTACCAGCCGGCGGGCACTGCGCAGCAGCGCGTCCTGCCGGGTCCGTACGTACTCCTCGAACTCGAGCACCTCGCCCTGCGCCATGACCGACCGCCTTCCGTCTCCCCGTAGCCCCGGCTCACGCCCGGGTCCCTCTTCCACCGGCCCGGTGGTCCGCCGGGCACAGGATGAAGCTACGGAGCGGTTGTCACGGAGCTGTCCGAAGCAGCCAGCGGCCGGCCCTCGGCTGTCCGTCGGTTGTGTAACAGCGGTGGGTCCGGGGTAAGGAATGTGCCCGCCATGTCCCGTTACAGCATGCTTTGGTGGCCGTGGCGGGCTGTGCCGGTCGGCCCGTGCGCTGTGACCTCGCTGTGCGTCAGCTCAGCGGCAGCCGGTACATGCCGCCCGGCAGCGGCTCCACCAGGCCGTCCGTGACGAGCCCGTCGAGCGCGCGGGCCCGCTGCACCGGCTCGTGCCACACCCGGTCCAGCGCCGTCTGCGGCACCGGCACATGCGCGTCCCGCAGCACCGCGAGCAGCTTCCCGCGCACCTGGCGGTCGGTGCCCGCGTACGTCTGACCGCGCCGGGGCGGGCCCTCGTGCTCCGGCTTGCCCGCGAGCCGCCAGGCGCACTGCGCGGCGATCGGGCAGCGGTGGCACTCCTCGTTCTTCGCCGTGCACACCAGCGCGCCCAGCTCCATGGAGGCCGCCGCCCAGCGCGCGGCCGTGCCGTCCTCGGCGGGCAGCAGCTCGCGGGCCATCCTGCGCTCGGCGGCCGTGGTGGCGTTCGGCGGGTAGCGCACCCCGGTCACCGCCCGCGCGAAGACCCGGCGCACATTGGTGTCCAGCACCGGATGCCGCTGCCCGTAGGCGAAGGAGGCCACGGCTGCGGCCGTGTACTCGCCGATGCCGGGCAGCGCCAGCAACTGGGCATGGTCGGTGGGTACGTCACCGCCGTGCCGCTCCGTTATGGCGACGGCCGCGCCGTGCAGCCGCAGCGCGCGGCGCGGGTAGCCGAGCCGGCCCCAGGCGCGCACCGCCTCGCCCGGCGGCTCCTTCGCCAGGTCGGCCGGGCGGGGCCAGCGGGCGAGCCACTGTTCGTAGACGGGCAGCACCCGGCTGACCGGGGTCTGCTGGAGCATGAACTCACTGACCATCACGCCCCACGGCCCCGCCTCCGGGCGGCGCCAGGGGAGGTCGCGGGCGTGGGTGTCGAACCAGTCGATCACTGGGGCGTGAAGCTTCTCAGTCATGGCCTTCCGATCCTGCCACGCCCGACGCGGACCGGAGGGGTCACCGCCCGCACACGGAGCGTCGCGCTGGGCGCAAGGTGCCGGTGTGCGAGGGAAGTTACCGGGATGATGATCCGGAAAAGTTGGTGCGAGGGCGGCGGGGGACGCGAGTCGCGGGCATGATCTCTCGTAGAGTTTCCGCGTGGGATCTCTGCGCAATCCGGTCGGGCCGCTCCCCTCCTCCATCTACTGGCGACGGAGGGTCGTCATGGTGTCCGTGTGCGCCCTGTTGGCGCTCGTGGTCGCCTGGATCGTCGTGTCGGGCGGCGGGGGAGGCAAGAACGGCGCCAACGGTCCCGACGGCAAGAATCCCGCGTCCACGATCACACCGGGCCCCTCCGCGTCCGGCCCCGCGATCAGCCAACACCCCGGCGGGCGCGACGAGTCGGGCAGTGGCGGCTCCGGCGACGGCGGTTCGGGCGACGGGTCCGGTGACGGCTCCGGCTCGGACGGCTCCGGTGACGGCGGCGGTTCCGGCGGTGACTCCGGCTCGGGCACGGGCGGTTCGGGCTCGGCGTCCGGCACGGGCGGCGGCAGTGTCGGCGCGGGCGACGCGCTGGCCGCGTCCTCCCCGCTCCCCGTCTGCGCCCCCGGCAAGGTCACGGTGAGCCTGCGCAGCAAGCACAACTCCTACTCGCCCGACGAGACCCCCACCTTCGAACTCGTCGTACGCAACGGCTCGTCCGGTGACTGCAAGGTCGACCTCGGCCCCGAGCACGCGGTCCTGGCGATCACCCCGGCCGACGGCGACGACCCGTACTGGGCCTCGGACGACTGCCCCAAGGGCGCCAAGAGCCTGGTCTTCCGGGTCCCGGCCGACGAGAGCATCACCTACACGGTGAAGTGGGACCGCCACCCGAGCGCCCCCGAGTGCGCCACCCCGCCGGCCGGCAAGGCCAAGCCGGGCACCTACCTGCTGGAGGCGAAGGCATCGGGCTTCGCCAAGACGAGGACGTCGTTCGTACTGTCGGCGGACTGAGGCAACCGGTGCTTTTCAGGGGGCGCGAGGGGTCTTGTCTTTAGGGGCGCGGGGAACTGCGCGACAAGCCACAGCGGACCCGCACCCGAAACCGAACCGCGCGAAAACTAGACGTACCGCTCCAGAATGGAGGACTCTGCCAGCCGCGAAAGCCCTTCCCGCACGCTACGAGCCCGAGCCTCCCCGACCCCGTCCACCGTCTGAAGATCATCCACGCTGGCGGCGAGCAACTTCTGCAGCCCGCCGAAGTGCTCAACCAGCCGGTCGATGATCGCCCCGGGCAGCCGGGGAACCTTCGCCAGCAGCCGGAACCCGCGGGGCGAAACCGCCGAGTCCAGCGACTCGGGAGACGCGGTGTACCCCATCCCCCGCGCCACCGTGCCCAGTTCGAGCAGCTCCGCATGGCTGAGCGCGTCCAGCTCGAACAGCGCCTCCTCCACCGTGCGCGAGCGCTTCGCCGTCGGCTCGGGCACATAGTCCCGGACGACCAGCTCGCGGTCGGGCTCGACCCCGGCGATCAGCTCCTCCAGCTGGAGCGCCAGCAGGCGGCCGTCCGTACCCAGCTCGACCACGTACTCCGCGATCTCGGTGGCGATGCGCCGGACCATCTCCAGGCGCTGCGCGACCGCGGAGACGTCCCGGACCGTCACCAGGTCCTCGATCTCCAGCGCCGACAGCGTGCCCGCGACCTCGTCCAGGCGGAGCTTGTACCGCTCCAGCGTGGCCAGGGCCTGGTTCGCGCGGGACAGGATCGCGGCCGAGTCCTCCAGGACCCGGCGCTGCCCGTCGACGTACAGCGCGATCAGCCGCATCGACTGGGACACCGAGACCACGGGGAAGCCGACCTGCTTGGAGACGCGGTCCGCCGTGCGGTGCCGGGTGCCCGTCTCCTCCGTGGGGATGGTCGGGTCCGGCAGCAGCTGCACCCCGGCCCGCAGGATCTTCGAGAGGTCCGAGGAGAGCACGATGCCGCCGTCCAGCTTGCACAGCTCGCGCAGCCGGGTCGCGGTGAACTCCACGTCCAGCACGAAACCGCCGGTGCACATCGACTCGACGGTCTTGTCCCAGCCGAGGAGGATCAGCCCGCCGGTGTTGCCGCGCAGTACGCGCTCCAGTCCGTCGCGCAGGGGCGTACCCGGAGCCACGGCGCTCAGCGAGGCGCGCATCAGGCCATCGGTACCGGCACTCCCACCGGACTTTCCGGGAGCTGCTGCCCGGTCGTTGGCTGCCACTGCACTCCTCCGGTCGCAGGTTCTGACGCGCTTCCGTCACGGCACGCGTTTCGCACGGACGGGCGAGACCTGCGCAAAGTCTACCGGCGGTCCTCCGTCTCCCGCGGGGCCTCTCGGCGACGGGAGCGGGGCAGCACCCGCAGCGCGTCGCCCATGTCGGCTACCTCCACGACCTTCATCCCGGCCGGGACCTTGCCCGGATCGCCCGGTACGAGCGCGTGCGTGAAGCCCAGCCGGGCCGCCTCCGCGAGCCTGCGCTGCACCCCTGTGACGCGTCTGACCTCGCCCGCGAGACCCACCTCACCGATGGCGACCAGGTTCTTCGGCAGCGGGGTGTCGCTGGCCGCCGAGGCGAGCGCCAGCGCGATGGCCAGGTCGGCCGCGGGCTCCGACAGCTTCACCCCGCCCACGGTCGCGGAGTAGATGTCCCGCTTGCCGAGCGCGCTGATCCGGCCGCGCTGCTCCAGCACCGCCAGCATCATCGAGACCCGGGAGGTCTCCAGGCCCGAGGTGGTGCGGCGGGGCGAGGGGATCTGGGAGTCCACGGTCAGCGCCTGCACCTCGGCCACCAGCGGGCGGCGCCCCTCCAGCGTCACGGTCAGACAGGTGCCGGGCACCGGCTCGGCGCGCCGGGTCAGGAACAGGCCGCTGGGGTCGGCGAGGCCGGTGATGCCCTCGTCGTGCAGCTCGAAGCAGCCGACCTCGTCCGTCGCCCCGTACCGGTTCTTCATGCCGCGGACCAGGCGTAGCCGGGCGTGCCGGTCGCCCTCGAAGTGCAGGACGACATCGACCAGGTGCTCCAGCAGGCGGGGGCCCGCGATGGCGCCGTCCTTGGTGACATGGCCGACCAGCAGGGTGGACATGCCCCGCTCCTTGGAGGCACGGATCAGGGCGCCGGCCACCTCGCGGACCTGGGCCATGCCGCCGGGGGCGCCGTCGATCTCGGGGGAGGCGACCGTCTGCACCGAGTCCAGGATCAGCAGGGAGGGCTTGACCGCGTCCAAGTGGCCGAGAACGGCGGCCAGATCGGTCTCGGCGGCGAGATAGAGGTGGTCGTCGAGGGCGCCGATGCGGTCGGCGCGCAACCGGACCTGACTCGCGGACTCCTCGCCGGTCACATAGAGCGTGGGGTGCTCCTCGCTCGCCGACTTCGCCGCCACGTCCAGGAGCAGCGTGGACTTGCCGACGCCCGGCTCGCCCGCGAGCAGCACCACGGCGCCGGGTACGAGTCCGCCGCCGAGCACCCGGTCCAGCTCCGGGACGCCGGTACTGCGGGCGGTGGCCCGGCGGACGTCGACCTGGCCGATGGGCAGGGCTGAGCTGGTGACGCGGCCCGGCGCGGTCGTACGCACCGCGGGCGTGCCGTACTCCTCGACGGTGCCCCACGCCTGGCACTCGGGGCAGCGGCCGAGCCACTTGGCCGCCTGCCACCCGCACTCGGTGCAGCGGTAGGACGGACGCTCCTTGGCGGACTTGGTACGGGTGGCCATGCGGAAACCGTAGCCCCCGCCACTGACAACGCCCGCCGAGCCGTCCGGACGGCGCGCGCTCGGGGGCGCACGCCGGGGTATCGGGGCGCACGGGGAGGGGGCGGTTCCGGATGCCGTTCACCGGGTTCGCGCCTCCACCCCGGAGACCGGTGTCCCCTTATGAGGGATCGTTTCACCCGTATGGATTAAAAGTGCTCAAGGTGCAAGAAGGGGCACTCCGCCGACGCCTACGGTCGCACGGGTGATGAGCAGCACTCCGGACACCACGACCCGCACCACCGGCGCACACCGGGCGCAACGGGCGCACCGGGAGGCGCGCGACCGATCCGCGGCGCGGAACATCGCCCAGCGGGCGTCGTCGCGCCACGAGGCGTATCTGGACGGCCTGTTCACCTACTGCCTGTCGGTGCTCTGCGACCACGACGCGGCCACCGCCGCCCTCGGCGAGGTCCTCGTCATCGCCGAACGGCGCGGCCGGCGCGACCCGCAGACCCCCGGCGACCGCCGGGCCTGGCTGTACGCCCTGGCCCGCTGGGCCTGTCTGCGCGGCCTCGCCAAGGCCCGGCAGAAACGCCAGGCCACCCACGCCGTCGGCCGCCCCGCCACCGGCGCTTTGGCGGCCGAGTCCGCCCTGTGCCCGGAGACGCGCGAGCTGCGGCGCCGCGAACTCGCCCTGCTGGCCTGGCCGGAGGCGGCCGGGACCACCCCCGAGCAGCGCGAGGCGCTGGAGCTGGCCGTCCGGCACAAGCTGGCCGCCCCCGAGGTCGCCGCCGTGCTCGGCCTGGAGCCCGCCGCCGCCCGCGAACTGCTGGCCTCCGCCGCCTGCGAGGTCGAACGCACCCGCGCCGCGCTCGCCGTGGTGGAGACCGGGGGCTGCCCGAGCGTGGCCCACCTCACCGGTGACAGCCAGCTCATGCTGAGCGCGGCCCTGCGCCGCGAGCTGGTCCGGCATGTCGACGACTGCCCGCGCTGCCGCCGCACCGCCGAGCGCGCGGTCCCCGGCCGCTGGCCCGGCGCCGCGGTCACCCCCGCCGAGCTGCCCGTCCTCCCCGCGCCCCGCGCCGCCCTGCACAGCGCGCTCGCGCACCAGCCGCGCACCCGGTCCGCCGCCGTGCCGCGTTTCAACCGGCGCGGCTTCCCGATGGACCCCAAGGACCGCGCGGCCCGCCGCGACAAGCTCCGCGCGCGTGCCGTCACCACGACCGTCGTCGCCACCGTCGTCGCCGCCCCGGTGCTCGCCCTGTGGGCCGCCTACCGGGGCGCGCCCTCGATCGGCGGG
The DNA here is from genome assembly GCF_044541565.1 of Streptomyces sp. NPDC085596. Taxonomy (NCBI): domain Bacteria; kingdom Bacillati; phylum Actinomycetota; class Actinomycetes; order Kitasatosporales; family Streptomycetaceae; genus Streptomyces; species Streptomyces sp. NPDC085596. Next base: position 13,362 of record NZ_JBITTC010000005.1, on the reverse strand, counting down.
GACGACAGCCCCGCCACCGCCCGTGAGGCGGACGGCCCCGGCGCGCTCGGCGGCGACCCGGCGGGCGGCTACCAGAACGCGGGCAACGCCGACGTGAAGCCCGGCACCCGCCCCTCCGAGGACGGCAAGCCGGACGTCTCCGTGGAGGTCGTCAGTGTCAACGGCGCCGGGGAGAAGGGCGCCGGACAGCTCGCGGTCACCGCCGCACACCACGGCGACACCACGCTGATCACCCTCAGGGCCTCCGGCGACACCCCGGTGCGCTGGTCCGCGACCACCTCCGCGCCCTGGCTCTACCTCAGCCGGCCCGCCGGCACCCTCGACCCCGGCGAAACGGTGACGGTCAAGGTGTACGTCGACCATCTGCGCGAGCCCTCGGGCCGCTGGCGGGCCCGCGTGGCCATCGCCCCGGCCGGCGCCGTCGTCACCATCGACGGGTATGGCCCGGTCCCCTCGGTCCCCTCCGGCCCGCCGCCCACACACCCGAGCCCCGGCCCGACGACGCCGACCGCGCCGCCCTCGACACCACCGCCCAGCCAGTCACCGCCGCCGTCCAGCTCCTCCCCGAGCCCGGACCCCGACCCGACCGAATCGTCGCCGTCCGAGCCACCGGAGTCGTCCCCGCCACCGGACGACGGCGAGGACACACCCAGTCCGACGGACAGCTAGGCCGCGTTCAGCTCGGGTCGGCCGGGTGCGGGGCCACCAGCGGCAGCTGGGACGCCAGCCGCTGTTCGCACAGCTCGACCAGGCGGTCGTAGCCCGCCTTGCCCATCAGCTCGGTCAGCTCGGCCCGGTAGGAGACGTAGACCGGATCACCCGCGCCGTGCGCCGAGGTGGCCGAGGTGCACCACCAGTGCAGGTCGTGCCCGCCCGGACCCCAGCCGCGGCGGTCGTACTCCCCGATGGACACCTGGAGCACGCGCGTGTCGTCCGGGCGGTCGATCCAGTCGTAGGTCCGCCGGATCGGCAGCTGCCAGCACACGTCCGGCTTGGTCTCCAGCGGCTCCCGGCCCTCCTTGAGCGCCAGGATGTGCAGCGAGCAGCCCGCGCCGCCCTCGAAGCCGGGCCGGTTCTGGAAGATGCACGAGCCCTCGTAGGGACGCGTCTGCCGCGAGCCCTCCTCGTCCTCCGAGATCCAGCCGTCGCGCAGGCCCTCGTCGTGGTGCTGCCAGATGTCCGGGGTGAGCCGGGCCACGTGCTCGGCGACCCGCTTCTCGTCGTCCTCGTCGGAGAAGTGCGCGCCCAGCGTGCAGCAGCCGTCGGCCGCGCGGCCCGCCTGGATGCCCTGGCAGCCCTGGCCGAAGATGCAGGTCCAGCGGGAGGTCAGCCAGGTCAGGTCGCAGCGGAAGACCTGCTCGTCGTCGGCGGGATCGGGGAACTCCACCCACGCCCGCGCGAAATCGAGGCCCTTCTCGTCGTTCTTGGGGGCGCTCTTGGCGGCCTTGTGAGCTTTGCCCGGCTTGTCAGGCTTGTTGACCTTCGCCTTTTTCGTCTTTGGCACCCGTCCAGGGTAAGTCGCCGGACCCCCGTCCGGGCACCGCGGACGAGGGTTCTGGCAGTAGCGTTTCGTCCATGAGACTCGGTGTCCTGGACGTGGGCTCGAACACGGTGCATCTGCTGGTGGTGGACGCCCACCCCGGCGCCCGCCCGCTGCCCGCCCACTCCCACAAGGCCGACCTGCGGCTCGCCCAACTCCTCGACGACAGCGGCGCGATCGGCGAAGAGGGCATCGAGAGCCTCGTCGCCGTCGTACGGGAAGCGCTCCAGGCCGCCGAGGACAAGGGCGTCGAGGACCTCCTGCCGTTCGCCACCTCCGCCGTGCGCGAGGCCCGCAACGCCGACGACGTCCTCGCGCGCGTGGCCGACGAGACCGGCGTCCGCCTCCAGGTGCTCAGCGGCGCCGAGGAGGCCCGGCTCACCTTCCTCGCCGTCCGCCGCTGGTTCGGCTGGTCCGCCGGGAAGCTGCTCGTCCTGGACATCGGCGGCGGCTCGCTGGAGATCGCCTACGGCATCGACGAGGAGCCGGACGCGGCCGCCTCCCTGCCGCTCGGCGCCGGCCGCCTCACTGCCGGCTGGCTGCGCGAGGACCCGCCGGACGCCGAGGAGGTACGCGCGCTGCGCCGCCACGCGCGCGCGGAGATCGCCCGTACCGTCGGGGAGTTCAGCCGCTTCGGCGCCCCCGACCATGTCGTCGCCACCTCCAAGACCTTCAAGCAGCTCGCCCGGATCGCGGGCGCCGCGCGGGACGCCGAGGGTCTTTATGTGCAGCGCGAGCTGAAACGTGAATCGCTGGAGGCATGGGTGCCCCGGCTCGCCGCGATGTCCGCCCAGCAGCGCGCCGAACTCCCCGGTGTCTCCGAGGGCCGGGCCGGGCAGATCCTCGCCGGGGCGCTGGTCGCCGAGGGCGCGATGGACCTGTTCGGCGTGGAGAGCCTGGAGATCTGCCCGTGGGCGCTGCGCGAGGGCGTCATCCTGCGGCGCCTGGACCACATGGGATCGGCGTGAGGGTGCCCCGTCCCCCTGCCGTCGATGGCGAAGCTCACACCGGCCCGGAGGCACCCCGCGTCCCCCCTGCCCCACCCCGTAAGGTGTCTCCGTGGCTGAACCAAGGGACGTAAAGGTCGCCCTGTCGACGGCCTCGGTCTACCCGGAGTCGACGGCGACGGCCTTCGAGATCGCCGCGCGCCTCGGCTACGACGGCGTCGAGGTCATGGTGTGGACCGACCCCGTCAGCCAGGACATCGAGGCCCTGCGCCGCCTCTCCGACCACCACGGCGTGCCGATCCTCGCCGTGCACGCGCCCTGCCTGCTGATCACCCAGCGGGTCTGGTCCACCGACCCCTGGACCAAGCTGCGCCGGGCGCAGTCGGCCGCCGAGAAGCTGGGCGCCTCCACCGTCGTCGTCCACCCGCCCTTCCGCTGGCAGCGGCAGTACGCCCGCGAGTTCGTCGACGGCATCTGGCGCATGGCGGACGAGACCGACGTGCGGTTCGCCGTCGAGAACATGTACCCCTGGCGCTACCGCGACCGCGAACTGCTCGCCTACGCCCCCGAGTGGGACGTCACCAAGGACGACTACCGGCACTTCACGATCGACCTCAGCCACACCGCGACCGCCCGCACCGACGCCCTCGGCATGATCGACCGCATGGGCGACCGGCTCGGCCATGTCCACCTCGCCGACGGCCGCGGCTCCGCCAAGGACGAGCACCTCGTACCCGGCCGCGGCACCCAGCCCTGCGCCGAACTGCTGGACCGCCTCACCCGCACCGGCTTCGACGGCCATGTCGTCATCGAGGTCAACACCCGGCGGGCCATGTCCAGCGCCGAACGCGAGGCCGACCTCGCCGAGGCCCTCGCCTTCACCCGCCGCCACCTCGCGGCGGGCGCGCGGGTGCCCCGGCCGTGACCGAGCCCACCCCCCGGCGCCGGGGACGGCCCCCGCGCGCCGAGTCCGGCGACACCCGCGACCGCATCCTCGGCGCCGCCCGCGAGGAGTTCTCCGAACGCGGCTACGAGAAGACGTCCGTACGCGGCATCGCCAAGGCCGCCGGCGTCGACTCCGCCCTCGTCCACCACTACTTCGGCACCAAGGAACAGGTCTTCGAGGCCGCCGTCTCGGTCGCCTTCGCGCCCGCCCTTGCCGCGCCGGACGCCATCGCCGAGGGGCCGCTGGACACCGTGGGGGAGCGGCTGACCCGCTTCGTGCTCGGCGTCTGGGAGAACCCCGCCACCCGCACCCCGCTGCTGGCCATCGTCCGCTCCGCCGTCAACAACGACACCGCCGCCGCCGTCTTCCGCCGCCTGGTCGCCGCCCAGCTGCTGCGCCGCATCGCCGCCCGGCTGGACGTGCCGGACGCCGAGCTGCGCGCCGAGCTGGCCGCCGCGCAACTGGTCGGCACGGCCATGCTGCGGTACGTGATCAAGGTGGAGCCGCTGGCCTCGGCCGACCTGGAGCGGATCGTGGCCCGGCTGGCACCGGTGGTGCAGGGACACCTCACGGGGGAGTGACCCCGGGGCCGGTCGCAAGATGTCCGTCCCGCATTCCGGACAGTTCGTCCCGCCTCGTGGATGACCGGCGTACGCTCGGCAACAGTCAGAAGCCTGCCTGACCCCGTCTTCTCAGAAGGAGCGAGCGACGATGCCCGAGCTGAGGTCCCGCACAGTCACCCACGGCCGCAACATGGCGGGCGCCCGCGCCCTTATGCGTGCCTCGGGTGTACCCGGCGCGGACATCGGCCGCAAGCCCGTCATCGCGGTCGCCAACTCCTTCACCGAGTTCGTCCCCGGGCACACCCACCTCCAGCCGGTCGGCCGGATCGTCAGCGAGGCGATCACGGCGGCGGGCGGCATCCCGCGCGAGTTCAACACCATCGCCGTGGACGACGGCATCGCCATGGGCCACGGCGGCATGCTCTACTCCCTGCCCTCCCGCGACCTGATCGCGGACTCGGTGGAGTACATGGTCGAGGCCCACTGCGCCGACGCCCTGGTCTGCATCTCCAACTGCGACAAGATCACACCGGGCATGCTGATGGCCGCGCTGCGCCTGAACATCCCGACCGTCTTCGTCTCCGGCGGGCCCATGGAGTCCGGCCGCGCCACGCTGGTCGACGGCACCGTGCGCACCCTCGACCTGGTCGACGCGATCTCCGACGCCGTCAACGACAAGATCTCCGACGAGGACATCCTCCGCATCGAGGAGAACGCCTGCCCCACCTGCGGCAGCTGTTCCGGCATGTTCACCGCCAACTCGATGAACTGCCTCACCGAGGCCATGGGCCTCTCCCTCCCCGGCAACGGCTCCGTCCTCGCCACCCACACCGCCCGCCGCGCCCTGTACGAGGACGCGGCCCGCACGGTCATGGACATCACCCGCCGCTACTACGAGCAGGACGACGACACCGTCCTGCCCCGCTCCGTCGCCTCCTTCGCGGCCTTCGAGAACGCGATGGCGCTGGACATCGCCATGGGCGGCTCCACCAACACGATCCTGCACCTGCTGGCCGCCGCCCAGGAGGCGGGCGTCCCCTTCGGCCTGCCCGAGATCGACGCCGTCTCCCGCCGCGTCCCGTGCCTGGCCAAGGTCGCGCCCAACGTGGCGAAGGACCGCACCTACTACATGGAGGACGTGCACCGCGCCGGCGGCATCCCCGCCCTCCTCGGCGAACTGCACCGCGCCGGCCTGCTCAACGAGGACGTGACGTCCGTCCACAGCCCGTCCCTCGCCGACTGGCTCAAGACCTGGGACGTGCGCGGCGGCTCCCCGTCCGCCGAGGCCGTCGAGCTGTGGCACGCGGCCCCCGGCTGCGTCCGCTCCGCCGAAGCCTTCTCCCAGTCCGAGCGCTGGGACTCCCTCGACGACGACGCCGAGGGCGGCTGCATCCGCTCCGCCGAGCACGCCTACTCCAAGGACGGCGGCCTCGCCGTCCTCAAGGGCAACCTCGCCGTCGACGGCTGCGTGGTGAAGACCGCGGGCGTCGACGAGTCGGTGTGGACCTTCGAGGGCCCGGCCGTGGTCTGCGAGTCCCAGGAGGAGGCCGTCCAGCGCATCCTGACCCAGGAGGTCAAGGACGGCGACGTGGTCGTCATCCGCTACGAGGGTCCCAAGGGCGGCCCCGGCATGCAGGAGATGCTCTACCCGACCTCGTACCTCAAGGGCCGCGGCCTCGGGAAGACCTGCGCCCTGATCACCGACGGCCGCTTCTCCGGCGGCACCTCCGGCCTCTCCATCGGCCACGCCTCCCCGGAAGCGGCTTCCGGCGGCACGATCGCCCTGGTCCAAGACGGCGACCGCATCCGCATCGACATCCCGGGCCGCACCATCGAGCTGCTGGTGGACGATGCCGAACTCGCCCGCCGCGACCGCGAACTGAACGGCGTCTACGCCCCCGCGAGCCGCACCCGCAAGGTCTCCACCGCCCTGCGCGCCTACGCGGCCATGGCCACCAGCGCCGACAAGGGCGCCGTCCGCGACGTGACCCTCCTGGGCTGACCCGGAGGCAGCGGAAGGGGCCGGGACATCCCGGCCCCTTCGCGTTTCACCAGCCGGACGGATCGCGCGTGTCCCGGGCGAACACCGTGCCGTCGGGAGCCACCGCGTACACCATGCCCCGCGCGAGCACCGGCGTCGGCGGCCCCACCGACACCTGGTCCGTACGCGCCCCGAAGCGCGGCGACGTCTGCCCCGTGAGGCTTCCACGGCGGGCGTCCACGGCGAGCAGTCGGCCGTCGGCGGCGGAGAAGTACAGATGCCTGCCGTCGGTGACCGGCCGCGAGCCCCAGCTCACCGAGGTCTCCAGGTGCCACAGCCGCTTGCCGGCAACCGTGTCCACGGCGTCGAACCCACCGCCGGTGGCGAGCAGGTACACCACCCCGTCCCGGACGACGGCCTGGGCGCCGTGGGAGACGGCCGGGAGTGGCACGCGGCGCACCGCGCCGGACTTCACCGTGTAGCGGACCACCGCGTCGGTGTCGCCGTGGACCGGGTCGGCAGCGAGGAAATAGACGAACCTGCCGTCCGTACCCACTGGTTGCAGCGCACCGGACATCCGTGCGCTCCAACGCTCGGTGCCCGACGCGGGATCGAGCGCGATGACCCGCGTACCGCTCCCGTCGGCGGAGACGGCCGTCGCATACGCGGTGACGCTCCCGGCCTCCGTGCCGAAGGCAGCGAGGCGTGGGAACGCCTTCTCCCGCAGCGTGTGTTGCCATACGGTCCGCCCCGAGGCGCTGTCCACTCCGGTGATCCGCCCGTCCGTGTCGCTCACCAGCTGGGTGCCGCCCGTGTACAGAGCCCCGGTGTCCCGGGGCAGTCGCCGGCGCAGCCGGGTCTCGCCCGAGGACGGGTCGAGTGCCGTCACCCGCCCTTCCTGGTCGCGCAGCTGGAGCAGACCGTCCGACAGGACCGGCGGATCGCTCCACACGGCCCCCGCGAAGGAGCGCCGCCACTTCGCCGTGCCGTCACGCGCATCGAGCCCGACCACCGCCCCCGGCGCGCCGCACAGCAGCTCTCCCTCGCCGTAGACGCATCGAGGCGTGCCGGTGCCCCTGGTGAGCGCCGTGGACCGCCACTCGGTGACGCGGTCCTCGGTGGCCATCGGGCGCACCCGGGGCGCCACCTGCTCGCCCCCGGGCCAGTGCGCCGCGGCGATCCCCGCACTCCCGGCCAGTACGAGCGCGCCCGTCGCGAGCACGACCCGGCCGCGCGTCCACCGCCGTGGACGCCCCGCCGCCTCTTCGCCGGGCTCCTCGGCCGGGGACACGTCCCGCTGAGCCGGTATGAAGGCCTGAGTGTCGTACGACGCCGCCACCGACCGCAGCGCGCGCATGAGGTCGTCGGGCGTGGGCCGGTCGTCGGGCTCCTTCGCCAGGCAACGCAGCACCAGCGGAACGAGGCCGGCCGGAACCCCGGTCAGGTCCGGCTCGTCGTGCACCACTCGGTAGGCGACGACGTAGGGACTGTCGGAGTCGAACGGACCGCGTCCGGCCGCCGCGTGCACGATCACCGAGCCGAGGGCGAACACGTCGGCTGCCGGGCCCACTTCCCGCGGCCGGCGGAACTGCTCGGGCGCCATGAATGGCGGCGTCCCTATCAGCTTGCCCGTCTCGGTCCGAAGTTCGCTGTCCTTGGGGCGCGAGATGCCGAAGTCGATGACCTTCGGACCGTCCTCGGCGAGCAGCACGTTGCCCGGCTTGAGATCCCGGTGCACCACCCCGACCCGGTGGATGTCCCGCAGCGCCTCCGCGAGCCCGGCCATCAGCCGCCGCACCTCGCCGGGCTCCATCGGGCCGTTCCGCTTGACCTCTTCGGCGAGCGTCGGGCCCGGGATGAACAGCGTCGCCATCCAGGGCCGCCCGGCCTCCGGGTCGGCGTCCACCACCGGCGCGGTGAAGGCACCGCTCACCCGCCGGGCCGCCGCCACCTCCTGCCGGAACCGCCCCCTGAACTCGTCGTCCCGCGCGAACTCGGCGTGCACCACCTTCACCGCCAGCCGCATCCCGGAACCACTGCGGGCCAGATGCACCACACCCATGCCGCCCGAGCCGAGCTGCGACTCCAGGCGGTAGTGACCGGCGTATTCCGGAAGTTCCGGTTCCGCGCCCGGCCCGGAGCTGCGCTGTGGCGCCATGGACCACCCCCGTGCTGTTCGTCCGCGCGCGTCGTTCGGAGCCTAGTCGATCGCCCGTACGACACCGCGGGCGCTTGCTACTCTCCGCCCATGCGCTCCGAACACCCTTACGGAGGAGCGTTGTTACTGAAAAAATCGCCAGCGCCCCGCACCTGCCGAGGGCGCCATGGGGGAGGTAAACCATGTCCTACTCCGTTGCCCCGGGCGTCCGGCTGAACGTCCGCAGCGGCCCCGGCACCGGCTACGCGCTCGTCCGCGTCCTCCCCGAGGGTGCCCAGGTCAGCATCAACTGCCAGGCCCCGGGCACCACTGTCACCGGCTACTACGGCACCTCGAACATCTGGGACAACATCGCACCCGGCGAGTTCGTCTCGGACGCCTATGTGCACACCGGCAGCGACGGCTACGTCGCCGGCCGCTGCGCCTGAACCCACCGGAAAGGCAACGACATGACTTCCCCACGCCGCAGACCTGCCCTGCTCGCAGGTGCCGCGGGAGCTCTCCTCCTGGTGATGGGCGTCCCGGCCCAGGCGGACGCAGCCCCGTCCGCCCCCGCTACCGCCTCGGCCGCCACATATCCCGTGGCCCCGGGTGTCCGCCTGGACGTCCGCAGCGGCCCCGGCACCGGCTACAGCATCATCCGTGTGCTGCCCGCAGGCACATTGGTGTCGATCTACTGCCAGACGCCGGGCACGACGGTGAGCGGCTATTACGGCACCTCGAACATCTGGGACAACATAGGCGGCAACGAGTTCGTCTCGGACGCCTACGTGCACACCGGCAGCGACGGCTATGTGACCGGCCGCTGCGGCTGACGCCCCGGCCCGGAGCCCGCCGGCCGCCGGAGCCATAATCGACATGTGAGCGACGAGACCGGCACCAACGCGATCCCGGCGGGCTCCACGGGCGGCGGCCCCCGCCCCGAACCCCTCCGCTTCTTCGGCACGTCCTGGGTGGACCACACCGGCGGCTACCCGGCCCGCCGCACGGCCGTCGCCATCGGCGCCCTCGTCGCGGCCGCCGTCTCCTGCCTGATCCTGCGCCTCGCCTACCAGGGCCTCCAGATCGCCGGTACCGGTTCCTTCGTGACCGTCCTGGTCATCGCCATGTTCGCGGTGTGCAGCGCGCTCGCCTTCCGCAACACCTGGGACAACTTCGGCCGCCGCCCCGACCCCGAGCGCCAGGCCCGCCTGCGCGGCCTGCTCGCCATCGGCTTCGTCGGCACCCTCCTCGCCTGGTCCGCCCGCTCCCTGACGGAGGCACCGGGCGAGAAGCTGCACCGCACCGAGTACGACACCGCCCGCGCGGAGTACGAGCGCACCCACTCCCGGCGCACGGGCAACCCCGCGAAGGCCCGCAAGAAGCGCTGAGGCCGACCGCGACGGCAGTACCGAGGCACCCGGCACGACACCACTGTCCCCACGTGCCCCATGCCGCGCACCATGGTCGTCATGACCGCATCCGAGGCCCCCACCGAGCGGACCAGCAGCGCCCGCGCCCACTCCTTCAACGCGGCCGCCGCCCAGTACGCCGAGAACCGCCCCTCCTATCCGCCCGCACTTTTCGACACCATCGAGGAACTCGCCGGGCGCCCGCTGTCCGGCACCCGAGCCGTGGACGTGGGTGCGGGAACCGGTATCGCCAGCGCGCTGCTGCACGAGCGGGGTGCCGAGGTGCTCGCCGTCGAGCCGGGCCCGGGCATGGCCGCCGAGTTCCGCCGCAGGAACCCGCACCTCCCCCTGGTCCGGGGCAGCGGCGACGCCCTTCCCGTGGCCGACGCCCACGCCGACCTCGTCACCTACGCCCAGGCATGGCACTGGACCGACCCGGCCCGCTCGGTGCCGGAGGCGCTGCGCGTGCTGCGGCCGGGCGGCGCGCTCGCGCTGTGGTGGAACACCGACGCCACGGACGTCGACTGGATCGCCGCGGCCGCCGCGCGCGCCGCCCGCTTCCTCGGTCTGCCCGTGCACACCGAGCAGCGCAAGGCCGCCGACCGCGTCTCCGCCGCCGATCCCAGCGGCCGGCTCCGCTTCACCCGCCGCTCGGTCCGCTGGAGCCGTCGCGTGCCGCTCGATACACACCTGGCCAACATCGGCAGTCATTCGGCTTTCCTCCTCGCCCCCGAGGCCGCCCGGACCGACTTCTTCGACGCCGAGCGCGCCCACCTGATCAAGGTCTTCCCCGACGGCCTGGTCGAGGAGACGTACGAGGTGGTTCTGCTCGTCGCCACCACCCCGGAACCCCTGACCCGCCCCTGATCAGCCCCGGAGCCGACCCTGATCACCCCCTGAGCCGAAGCGGCCCGACCCTGACACGGTCCCTTGACGGCACCTTGGCTCGGGCACATTATTCATCACGTGATGAATAATGTGCCCGAGCCACCCCAGCCGACGGCCCCCGACGCCGTCCGCGCCGCCGGCCTCACCGTCGTACGCGGCACCCGCACCGTCCTCCACGACCTCCGCTTCACCGTCCCCCGAGGCCGGATCACTGGCCTGCTCGGCCCCTCCGGCTGCGGCAAGTCCACCCTGATCCGCTCCATCACCGGCACCCAGGCCAAGGTCACCGGCACCCTGGAAGTCCTCGGCAGCCCCGCCGGCCACCCCACCCTGCGCAGCCGCATCGGCTACGTCACCCAGGCCCCCTCGGTCTACGACGACCTCACCGTCGAGCAGAACCTCGACTACTTCGCCGCGATCCTCGACCCGGGCCGCGCCGCCGCCGACCGCCGCCGCGAACACGTCACCCGCGCCATCGCCGACGTCGACCTCACCACCCACGCCGACGCCCTCGCCGGCAACCTCTCCGGCGGCCAGCGCAGCCGCGTCTCCCTCGCCGTCGCCCTCCTCGGCACCCCCGACCTGCTCGTCCTGGACGAACCGACCGTCGGCCTCGACCCCGTCCTCCGCCGCGACCTCTGGAACCTGTTCCACGATCTCGCCGAACGCGGCACCACCCTCCTCGTCTCCTCCCACGTCATGGACGAGGCCGAGCGCTGCCACCGCCTCCTCCTCATGCGCGAGGGACGCGTCCTCGCCGACGACACCCCGGAGAACCTGCGCACCCGAACCGCCACCGACACCGTCGAGGCAGCCTTCCTGCGCCTTGTGGACGAGGCGGACGACCGCACAAAGGAGCCGACCCGATGAGCACGACGACCCCGGCCGCCCCCACCGCCGCGTTCAGCACCGCCCGCACCACCGCCACCGCGGCCCGCGTCCTGCGCCAGCTGCGCCACGACCCGAGGACCATCGCCCTGATGCTCCTCGTCCCCTGCCTGATGCTGGTCCTGCTGCGCTACGTCTTCGACGCCAGCCCGCGCACCTTCGACAACATCGGCGCCTCACTCCTCGGCATCTTCCCGCTGATCACGATGTTCCTGGTGACCTCCATCGCCACCCTGCGCGAACGCACCTCGGGCACCCTCGAACGCCTCCTCGCCATGCCCCTGGGCAAGGCCGACCTCATCGCCGGTTACGCGCTCGCCTTCGGCACCGTGGCCGTCGTGCAGTCCGCGCTCGCCACCGGACTCGCCGTCTGGCTCCTCGGCCTGGACGTCACCGGCTCACCCTGGCTGCTCCTGCTGGTCGCGCTCCTGGACGCCCTGCTCGGCACCGCCCTCGGCCTCTTCGTCTCGGCCTTCGCCGCCTCGGAGTTCCAGGCGGTCCAGTTCATGCCGGCGGTGATCTTCCCCCAGCTCCTCCTGTGCGGTCTCTTCACGCCCCGCGCGGACATGCACCCTCTATTGGAGGCCGTTTCCGACGTACTGCCCATGTCCTATGCCGTCGACGGCATGAACGAGGTCCTGCACCACACCGACCTGACCTCGGCCTTCGTCCGGGACGTACTGATCGTCGCCGGATGCGCGCTATTGGTGCTCGCCCTCGGCGCGGCCACCCTGCGCCGCCGCACCGACTGAAGCCGCGTCCGCCCACCGGACAATCGCCCCACACGCCGCATCGCCGGTGCGAGGATGAGCCGCATGAGCCAGAAAGTCGCAGTCCTCGGCACCGGCAAGATCGGCGAAGCCCTGCTCAGCGGGATGATCCGGGGCGGCTGGGCGCCCGCCGACCTCCTGGTCACCGCCCGCCGCCCGGAGCGCGCCGAGGAACTCCGCGCCCGGCACGGAGTCACCCCGGTCAGCAACACCGAGGCCGCCAAGGCCGCGGACACCCTGATCCTCACGGTCAAGCCGCAGGACATGGGCGCCCTGCTCGACGAACTCGCCCCGCACGTCCCCGCCGACCGCCTGATCATCAGCGGCGCCGCGGGCATCCCCACCTCGTTCTTCGAGGAGCGCCTCGCCGAGGGCACCCCGGTCGTCCGCGTCATGACGAACACGCCGGCCCTGGTCGACGAGGCCATGTCCGTCATCTCGCCGGGCAGCCACGCAACGGAGGAGCACGTCGCCACCGCCGAGGAGATCTTCGGCGCCGTGGGCCAGACACTCCGCGTCCCCGAAGGCCAGCAGGACGCCTGCACCGCGCTCTCCGGTTCGGGCCCGGCGTACTTCTTCTACCTGGTCGAAGCCATGACGGACGCCGGCATCCTGCTCGGCCTGCCTCGCGACAAGGCCCACGAGCTGATCGTGCAGTCCGCGATCGGCGCCGCCACAATGCTCCGCGACAGCGGCGAGCACCCGGTCAAGCTCCGCGAGAACGTCACCTCGCCGGCCGGTACGACCATCAACGCCATCCGCGAGCTGGAGAACCACGGGGTACGGGCCGCCCTCATCGCGGCACTGGAAGCGGCCCGCGACCGCAGCCGTGAGCTGGCCTCCGGCAAGAAGGACTGACCCCGCCCAAGATCTTTGCGGGAGGGGGTTGACACCCCCTCGCCAGATGCGTAATGTACTCCGAGCTGTCCGACGTGAGTGCCGACTCCGGTCGGTCCCCGGAAAGTCATCTCGCAGGGCCATCTACTCATCGACACTCAGCTGTCGCTTGCTTTGGTGTGCATTTGCGAAATGAGGAATCCGTGTTCGAAAGGACGCGGCCCCCGATTAGCTCGGGAGCCGGGAATCCGCTAAAGTCTCACTCGTCGGAACGGCCCAGCGGGCCGGGAAGACAACCCCCTCTGACTGGGAATCAGACGCCGAAAGGATCTGATAGAGTCGGAACCGCCGGAAAGGAAAACACGGAAGCGGAAACGCCGAAGTGAGAACCTGGAAAGCACCGAGGAAATCGGATCGGAAAACGATCTGATAGAGTCGGAAACACCGAAGGGA
>NZ_JBITTC010000004.1:191839-674569 GCF_044541565.1 Streptomyces sp. NPDC085596 | reverse complement strand
ACCCGCAGTGGTTCCACCACCGCGCCGACGGCACCATCGCGTACGCGGAGAACCCGCCGAAGAAGTACCAGGACATCTACCCGGTCGCCTTCGACGCCGACATGGACGGCCTGGTGACGGAGACCGTGCGGGTGCTGCGGCACTGGATGGAGCACGGGGTACGGATCTTCCGCGTCGACAACCCGCACACCAAGCCGGTGGTGTTCTGGGAGCGGGTGATCGGGGAGATCAACCGCGCCGACCCGGACGTCATCTTCCTGGCGGAGGCGTTCACCCGCCCCGCGATGATGCACACCCTCGCCCAGGTCGGCTTCCAGCAGTCCTACACCTACTTCACCTGGCGCAACAGCAAGCAGGAACTGACCGAGTACCTCACCGAACTCTCCGGGGATTCGGCCGCCTACATGCGGCCCAACTTCTTCGCCAACACCCCCGACATCCTGCACGCCTACCTCCAGCAGGGCGGCCGCCCCGCCTTCGAGATCCGCGCCGTCCTCGCGGCCACCCTCTCCCCCGCCTGGGGCATCTACAGCGGCTACGAACTCTGCGAGAACCAGGCGCTCAAGCCTGGCAGCGAGGAGTACCTGAACTCCGAGAAGTACCAGCTCGAACGCCGGGACTGGGAAGCCGCCGCCCGTGAGGGACGCACCATCGCCCCCCTCATCACCAGCCTGAACGAGATCCGCCGCCGGCACCCCTCCCTGCGCCAGCTGCGGAATCTCCGCTTCCACCACACCGACAACGACTCCGTGCTCGCGTTCAGCAAGAGCACCGGCGACGACACGGTCATCGTGGTCGTCAATCTCGACCCGCACCACACCCAGGAGGCCACGGTCTCGTTGGACCTGCCGCGACTCGGCCTGGACTGGAACGACGCCCTGTCCGTGCACGACGAACTGACGGGCGAGACCTACCACTGGGGCCGCGACAACTACGTGTGCCTCAGCCCCGGCCGCGCCCCCGCGCACGTCCTGCGTGCCGAGCCGGCGACGTCCCAGATCGGAGGGCCTGCAGCGTCATGACCGTCAACGAACCCGTGCCGGACACTTTCGAGGACACTCCGGCCAAGGACCGGGACCCCGAGTGGTTCAAGCGTGCCGTCTTCTATGAAGTCCTGGTCCGCTCCTTCCACGACAGCGACGGCGACGGTGTCGGCGATCTGCAGGGTCTGACCGCCAAGCTCGACTATCTCCAGTGGCTCGGCGTGGACTGCCTGTGGCTCCCGCCGTTCTTCAAGTCCCCTTTGCGTGACGGTGGTTACGACGTCTCCGACTACACCTCGGTCCTTCCCGAGTTCGGGGACCTCGCGGACTTCGTGGAGTTCGTGGACGCGGCCCATCAGCGGGGCATGCGGGTCATCATCGACTTCGTCATGAACCACACCAGTGACCAGCACCCGTGGTTCCAGGAGTCCCGCAACAACCCCGAAGGCCCCTACGGCGACTACTACATGTGGGCCGACGACGACAAGCAGTACCAGGACGCCCGCATCATCTTCGTCGACACCGAGGTCTCCAACTGGACCTTCGACCCGGTGCGCGGACAGTACTTCTTCCACCGCTTCTTCTCGCACCAGCCCGATCTGAACTACGAGAACCCGGCCGTGCAGGAGGAGATCCTGGCCGCCCTGCGGTTCTGGCTGGACCTCGGCATCGACGGCTTCCGGCTGGACGCGGTGCCGTACCTCTACGCGGCCGAGGGCACCAACTGCGAGAACCTGCCCGCCTCGCATGCCTTCCTCAAGCGCGTCCGGAGCGAGATCGACGCCCAGTACCCGGACACCGTGCTGCTGGCGGAGGCCAATCAGTGGCCCGAGGACGTCGTCGACTACTTCGGCGACTACTCGACCGGCGGCGACGAATGCCACATGGCGTTCCACTTCCCGGTCATGCCCCGCATCTTCATGGCCGTACGACGCGAATCCCGCTACCCGGTCTCCGAGATCCTCGCCAAGACCCCCGCGATCCCCACGAACTGCCAGTGGGGCATCTTCCTGCGCAACCACGACGAGCTGACCCTCGAAATGGTCACCGACGAGGAACGCGACTACATGTGGGCCGAATACGCGAAAGACCCGCGTATGCGCGCCAACATCGGCATCCGCAGGCGGCTCGCCCCTCTGCTGGACAACGACCGCAACCAGATCGAGCTGTTCACCGCCCTCCTGCTCTCCCTGCCCGGCTCGCCGATCCTCTACTACGGCGACGAGATCGGCATGGGCGACAACATCTGGCTCGGCGACCGCGACGCCGTCCGCACCCCCATGCAATGGACCCCCGACCGCAACGCCGGCTTCTCCTCCTGCGACCCCGGCCGCCTCTTCCTCCCCACGATCATGGACCCGGTCCACGGCTACCAGGTCACCAACGTCGAAGCCTCCATGTCCTCCCCGTCCAGCCTCCTGCACTGGACCCGCCGCATGATCGAGATCCGCAAACAGAACCACGCCTTCGGACTGGGCTCGTTCACGGAACTCGCCTCGTCCAACCCGGCGGTGCTGGCCTTCCTGCGCGAGTACGGCGACGACCTGGTGCTGTGCGTGCACAATTTCTCCCGCTTCGCGCAGCCCACCGAGCTGGATCTGCGGGCCTTCGACGGGCGGCACCCGGTGGAGCTGATCGGCGGGGTGAAGTTCCCGGCCATCGGTGAGCTGCCGTATCTGCTGACCCTCGCGGGGCACGGCTTCTACTGGTTCCGGCTCACCCGACCCGCATCCCGCATCGGCCGCCGCCGCTGAGCGCCCGGCGCCGAGGAAAGGACGCGTCACCATGCCGAAGACCATCACCCTCAGCCCCCCGGCGGCGACCGGCGCCGACGGGCTCCTGGCCTCGCTGGGCGGCCTGTTGCGCGAGTGGCTGCCCCGGCAGCGCTGGTTCGCGGGCAAGGACCGGCCGGCCACCGATCTGTCGGTGCTGTCCGTCACCGAGCTGTTCCCGGGCTGCCTGCACCTGCTGGTGAACGCCTCGCACGCGCCGGGCGGCACTCCCCCGCCCGGCGACTGCTACCAGCTGCTGCTGGGCCTGCGCGAGCGGCCGGCGCCGAGCCTGGAGCGGGCGCTCATCGGGCGCGCCGAGCACGGCCCGCTGGCCGGGCTCCACGTGTACGACGCGCTGCACGACCCGCGCTGCGCGCACCTGCTGCTGGAGCGGCTGCGGCAGCCCGGCAACGCGGGCCCGCTCCGCTTCGAGGTGGACGCGGCCGCCGATGTGCCCGGCGGCCTGGCGCCCCGGCTGCTGACCAGCGAGCAGTCCAACTCCTCGATCGTGTACGGCGATTCCTACATCCTGAAGGTGTTCCGCCGTATCCAGCCCGGCGTCAACCCGGATCTGGAGGTGCCGCAGGCGCTGGCCGCGCAGGGCTGTGCGCGGGTGCCCGCGCCGGTCGCGTGGTTCTGCACCACCGCGCCGCGCCCGGCCACGCTGGGTGTGCTCCAGCCGTTCCTGCCGGACGCGGTCGACGGCTGGGAGCTGGCGCTGCGAGCGCTGGCCCGGGGCGAGGACTTCACCGCCGAGGCGAGCGAGCTGGGCGGTGCCATGGCCGAGGTGCACCTCGCGCTGGCCGGGGCGTTCCCGGCGGCCGGCGGGGAGGAGAACGGCGTCACGGCCGAGGCGATGTGCGCGCGGGTCGACGCGGCGGCGAGGGCGGTGCCGGGGCTGCGGCCCTATGTGCCCGGGCTGCGGGCCGCGTTCGGGGCCCTGGCCGTCCACGACTCCGGTCCGGCCGCCCAGCGCGTCCACGGCGATCTGCACCTGGGGCAGGTGCTGCGCGCCGGGCCCGACTGGTTCGTCATCGACTTCGAGGGCGAGCCCTCCCGTCCGCTCGCCGAGCGGCGGACCGCGCAGTCCCCGGTGCGTGACATCGCCGGGATGCTGCGCTCCTTCGACTACGCGGCCCGGCAGCGCCGCCCCTGGCGGCCCGAGTGGGCGAGCCGCTGCCGGGAGGCGTTCTGCGCGGGCTACGCGGCCCGTGCGGGCTGGGACCCACGCAAGGAGCACGCGCTGCTGCGCGCGCACGAAACGGACAGGGCGGTGTACGAGGTGCTGTACGAGGCGAGACACCGGCCGGACTGGCTTCCGGTCCCGATGGCAGCGATCGAGCGGCTCGCCGAGTGGAGAGGCTGAATCATGGCACTGCGCGACACTTCGCTGCCCGAGTCCTCGGGCCCCGTCCGCACCTCGGCCGTCGCCCTGGAGGGCGTCGAGCGCGACCGTCTGCTGGGCGGCGCGCATCACGATCCGCACGCCCTGCTGGGCGCGCACCCGGTACCGGGCGGTGTCCTGTTCCGCGCCCTGCGCCCGAACGCGCTCGGTGTGAGCGTCCTGGCCGACGGGGTGCGCTCGCCGCTGGCCTCGGAGGGCGACGGTCTGTTCTCCGCCGTGCTGCCGTACCCGGAGATCCCCGCGTACGAGCTGGTGGTGGCATACGAAAACGGCGAGCGGACGGTGCACGACCCGTACCGTTTCGCGCCCTCGCTCGGTGAGCTGGACCTGCATCTGATCCGTGAGGGCCGGCACGAGGAGCTGTGGAAGGCGCTGGGCGCCGAGCCGATGACCCACGAGGGCGTCGCGGGCACCCGGTTCACGGTGTGGGCACCGAACGCCCAGGGGGTGCGGCTGGCCGGGGACTTCACGTTCTGGGACGGCACGCAGTACCCGATGCGCTCGCTGGGCGCGGCCGGGGTGTGGGAGGTGTTCCTGCCGGGGATCGGCGAGGGCGCCAGGTACAAGTTCGAGATCACCTCCCGGTACGGCCACCGGTTCCTGAAGGCGGACCCGATGGCCCGGCTCACGGAGGTCCCGCCGGACACCGCCTCCGTCGTCACCTCCTCCCGCTACGCGTGGAACGACGACCAGTGGATGGCGCACCGGGGTGACACCCCCGTGCACCAGGCGCCGATGTCGGTGTACGAGGTGCATCTGCCGTCCTGGCGGCCGGGGCTGACCTACCGCGAGCTGGCGGCGGAACTGCCCGCGTACGTGAAGGACCTGGGCTTCACGCATGTGGAGCTGATGCCGGTCGCCGGGCACCCCTTCAGCGGCTCCTGGGGCTACCAGGTCACCTCGTACTACGCGCCCACGCCCCGCCTCGGCTCGCCGGACGACTTCAAGTTCCTGGTGGACGCGCTGCACCGGGCGGGCATCGGCGTGATCATGGACTGGGTGCCGGCCCACTTCCCCAAGGACGACTGGGCGCTGGCCCGGTTCGACGGGGACCCGCTGTACGAGCCCGGAGACTCCCGGCGGGCGGAGCACCCGGACTGGGGGACGTACGAGTTCGACTTCGGCCGGACCGAGGTGCGCAACTTCCTGGTCGCCAACGCGGTGTACTGGTGCGAGGAGTTCCACATCGACGGGCTCCGCGTGGACGCCGTCGCCTCGATGCTCTACCTCGACTACTCGCGTGACTCGGGGCAGTGGGCGCCGAACGTCTTCGGCGGGCGCGAGGACCTGGACGCGGTCGCCTTCCTCCAGGAGATGAACGCGACCGTCTACCGGCGCTGCCCCGGTGTGGTGACCATCGCCGAGGAGTCGACGGCGTGGGAGGGCGTGACCCGGCCCACCGACAGCGGCGGCCTGGGGTTCGGGCTGAAGTGGAACATGGGCTGGATGCACGACTCGCTGGAGTACGTGCAGAAGGAGCCGGTGCACCGCAAGTACCACCACCACGACATGACGTTCTCGATGGTGTACGCGTACAGCGAGAACTACGTGCTGCCGATCTCGCACGACGAGGTGGTGCACGGCAAGCAGGCGCTGGTGTCGAAGATGCCGGGCGACTGGTGGCAGCGGCGCGCGAACCACCGGGCGTACCTGGGCTTCATGTGGGCCCACCCCGGCAAGCAACTGCTGTTCATGGGACAGGAGTTCGCGCAGGGCGCGGAGTGGTCGGAGAAGCACGGGCCCGAGTGGTGGCTGCTCGACGGTGACTATCACTCGGCGGCCGACCACCTGGGCATGCGGGACCTGGTGCGGGACCTGAACACGGTGTACCGGGACGCCCCGGCGCTGTGGGAGCGGGACACCGATCCGGGCGGCTTCCAGTGGTCCATGTGCGACGCGGCCGACGACAACGTCTTCGCGTTCGTCCGGTACGCCGGGGACGGCACTCCCCTGCTGGCGGTGTCGAACTTCTCGCCCGTGGTCCGGGAGGACTACCGGCTCTGGGCACCCGAGCAGGTGCC
Organism: Streptomyces sp. NPDC085596; assembly: GCF_044541565.1. NCBI lineage: Bacteria > Bacillati > Actinomycetota > Actinomycetes > Kitasatosporales > Streptomycetaceae > Streptomyces > Streptomyces sp. NPDC085596. The sequence continues at coordinate 668,388 of NZ_JBITTC010000004.1, read as the reverse complement.
GGCCTGGCAGGAGGCGCTGAACACCGACGCGGTCCGGTACGGCGGGAGCGGCGTCCAGGTCGGTGACGCGGGCAAGCTCTGCCCCGAGGACGGCCGGCTGCGCCTGACGCTGCCGCCGCTGTCCACGGTCTGGCTCACGCCCGCCCGCTGAGCCCGCCGCACCGGCGCCCGACGAGGGGCGGCCGGGGTCGTACGGACCCCCGGCCGCCCCTCTCGCCGTGTCCGGGCGCCCGCGCCGATACCCGCACGGAACGGCGGCACCCGGGACCCACCGGACACCCGCAGGTCATCAGCGGATCACGACTTTGTCCTTCCCCCCACCGAAACCGCTTCCCCGCGCTACATTCGTGCACCGCCGACACAGAGCCGATCGGCGGGGTCACCCTCCGTACTCCCAGGAGCAGCGCATGCGCGACGTCGCCTCCGCTCCGGCAGCGTTCCCGCCGCCCGCCGGCGGGCTCGCCGACACCGTCTTCGAGAAAGCCGAGAAGAATCCCGGACTGCCGCTGCTCGCCCGGCACGCGAGGTCCGCCGCGGGCGAGTGGGAGACGGTCACGGCGGCCGAACTGCGGGACGAGGTGGTCGGGCTGGCCAAGGGGCTGGTGGCCGCCGGGATCTCGCCGGGCCACCGGGTGGCCCTGATGGCCCGCAACCGTTACGAGTGGACGGTGCTGGCGCACGCCCTGTGGACCGTGGGCGCGGAGATCGTCCCGATCCATCCGACCTCCTCGCGGGACCAGGTCGAGTGGATCCTGCGGGACGCCGGCTGCGTGGCCGTGGCGGTCGAGGACGAGCTGGGCGTGATGACCGTCGGCACGGTGTGCGCGGTACTGCCCCGGCTCAGGCACGTCTGGCAGCTGGACGCGGGCGCGCTGCCCGAACTCACCGAGCGGGGCGTGGACATCCCGCTGACCACCGTGGAGTCGCTGCGCCGGATCGTGCTGCCGGACTCCACCGCGGCGGTCACCTACACCTCCGGCGCCACCGGGCGCCCGATGGGCTGCGCCCTGAGCCACCGCGGGCTGGCGTACTCCTGCGACGTGCTGCTGACGGGGTGGGGCCAGACGGCCGCGCAGCCGGGCGAGCAGCCCTCGGTGCTGGCGTTCCTGCCGTTCTCGCATGTGTACGGGATCATGATCCAGACGCTGTGTCTGCGCGGCGGCATCCTGATGGCGCACGAGCCGGAGATGTCCGAGGAGGCCCTCGCCTCGGCGCTGAGCACCTTCCGGCCGACGTATCTCTACGGTGTCCCCTCGGTGTTCGAGAAGCTGTACAAGACTTTCCTGAGGACGGCTCAGCAGGCGGGCCGGGGCGCGTTGTTCGAGCGGGCGGCGCAGACCGCGCGGGACTTCGCGGAGTCCGAGGAGCGCGGCCGCCTCGGCATCGGGACGGGACCCGGCCTGGATCTGCGGCTCCAGCACGCCCTGTACGAGCGGACGGTGTACCGGAAGCTGCGTTCCGCGCTGGGCGGCCGGGCCCGGCGGGGCACCTCGGGCGGGTCCTCGCTGAGCCGCGAACTGTCGCTGTTCTTCGAGGGCATCGGCCTGTACATCCACGACGGCTACGGGCTGACGGAGACCTCCGGCGGGATCACCATGCAGCCGCTGGGCCGGGAGAAGTCGGGGACCGTGGGCGTGCCGCTGCCGGGCACCGAGGTCCGGGTGGCCGAGGACGGGGAGATCCTGGTGCACGGCCCGTCGGTGTTCCAGGGCTACATCGGCGACGAGGCGCGCACCCGGAGCGTGCTGCGCGGGGGCTGGCTGGCGACCGGGGACATCGGGCGGCTGGACCGGGAGGGGTATCTGACCATCACCGGCCGCAAGAAGGACGTCATCATCACCTCCAGCGGCAAGAGCGTGGCGCCCGCGCCGCTGGAGCAGCGGCTGCGCATGCACCCGCTGATCCACCAGGCGGTGGTCGTCGGCGAGGACCGGCCGTGCATGGGCGCGCTGATCACCCTGGACCCGGAGTTCCTCGCGCACTGGCGGGCCGCGCTGGCGCTCCAGGGCGACTTCGAGGGGCGGGAGAGCCGGGAGGAGAACGCGCTGCGCGAGGAGCTGGCCCGCGCGGTCGCCTCGGCCAACAGCGCGGTGTCCCGCGCCGAGTCCATCCGGGTCTACCGGGTCGTGCAGGAGCCGTTCGCCCCGGACAACGGGCTGCTGACGCCGTCGCTGAAGCTGCGCCGGGACGCCATAGCGCGGCACTACGCGGCCGAGATCGACGCGATGTACAAGGCGCGTTCGCGTGCCGCGCGGGCCGGGCGCGGCCCGGAACCGGCGGACTGGGACGAGCCGGACGACGTGTTCCGGTGAACCGGTGCCCGTCCGGTGGCGCGTCCACGCGTAATCCGCGTGGCGCTGGGAACCCGCCCTGGTGAACTGACCAGCGACGATGACCGCCCCGGAGCGCGGGGACCGAGCCCGACCCGCTCCGGGGGACGGCGGGGAATACGAGATGGCGACAGAGCGGCGTTGGGACGGCACCCCTCCCTCCGAGAGGGCGCACGAGCGTGCGTACTCCTTTCCCGGCGAGCTGCCGAACGTGACGGGCGCGCGGCTGGCCGCGGAGGAGTTCCTCCGCAAGCTCGCCCGTGACGCGCCGCCCGTGGCGCCGGAGTACTGGGACGACATCCTGCTGGTGGTCACGGAGCTGGCGGCCAACGCGATCCAGTTCGCGCCGGGGCCGTTCGGGCTGCGGATGCGGCGCACCTTCGACGGGGTGCATGTGACCATGCACGACACCAGCACGGTGGTGCCCGAGCCGCGTCCCTTCAGGCCGAGTTCGGGCGGCGGGGGCATCGGCTGGCATCTGGTGCACACGCTGTGCGACCAGGTGAGCGTGGTGGTGGTGGAGGACGGCAAGGACATCCACGTCTTCCTGCCGTGGTGAGCCTCCGCGGTGGTCACTGCGGTGGTCACGGCGGTGCGAGGTGTACCTGTGCGGAATCGGGTTACTCCGGTGCGTGGAGGGGCAGGCTGCTGCCCACGCGTTCGCTGCCGGGCGCTTCCGACTGGCGGAACGGCTCGGGGCGCGGTGGGATCGGGTGTGGTGACAGTGGTCCAGGGCATGCGAACGGCGTCCATCCGGACCGACGGGAGCCGCAGAAGGGAAGAACACCGTGACACGACGACCCAGGATTCTGGTGATCGGCGCAGGCTTCGCCGGAGTCGAGTGCGTTCGCCGACTGGAGCGCAAACTCGGCCCTGACGAGGCGGACGTCGCCCTGGTGACGCCGTTCTCCTACCAGCTCTACCTTCCGCTGCTGCCCCAGGTCGCCTCCGGCGTGCTGACGCCGCAGTCGATCGCCGTCTCGCTGCGCCGCAGCAAGAAGTACCGCACCCGGATCATTCCGGGCGGGGCGATCGGGGTGGATCTGGCGGCGAAGGTGTGCGTCATCCGCACCATCACCGACGAGATCGTCAACGAGCCCTACGACTATCTGGTGCTGGCGCCGGGCAGTGTGACCCGCACCTTCGACATCCCCGGCCTCGCCGAGCACGCCTTCGGGATGAAGACCCTCGCGGAGGCCGCGTACATCCGCGACCACGTCATCTCGCAGCTCGACCTCGCGGACGCCAGCGACGACCCGGAGGAGCGGGCGGCGCGGCTGCAGTTCGTGGTGGTCGGCGGCGGATACGCGGGTACGGAGACGGCGGCCTGCCTCCAGCGCCTCACCCACGCGGCGGTCCGGCGCTATCCGCGGCTGGACCCGAGTCTGATCCGCTGGCATCTGATCGACATCGCGCCGAAGCTGATGCCGGAGCTGGGCGACCGGCTCGGCAAGCAGGCGCTGAAGATCCTGCGCGACCGGGGTATCGACGTCTCGCTGGGTGTGTCCGTGGCGAAGGTGACCGAGGACGAGGTCACGTTCACCGACGGCCGGGTGATCCCGACGCACACCCTGATCTGGACGGCCGGCGTCGTCGCCAGTCCGCTGATCGGCACGATGGACGCGGAGACGGTGCGCGGGCGGCTCGCGGTGACCCCGGAGATGACGGTGCCGGGGCACGACGGGGTGTTCGCGCTCGGCGACGCGGCGGCCGTGCCCGATCTGGCCAAGGGCGAGAAGGGCGCGATCTGCCCGCCGACCGCGCAGCACGCGATGCGGCAGGGCCCGAAGGTCGCGGACAACATCATCGCCTCACTGCGCGGTGAGCCGCTGGAGCCGTACGTCCACAAGGACCTGGGTCTCGTCGTCGACCTCGGCGGCAAGGACGCGGTGTCCCGGCCGCTCGGGATCGAGCTGCGCGGCATCCTCGCCCAGATCGTGGCGCGCGGCTACCACTGGTCGGCGCTGCGCACCGGGGTCGCCAAGGCGCGGGTGCTGGTGAACTGGGTGCTGAACGCCGTCGCCGGGGACGATTTCGTCCGTACCGGCTTCCAGGCCCGCAAGCCCGCCCAGCTGAAGGACTTCGAGTACACGGACTCCTATCTGACGCCGGACCAGGTGCGCAGCGAGGTGCGGACGGCCGAGGCGGAGGGCAAGGTGCGGGGGAAGGTGACCGGGGGCTGATGAGGTGAGCCGGGCCGCCGGAGGCCGCCGCCCCGTCGTGGGGGCGGCGGCCTCCGGCGGCTGCGGGCACGCGCCTTCGGCGACGTATCCGCTGGCCGGCGGCGAGTCGGGCGGGGCGTCGTGACATCCTGGGTCGTAGATCATGGTCCGGCACGGAAGAGAGAGCGCGGCGGCGTGAAGGCAAGGGGACGGGCGCTTCTGGTACGGCTGTGGGACCGGCTCGCCGCGTCCGATCCGGGACTGCTGCGGCTGACGGCGGGTCTGCGCACGGTGGCCGCGATCGCCCTCACCCTCTTCGTGCTGGGCGTGCTGCGCTTCCCGGTGCCCCAGCTGGTCGCGGGCGCGATGGCGGCGATGTCGTCGACGTTCGCCGTCCGGGAGACCGACCGCGCCAAGCAGGGTGTCACGCTGGCGCTGTGTCTTCCGGTGGCGCTGGCGTCGGTGTCGCTGGGCGCGGTCCTGAACCGGTGGCCGCTGGTCAGCGACATCTCCTTCCTGCTGCTCATCTTCGCGGCCGTCTACGGGCGCCGGTTCGGCGAGCGGGCCACGGGGCTGGGTCTGATCGGCTTCCAGGTCTACTTCCTGTCGCTGTTCGTCCGGGCGACGGTGCCGGCGCTGCCCTCCTTGTACGTGGTGATCGCGGTGGCGGTCGGGTGCAGCGCCTTCGCGCGGTTCGTGCTGATGCCGCAGACGGAGGCGGGGACGCTGGACCGGTTGCGGCGGGCCTTCCGGGCCCGGCTGGGCCAGTTGCTGGGCACGCAGATCGAGCTGCTGGACGCGGGTCCCGAGGACGTCGACAAAATCGTGGAGGATCTGCGCACCGGGACCGCGCGGCTGCACGAGACGGCGCTGATGATCCAGGGCCGGCTGGAGCGCGGTACCTCGGACGAGGCGGTGGCCCGGCTGTTGCAGCGCCGTATCGCGGACGCCGAGATCGCCGCCGAGCGGCTGGGGCTGATGCTGCTCACCGCGCGCAGCGCCGAGCGGACCGACACCCTCACCCTGCATCTGCCGGGCGCGCCGCTGCCATCGATCGGGGTGCTGCCGGTGCGGGACGCGTCGACGGAGCTGCTGCGCCGGGATCTGAGTGCGCTGCGGCTGCTGGTGCTGCGTCCGGTGGGCGAGACCTCGGGTACGGCGCTGGCGCAGGTCCGCAACCGGCTGCTCGGCTACCGCGAGGAGGACAATCTGCCCGAGGCGTCGCCTGCCGTGCAGGACGTCTTCCGCGGCATCGGTGAGGCGGCGCGCGCGGTGCTGGGTCTGCGGACCGCGCTGGACGGGCCGCAGGACGAGTCCGACGACAGCCCGGCGACGGCCCGGTCCCGTGAGGAGCTGGACGCCGAGGACGCGGCGATCGAGGTCAGCGAGGACACCGACGCGGAGAAGGCCGAGCAGACGGGGCTGAGGCGGCCCACGACGCGGGCGGCCGTGCAGGTGGCGGTGGGGTCGACGCTGGCCATCGCGGGCGGTGAGCTGCTGTCCCATCAGCGGTGGTACTGGGCGGTGCTGACCTGCTGGATCGTGTTCATCAACACCACCTCCACCGGGGAGATCCTGGTGAAGGGCGGCCGGCGGCTGCTCGGCACGATTCTCGGTGTGGTGGCCGGTATCGGGCTCGCCGGTGCGGTGGGGCACCACACGTGGACGGCGTTCGCGCTGGTGCTGGTGTGTGTGTTCGCCATGTTCTACACCGCTCCCCTGTCGTACACGCTGATGTCGTTCTTCGTGACGGCGGCGCTGGGGCTGCTGTACACCCTGCTGAACACGTACAGCATGTCGGTGCTGCTGCTGCGGGTGGAGGAGACGGCACTGGGCGCGGCGTGCGGGGTGATCACGGCGGCGGTGGTGCTGCCGGTGCGCACCGACCGGCGGACCAATGAGCTGCTGGTGGATGTGCTGGACGAGCTGGCCGAGCTGACGCGGGCGGCCGTGGACCAGCTCAGTGGGCGGCCGCACACGGATCTGGTGGACCGGGCGCGTGATCTGGACCAGGCGCTGGCCGATCTGCACGCGGCGACCAAGCCGCTGACGCACCCCATCACCCCGCTGCGCTCCCGCCGGGACACCGCCCGGTACGTGGTGGCGCTGCTGGAGACCTGCGCGTACCACGGGCGCGCCCTCGCGGCCACGGCCGAGCTGCTCCCGAACCACCCCTCGATCGCGGCCGACCCCCGGCTGAGCGGTGTGTGCAGCCGGATCGTCCACAACATCGAGGCGATCGCCGACCACGTCCGCGACCCGCACTCCTCCGCCGAACTCGAGACCGGTCCGAGCATCGCCTCCATGCTGGAACCCGGCACCCTCGGCACCCCCCGCTACGGCCGCGTCACCGACCGGGTCCTCCGCCACCTCCAACGCCTGGACGAAGCGGTCTCCGGCCTCGCCCGCCCCCTGGGCGTCCCGGTGAAGGTGGAGGCGGCGAAGAAGTGACGGCAGATGAGCTGCTCACCTGGGCGCACCTGGGGCCGGCCGGCTGAGGGGGTGTCGGCGTGTGTGAGGGGGCCTCGGGGCGTGTTCAGCGCAGGGGTACGACGGCGGTGACGCACTTGCCGCCGCGCGGGAGTCCCGCCACCCGTACGTCACGGGCGAGCAGGCTGACGATGGGCCAGCCACGGCCGCCGGTGCGGCTCCGGTCGGCTTCGGTGCCCAAGGGGGCGGTGGTGTCCGGGAGTTCGTCGCTGCGGTCGCTCACCGAGAGCCGTACGCCGCGGGTGTCGACGTCGACCTCGAAGCAGGTGATGCCGCCGCCGTGCAGGATGGCGTTGGTGGTCAGCTCGGAGGCGACCAGCAGGGCGTCCTCGAGGGTCTCGTCGGCGCAGTTCAGCGCGCGGTCGCGACAGCGCTCGGTCACCACACGGCGTACGGTTCTGCGGGCGTCGGCCGGTCGGTACGCCATGGTCCTGCGGCTCTGCCGAGGCACGGCCGGGGTGGTGGTCGCGTACTGCTCGCACATGTTGTCGTCCCTCCCTAGCGCGGCGCCCGGTCTTTCCTCGGGCGGTGCCCGGACGGCCGGGGTCTCTTCCATGCGGCTGACCCCTCGCGGCAATGTCAAACACCGTGGCTGCGGGTGCCTTCACCGGGCGCTGAGCGGGTAGGAGCCCGGCATGAGTGATGTCGTGGACGCGGATGAACTGTTGCGGCGTATCCGGCGGGGCCGGGATCTGGCCACCGAGGAGGAGCGGGCGTGGCTGGAGCGGGCGCAGAGCCTGACGGCCACCGATCCGGACCGGGCGCGGGAGGCGACCGAGCGCGCGCTGACGTACCAGGTGGTGGCCGGAGTGCTGACGGAGATCGTCGCGCCGGGCAGCCACACCGTGGACGCCGGCCCGGCGGGAGCGACGGGAGCGAGGCACGTCACGTGATTCCGCCGCCATTACCGGTCACGCGCCCTGTGGTTTATCGTTCACCCATATCGGGGCGCGACCCGGACCGGGTACCCGTGTGTTCCGCGCGCTTCCGCACAGACCGCCCTGGCTGGTTTCCCCCGTCCAGCCAGGGCTTTTTCCTGCCCGCGGCCCGGCGTCCCCGCGCACGGCCGGTGCTTCGAGGTGCCCCCTGCGGCGGCAGCGGCTCAAATGGGCTTAGGGAACCACCCGAACGGCCGCCGGTGAGGAGCCCCGCGTATGACCAAAGCGATCAAACTGCTGACCGCCCTGCCACAGGCACAGCGGGAACGGCTGATGGAGCTGGCCAAGGAGGTCTCCTTCCCGGAGGACACCCGGGTGTTCGGGGCGGGCGGCGTCGCCGACCGGTTCTGGGTGATCCGCTCGGGCGCGGTCTCCCTGGACCAGCAGGTGACCTCCCGGAGTTACGTCACCGTGGCCACGCTCGGCGCCGGTGACCTGCTCGGCTGGTCCTGGCTCTTCCCGCCGTACGAGTGGGACTTCGGGGCGGTGGCGTTCAGCAACGTCCGCGCCTACGAGTTCGAGGGGCCCGCGGTGCTCGCGCTGTGCGTGGAGGACCCGCTGCTCGGGCTGTCGCTGGTGCGCACCGTGGCCGAGATCCTGGCCCACCGGCTGGAGACGACACGCGGCAAGCTGATGGACCAGTACGCGATCCGGCGGAGCACGCCCCTGTGAGCCCCGCCGGTCAGATCCGGTAGCGGCGCAGCGCGGGCATCGCGGCGGCCAGCGCCAGCATGACGACGACGACCAGCGCGCCACCGCCCGCGACGGCGGCGCGGGGGCCGAAGAGGGACCCGGCGGTGCCGTGCAGCACGTCGGCGAGGCGCGGTCCGCCCGCGACGACCACGGTGAAGACGCCCTGCATCCGGCCGCGCATCTCGTCGGTCGCGGCGGACAGCAGGATCGCGCCCCGGAAGACCATGGAGACCATGTCGGCCACGCCTCCGGCGGCGAGGAAGACGACGGCCACCCACAGGTTGCCGCTCAGCCCGAACCCGACGACGGCCAGCCCCCAGCCGACCACCGAGCCGATGACCATCCAGCCATGGCCGCGGGCTCGCGAGAACGCGCCCGAGAACAGACCGCCGAGGACCGCGCCGACCGGCATGGCCGCGAAGAGCAGGCCGAGTGCGAACCCCTCGTGCCAGGAGCGGTAGGTATGCGCGGCAAGCTCCGGGAAGAGGGCGCGGGGCATGCCGAAAACCATGGCGACGATGTCGGCGAGGAAGGACAGCAGCAGCACCTTGTGCCCGGCGATGTAGCGGAACCCGGCCAGGATCTCCCGTACCCCGGCGCGGCGGGCGGAGGCTCCGCCGAGCGGCGGCAGGGCGGGCAGCCGGAACACCGCCCACACGGTGAAGGTCAGCGCGAGCGCGTCGATGAGGTACAGCTCGGGCAGTCCGATGACCGGGATCAGCACCCCGGCGAGCAGCGGTCCGGCGACCAGGCCGGTCTGCATGACGGTGGTGCCCAGCGCGTTGGCGGCGGGCAGTTCCCCGGCGGGGACCAGCCGGGCGACGGAGGCGCTGCGGGTGGGCTGGTTGAGGCCGAAGAACGCCTGCTGGGCGGCGAGCAGGATCATCAGCACCGGCACCGAGTTCAGCCCGGTGGCGGCCTGGGCCCAGAACAGCAGCGAGGTCACCGCGATGCCGATGTTGGTGATCAGCAGCAGCTTGCGCCGGTCCACGGTGTCCGCGACGGCCCCGCCCCAGAGCGCGAAGACGACCATGGGGACGAGCCCGGCGAGGCTGGCGTAGCCGACCCAGGCCGAGGACTGGGTGATGTCGTAGATCTGCTTGGGTACGGCGACGGCGGTGAGCTGGCTGCCGACGGCGGTGACGATGGTCGACGACCACAGGCGCCGGTAGGCCGGAATCCGCAGGGGCCGGGTGTCCATCGCCCAGCGGCGCCAGCCGCGTGCGGGCGGGTCCCCGCCAGGTGCCTCGGTCTTGCCCGCGTCGGTACTGCTGCTCTCGCTCGTGTCCACGGAGGTCCTGGTTGCTCGATACATCTTTCGATTTCGAGCCTCACTATCGCAGCAACTTCCGGCGAACGCCGAACCGTTTACCTCAAGCGTTCGTCTCAGGCCCCGGTGAGCAGCATCGCGCCGAGGCCGAGCATGGTGACGGCGACCAGCCCGTCCAGCACCCGCCAGGCGGCGGGCCGGGCCAGTGCGCGGCCCAGCAGCCGGGCGCCGAGGCCGAGGGCGGCGAACCAGCACAGGCTGGCCAGGGCCGCGCCCAGCCCGAAGGTCCAGCGCAGCGGGCCCCGGTCGGCGGCGAGCGAGCCGACCAGGAAGACGGTGTCCAGGTAGACGTGCGGGTTGAGCCAGGTCATCGCGAGACAGGTGAGCACCGCGCGCCGGATCGAGCCGGCCGCCTCGCCGTCCGTGTTCAGTCCGCCGGTGCCGGGGCGCAGGACGCGGCGGGCGGCGAGGGCGCCGTAGCAGAGCAGGAAGACGCCGCCGACGATGCCGACCGCCCGTACCGCGTCCGGCCAGGCCACCACGATCGCCCCGACCCCGGCGACGCCGAGTGCGATGAGCAGGGCGTCCGAGAGCGCGCAGATGCCCACCACGGCGAGGACGGCGTGCCGGCGGACCCCCTGGCGCAGGACGAAGGCGTTCTGGGCGCCGATGGCGACGATGAGGGAGAGGCCGGTGCCGAAGCCCGCGGCCGCGGCGGTGAGCGCGTGGTTCATGCCTTCGACGTTAGAGACCGGATCACCGCGCGTACAGCTAAAGATTCTTACGTAGCATTAGCTCTCATGATGAACGAGCTTCCTCTGGAGCAGGTGCGGACGCTGCTGGCCGTGGTGGACGAGGGCACCTTCGACGCGGCCGCCGCCGCGCTGCATGTGACGCCGTCGGCGGTGAGCCAGCGGGTCAAGGCGCTGGAGCAGCGCACCGGCCGGGTACTGCTCCAGCGCACCAAGCCGGTCCGGCCGACCGACTCCGGCGCGGTCCTGGTGCGGTACGCCCGGCAGCTCGCCCGGCTGGAGCGGGACGCGCGCGACGAGCTGGGGATGAGCGGTGCCGGGGAGCCGACGCGGGTTTCGGTGGCGGTGAACGCGGACTCGCTGGCGACCTGGTTCCTGGACGCGCTCACCGAGGTGCCGGGGCTCAGTTTCGAGCTGCGCCGGGAGGACGAGGACCACACGGCGGCGCTGCTGCGCGAGGGGCTGGTGATGGCGGCCGTGACGGGGTCGGCGGAGCCGGTGCCGGGCTGCTCGGTGCGCCCGCTGGGGCGGCTGCGGTATCTGCCGGTGGCGGCGCCGGAGCTGGCCGCGCGGCTGCCGTCCGGGCCGCTCGCGGAGGCGCTCACCGAGCTGCCGGTGATGGTCTTCGACGACAAGGACGACCTCCAGGACGCCTTCGTACGCGGGCTCGGCGGCACGGGCGCGGGCCCGCTGCGGCACTACGTGCCGACCTCGGAGGGGTTCGCGCAGTCGGTGGCGCGCGGGCTCGGCTGGGGCCTGGTCCCACAGGCGCAGGCGGAGCCGCTGCTGGCGGCGGGCCGGGTCGTACCGCTGGCGCCGGGCCGGTGGCTGGACGTGGCGCTGTACTGGCAGCAGTGGCGGCTGGACTCCCCCGCGCTGGCGGCGCTGGCCGAGGCGGTCAGCGCGACGGCGGCGCGGGCGCTGCGCCGCTGAGCCGGGCGGCGGCGCTGTCCAGCAGCATCTGAAGCGCCGTGGGGTAGGCGCTGTGCACCATCTGCCGGGCCAGCAGCGGGGCGGCCTCGGCGATGCGCGGGTGGGTGGAGCGGGGCAGCCGGGCGTAGGTGGAGTGCCACTGGTCCTCGTCGGCGCGCTGGGAGGCGCTGGGCAGGGCCAGGGTGGCGGCGTCCAGGGCGGCGAAGGCGAGGGTCTGGTCGATGAAGGCGTGGTAAACCCGCACCGCCTCGGCCAGCGGGAACCCGGCACGGGCGAGGACGTCGAGCACGGCCTCGTCGACGGCGAGTTCATGGGCGCGCCCGGTGACCCGGCTGACGGTGAGCAGCGCCGCCTGGGGGTGGGCGACGTAGGCGGCGTGGATGCGCGTCCCGATGGCGCGCAGGTCGGCGCGCCAGCGGCCGGTGCGCCGCCAGCCGTCGAGGGCCTGGCCGATGAGGGCGTCCCCGATGGCCAGGGTCAGGTCGTCCATGCCGCGGAAGTACCGGTAGAGGGTGCTGGGGTCGCAGTCCAGGGCGAGGCCGAGGCGGCGCGCGGTGAGTCCGGCGCTGCCGTGTTCGCGCAGCAGGCGCAGCGCGGTGGTGACGATCAGTTCCTCGGAGAGCACGGTGCCGCTCCGGGTGGGCCGGCGCCTGCGGCGCTTCTCCTCGGGCACGACGGCTTTGGGCACGGCGGGGACCTCCTCCGGGCGGGCCTGGGCGGCCTTATGCCAACGCCATTGACCTTAACGCGGGGCGGGGCGTTGGATTCAGGGCAAGGCGCGCCTGTCCCGTTCTCGTTTTCCGTCCGTGTCAGGCAGGGAGTTTCCGTCATGCGTGTACTGCTCGTGGGCGCCGGTGGTGTGGGTACCGCCGTCACCCGGATCGCGGCCCGCCGTCCGTTCTTCGACCTGATGGTGGTGGCCGACTACGACCCCGGCCGGGCCGAGGCCGCCGTGGCCGCGCTCGGCGCGGACGAAGGCCGGTTCCGGGCCGAGCGGGTCGACGCGGCCGACGAGGCGGCGGTCGCCGGGCTGCTCGAACGGCACGGCTGCGACGTGCTGCTCAACGCGACCGACCCCAGATTCGTGATGCCGCTGTTCCGGGCCGCCCGTACGGCCGGGGCCACCTATGTCGACATGGCGATGTCCCTGTCCCGGCCGCACCCGGAGCGCCCGTACGAGGAGTGCGGGGTGAAGCTCGGCGACGAGCAGTTCGCAGCTGCCGCCGACTGGGAGCGCGCGGGCGCGCTGGCGCTGGTGGGCATGGGTGTGGAGCCGGGCCTGTCGGACGTGTTCGCCCGGTACGCGGCGGACGAACTCTTCGACTCCATCGAGGAGATCGGCGTCCGCGACGGCGCGAACCTCACCGTGGACGGCTACGACTTCGCGCCCTCCTTCAGCATCTGGACCACGATCGAGGAGTGCCTGAACCCGCCCGTGGTGTACGAGGAGGGGCGCGGCTGGTTCACCACGGAGCCGTTCAGCGAGCCGGAGGTGTTCGACTTCCCCGAGGGCATCGGCCCGGTGGAGTGCGTGAACGTCGAGCACGAGGAGGTGCTGCTGATGCCGCGCTGGACGGACGCGCGGCGGGTCACCTTCAAGTACGGGCTCGGCCGGGAGTTCACCGAGACGCTGCGCACGCTGCACCAGTTGGGCCTGGACCGCACCACGCCGGTGACCGTGCCGGGCCCGGACGGGCCGGTCGCGGTCTCGCCGCGCGACGTCGTGGCCGCCGGGCTGCCCGACCCGGCGACGCTGGGCGACCGGATGCGCGGCAAGACCTGCGCGGGCACCTGGGTACGGGGCACCAAGGACGGATCACCGCGCGAGGTGTACCTCTACCACGTGGTCGACAACGAGTGGTCGATGACCGAGTACGGCTCCCAGGCCGTGGTGTGGCAGACGGCCGTCAACCCGGTCGTCGCCCTCGAACTCCTCGCCACCGGCGCCTGGTCGGGCGCGGGTGTGCTGGGCCCGGAAGCCTTCCCCGCCCGGCCCTTCCTCGACCTGCTGACCGCGTACGGCTCCCCGTGGGGCCTGCGCGAGCAGTGACCCGTCAGGCCGTCTTCGGCTTGCCCTTGGTGTACAGCCAGGTGTGCAGTACCGGGGCGACCTTCTTCCCGGACTCCTTCTCGGCGAGCCGGGTGAACTGCTCCGTCGTGCCGTGGCCGTCGCGGTGCTGGGTGGCCCAGGCGCGCAGGATGCGGAAGAAGGCGCGGTCGCCGACCGTCCTGCGCAGCTCGTGCAGGGCCATCGCGCCCCGGTCGTAGACGGGCTTGCCGAAGATCTTCCCGCCGTTGCCGGGGTCGCCGGGCGGGTAGGCCCACAGGCTGTCCTTGGCGGGGCGGGCGTAGAGGGCGTCGAAGGTCTTCTGCGCGCTGTCGGCGCCGTGCTGCTCCTCGTAGAGCCACTCGGTGTAGCTGGCGAAGCCCTCGTTGAGCCAGATGTCCTGCCACTTCGTCAGGGACACCGAGTCACCGAACCACTGGTGGGCGCTCTCGTGGACGAGGGTGTCCAGGTCGGGCGCCGAGTCGTACACGGGCCGGGTCTGGGTCTCCAGGGCGTAGCCGACGTCCGGGGCGTGGTCGACGATGGAGCCGGCGGCGCGGTACGGGTACGGGCCGAACAGTCCGGCCTCCCATTCCAGCACCGAGGGCAGCTTCTTCATCACCGGGTCGGCGGCGCGGGCCTCCCTGGGATCGACGGCGTCGTAGAGCTGGACGCCGCCGCGCAGGGTGCTGCGGCGGATCTGGAAGGTGCCGATGGTGGCGGTGGCGAGGTAGGCGGCCATCGGCTCGGCCTGGTGCCAGCGGAAGGTGGTGCGGCCGTGCTCGGTGCGCTGCTCGCGCAGCACGCCGTTGGCGACGGCGGTACGGCCCTTCGGGACGGTGATCGTGAAGTCGTAGGACGCCTTGTCCAGCGGGTGGTTGTTGGCCGGGTACCAGGTCATGGCGCCCTGCGGCTGGCCCGCGACGAAGGCGCCGTCGTCGGTGGGAATCCAGCCGTCGGTCGAGCCGTCCGGGTCGGTGACGGGCTTCGGGGTGCCCTTGTAGCGGACGGTGACCTTGAACTCCTGGCCCTTGCGCAGGGTGCTCTTCGGAGTGACGACGAGTTCCTGGCCCTTACGGGTGAAGCGGGCGTCGCTGCGGTCCACGCGCACTGAGGTGACGGTGAGGCCGCTCAGGTCGAGGTCGAAGCGGCCGAGGCGCTGGGTGGCGCGGGCGGTGAGGACGGCGATGCCGTCGAGGTGCTTGGAGCCGGTGTCGTAGCCGAGCGTGAGGTCGTAGTGGCGTACGTCGTAGCCGCCGTTGCCGCTGAGCGGGAAGTACGGGTCGCCCGCTCCTGCCGCGCCGGTGGTGCCCGGCTCGAGGGGTGCGGCGGCGCCGAGGAGGGCGGCCACCGCGAGGGGAACCGTGGCGAGGACCGTCTCGCGGCGGAGGAGGGCGGTGCGGCGTCGTGCGGCCGGTCGGCGGGGTGACGTCACGTGCACTCCTTCGGGGACGGCGGTGATCGCTTCGCCCACAGGTTAGGGCTCCGGGGCCCCGGCTGTCCTGTGCGCCGGGGCCCATTCCGGCCATCCCGGTGCCGACCGGCGGGCCCCGCCCGGCCGCAGTACGCTCGCAGGACCGTCCCCCGACCGGATGAGGAGTGCCGACCGTGAGCGTGCGGGTGCGCCGCATCTACGATCCGCCGGAGCCGGGCGACGGCCTGCGGGTGCTGGTGGACCGGCTGTGGCCGCGCGGGGTTTCCAAGGAGGAGGCCCGCCTCGACGAGTGGCCCGAGGCGCTCACCCCGTCGACCGAGCTGCGCCACTGGTTCCACGACGGCGGCTCGTACGACGAGTTCCGGCACCGCTACGAGAAGGAGCTGACCGCTCCCGAGGCCGCCGAGGCCCTCGACACCCTGCGGGAGCAGGTAGCCGAGGGCCCGGTCACCCTGCTCACGGCCGGCCGGCACCCGGAGCACAGCCAGGCGTCCGTGCTCCGGGACCTCATCGAGGGCTGACCAAAGTCAGCCGGTCTGCCGGGACGCCGCCCTGCCCGCGGCGCGGCCGGAGAACAGGCAGCCGCCGAGGAACGTGCCCTCCAGCGCGTTGTAGCCGTGCACCCCTCCCCCGCCGAAGCCCGCCACCTCACCGGCCGCGTAGAGCCCATCGACCGGGCTGCCGTCGAGGCCGAGGGCGCGGGAGTCCAGGTCGGTCTGGATGCCGCCGAGGGTCTTGCGGGTCAGCACGCGCAGCCGGACGCCGATCAGCGGGCCCGCGGCGGGGTCAAGAATGCGGTGCGGGGCGGCGACCCTGCCGAGCCGGTCCCCGATGTAGCGGCGGGCGTTGCGGATGCCCTGGACCTGGGAGTCCTTGCTGTAGGGGTTGGCCAGCTGGAGGTCGCGGGCCTCGATCTGGCGGCGGACCTCGGCCGGGTCGAGCAGGGCTTCCCCGGTGAGCCCGTTCATCTTCCCGACCAGTTCCTCCAGCGTGCCGGCGGTGACGAAGTCCTCGCCCTTGTCGAGGAACGCCTGTACGGGGGCCGGGGCGCCCTTGCCCAGCACCCGGTCCCGCAGCACGGCCTTGCGGTCCTTGGCGGTGATGTCGGGGTTCTGCTCGGAGCCGGAGAGCGCGAACTCCTTCTCGATGATCTTCCGGGTGAGGACGAACCAGGAGTGGTCGTAGCCCGCGATGTCCTCGGTGGTGCGCAGATGGCGCAGGGTGCCGAGGGTGTCGTAGCCGGGCAGGCAGGGGTCGGGCAGACGGCGGCCCCGGGCGTCGAGCCAGATGGAGGACGGGCCGGGCAGGACGCGGATGCCGTGGCCGGGCCAGACGGGGTCCCAGTTGGCGAGGCCCTCGGTGTAGTGCCACATGCGGTCCCGGTTGACCAGGCGCACCCCGGCCTCCGCGCTGATGTCGAGCATGCGGCCGTCGACGTAGGCGGGGACGCCGGTGACCATGTCGGCCGGGGGCGTGCCGAGCCGTTCGGGCCAGTAGCGGCGGACGATGTCGTGGTCGGCGCCGATGCCTCCGGTGGTGAGGACGACGGCCTGGGCGGTCAGCTCGAACTCCCCCGCCGTTTCCCGGTTGGAGGCGACGCCGCGCGCCGAGTCGTCGGGGGCGAGCAGGGTGCCGCGCACCCCGCGCGCGCTGTTGCCGTCGATGACCAGCTCGTCGACGCGGTGCCGGTGGTGGAAGGTCAGCAGCCCGTCCCGCTCGGCCTGCCGGGCGTACCGCACGAAGGGCTCGACCACGCCGGTGCCGGTGCCCCAGGCGATGTGGAAGCGGGGTACGGAGTTGCCGTGGCCGTCGGCGCGCAGGTCGCCGCGCTCGGCCCAGCCGACGGTGGGCAGCAGCTCGATGCCGTGGCCGCGCAGCCAGGACCGCTTCTCGCCGGCCGCGAACTCGACGTAGGCGCGGGCCCAGCGCACCGCCCAGGAGTCCTCGTCCTCGGTGCGGTCGAAGCCCGCGCTGCCCTGCCAGTCGTTCCAGGCGAGGTCGAGGGAGTCCTTGACGCCGAGGCGGCGCTGTTCGGGCGAGTCCACCAGGAAGAGGCCGCCCAGCGACCAGTACGCCTGGCCGCCGAGGTTGGCGGCGTTCTCCTGGTCCAGCAGGGCCACCTTCCGGCCCCGGCTGGTGAGTTCGTGCACCGCGACCAGGCCGGCCAGGCCCGCTCCCACGACTATGACGTCCGCGTCCATGGTGTTCATGTCCTTCCGTCCGCGACTCGTTCGGGGGTGCCGCTGCCGGTCAGCAGGGCGGTGAGAAGTTGCTTGAGCCAGCTCCGCGCCGCGTCCACGTCCTTGTCCAGCAGGAGCTGGACGGTGACCCCGTCGTAGGCGGCGACGACCGCGCGGGCGGCGGCGTCCACTCCGCCGGGCGGGGCTGCGGTGGCGTGGGCCCGGCGCAGCCGGTCGGCGACGGCCTCGCGCAGCCGGGCCCGGTGGTCGAGCAGGGCCTCGGCGACGGCCGGGGCGCGGGCGGCGTGCACCAGGAAGTCGGTCTTCACCAGCAGCCAGTCCACGTCGAGCAGCAGCACCTCGGCGACCCGGTCCACGGAGGCGGCCACGTCGAGCGCGGGGCCGTCCTGGGCGAGGGCGTCGGCGACCTGGGCGGCGATGAGGTCGGCGCGCTCCTGGTAGAGGGCGAAGAACAGTTCGTCGAGGGTGGCGAAGTTGGAGTAGAAGGCGCCCCGGCTGTACCCGGCGGCCTCGCAGACCTCCTCGATGGAGACCCGCCCGAACCCCTTGGCGGCGAACACCGCGAAGGCGGCGGCGAGCAGCTCGGCCCGCGTCCGCGCCCGCCGCTTGGTGACGCGCGGCGCCTTGTCCTCGGCCGTCATCGCCCGCACCTCCGTTTCGATACGGGAATGTATCCGATACGCCGATGTATCGAAAGAGCCGTGCAAGCGGACACCCCTTGATCAATAGAACGCATTTTCGATTCAGGAGTACGCTGACCCCATGTCCACGCACCTCCAGAGCTCACTGTTCGACCAGGCCGACGAGCTGCGCCTCGACCCCCTCGACGGGCTGCGCCGGACCGTGCTGGGTTCCGGTGCCTGGATCGACGTACTGCCGGGCTGGCTGAGCGGCGCCGACGCCCTGTTCGAACGGCTCGCCGCCGAGGTTCCCTGGCGGGCCGAGCAGCGCCGGATGTACGACAACGTGGTCTCCGTACCGCGCCTGCTGGCCTTCTACCGCGAGCGGGAACCGCTCCCCCACCCGGTGCTGGACGAGGCCCGCGCGAGACTCTCGGCGCACTACGCGCCGGAGCTCGGCGAGCCCTTCGCCACCGCCGGGCTCTGCCACTACCGCGACGGCCGGGACAGCGTGGCCTGGCACGGTGACCGGATCGGGCGGGGCAGCCGCGAGGACACGATGGTCGCCATCCTCTCGGTCGGCGCGCCGCGGGATCTGCTGCTGCGCCCGGCGGGCGGAGGTCCGGTGGCGGTCCGCAGGCCCCTCGGGCACGGCGATCTGATCGTGATGGGCGGCTCCTGCCAGCGCACCTGGGAGCACTGCGTCCCGAAGTCGGCGCGGGCCGCCGGCCCCCGGATCAGCGTCCAGTTCCGGCCGCGCGGGGTGCGCTGACCCGCCCGGCGGACCGGCGTCTGATTGGCTGGTGCACGAAGGTCATCGGCCGGAATCCGAGGGGAACATGCGGGCACAGGTACAGCAAGTCGCGGACGGCGTCCATCTGGTGCGCGGGCACCACACCAACTGGGTGATCCTGAAGGACGGCGACGCCGTCACGCTCATCGACACCGGTTATCCGGGAGACCGGCAGGGGCTGCTCGACTCCCTTGCCGCCGTGGGCAGTTCACCCGAGGCGGTGACGGCCGTACTGATCACCCACGCGCACAACGACCACCTCGGCTCGGCCGAGTACCTGCGCGCGGCCCACGGCACGCCGGTCCTGCTGCATCCGGCCGAAGTCCCGCACGCCCGGCGGGACTTCCTCCAGCAGTGCTCCATCGGTGACGTGGTGCGCAATGCCTGGCGCCCCGGTGTGGTGCCATGGGCGGTGCATGTGATCAAGGCGGGCGGCACCGAGCACAACCCGGTGGTGAAGCCCGAGCCGTTCGCGGCCGGGGGCGCCCTCGATCTGCCAGGGCGCCCGGTGCCCGTGCACACGCCCGGCCACACCGACGGCCACTGCGTCTACCACCTTCCCGAGGCGGGCGTGGTCGTCTCCGGCGACGCCCTGATCACCGGGCACGCGACCTCCCGCGTCCGGGGCCCGCAGATGCTGCACGGCTTCTTCCACCATGAGACGGAGCGGGCCGTGACCTCACTGGCTCTCGTCGCCGCGCTGGAGGGCGATGTCCTGCTGCCCGGCCACGGCCCGCTGCACGAGGGCCCGGTGCGGGCCGCCGCCGAGCAGGCCCGCGACCGGGCGTCCTGACCTCAGGGGGTGTCAGTCCTGCGGGACGACGGCGACCGGGCTGCCCGCGTGGTGCAGCACCCCGTGCGCGACCGAGCCGATCCGGGCGCCGACCGCCGTACGCCGCGCCCGGCGGCCCACCACGAGGAGCTGGGCCCGCGCGGCCTGGGAGACCAGCACCTCGCCCGCGCTGCCCATCTCGACGTGCTCGGCCACGGGCACGCCGGGGAACCGTTCCCGCCAGGGCCGCAGCGCGTCGGCCAAGGCCCGCTTCTCGTACGGTTCGAGGCCGCCCGCGTCGTCCAGCAGCTTCAGCGAGCCGGGGCTGTAGGCGAAGACCGGCGGCAGGGTCCAGGCGCGTACCGCGCGGACGGTGGCGCCGCGGGCGGCCGCCGCCTCGAAGGCGAAGCGCAGCGCGGCGGCGCTGTCCTCCGGGGTGCCGTGCTGGCCGACGACGATCTCGCGTCCGGCGGACTCGGCCTCGGCCCGGTCCCCGGCGCGCACCAGGATCACCGGCCGCGCGGCCTTGGCGACGACCCGGAGGCCGACCGAGCCGAGCAGGAAGCCGACCACCGCGCCGTGTCCGCGGGTGCCGAGGACCAGCGCCTCGGAGTCCGCGCCGGCCACGAGGAGCGCGTCCACGGCGTCGTCCTCGGTCAGCTCGGCACTCACGTCCAGTCCGGGGTGCCGTTCGGCGAGGGCGCGGACCGTGCCGCCGATGCCCTCCTCGACCCAGCCGCGCTGGGTGTCCCGGTCGGCGGGCAGCTCCCCGGCCTCCTCCCAGGCGTGCACCACGCGCAGCGGCAGACCCCGGCGCACGGCCTCGCGGGCCGCCCAGTCCAGCGCGGCCAGGCTCTCCTCCGTACCGTCCATCCCTGCCGTGATCGGGCGTGTCATGCGTTAAGCCTCCTCGTCGTCCGGCGTGTTCCGTCGTCACCGACGTCGTCGGCATGACCTTGTCACAACAGGTGTGCGCGCCCGCCACCCGGCGACCGATGCACACCGGGGCGAAGCGGGAGAAACGCACATACGATGGGCGGGAACCGGCGCGAGGGACCAGCGACACCGTCCCGTGCACCCGACCGCTCGGGGTGAGAACGCATGGCACAGCCGACCGACGCAGCGCGGACCGTCCTGATGACCGTGGACGACGATCCGGGTGTGTCCCGCGCCGTCGCCCGCGATCTGCGGCGGCGCTACGGCGCGTCGTACCGCGTGGTGCGCGCCGAGTCCGGACAGTCGGCGCTTCAGGCGCTGCGCGAGCTGAAGCTGCGCGGCGATCCGGTGGCGGTGATCCTGGCGGACTACCGGATGCC
Organism: Streptomyces sp. NPDC085596; assembly: GCF_044541565.1. NCBI lineage: Bacteria > Bacillati > Actinomycetota > Actinomycetes > Kitasatosporales > Streptomycetaceae > Streptomyces > Streptomyces sp. NPDC085596. The sequence continues at coordinate 647,636 of NZ_JBITTC010000004.1, read as the reverse complement.
GGTGATGAACGGCATCGAGTTCCTGGAGCGCGCGATGGACGTGTATCCGGGGGCGCGGCGGGTGCTGCTGACGGCGTACGCGGACACGGGGGCGGCGATCGACGCGATCAACGTGGTGGACCTGGACCACTATCTGCTCAAGCCCTGGGACCCGCCGGAGGAGAAGCTGTACCCGGTGGTGGACGACCTGCTGGCGGCCTGGCGGGCCGGTGACCACCGGCCGGTGCCGTCCACGAAAGTGGTGGGGCACCGCTGGTCGGCGCGGTCGTCGGACGTCCGCGAGTTCCTGGCCCGCAACCAGGTGCCGTACCGCTGGTACTCGGCGGAGGAGCCGGAGGGGCGGCGGCTGCTGGCGGCGGCCGGGCAGGACGGGCTGCGGCTGCCGCTGGTGATCACCCCGGACGGCGGGGTGCTGGTCGAGCCCGAGGCTCCCGAACTGGCCGCGCGGGTGGGGCTGGCGACGACGCCGACGGCCGACTTCTACGACCTGGTGGTGATCGGCGGCGGCCCGGCCGGGCTCGGCTCGGCGGTGTACGGGGCGTCGGAGGGGCTGCGCACGGTCCTGCTGGAGCGCTCGGCGACGGGCGGACAGGCCGGGCAGAGCTCCCGGATCGAGAACTACCTCGGCTTCCCCGACGGTGTCTCCGGCGCCCAGCTCACCGACCGGGCCCGCCGGCAGGCGACCCGGTTCGGCGCGGAGATCCTCACCGCCCGCGAGGTGACGGGGCTGGAGGTCAACGGGGCGGCGCGGATCGTACGGTTCGCGGACGGCTCCGCGATCGGCGCGCACAGCGTGATCCTGGCGACGGGGGTGCAGTACCGGCGGCTGAACGCCGAGGGCTGCGCCGGACTCACCGGCTGCGGGGTGTTCTACGGCTCGGCGCTGACCGAGGCACCGTCCTGCCAGGGGCACGACGTGTTCATCGTGGGCGGCGCCAACTCGGCGGGACAGGCGGCGATGTATCTGTCCCGGTTCGCCAAGTCGGTGACGCTGCTGGTGCGCGGGCCGGACCTGTCGGCGTCGATGTCGCACTACCTGGTCCAGCAGATCACCGAGGCCCCGAACATCTCGGTGCGCGGACGCACGGAGGTGGAGGCGGCGCACGGTGCGGACCGGCTGGAGCGGCTGACGCTGCGTCAGGTGGACACGGGTGAGCGTGAAGAGGCCGACGCGCAGTGGCTGTTCGTGTTCATCGGCGCCGCCCCGCTGACCGGCTGGCTGGACGGGACCGTACGCCGGGACCGGCGCGGGTTCATCCTGGCCGGCCCGGATCTGACCGTGGACGGGGGTCTGCCGGAGGGCTGGGAGCTGGACCGGCCGCCGTACCACCTGGAGACCAGTGTGCCGGGCGTGTTCGTGGCGGGCGACGCGCGCGCGGAGTCGGCCAAGCGGGTCGCGTCCGCCGTAGGAGAGGGAGCCATGGCCGTGATGCTCGTCCACCGGTATCTGGAGCAGTCGTGAGCGGGCGGCCGATGCCGTGCAGCCCCGGCGAGATCGGCAGCCTGTTCCTCTTCGAGCGGCTGGCGCCCGAGCAGTTGGGGCGGCTGTGCCGGGAGGGCCGGGTGGAGCTGTTCGAGCCGGGCCCGGTGTACACCGAGGGCGACCCGGCGACCTGTTTCTATGTGCTGATCGAGGGCGCGGTCGTGCTCTCGCGGCGGATCGGCGCCGAGGACGTGGAGGTGTCCCGGACCGCGCAGCGCGGGGTGTACGGCGGCGCGATGCAGGCGTATCTCGGGGACCGGGTGCGGCAGGCGTACAACAACTCGATGCGGGTGACGGAGCCGACGCGGTTCTTCGTGCTGCCCGCGCCGGTGTTCGCGGAGATCATGCGGGCCTGGTTCCCGATGGCGGTGCATCTGCTGGAGGGGCTGTTCTTCGGCTCCAAGAGCACGCAGGCGGCCATCGGGCAGCGGGAACGGCTGCTGGCGCTGGGCTCGTTGTCGGCGGGGCTCACCCATGAGCTGAACAATCCGGCGGCGGCCGCCGTGCGGGCCACCTCGGCCCTGCGGGAGCGGGTGGCGCGGATGCGGCACAAGCTGGCGCTGATCGGGGAGGGGCCGTTCTCCCGGGACGCGCTGGCGAGCCTGATCGAGATCCAGGAGCGCACCGCCGAGCGGGTCGCCAAGGCGCCGGTGCTCGGTCCGCTGGAGGCGTCCGACCGGGAGGACGCGCTCGCCGACTGGCTGGCGGACCACGGCATCGCGGACGGCTGGCGGCTCGCGCCGGTGTTCGTGCAGGCCGGGCTGGACGCCGACTGGCTGGAGCGGGTGGCGTCGATGGTGGACCGGGAGATCCTGGGCGGCGCGGTGGGCTGGCTCAACTACACCATCGAGACCGAGCTGTTGATGAACGAGATCGAGGACGCCACCACCCGCGTCTCCCAGCTCGTCGACGCGGCCAAGCAGTACACCCAGCTGGACCGGGCGCCGTTCCGGGTGGTGGACGTGCACGAACTCCTCGACAGCACCCTGCTGATGCTGTCCGGGAAGCTCGGCCCGCACATCGAGGTGGTGCGCGCCTACGACCGTACGCTGCCCTCGCTGCCGGGCTATCCGGCGGAGCTGAACCAGGTGTGGACCAACCTGATCGACAACGCGGTGGCCGCCATGACCGGAGCGGGCGGCGGCGGAACGCTGACCGTGCGGACGGCGCGGGACGGGGAACTGGCGCTGGTGGAGTTCGGGGACACCGGTCCCGGGGTCCCGCCGGAGATCCGGGAGCGGATCTTCGACCCGTTCTTCACCACCAAGCCGGTCGGCGCGGGCACCGGGCTGGGGCTGGACATCTCGCGGCGGATCGTCGTCGACAGGCACCACGGCACCCTGCGGCTGGAGTCGGCCCCCGGCGACACCCGCTTCCAGGTCCGCCTTCCGCTGAGTACCGGCACGGAACCCGAGAGAACCGAGGAGCGCGCATGAGCGAGGACACCGCGATCGACCCGTCGGTGCCGCCGAGCGGTACGGGGTGCGTGGAGTGCGAGAAGTCGGACAGCTGGTGGTTCCACCTGCGCCGCTGCGCGCGGTGCGGGCACATCGGGTGCTGTGACGACTCGCTGGGCAAGCACGCCACCGCGCACTACCGGGCCACCGGCCATCCGGTGCTCCGCAGCTTCGAGCCGGGCGAGGACTGGTTCTGGAACTACGCCACGCAGGAGGTGTACGAGTCCGGCCCCGCCCTGGCGCCCCCGGAGAGCCACCCGGCCGACCAGCCGGTGCCGGGCCCGGCCGGGCGGGTCCCGGCGGACTGGGCGCGGTTGCTGCGCTGACCTGAACCCTCAGCGCCGGCAGTCGAGGCTCGCGGGGCCGACCGCCCCGGCGATGGCCCGCATGCCGTCGTCGTCGGGGTGGAGGTGGTCGCCGGCGTCGAGGTCCGGGCGCAGCCGCTCGGGGTCGCGGGGGTCGCGCAGGGCGCGGTCGACGTCGGCGACGGCGTCGAAGTCGCCGTCGGCGCGCACCTGGTGGTTGACCTCCCGGCGTACCGTCTCGGCGTCCGGGTCCCACTGGAGCCAGCCCTTGAAGGGGGCGACGGTGGCGCCTATCACGCACAGGCCCGCCGCGTGGGCCCGCTTCGTGATCTCCCGGTACCCCGCGACGATCTCGGCCGCGCTCGCCCCTTCGCGCGCCTTGAGGTCGTTGACGCCCTCGTAGAGGATCACGGTGCGCACGCCGGGCTGGGAGAGCACGTCCCGCTCCAGCCGACGGGTGGCGCTCGGGCCGCCGCTGTTGCCGGCGAGGAGCCGGTTGCCCGATATCCCCTCGTTGGCGACGCCGACCCCGGCCGCGCGCAGCCGCCGGGCGAGGTAGTCGGGCCAGCGGCGGTCGAGGCCGGGGGTGGACCCCCAGCCGTCGGTGATGGAGTCGCCGAGCGCGACGACCGCGCCGGTACGGGGGTGCGCGGGGCGCACGGAGACGGCGTCGAGGTACCACCAGGAGCCGGTGGTCAGGGTCCAGCCGGTGTCGCCGTCGCCGCCGGTGTCGGCGTCCTGGCCGAGGTAGGAGGTGGTCAGGGCCATCTCGTGGCCGGTGGCGGGCCCCTGGGCGCCGGGGGTGCGCAGGCTGACGGCGAGGCGGGCCCCGGCCGGGACGCGGCCGGGCAGCGGGTCGCTCCAGACGGTGCCGCCCGCCGGGACGGTGACGGCCCGGTCGCCGCCGAAGGTGAGCGGCCGGTTGCTGCCCGGCCGCAGGGCGGCGCCGCGCGCCTGGAGACCCGCGTGGGCGGAGTCGACGGTGAGCGGGCGGTCCCCGTAGGCGTTGGAGAGCCGGAGGCGCAGGTCGCTCCCGCCGGCGCTGACGCGCACGATCAGCCGGTAGGCCCGGTCGGCGCCCGCCCCGACGCGCTGCGCGCTCGCCGCCCAGGTGACGACGCCGGAGCCGCGCACGGTGGCCTCGGCCGGCGGGGTCGCCGCGAGGGCGGGCGTCGCCTGACCGGCGAGGGTGAGCAGCAGGACGGTCGCCGCCCGGCAGGCTCTCCCCCGGCCGCTCACCTGGCCGGTTCCTTCGTCTGGCCCATGCCTGTGATGGTCCCGCCGACGCCCGCGCCCCGCACCTCGGTACGTTCCGTGTCTGCGCCTGTACAAGGGCCCCGCCCCGCGCGAAGGCGGGACGGGGCCTTGTCGGAGCCGGTGTGCGTCAGCGGTTCGCCGGGGTGTTGGCGGCCTTGACGTTGACCGCGGTCCAGGCCCGGTCGACGGTCCGGTACTCGGTGCTCGTCGCGCCGTACAGGTCCCTGGCCGCGTTCAGCGTCGCCACACGGGCGTCGTGGAAGTCGGTGGTGGAGACCATGTACCGGGTCAGGGCGCGGTAGAAGACGGCCGTGGCCTTGGCGCGGCCGATGCCCTTGACGGCGCCGCCGTCGTAGGTCGGGGAGTCGTAGGAGACGCCGCCGATCTTCTTCTTGCCGCTGCCCTCCGCCAGGAGGTAGTAGGCGTGCGAGGAGACGCCGGAACCGGCGTGCACCTCGGTGTTGTACGTCGCCTTCGACCAGTAGTCGACGGTGCCCTCCAGCTTGTCCAGGGAGGGGTGGTCGAGGCGGCGCAGGAACTTCTGCTTCAGGCCCAGCTTCTCGCCCAGCAGGTAGTTCGGCGGGTTCTTCGCGTTGTTGGCGTAGAACTCCACGTTGGACCCGAAGATGTCGGCGAGGGACTCGTTGAGCGAGCCGGGTTCGCCGTACTGGTTGCCGTAGCGGTCGACGTAGGTCGCCTCCAGCTTGGCGGTGGCGTCGACCACGCCGTGGGTCAGCTCGTGGCCGGTGACGTCGAGGACGACCAGCGGCTTCTTGATCATGTCGTCGCCGTCGCCGTACAGCATGCAGCCGCAGGCCGGGTCCCAGAAGGCGTTGCCGACCCCGCGGCCCCAGTGGACCATCGCGCGGGCGGCGGTGCCCTTGTTGGTGATGCCCGCGCGGTTGAAGGTCCCCTTGTAGAAGTCCAGGGTCTTGGTGATGCCGAACTGGGCGTCCGCGGCCGCGCTGTTGCGGTTGCTGGTGCTGCCGTTGCCCCAGGTGTTGGCGGTGCCGGTGATCGCGCTGCCGCTGCCGAAGGTCTCGGTGTACTTGCCCTTGGCGTCCCGCGTCTCGGTGTTGTGCCTGGTCGGATCCTTGAGCTGGAAGTGGCCGCGCGAGGTCTGCGTGGTGGTCAGCGGGACACTGCCCACGAACAGGGTCTTGCCGGTGCCGCGCGCGGTGGCCGGGTAGCCCGAGGCACCCGCGGTGATGCCCGCGACGAGGCCCGGGGCGGCCGGGGCGGAGGTGGACGGGGTGACCGTCTCGCCGCGCGCCCGCAGCGCCTTGCGGAGCTTCGGCGACAGGAACTCGTCCGCGTCCGGGGTGTTGCTGCGGACCTCGCCGGTGACGGCGTCCACGACGACCGTGCGCGAGCCGCTCGCGCCGTCCAGGGCACTGCCGGTGACGGTGACCTGGTAGGCGAGCGCGGTGTCGCCGTCGCGCGCGTCGACGACGAGTTCGGCGCTCCCGGCATCGCCCTGGGCGGCGTCGGCCGCCTTGGCGGCTGCCTGCCGGGCGGTGATCCGGGCGTCGGAGGCGTCGGCCTGTACGGACTGGCCGGCCGCGGTGGTCACGCCGGTGTAGGCGAGCTGCCGGTCGAGGTGGACGACGAGGTCGCCGCCGAGCACCGGCATGCCGCCGTGGGCGCGCTGGAAGCGGACGTGGCGCCCGCCCTCGGGGTCGAACATCACGTCCTGCGTGCGGAGTTCGTCACCCGTGCCGACCCCGGAGGCGTCGGCGTGGGCGAAGGCGGCCGCGCGGGCGGCGTTCACCACGGGGGCGGTCCGGGCGGCGGTCCTGACGCCTTCGGCGGCCGTGCGGGCCGTCGACGGCGCGGGGCGGGCGAAGGCCGTGCCGGCCAGGCCCGTGGCCGCCGTCGCCACCGCGACGGCGACGGCCACACTGCGTATGTGCGGTCTGCGCACCAGGGGAGGTTCCTTCGTTCGACAGCGGCCGGACGCGCCGGCCGCCGTGACACATGGCGCCGTTGGGCAGCCATCGGGGCAGGCGGGTCGCGCCCCGAGGGTTCACCCTTTCGGATGAGTCATGGCCACGTAAAGAAGGAATGATCCATTTCGCTGCTCTCCAGGACAATCCTTTGCCCAAAGGGCGCCCTGGAGTGATCGGCGGGTGGCCGACTGTGTGTCGACTGGGGAGACGCGGCGTCAATCCCCTAGGTTCCAGGCCGGAATGTGACGGAAGTCGCATCAACGACGGTGTGGACGGGAGTGGTGACCTGATGGTCTCGGCAGCGGTGGGCAGGGGTGCGGTACTCGGGGCGGTGGCGCTGTCGCTCCTCGTGGTCCCGGCACAGGCGGCGACCGGGGAGAAGGGCGCGGCGGCCGCGCTTCCCGCGCCCGACACGGCGGGCGTGGACGGCGTGCTGCGCACGGTCCGTACGCAGGGCGCGCCGGCCGCGCTGGCCCGGATCGACGACCAGGGCCGCAGTCATCTGATCAGCCGGGGCGTGGCCGACCGGGGCACCGGCCGCGCGGCGAGCACGGCCGACCGGTTCCGCATCGGCAGCGTGACCAAGACGTTCTCCTCGGTCGTCCTCCTCCAGCTCGCCGACGAGGGCAAGCTGGACCTGGACGCCCCGGTCAACCGGTATCTGCCGAAGCTGCTGCCGAGCGATGCCATCACGGTGCGGCATGTGCTGAGCCACCGCAGCGGTCTGTACGACTACACCAACGACATGTTCGCCCAGAGCGTCTCGGGCTTCGAGGCCGTACGGAAGAAGGTGTTCACCTACCCCCAGCTGGTCGCGCTCTCCCTGAAGAAGCCGCGCGTCAACGCGCCCGGCGCGGCCTACTCCTACTCCAACACCAACTTCGTGGTCGCGGGCATGCTCATCGAGAAGATCACCGGACGCCCCGTCAAGGAGGCGTACCAGAACCGGATCACAGGGCCGCTGAAGCTGCGGGACACCTTCTACGTCCACCCCGACACCAAGATCCCCGGCCGGTTCGCGCGCGGCTATCTGACCCCGGACCGGGCCGGTGACCCGCTGGTCGACGCGACCGGGCAGACCGTGTCCTGGGCGCAGAGCGCGGGCGCCGTCATCTCCACCGCCAAGGACCTCAACACCTTCCTCGCGGCGCTGCTCGGCGGCAAGCTGCTCTCCGCCGCCGGGCTCACGCAGATGGAGCGCTTCACCAAGGTGGACGCGACCACCGCGTACGGCCTCGGCCTGCGCCGCCGGGACCTGTCCTGCGGGGTCTCGGTGTACGGGCACACGGGCGCGGTGCAGGGCTACTACACGTACGCGTTCGCCACGAAGGACGGCAAGCGCGCGCTGACGGCGGTGGCCACCACCTCCAACAACGGCAAGGTCCTCAACGCGCTCGCGGGCGCCCTGGAACCGGCGTTCTGCGGGAAGAGCGCCAAGCAGCGGCGCGGTGCGGCACTGGTGGAGCGCAACGCGGACATCGCCCCGGCCCCGGCGCGCTGAGCCCGCCGTCCCGGACGGCCCGTCAGGTCCGCGATCTTGGCGGAACGGTTCCGTCCGGGACACCATGCGCTCATGAAGGGTGACCTCTTTTCCAGTGAGCACATGGTCCGTCCGGCCGTCGAGCCGGGGATGACGATCGAGAACGGCAAGTGCGTCAAGTACGCGGTGGACGGTGAGATGCTCGCCCGCCAGGGCGCGATGATCGCCCACCGGGGCAGCCTCCAGTTCGAGCGCAAGGGCCAGGGCGTGGGCGGCATGCTCAAGCGCGCGGTGACCGGCGAGGGGCTGCCGCTGATGGTGGTGCGCGGACGGGGTGAGGCGTGGTTCGCGCACGAGGCGCAGAACTGTTTCATCGTCGAGGTGGAGCCCGGCGACCAGTTCACCGTCAACGGCCGCAATGTGCTGTGTTTCGACGCCTCGCTGTCGTACGAGATCAAGACGGTGAAGGGCTCCGGCATCGCGGGCGGCGGCCTGTTCAACAGCGTGTTCAGCGGGCACGGCAGACTGGGCCTGATCTGCGAGGGCAACCCGCTGGTGATCCCGGTCTCGGAGCAGACGCCGGTGTACGTCGACACGGACGCGGTGGTCGGCTGGACCGCACAGCTGCGGACCTCGCTGCACCGCTCGCAGTCCATAGGGTCCATGCTGCGGGGCGGTTCGGGCGAGGCGGTGCAGCTGATGCTCCAGGGCGAGGGCGTCGTGGTGGTCCGGCCGAGCGAGGCCACGCCCCAGAAGCCCCAACAGCACTGATTCCGTACGGGGGTTTCCCGCGCCACCCGGAGTGATCCGCGTCGCACGGGCAACCCCCGTCGCCGTACCCGCGTCTTGCCCCACGACCGACCACGCCCCGGCCCCCCGCTGGACCGGGGCGATTCCCCCGCGTGCTATACGCGTCGCGTATACACGTGGTGTATAGAAGGGTTCACATGTACGGCAAGGCTTCCGCCCCGGAGTACCAGGGCGCCCTGACCACCCTGTCCGTCAATTCCTCGCTGACCGATGTGCTGGCCGAGGGCACCGAGCGGCTGCGTGAGGCCGAACGGGCCGGGCACCCCGCCGAGGTGGCCCGCTGCGGTCTCGCGGTGGCCGAGGCGCACCGGCGGCTCGGCAGCACGGCGGAGGCGGACCGTGCGTGGAAGGCCAGTTACCGGGCGGCCCGTACGGCCCAGGACACCGCGGCGATGGCCTGGGCGCTGTGGAGCGGGGGCACGCTGGCCCGGCAGCGCGGGGCGTTCCCGCTGGCCTGGCGGCTGCTGGGGCTGGCGGCCGAACTCGGCGAGCGCGGCGGCGACATCGTGGTCCGGGGCTACTCGCTGGCAGGGCTCGCGGAGACCGGGCGCATCCAGGGCGACTACGCGGCGGTCGGCCGGCTGCACGAACAGCTGCTGGCCGAGGCCCGCAGGCGCGGGGAGGCCCGGCACACGGTGTGGGCGCTGGAGGGCATCGCGCAGATGCACCGCAACACCGGCGACTTCGACCGGGCGTACGCGCTGTTCGAGGAGGCGGCGGAGATAGCCGAGCGGGCCGACGACCGGCGTGGCCACGCCTGGGCGCTGCGCGGTCTCGCGGACATCCTCTCGGCGCGCGACGAGGACACCGGCCGGGCGCTGGAGCTGCTGTCGCGGGCGGAGGAGACGTGCCGGTCGATGAACCTGTCCAGCGCGCTCGCCTACAACCACAAGATGCGCGGCAACGTCCTCTACCGGGCCGGGCGTCACGAGGAGGCGCGCGACCTGTACGGCCTGGCGCTGTCCGAGTTCCGCACGATGGACGAGCCCCGGGGCGAGGCGCTGTCCCGCCTCGGTCTGGCCAAGTCCCTGGCCCGACTGGGCCGCGACCCGGAGGAGACGGCGGCCGAACTGGCCGACCTGGCCGTGGTGTTGGAGCGGTCAGGGCTGCGGCACGCGCGGGAGATGGTGGCGCGGGCGCAGGCCGAGTTCGTGACCGAGGCGGAGGGTGCCCGGTGACGGCGGTGTTCCGCGCCGAGCGGATGCCGGCGACCCACGTCCTGCATGCGTCACGCGAGTTGGCGCGGCCCGCGCTGCGGGAGGCGATCGCCGGGCTGCACCCGTGGCTGGCCGAGATGGCCGCGTACTCCTTCGGCTGGTGCGACGGCACGGAGGCGGGCGGCAAGGGGGTGCGGCAGGCGCTGGCGGTGCTCGGGGCGCGGGCGGTCGGCGCGGATGCCGGGGCGGGGGTGCCGGGGGCGGTCGCGGTGGAGCTGGTGCACGTCTTCTCGCTGCTGCACGACGACATCATGGACGGCGACGTGACCCGTCGCGGCCGCCCCGCGCTGTGGAAGGCGTACGGCACGGGTCCCGCCGTACTCGCCGGGGACGCCCTGTTCGCGCTGGCGGTCGGCACCCTGGCCGACGTGCCGGGCGGGGTCCGGCTGCTCTCCGGCGCGCTGGCCGACCTGATGCGGGGGCAGGCCGACGACCTGCTGTTCGCCTCCCGCCCCTGGACCGGCCCGGAGGCGGTGACGCCCGAGGAGTACCGGGTGATGGCGGAGGGCAAGACGGGGGCGCTGCTGGGCTGTTCGCTCGCGCTCGGCGCGCTGCTGGGCGGGGCTCCGCGCCCGGTCGTCGCCGCGCTGGACCGGGCCGGACGGCACGCGGGGGTCGCCTTCCAGCTCGCGGACGACGTGCTGGGCATCTGGGGGCGCCCCGAGGTCACCGGCAAGCCGGTGGGCGGGGACCTGCGCGAGGGCAAGAAGACGTACCCGGTGCTGACCGCGCTCGCCTCGCCCGAGGGCAACCGCCTGCGCGGCCTGCTGCGGGCGCCGGGCCGCGCGGCGGAGGCGGTGGCGCTCATCGAGGCGGCGGGCGGCCGTACGGCGGCCCTGTCCGAGGCCCGCGCGCACATGGCGGCCGCCCGGACGCTGCTCGACGGGCTGCCGCTGGAGGCGGGCGCGGCGGGTGAGCTGGTCGCCCTGCTGGACTCCCTCGCGGACCGCGAACGATGAGACGGCCCGCACTCGTCCCTCCTGCCGGGCTGTGGCGAAACATCGCCTATCGGGCCATATAGGCTGCCCCCGGTGCCCGGCCGGCCGGGCAACCGCACCATCGAGCCCCCGTACGCAGGAGAGCCATCCGTGACCCTGGCCATCGACCCCGCCGAGACGACCGCCGCCGCCCCGGCGCCCCTGTCCGACCTCGTGGCGCGTGACGCCCGCGAGTTCGGGGTGTACGCGCGCACCGGCGGCTGGGCCTTCGCGCTGATGGTGGCGCGCAGTGTGCGGCCGGGCGGGCAGGCGGCCGGGGAGACCCCGAAGGTGTCCGCGAAGGAGTTCGCGGAGCTGGCGGAGTGCTCGCCCGAGCGGGTCATGCGCTACTACCGGGCCTGGGACCGGGCCGCCGACGACGGCCTGGTCCCGCAGTTCGAGACGCTTCAGCCGGGCCAGGAGGTCGAACTCCCGGACTCCGACGCGTGGTTGAGCTACTACTCCGCCCGCAGCAGCGCCACCTCCGAGCGGGGCACCGCCATCGCGGAGGCCGCCGCGGCCGAGGGCATCCGCCCGACCAAGGCGCTGGAGGTGGCCGAGAACCCGACCGCGCTGCGCGCCGCCATCCTGGCCGACCCCTCCACCGCCCGCGCGGCCCGCTCCGCCCTGCTGGACCGGATCAAGGAGGACCCCGAACTCCAGGCAGAGCTGGCCCGGGACGTGGTGCGCACCGACGACCTGAAGAAGGCCGTCGCCACCGAGAGCCGGGCCGCCGACAAGATCGGCTACGTCCGGCAGATCGCGGAGTCCGGGCAGATCAGGACCCCGGCGGGCCAGACCGTCGACGCACCCCTCGAACTGCGCGAGGAGGCCGAGCGTCACCTCTCGCTGATCGACGAGCTGGAGGAGGACGAGGACACCGGCGAGTGGGCTGTCGAGGCGTACGACACGCTGAAGACGCTGGTCGCCGACACCGTCGAGGCCGATCCGGAGCTGCGCGTCCAGGAGCGGCGCACCCGGTTCTACGGCAGCCTCCAGAAGGCGACGCGGGCCTTCGAGGAGCTGACCTTCGACGACGCCCAGGACTTCTACGAGGACGACATGGTCCGTCGCCTGGAGGAGTTGCAGCAGGCGATCGGCTCCTGCCTCACCGCGCTGCGCGGCGCCGTGGGAGACAAGCCCTAGGGATGCCCGGTGGGGGCATGAGTACCGGTACTCATGCCCCGCGCGCCGGGCGCCCTGACGATGGGGCTGCCACGTCGCCCACTCTCTGGAGCCCGCCATGACCGCAGTCCACCCCGACCGGCCGTCCGTCCGCCGCCCGGTGCCGCCCGCCGTGTTCGCCGGCGTGGCCGCCGTGGGCCTGGCCGTGTCCGCGTGGGGCGCGCGGGACCGTGCGACATGGTTCCTGGAGACCTTCTGGGTGCTGCTCGGGCTGCCGCTGGTGGTGCTCCTGTGGCGGCGCTTCCCGCTCACCGGGCTCCTGTGCGCTCTGCTCACCGCGCACGCCCTGGTGCTGGCGGTCGGCGGCCACTACACCTACGCGCAGGTGCCGGCGGGTGACTGGGTGCGGGACACCTTCCAGCTGGCCCGCAATCCGTACGACCGGTTCGGGCATCTGATGCAGGGGTTCGTCCCGGCGATCCTGGTGCGCGAACTGCTCACCCGTACCTCGCCGCTGCGTGGCAGCCGCTGGCTGGCCCCGCTGACGGTGTGCGCCTGCCTGGCCTTCAGCGCCTGCTTCGAGCTGCTGGAGTGGCTGGCGGCGGTGATCGGCGGGCACGGCGCGGACGCCTTCCTCGCCACCCAGGGCGATGTCTGGGACACCCAGTGGGACATGTTCTGCGCCCTGATCGGCGCCGTGCTGTCGCTGCTGCTGCTCAGCCGGGTCCACGACCGCTCACTGGCGGCCCTGGAGGCCCGTACCAACATCAGTCGTTAGTCGTCCTCGGGGTCGGTGTGCTGTCGCCTGGCCCACATGGGCAGGCCGTACCAGCAGATCAGGTACCAGCCGACGACGGACCCGACCAGCCATGGCACATAGCCGTTGTGAGTGGCCACCCGAAGGATCAGCAGCAGCGAGCAGGCCATGGTGGCCAGGAGCAGCACCAGGCCGACGAAGGTGAGCGCCCCGGCCAGCCGCACCGCCTGCGGCTTCACCCGGCGCCCGGAGACCAGGCGGTGCAGCGAGACCGGTCCGATGAGGGCGCCGGTCGCGCAGGCACCCAGGACGACGGTGACGATGTAGATGAGCTGATCGGTGCTGGACAGTTGAGCGTACTTCGGCTGGAAGACCACGGTGAGCAGGAACCCGAACAGGATCTGGACGCCGGTCTGCGCGACGCGTACCTCCTGGATCAGCTCGCCCCACTTGCGGTCGGCCCGCTCTTCCGCTGTCTCGTCCCGCCCCCTGCGCGGTGCCTCCTCGGTCATGCGATCCAATTAACCGCGCAAACGTTCCTTCAAACCGGTCACCTGTCCGGGCGGACCCTGCTGCTCACACGAAGTAGTGGCCCTCGTCCAGGTCGGCGAGCAGTCCCGGCCCGTCGGGGCGCCAGCCGAGCCGTTCGCGGGTCAGGGCGCTGGAGGTGGGGTTGTCCACCCCGGCGAACCGGCCGAGGAACCCGAAGTGCTCCCCCGCCCGCTCCGGCGGCACGCTCACCACGGGCACGTCCAGGTGCCGGCCGATGACCTCCGCGAGGTCCCGGAACGGCACACCCTCGTCGGCGGCCGCGTGCCACCGCGTGCCCGCCGGGGCCTGCTCCAGCACGAGCCGGAACAGCCGGGCGGCGTCGAGCCGGTGAACTCCGGGCCAGCGGTTGGCGCCGTCCCCGACGTAGCCTGCGGCCCCCTTCTCGCGGGCGATCCGGATGAGGTGCGGTACGAAGCCGTGGTCACCGCGCCCGTGCACGGAGGGCGCGAGCCGCACCACGGAGCCGCGCACACCCTGCCCGGCGAGCGCGACGGCGGCCTCCTCGGACGGCGTGCGGTGGGTCCCCGGCGCGGGCGCGTCGGTCTCGACGGCAAGGCGGCCCGCCGGGGCGATCGCGGTGCCCGAGGTGACCACGAGCGGCCGCCCCGAGCCCGCCAGCGCGGCGCCCATCGCCTCGATGGCCCGCAGGTCGGTGGCGCCGGCCGCGTCGAAGTCGGTGAAGTCGTGGACGAAGGCCAGGTGGATCACGCCGTCGGCGCCGTCCGCCGCGCGGGCCAGGCCCTCGGGTTCCTCCAGGCCACCCCGGAACACTTCGGCGCCCGCCTCCTTCAGCGCGGCCGCGCCGTCGTCCGAACGGGCGAGGCCGACGACCTCGTGCCCGGCGCCGATCAGTTCGGGCACCACGGCGGAGCCGATGAACCCGGTGGCCCCGGTGACGAAAACACGCATGGTGACGCTCTCCTCGGATGGTCGGTGGAAGTGCCTCCATCGTCGGCCGGGCGGAACGCACGCGTCCAAGGCTTCTTTCGCATGGCGCAATACGTTCCGGGCATCACCGCAGGCTGGGTGATGTGCCGGGAGCCGTACGCTGGAAGGCATGTCCGACTTCGCGGATCTCGATCTCCGGCTGGTCCGGTACTTCACGGCCGTCGCCGAGCACCGGCACTTCGGCCGCGCGGCCGCCGCCCTGCACATCACACAGCCCTCGCTGAGCCGTCAGGTACGGCGGCTGGAGCGGGAACTGGGTGTCGAACTGCTGGACCGCACCCCGCAGGGCACCCGGCTCACCGAGGCGGGCGAGGTCTTCCTGCCGCGCGCCGAGGCGCTCCTGCGGGCCGCCCGGCAAGCGGCGACCGAGGCACGGGCCGCCGCCGAGCCCAGCCGGATCACCATCGGCTACACCACGGGAGTACTGGTCACCCCGGCCGTACGGGAACTGCGGCGCCGCTTCCCGGACGCGGACGTGCGCACCGCGCATCTGCGCTGGCACGAGACGCGGGAGGCGCTGCTCGGCCACCGGGTGGACGCCCTGGTGGCCCGGCTGCCGTTCGCCACCGACGGGCTGCGGGTGAGCGTGCTCTACGACGAGCCGCGCGTGGTGGTGGTCCCGCTGGACCACCGGCTCGCGGGCAAGGAGTCGGTCACGGTGGACGACATCGCCGACGAGCCCCTCCCCCGCGTCCCGGACCCGCTGTGGGACGCGTTCTGGCGGATCGACCCGCGCCCGGACGGACGCCCCGCGCCGGACGGGCCGTTCATCGGGGACATCGAGGACAAGTTCGAACTGGTCGCGTCGGGACAGGCGCTGGCCATCGCGGCGGCCGCGCCGGGCATGCCGGCGCGGCCCGATCTGACCGCGATCCCGCTGCGCGGTGTCGAGCCGTGCCATGTCGCGCTGGCCACCCGCGCGGGCGACAGCGGCCGCCTGCTCGCCGCGTTCCGGCGTTGCGCGCAGGCGCTGCTGACCGGCCCCGAGGGGTGAGTCAGGGCGTCAACTGCGCCTGGACGAGCGGTCCGTAGCGGTCGGCCACCTCGTCCGGGCCGCTCTCGCGCAGGTGGGGGCCGCGGGCGATGCCGTACATGACGCCGACCCCGATGAGCGCCGCCACGGCCAGCTCGGCGCGCAGGGCCGCGTCGGAACCGGTGAGCCGGGCGGCGAGGCGGTCGGTGACCTGGGCGCGGAAGTTGGCGCGCAGGATGTCGCCGCGGTCGCCGTGCAGCGGGGCGAAGGCGATGCGCAGCAGCGGGTCGGCGCCCCGGTCCCGCTGGCTGGCCAGGACGTGCCGGACCATGTGCCGTCCGAGGTCGGCGAGGGGCGCGTCGAGGAGGTCGTCGGCATCGGCGTCGAAGGACATGACGCGGGCGAACAGGGCGTCCTTGTTGCCGAAGTACTTCAGCACCAGCGGCGGGCTGACCCCGGCCCGGTCGGCGACGGCCTTGAGGGTGATGTCGGCGTGCGCGTGCCGGGCCAGGAGGTGCCGGGCGGCCTTGAGGATGGCCGCCTTGGTGGCCTCGGCGTCGCGGCGCGCGGGGGCGGAGGCGGTGGTCACGCCTCCTCCAGGGCGCGGGCCCCCTGGGTGGCGCCTTCGGCGCGGCGGGCGCTGCCGGGGGTGCTGTCGCCGGGGATGGTGAGCGCGGCCGCGCAGGCGGCGAGCGCGACGGCGCCGGCCATGCCGAACGCCAGCAGATAGCCGTGCAGGGTGGGCACCGGTATGCCGGCGACGAGGCTGGTGTGGTGGACCAGCACGGCGGCGACGGCGGCGCTGGAGACGGCCTGGCCGATGGTCCGCATCAGGACGTTGACGCCGTTGGCGGAGGCGGTCTGGGCGGCCGGCACGGCGCGCAGGATCAGCGTGGGCAGCGCGGAGTAGGCGAGGGTGGTGCCGGTGGCCACCACGGTCGCCCCGAGGATGATCATCCACAGGTCACGGCTGTCGGCGATGCGCAGCGCGTATCCGCAGGCGATGACGGCGGCGCCGAGCGCGAGGGTGATCCTGGGCCCGCGCCTGGCGGAGATCCGGGCGGACAGTGGCGAGAAGAGCAGCATGGTGACGCCGCCGGGCAGCAGGCACAGTCCGGTGGCGACGATGGACAGCCCGAGCCCGTATCCGCTGGCCTTCGGCGCCTGGACGAGCTGGGCGGTGACGAGCGAGTTGGCGTAGAACGCGAAGCCGGTGAGCAGGGCCGCCACATGGGACAGGCCCACCCTGGGCCGGGTCACCAGCCGCAGGTCCACCAAAGGCCGGGCGCTCCGCAACTGATGGCACCACCACAGGGCGAGCACGACGACGAAGGCGGCGAAGAGCCCGATGACGGCGGGGCTCCCCCAGCCCCACTGGCCGCCCTGGGACACGGCGAGCAGCAGGGACACCAGCGCGGCGGCCAGGCCCAGCGCGCCGACCACGTCGAACCGGCCGGGCTCGCGTACGGGCGACTCCCTGACCGCCCACCAGGTGGCCGCGACCCCGAGCGCGCCGAGGGCGCTGGTCAGCCAGAACATGGTGTGCCAGTCGGCGTACTGCACGACGAGCGCGGCCAGTGGCAGGCCGAGCGCGGCGCCGATGCCGACGGTGGAGCTCATCAGCGCCACCGCCGATCCGCGCCGCTGGGGCGGGAGTTCGTCGCGCAGGATGCTGATGGCCAGCGGGACGACGGAGGCGGCGGCGCCTTGGAGCGCGCGGGCGGTGATGAGCACGGTGATGTCGGAGGACAGGGCGCACAGCACCGAGCCGACGGTCATCAGGGCGAGCGCGGAGGTCAGTACCCGGCGCTTGCCGTACATGTCACCGGCGCGGCCGAGCACGGGGGTGAGCACGGCGCCGGAGAGCAGGGTGGCGGTGACCATCCAGGAGACGGCGGCCGGTGACGATCCGGTGAGCCGGGGCAGGTCGGGCAGGAGCGGGACGACCACGGTCTGCATGACGGCCATGAGGATGCCGCCCGACGCCAGCACGGGGATGGTGAGGCGTTCCCGCAGCCGGGGCGGCGCCGCGAGGGTGCCGGGCGGCTCGGGTATGGGGGCGGAGGGGCCCATCGACGCTCCTGCGGGTGAATGTGCGTGACTGGTGAATAGCCATTCACTCTATCCAGTGAATGGCTATTCACCAACATTTACCCGTGTCCTGAGCTGGGGTGCAGGGGGTCAGCGGGGGCGGTCGGGGGTGCGCGCGGCGTGCAGGGCGCGGGCGGCGCGGGGGCCGAGCCAGCGCTTGAGCCGGCGCAGCGGTTCGAGCTGCCCCGCGGCCTTGTCGAGGCCGTAGTAGAGCTGGGGCGGGACGTGGGGCAGCAGTGGGGAGTGGCGCTGGCCGAGCAGGGCGAACATGCGGTGCGGGGGGAGGTCGATGTAGCGGGGCAGGCTCTCGTACCAGCGGGCGCTGTAGCGGGCGGCGCTCTGCGCGGACAGCAGCTCGGTGCGGCGCCGCTTCTCGTAGGCGGCGAGGGCGTCGGGCAGGGCGGGGTGCTCGCGCACGGCGGTGGCGAGGCACATGGCGTCCTCCAGGGCGAGGGTGGTGCCGGCGCCGATGGAGTAGTGGGTGGTGTGGGCGGCGTCGCCGAGCAGGACGAGGCCGTCGTGGTGCCAGGTGTGGTTGGTGAGGGTGCGGAAGTTCAGCCAGGGGACGCTCGCGCCGTCGCTGGTGCGGCCGATGAGGGGGTGGCCGTCGAGGAGTTCGGCGAAGAGCCGTTCCAGCAGGGCGAGTCCTTCGCCCTCGTCGGCGCGGTGCAGGCCGAGGCCGGTGAGGGTCTCGGGCGAGCACTCGATGACGCAGGTGCTGTGCCCGGTGTCGTACGGGTAGCCGTAGGCCCAGATCCACCCGTGCCCGGTCTCGACGAAGGCGAAGGTGAAGGCGTCGAAGACCTTGGTCGTGCCGAGCCAGAGGAAGTGGTTGCGGCCGTGGGTGACATGGGTGCCGAATTCGTCCGCGTACCTCGTGCGCAGAGCGCTGCCGACGCCGTCGGCGGCCACCACCAGGCCCGCCCCGGCCGGGAGTTCGGTGATCTCGCTCTCGAACTCCAGCCGTACGTCCAGGGTCCGGGCGCGCTCGGCGAGCAGTTCGAGGAGGCGGTGGCGGCCGATGCCGAAGCCCTGGTCCCCCGGCTGCCGGGTGCTCGAGTCCCGTACGTGGGCGACGCCTTCGTTCCAGTGGACCGAGTTCTCCGCGATGGCGTGCGCCGACTCGGGGTCGTGGGCGCGGAGCCGGTCCAGCAGCCCCTGCCAGTAGGTGACGCCCCACCCGTAGGTGGAGCCTTCGGGGGCGCGTTCATGGACGGTGATGTCGTGGGACGGGTTCTGCCGCTTGAGCAGGATGGCGAGGTACAGGCCCGCGGGCCCGCCTCCGACGCAGACGACCTTCACGCGCACACCCCTGGAAGTCACCGGACGTAGTCGTTCGGCCTCGCAGGGTAGCAGCGTCGGCGTACGACCGGGCCCGGAAGGCTCCGGCGGGGACGGTCAGCCGTTGGCGGTACGGCACTCCGGGTGGCCCCAGCCCTGCGCGTTCTTGGCGATGGACTCGCCGGCGGCGTAGGAACGGCCGCACAGGCAGCGCCCGGGGAACTTGGCCTTGATGGTCCGCGCGGAAGCAGCAGCGGACGCGGATGCCGACCCACCGGTGGCACGCCGGGGCGCCTTGCGGCGGGCCGGGGCCGGGGTGTCGGGTGAGGGCGGCGGCTCGGGCGAGCCGTGGGCGCTGCCCGCCGCCTCCTGGACGACGGCGGCCTGGCTGGCGGCGCGGTCGGCGAAGTCGTTCAGCGGGTCGCCGTCGACCTGGTGGGCGGGGACGTAACGGAACTCGACCGAGCGCCCGTCGAGCAGCGCGTCGATACGGACGACGAGTTCCTGGTTGGCGACCGGCTTGCCCGCGGAGGTCTTCCAGCCGTTGCGCTTCCAGCCGGGCAGCCAGGTGGTGACGGCCTTCATCGCGTACTGGGAGTCCATCCGGACCTCCAGCGGCACGTCGGGGTCGACGGCGGCCAGCAGCCGTTCCAGCGCGGTGAGTTCGGCGACGTTGTTGGTGGCCCGGCCGAGCGGACCCGACTCCCAGCGGGCCGGGGTCCGCTCGTCGTCGTCGGAGACCACCCACGCCCATCCGGCCGGCCCGGGGTTTCCCTTCGAAGCCCCGTCGCACGCGGCCACCACACGTTCACGCATGTGCACGATCATGCCACGGCCGCGCCGGGGCCCGGACCGGCCGGGTCAGGCGTCCTTGAAGTCGGGCATGTCTCCCTCGGTGGTGGTGACGTCGATCACCGAGAAGTTGGCACCCTGCGGGTCGGTGAGAGCGGCGAACCGGCCGAAGGGGCTGGTCATCGGGCCGAAGCGGAGCACGGCACCGCGCTCGACGGCACGGGCCACGGCCGCGTCGCAGTCCTCGACGGTGAAGTAGACGTTGACGTAGGAGGGGACCTCGGGCGGGAACTCCTCGCCCATCCGCATCCGGCCGAGCACCGGGTCGGCGCCCAGGTCGAAAAGCCGGAAGTCGACGTGCTCGTCCGCCATCTCCTTCATCCGGTACGGGAAGACGGCCGAAAGGAACGCGTCCGCCTTCTCCGGCTCGCGGGTGAACACCTCCGACCAGCAGTAGGCCCCGGGCTTGGCCACCGCCTCGAAGCCCTCGTGGGCGTCGCCCTGCCAGACGCCGAACACCGCGCCGCTGGGTTCACGGGCGAGGCTCATGGTGCCGAAGTCGCCCACCCGCATCGGCTCCATCAGCACCTCGCCGCCGTTCTCCCGGATCTTCGCGACGGTCGCGGCGGCGTCCGGCGAGGCGAAGTAGAGACACCACTGCGAGGCGCCCTCCTGGCCGGGCATGGGCGGGACGATGGCGGCGACGGCCTTGCCGTCCGCGTACGCCTGGGTGTAGTTGCCGTGCTCCGACGACGACTCGCCGAACGTCCAGCCGAGGACGTCGCCGTAGAACTGCTTGGCACCCTCCAGGTCGGTGAACATCGCATCGGCCCAGCAGGGCGTTCCTTCGGGTTGTACGGCCATGGTCGGCCCTCTCCTCTTGACGGTTCGTCCCGGAACATCACGCTAGCCACCCGGTGGGCGGGGCGCTCGGGGACGGTGTGCCGTTCGGTGGTCTCGTTTTTTCGGTCGACAGCGGGGACGCGCCGGACCTTGGATGGGGCCGGTGAGTACTCAGAAGATGCGTGCGGGTGAGATCGACATCGACGCCCGGCTGGTGCGCCGCCTGGTGGCACGGCGGTTCCCGGCGTGGGCCGCGCTGCCGGTGAGCCGGCTGAGGTCGTCCGGCACGGAGAACGCGATGTTCCGGCTGGGTCCGGACCTGGTGGTACGGCTCCCCCGGTATCCGGGCGCGGTCGCGGACGTGACGCACGAGCGGGACTGGCTGCCCCGGCTGGGCCCCGGCCTGCCGGTGGCCGTGCCGGAGCCGGTGGGGTCCGGGGAGCCGGACGGTGACTTCCCCTGGCCCTGGTCGGTCTACCGCTGGCTGGACGGCGCCAACCCGGTCGCGGGCGCCGTGGAGCAGCCGGAGCAACTGGCCAAGGAGCTGGGCGCGTT
Source organism: Streptomyces sp. NPDC085596 (assembly GCF_044541565.1). Lineage (NCBI taxonomy): Bacteria > Bacillati > Actinomycetota > Actinomycetes > Kitasatosporales > Streptomycetaceae > Streptomyces > Streptomyces sp. NPDC085596. Next base: position 626,784 of record NZ_JBITTC010000004.1, on the reverse strand, counting down.
CGTGGCCGCACTGCGCCAGACCGCGACCGTGGACGCGCCCAAGGGCTACCGGGGTGGCCCGCTCACCGGCCAGGACGAGTCGACCCGTGAGGCGCTGGCCCAGCTCGCGGGCCGCGTCGACACGGCCGAGGCGGCCGCCCGGTGGGAGCGGGCGCTGACCGCCCCCGCGCACACCGGCCCGCCGGTCTGGGCGCACGGCGACCTCTCCCCCGGCAATGTTCTGGTCACCGCCGAGGGGCAGCTGAGCGCGGTGATCGACTTCGGCTGCGCCGGGGTGGGCGATCCGGCCGTGGACCTGATCGTGGCCTGGAACCTGCTGCCCGCCTCCGCCCGGTGCGTCTTCCGCGACGCGGTGGGCGCGGACGACGCCGAGTGGGCGCGCGGCCGGGGCTGGGCGCTGTCCATCGCCCTGGTCCAGCTCCCCTACTACTGGCGCACCAACCCGGTACTGGCCGAGAACGCCCGGCACACGATCGGCGAGGTGCTCGCCGAGAGCCTGTGACCGGGCGCCGGGCCCGGTCATGTGCCCGCGTACGCCGTCTCCAGGGCGGCGAGGTCGAGCTTGCCCATCTTCATCATGGCGCTGAAGGCGCGGGCGGCCTTCTGCGGGTCGGGGTCCCTGGTCATGTCGAGCAGCCGCTCGGGGCAGACCTGCCAGGAGACGCCGTACTTGTCCTTGAGCCAGCCGCAGGGGCCGCCCTCGCCGCCGTCCTCGATGAGCCGGTTCCAGTAGTGGTCGACCTCCCGCTGGTCGGCGCAGAGGATCTGGAACGAGATCGCCTCGCTGAACTTGAACTCGGGGCCGCCGTTGAGGGCGACGAACTTCTGGCCGTTGGCGGTGAACTCGACGGTGAGCACGGTTCCGGCCTCACCGGGGCCGGCCTCGCTCCAGTGGGTGACGCGGCCGACGCCGGAGTCCTTGAAGACGGACACGTAGTAGTGCGCCGCCTCCTCGGCCTGGCCGTCGAACCAGAGACATGTGGTGAAACCACCGTTGGACATGGGGCCTCCTGTGCGAATCGCCGCGCCGGTCGCGCGCTCACCTGTACCGACCGTCACCCGCCCCAGGACTCATCGGTCGTGGGCCGATAAGATCAAGCCACTCCGTCGATTTCAAGCCACCTCGAAATTCGTCTGCATGCGTCGCGTGACCGGGGGTACCCGGCCCGTGAGAGAAGACGTGCATGGGGCGGGGTTTTCCGGGTAGCCGGGGACCACGCGGCATCCATGGCCCAGGGAGACCGGGGCCGGGGGGAGCAGTCGTCGAACCGTGACTTACGTGGGAGAGGTAATGGACACCGCCGTCGGCATCCGGTCACAGGCAGAGGTCGCGGGGAAGACCGCGCAGGACAGGACGGACGAGGAGATCCTTCCTGGCATCGCGGACCCCGCATCCGTGGCCCCGCGTGACGCGCGGGCCCTGTCACGGCAGTTCTTCCGCCGCCTGGCGGAGCTGGAAGAGGGCACGCACGAATACCAGTACGCCCGCAACACCCTCATCGAGATGAACATGTCGCTGGTGCGCTTCGCCGCCGGACGTTTCCGGGGCCGCGGCGACGACATGGAGGACATCGTCCAGACCGGCATGATCGGCCTGATCAAGGCGATCGACCGGTTCGAGGTGTCGCGCGAGGTGGAGTTCACCTCCTTCGCGCTGCCGTACATCGTGGGCGAGATCAAGCGGTTCTTCCGCGACACCACCTGGGCGGTGCACGTTCCGCGCCGCCTCCAGGAGCTGCGCGTGGAGCTGGCCAAGGCCCGTGAGGAGCTGTCGAGCCGGCTGGACCGCGACCCGTCCGTGGCGGAACTGGCCACGCTCATGAACATCACCGTGGAGCAGGTCGTCGAGGGCCAGCTGGCCTCCAACGGCTACAACTCCAGCTCGCTGGACGCCGCGCTCACCGGCGACGGCCGCGAGGACGGCGAAGCGGTCCTGGCGGACTTCATCGGCGTCGAGGAGGAGGGCCTGCGGCTGGTGGAGGACTTCCACGCGCTGGCCCCGCTGATGGCCGAACTGAGCGACCGCGACCGGCAGATCATCCACATGCGGTTCGTGGAGGAGGCCACGCAGGCGGAGATCGGCGAGAAGCTCGGCTGCTCGCAGATGCACGTCTCCCGTCTGATCAAGCGCATCATCTCGCGGCTGCGTGAGGGCATGCTCGGCGAGCTGGGCTGCGCCTGAGCACGACGCGCTGACGCTCTGAGGTCGTGAGCTGAGAGGGGCGGTCCGGTCCGGCCGGGCCGCCCTTTGTCATGTCTGCTCGTCTGCTCGTCTGCTCAAGTCTCGTTCAGGCCGATTCGGAGACCGCCGGACACACGAAAGCCGGACACACGAAGACGCCGACCGGTTCGCGGTCGGCGTTCACTGGGTCCGGAGGGCTGTGGAGCGGGTTGCTCAGCCGTCCAGCCGGATGAGGGCGCGCACGCGCTTCCCCACCGGTACACGGTCCACGATGATCTCCGAGGCCACCGCGCGCACGATCTCCAGGCCGTGGTGGCCGACCCGCTCGGGGTCCTTGGGGAAGCAGCGGGGCAGCGCCACGCTGCTGTCGTACACCGACACGCTGACCGCGCTGTCGGTGCCCTCCAGCTCCAGGATGTACGGGCCGCCGCTGTGCCGGTCGGCGTTGGTGACCAGCTCGCTCACGACCAGGAGCAGGTCCCCGCCCGTCCGGCTGTCGACGGTGGCGCACCACTCGGTCCGCAGCTGCTCCAGGAAGCGCGCGGCGAAGGCCCGCGCGTCGGCGATGCATCCTGGTTCTCCGGTGTAGTGCGCCGCACGCCGAAGGGGTTCCACGGGTACGTCGAAACCAGTCGGTATCACTGCCACTGCCACGCCCAGGTGTTCGGTCATGGTGTCTCTCTCGAAGTGCCCGGTCCGGCCGGTCGCCTGTTGCCTGTGTTGCACGTACCCCGACTCGGGCCGCCCACTCCCCCCGATGCGGTCGCCCTTCACACACCTCTGCCGGGTTCGCAGCGACCGGGCCGCACCTGGGGTTTCGCGGTCAGGCGACGGGGACGACGAAGGCGGGGACGGTGCGCTGCATACGCAGGGCGTCGACCGACTCGGCGAGGAGTTCGTACTCGGTGGTGTCGTCGCTCGCGGCGATCCGCACCAGGCGCCCGCCGGCCAGTTCGTCCGCGACCAGTTCCTGCCGGGTGTCGTCGGAGCACCAGGCGCGCAGCAGGGTGGGGACGTCGGCCACGGTGTCCGCGACGGGGACGAGGGCGCCCGGCGGGATCTTCTCGCCCTCGGGGCTGGGGTCCAGGCGCTCGGCGATCCAGGAGGCGCGGTCCCGCAGCCACCACAGGGCGAGCGCGAGGGTGGGCGCGCGGTAGGTGCCGAGCGGTACGCCTACCCGCTGACCGCCGCAGATCCCGTACGCGGTGACATGGCACAGGAATTCATCGTGCACGATCACTCCCCCGTTGCCTCGCCGGTGTGCCGACCGGGCCCTCTCTTATCCGTGCGGCTCCTGTGCGGTGAAGTGCCCCTGGCATTTCGAGTATCGCCACAATGGAAACACTGTCACCATGTCTTTCCGGCCACTCTGCTGGCATATGCGATGCCCGATTCTGGCCGAATCATGTGGCGCGCGGGAGTGCCGCCCATTAGTTGGCGGATTATCGACCGTGGACGGCGCGCCAAGGCCCCTGCTCCCCAGCCCCCGCACGGGTAGAGCCCAGGGGTGAGGCTCCCCTGGGCTCTGCTCCGGGCTCCGCTTCTCCGACGTGGCAGGAATTCAGTGGCGCCCGCGCCGGAATACGCGAAGAAATTGTGAAGGCGGGAAAAACTTCCGCCTTCCGCTACCACCGTTCCGGCGAGTTCATGTCTTCACGATGGCGTCGATACGGGCCAGGTCATCCGCGTCGAATTCCAGATTCCGGATGGCGCCGACGCTGTCCGTCAGTTGCCTGGTGCTGCTCGCTCCGACAAGAGCGGAAGTCACCCGTCCGCCCCTCAGCACCCAGGCGAGGGCCATCTGGGCCAGGGTCTGGCCGCGGGAGGCGGCGATCTCGTTCAGCGCGCGCAGCCGGCCCACCAGGTCCTCGGTGACGGCGTCGGACTTGAGGAACGGGCTGTCGCTCGCGGCGCGGGAGTCCTCGGGGATGCCGTCGAGGTAGCGGCCGGTGAGCAGGCCCTGCTCCAGCGGGGAGTAGACGATGGAGCCGACCTGGAGCTCGTCCAGGGTGTCCAGCAGGCCCTGGTCCTCCGGGCGCCGGTCCAGGATGGAGTAGCGCGGCTGGTGGATGAGGAGCGGGGTGCCCAGCTCGCCCAGGATGCGCGCGGCCTCGCGGGTCTGCTCCGCCGAGTAGTTGGAGACGCCGACGTAGAGCGCCTTGCCCTGCTGGACCGCCGAGTGCAGCGCGCCCATGGTCTCCTCGAGCGGGGTGTCGGGGTCGAAGCGGTGCGAGTAGAAGATGTCGACGTACTCCAGGCCCATCCGCGTCAGGCTCTGGTCGAGCGAGGACAGCACGGACTTGCGCGAGCCCCATTCCCCGTACGGGCCGGGCCACATCAGATAGCCGGCCTTGGTGGAGATGACCAACTCGTCGCGGTACGGCGTGAAGTCGGCCTTCAGAGCCTCGCCGAGCGCGGACTCGGCGGCGCCGGGCGGGGGGCCGTAGTTGTTGGCCAGGTCGAAGTGGGTGATCCCAAGGTCGAAGGCGCGGCGCAGGATCGCGCGCTGGGTCTCCACCGGCCGGTCGGGGCCGAAGTTGTGCCACAGGCCGAGCGACAGCGCGGGGAGCTTCAGTCCGCTGCGTCCGGAGCGCCGGTAGGGCAGGTCGGCGTAGCGGTCGGGGTGGGCGGTGTACAACGCGACTCCATAAGGGGTTGGCACACGGTCTTCCCGGCGCCGGACACCTGGGCGTCCGGCAGCCTCCCCCACTCTTCACCGGAGCGCGGTCAGCGGTCCAACAGAAGAATCCGATGGATTTCAGCGGCTAGGCTTCTCAATCATGGAACTGCGTCATCTCCAGCACTTCGTCGCGGTCGCCGAGGACCAGCACTTCACCCGTGCCGCCGAGCGCCTGATGGTGTCCCAGTCGGGGCTCTCCGCGTCGATCCGCGCCCTGGAGCGGGAGCTGCGGGCGCCGCTGTTCGTGCGCACCACCCGCCGGGTGACGCTGACGGAGGCCGGGCGGGCGCTGCTGGTGGAGGCCGAGCGCATCCTCGCCCAGGTGCGTTCGGCGCACGAGGCGGTGGCGGCGGTGCAGGGCGTGCTGCGCGGCACGCTGGCGCTGGGCGCCGAGCAGTGTATCGCCGGGGTGCATGTGGCGGGGCTGCTGGCCGCCTTCCGGCGGGAGCACCCGGACGTGGAGATCCGGCTGCGGCAGAGCGGTTCGGGGGCGCTGGCCGAGGGGGTGTCGACGGGCCGCCTGGACCTCGCCTTCGCCTACCGCACCCCGGCCGACGGTGACCATCTGCGCTCGGTGCCGCTGACCAGCGAGCCGATGACCGTGCTGTGCCATCCGGAGCACCGGCTCGCCGCGCTCGGCGCGGTGCCGGACCCCGACGACCTGGCCGGTGAGGTGTTCGTGGACTTCCATCCGGACTGGGGGCCGCGCCGGGCCACGGACGCCGCGTTCGCCGCGGCCGGGGTGCGCCGTACGGTCGCGCTGGAGGTCAACGACGTGCACAGCCTGCTGGACCTGGTGGACGAGAACCTCGGCATCGCGGTGGTCCCCCGGCACTTCCGGCACAAGCGGACCTCGCTCACCGCGCTCCCGTTCAAGGGCGTGGACGAGGCCGCGTACGAGACGGTGGCCCTGCTGCCGCCGGAGCGGGCCACCAGCCCGGCCGCCCGCGCGCTGATCGCCCTGCTCGGCAGCCCGGACGCGGAGCCCGGCGAACCCGGCTGACGCCACGCCCTCGCGCCAGGCGCGGGGATGCGCGAGGGTGGGAGCATGTACGCGAAGGAGATCCTCATCGAGGGCTACGACCGTATCCGGGAAGAAGTCCACACCGTGCTCGACGGCCTCGGCGCGGACGACCTGGACCACTCCCCCGCGCCCGGCGCCAACTCCATCGCCTGGCTGCTGTGGCATCTCAGCCGGGTGCAGGACGACCACATCGCCGACGCCTTCGGGCTGGACCAGGTGTGGCTGTCGCTGGACTGGGCCGAGCGCTTCGACCTGGACCTGCCGCACCACGACACCGGTTACGGCCACAGCCCCGAGCAGGCCGCGAAGGTGCGGGTCCCCTCGACCGTGCTGCTGGCCGGGTACTACGACGCGGTGCACGACCAGACCCTCGGCGTGCTGCGCACCCTGGCCGCCAAGGATCTGGAGCGCGTCGTGGACGAGCGCTGGGAGCCGCCGGTCACCCTGGGCGTGCGGCTGGTGAGCGTCCTGTCCGACGATCTCCAGCACGTCGGACAGGCCGCCTACGTCAAGGGGCTGCTTCAGAGCGCCGCGGCGTAACCCGGCAGGACGACGTCCTCGATGAGCGCCTTGCGCTCGTCGAACGGGATGAAGGCGCTCTTGACCGCGTTCACGGTGACCGTGCGCAGGTCCTCCGCCGTCCAGCCGGCCTCCTCGACCAGCAGCGCCATCTCGCGGGTCATGGTGGTGCCGGAGACCAGGCGGTTGTCGGTGTTGAGGGTGACGCGGAAGCCGAGGTCCTTCAGGGCGGTGATGGGGTGCTCGGCGATGGAGGTGGCGCAGCCGGTCTGGAGGTTGGAGGTCGGGCACATCTCCAGTGCGATCCGGCGGTCGCGGACCCAGCCGGCCAGGCGGCCGAGCTTGCCGTCCACGATGTCCTCGGTGATGCGGACGCCGTGGCCGAGGCGCTGGGCGCCGCACACCTGGACGGCCTGGTGGATGCTGGGCAGGCCGTACGCCTCGCCCGCGTGGATGGTGAACGGCACGCTCTCGGCGCGCAGCCGCTCGAAGGCGGCCAGGTGGTCGGCGGGCGGGAAGCCGTCCTCGGCGCCGGCTATGTCGAAGCCGACGACCCCGGCGTCACGGTAGGCGACGGCCAGTTCGGCGGCCTCGCCGACCCGGTCGAACATCCGCATGCCGCACAGCAGGGTGCCGACGCGTACGGGCGTCCCGGCGGCGGCCGCCTTGGCCATACCGGCGGCGAGACCCTCCTGCACGGTCTCCACGACCTCGGGCAGCGTCAGGCCGCCGCGCGTGTTCAGCTCGGGGGCGTAGCGCACCTCGGCATAGACGACGCCGTCGGCGGCGAGGTCGAGGACGTACTCCTCGGCGACGCGCAGCAGGCCCTCGCGGGTCTGCATCACGGCGAGGGTGTGCTCGAAGGTGCCTATGTAGCGGACCAGGTCGCCGGAGCCAGCGGCCTCGACGTACCAGGCGGCCAGCTCGTCGGGGTCGGTGGTGGGCAGGGTGTGGCCGACCGCGGCCGCGAGTTCGATGACGGTGGCGGGGCGCAGGCCGCCGTCGAGGTGGTCGTGCAGGACGGCCTTGGGGAGCCGGCGGAGGGTCTCGGTATCGATGCGGGGCGCGGTCATGGCGTGCTTCCTCGGCGGGTCGTGCGGATGGGGGTTCAGGCGGCGGGCTGGAGGAGGTCCCAGCGGTTGCCGTAGAGGTCCTGGAAGACGACGACCGTGCCGTACGGCTCGTGGCGGGGGTCCTCCAGGAAGGTCACCCCGTGGGCGGTCATGCGGGCGTGGTCGCGGGCGAAGTCGTCGGTGTGCAGGAAGAAGCCGACGCGGCCGCCGGTCTGGTCGCCGACGCGGGCACGCTGGTCGTCGTTCTTCCCGCGGGCGAGCAGCAGCCCGGTGCCGGCGCCCGCTTCGGTGCCGGGCTCCACGACGACCCAGCGTGAGCCGTCCGGGCGGGGCTCGTCCTCCGCCAGCCGGAATCCGAGGGCCTCGGTGTAGAAGCGGATGGCGTCGTCGTAGTCGTCCACGACGAGGGTGACCAGGGCAACGCGGCGCATCGGGGCCTTCCGGTGGGGGTGGTTAGCGGGAGAGGTTATACGTAAAACTACCGGGACGCCAGTCATCTCTTTCGGGGCGCCCGACGGGGTGCTCGGCTACTCGTGGAAGGCGTCCAGGCGGCCCAGTTCGTCGTCGGTGAGCTTCAGGGCGCCCGCCGCGATGTTCTCCGTGAGATGGGCGGGGTCACCCGTGCCGGGGATGGCGAGGACGTGCGGGCCCTGGTGGAGGGTCCAGGCGATCCGGACCTGGGTGGGGCTGGCGCCGTGCGCGCGGGCGATCTCCGCGACGGCGGTGTCCGCGTCGGCCGCGCGCCGCTCGTGCGCGCCGCGTTCTGCGGTCTCCCCGGATACGGCGTAGTACGGGACGAAGGCGATGCCGCGCTCGCCGCACAGCCCCAGCAGCTCGGCCGCCTCGGGGTCGGGGGTGTCGAGCCCGTACCGGTTCTGCACGGCGACCACCGGTGCGATGGCCAGGGCCTCGGTGAGGTGCCGGGGTTCGACGGCCGAGATGCCGAGGTGCCGGACGAGGCCCGCCTGCTGCAACTCCGCGAGGGCGCCGAAGTGTTCGGCGATGGAGTCCTGGCGCATACGGCGCAGGTACACGAGATCGAGGTGGTCGCGGCCGAGCTGGCGGAGGTTCTCCTCGACGTGGCCGCGCAGTTGGTCGGGGCGGGCGGCGGTGCCCCAGGAGCCGTCCTGCTCGCGGAAGGGGCCGACCTTGGTGGCGATGACCAGGTCGTCCGGGTAGGGGGCGAGGGCGGTGTTGACGAGTTCGTTGGCGGAGCGCAGGGCGGAGAAGTAGAAGGCGGCGGTGTCGATGTGGTTCACCCCGAGTTCCACGGCCCGGCGCAGGACGGCGAGCGAGCGGGCCCGGTCGCTGGGGGTGCCCAGGTGGAAGGCGGCGTTGCCGGTCAGCCGCATCGCGCCGAGGCCGACGCGGTGGACGGCGAGGTCGCCGAGTATGACGGTGCCGGCGTCCGCCGCGGTGATCGTTTCGGTGGTCATCGGCGGAGTGTGCCACAGGTGGCGGGCGGGGCGGCCGGGGTAGGAATGCGCGCATGACGATCACCGATCACCCGCTCGTCGCCCGCGCCCGCCTGCTCGCCGCGGAGGTGCTGGAGCCCGAGGCGGAGCGGGTGGACCAGGAGGGCGTGCCCGCGAGCCACATCGAGGCCGTGAAGCGGTCCGGGCTGCTGGGCCTGACCGCCCCGGCCGGGTACGGCGGCGCGGCGGCCCCGCCCGCCGTGGTGCGCGAGGTCTCCGAGATCCTGGCCGGCGCGTGCGGCTCGACCTGGTTCGTCCAGTCGCAGCACCACACACCGGTCCAGGTTCTCACCCGGGGCGAACCGGACGCCCGCGACCGCCTGTTGGGCCCGCTGGCGCGCGGCGAGCTGCTGTCCGGAGTGGCATACGCCCAACTGCGCGCCCACCCCGAGGCCCCGGTGCGGGCTCACCACGACGGCACGGGCTGGCGCTTCGACGGAAGGGTGCCGTGGTACACCGGCTGGGGTCTGAACGACGTACTCCTCCTGGCCGGCCTGACCGACGACGACGAGGCGGTCTTCGCCTTCGTGGAAGCCCGCGAACAACAGGGTCTACGCCCCTCCGGCCCCCTCCGCCTGGCCGCCCTGACCGGGGCGAGCACGGTGTCCCTGGAGCTGGACCGCCTGCGAGTACCCGACGACTCGCTGGCCCTGCGCATCCCGTACGCGGACTGGGCCCCCACCGACCGGGCCAAGACCCTGAACACCAACCCGGCGGTCTTCGGCATCGCCGCGGCGGCACTCTCCCTGCTGGACGATGACACGGCAGCCCCGCTGCGGACCCGCCTCACGGACATCCGCACCCGCGCCTACGCCCTGGCCGACCACCCGTCCCCGCTGGAGCGAGTGGAGGAACGCCTGGCGGTACGAGCGGAGGCATACGCGGCCCTGACCACAGCCACCACGGCAGCGGTGGCAGCAGGGGGCGGCCGATCGATGTCCCTCACCTCCCGGGCCCAACGCCTCGCCCGCGAGGGGATGTTCCTCCTCATCCAGGGCCAGACGGCGGAGACCCGGAGGGCACATCTGGAGGCACTCGCCCGGTGACGCGGTCCGGCGATGGCGCAGTTCGACCCTGAGGGTGAACCGGGACCCGCCCGACCGGCGGCGCGCCAGGGCGCGTATCGAGTCGTGATCAGTCCGTACCCCGAGCGGCACCGGCAGCAGTTCGAGGCCCTGCCGGAGGGCATGATCGCGGAAGCGGCAAAGCGCCTCTGGGATGCACTTGGGCGAGGACGTCATCACTCAGGCCCTTGTACGCACCGAGGGACAGAGCAATGCCCGTGCAAACACAGGGAGTTGAGGGATCGCACAACAGACCCCCGGAACGCAACCCGAGCTCGGCCCGGAGTCGGCCCGGAGTCGGCCCGGAGTCGGCCCGGAGTCGGCCCGGAGTCGGCCCGAACTCAGGCAGTCCCCGGTATCACAAGCCCCGACTCGTACGCCACGATCACCAGCTGTGCCCGGTCCCGCGCCCCCAACTTGCCCATCATCCGGCTGACATGGGTCTTGGCGGTCAGCGGGCTGAGTCCCAACGCATCGGCGATCTCGGAGTTGTTGAGACCGCGCGCGACCAGCGCGAGCACCTGCCGTTCCCGTTCGGACAGCCCGCTCGGCCCGCCCACTGCGGATGTCGTCACGGTGTTCGGCGCGCGCAGAAAGCGGGCGATCAGCCGCGAGGTGGGACCGGGCGAGAGGAGGGACTCCCCCGCGGCCACCGTCCGGATGGCGTCGAGGAGTTCGGCCGGCCTGATGTCCTTCACGAGGAAGCCGGACGCCCCGGCCCGCAGTGCCTCGACGATGTGCTCGTCGGTCTCGTACGTCGTCAGGACGAGCACCTTCACCCCCGCGAGATCCTCGTCGGCGGCGATGAGCCGGGTCGCCTCGATCCCGTCGAGGTCGGGCATGCGGATGTCCATCACGATGAGATCGGCCCGCGTCGACCGGGCCAGCGCCACGGCCTCCCGCCCGGTGCCCGCCTCGGCGACGACCTCCATGTCCCCGGCCGACGAGACGAGCATCGCGAAGGAGGCCCGTACGAGGTTCTGGTCGTCGGCCAGCAGTACGCGGATGGTCATCGGACCTCGTCCTCCCGGGACAGCGGCAGTGTGGCGGTCACCTCGAAGCCCCCAGCGGGCCCCGGACCGGCGTCCAGTGTCCCGCCCACGCTACGGGCCCGCTCCCGCATTCCGACGAGCCCGAACCCCGGCCTGCCGTCGGACGGGCCCACCCCGCCGCCCGAGCCGGCGTTCCCGCCCGTCCCGTCGTCCCTGACACTCACCCGCAGTGCGCCGTCCGCGGTCCACAGACCCACCCGCACGGTGAGGTCCTCGCGGCCACCGTGACGTACGGCGTTGGTGAGCGCCTCCTGCACGATCCGGTACGCGGCGGCGCCTATGGAGGGCGGGATGCCGTCCGCGCGGACGGACAGTTCGACCTTGGCCCCGGCCACCCGGCCGGTCTCCGCGAGACCGGCCAGTCCGTCGATCCCGGGCAGCGGCCCCCGCATGTCCTCGGCCCCAAAAACAGAACCGGACACGGAACCGGCCCCCGCTCCCGGATCCGCGCCCACTCCCACGACCGTGTCTTGCGCCCGCAGCACCTCCAGCGTCGTGCGCAGTTCCCCCCGGGCGGTCCGGCAGGTCCCCGCGATGTCGTCCAGTGCCTGGGCGACGGCCTTGCGGTCGAGGCGATCGGGGTCGGCGGTGAGGACGTGGGCCGCCACGGACGTCTGCACGCCGATGAGCGTGATGCTGTGGGCGAGCAGGTCGTGCAGGTCACGGGCGATCCGCAGCCGTTCCTCGGCGACGCGGCGCCTGGCCTCCTCCTCCCGGGTGCGTTCGGCCCGTTCGGCCCGCTCGACGATGGAGGCGACGAACCAGCGGTAGTAGCGGACGTCGATACCGATGAACAGGACCGCGATGATCCAGCCGGAGATCTCCAGGGACTCCGGCGCCCCCTTCGGGTTGGTGAGGCCGTCGCTGATCACTGTCGGGCCGAGGACGGCGACACCGGTGATCAGCGTGCGGCGTACGGTGCCGGTCGCCGCGACGGTGTAGAGCGCCAGGATGGTCGCGGGGATGGGCAGGGCGGGGTTGTAGTCGAGGGCGTAGTACGGAGCCACGCAGGCCACCACCCCGAGCAGGGCCACCACCGGACGGCGGCGCCGCCATACGAGGGGCACATGCCCGGCGAGCAGCAGCGTCCAGCCGAGATGGTCGGGCGGGATCCCTTCGCCGCCCGTCAGGGCGATGGCTACGGCGAGCACGGCGACGCCCAGCGCGAGGACCGCGTCGTTGCGGGTGCGGTGTGGTGCGGTCAGCGGTTCGCGGTTGATGGCGGACATGATGTGCTCGACGCGACGGGACCGCCCGCCGCCACCGGCCGTCGTCTCCGCCGCCGACCGGTCGCGTGCGACAGTGGTCGTTCCCCGTTCTTCCACGGCTCCATCTTCCGGTACTCGTGCGGGAACCCGGGCGCCCCTCAGGAAGGAGAGGCACCCGGGCGGGCCCGCCGGATCAAGGTGCTCGATCGGCGTGCTGGATCAGAGCGTTCGATCAGATTGCTCGATCGAGGCGTTCGATCAGCGTGCTCAGGGTGCGCCGACGGTTTCCGCCTGCCGCGGCGGCTCGGTCGGTCCGGCCGGTCCGGTCCGTTCGGCCGGGTCGGGCTCCCGTGAGAGCACGCCCGGCCACCACACCTTCCGGCGCAGGGCGACGCTGGCGCTGGTCACCAGGTACGTCCGTACGAGGAAGGTGTCGAGCAGGACGCCGACGGCGATCACGAAGCCGAGCTGGACCAGCTGCACCAGGCCCATGTTCGTCAGCACGGCGAAGGTCGCGGCGAGGACCAGTCCGGCGGAGGCGATGACGCCGCCGGTGGTGCGCAGCGCGGTGAGTGCCGCCGCGGTCGGTTCTGCTCCCGCCAGGGACTCCTCCCTCATCCGATGCATGAGGAAGATGCCGTAATCGACGCCGAGGGCGACCAGGAACACGAAGGACAGCAGTCCGAGCCCCGGATCGGTGCCCTTGAGGCCGAGGAGCGGTTCGAAGACCAGTCCGCCGATCCCGAGGGAGGCACCCCACACCGCGACGACCGCGACCACCAGGAGCAGCGGTGCGACCAGACTCCGCAGCAGCCCGATCAGGATGAGCATCACGGAGACGAGGACGAGCGGCACGACGATCTTCGTGTCCCGGGCGTTGGTGACCTCCAGGTCGATCTGCTGGGCGCTGTCCCCGCCGACGTAGGAGCCCTTCAGTTCGTCCCGCAGGGACTTGATGGTGGCGGTCTCCCCCGCCGACTGGGGTGCGCTCTTCGCGAAGACGGAGATCTCGGTCCAGCCGTCTCCCGTACGCCCCTTCTCCGCGCTGCCGACGCCCGGTGTGCCACGGACGGTCGCGAGGGTCTCGTCGGCGCGCCCCTGCGGGGTGATCACGTCGATGGGCTGGCTGCCCTGCCCGGGATAGGACTTGGCGAGGGTCTCCATCGCGACGACGGCCTCCGGCTTGGTGACGAAGGAGTCCTCCTGCTTGAGCGGTCCCGGCAGGTTGAGCGAGCCCAGGGCGAGGGCGCCGAGCAGTACGGCACCGCTCGCGAGTACGGTCAGCGGCCTGCGTCCGGCAGAGCTGCCCATCGCCGAGAACAGGCTCCGCCGCTGCTTGGGCGTACTCCCGAAGACGGGCACGAGCGGCCAGAACACACGCCGTCCGACCACTACGAGGATGGCGGGGAGCAGGGTCATCATCGCGATCAGCGCGCACAGCACACCGACGGTGCCGAGCGGGCCCATGCCCCGGCTGCTGTTGAGGTCGGCGGCGAGCAGGCACAGCAGTCCGGCGGCGACGGTGCCTGAGGAGGCGAGCACGGCGGGCCCGCAGCCGCGCAGGGCGGCGACCATGGCCTCGTACGGTCGCTCGAAGCGCCGCAGCTCCTCCCGGTAGCGCGAGACGAGCAGCAGCGCGTAGTCCGTGCCCGCCCCGAACACGAGGATCGTCATCACACCCGAACTCTGCCCCGAGACGGTCGTGCCGAAGGCCTGGTTGAGGCCGTAGGCGACACCCATGGACATGTAGTCGGCGATCCCGGCGACGACGAGGGGCACGAGCCACAGCACGGGGCTGCGGTAGATAAGGATCAGCAGTACGGCGACGACGGCGACGGTGGTGTAGAGCAGCGGTCCGCCGAGCGAGTCGTAGACCGCGCCGGAGTCGGTGGCCAGCGCGCCGGTGCCGCCCACGTCGACGCTCAACCCGCCTTCGCCCTGGGCGACTTCGCGGACGTCGTTGACGAGCTTGTCCCGCTGCGCCTCGTTCGCCCCGGGCTCATTGCTGGCGACCGGGTACATCAGGGTCGTGCCGTCCTTGGACGGAATCCCCTTGGGAGCACCGCCGATCAGCTCGTGCTGCCGCGTGATCTCCGCGACCTGCCCGGCCGCGGTCTTCCGGTCGGCGGCGCTGAGCCCGCCGTCCCGGTGGTAGACGAGCACCATCTCGGTGGTCTCGCCCCCGGGCAACTTGTCCTCGATCTTCGCCGCTCGCGTCGAGTCCGCGCTCGCCGGCAGGTAGTCGGTGACCTTGTCGTGCTGCACGTCGGCGAGCTTCGCCGCGAACGGCCCGACGAGCGCGATCACGGCAATCCACAGCCCGAGCACCGCCCATGGAACGGCTCGCCTGCGTCCCGTCCTCGTCGTGGTTGTCTCTGCGGCCCTCATTGACCGATCTCCCTCCGGGTGACGTCTGCTTCGGTCCCCAGACTTCCGGTGAGAACCACGGCTTTCGTCGGGCGGGAGGGCGAGGTGACGCGTACTGCCGGGGGCGACAGCGGGTGCGGATTACTCCCTGGGGAGTAGTCGGCGGACGGCGCGCCGCCCCGGAAGGGGCGCGGGGAACCGCGCGACCAGCCCTCACCGACCCGCAGCAGAAATCAATCCCCCGCCGGGAGGGCGCGAGGGGCCCGGCCGACCTGGCCCGCGCCCGAGGAGCCGGAGGACCTGGAGGCGGCGGCCTGCTACGGCCTCCTCCTCAACCGGCTGTTCGCGGACCCGGTGCCGACGGGCCAATACCCGGACGGCCTCGGCGAGTTGATGCCAGGCGACGTCGAGGTCGGCCTGAAGGTCATCTCGGAGCCGGTCGACTGGTACGGGATCAACTGCTACGCCCCGACCAGGGTGGGCGCGCCCCAGGGCTCGGAGATCGAGTTCGGCGGACTGACGATGCCCGCCGAACTCCCCTTCTCCGTAAGAGAGATCGAGCGGTACGGCGGTGATCTGGATCAAAGACCTCACCCGGACCACCAATTGATCACGACTCGATACGGGCCCTAGTCGTCCGCGCGGCCCTCGATCACGACCAGGAACGCGTCCGACTTGAGGTCCATGATCACCGTCGCGGGCTCGCCCTCGGCCCGGCGGGCGGCGGCGTATTCCTCCGCGGGCCAGGAGCCGCGCGGTGAGCCTGCGGGAAAACTCTCCAGCACCTTCGCAGTCATGGCGGCGGACACCTCCGGCGGAACTTTCGGACGGGACACAGAACCTGTACCTCACCGGCTGCCCGGCTATCACTCGGACATGCCCGTGTACGCCATCCGGCACAACCCGCATCCGCATATCGCGCCCGGCGGGAAGGGATCACCGGGAGCCGTGGCGGACCACGGGCGAACGATTGATGCCAAGGAGCCGGAAACGATGAACGACGACGACTCCACGGGCGGGCTCCGCTGTCTGGTGACCGGTGCCACCGGCTACATCGGGGGCAGGCTCGTACCGGAGCTGCTCGCCGCCGGGTACCAGGTGCGCTGTCTGGCCCGTACCCCCCGCAAGCTGCGCGACCACCCGTGGGCCGGTGACGTGGAGGTGGTCAAGGGGGATGTCACGGACCCTGATTCGCTCGCCGAGGCGATGCGGGACGTCGACGTGGCGTACTACCTGGTGCACGCGCTCGGCAGCGGAGACAGCTTCGAGGCGACCGACCGCCTCGCGGCCCGTGTCTTCGGTGAGCAGGCGAAGGCGGCCGGGGTACGCCGGATCGTGTACCTCGGCGGTCTCACACCGGCCGGTGTGCCGGAGCGGGAACTGTCCCCGCATCTGCGCTCGCGTGCGGAGGTCGGTCACATCCTCATGGCGTCCGGTGTGCCGACAGCGGTGCTGCGCGCGGCGGTGATCATCGGCTCCGGCTCGGCCTCCTTCGAGATGCTGCGCTATCTGACCGAGCGGCTGCCGGTGATGGTGACCCCGAGCTGGGTGCACACCCGTATCCAGCCGATCGGCGTCAAGGACGTGCTGCGCCTGCTGGTGGGCTCCGCGCGGCTGCCGGAGGACGTGAACCGGACCTTCGACATCGGCGGCCCGGACATCCTGACGTACCGGGAGATGATGCTCAGGTACGCGCGGTTGGCCCACCTGCCGCACCGGCTGATCCTGTCCGTGCCGATGCTGACGCCGGGGCTGTCCAGCCACTGGGTGGGGCTGGTGACCCCGGTGCCCGCGTCCATCGCCCGCCCGCTGACCGAGTCGCTGCGCTACGAGGTGGTGTGCCGCGAGCACGACATCCGGCGGTATCTGCCCGACCCGCCGGGGCATCCGTTCACCTTCGACGAGGCGGTCCAGCTGGCCCTGCGCCGGGTGCGGGAGGCGAAGGTGGTCACCCGCTGGTCGTCGGCGTCGGTGCCCGGCGCGCCGAGCGACTCGCTGCCGACCGACCCGGACTGGGCGGGCGGCAGCCTGTACACCGACGAGCGCGAGACGCTGGTGGACGCGCCGCTGAACCGGCTGTGGCGGGTGATCGAGGGGGTCGGCGGCGACAACGGCTGGTACTCCTTCCCGCTCGCCTGGAGCCTGCGCGGCTGGATGGACCGGGCGATGGGCGGGGTGGGGCTGCGCCGGGGCCGCCGGGACGCGGAGCGGCTGCGGGTGGGCGACTCGCTGGACTTCTGGCGGGTCGAGGAGATCGAGCCGGGCCATCTGCTGCGGCTGCGGGCCGAGATGCGGCTGCCGGGACTCGCCTGGCTGGAGATGTACGCGGAGCCGGACGGCGAGGGACGCAGCCGGTACCGGCAGCGGGCGGTGTTCCATCCGCGCGGGCTGCTCGGCCAGGCGTACTGGTGGGCCGTGTCGCCGTTCCACGCGATCGTGTTCGGGGGGATGGCCCGCAACATCGCGCGCGCCGCCGTCCACGGTCCCATGCCCACGATGAAGAACCGGAGCCTCGCGAAACGGGGGCTGAAGGACCTGGGTCTGAGGAACCGGAGGCTGAGAAGGCGGGCGCGGCGTTGACGGACGCGTCCGTACGGCGCCCTCGCCCGGAAGAGTCCACCGTCCGCATCCCCTGCTCCGGAGCCGTTCGATGAACACCTCGGTCGTCCTGTTCACCGCCGATCTGCGTCTGCACGACCATCCGCCGCTGCGCGCGGCCCTGGACGGGGCCCGGCAGGTGGTGCCGCTGTTCGTGCGCGACGACGGCATCGACGGCGCGGGTTTCGCCGCGCCCAACCGGCTGGCGTTCCTCGCCGACTGCCTGCGGGACCTGGACGCCGGGCTGCGCGAGCGCGGCGGCCGGCTCGTGGTGCGCTCCGGGGACGTGGTGACCGAGGTGTGCAAGGTGGTCGCCGAGGCGGACGCCGACGAGGTGCACATGGCCGCCGACGCCAGCGGTTACGCGCAGCGCCGCGAGCACGCCCTGCGCCGCGCGCTGGAGGCGGACGGGCGCAGGCTGCACGTCCACGACACGGTGACCGGTGCCGTCGAGCCCGGCGTGGTGACCCCGACGGCCTCGGACCACTTCGCCGTGTTCACCCCGTACTTCCGGCGCTGGTCGGAGCAGTCGCTGCGGGACCCGCTCGGCGTGCCCCGGAAGGTGAGCGTGCCGGAGGGCATCAAGTCCGAGGAACTCCCGTCCCGCGGCGCGGTGTCGGGCACCTCGCCGGGGCTCGCCGAGGGCGGGGAGGCGGAGGCTCGTCGGCTGGTGGCCGCCTGGCTGCGCTCGGGGATCGGTGAGTACGAGCACCGGCACGACGACCTGGCCGGCGACGGCACCTCCCGGCTCTCCCCGCATCTGCACTTCGGCACCGTCTCGCCGGTGGAACTCGTGCACCGGTCCCGGCTGGAGGGCGGTGCGGGCGCGGAGGCGTTCGTACGGCAGGTCGCCTGGCGGGACTTCAACCGGCAGGTGCTGGCGGTGCGGCCGGAGGTGTCCCACGCCGACTACCGGACCAGGCGCGACCGCTGGCGCACCGGGCGGAAGGCCGAGGCGGACATCGAGGCGTGGCGGGAGGGCCGTACCGGCTACCCGATCGTGGACGCGGCGATGCGGCAGTTGCGGCACGAGGGCTGGATGCACAACCGGGGCAGGCTGCTGACCGCGAGTTTCCTGACCAAGACGCTGTACGTGGACTGGCGGGTGGGCGCCCGGCACTTCCTGGACCTGCTGGTCGACGGGGACGTGGCCAACAACCAGCTCAACTGGCAGTGGACGGCCGGCACGGGCACCGACACCCGCCCCAACCGCGTGCTGAATCCGACGGCCCAGGCCAAGCGGTACGACCCGGACGGCGCCTACGTCCGTTACTGGGTCGAGGAGTTGGCGGACGTGGAGGGCCCGGCGGTGCACGAGCCGTGGAAGCTGAGCGGGTCGGAGCGGGCGGCGATCGCGGACTACCCGGACCCGGTGGTCGACCTCAGGGACGGGCTGGAACGGTTCAAGCACGCACGCGGGCTGGAGTGAGGTCCCGGGCGGGCTCGGTGCCGTAGGCGGCGGTGAGGGTGTCGAGGGCGTCGGCGAGGCCGGTCGGGCGGAGCATGCCCTGGCAGGAGCGGCCGGCCCAGCCGGGGCCGCCGAGCATCATCAGGGTCTGCCCGCGGGCGCCGCGTACGCCCCATTCGATGGCCGCGACATGCCGGGCCAGCGGCAGGCTCGCGGTGGGGCGGGCCTGGGACCAGAGCACGACGGCGGCCGGACCCAGGCGCCGTACGGCGGCGGCGAGCGCGTCGGCGGGGACGGCGCTGCCGAACATCCGGGTGGGGACGCCGTGTTGGACCAGCGCGGCGTTGAGCGCCTCCAGCGGGAGGGTGTGCTGTTCATCGGGGGCGCAGGCGAGCAGGACGGGCCCGGCCACGGGGGTGCCGGCCGGACCGAGCCGGGGGGTGTGGCGGCGCAGGACGGTGGAGACGTGCCAGGACAGCAGGTGCTCCACCTCGATGTAACGGTCGCCCGAGGAGACCCACTTGCGGCCCACCGCGTGCAGGGCGGGCGCCATCACGTCCTGCCAGGCGACGGTGATGCCGTACTCGGCGACGACACCGTCCAACTGCTCCTCCACGGCCGGGGCATCGAGGCGGACGGCGGCGCGGGCCAGTCCCCGGCACTCCTGGCGCACGTCTCCCAGGGGCAGTGCGCCGGGGGCGCGGGAGCGGAGCACGGGGGTCTGGGCTCGGTCGCCAGGCGGCTGCCTGGCGTCGCGCGCGGCGCGGGCGGCCTCGGCGGGCGGTACGCCCGAGGAAGTCAGCCGGCACATCGACTCCAGCACGGCCACGTCGTCGGGCGTCCAGCGGCGGTGTCTGCCGTCGGCGCGGGTGGCGGGGCCGAGGCCGTAGCGGCGGTCCCAGGAGCGCAGGGTGGTGGGCGAGACACCGAGTCTGCGGGCGAGGGCGCCCGTGGTCAGCCCGGCTCCGGGTACCGGAACCTCGGCTTGGTCGTCCATACGTCGACTGTACGCCGGGAACGACGCAGAAACGACGCGAGTTGTCGCCCGCACCGGCCGCCTCACACGATGACCTGACCGTCCCACCCGAGGAGCCAGGTCATGACCTCGTATCCGACCCCGTCCGCCACCGCCGCGCCGCCCGTGGCCCCGGCCGGGGACGGGTGCGACGACGAGGAGCTGGCGCGGGGCCTGGCCGCGGGGGACGAGGACTGTCTCGCGGCCGTGTACCGGCGCTGGTCCTCGCTGGTGTACGCGCTCGCCCGCCGCGCGCTGGGGAACGCCGGTGAGGCGGAGGACGTGACCCAGCAGGTGTTCCTCGGGGTGTGGCGGGGCCGTTCGGGCTACCGCCCCGAGCGCGGGCCGCTGGGCGGCTGGATCGTCGGCATCACCCGGCGCAAGATCTTCGACGCGCTGGCGGCCCGGGCCCGCCGGGGCGAGCTGGTCGCGGCGGCGGCCGCGTCCCTGTCCCGTACCGCGCTCACCGCCGAGACCTCCGCCGACCCGGAGACGGTGCTCGACCGGCTCCTGGTCCGGCGCGAGCTGGGGCGACTGCCTGCGGCCCAGCGGCGGGTGCTCTACCTGGCCTTCTACGAGGACCTCACGCAGCCGCAGATCGCTGCCCGGACGGGCTGGCCGCTGGGCACGGTGAAGAGCCACGCGCGCCGGGGCCTGCACCGGCTGCGCCACGGCATCGAGCGGCCGGAGCCGGTGGAAGCGGGCGGCTGAGCGGGGGCGCGAATTCCGTGTGAAGTATTGCCTGAACACCCCTACCCATACGGGAATAAAAGGCGCAGAATGGACGGATACGCGATACGCGGCACTCCACCGCTGGCCCACCGGACGCGGTCGAGTCCGCTCGGCTCGACGGAAGGAGGACCGTACGCAGCCCCCCATCGACAACGAAGGACGCGAGGCCGGTCCGCCGGAGCGGACCGGCCTCCTCGTGCGCGGGGGCGGCGCGTCCCGGCCGGAGGTCTTTGACACGGTTCGCGGCGCTTTCTAGCTTGAGCCGGGCCACAGCGTTCCGTGACCTCTCGAGGCTGGAGTCCGCCCTGTCCGCTCGCCCCGCCCCCGGCCGCCGCCTCGCCACGGCCGCCGCGCTCCTCGGCCTGATCGGCACCCTCACCACCACCGCCTGGGCGGGCCCGAAGGACCGCGCCCCGGCGCCGCGCCCGCCCTCCGGGGCCACCCGCGTCCCGGACGCGGCGGGCACGGCCACCCCGCTCGCCTCCTTCGCGCTGCAGTCCACGGCCAAGGTCCGCGAGTCGGCGGCCGCCGTCTCCTCCCCCGGCTACCCGGCACGCGGCTGGCACCACGCGGGCCCCCGCTCCACCGTCCTCGCGGCCCTGCTGGCCGAGGGCCGCTACCCGGACCCCTTCCGCTCGACCAACCTGAGCAGAATCCCGAAGGCCGACTTCAAGGTGCCCTGGTGGTACCGCTCCGACTTCACCGTGTCCGACACCTCCCGGCGCACCCGTCTGGACTTCAGCGGGGTCGTCCCGGCCGCCGAAGTCCACGTCAACGGCCACCGGGTGGCGACGGACGCGCAGGTGAAGGGCGCGTACACCCGGCATGAGCTGGACATCACCCCGCTGGTGCGGCCCGGCCGGAACACGGTCGCCTTCCGGGTGCGGCCCAACGACCCGAACCGGGACCTCAGCATGGGCTGGCTCGACTGGCTCCAGCCGCCCCCGGACCAGAACATGGGCCTGGTCCGCGACGTCCTGGTCCGGCGCGGCGGGCCGGTCGCGCTGGGCGACGCCCATGTGGTGACCGAGCTGGCCGTGCCGTCCCTGGCCAGCGCCGGCCTGACCGTGAAGGCGCGGGTCCGCAACGACAGCGGCCGGGCGGTCACCGCGCTGGTCTCCGGCAGCGTCGCCGGGGCCACGCTCACCCGCCGGGTCGCCCTCGCCGCGCACGAGTCACGGACGGTCGCCTTCTCCCCCGCCGACGTCCCGGGCCTGCGCCTGAGGTCGCCGAGGGTGTGGTGGCCCGCTGGGATGGGCGGCCAGCCGCTGTACGACCTCGAGCTCACCGCCTCCGTGGCCGGTACCGTCTCCGACACCGCGCACGAGACCTTCGGCATCCGTGACGTCCGGGCACCCCTGAACAAGGACGGCGCCCGCCAGTACCGGATCAACGGGCGCCCGCTGCTGATCCGGGGCGGCGGCTGGTCGCCGGACCAGTTCCTGCGCTGGGACCGGGGCTATGTGGAGGACCGGCTGCGTTACGTCCTCGACCTCGGGCTGAACACGGTCCGGCTGGAGGGGCACATCGAGCCGGACGAGTTCTTCGACCTGGCCGACCGGCTCGGCGTGCTGACGCTGCCGGGCTGGGAGTGCTGCGACAAGTGGGAGGGCCAGGTCAACGAGGACGGGTCCGGGGAGAAGTGGGACGCGGACGACCACGTGGTGGCGAAGGCGTCCATGGCCGCCGAGGCGGCCCGGCTGCGCGGCCACCCGAGCGTCATCTCCTTCCTGATCGGCAGCGACGCGGCACCGAACGCCAAGATCGAGAAGAACTACCTGGACGCCCTCACCGCGGCCGACTGGCCCACCCCCGTGATCCCGGCCGCCTCGGACAACTCCGCGCCGAAGCTGGGCAGTTCGGGCATGAAGATGAGCGGCCCCTACGACTGGGTACCGCCCGCCTACTGGTACGCCAAGCGCGAGGGCGGCGCCACCGGCTTCAACTCCGAGACCAGCGCCGGGCCCAGCATCCCCACCCTGGACACCCTGCGCCGGATGATGACCCCGGCCGAGCTGGACACCCTGTGGAAGACCCCGGCGGCCAAGCAGTACCACCGCTCCCCCTCGGCGGTCTTCTCCACCCTCAAGCTCTACAACGACGCCCTCACCGCCCGCTACGGCGCCCCGGCCGGCCTCACCGACTATGTACGCAAGGCGCAGCTGGCCCAGTACGAGAACGTCCGCGCCGAGTTCGAGGCGTTCCGCCGCAACGCGCACGACGCCGACAAGCCGGCCACGGGGATCGTGCACTGGATGCTCAACAGCGGCTGGACCTCCCTGCACTGGCAGCTGATGGACCGCTATCTCGACCAGAACGGCGCCTACTTCGGCGCCAAGAAGGCGGGCGAGCCGCTGCACGTCCAGTACTCCTACGACGACCGCTCGGTGGTCGTCGTCAACGACCGGCACGCCCCCGCCACCGGCCTCACCGCGCGGGCCACCCTGTCCGACCCGGACGGCACCCCGCGCTACGAGCGGACCCTGACCGGGATGCGCGTACCCGGCGACGGTGCGCACAACACCGCGTTCGCGCTGCCCCGGCAGGTCGGCGGCACCTCCAGGACCCATCTGCTGCGCCTGGTGCTGACCGGCCCGGACGGCAGGGAGGTGAGCCGGAACGTGTACTGGCTCTCCACCAGGCCCGACACCCTCGACTGGGCGCACACCGACTGGTACTACACGCCGACTACCGCCTACGCGGACCTCAAGGGCCTCGCCTCCATGGCACGGGTCCCGGTGTCGGCCGTCGCGGCCACCAGGTCCTCCGGCGCACTGTCCACCACGACGGTGACCCTGCGCCGCACCGGCGGCGGCCGGACGCCCTCGCTGCTGACCGACGTCCATCTGGTCGACGGCAAGGGCCGGCCGGTGCTTCCGGTGCGCTGGTCGGACAACCAGGTCGGGCTCTGGCCGGGCGAGACGGTGACGCTCACCGCCACCTACCGCACGGCCGACCTGCGCGGCTCGGCGCCACGGGTGCGGGTCTCCGGCTGGAACACCCCCGAACACACCGTCCCCGCTTCCTGATTCCCGCCCGCTCCGCCGCGTCGGCGGCCGCCGCCACGGGCACTCTCCCGGTGGGAGTTCCTGGGCGGCGGCGCCGGAGTGGACTGGGTCCGTCCGCAGCGGGCACTTGCCACATCAGCAGGGGCCGAGACCACTAGGGGTGGACATGGAAGTATCAGGGATCATCAGCGCCATCATCATCGGCATCGTCATCGGTGTGCTGGGGCGGCTGGTCGTGCCGGGACGCCAGCACATCGGCGTGATCGTCACCATTCTCGTCGGCATCGTGGCCGCCCTGCTGGGCTCGGCCATCGCGGCGGGCCTGGGTGTGGCGGACACCGACGGGCCCGACTGGATCGAGTGGCTGATCCAGATCGCCCTGGCCGCGGTCGGCATCGCCGCGCTGGACCGGACGCTGGGCCGCCGCCACTGACCCTCGGGTCACCTCTTGTACAGATACGGCGTCGTGGTGGTCAGGGCGTGCAGCCCGAGGCGTTCCAGGACGGGGCGGCTCATGGCGGAGGCGTCCACCTGGACATGACGGCAGCCGTGGGCGGCGGCGACGCGGGTGCGGTGGGCGACCAGGGCGCGGTACAGGCCCCGGCCCCGCCACTCCTCGACGGTGCCGCCGCCCCAGAGTCCGGCGAAGTCCCCGCCCGGCACGAGCTCCAGCCGGGCGGAGGCCACCGGCTCGTCCCCGGCCAGCGCGACCACGGCGAGGACCGTGCCGGGATCGGCGGCGAGCCGGGCCAGCAGATGGTCGCGCAGGGCGGTGCCGTCGGCGCCGAAGACCTTCTCGTGCACGTCCACGACGAGATCGACGCCCGCCGCGTCTGCGGCCCGGACCAGGCGGACGCCGTCCGGGAGGCGTTCCTCCAGGTTGAGTTCCGCGATCTCGCCGACCATCAGCGTTTCCGGCTCTTCGGCCCGGAACCCCGCGGCGGTGAGGCGCTCGCCCAGATCCGCCGGCCCGTCGTGGCCGTAGAGCTTCCACTCGAAGTCCCGGCCCAGGCCCGTGAAGTGGGCGATCTGCTCCTCGATGGCACGGTCGGCCCCGGCCGCGTCGAGGCCGGACCAGACGACACCGTTCCAGCCCCGCCCGCCCGCGACCTGGCGCACCACGGCACCGGCCCGCTCGATCCGGGCGCCGGGCGCGTCGGGGCGGGCGTTCCGCCGCATCTGATGGTCGTAGCGGGCGAGTACCGCGGAGTGGTCCATGCGGGTCACTCCAGCATCCGGGCCGGGGCCGGGCAACGGCATTTTCCCGAACGGGCCGTGTGGTCAGCCGAGTTCGAGCGTGGCGATGCCGAACACGCGCTCGGCGGCGTGGTCGCGGACCGGGCCGGTGTACATGCGGGCCGTCTCGAAGGAGGGGCTGAGTCCGGCCGCGAGGGCCATGTCGACCCCGGCCTTGTTCGGCTCGGGTACGTCGATGGCGATCTGCCGGCCGGTGTGGTCGGCGGTGAGGGCGGCGAACAGGGCGTGCGCGTCGTCGGCGGTGTCGGCGAAGAGGGGGCCGATGCGCAGACAGTCCGCGCCGGGGCGGATCACGCCGTAGCCGGTGAGGCGGTCGCCGTCGTGGCGTACGTAGGCGTGGTGGCCGGGCGCGGTGAGCCACTCGGCGAGGAAGCGGGGGCGGTCGGCCGGGGTGCAGGCGCTGTCGTAGCGGGTGATGGCGTCGAGATCGCCGGGCTGGGCGTGGCGCACCGCGGTGGGCGGCTCGGCCGCCGGGGCGGGGCCAGTGTAGCGGGCGGTGCGGTGGGCGAGTTCGAAGCCGGAGCGGCGGTAGTTGTCCTGCTGGTCGACGACGCCGTCCAGGCCGACGGTGCGCTCCCCGGCGTGGGCGAGCGCGGTCTTCCAGGTGGTCAGGCCGTACCCGTGGCCGCGCAGGTCGGGGCGGACGAGGTAGCAGCCGAGGAAGGCGTAGTCCGTGCCGTAGTTGACGACGGAGATCGCGGACACCGGCTCGCCGTCGATACGGCCGAGGAAGAAGCCCTCGGGGTCCTGGGCGAAGAAGGCGGGGGCGTCGGAGAGTCCCGGATTCCAGCCTTCGGCCGCCGCCCAGCCGCTGATCACCGGCCAGTCGTCCAGGGCGGCCTGGGTGACGGTGAACTCCTGGGGGGCCGGTGACGTCATCGCTGCGCTCCGTTTCCGTGGGGTCGGGGGCGTGGCCGGGCCGCCGTCGAGCCGGTGAGGGCGTACGGCACGGTCGCACGCGCCGCATCCTTCCCGATCGGACGGCCCCGCGTCACGCCGGGACCGTACGGGCCGTGCGCGTACCGGGCGCAGGCACTACAAAGGCCCCACCGAGTGGTGCTGGGTCGGTGGGGCCGTGTGGTGGAGCGGGATCAGCGCAGGCTGTCCGGGCGGAAACGCCGGTACAGGGCCGCGCCCGCCACCAGGAAGGCCGCGCTTCCGGCCAGCGCCGGGGCGGCGAAGTCCGATCCGGTGTGCGCCAGGCTGGGCGGTGCCACGGGGGTGTGCGGGACCGTCTTCGGCGGCGCCGGGGGCTGGTGCTTCGGCGGGGCCGGAGGCTGGTGCCTGGGCGGGGTGGGCGGCGCCACCGGCGGCGGGGTCGGCGCCTCGGAGTGGTTCTCGCAGTGGTTGCCGAAGGCCGGGTTGAGGGCACCGACGACGTCCACGCTGTTGCCGCAGGCGTTCACCGGGATGTCGACCGGCAGCTGGACGCCGTTGCCGGAGAGCACGCCGGGCGAGCCCTGGGTGACGCTGTGCGCCGTGGCGCCGCCGCCCCCGTTACCGCCACCGGCCCGGCTGCCACCGGCTTTGCTGCCACCGGCCTTGCTGCCGGAGCCGCCGTCGCTCACCGCGCCGCCGTCGTCGGAGCCGGTGTTCGCGCAGGAGTTGCCGAAGGCCGGGTTGAGGAGCCCGACCACGTCGACACTGTTGCCGCACACGTTCACCGGCACGCTGACCGGGGCCTGGACGGTGTTGCCGGAGAGCACACCGGGCGAGCCGACCGCGGCGCCGTCGGCGCTGGCACCACCGGCCGCGAAAGCGGCGGACACCGGCATGGCCATGGCCATCGCACCGGAGGCGGCGGCGACGCCGATCACACCGTTTCGGGTAGCCCGTTTCATAGGTTCCCTGCCTTCCAGAGGTCGTAGCGGGCAGTCACCCGCACCACATAGAACGCGGCCGAACCATTCGGGTTATGGCCTGTGCGGCTTTCACCCGTTCGGGGGGCACGATCGTTCGAACCGCACGTCAAGCCGTCGACCCGCCGCCCACGCGGATGGGTGGATCGTTCACCCGGCCGGAGGAGGTCACTCCGGCCGGCCCGGAGCGCGGGTCGCCACCCGGACGGCCGGGAGGCGACCCGTGCGGGGCCCGCTTATGGTGAGGACGGCGCCGCCCCTGTTCAGGGCGGTGGCGCCCTGGGAGGCGTTCGATGCCGGCCAAGGTCAAGCAGTCCAGACGGTCCGCCGTACGGCGCGGCGCGGGTGCGGGAGTGCTCGCCCTGGCGCTGCTCGGCGCGAGCCTGCCCGCGGCGGTGGCCGCCGAGCCCGGGTCCGATCAGGCCGATCGACCGGGCATGGCCCGCTTCTACGAACAGAAGATCGCCTGGGGCCGCTGTCAGGGACCGGACATGCCCAGGGACCTCCAGTGCGGCAAGGTGACCGTCCCGCTCGACTACGCCCACCCCGGCGCGGGCTCGCTCGATCTCGCGCTGGCCCGCTACCGCGCGACCGGCTCCTCCCACCGCGCGGTGCTGCTGAACTTCGGCGGGCCCGGCGCCTCCGGGGTGACCCAGCTGGCGGCCGGCGGCAAGGAGTTCATGGACCTCACCAACGGCTCCGACGTGGTCGCCTTCGATCCGCGCGGGGTCGGCCGCTCCTCCCCCGTCGGCTGCGGCGCCGGTGAGGAGCCCCCGTCGGACTCCGCCGGCCCGGACGCGAGCGTCGACATCAGCCGCCCGCAGCAGCTGATGACCCTGCTGAGGCAGTCCGCGGAGCTGTGCGCGAAGTACTCCGGGCCGGTGCTCAAGCACATAGGCACCGTGAACGCGGCCCGCGACATGGACGTCATACGCCAGGCCCTCGGCCAGAAGAAGCTGGACTATCTGGGCTTCTCCTACGGCACCCGGCTCGGCGCGGTCTACGCGGCCCAGTTCCCGCGCAAGGTCGGCCGGATGGCCCTGGACGGCGTGGACACGCTGACCGAGCCGCTGTCCGAGCAGGGAGTGGCGGGCGCCCAGGGGCAGCAGACGGCGCTGGAGGGGTTCCTGGACTGGTGTGTGACGGACGTGGGCTGCCCGTTCGGCCAGGACCGGCGGGCGGCGGACGAGCAGGTGCTCCAGCTGGTCCGCTCGCTGGACGAGAACCCGGTGCCCACTGACTTCGGTGGCACCTTCTCCGGCCAGGACCTGGTGGGCGCCATCGGGACGGGCCTGTACAGCAAGGAACTGTGGCCGTCCCTGGAGCGGGCGCTCGCCACGCTGGTGGAGGACGGGGACGCGCGCCGGGTGCTCAGCTTCGCCTCGGGCGGCTTCGGACTGCCGATGCGCGCGAACGGGTCCGGCAAGAACAACGGCGGCCTGACCGATCCGCAGCAGGTGCCGATCGACAACCTCACGGCCGCGCTGATGGCGATCAACTGCGCGGACGACCCCGACCGGCCCTCCGCCGCCCGCCTCACCAAGGACCTCGCCGAGCTGCGCACCTCCTACGAGGCGGCGTCGCCGGTCTTCGGCCGCTACCGGCTCACCCAGCTGCTGATGTGCTACGGCCGCCCCAAGGGCACCGACTACATACGGGACGCGGTGAAGGACGTGCCGTCCTCCCGGATACTGCTGGTCGGCACACGCGGCGACCCGGCGACGCCGTACCGCTGGACCGAGGAGACGGCCCGCCGGCTGGGTTCCTCCGCCGTGGTGCTCGACAACAAGGGCGACGGCCACACCGGTTACACCTCGTCCAAGTGTGTGCACCGCAAGGTCGACGACTTCCTGATGTACGGCACGCTGCCGCCCAACGGCAGCTCGTGCCCGGCGGACGGGAAGGCGTGGAGCTCCACCGTGTCGACGGACCCCTGAGCGAAGGGTGACGCCGCAACTCCGGGGTCATGTCCGGCGTCACACTGGGTAGGCGCGGCCCCAGCCCGCCGACCGGACCCGATCGTGACAGGGGGACATCCTTCATGCGTTTCCGTACCGTCCACACCGTGCCCGTCCTCGCCGCATCCGCCGCCCTGCTGCTGGCCGCCGCGCCCGGCCAGGCCGCCCCACAGCACCAGGCCGCGCCCGCCCGGTGCGCCGAGAAGGCGCTCACCCTTCACGCCAAGGCGGTGAAGGGGAAGACGACCGTCGTCCGCTTCTCGGTGACCAACTCCGGCTCCCGCGCCTGTCTCGTGGACCGGGTTCCCACGATCACCTTCGGTGATCTTGACGGGGCCGCGCTGCCGACGCCCGAGGGCGGCCGGGGCACCTACCGGCTGGACGCCGGGAAGACGGCCTACGGAGCGGTGCGCACCATCGGCGACCCGGCCGACCCGGAGGCGCGGCGGTCCACCTCGATCGGTGTGTCGGCCTCGGCGTCCCAGTGGGGCCGCGCCTTCTCGGCCGCGCAGCTCGGCACCGGGCGCGACGTCCGGGTCTGGGAGCCGGTGACGACCTGGTGGCAGCCGACGCGCGCCAAGGCCGACAAGGCCATCGGCCTCGGCTGACGACGGGAAGCCGACGACGGGAACAGGTGAGCGGCGAACGCCCGGCCGAGTGCCGTGCCGGAGTCCAGGCGCATGGGCCAAGTCCCGTATTCTCACTACGACTTGACCGGCACGGCGCTTAGCCTTCGGGACCATGTGGACCACCCCGGGAAGACTCTGGCATATGCCTGAAGCATCCCCGTATCGTGTGTTGCCAAATCCCTTACGGGGCATCGCGGGCTGTGCCACAGTCGTAGCGGTCCCTCCGTTCCCCCTGGCCCTACCGTCCCCTCGGAGTGCGTCATGCCGCCCCCAGTCTCCGCGGACCGCCCACCCGCCCAGCCGCCAGGACGCGGCCCGGTCGAGGCGCTGATCTCGCAGACGCGGCGACTGAAGGGCGACGTGGACGCCGTACGGCGGGACGTGCGCGGGAACGGAACGGACCAGGACCCCGAGGGACGCTGGCAGCGCGCCCTGTACGACCTCGCCCTGCATCAACTCGATGATCTCGACGCCCACTTGGAGCAGTTACGGGACGGCCCGGCAGCTGCCGCGCCACCCGGGGGCGCGCCGTTCGGCCTGGTGGGCCGGGCGGAGTGGGGTCTCCTCACGGACGAGGCGGAGTGGTCGGTCGAGCTGTACCGCATCCTCGGCCTGGAGCCGTCCGTACCCGCGCTCACCCTGGATGAACTCCCGGCGCTGGTGCACGAGCAGGACCGGCCGCGGCTCACCGCGATGGTGACGGACTGCCTGGTGGACGCCAGGCCGATCGACGGCGAGTTCCGCGTACTGCGGCCCGACGACTCGGTGCGGACCGTGCACATGATGGGCGAACCCGTGCTGGGTGCGGACGGCGGCACCGTCTCCATGTGGGCCGTGGTCCGGGACGTGAGCGAACTACGCCTCCACGGCAGGTCGGTACGCGAGGTCCCGGGACCGCCTCCTGCCCGGCAGCGTCTCATCCAGGGACCGCCGACTCTCGACCTCGCGGCGCACCACCTGCCGGGCTCACCTCCTGTCACGGCGGCGGGCGACTGGTGTGATGTGCTCGAACTACCGGGTGGGGCCGCCCTGTTGAGTGTCGGTGACCTCACCGGCCCGGACCCCGCCACGCTGCTCGGCGCCGTGCACGGCATGGCACTGGCGGGCACCCGCCCCGGTCGACTGCTCGCCATACTCGATCAGTTGGGCCCAGCCACCTCATTGCGTGGCGCGGTCTGCTGCCGTTACGAGCCGCAGAATCGTACCCTCACCTGGGCGCGGTCCGGCCACCCCGTCCCGCTGCTGTTCCGCGATGGGACGGGCCGCCGGCTGACCGCACCGGACGACCCGCCCCCAAGCGCACACTCCCCCTACGGGCAGGACGAACTCACCCTGCGACCCGGTGACTTGCTCGTACTGCACACCGACCGGCTGAACGACACGGACGTGGACCGCCTGCTCGGTCTCGGCCCACGCCTGTGCACGGCCCGTACCGCGCGGGAGTGCGTGCGGTTGCTGGCCGGGGAGCTGGGCGCGGGGCAGCACGGCGACGCCTGTGTGCTCGTCGTCAGGGTCTCCGGGTAGCGCGTACCTTCTTTACGCCGGCGCCGCGCCTCCGTCCCGGCTCCTGGGCTTGGGCAGGGCCTGCCTGATCTCCTCCCGCAGTTCGCCGACCTTCGGATAGCTCGCGTACTCGGCGGTGAGCCGGTACATCTCGCGCAGCCGGTCCCAGGTACGGCGGGAGGAGTTGGCTCCCATCGCCATCAGCGCCAACCGGGCGTACCGGTCCGCCTGTTCGGGGTCGTCCGCGATGAAGCAGGCCGAGGCCATGGAGAGATGGTCGAAGATCTTCGACCGCTCCCGCCCGTCGATCCTGAGCGCCAGCGCCTTCTGGGCGTAGTGCTGGGCGTGCACGGCCGCGCTCGGGTCGTGCTCGGCGAGCGTGCGGTAGGCGAGGGCCTGCATGCCGTACAGATCCTCGTCCTTGAAGGTCTGCATCCAGTCCGGCTGCCGGCCTTCCTGGCGGTCGGAGACGAACAGGTCCTCGGCCTGGCCGAGGGTGCGGCGCATCGCCTGGCCCTTGCCCATCGCCGCCTGCGCCCACGCCTCGATGGTGTGGAACATGGCCTTCGTTCTGGGCTGCAGTTCCTCCCCCGAGCCGGACTGGGCCAGCTTCATCAGGTCCATGGCGTCGTCCGGGCGGCCCAGATGCACCATCTGGCGGGCCGCCCGCGACAGCGCCTCCCCGGCCCGCGGGCGGTCGCCGCCCTCGTGCGCGGCGTGCGTGGCGATGATGAAGTACTTCTGCGCCGTGGGCTCCAGACCCACGTCGTGGGACATCCAGCCCGCGAGAACGGCGAGATTGGCGGCGACGCCCCACAGGCGCCGCTGGAGCTGGGGTGGATGGTGGTAGGCGAGCATGCCGCCCACCTCGTTGAGCTGGCCCACGACCGCCTTGCGCTGGAGGCCGCCGCCACGGGCGGCGTCCCAGGCCCGGAACACCTTTACCGAGCCCTCCAGTTCCTCGACCTCCTGGGACCCGATGGGGGCGGCCTCGTAGCGGTCGAATCCGGCGGGTTCCGCGTACAGGGGGTTGTCGAGGACGGGGGCGTCGGCCCGGAGCGTGGGGTCGGTGTGCAACCAGTCGTGCATGGCGCTGCTGAGTGTGGCTCCCGCGGCGAGCGCGGCACCCGCGCCCACCAAGCCGCGTCGGTTGAGCATGAGGTCCATTCCCGTGAATTCGGTGAGGACCGCGGCGGTTCGTTCGGGCGCCCACAACACGCCGTCGGGATCATCGCTCTTCCCGTCGCCCTGCCGTTTCCCCGCACGCCCGTGCCGTACCAGACCGAGGTCCTCCATGGTCACGACACGGCCGAGACGCTCGGTGAACAGAGCCGCCAGCACCCGCGGCACCGGATCGCGCGGGATCTCTCCCATGTCGATCCACCGCCGCACCCGCGAGGTGTCCGTCGACAGCTGGGGGTGGCCCATGGCCGCCGCCTGCCGATTGACCAGCCGCGCGAGTTCGCCCTTGGACCAGCCGGCCAGGCCGAACAGGTCCGCAAACCGGGTATTGGGTTGTCCGCTCACGTCAAGCCCCCAGGTTCTCGGCTGAGTTGACAGTAGCCCCGTGCAGGTTGCCGGGCGACTATTCGCCAGGGTTCGCCAGGGTGCGCCAGATGGTGTGCCAGTGGACGTCGGGTGTCAGGTAGGAAAGCGCCACCCCGGCCCGGCCGCCCAGGGACATTCCCCAGGGTGCGCCAGGGAGGACCGGGACGGGTGGGCGCACAGCTCGTCAGCAGGCTTCCCCCGAGAAGGCTTCGTACCGGAAGACTTCACGACGGCTTCAGCGCAAGCGACGCACAGGCAGGCACAGCAGGCACACGAAGGGATCTGTATCTCCCATGTACGCAGCATCGTCCTCCGTGTCCGCCCCGCCCCGGCCACCACGTCCCCGCCCCGTGGGCGGCGGACCGTATCTGGACCCGGCGGCGCGACCCGGAGCACCCCTCCTGGGCGTGGGCCGGGCACCACGCATTCCCGGGCAGCCCGGCTCCCAGCCGCTCAGCGGCAGGCTGGACCTGTCCGGCCCCCAGGGGGCCCAACTCCGCACCGCCATCGCCTCGGTCCAGCGGATCTGCCCGGAGTTCGCCCCGGTGCAGGTGCTGCGCCGCAGCGGACGGTCCGTCACCTTCGTCGGTACGACAGGCCGCAGCACGGCGGTCGCCAAGTGCCTGCTGGACCACGCGCCCGCCGCGGCGGAGCGCGTCCGGCACGAAATAGCTGCCTACCGCTCCTTCGTCCGGCACCGTCCACCGGTGCGCGTGCCGAGGCTGATCGCGGCCGATCCGGACAACTGCACACTGGTGATCGAGCGGATGCCCGGCCGGGTGGCCTCGCACCGCCGCCACCCGCTGGAGACCCCGCCGCGCGCGGACATCCGCGCCGCGCTCGGCGCGATCTGCCGGCTGAACGCCTGGCGCCCCCCGGCGGGCACCTTCAACGCCCCACTGGACTACGCGGCCCGCATCTCCCGCTATCACGAGCTGGGACTGCTCACCGACCGCGACCTGGGCGACCTCCAGAAGCTGCTGCATGGCATCGCGCACGCGGCCGGCCGCCAGGGCACGGGCCAGTTCTGCCACGGCGACGCGCTGCTGTCCAACATCCTGATGTCCCCGGCCGGTCCGGTGCTGGTCGACTGGGAGCACGCGGGCTGGTATCTGCCGGGGTACGACCTGGCCACGCTGTGGCTGGTCCTCGGTGACGCCCCGGACGCGCGCCGTCAGATCAGCCAGCTCGCCCAGTCGGGGGGCCCGGCCTCGCGCGACGCCTTCCTGGTGAACCTGATGCTGGTGCTGACCCGCGAGATCCGCACCTACGAGACGGCCGTGCAGCGTTCGATGCACGGCACTCCCCCGGCCCCGGCCCCGTCGGGCGTGACGCCCTCCGGTGAGGAGCAGCGGCTGCTGCTGCGGAGGCTGCACGACGACTGCCACATGGCCCGCCGGGCCGTGCGCGCGGCGGTCGGCACCCGCTAGAGCGGGCCCAGAGCACCGCGGTGCGCCCGAGCGGCGGCGTACCGCGGTTCCGGGTGCCGGGCCTGCGGGGCGGGGGTCACTGGTATACGCCACTGACGCCTCGCAGGCCCGCGCGCCATCAGCGCGAAACTCGCCCGAAACCCTTTGTGACGTGGGAAATCATCTTCCCGAGGGCATCATTGACGGATCGTCGGCAAGCCGGTACCACTGACCCAGCTCGGCGCCGCCCGTCCCGCCACGCCCCGCCCGTCACAGGAGGCCGCATTGCGAGGATTCGCCCCCGCCCCGTCGTCCGTACCCGGCGTCAGACGCCTGAAGCGGACCGCGGGCACGCTCGTCTCGGCCGCCCTGGTGCTGCCGCTGCTCGGCGCCGCCCCGGCCGCGCCCACCGCTCCCCCGGCCGATCAGCTCCAGCGCGCCTTCGGCAGTGCGGCCGCCGAGTACCGTGTGCCCCGGAGCGTGCTGCTGGCCGTCTCCTACCTCCAGTCCCGTTGGGACGCGCACGCCGGGGCGCCCAGCGTGAGCGGCGGCTACGGCCCGATGCACCTCACCGACGCGCGTACCGCGCTGGCCGCGACCGAGCATCACGCGGAGGGCACGGAGGACGCGCGAGGCGACAGCACCCGTACTCCCTTGCACCCCGAGGCCAAGGCGCCCGCCCCGTCGAAGCTGCCCGCCCGGCTGACCACGCTGCGCCGCGCGGCGGAGCTGACCGGTCTCCCGGCGGCCCGGCTGCGCGCCGACCCGGCCGCCAACATCGCCGGCGGCGCCGCACTGCTGGCGGCCGCGCAGCGGGAGCTGGGCGAGCCGCTCAGCGCCGACCCGGCCGTCTGGTACGGCGCGGTGGCCCGCTTCTCCGCCGCCGACGACCAGGCGACGGCCGCCGCGTACGCGGACGACGTGTACGACGTGCTGCGCACCGGAGAGCGGCGCACCACCGACGCCGGCCAGCGGGTCGAGCTGACGGCGAGCCCTCGACTCAGCGCCGATACCGCCCAGTTGAAGCGGACCGGGCTGCGTGCGGCACGCGCGGGCGATGTCGAGTGTCCGAGGTCGGTGTCGTGCGTGTCGGTCCCGGCGCCGTACGAGGAGTTCGGCGACAACGACTACGGCAACCACGACCTCGGGGTCCGGCCCGCGGCCCAGCGCGTCAAGTACATCGTCATCCATGACACCGAGGGCGGCTGGGACGGGGTGATGAACCTGATCCAGGACCCGACCTATGTGTCCTGGAACTACACCATTCGCTCGACCGATGGTCTGATCGCCCAGCATGTGAAGGCGAAGGACGTCGCCTGGCACGCGGGGAACTGGGATGTGAACGCCCGCTCCGTGGGCATCGAGCACGAGGGTTTCCTCACCGCGCCGGACGCCTGGTACACGGAGGCCATGTACCGGTCCTCGGCACGGCTGGTGAAGTACCTGTCCCGCGCGTACGGGGTGCCGCTGGACCGGCAGCACATCCTGGGCCATGAGAACGTGCCCGGTCCGACCGCCTCCACCGTGCCCGGCATGCACACCGATCCGGGCCCGTACTGGGACTGGCGGCACTACTTCCAGCTGCTCGGCCACCCCTTCAAGCGCACGGGCACCAGCCGTTCGGGTCTGGTGACGATCCTGCCCGACTACGCCGCCAACCAGCCGGTGTACACGGGCTGCACGAAGAAGGGCGAGCCGTGCCCGGCGCACGGCTCCGGTGAGGTGCGGCTGTACTCCGACCACGATGTGAACGCGCCGCTGATCAAGGACATCGGTCTGGGCACCGAGCCGACCGACGGGGTCAACGATTTGTCCTCGCGGGTCTCCACCGGTCAGCAGTACGTGGTCGCGGGTCGCTGGGGCGACTGGACGGCGATCTGGTACCTGGGGCAGAAGGCGTGGTTCCAGAACCCGCACCGCGAGCCCACGGCGGTCTCCGCGTCCGGGGCCACGATCACCCCGAAGGCGGGGCTGGGAAGCGTCCCGGTGTACGGCCGCGCCTACCCGGAGAAGGAGGCGTACCCGGCGGGCGTCCCGGCGCAGTCGGTGGTGCCGCTGCCGTACGCGATCCCGGCCGGGCAGAAGTACGTGGTCGGTGACCGGATGCCGGGCGAGTACTACTACGCGGTCACCTTCACCGAGGACTCGCACCAGGTGATCACCGGCAAGGACCTGTACTACGAGATCCAGTACGGCCACCGGGTCGGATTCGTCCGCGCGGCGGACGTGGACCTGGCGGCCGCCCGCCGGTAGCGGTGCCTCAGCCCTGCTGGAACAGCTCCGCCGGGAGCGGCTTCAGCAGGGCGTACAGGTCGTCGGTGATGGGGCGGTCCCAGGCGGCGATGGTCACGAGGACGCCGTCGCTGCGGTCGAACTGCACGCAGGAGACCCGGCCCTCGGAGAGCTTGAGGCGGCGCACGATCAGCAGGTTGTCGCCCTGGAGGACGGGCGTGTCCTCGGAGCCGACGACGGTGACCTCCTCCTCGTTGTCCAGCGCCAGCAGCAGCTGGGCGACCTCGAAGGGGATCTCGCCCTCGGTGGTCTCACGGGCCGGGGAGCCCTCGGGGAGATTGCCGATGATCATGGCGGGGCCACGGCCGCCGAACAGGTCGTAGCGCAGGAAGACGCCCTGGCAGCTTCCGTCGGGGGCGGGCAGCAGGCCCGCGCCGAGGTTGCCGGGCCAGTCACCGGGGTCCATGGCCAGCACGTCGAAGTCTGGTCCGGCGGGAGTGGCGCTGCGGCGGCGGAGGAACGACATGCGGCCAATGGTACGTGCCCGGACCGGCCGGGCGGCGTGCGGGAGCCCTCCCGGCATGGCCCGTACGGGGTCACTCCTCGGCGGGGCCGGCGGGGACGACGGCGATGGGGCTCGCCGCGTGCAGCAGGACGGCCTGGGTGACCGAGCCCAGCATGCGGGTGGGCACGCGCAGCCGGCGCCGGTGGCGGCCGACGACGACCAGATCGGCGCCCGCCGAGAGGGCGACCAGATGCCCGGCGGCATCGCCCGGCAGCGCCTCGGCCTCCGCGTCGACGCCGGGGTGCTGGGCGCGCAGCGGGTCGAGGAAGCCTTCGGCGAGGACGCGGGTCTCGCTCTCGACGGCGACCTGGTCGATGGGCGGGGGCATCAGCTGACCGGGGGCCGACCAGGTCTGGACGGGCCAGGGATAGGCGGCGATCACCTGGAGGCGGGCGCCGAGCAGCGACGCCTCGGCGAAGGCGAAGCCGAGGACGCCGTCGTCGGGGCTGTCGACGTGCAGTCCGACGACGACCCGGGGTCCGTGCTCGGCCGGGGGTTCGGCGTGCACCTCGCGGCCGGGCCGGGGGACGACGACCACGGGGCAGGAGGCGTCGCGGGCGACGGCGAGGGAGTTGGAGCCGAGGAGCAGGCTGGCAAAGCCGCCCCGGCCGCGTGAGCCGAGGACCAACAACTGTGCGTCGGCGCCGAGTTCGGGCAGGACGGCGCCGGGTACGCCCTCGACGGTGACGTACTCCACGGTGGGCAGGCCGGAACGGCCGGCGAGCCTGTCGCGCACCTCGTCGAGGACCGGGTCGCCGCGCTCGTCGGGCGGGTCGGCGACGAGGATGTCGGCCTCGCCCCAGGCCGCGTACTGGCGCACATGGATGACGCGCAGCGGTGCGACGCGGCGGCGGGCGGCCTGAAGGGCCCAGTCCAGGGCGCGCAGGCTGTCCTCGGAACCGTCGACCGCGGCGATGACCGGCACAGCGCTCATCGTTCCTCACCTCCCGGGACGCGGCCTTCCCCGTGCCGGGGCGGGCCTCTTGTCGGGGCCAGCCTGGCTCAGGCGGCGCTCCGGAGAGGGCGCCGCGGGGCGCGTGTTGGGCAATCGCGGCCGGAACACCCCCGGTCGGCTCCGGTTCGGGCCCCGCCCGGTGGATCAGGTGAGATCGAACTCGCCCTCACGGGCCCCGGAGACGAAGGCGCCCCACTCGGCGGGGGTGAAGATCAGCGAGGGGCTCTCGGGGCGGCGGCTGTTGCGCATCGCGATGAAGCCCTCGACGAAGGCGATCTGGACATCGCCCAGACCCCTGCTGCTGGACTGCCACTGGGCCCCGCTGAGGTCCAGGTCCGGCTTGTCCCAGCCCGTGAGCGACTGCTGCTGGATGGTGCTCTCGGCCACGTCCGTGCTCCTCCCATTACGTCGTCCGCGGCTCAGCCTAGCGACCGGCCCTGACGGCGCACAGGCCACGTGAGGGGGACCTTGGGGCGGGTGGGTGTACGCGAGTACGGAGCCGCGCGCGGAAAAATCCCGGCCGGCCTCTTGCCCGGGGCGCGATGGCCTGAATTACTGGCCTCGGCAAGATCGACCGAATGATCGGTCGTCCGTATTGCGTGTCGTGAGGCGTGTCGTGACGCGTGTCGTGTGCGAAGGGAAGTCCCGATGGCGGACGAGACGGACCTGCTGGACGCGGGCGAGCGGCTCGGGCCCGAGGAGCTGCGGGCGCTCCAGCTGGAGCGGCTGCGCGCCTCGCTGCGGCACGCCTACGCCCATGTGCCGTTCTACCGGGAGTCCTTCGACAAGGCCGGGGTGCGCCCCGAGGACTGCCGTTCGCTCGCGGACCTCGCGCACTTCCCGTTCACCACCAAGGCGGACCTGCGGGCGAACTACCCGTACGGGATGTTCGCGGTGCCCAGGGAGCGGGTGCGGCGGCTGCATGCCTCCAGTGGGACGACGGGGCTGCCTACGGTGGTCGGCTACACCGACAACGACCTTTCGGTGTGGGCGGACATGGTGGCCCGCTCGATCCGGGCAGCGGGCGGGCGGCCCGGCGACATCGTCCATGTGGCGTACGGCTATGGCCTGTTCACCGGAGGACTGGGCGCGCACTATGGCGCCGAGCGCCTGGGGTGCACGGTGGTGCCCGCCTCCGGGGGCATGACGTCCCGGCAGGTGCGGCTGATCCAGGATCTCGGGCCGGGCGTCATCATGGTCACCCCCTCGTACATGCTGACGCTGCTGGACGAGTTCGAGCGGCAGGGCGTGGACCCGCGCTCCACCTCGCTGCGGGTGGGGGTGTTCGGGGCGGAGCCGTGGACGGAGAGCATGCGGCGGGAGATCGAGGAGCGGTTCGCCATCGACGCCGTGGACATCTACGGGCTGTCGGAGGTGATCGGTCCGGGGGTGGCTCAGGAGTGCGTGGAGACCAAGGACGGTCTGCATGTGTGGGAGGACCACTTCTATCCGGAGGTGGTGGACCCGATCACCGGTGAGGTGCTGCCGGAGGGCGAGCGGGGCGAGCTGGTGTTCACCTCGCTCACCAAGGAGGCGATGCCGGTCGTCCGCTACCGGACGCGGGATCTGACCCGGCTGCTGCCGGGGACGGCGCGGGTGTTCCGGCGGATGGAGAAGATCACCGGGCGCAGCGACGACATGGTGATCCTGCGCGGGGTCAATCTGTTCCCGACCCAGATCGAGGAGATCGTGCTGCGCACCCCCGGTGTGGCGCCGCACTTCCAGCTCCGGCTGACGCGGGAGGGGCGGATGGACGCGCTCACCGTGCGGGCGGAGGCGCGTCCGGGTGCCACGCCGGAGGTGCGGGAGGCGGCGGCCCGGTCGATCGCGGCGGCGGCGAAGGACGGCATCGGGGTGTCGGTGTCCGTGGAGATCGTGGAGCCGGAGTCGCTGGAACGCTCGGTGGGCAAGATCCGCCGGATCGTGGACCTGCGGCCCCGCTAGCCGAGCCGGTCCCGCAGTTCCCGCTTGAGGATCTTCCCGCTGGCGTTGCGCGGGAGTTCGGCCACGAAGTACACCCGCTTGGGCGCCTTGAACGCGGGCAGCTCTTCGCGGACGTGGGCGATCAGCGCGTCCTCCGTGACGTCGCCCCGGGGGACGACGACCGCGGTGACGGCCTCGATCCAGCGCTCGTCGGGCAGCCCGATCACGGCGGCCTCGGCGACCGCCTCGTGGGTGTAGAGGGCGTCCTCGACCTGGCGCGAGGCGACGAGCACACCGCCGGAGTTGATGACGTCCTTCACCCGGTCGACGATCGTGAAGTAGCCGTCGGCGTCGCGGACCGCGAGGTCGCCGGAGTGGAACCAGCCGTCGCGGAAGGCGGCCGCGGTCTCCTCGGGCTTGTCCCAGTAGCCCTCGCACAACTGGGGCGAGCGGTAGACGATCTCGCCAGGGGTGCCGTCCGCAACGTCCGCGCCCTCCTCGTCGACCACGCGGGCGTCGACGAACAGCACGGTGCGGCCGCAGGAGTCGAGGCGGCCCTGGTGCTCGTTCGGGGCGAGGACGGTGGCGAGCGGGCCGATCTCGCTCTGCCCGAAGCAGTTGTAGAAGGCGAGCTTGGGCAGGCGTTCGCGCAGCCGCTCCAGGACGGGCACCGGCATGATCGAGGCACCGTAGTACGCCTTGCGCAGGCCGCTCAGGTCGCGGTCGGCGAAGTCGGGGCGCCCCGCGAGCGCGATCCACACGGTGGGCGGGGCGAACAGGCTGTCGCAGCGGCCCGCTTCGATCAGGTCGAGGAGGCGGTCGCCGTCGGGGGCGTCGAGGATCGTGCTGGTCGCGCCGACCGCGAGGTAGGGCAGCAGGAAGACGTGCAGCTGCGCCGAGTGGTAGAGCGGCAGCGCGTGCACGGGCAGGTCGCCCGCGCTCAGGTCGAGGGCGGTGATCGCGCTGAGGTACTCGTGGACCAGCGCCCGGTGGGTCATCATCGCGCCCTTGGGCAGCGCGGTGGTGCCGGAAGTGTAGAGCAGTTGCACCAGGTCCTCGGTACGCGGCTCGGGCCCGGTGTACGGCGGGGTGCCGGCCAGGCGGGCGAGCAGGGAGCCGTCTGCGTCGCGCAGCGGGAGGGTGCGGGTGCCGGCCGGGAGCCGGCCGGCGAGGGCGGGGTCGCTGAGGGTGAGGGCGCTGCCGGACTGGTGGAGCAGGTAGGCGAGGTCGGCGCCGGTGAGGTTCTGGTTGACCGGGACGTGGACGAGGCCCGCGCGGGCGCAGCCGAGGAAGGCGATGAGGTAGGCGTCGGAGTTGTGGCCGTAGGCGGCCACCCGGTCGCCCCGCTCGAGTCCCTGGGCCAGCAGCAGGGCGGCGGCCCGGGAGACGGCGTCGTCCAGTTCCGCGTAGGTCCAGGAGCGGTCGCCGTACTTGAGCGCCACGCGTGCCGGGGTGCGGCGGGCGCTGCGCCGCAGCACCCCGTCGACGGTGCTGCCGTGTCCCTGTGTCATGACAGCCGATCCTCGGGCCGGCCGGTCCCGAGGTCAAGATCTTCGGCGGTGGCCGTCACTCCCCCAGCACGGCCATCGCCGCGTTGTGTCCCGGCACTCCGCTGACCCCGCCGCCGCGCACCGCGCCCGCGCCGCACAGCAGGATGTTGGCGTGCCGGGTCTCCACGCCCCAGCGGCCGGTGCCGTCCTGGGCGTAGGGCCAGGTGAGGCCGCGGTGGAAGATGTTGCCGCCGGGCAGGCCGAGGTCGCGCTCCAGGTCGAGCGGGGTCTTCGCCTCGATGCAGGGGCGGCCGTCGGCGTCGGTGGCCAGG
The DNA here is from genome assembly GCF_044541565.1 of Streptomyces sp. NPDC085596. Classification (NCBI taxonomy): domain Bacteria; kingdom Bacillati; phylum Actinomycetota; class Actinomycetes; order Kitasatosporales; family Streptomycetaceae; genus Streptomyces; species Streptomyces sp. NPDC085596. Next base: position 585,719 of record NZ_JBITTC010000004.1, on the reverse strand, counting down.
CAGTCGGCGAGGGGTTCGGCGAGGTGGGCGTCGAGCTGGGCGAGGGTGGACTTCAGGAGTTCCTCGCGTACGGCGTCGTTGTCGTGGGCGAAGAGACGGGCCGGGGTGTGCAGACCGAAGAGGGTGAGGGTCTGGTAGCCGCGTTCGGCGAGGTCGGGGCCGAGGATGGTGGGGTCGGTCAGGGAGTGGCAGTAGATCTCCGAGGGCGGGGCGGCGGGGAGTTCACCCGCGGCGGCCTGGGCGTGGGCGGTGGCGAGCTGCTGGTAGCCCTCGGCGATGTGGAAGGTTCCGGCGAACGCCTCGCGCGGGTCGGCGGAGCTGTCCTTGAGCCGGGGCAGCCGCTTGAGCAGCATGTTCACCTTGAGCTGGGCGCCCTCGGCGGGCTCGGGCGCCGAGTCGCCGGTGAGGGCGGCCAGTTCGCGCGGGGAGGCGTTGACGAGGACGTGGCGGGCGGCGGCGACGCCTTCGCCGTCGGCGGTGCGGTAGGCGACCTCGGCGGTGCGGCCGTCGGTGTCGATACGGATCGCCTCGTGCCCGGTGGCGATCTCGGCTCCGGCCGCGCGGGCCGCGCCGGCGAGGGCGTCGGTGAGGGCGCCCATGCCGCCGACGGGGACGTCCCAGGCGCCGGTGCCGCCGCCGATGACGTGGTAGAGGAAGCAGCGGTTCTGGGCGAGGGAGGGGTCGTGGGCGTCGGCGAAGGTGCCGATCAGCGCGTCGGTGAGGACGATGCCCCTCACCAGGTCGTCGTGGAAGTTCTCCTCGACGGCGACGCCGATCGGCTCCTCGAACAGGGCCCGCCAGGCGGCCTCGTCGGCGACGCGGGTGCGCAACTCGGCGCGGCTGGGCAGCGGTTCGGTGAGGGTGGGGAAGACTCGCCGGGCGACCTCGCCGGTCATGCCGTAGAAGCGCTGCCAGGCAGTGAACTCGTTCTCGCCGCCGGTCAGTTCGGCGAAGGCCCGCCGGGTGCGCTCCTCGCCGCCCCCGACGAGCAGCCCGGTGGCCCGGCCGCCACGCTCGACGGGAGTGTACGAGGAGATGGTGCGGCCCTGGACCCGGAAGTCCAGCCCGAGGTCCCGGACGATCTTGTCCGGAAGCAGGCTGACGAGGTAGGAGTACCGGGACAGCCGGGCTTCGACCCCGGCGAACGGCCGGCTGGACACGGCCGCGCCCCCGGTGTTGCCGAGGCGCTCCAGCAGCAGGACCGAGCGCCCGGCACGGGCCAGGTAGGCGGCCGCGACCAGGCCGTTGTGTCCCCCGCCGACGATGACGGCGTCGTACGTCCGGGTTCCCTCGTGTGCAGGCATGGTTCTTGGTAGCACGGTTGATCTTCGCCGGGTAGGGGTGTGCGGACCCTAGTCGGCGCAGCCCGCACCCTCCGCGCTGCCGTCGGCGTCGGAGCCGACGGTCACCTCGTAGCCGATGCCCTTGCCGGGGTCGGGGGCGGGTGTCCAGCCGCCGAGCTGGAAGTCGACGGCGAGCACCAGGCGACGGCCGTCGGCGGTCCGGGTCCAGCAGGCGGCGTCGGCGCGGGAGGCGGTGTCGCGGCGCCAGCCCTGGGCGGCTGCGATGCGGGCGTAGTGGTCGACGACGGCCCGGCGGGTGCCGGTGAAGGCGTAGACGCGGTCCGCGTGCAGCCAGGCCGGGCCCGCACTGTCGTCGTCGCAGCCGGTGGAGATGCCCGCGCCCTGGTAGTTGGCGGGGGCGGAGGCGCCGTCGGGGGGTGAGGACAGCACCGGCTGGGCGGCGAGGTCCTCGCGTGCGGCGCCGGAGCCGTCGCAGCTCCCGGCGCCTTGGACGAGGGAACACCCGCTGAGCAGTGCGGCGGGCAGCACGAGGGCCGCGGCGAGCGCGGCGCGGCGGAGAGTGTGGAACAACAACTCTGCTCCTGCGACTGGAAGAGGTGACTGCCGGCGGAGTAGAGATCTTGGAGCAGCGGGCCTCTGTTCGGCCAGTCCCTCGGGTGCCGCAAGTGGCGCTGCTTTCCACAGCCTTGAGATCCAGTGGGGCACGCGGGCCGGATCGGGGCGGCCGGCCCGGGCGGGCGGCCGCACGCGGGGACAGGGTCAGGTGAGGGCCGCCATGAAGTCCACGCACGCCTGGGCGCAGGTGCGGCAGGCGGTGGCGGCGTTCTCGGCGCCGGGCTGGCCGTCGAACGCCTCGGCGGCCTCGACGCAGAGCGAGCGGCACCACTCCAGCTGGAGCCTGATCTCGTCCTCGGTGCCCTCGCCGTCCGCGCGGCCCTCCTCGGACAGCGCGCGGCACGTGGTGTCGCACACCTCGGCGCACATGATGCCGAGGCGCCGGGCGCGCTCCTGCCCGGCGGTGCCGTACGAGCCGACGAGGCTGGCGCGCACCGCACAGGCCCGCGCGCAGTCGGAGCACGCCTGGGCGCAGGCGAACCGGTCTTCCAGGAATTGGTAGAGCTGCTCTCGTGAGGGGGGCGGAGGTGTCACACGGGGCGGGTAGCCGTGGGTGCGGCGGCGTAAACGCGTGGGCAACGGTCCTGTGGACGCAGGAGGTTGCAGGGCACGGCCGGTGCGCGGGCAGACACCCAGCGTGTCCGATTCGTACTGTTTGTACGGGGTACACCACTGTTATGGACACCGCGATGACACAGTTGGCGGCACCGAGCGGGCTGATCAGCCTGGTGCTCTTCGTCGTGGCCGTTGGCGTGCTGGCGTTGCTCGCGGGCGGCTTCTGGATCAACAGCCGGATCAAGGACAGGGAGCCGCCCCGCCCCAGCGCCGAGGAACAGCCGCACCTTCCCCCGGAGGGTGTGACTCGGGAGGTGCAGGAGAACCGGGAGCCGGATGAGATCCCGCGGACCCCCAAGGGCGGGCGCGCGCTCACCCCCTACGAACTGACCAACATGGGCACGAGAACAAGTGAGAACAAGGACCGTCCGCGCTGGAGCAAGGGGTCGAGCGGCTCCTTCGGCGGGGGCGGCCTGGGCGCCCACTGACCGGCCTGGGCGCCCATTGACCAAAGGGCCCCGGCACCGGGGACCGCCTCAGCGTGGCCGTACGTCGAGCGCTTCGATGTGGGCCACGTTGCGGCGGTCCTCCTCGTCCTGGCTCGGCGCGGCCGCGAACCAGGCGTCGAGGATCTCCTTCAGCAGCGGCTCCGAGGTGAGCCGCAGGCTGAGCGCGAGGACGTTGGCGTCGTTCCAGCGGCGCGCGCCGTCCGCCGTGGCGGCGTCGGCGCAGAGCGCGGCGCGCACCCCCGGCACCTTGTTCGCGGCGATGGAGGCGCCCGTTCCGGTCCAGCAGCAGACGACCGCCTGATCGGCCGACCCCTCGGCCACCTCCCGCGCGGCAACCTCCGAGCACACCGCCCACTGCGGGTCGGCCCCGGCCCGCAGCGCGCCGTGCTCGCGCACCTCGTGCCCCCGGCCGCGCAGCTCCGCCACGAGGAGACGGGCCACCGGTTCGTCCATGTCGGAGGAGACGGAGATCCTCATGGGTCGCCCCTTTTCTCTGCCGGGTCGCTTTGCCTACTCAGACCCCCCACGCTACCCAACTCGGCCCCCGAGACCGACGGATGGGATTGACGCCACCGCTTTTACTTAGAGTAGCCTTGCCTAAGTTGACCGGTTTCCGGAGGGTGGCTGGTGGGATCAGGGGAACCGTCGGGGCGCGATGTCCTGACACGTTCGGTCAGGGGGCAGGCGCGGCGCGTCGCGCTCGGCGCGGGGTTCGGCTGCGTGCACCAGCTGGGGGAAGCCCTGGTCCCGGTGCTCATCGGCGTCGTCATCGACCAGGCGGTGGCCGGCCAGGATGCCGGGCGGCTGCTGCTGTGGCTGGCGGTGCTCGCGGTCATGTACGTGTGCCTGTCGTGGAGCTTCCGGCTGGGCGCACGCTCGGGTGAACGCGCCGCCGAGGAGGCCGCCCACGCGCTGCGGCTCGCGGTGGTGCGCCGGGTGCTGGACCCGCGCGGCGGCGCGGAGGCGGGGCTGCTCCCCGGCGAGCTGGCGAATGTGGCCACCGAGGACGCCAAGCGGGTCGGCGCGGTCAACATGGCGCTGATGAGCGGGATGTGGGCCGTCGCGGGCATCACGGTGAGCGCGGTCGCGCTGCTGGTGACGTCGGTACCGCTGGGGCTGATCGTGCTGCTCGGCACGCCGGTGCTGCTGTGGCTGGGGCATCTGCTGAGCAAGCCCTTGGAGCGGCGCAGCGAGGCCGAGCAGGACCGGGCCGCGCACGCCTCGGGAGTGGCCGCCGACCTGGTGGCCGGGCTGCGGGTGCTGAAGGGGCTGGGCGCCGAGCGGGCCGCCGTGGAGCGGTACCGCCGCACCAGCCGGGTGTCGCTGGCGGCGACGCTGCGCGCGGCCCGCGCCGAGTCCTGGCAGACCGGGCTCGTGCTGGCCCTGACGGGCGGCTTCATCGCGCTGATAGCCCTGGTGGGCGGGCGGCTGGCCCTCGAAGGGTCGCTCTCGCTGGGCCAGTTGGTGTCGGCGGTGGGACTGGCGCTGTTCCTGCTGGGCCCGTTGGAGACCTTCGCCTGGGTGAACGCCGAGCTGGCGCAGGGGCGCGCCTCCGCCGCCCGGATCGCCGGGGTGCTGGCCGCCGCGCCGGCCGTGAGCGGCGGTGACGACGCGGTGCCGGAGCCGGTACGCGGTGCGCTGCGGCTGCGCGGGGTCCGGCTCGGTGGTCCGGAGGGCGTCGACCTCGATCTGCCCGCCGGGCTCCTGACCGGGATCGCGGTGACCGACCCGGCCGGTGCCGAGGCCCTGCTGCGCTGCCTGGGCCGGGAGCACGACCCGGAGACGGGTTCGGTCGAGCTGGACGGCGTACCCCTGACCCGGCTGGACCCGGCAGCGCTCCGGGCGGCGGTCCTGGTGGCCGCGCACGACGCCGCGTTGTTCGGCGGGTCGCTGGCGGCGAACGTGGCACCGGCGGACGAGGCCACCGGCACGGCCCAGGACCCGCTCACGGAGCGGGTGTTCGCCGCCGCCCGTGTGGACGAGGTCGCCCGCTCCCTGCCGCACGGCACCGCCACCGAGGTCGGCGAGGGCGGCCGCTCCCTCTCCGGCGGCCAGCGCCAACGGGTGCTGCTGGCAAGGGCGTTGCGCGCCGATCCGCCCGTACTGGTGCTGCACGATCCGACGACCGCCGTGGACGCGGTCACCGAGGCGCGTATCGCGGAGGGGCTGCGCGAGATTCGGCGGGGGCGCACCACGGTCGTGGTGACCAACAGCCCCGCGCTGCTCGCCGTCACCGACCGCGTCGTCCTCCTCGACGGCGGCCGGGTCGGCGCCGAGGGCACCCATGAACAGCTCGTACGGGCGGACGCCAACTACCGGACGGCGGTGCTCGCATGAACATGAAGCAGACCGACGACCCGGCTCTCCTCCCCACGGCAACCGCCGCCCGCACTCGCGCCGTGGTCCGTGAACTGCTGCGCCCGCACCGGGGGTTGGCGTTCGGCGGGTTCGGGCTGCTGGTGCTGGCCACCTCCGTGGGGCTGGTCACCCAGCCGCTGCTGGGGCACATCGTGGACCTGGTCACCGAGCACCGCGCGCCGGGCACGCTGACCTGGCCGGTGGCCGCGCTGGCCGGGGTGGCGGTGGCGCAGGGCGTACTGACCGCGCTCGGCATGTCGCTGGTGTCCCGGCTCGGCGAGACCGTGCTCGCCCGGCTGCGCGAGCTGTTCGTGGAGCGTGCCCTGGCGCTGCCGCTGGAACGGGTGGAGCGGGCGGGCTCCGGCGACCTGAACGCCCGTGTCACCCGCGACGTCTCCCGGGTCGCGGACGCGGTGCGCGGCGCGCTGCCCGAGCTGGCCCGCTCGGCGCTGTCGATCGTGCTGACCCTGGGCGCGCTGGCCCTGCTGGACTGGCGGTTCCTGCTGGCCGCGCTGCTCGCCGTGCCGGTGCAGGCGCACACCGCCCGCTGGTACGTGCGCAACGCGGTCCCGCTGTACGGACGCGAGCGGATCGCGGCCGGGGCGCAGCAGCAGCAGTTGCTGGACAGCATCGGCGGCGCCCGGACCGTACGCGCGCACCGGCTCCAGGACGGCCACACCGAGCGCGTGACCGCGCGTTCGCGGGCGGCGGTGGAGCTGACGATGCGCGGGGTGCGGCTGGTGCTGCGCTTCTACTCCCGGCTGCACATCGCGGAGTACCTGGGCCTGGCCGCCGTGCTGGTCACCGGGTTCTGGCTGGTGCGCTCCGGTTCGGCGTCGGTGGGTACGGCCACGGCGGCCGCCCTGTACTTCCACAGCCTCTTCGGCCCGGTCAACACCGCGCTGGTGCTGCTGGACGACGCCCAGTCCGCGACCGCCGGACTGGCCCGCCTGGTCGGTGTGGTGGACGAACCCGCGGCGAAGGAGGCCGAGTCGGCGGACCTTCCGGCAGCCGACCCGTCGGTGACGCTCACCGGGGTCTCGCACGCGTATGTGCCGGGCCGTCCGGTGCTGCACGGGGTGGACCTCGAGGTGCGCCCCAAGGAGCGGGTCGCGCTGGTGGGCACCACGGGTGCGGGCAAGACGACGCTGGCCAAGCTGGTGGCCGGGCTGCACTCCCCCACGGCGGGCAGTGTCGATATCGGCGGCGTCGGACCGGACGCCTCCGGCCGCCTGGTCGGACTGGTGACCCAGGAGGTCCATGTCTTCGCCGGCCCCCTCGCCGACGATCTGCGGCTGGCCCGCCCTGACGCGAGCGACGATGAGCTGCGCGAGGCGCTGACGGCGGTGGGCGCCCTGGGCTGGGCCGAGGCCCTGCCCGAGGGGCTGGACACGGTCGTGGGCGACGGCGGGCACCGGCTGACCGCCGACCGCGCCCAGCAGCTCGCGCTGGCCCGGCTGCTGCTCGCCGACCGGCCCGTGGTCGTCCTGGACGAGGCGACGGCGGAGGCGGGCAGTTCGGGCGCCCGGCTGCTGGACGAGGCGGCCGAGCGCGCGCTGCGCGGCCGTACCGCGCTCGTGGTCGCCCACCGGCTCAGCCAGGCGGCCGCCGCCGACCGGATCGTCGTACTGAGCGACGGCCGGGTGGCGGAGAGCGGCACGCACGCCGAACTCCTCGCCGCCGAGGGCGCGTACGCCGCTCTGTGGCACGCCTGGTCCGGCAGCCGCTCCCCCGCCGAGGCAGGCCCTTGACCCCGTACCCCCCGCGCAGGACCTTTCACCCCGAAGCGAAGGATCACCGATGCCCCGCGCCACCAGAGCCTCCCGGCTGACCGGCCTGCTCACCTCCGTACTCCTGCTCGCGGTGACCGCGGTCGCCTGCGGCTCCTCCGACTCCGGCTCGGCCTCGCCCGACTCCGGCGCCAAGGGCTCCGCCGGCACCGCGTTCCCGGTGACGATCGCCCACAAGTACGGCAGTACGACGATCAAGTCCGAGCCGAAGCGGATCGTCACCGTCGGTCTGACCGACCAGGACGCCGTCCTCGCGCTGGGCAAGGTGCCGGTGGGCACGACCGAGTGGCTGGGCGGCTACAAGGGCGCGGTCGGGCCCTGGGCCGAGGACGAGCTGGGCGGCTCCCCCGCGCCGACCGTGCTGAAGGACACCGGCACCGGTCCCCAGGTGGAGAAGATCGCCGCGCTGCGCCCTGATCTGATCCTCGCCGTCTACTCGGGGCTGACCAAGTCGCAGTACGCGAGCCTGTCGAAGTTCGCGCCGGTGGTGGCCCAGCCGGAGGAGTTCAACGACTTCGGGGTGCCGTGGCAGCGGCAGACCGAGGTGATCGGCAAGGCGCTCGGCAAGGAGACCGAGGCGAAGAAGCTGGTGGCGGGCGTGCAGGACAAGTTCGCGGCGGCCCGCGAGGCCAACCCGGGCTTCGCGAAGTCGACGGCGGTGGTGGCGACTCCGTACGAGGGCACGTTCGTGTTCGGCAGCCAGGACCCGCGCTCCCGGCTGCTGTCCGACCTCGGTTTCACGCTGCCGAAGGACCTGGACAAGGTGATCGGGGACAAGTTCGGCGCCAACATCAGCAAGGAGCGTCTGGATCTGCTCGACCAGGGCGTGGCTCTCTGGATCGTGCCGGACCTCTCCTCCGCCGTCACCAAGCTGCACCGTGACCCGGTCTACGGCGATCTGAACGTGGTGAAGCGGGGCCGCGAGGTGTTCGTGAAGGAGACCAGCGACTACGGCAACGCGGTCTCCCTGTCCACGGTGCTGAGCATTCCCTACGTCCTGGACCGCCTGGTCCCGCAGCTCGCCGCCGCGTCGGACGGCAAGCCGGCGACGAAGGTCGGGCAGCCGACGTCCTGACGTTCTCGGCATGAAAAGGGGGGCGGGCCCAGGTCAGGACCGCCCCCTTCTGCCGGTCAGGCTCCGTCGGCCATGGCCTCGATCAGGCTCTTGGGGCGCATGTCCGTCCAGTGGGTCTCGATGTGGTCGAGGCAGTCCTGACGGGGCGCGGGGCCGTGGACGACGGTCCAGCCGGGCGGGACGGCGACGAAGTCGGGCCAGAGGCTGTGCTGGCCCTCGTCGTTGACGAGGACGGTGTAGACGCCGTCGGGGTTCTCGAACGGGTTGCTCATGGCGGGCTCCTTGCCTTCCGGTCGGGGTGGGGTGGGTCAGGGTCGGCGCTGGGCCGCTCGGCGTACCAGTGCCTCCAGCGCCCGGAACCAGGTGTGGGCCAGGTCGCGGACCTGCTCCTCGGTGAGGAGTCCGGTCGCGTAGGCCCAGTGGGCGCTGAGTTCGGGCCCTTCCGGGCGGTCCTCGGTGAGGGCGTTGAGGGTCAGGGCGTGGGACATCGGCATGCCGGGGTCGGCGTCGAGGTCGGCGGCGGACTCTTCGGCCGCGTAGGACCAGTCGGCGGCCTCGGGGCGGTCGAAGCGGCCCATGTAGTTGAACTCGATCTGCGGGTCGTCGAGTTGGGTGAGTCGCGGGGCGGTCTCCGGGTTGAGGTGGCGCAGCAGGCCGTGGCCGGTCCCGGCCGCGGGGAGGGCGGCGAGGTGCTCCCGGACACGGGCCATGGCGGCGTCCAGGGCGGGGCCGTCCGTCAGGGCGGCCGAGCCTGGGTCGAGCCGGACGGGCACGACGCTGGTGAACCAGCCGACGGTGCGGGACAGGTCGGCGTCGCCCGCGATCTCCTCCTCGCGGCCGTGGCCCTCCAGATCGACCAGCACCGGCCCGCCGGGACGGTCGGCGCCCAGAACGCGGGCCCGCCAGTCGCCCACGGCCAGGGCGAACGCGGTGAGCAGCACGTCGTTGACTCCGGCGCCGAACGCGGCCGGGGCCCGGCTGAGCAGGGGCTCGGTGATCTCCCGGGGCAGGGTCAGGGAGAGGTGACGGGTGCCGGCGACGGTGTCGCGCGCGGGGTCCAGCGGGCGGGCCAGCGGCAGCCCCGCGCCCTCGGCCAGGGTGCCGGTCCACCAGGGCAGCTCGTCCTCGGTGGCGGGGTCGGCGGCCCGGCGTTCGAGCAGCCGCGCCCAGCGGGCGAACGACAGCTCCACGGGGGCGAGTTCGGGGGTTCGGCCGTCCCGGACGGCGGTCCACGCGGCGGCGAGGTCGGGCAGCAGAGTACGCCAGGAGACGCCGTCGATCACCAGGTGGTGGACGAGGAGCAGCAGCCGTCCGGGGTGGCCTGGCCCGGCGTCGAACCAGACGGCCCGCACCATCGCCCCGGCATCGGGGTCGAGTCCGTCGCGGGCTGTCTCGGCGTACCGGGCGATGGCTGCCCGCAACGCGGTCTCGTCCGCGCCCCGCACATCGGCTCGGGCGAGCCAGTCACGGGCGTCGGTGGCCAGCGGTACGTGAAGGGCGGGATTCGGCGTGCGGACGAGCCGGGCGCGGAGCATGTCGTGCCGCCGGGCGAGGGCCTCCAGCACTGCCAGCAGCCCGGGTTCGGTGAGGTCGGCCGGTGTCCGGAGCAGCGCGGCCTGGTGGTAGGCGGCGAAGGGGCCGCCGCGTTCCACGAGGGCGCGCATGATCGGGGTGAGCGGGATGGTGCCGGTGCCGTCGTCGTGGGTGGCGTGCCGCCGGCCGGGGTCGAGCGGTACGGCGACGAGGGCCAGGGCGGCGACGGTGCGGTGCCGGAAGACCTGGCGCGGGGTGATCCGCAGTCCGCCGGTGCGGGCGCGGGCGACGAGCTGCATGGCGACGATGCTGTCACCGCCGGAAGCGAAGAAGTCGTCGTCCGTGCCGACGGCCTCGGCGGGCAGGCCGAGGGTCTCGGCGAACAGGTCGCGCAGTACGCGCTCGGTGTCGTTCTCCGGGGCGCGTCCTCCTCCGGTGAAGGTCGGCGCGGGCAGGGCGGCGCGGTCGAGCTTCCCGTTGGACAGCGACGGCAGCCGGTCCAGCACGACGACGGCGGCCGGGACCATGTACTCGGGCAGGGTGGCGGCGGCATGGGCGCGCAGTACGGACGGTTCCGCCGCCTCGGTCATGCCGTCGCGGGGGACGGCGTAGGCGATCAACTGCCGGATGCCGGGCCGGTGTTCGCGGGCCACCACCACCGAGTGCGCGACGGCCGGGTGGCTGTCCAGCGCGGCTTCGATCTCGGCGAGTTCGACGCGGTAGCCGCGGATCTTGACCTGGTCGTCGGACCGGCCGGCGAACTCCAGCAGGCCGTCCTCGGTCCAGCGGGCCAGGTCTCCGGTGCGGTACATGCGGGTCCCGGGCGTGCCGAAGGGGTCGGCGACGAAGCGTTCGGCGGTGAGTTCCGGGCGGCCGAGGTAGCCGCGGGCGAGGCCGGGTCCGGAGAGGTACAGCTCGCCGGTGACACCGGGCGGGACCGGGCGCAGGGCGGTGTCGAGGACGTAGGCGCGGGAGTGATGGACGGGCCGCCCGACGACCGGGCGTGCGCTGTCGCGTACGTGGCCGACGAGCGCGTCGACCGTGGCCTCAGTGGGTCCGTACAGATTGACGGCCCCGGTGTGCGGCAGTGCGGCGAGGCGGGTCCACAGCGACTCGGGTACGGCCTCGCCGCCGAAGCCGACCAGGGCGAGCGGGCAGTCGCCGTCGGGGCCGATCAGGCCGCTGTCGGCCATGCGGGCGAGGAGGGACGGGGTGACCTCGATGAAGTCGATGCCGTGCTCGCGGATGAAGGCGGCGAGGAGTTCGGGGTCGCGGCGGGTCTCGTCGTCGGCGATGTGCAGGGCGTGTCCGTCCAGCAGCCAGAGCTGGGGCTGCCAGGAGGCGTCGAAGGAGAACGACCAGGCGTGGCCCACCCGCAGCTGGTCGCGTCCGGTGCTGCGGCGGGCGGCCGCGTGCAGGTCGTGGCGGTGGCTGTGGAAGAGGTTGGCCAGGCCGCGCTGGGTGACGACGACGCCCTTGGGGCGGCCGGTGGAGCCGGAGGTGTGGATGACGTAGGCGGGGTGGTCGGGGCCGGGGGCGGTGGGCTCGGCCTGCGGGAGGCCGTCCGCCGGGGCGTCGATGCGCAGGACGGGGACGTCCGTGGCGGGCAGGGCGGGAGCGGTGTCCCCGGTGGCCAGGATGAGGACCGGGCGGGTGTCGGTGAGCATGCCGGTGAGCCGGGTCCTGGGGAGGTCGGGGTCGAGGGGCAGATAGGCGGCGCCCGCCTTCAGCACGGCCAGGATGGCGGCGATGTGGTCGGCGGTGCGGGGCAGCGCGAGGGCGACGACGCGCTCGGGTCCGGCACCTTGCCCGGCGAGGGTTCGCGCCAAGGCGTCCGTCCGGGCGTCGAGTTCGGCGAAGGTCCAGCTGGTACGGCCGTCCGTGACGGCGACCGCGTCCGGGCTCGCGGCGACCTGCGCCGCGAACAACTCCGGCACGGTGCCGAGGCGTTCGGCTGCGGGCAGGGCGTTGTCGTTCCACCGCTCCAGCACGGTGTGCCGGTCGTCCGGGCCGAGCAGGTCGAGCCTGCCGACGGGGGCGTCGGGGTCGGCGGCCATGCCGGTGAGGAGGTGGGCCAGGGCGTCGGTGATGCGGCGCACGGTGGCCGCTTCGAACAGGTCGGGGCGGAACTCGGCGGTGAGGCGCAGCCGTTCGGCGGGCTCGACCGCCCAGGCGAACGGGTAGTGGGTGGAGTCCTGGTGCTCGCGGACGGTGGCGCGGGGCGACTCGCCCGCCTCGGCGCTGTCGGCCACGGGATAGGACTCGAACACCACCAGGGTGTCGAAGAGTTCACCGAGTCCGGCGGCGCGCTGGATGTCGGCGAGGCCGAGGTGCTGGTGGCGGATGAGCCGGGACTGCTCGTCCTGGAGCCGGTGCAGCAGGTCGGCGGTGCTCTCCTTGGCCCGGAGCCGGACCCGTACGGGCACGGTGTTGATGAACAGGCCGATCATCGTCTCGGACCCGGCGAGTTCCGGTGAACGTCCGGCGACGGTGGCGCCGAACACCACGTCGTCGCGTCCGGTGAGCCTGCCCAGCAGCACGCCCCAGGCGGCCTGCACCAGGGTGTTGAGGGTGACGCCCCGGCTCCGGGCGAACGCCTCCAGCCCGGCGGTGCGGCCGGCGTCCAGTTCGACGGTGTGGGTGTGCGGGACGGCGGCGGGCCGGTCGGGGTCGGCGGGCGCGAGCCGGGTGGGCTCGGCGAGCCCGGCGAGGGCGTCGGCCCACGCGGCGGCGGAGGCTGCCGGGTCCTGGGCGGCCAGCAACCGCAGATGCGCCCGGTACGGGGCGGGCGGGGCCGGGGTGCGGCCCTCGTAGCGTGCCCACAGCTCGGCGGTGAGCAGCGGCAGCGACCAGCCGTCGAGCAGCAGATGCTGGTGGGAGAGGACGAGCCGGTGCCGGTCGGGGCCGGTCCGGGCAAGCAACAGCCTGAGCAGCGGCGGCTGTTCGGGGTCGAACCGGCGCCTCTCCTGCCCGAGCAGCCGCTCCCAGTCGCTTTCCGCGCCGGTGAGGTCGAGCTGCCGCCAGGGCAGTACGGCGGTGCGCGGGACGACGGCGACGGGCCGCCCGGAGGACAGGTGCCTAAAGCCGCTGCGCAGGTTCTCGTGGGCGTCGAGCACGCCCTGCGCGGCGGCGCGCAGCCGGTCGGTGTCCAGGGGGCCGTCGAGGTCGTAGGAGACCTGGACGGTGTACACGTCGGGTCCCTCGTCGCCGGAGTCGAGGGCGGCGTGGAAGAGCAGCCCGGCCTGGAGCGGGGAGACGGGGAGCACCTCGGTGCCGGGCGGCAGGGCGGCGAGTTCGGCGCGTTCGGCGTCGGTGAGGTCGAGCAGCAGCGGCGAGTCGTCCGGCCGGTGCTCGGTGGCCGTCGTGGCGACGGCGGCGAGTCCGGCGGCCGACTTGTGCCGGAACACGTCGCGCGGGCTGAACGTCAGCCCGGCGGCGCGGGCCCGCGCGACGAGCTGCATGGCGACGATGCTGTCACCGCCGAGGGAGAAGAAGTCGTCCTCGACGCCCACGCGTTCGAGACCGAGCACCTCGGCGACCAGGGCGCACAGTGCCTCCTCCCGCTCGGTGCGCGGCCGGGTGCCGCCGGCCTCGGCGGCGAAGTCCGGCGCGGGCAGGGCTCGGCGGTCGAGCTTGCCGTGGGGAGTGAGCGGGAGCGTGTCGAGCAGGACGACGGCGGCCGGGACCATGTGGCCGGGCAGCGTGGCGGCGGTGTGCGCGCGCAGCTCGGCGGGGTCCGGGTGCGAGCCCTCGGCGGGCACGGCATACGCCACGAGCCGGTCCTCGCGCAGCACGACGACCGCGTGGGCGACCCCCGCGTGCCCGGTGAGCGCGGCCTCGATCTCGCCCAGCTCGATACGGAAGCCGCGCAGCTTCACCTGGTCGTCGACACGGCCGAGGTACTCCAGCTCCCCGGCCGGGGTCCAGCGGGCGAGGTCCCCGGTGCGGTACATCCGGGCGCCGGGCGCCCCGAAGGGGTCGGCCACGAACCGCTCGGCGGTCAGGCCCGGCCGGTTCAGATAGCCACGGGCCAACTGGGCGCCCGCCAGATACAGTTCACCAGCCACGCCGGGTGGTACCGGGCCGAGACCCGCGTCGAGGACGTAGGCGCGGGTGTTCCACACCGGGCGGCCGATGGGCACGGTGGCCGGGTCGGCGGGGACTTCGTACGCGGTGACGTCGACGGATGCCTCGGTGGGGCCGTAGAGGTTGTGCAGGCGGCTGCCGGGCAGGACGCGGTGGAAGCGGGCGGCGAGGGGGGCGGGCAGGGCCTCGCCGCTGGACATGACCTGGCGCAGTCCGGTGCAGTGGGCGGTGGCCGGCTCGTCCAGGAAGGCGCGCAGCATGGACGGCACGAAGTGGGCCGTGGTGACGCCCTGTTCGCGGATCAGTCCGGCCAGATAGGCCGGGTCCTGGTGCCCCTCGGGGCTGGCCACGACCAGGGTGGCGCCGGTGATCAGCGGCCAGAAGAACTCCCACACCGACACGTCGAACCCGGCCGGCGTCTTCTGGAGCACCCGGTCCTCGGCGGTCAGACCGTAGGCGTCCTGCATCCACAGCAGCCGGTTGGCGATGCCCCCGTGCGGGACGGTGACGCCCTTGGGGCGGCCGGTGGAGCCGGAGGTGTAGATGACGTAGGCGGGGTGGCGGGGGTCGTACGAGGTGGGCAGCGGGGCGTCGGCCGGGTCCTCCGGCGTGCCGTCCGTGTCCACGTGCAGGCGGGGGGTGCCGGTGTCGGGGAGGTCGATGCCGTCGGTGGTCACCAGGCAGGCGGGATCGGCGTCGGTGAGCATGTGGGCGAGCCGGGCGGCGGGGTGGCCGGGGTCCAGGGGCAGGTAGGCGGCGCCCGCGCGGTGTGCGGCGAGCAGGGTGACGACGAGGGCGAGGGATCGGGGCAGGGCGACGGCCACGGTGGTCTCGGGACGGGCGCCGTGCGCGGCCAGGGTGCGGGCGAGACGGTCCACCCGCTGATCGAGTTCGGCGTAGGTGAGGGCGGTGCCCTCGAAGACGACGGCGGTGGCCTCGGGGGTGCGGGCCACCTGGGCGCGGAACAGCTCGGGCAGGGTGCCGTCGGGGACGGTCCGGGTGGTGTCGTTCCAGCCGGTGAGGACCAGGGCGCGTTCGTCGTCGCGGAGGACGTCGAGCGCGCCGACTCGGCGGCCGGGGTCGGCGGCGGCCTGTTCGAGGAGGGACTCCAGCCGGCGGGCGAGGAGCTGGACGGTCGGCTCGTCGAACAGGTCGGCGCTGTACTCGATCCAGCCCTGGATGCCGTCCTCCTCCTCTACGAAGTCGAAGCTGAGGTCGAACTTGGCGCTGTCCTGGCCCACGGTCTCGCGGTGGGCGGTGAGACCGGGCAGTACGGGCCCCTCGTTCCGGCCCGTGAGGTGGACGACCATGACCTGGAACAACGGGTGCCGGGCCAGGGAGCGTTCGGGGTTGAGGGCCTCCACCAGCCGCTCGAAGGGCAGGTCCTGGTGTTCGTAGGCGGCGAGGCCGCTCTCCCGGACGCGGGCGAGGAGTTCGGCGAAGGTCGGGTCGCCGGACAGATCGGCACGCAGGACAAGGGAGTTGACGAAGAACCCGACGAGGTCCTCCAGCGACTCGTCCGCACGGCCGGACACCGGGGCGCCGAGCGGGATGTCGTCTCCCGCGCCGAGCCGGTGCAGCAGTGCCGCCACGGCGGCCTGGGCCACCATGAACATGCTGACGCCGTGGTCGCGGGCGAGGGCGCGCAGGGCGTGCTCCAGCCGGGGCGGCACGGTGAAGCCGACGGTGCCGCCGCGTCCGCTGGACTCGGCCGGGCGGGGGTGGTCGGTGGGCAGGTTCAGCTCGGCCGGGATTCCGGCGAGCGTGTCCGTCCAGTGGGCCAGCAGGTCGGCTTCGGCGGCCGCCAGCAGGTCGTGCTGCCACAGGGTGTAGTCGGCGTAACTCACCGGCAGCGGAGTCCAGTCGGGGTCCCGGCCGTGGGTGCGGGCCGCGTAGGCGGTACCGAGGTCGGCGAGCAGCGGGCGGTCGGACCACTCGTCGGTGGCGATGTGGTGGAGCAGGAGCAGCAGGACGTGTTCCTGCGGGCCGGCCTCGGACAGGACGGCTCGCAGCGGGAGTTCGTCGGCGAGGTCGAAGGGATGGGCGGCTTCGGCGGCCAGATCCGCGTACGGGGCGGTGTGCAGCGGCACTTGGACCTGGTCCAGCACCTGCTGGTACGGAACCCCGTCCACGGCCGGGAACAGGGTGCGCAGCGGGGCGTGCCGTGCGGCCACGTCGTTCAGGGCGGCCTGCAGGGCGTCGCGGTCGAGGGTGCCGGTGAGGCGCCAGACGGACGGGATGTTGTAGGCGGGGTCGGGGCCGTTGACCTGGTGCAGCAGCCAGAGCCGCCGCTGGGCGGAGGACAGGGGCAGCCGTTCCGGGTGGGGGCGCCCGGTGCCGAGCACGGGGCGGGCCGGGGTTCGGTCCACGTCGAGGCGGGCGGCGAGCCGGGCCGGCGCCGGCGCGTCGAAGACCGTGCGCAACGAGAGGTCGCTGCCGAGGGCGGCGCGGACGCGGCTGACCAGGCGCATGGCGGCCAGCGAGTGGCCCCCGAGGGCGAAGAAGTCGTCGTGGACGCCGAACCTCTCCAGACCCAGCACGTCGGCGAACAGACCGCAGAGGATCTCCTCTCGCGGGGTGCGCGGCCGGCCGCCGTTGGTGCTGAGGTCGGGGTCGGGCAGGGCCCGGCGGTCGAGCTTGCCGTTCGGGGTGAGCGGCAGCGCGTCGAGCGTGACGTAGGCCGCCGGGACCATGTGGGCCGGGAGCGTGGCCGACGCGTGGGCACGCAGCGCGGTCGCGTCCAGGGTTTCGCCGTCCGGGACCACATAGGCGACGAGTGCCTGGTCTCGGACGACGACCGCCGCGCCGGCGACGGACGGGTGGGCGGTGAGCACGGCCTCGATCTCGCCGGGCTCGACGCGGAAGCCGCGCACCTTGGCCTGGTCGTCGGTGCGGCCCAGGTACTCGAGCGCACCGTCCGCCGTCCAGCGGGCCAGGTCGCCGGTGCGGTACATGCGCGCGCCGGGTGTGGGCGCGTACGGGTCGGCGACGAAGCGTTCGGCGGTCAGCGCGGGCCGGTCCAGGTAGCCACGGGCCAACTGCACACCCGCCAGATATAGTTCACCGGCCACGCCGGGGGGTACCGGCCGCAGACCGGCGTCCAGGACATAGGTGCGGGTGTTCCACACCGGGCGGCCGATGGGCACGGTGGTCGCGCCGGGGCCGATCTCGGTAGCCGTGACGTCGACGGACGCCTCGGTGGGGCCGTAGAGGTTGTGGAGTCCGGCGGTCAGCACCTCGTGGAATCGGCGGGTGAGGGCGGCGGGCAGGGCCTCGCCGCTGCACAGCACCCGGCGCAGCCCGGTGCACTCGGCGGCGGACGGTTCCTCCAGGAACAGTTGGAGCATGGGCGGCACGAAGTGGACGGTGGTGACGTCCTGTTCGCGGATGAGCCGGGCCAGATAGGCGGGGTCGCGGTGCCCCTCGGGCCGGGCGAGGACCAGCGCCGCGCCGGTGATCAGCGGCCAGAAGAACTCCCACACCGACACGTCGAAACTGGACGGCGTCTTCTGGAGCACCCGGTCCTCGGCGGTCAGACCGTAGGTGTCCTGCATCCACAGCAGCCGGTTGACGATGCCCGCCTGCTGGACGACCACACCCTTGGGGCGGCCGGTGGAGCCGGAGGTGTAGATGACGTACGCCGGGCTCCAGGGGTCGTACGACGTGGGCAGGTCGGCCTCGGGGCCGGTGGGCAGAGCGTCGCGGATCACGCACACCGGGCGGGCGTCCTCGACCATGAGGGCGAGGCGGTCCGCCGGGTAGTCGGGGTCCAGCGGGAGGTAGGCGGCTCCCGCGCGGTGGGTGGCGAGCAGGGCGACGACGAGGTCCACCGAGCGCGGCAGCGCGACGGCGACGGTCTTCTCCGGCCCGGCACCGAGGCCGGCCAGGACGCGGGCCGTGCGCTCCACGCGGACGTCCAGCTCGGCGTACGTCAGCCGCTCACCTTCGAGGACGAGGGCGGTGGCGTCCGGGGTGCGGGCGGCCTGGGCGCGGAACAGCTCGGGCAGGGTGCCGTCCGGGACGGGCCGGGCGGTGTCGTTCCAGTCGGTGAGGACACGCGTGCGCTCGGCATCCTCCAGGACCTCCAACTCCCGCACCGGACGCTCCGGTTCGGTGGACGTCTGTTCCAGCAGGCGCAGCATCCGCCCCGCCAGGTGCTCGACGGTGCTGTGGTCGAACAGGTCGGTCGCGTACTCCAGCAGCAGGACGATCCCGTCCGCCTCGTCGACGAAGGTGAAGTGCAGGTCGAACTTGGCGGCGCCGGTGTCCATGTCGTACCACTCGGCGGGCAGTCCAAGGAGGGTGCTTGAGTCGCCGTCGGGGCGGTGGTGGTAGCCCATCATGACCTGGAAGAGCGGGTTGCGCCCGGCCACGCGCGGCGGGTTGACGGCCTCCACTACCCGGTCGAAGGGGAGGTCCTGGTGCTCGAAGGCGGCGAGCGACGACTCCCT
The DNA here is from genome assembly GCF_044541565.1 of Streptomyces sp. NPDC085596. NCBI lineage: Bacteria > Bacillati > Actinomycetota > Actinomycetes > Kitasatosporales > Streptomycetaceae > Streptomyces > Streptomyces sp. NPDC085596. The sequence continues at coordinate 567,443 of NZ_JBITTC010000004.1, read as the reverse complement.
CACCCGGCCCAGGAGTTCGGTGAAGGTGGGGTCTCCGGACAGGTCGGTGCGCAGTACGAGGGTGTTGACGAAGAAGCCGACCAGGTCGTCCAGTCCGCTGTCGGTGCGACCCGCGATGGGGGCGCCGAGCGGGATGTCGTCGCCCGCGCCGAGCCGGTGCAGCAGCGCGGCGGTGGCGGCCTGGAGCAGCATGAACATGCTGGTGCCGGTGGTGGCGGACAGCTCGCGCAGCGCACGCCCGGTCTCCTCGGGCACCACCCGCCGCACGACCGCCCCACGCCCGGTGGGCCCGGCCGGACGCGACCGGTCGAGGGGCAGCGGCAGCTCCTCGGGGAGGTCGCTCAACGCCTGTGTCCAGTAGGCGACTTGCTGCTCGCCGAGCCGGCCGAGAAGCTCCTCCTGCCAGAGGGTGTAGTCGGCGTACTGGACCGGCAGCGGCGCCCAGTCGGGGGCGGTCCCGGCCGCGCGGGCCGCGTACGCGGTGTCCAGGTCGGCCAGGAAAGGCCGGTCGGACCACTCGTCGGTGGTGATGTGGTGCAGGACGACCGCGACCACATGGTCCTCGGTGGTGACCCGGAACACCTCCGCGCGCAGCGGGAGTTCACGGGTGAGATCGAAGGGGCGGCGTTGTGCGGCGGCGATCAGCGCGGGCAGGCCGGCCTCCGTGGCCTCGGCCAGCGCGCACGGCACCTCGGCCTCCTCGGCGGCGAGGACGCGCTGGTACGGCTCTCCCTCGTACTCGCCGACAAGGGTCCGCAGCGACTCGTGCCGGGTGGCGACATCGCGCAGCGCCGCGCGCAGCGCGGGCAGGTCCAGCGGGCCGCGCAGCCGCAGGACGAGCGGGAAGTTGTACGCCACTCCCCCGGCCCGCTCGGAGAGGCGGTCCACCAGCCAGAGCCGCCGTTGCGCGGCCGACAGCGGAACCCGCTCGGGGCGCTGCACGGCCGCCGTGAGCCGGGGCCGGGCGGGCTTGCCGTTGTCGGCGCGGCCCGCGAGCAGCGCCGGGGTGGGGGCCTCGAACAGGTCGCGGATGGCGAGTTCGGCGTTCAGCTCGGTGCGGGCGCGGCTGACCAGCCGGGTGGCGAGCAGTGAATGGCCGCCCAGGTCGAAGAAGTTGTCCTCGGCGCCGACCTCGGGCAGCCCCAGCACCTCCGCGAAGAGGCGGCACAGGACTTCCTCGCGCCGGGTGCGCGGCCCGCGGCCGCCGCCGAGGGCGACGGCGGGTTCGGCGTCGGGCAGCGCGCGCACGTCGAGCTTGCCGTTGGCGTTCATCGGCAGGGTGTCGACGGTGACGAAGGCGGCCGGGACCATGTAGTCGGGCAGTTCGCGGCCCAGTTCCTCGCGCAGCCTGCGCACCAGGGCGCTGGTCTCGCGGGCGGCGGTGGGGTCGTTGGCATAGGGGTGGGTACCGCCGCCGGGACGGAACAGGCCGCCGGTGAGGCGGGGTTCGGCGGGCAGGAACACCGCGTCGTAGGTGCCGGTGGCCGCCGACCAGGTGGTCAGCACCCGCTGCCCGGACTCGGCGGCGAGGAGGCGCAGCTCCTCGGGGTCGACACCGCCCTCGACGGTCCGGCCGTCGGGGATGCCGGTCACGCGCAGGCCCTCGGGCCGGGCACCGCGCGGGCGGTCGCCGAAGCGTCCGGCCGTCGCCAGGATGCCGGTGAGCAGCTCGCCGATGTCCTCGGTCGTACGGTCCCCGCGCACGAGGTCGCCGACGGCGTGGGCGGTGGTCCAGTCGACGGACGGCAAGCCCCCGAGGTCCACGTCCGGTTCACCGGCATAGAGGACCACGTCATAGCGGTGCCGGGTGAGTTCGTTGCGGTGGTGGCCGCGCTTGGTGCGCAGGTCGACGCCGTGACCGAGGGTGGTGAAGTAGTCGGGATCGACCAGGAGTTCCTTCTCCAGGCGCAGGCCGCGCTCCACCGCCCGCTCCAGGTCCTCGTCGGCGGTGCCCCGGGCGCGCTGGATCTCGGTGTGGAAGACGCGGGCGTGCCGCAGGTTGCGTACGTCACCGACGAACAGGGCGCCGCCGGGCGCGAGCAGGTCCAGGGCGCCGCGCAGCACGCCGGTCAGGTGCTCGACGCTGGGGAAGTACTGGATGACGGAGTTGATGACGATCGTGTCGAAGTAGCCGGTCGGCAGGCCGCTCAGGTCCTCGGCGGGCCGGCAGCGCAGTTCCACCTTGGCGGCCAACTCGGGGTCGCGGCGCAGTTCTTGGCCGATCTTGCGGATGACGGGGGCGGCGAAGTCGGTCGCCCAGTACGCCTCGGCCTTGGGGGCGAGCCGGGAGAGCAGCAGGCCGGAGCCGACGCCGATCTCCAGGACGCGGCGGGGACCGAGGGCGCGGATGCGGGCGAGGGTGGCCTCGCGCCACTCGTGCATCTCCTCGAACGGGATGGGCTGCCCGTCGTAGGAGCTGTCCCAGCCGGCGTACTCCTCGGTGAAGACGGCGGTGCCGATCTCCTCGTACTCGTCGGAGTAGATCTCCTGCCACTCCCCCACCTGCGCGGCCTCGGCGGCGGTGCGGTCGGCGGTGCCGGCGGGGGCGGGGACGACGTAGCCGACGAGGCGTTCGTCGCGGACCACGACGGCGGCCTGGGCGACCTGGGGGTGGCGGCTGAGGGCGGCCTCGATCTCGCCGGGTTCGATGCGGTAGCCGCGGATCTTGACCTGGTCGTCGGTGCGGCCGAGGAAGTCGAGGTTGCCGTCGGGGTTACGGCGCACCAGGTCGCCGGTGCGGTACATGCGCTCGCCGGGCTCGCCGAAGGGGTCGGCGACGAAGCGTTCGGCACTCAGCGCGGGCCGGTCGAGATAGCCGCGGGCCAGGCCGATCCCGGCGATGTACAGCTCGCCGGGCACGCCGTCGGGCACGGGGCGCAGCCAGGCGTCCAGGATGTGGGCGCGGGTGCCGCGGATGGGGCGGCCCACGGTGGGGGTGGCGCTGTCGAGGGTGCCGCCGCCCAGGGTGTTGATGGTGTACTCGGTGGGCCCGTACAGGTTGTAGCCGTATGTCCCCTCGGTGTCCCGCAGGGCCGTCCACACCGTCTCCGGGACGGCCTCGCCGCCGAGCAGCACCAGCGGGGGTACGTGGCCTTCGAGCAGGCCCTGTTCGATCAGCAGACGGGCGTAGGTGGGGGTGACGTTGACGACGTCGACCCGGTGCCGTTCGCAGTAGGCGACCAGCGCCTCGGCGTCCCGGCGCAACTCCTCGTCGCAGACGTGCACTTCGTGGCCCTCGACCAGCCAGAGCAGCTCTTCCCAGGACATGTCGAAGGCGAAGGACACGGTGTGCGCGATACGCAGCCGCCGGCCGCCCGCCGAGGCGATGGCCGGGGCGAAGATCTCCTTCTGGTGGTTGAGCCGCATGTTGGTCAGGCCCCGGTACGGGGTGACGACACCCTTGGGGCGGCCGGTGGAGCCGGAGGTGTAGATGACGTAGGCCGGGTGTTGGAGGCTGAAGCGGCGGCGGACCGGGGTGTCCGCCCGCGCCGCCAGGTCGGCGCGCGTGTCGGGGGTGTCGAGCAGTACGCGGGGCGTGTCCGCGTCGAGGGTGGCGGAGACGGCCTGGGTGGTGAGCAGGAGCAGGGGCCGGGCGTCCGCGAGCATCCCGGACAGCCGGTCGGCGGGGTGGTCCAGCTCCAGCGGCAGATAGGCGGCGCCGGTACGCAGTACGGCGAAGAGGGCGACGACGGTGTCCAGGGAGCGCGGCAGGCCGAGCGCGACGATCCGCTCCGGGCCGGCGCCCCGCTCGATCAGCAGCCGCGCCAACCGGTTGACTTCGGCGTCGAGTTCGGCGTACGTCAGCGTCTGCTCGCCGCACACCAGGGCGCGCGCGTCCGGGGTGCGGGCGGCCTGGGCGGCGAGGAGGTCGGCGATGGTGTCCTCGGGGTCGGGGACCCGGCTCGCCTCCTGTTCGCGGCGCAGTGCCGTGTGCTCGGCGGGCAGCAGGGGGTCCAGGGAACCGACGGGGGCGGTCAGGTCGGCGGTGAGCCGGTCCAGGAGCAGGGTGAACCGGTCGAGCAGGGCGCGGGCCCGGTCGGCCGGGACGAGGTCGGGCCGGTGGGTGAGGGTGACGGTGATGCGGTGGCCGGGGGTGACGACGAGGTTGGCCGGGTAGTGGGTGGCGTCCACGTTGGCGACGGCGGTGGCGCCGTGCCGGGTGCGCAGGTCGGCGAGGCGTTCCTCGGTGTCGTTGTTGCGCAGCACGAACAGCGTGTCGAACAGCTTGCGGTGCCCGGTCTCGGCCTGGAGCACGCCGAGGCTGAGGTGTTCGTACGGCATGAGGTCGAGGCGTTCGCCCTGGACGCGGTGGAGCAGGCCGAGGACCGGCTCGGCCGGGTCGAGCGCGATGCGGGTGGGGACGGTGTTGAGGAAGAGGCCGATGATGTCGCCGACGTGCGGGACCTCGCTGGGCCGTCCGGCGACGGTGGTGCCGAAGACGACGTCGGCGCGGCCGGTCGCGGTGGCGAGGGTGAGCCCCCAGGCCGCGTTGAGCAGGGTGTTCAGGGTGAGGCCGTGGGCGCGGCCGGTGTCCCGGAGCCGCTCGCCCAGTTCGGCGCTCAGGTGGGTGTCGAGCTGGTCGGGGATGACCGGTTCGAGGCCGTCGGGGGCGGTCGGGGCGAGGAGGGTGGGCTCGTCGAGTCCGGCGAGCGCGGTGCGCCAGGCGGCGGTGGCCTCGGTGTCGTCCTGGGCGGCGAGCCAGGTGAGGTAGTCGCGGTAACTGCCGGGCGCGGCAAGGGAGCTGGGGTCGCCGCCGGTCTCGTAGAGCCCGAACAGCTCGTCCAGGAAGAGCCAGGCGGACCAGCCGTCCCAGAGGATCAGATGGCGGCCGATGACGAGCCGGTCGCCGCGCTCGGCGCCGAGCCGCAGCAGGAGCAGCCGGAACAGCGGGGGCTTGGACAGGTCGAACTTGCGGGCCCGTTCGGCGTCGGTCAACTCCTCTATACGGCGCTCCTGTTCGCCGGCCGTGAGGTGGGAGAGGTCGACCGTCTCCAGCGGGATCTCCGGGTCCGCGACGATGAACTGCACCGGCTGGTCGAGGCCGTCGCTGGTGAAGCCCGCGCGCAGGCCGGGGTTGCGGTCGAGCAGGGTGCGTACGGCGGCGCGGAGCCGGGCGGTGTCCAGCGGGGTGGCGGAGTCGAAGGTCTCGTGGACGGTGTAGACGTCGAGGGCGCCCTCGTCGTACGCCGAGTGGAAGAACAGGCCCTCCTGGAGCGGGGCCAGCGGCCATACGTCGGCGACCTCGGCCGGGGCGGCCAGGGCGCGGACGCGGGCGTGTTCGGCGTCGGTGAGCGTGAAGGCGGCGGCCGTGCCGGCCGGGGTGGCGCTCGTGGTCCGGGTCTCGGCGGCGAGGGCGGCGGGGGTGCGGTGGGTGAAGACGTCGCGGGGGCTGACGTCGAGACCGGCCGCGCGGGCGCGGGCGGCGACGCCGATGGAGCTGATGCTGTCGCCGCCGAGCCGGAAGAAGTCGTCGTCGGGGCCCACGTCCGCGATGCCGAGGACGGCCGCGAAGATCCCGGTCAGCTCGCGCTCCACGGGGCCGGAGGGCTCGCGGCGGGCGGCGCGCTCGGCCTCGGGGACGGGCAGCGCGGCCTGGTCGAGCTTGCCGCTGGGGGTGAGCGGGAGGTCGTCGAGGACGACGTACGCCTCCGGGACCAGCGGCGCGGGCAGCGCCCCTGCGAGCGCGGCGCGCAGCTCGGCGGGGTCGACGGTGGCGCCGGGCGCGGGGACGGCGTAGGCGACGAGGCGGTGGTCGCGGACGACGACCGCGCCCCGGGCGACGGACGGGTGCCGGGTCAGGGCGGCCTCGATCTCGCCGGGCTCGATGCGGTTGCCGCGCAGTTTGACCTGGCGGTCGGTGCGGCCGAGGTAGTCGAGGGTGCCGTCGGCGCGGCGGCTCACCAGGTCGCCGGTGCGGTACATGCGGGTGCCGGGGGCGCCGAAGGGGTCGGCGACGAAGCGGTCGGCGGTCGGCGCGGGGCGCCGGTGGTAGCCGCGGGCCAGCTGGACGCCGGTGAGGTAGAGCTCGCCGGGCACGCCGTCCGGTACGGGGCGCAGGCAGGAGTCCAGGACGCGCATACCGGTGTTCCAGACGGGCCGGCCGATGGGCACGACGGTGTCGGGGGCGTCGTCGCAGGCGTGGTGGGTGACGTCGACGGCGGCCTCGGTGGGACCGTACAGATTGTGCAGCGGGACCCCGGTCAGCTCGCGCCAGCGGCGGGCCGCGGCTCCGGGCAGCGCCTCGCCGCTGCTGAACACGCGGCGCAGACCGGCCGCCCAGGCGAGGTCGGCGGTGACCTCCTCGGAGGCGAGGAACGCCTCCAGCATCGAGGGCACGAAGTGCAGGGTGGTCACGCCCGCGTCCCGGACGAGCCGGGCCAGGTAGCCGGGGTCGCGGTGGCCGTCCGGCGCGGCGAGCACCACGGTGGCGCCCTCGCACAGCGCCCAGAAGAACTCCCACACCGACACGTCGAACCCGGCCGGGGTCTTCTGGAGCACCCGGTCCTCGGCGGTCAGACCGTACGCGCCCTGCATCCACGCCAGCCGGTTGACGATGGCTCGGTGGGTGACGACGACACCCTTGGGGCGGCCGGTGGAGCCGGAGGTGTAGATGAGGTAGGCGGGGTCGTCGGGGCGGGCGGGGTCCTGCGGCGGGAGGTCCGGCAGCGGCTCCTCGGTGCGGTCGTCCACCATGAGCACGTCGAGCCCGTCGGCCGCGGGCAGCCGCCCGGCGTCCCGGGTGGTGGTGAGGACGGTGGTCGCGCCCGAGTCGGCGAGTGTGTACGCCAGCCGGTCGGCGGGATAGTCCAGGTCGAGCGGCAGATACGCGGCCCCCGCCTTCAGCACGGCCAGCAGCGCCACCATCAGCTCGGCCGACCGGGGCACGGCGACGGCGACGAACCGCTCCCGCCCGATGCCCCGCGCCCGCAGCCGGGCCGCCAAGTGCTCGGCTCGGGTGTCGAGTTCGGCGTAGGTGAGTGTGGTGCCCTCGTACACGACGGCGGTGGCGTCCGGGGTGCGGGCGGTCTGCGCGGTGAAGGCGGCGGCGAGGGTGGTGTCCGGGACCGGGTGGGTCTCCCCCGCCGGGTGGGCGTCGGCCAGTTCGCGCGGGGTGAGCAGGGTGAGGTCGGCGACGCGGGTGCCGGGGTCGTCGGCGAGGGTGTGCAGCAGCAGGGTGAGCCGGCCGGCGAGGGCCCGCACGGCGTCGGCGTCCAGGCGCCGGGTGTGGTGCTTGAGCCGCAGGTCGAGACGGCGGCCGGGCTTGACGACGAGGGACAGCGGATAGTGCACGGCGTCGTGGAAGGCGTGCCCGGCGACCGAGATCGTGCCGCTCGGGTCGGTGATGCCCGAAGTACCCTCGCCACCGGGGTAGTTCTCGAACACCACAAGGGTGTCGAAGAGTTCGCCGCCGCCCGCGTGCCCGGCGGCCCGCTGGATGTCGGCGAGACCGAGGTGCTGATGGTCGAGGAGGGCACTCTGCTCCTCCTGCAACCGGTCCAGCACCGCGCCCAGGGTGTCACCGGGCGCCCAGCGCAGCCGGGTCGGCAGGGTGTTGATGAACACGCCGATCATCGACTCGATACCGTCCACGGCGGCGTCCCGTCCGGCGACGGTGGTACCGAAGACGACATCCTGATGTCCCGTCAGGCGACCGAGGAGCAGGCCCCACGCCCCCTGCACGAGGGTGCCCAGCGTGACCCCGCGTTCGCGGGCGCGGGCGGTCAGGCGGGCGGTGACGCGCTCGGTCAACTCCACGCGGATCTGCGCCGGTTCGACCGGTCCGGGGCGGGCCGGGGTGCGCACCAGCAGGGTGGGTTCCTCGACCCCGGCGAGCGCGCCGCCCCAAGCCGCACGGGCGGCTTCGCGGTCGGCGCCGGCGATCCGGCGGAGGTAGGAGCGGTAGGGGGTGACGTCGGGCAGTGGCCCGGGGTTCTCGCCGTACAGGGCGAGCAGTTCACGGTGGAGGACAGGTAGAGACCAACCGTCCGCGACGATGTGATGGAACGTCAGGACGAGTCGGCTCCGCTCGTCCGTGAGCCGGATCAGCGCGCAGCGCACCAGCGGTGGCCGGGCGAGGTCGAAGTGCCTGGCCCGTTCTTCGGCGGCTACGGCGTCGGCGCGGGCCTGACGGGTGGCGGGGTCGGCCTCGGCGGTGAGGTCGGTCTCGTGCCAGGGCAGTGCGAGCCCGGACGCGATGAGCTGGACGGGGCGGCCGTCGGGGGTCTGCCGGAAGCAGGCGCGCAGCGGGGCGTGCCGGTCCAGCAGCCGTTCGGCGGCGGTGTGCAGCAGGGTGCCGTCGACGGGTCCGGCCAGCTCGATGACCTGCTGCACCACGTACGCGTCGTGTTCGGCGCCGTCGACCAGGGCGTGGAAGAAGAAGCCCTCCTGGAGCGGGCCGAGCGGGAGGACTTCGTCCACCGTGAACTCGGTGTCCAGGTCTTCCGGTGCCGAAACCGCCCAGGGCACCGTCTCGCCATCCGCCTCCGCCGTGCCGGTGCGGGCCACGGTGGCCAGTTCGGCGGCGGTGCGGTGGCGGAACACGTCGCGCGGGGTCAGTTCCAGTCCGGCGCGGCGGGCGAGGACGAGGAGGCGGACGGCCACGATGCTGTCGCCACCGAGCGCGAAGAAGTCGTCGTCGGCGCCGACCGAGGGCACGTCCAGTGCACGGGCGTACAGCTCGCACAGCAGTCGTTCGCGGGCGGTGGCCGGCGGGCGGCCGCCGGTGGACAGGGTGCGGTCCGGGACGGGCAGCGCGGCGGCGTCGAGCTTGCCGCTGGGGGTGACGGGCAGCCGGTCCAGCGGGACGAAGGCGGCCGGGACCATGTAGTCGGGCAGCGCGGTGGCCGCGTGGGTGCGCAGGGCGGCCATGAGCGCGGTGACGTTGCGGAAGGGGGCCGGGCGGTTGGTGAGGGGGTGGCCGGTGCCCCTGCGGTAGGGGGCCGGTGCGTCCTCGGGGGTGAAGAGGGCGTCGAGGGCGCCGTCCTCGGTGTCTCCGTCCCAGGTGACGTGGGCGCGGCGGCCGTGCCGGGCGGCGATCTCGTGCAGGGTCTCGGGGTCGACGCCGTAGGGGCCGGTGGCGGGCCTGCTGCTGTCGTCCAGGGCCGCGAGGGCGCTCAGGTCGTCGGCCAGGCGGGCGTTGGGGATGCCGGTGACGCGCAGCGGGCGATCGGTGGCCAGTAGCTCTGAAAGAGCTTGGGATGAGCCGAGATCGGGCCAGGGCGTCTCGGGTACGTCGTCGTGCGCGGACCGCGATCCCGGCCGCAGGACCACGTCGTAGCGGTAGCGGGTGAGTTCGTTGTGGTGGGTGCCGCGCTTGATCCGGATGTCGGCGGTGAAGCCGTCGAGGGCGGCGAAGTAGTCGGGGTCGACGAGGAGTTCACCTTCCCAGGCGACGGCCCGGTCTGCCGCGGCGCGCAACGCCTCCTTGTCATCGCCCTCGGCCCGACGCCCTTCGACGGCGGCGCTCAGGGTGCGCAGCAGCCGCAGATTGCGCACGTCACCGATGAACAGGGAACCGCCGGGCGCGAGCAGGGCGGCCGCGTCCCGGAGCACGCCGGTGAGGTAGTCGCCGCCGGGGAAGTACTGCACGACGGAGTTGACGACGACGGTGTCGAAGTACCCCTGCGGCAGTCCGGTGAGGTCGTGCGCGGGCCGGCCCAGCAGGGTCACCCGGTCGGCCAGTTCGGGGACGCCGGCCACCTGGGCGGTGAGGGCGCGTACGGCTTCCTCGGAGAGGTCGGTGCCCCAGTACGCCTCGCAGTCCGGTGCGAGCCGGGACAGCAGCAGGCCGCTGCCGACGCCGATCTCCAGCACCCGCCGGGGCCGCAGTTCCCGGATGCGGGCGACGGTCGCCGCGCGCCACTCGCGCATGTCCGCGAGCGGGATGGGCTGCCCGTCGTACATGCTGTTCCAGCCCGCGAAGTTCTCCGCGAAGTCCTCGGCACCGGCCGCCGAGTACAGCAGTTCGTGCAGGTCCTTCCAGTCCGCGACCCCGGCCTCGGGCGTCGGGGCGGCGTCCAGGGCGGGGACGACGTAGGCGGCGAGGCGGCGCTCGCCGGGCCGGTCCTCGCGGACGACGACGGCGGCCTGGTCGACGGCGGGGTGGGAGCGCAGCACGGACTCGATCTCGCCGGGCTCGATGCGGAAGCCCCGGATCTTGACCTGGCTGTCGGCGCGGCCGTGGAACTCCAGCCGTCCGTCGGCCTTCCGGCGGACGAGGTCTCCGGTGCGGTAGAGCCGTTCGCCGGGGGCGCCGAAGGGGTCGGCGACGAAGCGTTCGGCGGTCAGTCCGGGCCGGCCGAGATAGCCGCGGGCGAGTCCGGCGCCGCCGAGGTACAGCTCGCCGGTGACCCCGGCGGGGACGGGCCGCAGCCGGTCGTCGAGGACGTAGGCGCGGGTGCCGGGGTCGGGGACGCCGATGGGCACGATGGTGCCGGGCGGGGTGTGCGGATCGCACCGGCCGAGGGTGGAGTTGGTGGTGGCCTCGGTGGGTCCGTAGGCGTTGAACATCATCCGGCCGCCCGCGTACCGGCCGACCAGTTCCGGCGAGACACGTTCCGTGCCCGCCAGGAGGGTTGCGTGCGGCGGGAGTCGGACGTCGTCGGGCAGGGCGGCGAGCAGGGCGGGCGGCAGGATCATGACGGTGATGCCGTGCTCGCGGGCGTACGCGGCGAGGGGTTCGCCCGGCAGCCGGCGGTCGGCGGGGACGACGACGAGGCGGCCGCCGGAGAGCAGGCCGAGGCACAGGTCCCAGAAGGCCACGTCGAAGCTGGGCGAGGCGAACTGGAGGACGCGGCTGTGCGGGCCGATCCCGAACCGCTCGCGCTGGGTGGCGACGAGCTTGGCGACACCCGCGTGGGAGAGGACGACACCCTTGGGGCGGCCGGTGGAGCCGGAGGTGTAGATGACGTAGGCGGCGTGCGCGGGCGTCAACTCGGCTGTTGTCACCGGATCGTGGGCGGGATGGGCGGCCAGCTCGGCGAGGGTCGCGGGGGCGTCGAGGACGAGCGGGTCGGTGCCGGGCGGCAGGTCGGGCAGCGTCTCGGCGGTGGTGACGAGGCAGACCGGCCGGGCGTCGTCGAGCATGTAGGCGATGCGGTCGGCCGGGTAGTCGGTGTCGAGGGGCAGATAGGCGGCGCCCGCCTTCAGGACGGCGACCTGCGCCACGATCATGTCGGCCGAGCGGGGTACGGCCAGCGCGACGACCTGTTCGGGTCCGGCACCCCGTGCGACCAGGGCGTGCGCCAACCGGGCCGCTCGGGCGTCGAGTTCGGCGTAGGTGAGGCGGACGTCCTCGTGGATGAGCGCCACTTCCTGGGGGCGGGCGGCGACTTGGCCGGCGAACATGCGCGGCCAGGTGTGCGCGGGCACGTCGTGCGCGGTGTCGTTCCAGCCGGTCAGGATCTGGTGCCGCTCGTCGTCGGTGAGGAGTTCGAGGTCGGCCACGGCGGTGTCCGGGCGGGCCATGGCGTCCGCGAGGAGGGTGCGGTAGTGGCCGAGGACGCGGTCGGCCGTGGCCGTGTCGAACAGGTCGGCACGGTGGTCGGCCCGGACCGTGTCGTCGGCCACGGAGAGCGCGAGGTCCAGCGGGCCGCCCTCGGCCCAGGGCGCGGGCCCGAACCCGGTGGCGCACAACGCGCCGCCGCCTCGGGTCGGTCCGGGGGCGAGCAGCCGGAGCAGTTCGGCGGTGGGCAGCCGGTGGGCCTCGGCCTCGGCCCGTGCCTCGGCGACCATGGCGCACAACTCGCCGAAGGAGACGGAGCCGTCGACGGTGATCCGCAGCGGGAGTCCCTCGTGGGCCACCGTCACCTCGGTGGCCGGGGCCGCGGCGTAGCGGTGCAGCAGGGCCACGAAGGCGGCGAGGAGGGTGTTCTCGCTTGCCTCGATGCCGAGTTGGTCCGTGCGTTCGGCGCGCGGTGCCGGGCCGTCCGGGCGGTTCGGGTAGGGCCGGTCGAGCGGCAACGGGGTCTCGGGCGCCGGTGCGGCGAACCTCCCCCGCCAGTACGCCTCCCGAGCCGGAGCCGGTACCGAGGAAGGTGTGCGAGAACGAAGCGAGTTGTCCGACACAGCTGCCCGTGCCTCCCCATAGGTGTGGAACGGCTCAGCGGAGCCGCGACCGCTCGCATAGTAAGGTGAGGTTTGCCTAACCCAACAGTCCCCTTACGGATTCGGCGGCCCACGTCACAGCGACTGAGGTTATGCTCACCTAAGTCGCTGTCAGGGCTGCCGCCATGCTCCCCAACTGGCCTTTCCAGCAAGGGAGATGACTCGCTCCCCCCTCTCGGCGACACCTCGGACCGACGGTATGGAGACCGGCACGTGCCCCAAGGAAGCAGGCAAGAAAGAGGGCTCCGCACCACCGGGCTGGTGACCCTGGTCGTCGCGCTGCTCCTGCTGTTGTCCGTGCTGTCGGTGGCGCTGGGCGCGCTGAATGTCCCGCTCGACCAGGTCGTCCGCTCGGTCCTCGGCCATCCGCCGAGCCGGCTCGTGGACAACGTCATCTGGTCGGTACGCGTGCCTCGTACGCTGCTCGGCCTGACCACGGGGGCCGCGCTCGGCATGTCGGGTGCGCTGATGCAGGCCCTGACCCGCAATCCGCTGGCCGACCCAGGCATCCTCGGGGTCAGCGCGGGCGCGTCGTTCGCCATCGTCGTGGCCGTCGCGGTGTTCGGCGTGGGCTCGCTGTACGGCTATGTGTGGTTCGCGTTCGCGGGGGCGTTCGCCGCGAGCGTGCTGGTGTTCTTCCTGGGGCGGCTGGGCCGGTCCGGGGCGACCCCGGTGAAGCTGGCGCTGGCCGGGGTGGCCGTCACGTCACTGCTGTCGTCGCTGACCAGCGCCGTGGTGCTCACCGACCAGGACGCGCTGGACCGCTACCGCTTCTGGTCGGCGGGGTCGCTGGCCGACAAGGACTCCGGCGAGCTGCTGCGCATCCTGCCCTTCCTCGCGGCCGGTGCCGTCCTCGCCCTGGCCTGCGCGCCCGCGCTCAACAGCATGGCGCTGGGCGACGACGTGGCGGCCTCCCTCGGCCGGCGGCTCGGCCTGGTCCGGCTCCAGGGGGTCGCGGCAGTGGTGCTGCTGACCGGCGCGTCGGTGGCGGTCATCGGCCCGGTGGTCTTCCTCGGCCTCGTCGTCCCGCACATCGCCCGGCTCCTCGCCCAGTTCGCCGGGATCGGCCCGGACCACCGCTGGCTGCTGCCGCTGTCCGCCGCGATCGCGCCCGCGCTGCTGCTCGCCGCCGACATCCTGGGCCGGACGGTGGCCCGCCCCACCGAGATTCAGGCCGGTGTGCTGGTCGCCTTCCTCGGCGGCCCGTTCTTCATCGCCCTGGTCCGGCGCCGCAAGCTCGCGGAGGTGTGAGCATGTCCGTCCCCACGAAGATCACGGCGCCTCCCGTCCTGCGCGACCGGCCCTTCCGGCTCGGCGTCCCCCCGGTCTCCGGGATGCTGCGCCCCCGGCTGCTGCTGACCGGGGCCGCCGTCGCCGTCGGCGCGTTCCTGCTGTTCTGCTGGGGCCTGGCCCTCGGCGACTATCCGGTGAGCCTCCCCGACGTGGTCCGGGCGCTCGTCGGCGCGGGCGACCCCGGCACGGTCACCGTCGTCCAGGACCTCCGGCTGCCGCGCGCCCTGACCGGACTACTGGTCGGGGTGACCTTCGGGGTGTCCGGGGCCGTGTTCCAGACGATGACCCGCAACCCGCTGGCCAGCCCCGACATGATCGGGCTCACCGAGGGCGCGGGCACGGCGGTGGTGGCAGCCGTCGTCCTCGGATGGACGGGCGGCCTCGGCCTGTCGACGCTGGGCCTCCTGGGCGCGCTGGCGACCGCGCTGCTGGTGTACGCGCTGGCGTGGAAGGGCGGGACCACCGGGTACCGGATCATCCTCGTCGGTATCGGCGTCTCCTGGATCTGCACCAGCGCCACCGACTTCCTGGTGGCGCGGGGCGACCGGTTCCAGGCGCAGGAGGCCGTGGGCTGGCTGGTCGGCAACCTCAACGGGCGCACCTGGGAGCAGGTGGACACCCTCGCCCTGGCCACGGTCGTCCTGCTGCCACCCGCGCTGGGGCTGGGCCGCATGATGCGCACACTCCAGCTCGGCGACGACGTGGCGGCCGGGCTCGGCACGCCCGTCCAGCCGGTCCGGCTGGCGCTGTTGCTGACCGGGGTGGGCCTGGTCGCCTTCGGTACGGCTGCGGCGGGGCCGGTGGCGTTCGTCGCGCTGGCCTGTCCGCAGATCGCCCAGCGGGTGGCGGGCACCTCGTCGCCGCCCCCTCTTGTCTCCGGTCTCACCGGCGCGTTCACCGTGCTCGGCGCCGACCTCCTCGCCCGCGAGGCGGTCCCCGGAACGGAACTGCCGGTCGGGATCGTCACCGGCGCCCTCGGCGCGCCGGTCCTGCTGTGGCTGCTCATCCGCGCCAACCGCGCGGGCTCTGGAGGCTGATGCACATGTCGACCACCGAACCGCGCATCGCGCGTGCGACCAAGTCACCGACTTCAGGACCGGAGTTGGGTGCCCGCGGACTGCGGCTCGCCTACGACGGGCGGACGGTCGTGGAGAACCTGGACCTCACCGTGCCGACCGGCCGCATCACGGCCATCGTCGGCGCCAACGCCTGTGGGAAGTCGACCCTGTTGCGGGCGCTCGCCCGGCTGCTGGCACCACGCCAGGGCGTGGTGGAGCTGGACGGGGTGGCCCTGCGCGAGGTGCCGACGCGGGAGCTGGCCCGCAAGCTGGGCATCCTGCCGCAGACCCCGGTGGCGCCGGAGGGGCTGACCGTGTCCGACCTGGTGGGCCGGGGGCGTTCACCGCACCAGACCTGGTGGCGGCAGTGGTCGGCGGCGGACGAGGAGGCGGTGCGCGGGGCGCTCACCGCGACCGGGCTCACCGATCTCGCGGACCGGCCGGTGGACGAGCTGTCCGGCGGCCAGCGGCAGCGGGCCTGGATCGCCATGGCCGTCGCCCAGGGCACCCCGGTGCTGCTGCTGGACGAGCCGACGACCTATCTCGACCTGGCCCACCAGATCGACGTACTGGACCTGATCACCGACCTCAACCGGCGCGAGGGCCGGACCGTGGTGATGGTGCTGCACGACCTCAACCAGGCGTGCCGGTACGCCGATCACGTCATCGCCATGAAGGGCGGCCGTATCGTCGCCGAGGGCGCGCCCGCCGAGGTGGTGACCGAGGTGACCGTGGCGGACGTGTTCGGGCTGCGCTGCCGGATCGCTCCGGACCCGGTCAGCGGCACCCCGCTGGTCATCCCGCTGGGCCGTCACCACGACGACGGCGCCGGCCTGGCGGAAGCCGTACCGGCGGCGGCCGTCGACTGACCGGCCGCCGCCGCGCGCGGCTCAGGGACGCGAGGTGAGGTAACCGCCCATGGTGCGGAAGTAGTCGGCGGCCGCGTACTCGGTGCCGTCGTCCGTGCGCACCCGCTTCACCAGCAGCCCCCGGCAGCGCCCGGTGTGCGCGTCGGCGCCCGCCACGACGACCACCCCGTCACCCTCGCGGATGAAGATCCGCCCCGGCGTGCCGCCGTAACGGCCCTCGGAGACGGCAGCGGAGACGATCCGCAGCCGCTGCCCGCGGTGGTAGGCGTACGCGTTCGGGTACGGGTCCGACTGGGCCCGTACGAGGCGTTCCAGGCGCTCGGCGGGCCAGCCCCAGTCGATGCGGCTGTCCTCGGCGGAGCGCTTGTGGAAGAAGCTGGCGCGGGAGCGGTCCTGCGGTATCCACTGGCCGGCGTCACGGCCGGAGGCGATGAGGTCCAGCGACTCACGGACGAGGGGCGCGATGAGGTCGACGGTGCGGTGGAACAGGTCGGTCGCGGTGTCGGTGGGCCCGACCGGCACCGAGCGCTGCACCAGGACGTCCCCGGCGTCGAGTTCGCCGTTCATGCGGTGCGCGGTCACACCGACGCGCTCCTCCCCGTTGAGCAGCGCCCAGATGATCGGGGAGAAACCGGCGTAGGAAGGCAGCAGCGAGTCGTGGATGTTGAGGGTGCCGTGCTCCGGCAGGTCGAACAGCTCCGGGGGCAGCCAGGTGCGCCAGTTGTTGGCGACGATGATGTCCGGGCGCGACTCCTTT
Source organism: Streptomyces sp. NPDC085596 (assembly GCF_044541565.1). Taxonomy (NCBI): domain Bacteria; kingdom Bacillati; phylum Actinomycetota; class Actinomycetes; order Kitasatosporales; family Streptomycetaceae; genus Streptomyces; species Streptomyces sp. NPDC085596. The sequence goes on along the minus strand of NZ_JBITTC010000004.1, from coordinate 551,361 downwards.
ACGGCGGCGAGGAGTTCGGCGTCGTCGGGGCGGTTGCGCAGCAGTACGGGGACGCCGTGCTTCTCGGCGAGTTCGGCGACGTTGTCGTCCCAGATCTTCTCGTAGGCGTGTTCGCTCCTGGGGTGGGTGAGGACGAGGACGACCTCGTGCTCGGAGTCGAGCAGCGCCTGAAGCGTGCGGTGACCCCAGGTCTGGTAGCCGAGCATGACGACCCGCATACAGCCCTTCCCTTCACAGACTCCATTGCTAGGTAAGCCTTACCTTATCTAGCATGGGCCTGCCTGAGGGAGGCGATGCCAAGGTGAAGTCACCGCGCATGGGTTCCGACGTCGTCCACGACGTTCTCGGTATCGGTTTCGGACCGTCAAATCTCGCTCTGTCCATAGCGGTTGAGGAACACAACGCGGGCCTTTCGGCAGGCCACCGTCTCAACGCCCTGTTCCTGGAACGCCAGTCGGGCTTCGGCTGGCACCGGGGCATGCTGATCGACGACGCCACGATGCAGGTGTCCTTCCTGAAGGACCTCGTCACGCTGCGCAACCCGACCAGCGACTACAGCTTCCTGTGCTTCCTGCGCGAACGGGGCAGGCTGATCGACTTCCTGAACCAGAAGACGCTGTTCCCGCTGCGTATGGAGTTCCACGAGTACTTCGAGTGGGCGGCCGAGCGGGTGTCCCACCTGGTCGCGTACGGCAGCGAGGCGATCGCCGTGGACCCGGTGCGCGACGACGACGGCCGGGTGGCGTACTTCGACGTCACCTCCCGCGACACCGCCCGCCCCGGGGAGACGGTGACCCACCGGGCCCGCAACATCAGCCTGGCGATGGGACTGGAGCCGCATGTGCCACCCGGTCTGGAACTGGGCGAACACGTCTGGCACAACAGCCAGTTGATCCCACGCTCGGTCCAACTGGCCGACTCGGACACCCCGGTACGGCGCGTGGTCGTGCTCGGTGCCGGGCAGAGCGGGGCCGAGGCGGTGGACTACCTGCACCGTACCTTCCCGGAGGCGGAGGTGTGCTCCGTCTTCGCCAAGTACGGCTACACCCCGGCCGACGACAGCCCGTTCGCCAACCGCATCTTCGACCCGGAGGCGGTCGACGTCTACTTCTCGGCGCCCTCGGAGGTGAAGCAGTCCCTGTTCGACTACCACCGCTCGACCAACTACTCCGTGGTCGACATGGAGTTGATCGAGTCTCTGTACGCCACCGCGTACCGGGAGAAGGTGTCCGGGCGGGAGCGGCTGCGCTTCCTCAACGTCTCCCGAGTCCGCTCGGTCGACACGGGCGCGGACGGCGCGCTGGACGTCACCGTCGAGTTCCTCCCCACCGGGGAGCGCCAGGTGCTCCCCACCGACGTGCTGGTCCTCGCCACCGGCTATCGCCCCCGCGATCTGACCCCGCTGCTCGGCGAGGCGGCCAAGCTGTGCCTGCGGGACGAGGAGGACGAGATCCGGGTGGGTCGCGATCACCGGGTCGAGACGGCGCCGGAGGTCACCGCGGGCATCTACCTCCAGGGCGGCACCGAGCACACCCATGGCCTGACCAGCACCTTGCTGTCGACGGTCGCGGTCCGCGCGGCGGAGATCCACCGCTCGGTGCTGGCGGGCCGGGTCCCCGCCTGACCCACCGGAAGGACTCCCCGGAGCTCTGGCGGACGGTCCCGCCGGGGCTCCGGGGCCTTGCCTCAGAGGGCCGGCGGGCCGCCGAAGACATCCGCGGGACATCAGCGGAAGTCCTCGTCCGTGCACGCACGGCCCGTGCACGCACGGCCCGTGCACGCACGGCCCGCGCTCGTGCGGCCCGCGCTCAGTACGGTCCATGCGTCCAGCGGCCGTCCGTCAGCGTGGCGTGCACGGGCATCGTGCGCAGCGTGCCCGCGTCCGCCTCCAGCGGGTCCACGTCCACGACCACCAGGTCGGCGGGGTCCCCGACCCTGATGGAGCGGCGCCCCCGGGCGGCCGCGACCAGCGCGTCCGGCACGGTGAGGCGCTGTTCGGGATGCCAGGCGGGACGGGCGTCGTCGGTGCGGGTGACAGCCGAGGCGATGGCCAGCCAGGGATCGAGCGGGGAGACGGGGGCGTCCGAACCGAACTCCAGCCGGGCCCCGGCGGCGAGGAGGCCGGCGTAGGCGAAGGCGCGGCCGGTGCGCCCGGCCCAGTGATGGTCGGCCACATCGCGGTCGTCGGTGGCGTGCCGGGGCTGTACACCGACCGTGACGCCCAACTCGGCGAAGCGGGGCAGGTCTTCGGGGTTCAGCAGCTGGGCGTGCTCGATCCGGCCCCGGCAGCGGACGGCGGCGAAGGCGTCCAGGGCCACGGTGTTGGCCCGGTCCCCGATGGCGTGCACGGCGGGCTCGATTCCGTGGGCGGCGGCCCGTCGCATCAGCCGTATCAGCTCGTCGGGCGCGGTCTCCTCGATGCCGTGGGCGCCGTCCGTGCCCTCAAGACCCGGATAGGGGTCGTGACACAGGGCAGTACGCGTGTTGAGCGAGCCGTCGGTGAACAGCTTGAGCGGGCCGACGCGTACCAGTCCCCCGCTCGCACCGATCTCGCTCCCGGTGCGCAGCCCTCGGGCCAGGGCCGCGTCCAGCCGGCTCGGGTAGACGGCGGCCGCGACGCGCACGGCGGGCGGACTGTCGGCGGAGCGGCGCTCCCAGTCGGTGACCGTGTCGCCGTACTGGAAGTCGATGACGCCGGTGACGCCGCGCGCGGCGGCGGCCCGGCAGGCGTCGGCGATCCAGCGGTCCACCGTCGCGGCCGGGGCGGCGGGCAGCGCGGACAGCGCCTCGTGGGCCTCGTGCTCCCGGATCAGTCCGGTGGGGTGGCCCGGCCGGCCGGCGAGGGCGAGGCCGGCGGAGTTCAGCCAGACGGCGTGCAGGTCGGCGCTGACGAGGGCCACCGGCCGGTCGGGCAGCACCGCGTCGAGGAGGCTCTTGTGCGGGGCGTCGGGCCAGAGTCCGTCGCGGAATCCGTAACCGTAGAGCACCGTACGGTCGTTGACTCCGCCGCGCGCCCGTACGAGGTCGGCGACGGCCTGCGCGGAGCCGGTCCCGGCCAGGTCGAGCCGGTGCCGGGCGGCGGCCCACTCCGCGAGATGGACGTGGGCGTCCCACAGGCCGGGCAGGAGCACGCGGCCCTCCAGACCGAGCACCCGGTCGCCGTCCCCGAGGGGAGTGGTGCGCGCGTCCATGTGGATGTGCGTCACCCGGCCCTCGGCGACCCGCACCCGGGCGAGCGGTCCGCCCGCACCGAGCCGTACCTGATGGAGCGTCAAAGCCGCTCGCAGGGACGCCCATTGGCCCGCCGACTCTCGCTCGACGCTCACGAAGTCCGTCATCAAGCCTCCATCCACACCGACGATCACCCAGTACGAACTAAAGTTAGCCTTACCTTATCTCTCCGTCACCACTCCGCGATGTCCGCGCCGAATTAGGCGAGTTGGACCCGATTCGGTCTGACAGTTTGTTGAAATTCCGCGAAGAATTCTTTGACATGGACTGTTCATGCGGCGGAGCGGTGGTCCAAGCTGACCCCGCCTCGCAAACCCCGCGAGGCTTGCTGGGCCCCACACTCCGGAGGTCTTCCATGCGCCGTCCCCACGCCGTCTCCCTCGCCGCCGCCGGTGCCGCACTGGCACTGCCCGTGGTGCTGGTACTCGCGAGCGACGCCTCGGCGGCCCCCGCCGACAAGCCGCAGGTGCTCAGCTCCTGGACCCAGACCAGCGCCGCCAGCTACAACGCGTGGGTCTCCGCCCGGGGGAACCAGGGCGCCTGGTCGGCCTACGGCTTCGACTGGTCGACGGACTACTGCAGCTCCTCGCCCGACAACCCGTTCGGCTTCCCCTTCCAGACGGCGTGCGCCCGCCACGACTTCGGCTACCGCAACTACAAGGCCGCCGGCACCTTCTCCGCGAACAAGTCCCGTATCGACTCCGCCTTCTACGAGGACCTCAAGCGCGTCTGCAACAACTACTCCGGCGCCACCAAGACCTCCTGCAACTCGACGGCGTGGACCTACTACCACGCGGTCGACATCTTCGGCCTCAAGGGCGCGGACACCGCCCGCGCCTGACCAACCCCGCCGGGCGCGCCAGCAGTTGGCGCGCCCGGCGGGTGTGTCCGGACCTACGCCCCGCCGAACCGCGCCAGCAGCAGCGCCATGTCGTCGGCCGAGGAGTGGTCGACCGTGTCGAGGAGCATGTCGCAGGTCTGCTGCAGGGAACCGGTCGCGCCTTCCAGGGCCCGGCAGAGGGAGTGCAGCCCCACGTCGATGGCGTCGTACCTGGTCTCGACCAGACCGTCGGTGTACAGGGCCAGCAAGGAGCCCTCGGGCAGCTCGACTTCCAGCGTGCCGAAGGGCACTCCCCCGACACCCAGGGGCGCGGCGGTGGGGATGCCGAGGAGCGTGGCCTCGTGGCCCGGCTGGACGAGGACCGGCGGGAGGTGGCCCGCGCAGGAGAACGTGCAGGTACCGCGCTTGGGGTCGCAGACCGCGTAGACACAGGTGGCGAAGGACTCGCTGAGCGTGGCGGCGGTCTCGTCCAGGTGCGCGAGCAGTTCGGCGGGCGGCAGATCGAGCCGGGCCAACGCCCGGGTGGTGGTGCGCAATTGGCCCATGATGGCGGCGGCCCGGACACCGCTGCCCATCACATCGCCGACCACCAGACCCACCTTGCCGTCGCTGAGCGGCAGTACGTCGTACCAGTCGCCGCCGACCTCGGTACCGCTGCCCGCGGGACGGTAGCCGACGGCGATCTCCAGGCCCTCGGGCTGGTCGGGCGGGGTCTGCGGGAGCAGGCTGCGCTGGAGGGTGAGCGCGGTGTCCCGCTCGCGGCCGTACAGCAGGGCGTTGTCCACGCTGATGGCGGCACGGCCGACGATCTCGCACACCATCTGGAGGTCGCGGCTGTCGAAGGGGCGGGTGTTGCCCGTGCGGTACAGGCTGAGCACGCCGAGCACGGTGCCGCGCGCGACCAGCGGCGCCACGAGGTAACTGCGCACGCCCGCCTTGCGGAGCGCCGCGACGGCCTGTTCGTCGCCGGAGATCCGGCGCAGCGCGGCGCCGTCCACGCGGGGGATCATGGCCGGGGTCCCCTCACGGACGCTGCGGCGCATCATCGGGGCCGGTTCCTCGGTCGCGAGGTCGTCCCAGAGCGCGGCGCCGCCCATGTCGTCGTCCGGGTCGGCGGGGGCGACGGCGACGGTGAGGAACCGGGCCTGGTCACCCGCGGCGGTCCGCCGGCCGGTGGCGACGGACTCCAGCAGGTCGACGGTGGCCAGGTCGGCGAACCGGGGCACGACGGCCTCGGCCAGCTCCCGCGCGGTCTGCCGCAGGTCGAGCGTGCTGCCGATGTCGGCGCTGGCCTCGGAGAGGGTGGCCAGATGCCGGTGCGCGGCCGCGATCTCGGCGGCGGCGAGGTGGCGCGCGGTGACGTCCACGACGGACACCGCGACACCCAGCACCTTCCCGTGCCGGTCCTCGATCCGGTAGTACGACTCCGACCAGGCGTGATCGTGGTCCGGGTCGGCGGGGACGCGTCCGATGGTGCGGTGGTCGAGGATCGACTCGCCGGTGCGCAGCACCTGCCGCATGGCGGCCTCGATGGCCTCGGTGTCCACCCCCGGCAGCGTGTCCCCCAGCCGCCGGCCGACGACCTCCTCCTCGGTCACCCCGTTGGCGGTGGTCAGGGCGTCGTTGATCCGCATCCAGCGCAGCTCGGTGTCGAACACGGCGAGCCCGACGGGCGACTGGTTGATCAGCAGCTCGGACAGGGCGAGATCGCTCTCCACCCGGCGCACGGTGTCCACGTCGGCGGCGAGCGCCAGCCCGAGCACGTTCCCCTCGGGGTCGTGCAGACGACCCTTGCGGTATTCGACCGAACGGGTCGAACCGTCCTTGCACCGGGCGAGGAAGACACCCGCGAAACTCGTGCCGACCTGCGCCCGCATGAACAGTTCGTGGATGCGTCGCGCGTCCTCGGGCAGCGCCAGCAGTTCGGCGATGGACCGGCCGAGCGCCTCGCTCGGGTCGTAGCCGAACAGCTGCTCGGCCTCGGGGCTCCACAGGACGATGCGGCCCTCGGCGTCCATGACCACGGCGGAGGCGTGCAGCAGGTCGAGCAGACCACCGGGCACCCTGACCGCCCGGTCCTGGGCCGGGCCGGGCCCGTGGTCCCACAGGTCCTTGGCACCCATACCTGTCGCCTTCCCGTCGACCGGCCCGGCACGAGCACACGGGCCGCGTCTTTTGCATCAGCTCATACCACTATGCCGTGCGCCCCCGAACCGCTCCTGCCTGAGCGGGCCGGGGCACGAGGCCGACCGGTCCCCGGTACGCCCCTTGTGTTAGCGTGAAACTTTTGCACGGTAGTGACGGTCGGTGACTCCGCCCGTTCGGTCGCCGTACCTCGTCCTACCGGGCCTTCCTCGGTACGTCCCCTCTTGCGGAAGGCTTGTCATGAACCACCCGGACCCCGCCGAGTCGCAGCCCTCGGCCGCCTCCTTCGCCGACCTGGACCTGCCGCCCGCGGTGCAGCGCAAGCTCGCTGAGCTGGATGTGCGCGAGCCCTTCCCGATCCAGGCGGCCACGATCCCCGACGCCCTCGCGGGACGCGACGTCCTCGGGCGCGCCCGCACCGGCTCCGGCAAGACGCTCGCCTTCGGCCTGCCGCTGCTCGCGCGTACGGCCGGCCGGCGGGCGGAGGCGAAGCAGCCGCTGGCCCTGATCCTGGTGCCCACCCGCGAGCTGGCCCAGCAGGTCTGCGAGGCGCTCACCCCGTACGCCGGCGCGCTGGGGCTGCGGATGGCCGCGGTCGTCGGCGGCATGTCGATCGGCCGACAGATCGCCGCGCTGCGCGACGGTGCCGAGGTCGTCGTGGCCACCCCGGGCCGGCTGCACGACCTCATCGAGCGCAAGGCGTGCCGTCTGGGCCGTGTACGCGTCACCGTCCTCGACGAGGCCGACCAGATGTGCGACATGGGCTTCCTGCCGCAGGTCACCGAGGCGCTCGAACAGGTACGGCCCGACGGTCAGCGCATGCTGTTCTCCGCGACGCTGGAGCACGACGTCGCCGACCTGGTCCGCGACCATCTCAAGGACCCCGTCGTCCACTCGGTCGACCCGTCGGCGGGCGCCGTCACGACGATGGACCACCATGTCCTGGTCGTGCACGGGCCGGACCGGTACGCCGTGACGACGGAGATCGCCGCGCGCGACGGCCGTGTCCTGCTGTTCCTGGACACCAAGCACGGGGTCGACCAGCTCACCCGGCATCTGCGGGCCAGCGGGGTGCACGCGGCGGCCCTGCACAGCGGCAAGTCCCAGCCGCAGCGCAGCCGGACCCTCGCGCAGTTCAAGGACGGGCAGATCACCGCGCTGGTGGCGACCAACGTCGCGGCGCGCGGCCTGCACATCGACGACCTCGACCTCGTGGTCAACGTCGACCCGCCCGCCGACGCCAAGGACTACCTCCACCGCGCGGGCCGCACCGCGCGGGGCGGCGGCTCGGGCAGTGTCGTCACCCTGGTGCTGTCGGGTCAGCGGCGCGAGCTGAGCAAGGTGACGTCCGAGGCCGGTATCGAGCCGACGGTCACCAAGGTGCGCTCGGGCGAGGCCGCGTTGAGCCGGATCACCGGCGCCCGCAAGCCGTCCGGCACCCCGCTCGACGGCGGTCCGGCGGCGGCGCGCCCCAAGAACACGAACGCGCCCTTCCGCGGCATGGGCTCCAGCAAGGGCACGTCCAGCGGCGGCACCGGCGGCCGTCCGTCCCGCAAGACGGACGAGGCCCGCAAGCTCGCCGAGGCCCGTCGGGCGGCCCAGATCCGGCGCGGCCGCTGAGTCAGACGCGGGTGAGCCGGTGCAGCGCCCAGTCGACCATGGGCGCGTAGACCAGGGGCACCGGCAGGGGCGCCGTCAGATCGACGGCGACCCGCGTGCCCGTACCGTGCGGCTCCATGGTGTGCCCCACCTGTACGGGGATGCCGAGGAAGGTGACCTTCCAGGTCCAGGCGCCGCTCGGCTGGTCGACCTCGGTGACCACGAAGCTCCCGCGCAGGAACCCCGCCACCTCCACCTCACCCCGGGCGCCCGGCCGGATCACGTCGCCCTCCGTCCGGACGGCCCGCAGATGCGGCGCCCAGTGCGCCCACTCCTCGTACCGCGCGTACCGCTCCCAGACCACATCGGGCGCTGCGGGGCCCGCGACCGTGACGGTGTGCCGCATGTCTGTCCTCCCGGCGGTTTCCGGCCCAATTTACGGGGGCGGGTGAAGGGCTGCGCGGCGAGCGATCCGCGGTGGTCCGCCGGCATCCGGCGTCATGCGGAGACCGGGGTCGGGGCCGGGCGGCCGGTCGGTGCCCTCTGACGACCGAGTGGTGCTGAGTGGTCTAGCTGTCGCTGCCGGACTTGCGGGCGTGCTCGGGTGTGGGCGAGTCGATGCGGCCGGAGCGGCCCTGGAGGCGGGGGTCGCTCGCGTTCACGACGCCCACCGGTGTGCCGCTCTCGATGACGGCGACCTGCCGGACCGAGTTCTCCTCCATCAACCGGGCGACGGTATCGAGACCGTCGTCGATGTCCACGGTGACGAGACCCCCGTGCACCACCTCGGCCACGGTCATCTCGTCGGCGTCGGCCGCGTCCGCGAGCGCCCGTACGACGAGGTCGTGATCGCTGACCAGTCCCCGCAGGCTGCCGCCCTCCACCACGAGCACGACGTCGACCCCGCCGTCACGCATCGTCCGCGCCACGGACGTCACCGACTCCCGGCCGTCCACCGTCGTGGGGTTCCCCGTCATGATCTCGCGCACGCTGTCCATCGCCACGTCCTCCTTGATCGGCCACGGTCCTACGCCCCACCGTGTACCCCCGGAAGCGCCCCCAACCCCGCGCCCAGGTGCGAACGGGCTAGTGCCCGGCCAGGGTGGTAAGAAATCCCCGGCCCAGGGAGCCCCCATGAACGACTCCGGCAAGAACCGCCCGGCCAAGGGCGACAAGGTCGCCTGGAGCACCCACGGCACCGAGACCACCGGCAAGGTCGAACAGGAAATCACCCACCGCACCAAGGCCGCCGACCGCACGGTCGACGCCTCCCCGGACGACCCCCAGTACGAGGTCCGCAGCGACAAGTCGGGCCGGACCGCGGTGCACAAGCCTTCGGCGCTGAGGAAGAAGGGGAAGTCGTAGCGGCCGGTGACAGCGCCAACTCCCGCCATGCCGCGCCATGTTGCCACGATCCACCCTGCCACCTGACTCTGAGTGGAGCTCGGTGGCGGGCGGCTTCCGGGCAGGGCGTGAGCATTAACTGGACATTTTTACGATTCTCACTCCGCCACGGGCATCGGCGGGCACTATGTGTGCCTGGAGCAACACGATTCGTGCAGGGAATCAAGGAGCACAAGTGTCCAAGCAGTTGCCCGCCCCCGCGGAGTTCGATGACGGCGCCGGCCAAAGGGCGGGGCGCAGGGGAGCGGTGCGCTACCTCCAGAACGAGGCAGCGCCAGGCGCGGCGCGCAAGGTGCTGGGCAACGCCTTGCGCCTGAGCCGGGAAAGCGCCCGCCTGAGTCTGGGTGAGGCGGCCAGTCATCTCGGAGTCTCGTCCTCGAAGGTGAGCCGGATCGAATCCGGCACCAACTCGCCCAAGCAGCGTGACCTGCCGAAGTTCTTCGAGACCTACGGGATCACGACTCCGGAGGAACAGGGAAATCTGCAAGAGCTGGCGGCGGCCGCCCACCGGCCCACCTGGTGGCAGCCCTGGTCCGCGGTCACGCCGAAGTACCTCCAGGCCGTGGTCAGCTTCGAGGACATGGCGAGCAGGGTCAGGTCCTTCGAACCCGCTTATCTGCACGGCCTGTTGCAGACTCCCGAGTACGCCCGCGCGCTGATCGAGCGGGGTCGCGGTCCCGCGAGCACGTACGACGAGCTGGTCAGGTTTCGCACAACGCGCCAAAAGCAGTTCGCCGCTGCGGACAAGAAGTTGCTCTGCGTCGTCGACGAGGCCACACTGGCTCGTCCCGTCGGATCAGCGGCCATCATGCGCGGGCAGTTGCAGCACCTGATCGACCTGACGCTGACGTCCAACCCCCGGATTCAGCTTCGCCTCGCCCCGCTGTACGAGTTCGACGTGCACGTCGAACTCGGCCCCACGACCATCTTTGACTTTGCCGGCCGTCTCCTTCCCACGATCGTCTTCACCGAGGGGTACGACGGCGGCCTGGTCATCGAGGACGAAGAGATGGTGGATCGGCGCGTAAAGGCGTTCGACGCACTCGCTACCCGCTCGCTCGACTCCCACGCCATGCGGCGACGGTTGCAGCACCTACTGGTTCGCTATAAGTGACTCGATCGCCGCTGTCAGAGCTTCTGCGCCACGCCGGCATACAGCGACACGAGCCGCTCGCTGAGAACCCCCGGCCCGCTGCCGACCTGCGGATGCCACTGGTGCGCCAACACCACTTCGGGTTCCACGAGTTCGAGACCGCCGAAGAAGCGCACAACCTCCGCCCGGCTGCGTACCTGAGCGGGGGTTCCGCGCTGGACGTAGGTGTCGATGATGGCCTGCCACGTCTCAGGAGCGAAGTCCCCCGTGCAGTGGGTCAGGCTCAGGTAGGAGCCGGGGGCCAGGCGGTCCATGAAGCCGCGGACGATGCCGTAGGGGTCCCTGTCGTCGGGGATGAAGTGGAGCAGCGCGTGGAGGCTGAGGGCCACCGGCTGGCCGAGATCCACAACATTCTCGGCCTCTACCGCCGCAAGAACCGCATCCGGATCAATGGCGTCCGCCTGTACAAAGCCCGTTCGCCCCTCGGGAGTTCCGGCGAGCAGCTCGTCCGCGTAGACGAGCACGATGGGGTCGTTGTCGATGTACATGACCCGGCACTCCGGCGCGACGTCCTGGACCACTTCGTGCAGGTTGGGCGCAGTGGGGATGCCGGTTCCCACGTCGATGAACTGCCGCACTCCCCGCTGCGCCAAGTAGCGTGCGGCACGGTGCATGTAGGCACGGTTCACCCGGGCCACGGTCTCGATCGCCGGGAACAACCTGATCACCGCCTGGGCCGCTTCCCGGTCCACGCTGTAATTGGTCTTGCCGCCCAGATAGTAGTCGTACATCCGCGCACTATGAGGCTGATCCTGCCCTAAGAACACATCACCGTTGCCCTGTTCGTGCCCTTGCGCGGCCTGCTCCCCCACAGTGCTCCCTCCCAGGCATCCCCTTCCCCCCCGTCTCGCCAGGGGCGGAATGCACTTGCATTGTCCCTATCCATACCGACCGTTCATCAGCGATGTCCAGAGGTGAACGGTATTCACAGCCTTCCGAACGGGCCCGTGCCAAATTGACGCCGTACGGGGCGTGCAGACCCACGCGCGCACGAGGGGCCACCGAAGGACACCGGCCGGCCTGGCGGCCGGCGCCTCCCCTCACCTGCCTCAGAGTTCGCCGCGGTCGAGCGCGGCGGTGAATGCGGCAGCAGTCCCCCTCGTGACCGCCACGACCGGGCCGTTCCGGGTCTTGGAGTCACGGAAGAGCACCTGATCGCCGGACGGCTGCGCGATCTCCACGCACGATCCCTCGGGCAGGCTGTACGAACTCTTCCGCCACGCGACGCCGGCCCCGTTCGAGCCGTGCCGCCCCACAACCGTCGGTTTCCTCACCGGGCGACCTCCTGCGGTGAATGAACTCCCCGTTGCCGGGATGCAATTGCATCCCGGCCCAGACGATGAGAGGTTCACCGCTCGCGGCGTCATGTATGCACGCTGCAATCAACAATGTCTCGATTCAACTGTCGACCTCTCGCATGCAAGTGCGTCGCGCGAGCGGCCGCATTCACCTCGCTTCAGGCCCGGCCGAAATGGACGGGGGAATATGCGCCAGGCATGGAGTATGCAGGCGGCATTCGTACAGTCATAGCGGAGACGACGAGCCGGGTCGCGACACCGGGGCTCTCAACTGGAACAGACGCGGCGCACAAACAGGGCGCACTCTCTCCGCAAATCGAACGTGGCCCCCAGAGGCGATGAAGTATCCCGCTGGCAATACGGCGCCGACTCCACGGGAAATGCCGCATTCCGCTGCCCAAGTGGATTCCAAATGGCCTTAGTTCGACCTAGCGTCCGTCCTGCTCGGCGACGCGTCGAGCGGCATCGGGGCCCCGGTGCGTGATTTGGCCGTCATCGGCCGGGGCCCCGTGTCCACGACTCCTCCTAGGAGGCCGCGATGTCCCCCTCCCCGTGGCGACGGCGCCGTAAACCGCGCCATGCCCGCCCGCGCACCGCGCGTGGGGGCCGGCGGTGCCCGCTCTGCGTGATCGACGCACTGGAAGCCGCCGTTGGTCCCGCCGGGCAGTTGTTCCTCGCGCACCAGTCCGAGCACTGGATCGCCGCGGCGGGTGCCTGTCTGGTGCTGCTGCGCATGGCCGGACAGCGATGCCCGCACGCCCCCGACACGAACACCCAGCCCACTCCCGAGACGGAGCGTCACCACGACTCCGACGCCGGCGAGGCCCACGATGTCACCTGAATCCAGCCACACCGCCAGCAGCGCCGCCCACATCGGACACGTCATGGAACAAGTCCGCAGGCAAGCCCACATCAGCCCGGAAACCTTGGCCCACAAGATCGGTACGGGCCTCGACCACGTCGCCGACATCCTCGCCGGGCAGCGCTTCCCCAGTCGCCGATTCACCGTCATCTACGCCAGGGCGTGCGGCGCCGATCCTCAAGTGCTTCTCATGGTCTGGGAGAACGAGCACGACCGTCGAAGTACACCGCCCCGCCAGGGTCCACCACGTAAAGGTGATTCATCAGGTTTCCTCACCCCCCGTCCGATCGGCGGTCTACCGTGAGTACGTGCCGCGCGGCCCGCTGCGGCCCCGTGAGAGGAGTTCCGTGTCATCACCCTGCGATCCCTCGGAAGCGCCCGTCGGCGATGTGGGTGCAGCGCTCCTGATGATCGACTCTCGGCTCCAGGCCATCTACGACGACAAGACCGAGGTCGACCCCGAATACCAGCGTCTGCTCGACCAGTTCGCCGCGTCCCTGGGCCCTACGGGACTCGACGCGCTGCTGGACGGCACGTGCACGCTGATCTACCTGTTCATGAAGTGGCTGCGGCTGGCCTGCGAGGCGCACGACCAGGACGTCATCGAGTCCGTGGTGCCCACCCTCGTGACCACGATGCGCAAGATGCCGAAGACCTTCCGCCCCGAGGTCATCCCCATCATGGCCGGCCTGCTCATCTCCTCGGGCCTCGGCCTGAGCCCCAGCCTGTGGCGTGCGCAGTACGGGCGTTGGACCGACGCCGAGATGAACCCGCTGGAAGGGACGGCCGTCCTGCTCGCGGAGCACATCAACCGGATGTCCGACGACCGTGACTTCGCCACCCGCATGGTCACCGACGCCCTGACCGGCGCGGACCAGGAGTAGCACCTACCTCAGGGCAGCCCCGGACCGGAGCTGCCCTGAGCGCTGGTCACTTGCGCCAGAACAGGTGGTGCGTCACCCCGCTCGGGCTGGGTACGACGTCCAGGTGGAACCGGTCGAGCAGCTCGTCCGGGGACTCCCAGAGCCGTACCCCGGACCCGAGTTCCATCGGCGACACCGTCACATGCAGGGTGTCGACCAGGTCGGCGTCGAGAAACTCCCGGATGGTGGTGGCCCCGCCGCCGAGCCGGACGTCCTTCCCCTGCGCCGCCTCCTTGGCCTGTGCGAGAACCTCCGCCGGTTCCCCCTCGACGAAGTGGAACGTGGTGTCGGACAGCGTGATCGAGGGGCGCTTGTGGTGGGTCAGGACGAACACCGGGGTACGGAAAGGCGGTTCGTCACCCCACCACCCCTGCCACTCAAGGTCCTCCCAAGGCCCGCGCTGCGGACCGAACTTGTTGCGCCCCATGATCTCCGCGCCGATGTTCCGCGCGTAGTCCCGTGTGAGGTAGTCGTCCAGCCCCCGGCTCCCACCGGGATCGGTCCGCATGGGCCAACTCGCCGTGGCGCCGGCCCACGAGAACAGCCGCCCCGGATCGACATGCCCGAACGGCCTCTCAAGCGTCTGATCCTCCCCGGCCCCGATCCCATCGCTGGAGACATTGAAGTTCTGCACCCGCAACAACTGAGCCACGTGTTCCTCCTGGGCTGTCGACAACGGTGGTGAGACTGGCCGGGCCGGTGAAACTCATCGCTGATCGATTGCCGAGGAAGCCCGAGGGACCGGGGCGCCGGTCCCTCTACAGCACCGCCAACCGGTCCAGCAGCCGTTCCGCCTGCTGGATCTCCGCGCTCAGCGGATGATCCTCGGTCACATGCGGGAGACCCGCCGAGGCCATGGCGAACGCCTGGCGGAGCGGGGTGTCGGGGAGTACCGCGTCGGACATCCGCAACGCCCTTACCGCGCCCAGGAGTTCGCAGGCCAGCACCGTGCGATAGGCAGCCGTCGCCGCGACCGTGCTGCGTACCGCGTGCGTGGAGAAGCTGGCGTGGTCCTCCAGGCCGCGGGAGATGACCGCGGTGCCCAGGGTGACCGGGGAGGCCGCGTGGCGCAGGGTGCCGAGGGCGTCGTGGGCGACGTACTCGAGGATCATGACGCCCGAGCTGCCCGCGGGGCCGTCGGCCAGGAACGGCGGCAGTCCGCTGAGGTCCGGTTCGACGAGGTCGCTCAGGCGCGCGGCGGACAGCTCCGCGGTGTGGTGCAGCGCGGCCCGCAGGTAGTCGAAGGCCAGCGCGACCGGGGCGGTGGAGAACTGGCCGTGGTGGTAAGCCTGTTGGGTCTCGGCATCGATGAGCGGGTTCTCCGCCGCCGCGTTGAGGTCGACCTCCAGTACCTGTTCGACGTGGGCCGCTGCCTCCAGTGCGGGCCCCTGCACCTGAGGGAAGGCCCGCAGGCCGAACGGGTCCTGGAGACGCCGGCCGGGCGGCAGGTCGCCGCCCGCGGTGAGCAGGCGGCGCAGCTCCGCGGCACACCGTACGGCGCCGGGGTGCGGCCGCGAGGCGTGCACGCGCTCGTCGTACGCCTCGGCCGAGCCGCCCAGCGCGCAGAAGGTCAGCGCGGTCACCACATGGCTCGCCGCCAGCAGCCGGGACAGGTCGTGCCAGGCGAGTACGGCCTCGGCGAGGGTCGCGGCGTTGCTGGAGATGAACGCGAGCGCGTCGCCGGGGCTGATCGCGACCGGGTCGATGCCCCCGGACTCCCAGGGCAGTTCACCGGCGAGGGTCAGCGCGATCTCGGCCAGCGCGGTCAGGTCGCCGGTGCCGATCGCGCCACGGGTGTGCACGAGGGGCAGCGCTCCGACGCGCAGGGCCTGCTCCAGCGCCCGCAGCAGCCGCGGGTGCACTCCGCTGCCGGCGGCGGCGAGCTGGTTGAGGCGGACGGCCATGACGGCGCGTACCGCGTCGTCGGGCAGCGGGGTGCCGGTGCCGCCGGCGTGGCTGCGCAGCAGGCGCAGCCCGTGCAGGTCGGCGCCGTCGGGGTCCACGACGATGTGGCGGTTGGCGCCGACGCCGGTCGTCCTGCCGTAGACCGCGCCCTTGGCGCCCAGTTCCACGGCCAGTTCGTAACTCTGTGCCGCCCTGGTCAGCGCGTCGGGCGCCAGCTTCGGCCACGCGCTGCGCCGCGCCACGCGGACCACGTCGGCGCACCTCAGTCCCGCGCCGCTGATCAGGATGCGGCTGGAGTCGGTCATCGCCACCTCTCTTGACAGCAGTTCATTCATTCCTGCGAACGGCATGTAACTATTGATTCATCGCGCTGGCAAGAACCGAGCCCGCAACAACCGCATCGGCAAGAAGGAGAACCTGGTGCCCCGGTCGCTGCACGAGCTGCTCACGGCGCACCGCTTCACGCCCGCGCAGCGGCGCATCGCCCGCTACCTGGCCGAGCGGCCGCGCGACGCCGCCGCGCTGACCAGTGCCGAGCTGGCGGAGCACGCCCAGGTGAGCCAGCCGTCGGTGACCCGGTTCGTCACCCTGCTCGGCTTCGACGGGTACGCGGAGTTCCGGCGCTATCTGCGCACCGCGACGACCGAGCCGGCGATCGAGCCCGGTGGGAACAAGTTCCAGGCCGCCGTCGACGCCGATCTGCGCAACCTCGCCGCACTGCGCGCCCAGCTCGCCGACGAGACCCGGCTGCGCGCCATCGCCGAACGGCTGATGGCGTCCGTTCCGCTGGTCGTCGTCGGGTACCGCGTGTCGGCCGCGCAGGCCGCCTCGTTCGCCTACCTTGCCACCAAGATCCATCCGGACGTCCGGCTGCTGACCGACTCGGGCAGTGTGTTAGGCGACCATGTGCGGCACGCCCACCGGTGTGGCGCCCGCACGCTGGTGATGGTCGCGCTCCCCCGCTACCCGCGGGAGAGCGAGGCCGCCCTCATACAGGCCAGGTCCCTGGGCCTGCACACACTTCTGATCACGGACCGGCTCGTCACGGCGCTCACCCCGCTCGCCGACGACGTGCTGAGCGCGGCAGTCGCCTCCGAGTTCGTGTTCGACTCGCACGCCGCGGTCGTCTCGCTGTCCGTGGCGCTGGTGGAGGCGATGGCCGACGCGGCCGGCGCCTCGGCCCGGCAACGACTGGAAGGTTTCGAAGACCATGCCGCAGAGCAGGACCTCTTCCTCCGGGAGTGACAACCCCGGCCCCTCCGGGAGCGACAAAGCGGCCACCGCGTTCGACGACGCCCCGCTCAACCGCTTCCACCTACGGATCACGGCGCTGACGTTCTGCGCCAACTACTCCGACGGCTACGAGCTCGGCATCATCAGCATCGCCCTGCCGGTGATCGCCGGCCAGCTGGGATTCGGCTCCGTGTGGGAGGGACTGCTCGGCGCGGCGGCGCTGATCGGCATCTTCCTCGGCAGCGTCGTCATCGGCTGGGCCGCCGACCGCATCGGCCGACAGCGCCTCTACACGTACAACTTCCTGCTCATCGCGGTCGCGTCGGCGGCCGAGTTCTTCGTGACCGGTCCCGCCCAGCTGTTCGTGCTGCGGCTGCTGATCGGCATCGGTATCGGCGCCGACTACGCGCTGGGCCCGACCCTCGTCGCCGAGTTCGTGCCACGCCGCTACCGAGGCGGCCTGCTCGCCTCCCTGACCGTCATGTGGACGGTGGGCTACGTCGTGGCGTTCTTCCTCGGCAACTGGGTGGTCGGCCTCGGGGGCGAGGCGTGGCGCTGGCTGCTCGCCTCCAGCAGTCTGCCCGCCCTGGCGGTGGTGCTGCTGCGGCTCGGCGTGCCCGAGTCGCCGCGCTGGCTCCTCGCCCGCGGCCACATCGACCAGGCGCGGGCCGTGGTGCGCCGCCTCGGCGGCGACGAGGACGCGCTCGCGTCACTGGCGCGGATCGCGCGCGCCACCGCCGAGAAGCCGCGGGCGCGCTACCGCGACCTGTTCGGACGCGCGTACTGGCGGCACACCGCGTTCGGGGTCATCTTCTACAACGCCCAGGTGGTGCCGTACTTCGCCATCTACACCTTCCTGCCGCTGGTCCTGGCCAAGATCGGGGTGGGCGAGCAGGACACCACCAGCGACGGTGTGCTGAACCTGTTCCTGCTGGGCGGCAGTGTGGCGGGCCTGTGGTTCGTGGCGAAGATGAGCCGGCGCGGGCTGACGATCTGGTCCTTCGTCGTGCTGATCGCCGCGCTCGCCCCCATGGCGGTCTGGCCCGACGCGCCCAAGGGCCTGCTCTTCCCGCTGTTCCTGGTGTTCACGTTCACCATGTCGGCGGCGGTCAACCTCGACCAGGTCTACCCGGCCGAGCTGTTCCCGACCGACCTGCGCAGCTCCGGCGTCGGCCTGCTCAACGGCATGAGCCGCATCGGCTCCGCGATCGGCACGTTCCTGCTGCCGCTCAGCCTCGAACACGCCGGGTTCTCCCCCACCATGCTGGCGCTGACCCTCGTACTCGCCTGCGGCCTGGCCGCGTCGCTGGCATGGGCCCCGGAGACGAAGAACGTATCCCTGGACTGACCACCGGCCCACGGACGGCGGCGCGTCCACATCACCCACATCACCGACGTCGGCCCCGGTCGGGGGCTTTCACGCCTCCGGGCTGTTCGAGGCCGAGCGGGGGCAGATCACCGCCTTCGTTCCCGTCGAGGCGACCCTGCGCGAGCGCTACCTGAAGGGCACGCTCGACGAGCCCGCCGACAGCGGCACATCGTGAAAGGCCACCGGCGTCAGCCGCGCGGCGGCCGGGTGGCGGTCTCCAGGTAGAAGGTGTCGATGCTCTGGACGGCCTGCTCGAACTCCGCGAGGTTGACGGGCTTGGTCACGTAGGCGTTGGCGTGGCTGTGGTAAGCGCTGGTGACGTCGTCCGGGGCGGCTGAGGTGGTGAGGACGACTACGGGGATGGTCTGGAGCTCCTCGTCCGCCTTGAGGATCTGGAGCAGTTCGCGGCCGTTCATACGCGGCATGTTGAGGTCGAGCACGATGAGGTCGGGACGCACGCTGTCCGGGGCGCGCAGGTGCTCCAGCGCGGCGACTCCGTCGGTGACCTGGACCAGGTTGCGGGCGCCGCGCTCGGAGAGGGCCTCCTCGATGAGGAGGGCGTCGGCGACGTCGTCTTCGACGAGCAGTACGTCGAAGGGGCGGGTGGGGGTGGTCATCATCGGATGCTCCGTGGGTGCTTCATTGGAGTGGGTGAAGAGTCCCGGCCAGCGGCGCCGGGCGCCCTGGCGCGTCATGTCGCTGGCTTCGCCGATCTGGGGGTAGCCGGCGCCCGCGCGGGCGGCGTCCACGGCCGCCGCGCGCTGGAGGCGTTCGGCGGCCCGCTGCAGATGCGTCAGCACGTGCAGCCGGGTCAGCGCGTGCGAGGGATCATCCGGTAGCAGGGAACGGGAGATGCCTTCCGTCACCTGATGGGTGATACGCCGCGCGAGTTCGTCGACCGCCGCGTCCGCGAGCGCGGCCATGTCCTGCGGGGCGGTCGGCACGACGAAGTTCTTGCCAGGCATGACCAGCAGAGTAAGCCCTCGGCATCACCCGCGACAACAACAGTTGTCACTGTCCTTTAGGGTGTGGCTGCGCCGCTGTGAGCGCAGCCGTCACTGCGGAGGAGACAGAGGATGACCGTCGATGAGAAGCCGCCGCATGTGCGGGAGCTGTCCAAGTGGACGACTCGGCGCTGGCTTCGCCTCGGAGTCACCGTCGCAATGTCCGTCCTGGCGCTGCTGGGGGCGACCGGAGCCTGGGTCCTCGATCGGACCGCGTCGATCAGCGACAACCTCGTGGACGTGAAATCGCCCGCGCTGACGACCTCGATCCGGCTGGAATCGGCGCTGCTCAACCAGGAGACGGGCATCCGCGGTTACGGACTCACCGGCACCACGGACTTCCTCGAGCCGTACCGGCAGGGGCTCAGCCAGCAGAAGACCTACACGAAGAACCTGTCGGACCTCCTCCAGGGCAACGCCGCACGCCTGCGCGACCTGAAGGACGTCGAGGACCACATCGAGAAGTGGCAGGCGCAGACCGCGCGGCCGATCGCGGCCTCACCGGCCGGCAAGCCCTCTCCCCTGGCGACTGAGAACGCGGCCAAGAGCAAGACGGCCTTCGACACCGTGCGGGTGGCCATGTCCGACCAGCAGGACCGACTGCGCGCCGACCGCGCGTCGGCCAGGGCGGATCTGGCTTCCACGATGCGACTGAGGAACTGGATCTTCACCGCCATCGCGGCCGTCATCGTGGCCCTCGCCGTCATCGTCTCCGAGGCGCTGCGCCGGGGTATCACAGGGCCTTTGGCACGGATCGGGGCGGACGCCCGGACCATCACGGACGGTGACTTCGGCCATCCGATCACCCCGACCGGCCCCGCCGACCTGCGGCAACTGAGCGGCGAGATCGAGTCCATGCGCCAACGGCTCGTGCGGGCACTGGACTTCAGCGAGGAGGCCCGACTGCGCCTGGACGCGCAGTCCGCCGACCTCAAGCGGTCCAACGCGGAGCTGGAACAGTTCGCATACGTGGCCTCGCACGATCTGCAGGAACCCCTGCGGAAGGTGTCCAGCTTCACCCAGCTGCTCCAACGGCGGTACGGCGGACAGCTCGACGAACGGGCGGACCAGTACATCGACTTCGCTGTCGACGGCGCCAACCGCATGCAGACCCTCATCAACGACCTGCTCGGCTTCTCCCGCGTGGGCCGCGTCCACAACACCCACCAGAGCGTCGACCTCAACACGGTGATGAAGCGGACCCTCACCGCCATCAGCGTCAGCATCGAGGAATCGGGAGCGGTGATCACCCGGGATGAACTGCCGACCCTGATCGCCGACTCCACGCAGATGGGCATGCTGTGGCAGAACCTGATCGGCAACGCCATCAAGTTCCGCCACCCCGGCGAGACACCGGTCGTCCACATCTCCGCCGAGCAGGATGGTGACTTCTGGCGGTTCGCCGTCACCGACAACGGCATCGGCATCGCCGCCGAGTACGCCGAGAAGGTGTTCGTCATCTTCCAGCGGCTGCACACCAAGGACCGGTACCAGGGAAGCGGCATCGGCCTCGCGATGTGCAAGAAGATCGTCGAGTTCCACGGCGGAACCATCTTCGTCGACCTCGAGCACACCGGCGGCACCCGCATCGTCTTCACACTGGCGAGCAAGCCCACGGAGCCGAGCGAGTCAGACGACTCGAACTCCGAGACGGTGGCGCTCCAGGGGCGGTGATCGCCCGGCGCGGACAGCGCGAGGAACAGCGTCGGCGTCTGCGGCCCGGTCGCCTTCACCGTGGTCCTCAGCGTCCCCGCACTGCTTGACGTCGCCTTCTTGACCGTCTTGTACGAGGAGGCGCCCGCCGCCTTGAACTGCAGGCTCACCGTGCGGCCCGCGTACCCCTGATACGTGTGGGTGGCCCAGTTCGCCCGTGTGACCCGCCCGGTCACCGTGATCGTCTTCCCTGCCACGACCGGCTCCGGCGAGGCGTTGACGGTGACGCGCGTGGCCGGCTTGACCTGCAACGGGAGGTGCTGGTCGTCGGTGTCGTGGGCACCACCGGCGAGGAAGACCTGGGCAGCGGTTCCCCAGGTGCCGGCGTCCGCGTGCCCCGCATCGGGCCGGGCCGGCCACGCGTCCGCTGACTGTGATCGGCGCCCGTCGCCAGAGCTCGTACTGCGGAGGGGCCTGTGGCGAGAGCCTGTCCGGGCTGGTGCGGGCGCGGTTCGCGTCTCAGCGTCGGGTGATCCACCCGGTCTCGGTGGCCCGGGCGATGGCATCGGGGAGGGTGGTGCCGCGGAACCCCGTACGGTCGACCAGCGGGCGGACGAGCAGGCCACTTGGGCAGGGAAAACGCAACTTCGACATGGCCCGCAGAGGCAGCTACCTTCACCTGGTCCTCGGCAACCGCCCACGGTCGCCCAGGAGTTCCCTCAGGTTGAGCCACCCGCGACGGGACGAGTCGGTCACGTCGCACGAATCCTCGCCCCACGCGTACGCCGCCGCACCGGGTCCACACCCGGCACCCGCAACCAGGGAGAGACGCATGCCCCATCTTGCGCTGTACACATTCGGCGTCCTGAAGTCACCTCTCGCCGATCCCGCACCTCTCACGCGCGAGTTCTACGACATCGGTGCGGCCGTCTACCGGAAGATCAGCCGGCACCCCGGGTACCTCGCTCATGCCGAAGCGGCAGACGCCGACCGGGGCACGCTCTTCGAGGCGGACTGGGGTGCATGGGGAGAGTTCGCCGTACCGACCTGGTACGGCAAGGGCCGTACGGTGGAAACCACCGCCCTGGCCGCGACCCTCTCGCTCTGGACCGACCTGCGCCCCGCCTTCGACGCCGTCTACACCGGTCTGCACCGTGAGGCGCTGAACAGGCGTCACGACTGGTTCGAGCGGACAGGGCACCCGCTTCACGTGTTCTGGTGGGCCGCCGACGGCGTGACACCCACCTGGCAGGACGGGGTTTCCAGGCTGGAACACCTCCACGACCACGGCTCCGCGCCGCACGCCTTCACCTTCCACCACTCGTTCACCCCGGAGGGAACTCCGACCCGGATCAGCCGCACCATGGCCGACTCCCCCTCACCACATCGGGCCGACTCTGCGTGACAGACTCCGCGCGCTCCCCAACCGCTCGCAGAGTCGGCCTGGTTGACGGAGGGGAACCGGCCTTCCCTTCCGGTGCGGACCGGATGGCACGCCCGCTCGGCGAAGCCACCGTGCGGGCGCCGCGGAGTCCGTCCGTCACCACCGCACCGGTCAGTTGTGGACTGCCATGCAGTGCACCATGCCGCTGGCGGTCACCGAGAGCCAGTCGCGGGTGGTCAGGCCGTCCTGGCCGCACCACGCCTCGCGGGCAACGGTCGCCAGGAGGGCACAGATCCAGCAGCCCGGCACTGGAACGAAGGCATTGGCAGGTGGAGTGGTTGAGGAGGGATCGTCAGGCATTGGGCTGCCGTTCTGCGGCGCGTGGGGGGGGCGGCGGCAGGCACTGCCGGTGGGGCGATGTGCCGGCGCGCCCCGTCATGCGTCCCGACGGGCAGGCCGCCCGTCGCCCGCTGAGTCAGCTCTTGGGCATCAGGACGGTGTCGACGATGTACACGTTGGCGTTGGCGGTCTTCACGTTGCCGCAGACGACCTTCGAGGAGCCGTTCACGGTGTACGACTCGCCGGAGCCCGAGGTCATGACCTTCGACTTCTCCAGGGTGTCGAAGGAACCCTTCTCCAGGTCCTTCGGCACGAGCTTCTGACCGACGACGTGGTAGGTCAGGATCTTCGTCAGCTGGGCCTTGTCGCCCAGAACCTTGTCCAGGGTGGCCTTCGGGATCTTGTTGAAGGCGTCGTTGGTCGGCGCGAACACCGTGATGTTCTGGGCGTTGTTCAGCGTGTCGACCAGACCGGCCTTCTTCACGGCCGCGACCAGCGTGGACAGCGCCGGGTTGTTCGAGGCGGCGGTGGCGACCGGGTCCGTGGCCATCCCGTCGAAGGAACCGGCACCGTTCTTCGGCACCGAGGAACAGGCGGAGCCGAACGGCTGATCCATCTTGCTCGCGCTGCTGTCCGAGGAGCCGCCCATGCCGTTGCCCGCGGAGGCCGAAGCCGACGCCTTGTCCTTGGAGTCGGACTTGTCGGAGTCACTGCCGGAGCAGGCGCTGAGTGTCAGCGGCAGTACAGCGGCGACGGCGAGCAGGCCCACGGTGCGACGGGTACGGGTGTTCATCAGAGTCTCCAGTTCAACGCTGCAGCGTCATGCTGCCGTTCAGAAACAACGCAGAAGGAAGACTGGACGCGTGGGCCCCAGCGCCGACATCATCGGCGCGACCCTGTGCACCCGGTGAGCAGTGCGGTCCGGCGGGTCGCGGAACCGGCCTGATCTTCCTTCACGGAGGGAATCCGTTTCCGCCGCCGGTACGGATTGGTCAGATTCCCTGCCGGGTGAAAAATCTCCCGGACCAGGCGGTTCGGCACAGGGTGTTGCGCGATCAGAGTCTCGGCGGAGTCCGCCCCCCCACCTCGTCATGGCCAGGTGCCGGTGATCCGCAACGGCGCCTCCCCCTGGACTGCCCACCGCGCCCGGGTTCGCCCGAACGGCCTACGACGGTGATGTCGGATCGTGGGCTGGTGGCGAGGCGCTCGGCAAGGACGTGGTCGCGCGGCCGAGGTCGAGAAGGAATCGGACGGCGCCGAGCATCCGCGAAGTCACGGGTCCACCTGCTCACTACAGCAGTCTGGCTCACACGTTCATGCGATCACCCATATGGCTGATGCGGCCCCCTGGACCTTGAGTCAATTCCGCCACCTGGCCGCACCGGCTGTATGCCTCGCGCGCACTACACCCCTACCGGCCGAGCGCACCAGCAGACATGCCGCGGCGCTCGAAGTAACCGCGTGCTCCGCAGGACCGAATATGCGCGGGGCGAGCACAAGCCCGTGCCCCGCTCCACGTGACCTTCGTAGCCGCAAGGTCGATACTGCCGACAGTAGTACTGCCATCTCAACGTCACAGACCGCCCACCCACACCTGGCAGCCCAAGACGAGAGTCAGCATGAGGTCAGCATCCGAAGCTCGCGTCCGACCGCCGGGGACCGCCAAGATCAGAAACTGAGCCAACCCAGCCTGACCAGCAAAAATACTTGCCCATAGGCCCGTCTGTTCGCCTCATCAGGAGGTACCGATGAAGATGTTGATCAATGTCCCGGAGACCGTGGTGGCGGATGCGCTGCGGGGGATGGCGGCCGCGTATCCGGATCTGAACGTGGATGTGGAGAACCGGGTGATCGTCCGGAGGGACGCGCCGGTGGCCGGGCAGGTGGGGCTCGTTTCCGGGGGCGGGTCGGGGCATGAGCCGCTGCATGGCGGGTTCGTCGGGCCGGGCATGCTGGCCGCGGCCTGTCCGGGAGAGGTGTTCACCTCGCCGGTGCCGGATCAGATGGCGCGGGCCGCGGCGGCCGTGGACAGCGGGGCCGGGGTGCTGTTCGTCGTGAAGAACTACACCGGTGACGTGCTCAACTTCGACATGGCCGCCGAACTCGTCGAGGACGAGGGCATCCAGGTCGGCAAGGTCCTCGTCAACGACGATGTCGCGGTCACCGACAGCCTCTACACCGCCGGCCGGCGCGGCACCGGGGCGACCTTGTTCGTGGAGAAGATCGCGGGTGCGGCGGCGGCCGAGGGGCAGCCGTTGGAGCGGGTGGAGGCCATCGGCCGCCAGGTCAACGACAGCTCGCGCAGCTTCGGCGTGGCCCTCAGCTCCGTCACCACCCCGGCCAAGGGCTCCCCCACCTTCGATCTGCCGCCGGGCGAACTGGAGTTGGGCATCGGCATCCACGGTGAGCCGGGGCGGGAGCGGCGCCCGATGATGACCTCCGGGGAGATCGCCGACTTCGCGGTGAACGCCATCCTGGACGACATGACGCCGCGCGGCCCGGTGCTGGTCCTGGTCAACGGCATGGGCGCCACCCCGCTGCTGGAGCTGTTCGGCTTCAACGCCGAGGTGCAGCGGGTGCTGGCGGAGCGGGGCGTGGCCGTCGCCCGCACGCTCGTCGGCAACTACGTCACCTCGCTCGACATGGCGGGCGCCTCCGTCACCCTGTGCCAGGTCGACGAGGAACTGCTGCGGCTGTGGGACGCGCCGGTCAGGACCCCGGCGCTGCGCTGGGGGATGTGATACGGCGGAGTCAGTGGTCAACATCCCTACCAGCCAAGGAGATCCAGTGCTCGACGCCGACTTCTTCCGCCGTTGGATCACGGCGACCGCCGCGTCCGTGGACCGGGAGGCACAGCGGCTCACCGCCCTCGACTCGGCCATCGGCGACGCCGACCACGGCAGCAATCTCCAGCGCGGCTTCACGGCCGTGCTGGCCACCTTGGAGAAGGAGGCACCGGACACGCCGGGTGCCGTGCTGACGCTGGCCGGCCGCCAGCTGATCTCCACGGTCGGCGGGGCGTCCGGGCCGCTGTACGGCACGTTGCTGCGCCGGGCCGGGAAGGTGCTCGGGGACGCGCCCGAGGTCAGCGAGGCGCAGCTGGCGGAGGCGTTGCGGGCCGGAGTGGACGGGGTGACGGCGCTCGGCGGGGCGGCGCCCGGTGACAAGACCATGCTGGACGCGCTGATCCCGGCCGTGGAGGCGCTCGGTGACGGTTTCGACGCCGCGCGCCGGGCCGCCGAGTCCGGCGCGGTGGAGACGACCCCGATGCAGGCCCGTAAGGGGCGGGCGAGCTATCTCGGGGAGCGCAGTATCGGTCATCAGGACCCCGGCGCCACCTCGTCGGCCCTGTTGATCGCTGCGCTGGTGACGGCGGCGGAGGGAGGCTCCGATGAGTGACGAGCAGTATGTCGGGATCGTGCTGGTGTCGCACAGCGCGGAGGTCGCCGAGTCGGTGGCCGGGCTGGCGAAGGCCCTGGCGGGCGGTGCCACCGTGGTGCCGGTCGCCGCGGCGGGCGGTACGGAGGGCGGCGGCTTCGGCACCAGCGCCGAGCTGATATCCGCCGCTTCGGCCGCCGTGGACCAGGGCGCGGGGGTCGCGGTCCTCACCGACCTGGGCAGCGCGGTGCTCACGGTGAAGGCGCTGCTCGCCGAGGGCGACGAACTCCCGGCCGATACGCGCCTGGTGGACGCCCCGTTCGTGGAGGGCGCGGTGGCCGCCGTGGTGACGGCGGCGACGGGTGCCGGTCTGGACGCGGTGGTGGCCTCCGCGACGGAGGCGTACGCCTACCGCAAGGTGTGAGCGCCGGGCCGGTCCCCGCCACCGGGGGCCGGCCCGCACGCCGTCAGCCCGTGCGCCCGACGAACTTCCGGGCCAGCTCCTCCCCCTTGGCCACCGCGTCCGCGTGGTCCTCGATCGGCTGCGCCCGCGTGTCGCGGAAGACGATGTACGTGACGCCGGAAGGGGCTCCGCCGTCGCGCGGGTCGGGGTCGATGCCCAGGGCGCGGGCGGTGGCGTAGGACGCCTCGCCGATGATGTCGCGGGGGCCGGTGTCGCCGACGACGGCGTACCGCACCCGGTCGCGGTAGAGCACGGCGGCCACGGAGCCGCCCCGGACGCCGTGGGCGCGGTGGTCCCAGATGGTGCTGGTGGGCGGGATGACGATGTAGGGCAGCCGTTCGGCGTCGAGCGGGCGGCCGTCGGACTGCGGGAAAGCGGTGGCCGGGGAGAAGTAGGGGTCGGTGCCGCGGTTGCAGCGGGCGCCGGGCCGGCCGTCGCAGTCGATGTCCAGGTCCGCCTTCCAGAACACCGCGTCGCGGGTGCCGCACACCGGGATCTCGGCGGGGCCTGCGGCGTCCTCGCGGTAGCGGCCGTGCGAGACCTGTGCGCACTCGCGCGTCCTGGCCCGTAGTTCGGCGGCGGTCACCGGTGCCTCGTAGCGCGTCGCGGGCCGTTCACCGAGGGGTACGGCAGCGGCGGCGGGCGGCAGCGTCGGGGCGAGCAGGGCGGCACCGGCCAGGACCGGCGTCAACGACGGAAAACGCACGCTGGAGAACCTCCCGTAGGGGACATTCCGGACACCATCACCCACGTGGGTGGCGAGAGGCGCGTACGGCTGCCGCTTTGCGGCCGGATAGGGCACGTTCTGCGGCCGGATGGAGCAGCTCACGGGGGGCCGGAGGGCCGGACCGGCGAGGGTCCGGCCCCCGGCCGCCCGCGTCGGCGCGGGTTCGGCGACGACAGCGTTTCCGCGCCACGGACGTGAACTCGCCTCCATGCCGGGGTAGTTCACGCCTCAGGGAAACCACAGCATACGTAATGCCCGGACACTCTCACCAGCACGGCCCCCTTGCCGGGGTGGCCCGGCGGGCGCCATATTGGTCCGAACCTTTGCCGTGATGCGGGCCTCCGGGAGGCAGCGCCGTGCGACGTGTTCCCCTCCGCCCCGGCCACTGCGTGCCGGTCTGCGCGGCCCTCCTGCTGGCCGTCTCCTGCGGTACGCCCGACGGCGGGTCCGACGACGGCCCGGCTCCCGGTGCTCCGACCGGTGTCACCGCCGACGCGGGGAGCGCCACCAGCGTCCATGTGATGTGGAACGCGGCCGGGTCCGGCGTCCATACCTACGAGGTATATCGCGGCACCACAAAAGTCGGTGAAGTACCGGCCGCACAGCACATGGTGGATGTCACCAGGCTCAAGCCGTCCACCCCGTACGTCTTCACCGTGCGGGCCCGGAGCGCGGACGGACGCCTCGGGCCGCCGAGCCGGGAAGTACAGGCCCGGACGCCCGCCTATGTGGCGGCAGACCACTCGGCGCCGAGCCGCCCCGACCGCGTGACCGGGCGGGTGGTGGACGGCCGCGCGGTCCAGCTGTCCTGGACGGCCGCGCACGACGACCGGGGTGTGCGGTCGTACGCCGTCCAGCAGGGCGGGGTGAAGATCCACGGAGTGGGCGGCGGCCAGACCGCGACCGTGGTCACCGGACTGCGCCCCGGCGCCCGCTACACGTTCACCGTCCGGGCCCAGGACGCGGCGGGCAACCTCTCCCCCGCGAGCGCTCCGGTCCGGCTCACCACACCGGGCACGGACGACCGCCGGGGCACCGCGCCGAGCGGATTCGACGTGACCTCCCGCCGTTCCGCAGGGTCGTACTACCTCGATCTCGCCTGGGACCCGCCGCGGGTGGACGGGGTGATCGCCGAGTACCAGATCCGGCTGGACGGGGGCACGGACAGTTCCCTGGTCTGGGGCGGCACGCCACCACATGGCCGCGCGCACCACAGCCTGTACGCCGGGCGCGAGGCCGGGGAGGTCCACCGGGTGCGGCTGCGGGCCCGGCTGCCGGACGGCACCTGGGGCGGCTTCTCGGCGGAACGGACCGTCACGACGGGCCGCTGACCGGGCGGACCCCGGACGGCGGAGTGCGTCACCTGTGCGGACGCCCTGCGCATGCGGCGCCGTGTGGGGCCGCGTTGGCTGCTTCTGGGGCAGCACGGATGTTTCCCGACCCCAGGCGGCGCATGGGACGTACCGCCACCGTGCCGCCGGAGGCGAGCCCATGCGCTACTCCCGATTTCTCTCCCGTGCCGCCACTCCTCTGGCCGCCGTCGCGCTGCCCCTCGCGCTCGCCGGGCCGTCCGCGGCCGTGGCGGGGATCTCCGTCAGCACCACGGGTACCAATGTGTCGGTGGTGACCAGCGCCTGCGTCCAGAACAACGGCAGTTGGGGCACCGCCTCCCTGCTGGGCAGCGGGCGGACGAGCTTCGCCCAGGGGCGCCAGGTCGCGCTGTCCGGTACGACGGTCAGCCAGTCGGCCGCCTGGTCGGCGGTGGCGCCGGGGACGTACACGGTGATGGTGAGGTGCTCCAACGGCGTCTCGGCGGGCACCCAGGTCGTCATCGTGTCGGCGCCCGCCACCCCGACCCGCGCCGCCACTCCCACACCGTCGCGGGGCGTGGCCGGCGGCCTGGGCGGCTCGACCCGTGACTACGGCACGCTCACCCTGGGGGCGGGCGCGGCGCTGGTGGGTTCGGCGGTCATCGCGGGCGCCTGGTTCCTGCGCCGACGGCCGAGGCCGCACCGGCGGTACTGACCACCGGGCCCGGATCACTGCTCCGGCGCGTCCGGCTCCAGCTCGGGGAACTCCTTCAGCGCCTCGGTGAGCCACTGGGCCCAGAACGTCTCCAGGTCGATCCCGGCCCGCAGGACCAGATGGCGCAGCCGGTCCTGCGGGGAGTCCCGGCCGGGCGGGAAGTCGCGCTTCTCGATCTCCTGGTACTCGGCCAACTGACTCTCGTGCAGCTCCAGATGGCGCCGCATGTCGGCCGCGAGGCCCGCCGTGCCGACCACCGCCGCCGCCCGCAGCCGGAGCAGCATCGCGTCCCGCAGCGGCTTGGGGTCCTGGGGCGCTGCGGTCCAGCGGGCCAGCTCGGCGCGGCCCGCGGGCAGAACCTCGTAACTCTTCTTCTGCCCACGGGCGGGCTGCGCGGACGGCAGGGCGCGGATGAACCCCTCGGCCTCCAGTTTCCCCAGCTCGCGGTAGATCTGCTGGTGGGTCGACGACCAGAAGTAGCCGATCGACTTGTCGAACCGCCGGGTCAGTTCCAGACCCGAGGACGGCTTCTCCAGCAGGGCGGTGAGGATGGCGTGCGGGAGTGACATGGGCTCATCCTAGGGACGCGCGGCCTCTACAACGCCGCCGCCAGCTCGGTGCCCTGCTTGATGGCCCGCTTGGCGTCGAGTTCGGCCGCGAGGTCGGCGCCGCCGATCAGATGGGCGTTATGGCCGGCGGCGACCAGCTGCTCGTACAGGTCGCGGCGCGGTTCCTGGCCGGTGCACAGGACGATGGTGTCGACCTCCAGGACGTGGCTCTCCTCGCCGACGGTGATGTGCAGTCCGGCGTCGTCGATCCGGTCGTAGCGCACGCCGGGGACCATGGTGACGCCCCGGTGCTTCAGCTCGGTGCGATGAATCCAGCCGGTGGTCTTGCCGAGTCCGGCCCCGACCTTGCCGGCCTTGCGCTGGAGGAGGTGGACGGTGCGCGGGGACGCGGGGCGACTGGGCACGGCGAGGCCGCCGGGGGCCGCGTAGTCGGTGTCGACGCCCCAGGTGCGGAAGTAGGTCTCGGGGTCCTCGCTCGCCTTGTCGCCGGCGTCGGTGAGGAACTCGGCCACGTCGAAGCCGATGCCGCCCGCTCCGAGCACGGCGACGCGGTCACCGACGGGGGCACCGTCGCGCAGCACGTCGAGGTAGCCGACGACGCGCGGGTGGTCGATGCCGGGGATGTCGGGGGTGCGCGGGGTGACGCCGGTGGCGACGACGACCTCGTCGAACCCGGCGAGGTCGCCGGGGGTGATCCAGGTGCCGAGGCGTACGTCGACGCCGTGCGCGTCGAGCTGGTGGCGGAAGTAGCGCAGGGTCTCGTCGAACTCCTGCTTGCCGGGGACCTTGCGGGCCACGTTGAGCTGGCCGCCGATCTCGTGCGCGGCGTCGAACAGGGTGACCTGGTGGCCGCGTTCGGCGGCGGAGACCGCGCAGGCCAGGCCCGCGGGTCCGGCGCCGACGACGGCGACGCGCTTCGTCAGCCGGGTCGGGGTGAGCACGAGTTCGGTCTCGTGGCAGGCACGGGGGTTGACCAGGCAGGAGGTGATCTTGCCGCTGAAGGTGTGGTCCAGGCACGCCTGGTTGCAGCCGATGCAGGTGTTGATGGCCTCGGGGCGGCCCTCGGCGGCCTTGGCGACGAAGTCGGGGTCGGCGAGCATCGGGCGGGCCACAGAAACCATGTCGGCGCGGCCGTCGGCGAGCAACTCCTCGGCGAGTTCCGGGGTGTTGATGCGGTTGGTGGTAACCAGGGGCACGGACACCTCGCCCATGAGCTTCTTCGTGACCCAGCTGTAGGCGCCGCGCGGCACGGAGGTGGCGATGGTGGGGATACGGGCCTCGTGCCAGCCGATGCCGGTGTTGATGATGGTCGCGCCGGCCGCCTCGACGGCCTTGGCGAGGGTGACGACCTCGGGCAGGGAGGAGCCGCCGGGGACGAGGTCCAGCATCGAGAGGCGGTAGATGATGATGAAGTCCTCGCCGACCGCCTCGCGGACACGGCGGACGATCTCGACGGGGAACCGCATCCGGTTCTCGTACGAGCCGCCCCAGCGGTCGGTGCGCTGGTTGGTGCCGGCGGCGATGAACTCGTTGATGAGGTAGCCCTCGGAGCCCATGATCTCGACGCCGTCGTATCCGGCCTGCCGGGCGAGGCGGGCGGTGCGGACGTAGTCCTCGATGGTCCGCTCGATGTCGGCATCGGTCAGCTCGCGGGGGACGTGGGGGCTGATCGGGGCCTGGAGCGGGCTCGGGGCGACCAGGTCGCGATGGTAGGCGTAGCGGCCGAAGTGCAGGATCTGGAGGGCGATGCGGCCGCCCTCGTGGTGGACGGCGTCGGTGACGACGCGGTGTTCCTCCGCCTCGGCCTCGGTGGTGAGCTTGGCGCCGCCCTCGTAGGGGCGCCCCTCGTCGTTGGGGGCGATGCCGCCGGTGACGATGAGGCCCACTCCGCCGCGCGCGCGGGCCGCGTAGAAGGCCGCCATCCGCTCGGAGCCGCGCTCGGCCTCCTCCAGACCCACGTGCATGGAGCCCATGAGTACGCGGTTGGGCAGGGTGGTGAATCCCAGGTCGAGCGGGGACATCAGGTGCGGGTAACGGCTCATCGGGCCCTCCGTGGGGGTGCGGTCGCTTCTTGTTGTAGAGCAACCGCTCCCCTTTTTGCAACTAGTTGCAAAAGGATGGGACGGAGGGCACATAGGCGGAGCACACGTGGGTGTGGCGCACATGGGTATGGCGCACATAGGCCGAGGACACATAGGCGTGGCGCACACCGGCGGAGGCCACACAGCAGAGTGCCCCGGCCGACGGGGGTCGGCCGGGGCACCTCGTACGAGGGATGCGGGTCAGCGGCTGCCCAGCAGCAGGTGGAGTTCCCGCTCCTGGTCACCGGAGGCCGTGGCGGTCTCCTGGACGATGAACATCTCGTCCAGCGCCTCCCGGAACCGGTCCACCGCCCAGTACCCGCCCTGCACGTCCGCCTGGACGGACGAGCTGAGCTTGGCGGGCGGACACTTCCCGGTGTGGGAGTCCGCGATGTCGTACGTACCGAGCCACACCATCGGGCGCGTCTCGTCCTGCTGCTGCGGTGCGTCGCTCGCGTCACGGTCCGACGCGAAGCAGGCGCTCAGCACATCGAAGACCACGCGCGCGTCGTCCGGCGAACACCCGCTGATCTCCACCGAGACGCTTTCCGGGTGCGATGCCTCCGTGTTCGTCATGTCCGCTCCTTTCCTGGCCGTGCCGCGCTGGTCGGGTACCCCGGCCCGCGCCGGCCATCCCCCCGGAATCCGGCGGACCCGCGAAGTCAGCTCCGGGTGAACTTGTACGTCTTGCTGTCCGTGATCACGCAGAACCCCGGCGAGACGACGATCACCCGCAGGATGCCGCTGCGCCGGTCGTAGTCGATGCCCTCGGTCTCGAAGCTGCCCGAGCAGGAGCTGCGCAGCGGGAGCTGGCGCAGGGCCGTCACATGGCCGGACACGTTCGAGGTGCCGTTCGGCGTCGCCGACAGGTCGATCTGGAGGAGCGGCTTGGTCATGCCGAACAGCGTGCCCTCCGGGTCGTCGGAGGAGCAGAGCAGCGTGGTGGGCCCGGAGAAGTCGCAGCCCTGCACGTCGCGTACGGGGCGGTCCAGGGTGACGTTGGAGGCCAGCTTCAGGTCGGCCGAGGGCGAGGTGGCGGGGTTGACGCCGGGGGTGGGGAAGACCAGCAGGCGGTTCATGGTGCCCCACTCGCCGGAGAGCATCCACTGCCCGTCGGGCGAGATGGCGGACCAGGAGTTGTTCATGGCCTCGCCGGGGGCGAGCGTGTGCGTGTACTCCGACCAGGCGCCGCCGGGCGCCTGCACCCGGTACATCTTGGAGTTGCCCGAGTCCCGCTGGTAGGGCTCGATGTAGTAGCCGTTGTACGAGGCGTCGGGGTCGCCGACGTGGTTCCAGCCCCGGCTGGAGACGCCGACCGGGATGGTGCCGATGCCGGTGTAGCGGTTGGGGCTGTTCGCCGGGACCTCCACGGAGGTCAGGCCCTGGCTCTCGGTCAGCGGGTCGGCGCGGTCGGAACCGGTCTCGGTCCAGGTGTCCGCCGCCGAGGCGGGGGCCGCGGCGCCCAGGGACACGGCGGCGGCGGTGGCCAGGGTGACGAGTCCGGCGGATAACGCGTGGCGGCGCTTTCGGGCAGGGGCGGGCATGGGCCGACTCCTCGTGAGGGGGGTGGGGACACTCGGTCGGCGGACAGTCTGGCCCGCCCGCGTAGGCATGTACAGACCAATCAAGGAAGATGACGGTGAACTCTCCCGGCCCGTTGGACGACGTCCGTCACACGCGTCACGTGGCCACTGGGGCCGGGGAGTACGCCGGAGGCCGGAGTGAGAGATGGTGGACGCGGAGGGTTCTTGGGACCACGGCCTCGGCGAGCCGGGGGTGAGCGCGGTACAACAAGGGGAGTCGGCACGGGGGACGGCGTGCCGTGCGGACGGGCGAAGGCGGTGCGTGGCATGAGTGCAGCCGAGACTCAGGCGGCCGGGAACGGCGAGCCCGAGCGCGGCCCGGTGCGGCCCGGCGGGCTGCTCGACATGCTGGGCGTGGCCTCCGTGGTGCTGGACGCCCGGGGCCGCATCGTGCTGTGGAGCCCGCAGGCCGAGGAGCTGTTCGGGTACACCGCCGAGGAGGCGCTCGGCCGGTACGCGGCCCGGCTGATGGTGCACGAACGGCACATCGAACTGGTCGGTGAGCTCTTCGAGGACGTGATGCGCACCGGGCAGAGCTGGGCGGGCGGCTTCCCCATCCGCCGCAAGGACGGCACCACCCGACTGGTGGAGTTCCGCAACATGCGTCTGCTGGACGACCGGGGCGACGTGTACGCGCTGGGTCTGGCCGCCGACCAGTCGACGGTACGGCGGCTGGAGCACGACGTGGCGCTGTCCGAGCGGATGGTGCACCAGTCCCCCATCGGGCTCGCCGTCCTGGACACCGCGCTGCGGTTCGTCTCGGTCAACCCGGCGCTGGAACGGCTCAGCGGGGTCGCGGCCGAGCACCACGAGGGGCGCACGCCGCGCGAGGTGCTGCCACTGCTGGACGCCGACGTGATGGAGGAGGCGCTGCGGGAGGTGCTGACGACCGGAGACCCGGTGATCGACCGGACCGTGGTGGGCCGTACCCCGGCCGACCCGGAGGCCGAGCACACCTGGTCGCTCTCCCTGTACCGCCTGGACGACGCGCTGAGCAATGTGCTCGGGGCCGCCCTGTCGCTGGTCGACATCACCGAGCAGCACCGAGCGGCGGTGGAGGCGGAGAACGCGCGGCGCCGGCTCGCCCTGATCGCGGACGCCTCCGCCCGTATCGGGACGACGCTGGAGCTGGAGCGCACCGCGTGCGAGCTGGCCGAGGTCGCCGTACCGGCGCTGGCCGACGTGGCCGCCGTCGACCTGCTGGACGCCGTCGTGGAGGGCCGGCGCAGCACGCTCGGGCCGTCCGAGCCGGCCGTGATCCGGGCGCTCGCGGTGCGCCCGGACGACGGCGGCGACGCCGTGCGGGCGGCCGACCGGCCCGGCGGGATCGCCTGGTACGGCCCGGACCGCCTGGTCACCGAGTGCGTGCGTACGGCCGAGGCGGTGCACGTGCCTCGGGTCAAGGACGAGGACCTGCCGCGCATCGCCCGCTCGCCCGAGGCCGCCGTCATGCTGAGCCGGGCCGGGCTGCACTCGTACCTGGCCGTGCCGTTGATCGCGCGCGGCGAGGTGCTGGGCGCACTGGACCTCAAGCGCACTCGCAACCCGGCGCCCTTCGACGAGGACGACGTGCTGCTGGCGCGGGAGCTGGCGGCGCGCGCTGCCGTGCAGATCGACAACGCGCGCTGGTACCAGAACGCCCGCAGCACCGCGCTGACCCTCCAGCGCAGCCTGCTGCCGAGCCATCCGCCGGTGACGACGGGGCTGGAGGTGGCGTCCCGCTACCAGCCCGCGGGGTCCACCAGCGAGGTCGGCGGCGACTGGTTCGACGTCATTCCGCTGGACGGCGACAAGACGGCGCTGGTCGTCGGCGATGTGATGGGCAGCGGCATCAGCGCGGCCGCCACGATGGGCCTGCTGCGCACCGCCACCACCACCCTCGCCTCGCTCGACCTCGACCCGTCACTGCTGCTGGAACAGCTGGACAAGGCCACGGCAGCGACGGAACACTCCATCGCCACCTGTGTGTACGCCGTCCACGACCCGCGGCAGCGCCGGTGTCTGATCGCCAACGCCGGGCACCTGCCGCCGGTACGGGTCCGTCCGGGCCGGCCGCCGGAGCTGCTGGACCTGCCCACGGGTGTGCCGCTGGGGGTGGGTGGGGTGGAGTTCTCCACCGTGACCGTCGACTTCGAGCCCGGCGACGAGCTGGTGCTGTACACCGACGGTCTGGTGGAGACCCGCTGCCACTCACTGGACGAGCGCCTGGACCGGCTGCTGTCCCTGCTGGCCGACGCCCCGGACCGCCCGCTGGAGGAGGTCTGCGAGCACCTCCTGGACACGCTGTACCAGCCGGACAACCACGACGACGTGGCCGTACTCATCGCACGGGCCCGCGACTTGTCGTAGGCCGGGTCACCACACGCCGATCACCGCACGCCGATCAGCACATGTGCGTCCCACTCATGTGAGACCGCCACATGTGTGTCGAGACCAGCCCGGGCGAAGATCTCTCTGGCGGCAAACGCCTGGCGTGCGCTGGTCTCGGAGAGCAGGCAGCCGCCGGGGGCCAGCCACTCGGCCGCTCCGGCGGCCACCCGGCGCAGGACGTCGAGTCCGTCGGGGCCGCCGTCGAGCGCGGTCGCGGGTTCGTGGTCGCGGGCCTCGGCGGGGAGCAAAGGGACCTCCGCGGAGGGCACATAGGGGACGTTGGCGGTCAGGATGCCGACGCGGCCGCGCAGTTCGGCGGGGAGCGCCGCGTAGAGGTCGCCGGTGTGGGCGCGGCCCATGTGGGGGGCGAGGTTACGGCGGGCGCAGCGTACGGCGGCCGGGTCGATGTCGGCGGCATGCACCTCGGCGCCGTCGAGCGCGACGGCCAGGGCCGCGCCGAGTGCGCCGGAGCCGCAGCACAGGTCCACGACCACACGTGCGTGCGGGGCGCGGGCCAGGGCCTGGTCGACGAGGAACTCGGTGCGGCGGCGGGGTACGAACACGCCGGGCTCGACGGTGATGCGCAGGCCGTGGAACTCGGCCCAGCCGAGGACGTGTTCGAGCGGGAGCCCCAAGGCACGGCGCCCGGCCATCGCGGCGGCCTCGTCGGCGCTGCGGGCGGTGGCGAGGATCAGTCGGGCCTCGTCCTCGGCGAAGACACAGCCGGCGGCGCGCAGTGCGGCCACGAGGGGGGACGGGTCGGCGAGCGGAGAGGGTGATGCGGGCATGGCGGCCATAAGAGCCTGGAGCCTTTCGGGGACCTGGGGCCTCAAGGCGCTCTCGCGGTCACCGTCGCATTGGTCCGCGCCGTCACACGGCACGGGCACGAGGAGAGAGCACCCTGGCTGACACAGCGTTGATGGGTCTCACCTCCTCGGTCGCACCGGCCGCGCACTCCGCGCGACCAGGCGGCCACCATACCGTGCCAGGCTCTCCGGGCGGGAGCGGGTTCCTGGCTCGGCCGGTGGTCGTACCTCCGCGGTGGCTCAGACGGCCACGCTCTCCTCGGTCTCCTCCTCGGCCTCGCGCTCGGCCTCTCGTTCGGCCTCTCGTTCGGCCTCTCGTTCTGCCTCGGCGGCCGAGGTGTCCTGCGCGGCCGGCACCTCTTCCGGGGTCCGGCGGGCCGGACGCTCCCAGAGGGCGGCGATCCCGGTGACGGCGATGCCGACGACCAGCCAGGCCACGAGGGTCCACACATCGCGGGCGATGCCGTCGTCGCCGAAGTACAGCAGCGAGCGGATGCCCTCGACGAAGCCGGCGCCGTTCCAGAAGGCGTGCAGGGTGCCGAAGAAGCCGTTCTGGAGCTCGGGCCGGAACAAACCGCCCGAGCTGGTGAAGTTCAGCATCACGAACAGCACCATCATGGCGAGCGTGGTCCAGCGCTTGAGGAACGTGTGCAGGCCGACGCCGATGAGGAGGATGCCCGCCGAGTACAGCCACGCCATGGCCCACAGGGTGCCCAGGTCGTGGTGGGCGAGGTGGAAGACCGGCCCGGCGAGCAGGGCGCCGATACCGCCGACCACGGCGGCCACGCCGACCGCGATGAGCGCCCGGACCCGTACCGCGAGCGCCGCACCGGCCGCGCCGATGGCGGCGACGGAGGCGTAGGAGCCGATGCTGATGGCGATCAGCAGGAAGAACAGGCCCTGTCCGGTGGGGTCGTCGGAGACCGGCTTCGCGATGTCGGTGACCTTCAGCGGGGCGCCCTGGTGCGCGGCTACCGGCGTGAAGATCTTCTCCACGACGGTGGCGCCCGTGTCGGACGCGGCGGTCGCCACGATCAGCTCGGGCTCATGTGCGCTGGGCACATAGGCGCCGGTGACATGCCGGTCCTTCAGCAGTTCGACGGCGGCGGCCCGGGTGGAGACGGTACGGACGTCGAGCTTGTCCCCCGCGGTGTCCTTCACCGTCTGCGCGAACACCTTCGCCTCGGGTCCGGCGCCGACCACGGCCACAGGCATGTGGTGGGGCTCCGGGGTGACGAAGGCTCCCATATAGGCGAGCCCCATACCTATGCACATCAGCAGCGGGGTGATCAGGTGCGTGAGCACATGACGCAGTGCCGGTGATTTCATCGACTGGAACCTCCATTGGTTGCCTTATACAACTCACGTTCAAGTTGTACTATACAACCAGAATCGTTCGGACGGTTCGGAGGAGTTCCGTGAGGGGGCTCTCATGGCGAAGGTGTTCTCATGACCAAGGTGTTCTCATGACGGCGGCGGAAACGGCCGTCGAGACGATCCAGCGCGAGATGACGGCGTTCGCGCGCCGGGCCCGCGCCTCGGCGGGGCGGATGCACCCCGAATTGTCGCTGGTGTCGTACACGCTGCTCGGGCATCTGGAGGAGCGCGGCGGCTGCCGGGCGACCGACCTGGCCTCGCACTACGCGCTGGACAAGTCGACGGTGAGCCGTCAGGTCGGCGCGCTGGAGCGGGCCGGTCTGATCGAGCGGCGGCTCGCCCCGGACGACCACCGTGTACAGGTGCTGCATCTGACCGACGCGGGCCAGGAGATCCTGGCCCAGGTCACCCGGAGCCGCCGGGCCGCCTTCCGGGAACGGCTCGCCGACTGGCCGGAGGACGACCTGATCCGCTTCGCGGCCTACCTGGAGCGGTACAACGCGGGGGCCTCCGGCGGCTCCGAGTAGGCGGTCGGCTGCTGGCCGAGGGGTACGCGCACGCCGAAGAACCTGGTGTCCAGCCGGTGCCGGAAGCCGAGGGACTCGTAGAGGCGGATGGCGCCGGTGTTGCCCGCGCCGGTGTGCAGGAACGGGCGCTCGCCGCGCTCGCGGATGCCGTGCGCGACGGCGAGGATCAACCGGGTGGCCAGCCCCTCGCCCCGGAAGGCCGGGTCGGTGCAGACCGCGCTGATCTCGGTCCAGCCCGGCGGACGCAGCCGCTCCCCCGCCATGGCGATCAGGGCGCCGTCGCGCCGGATGCCGAGGTAGGCGCCCATCTCGATGGTGCGCGGCTGGAACGGGCCGGGCTGGGTGCGCGCGACGAGGTCCAGCATCTCCGGCACGTCGGCCGGGCCGAGCGGCACCGCCTCCGGGTCCGGCGCGGCCGCCACGCCGTCGTCCGCCAGCTGCACGCCGGGCACGTCGAAGGTGATCTCCCAGCCCTCCGGCACCCGGCCCCGGTAGCCGAGCAGCGGCACCTCGGTGCCGGGTCCGGCGAGCGCGGCTAGTTCGGCCCAGTCGCCGGCCTCGGGTTCGTCGGGCAGGGCCAGCCAGGGCGACACCTCGACCGGGTACCGGAGCACCCGGCCGTACCGCTCGGCGAAGTGGGCGTGCGGGCCGGTGAGGGAGGCGCGCGCGGCGTTGTCGAGCGGGTGCGGGACGGCCGTCCCGGCGGGGCCGGGGTCCGCGCCGGCCGGGGTGGCGGCCTCCCGGCCGTCGTACCGCGTGGAGACGTACGCCTCGGGCATGCTGATGTCCTCGCTTCCCTCATCCTTCACCGGCGCGGCGGCGCGTCGGCACTTCCCCCAATTACGGCGGCGGGGCGGCTATTCCCGACGGCGTCCGCAGTGTGGCCGATGTCGCCCGCCGGGGCACTGACCAGGGGCGGGGCAGCCGTGGCGGGAGCGTACGGTTGAGCCATGAACGTCACCCGAGGCTTCACGGGCCGTCGGCGCGTCTCCCGTCCCGGACTGCCTCCGGGGCAGTACGACGCGGGCGACGACTGGCCCGTCCTGTCCGCCGAGGTCACCCCCGACCTCGCCGCCGCCGACTGGTCCTTCCGCGTCGACGGACTGGTGGAGCGGCCGCACACCTGGAACTGGGACGAGGCGCACGCGCTGCCCGGCTCGGTGTACGAGGGTGACATCCACTGTGTGACCGGCTGGTCCAGGTTCGGTGTGCGCTTCGGCGGGGTCTCGCTGGACGCGTTCCTTGCTATGGCGCGGCCACATGTGTCCGCCACACATGTGCTGGCCTGCTCTCACACCGGGTACACGGCGAACCTGCCGCTCGCCGATCTCACCGGTGGCCGGGCCTGGATCGCCTGGGACCACGACGGCGTGCCGCTGGCCCCGGAGCACGGCGGTCCGGCGCGGCTGATCGTGCCGCATCTGTACTTCTGGAAGAGCGTGAAGTGGATCGCGGGCCTCACCCTCCTCGACCACGACGAGCCGGGCTTCTGGGAGGGCAACGGCTATCACGAGCGGGGCAACCCGTGGGAGGAACAGCGGTACCGAGGTGACTGAGCAGACGTACGAGACCCTGGGGGCGCCCGAGTCCGCGCCCGCCGCTCCCCCGGCCCGCTTCGCGGTGCCCGGCCGGATCGCGGTGAGCGAGCAGGTGGCGGCGGAGTGGCAGACGGCCACCCTGACCGAGGTCCGGCGGGAGACGCCGTACGCGTCGACGTTCCGGCTCGCGGTGCCGGAGTGGGCGGGGCATCTGCCCGGCCAGCATCTGATGCTGCGGCTGACCGCGGAGGACGGTTATGTGGCCCAGCGCCACTACTCCATCGCCTCCGCTCCGGACGGCTCCGGGCACATCGAGCTGACCTTGGACCGCGTCCCGGACGGTGAGGTCTCGGGCTGGTTCCACACGGTGGCCCGGCCCGGTGACCGGATCGAGGTGCGCGGCCCGCTGAGCGGCTTCTTCGCCTGGCCGGGTGACCGTCCGGCGCTGCTGCTCGGGGCCGGTTCCGGGATCGTCCCGCTGATGTCGATGGTCCGGCACCACCGTGCCCAGGGTCTGTCGGTGCCGGTGCGGATGCTGGTGTCGGCGCGCGGCCCGGAGGAGTTGATCTACGCCGGGGAGCTGGGCGCGGAGACGACGGCCGTGTTCACCCGCAGCGCCCCGGCGGGTGTGCCGGTGGGCCGTATGTCGGCCGCACATGTGGCGCCGCTCCTGGCCGAGCAGCCGTCCGGTGGGTGGGAAGCCTATGTGTGCGGCTCCAATGGCTTCGCCGAACATGCCTCCCGTCTCCTCGTCGCGGCCGGTCAGCCGGTGGACCGCATCCGCATCGAACGCTTCGGCTGAGCTGCTGAGCTGCTGAGCCGACGGCAGCTCGTGGCGCGCCGGGTGCGCGAGGTCGGGTCGTGCTGGGTACCTGACGGGTGTGGACATGCGTACTCGGTCGCACGGTCGCCGACGCCGGCACAATCCGCTGCGGCGGCGGTCGGACGTGGTGGAGGCGTGGGTGGTGGTGCTCGTCGCCGTTCTGCTGTGCGTGGTCGCGCCGCTGGCAGGGACGGCGGCCGGGCTGTACACCTACGACCGGGCGCGGACGCACGCCGAGGAGCAGCGGGCCGAGCGGCACTCGGTACGGGCCGAGGTGCTAGGCCGCCCGGCGGCCCGGCCGACGGTGCACGGCGACCGTGGGCACAGCTACCGTGCCGAGGTCCGCTGGACGGAGCCGGGGCAGAAGCCGCGTACCGCCGTCGCCCACGTTCCGGCCGGGACGCGCGCCGGTGACGCGGTCACCGTCTGGTTCGACGGCCGGGGGCACACGGTGGCGCCGCCGCCGAACGACATCGCCGTCTGGCAGCACACGGTCGCGGTCGGCCTGGGCGTGGCGGGCGGCACGGCCACGTTCGTGCTGCTGGCCCGCGCGGTGGAGCGGCGGGTCGCGCTGCGGCACCGGCTGGACGAGTGGGAGCGTGCCTGGGCACGCACCGGCCCGAGGTGGACGCGACGGCGCGCGTGAGGAAGCGCAATGCCGCAACCAGCCTACGAGTTCACCGGTGCGCGCCGCGCCGTCACCAGCCGGGCACGGGGGCTGCCGTCGGTACGCCGACCGAACTCGGGCAGCGGCTCAAGCTCCACGGTGAACCCGG
Organism: Streptomyces sp. NPDC085596; assembly: GCF_044541565.1. Classification (NCBI taxonomy): domain Bacteria; kingdom Bacillati; phylum Actinomycetota; class Actinomycetes; order Kitasatosporales; family Streptomycetaceae; genus Streptomyces; species Streptomyces sp. NPDC085596. Next base: position 509,975 of record NZ_JBITTC010000004.1, on the reverse strand, counting down.
CCAGCTCCAGTTCCCTGCGGACGTCACCGAGGCGGAACGCGCGGTAGTACATGACGAACGGTGGCCGCCACACGGCGTTGCGCACCCGCATCACCGCGTCGAAGCCGAGCAGCATCCAGTACGCGGGGCTCGACGGCCGGGGCGGCGCCAGCACCGGGAAGGCGAACCGCCCGCCCGGCCGCAGCGTCGAGTGGACCTGAGTGAAGAGGCCGGGCAGCTCCCGGGGCAGGAAGTGCCCGAACGCACCGAAGCTGACGACGAGGTCGAAGGCGGCGGTGAAGGGCAGCGCGCGGGCATCGGCTCGTACCAGGGCGACGCCCTCGCCCTGTCCGCGCCGGGCCACGTCGAGCATGCCCGCGCTGAAGTCGACCCCGGTGACGCTCCGGCGGCACAGACCGCCCAGCACCGGCAGCCCGGCACCGGTGCCGCAGCACAGGTCGAGCCCGTCCTCGAAGGGGCCGAGCGGTCCGAGCGCCTTCGCCACGGCGTCCAGCACCGAGGCGGGCGTCCGGAACGGCGTGTGGTCGAACTTGGGCGCGAGCAGGTCGTAGCCCCGCTCGACGGACGACAGCGCCTGCACGGCCAGTTCACGCGTGGTGGGACCCTCGGGGCTGAACATGGCTCCAGGGTAGGGCGCGGGGGCGCCGGGTCACGGCTGGGCGAGGAAGTCGGTGGCGGCCGGCATCCGATACGGCGAGAGCCCTTTCAGTCCTTCAGCCGGTCCAGCGTGTTCTGGGTGTCTGTCTTCAGCCAGTCCGAGATCTCGTCGATCTTCGGCGGGTCCTTGTCGGGGTCGTACGAGGAGAGGTAGGCGCTGTAGCTCATCGTGTAGGTGACCCAGCCGTCGCGGACGGCCAGGGTGGCGTAGCGGGAGCCGCTGGACGTGCCGCTGGTGGTGTCGCGGGTCACGAGGTACGCCTCGTCGCCGATGTTCTCGACCGGGCCCACGTCGTAACCGGTGTGGCTGTCCCCGTAGTTCTTCCAGGTGGCGGTGAACTCGGGCCCCGGGTCGGTCTTCTTGTGCAGGTCCAGCTGGATGGAGAGGTAGGCGTCGGCGTAGGAGGAGCCGGACTTCTTCAGGCTCGCGCTGCAGTAACTCTCGTCCAGCGCCGGGTCCTTGAGGGAGCTGTGGGTCGGCGAGGAGTCGCCGGCGGTGTACTCGTCCTTGAACGAGGTGTAGTCCGCGCGGGAGCAGAGGTCGGACGGGGCCGCGTAGCCACGCAGGTCCGCCGCTCCCGCCGCGGCGCCGATCAGGAAGACGCCGGCCGCCCAGGCGGCGGAGGCCACGACCGCTCCGACGACGGCCCACAGCACCGCCCGTCCGGCGGCACCGCTCCCACCGGCCCGGGCCGGCACCGGCAGCGGGCCGTACTGCGGGGGCTGGGCGTAGGGGTTGCCCGGCTGGGGGCCGCTCGGCATCGTGGGCGGCTGGAAGGGGCCCGGCGGAAGGGACTGCGGGACCGGCGGCGGAGACTGCGGACTCGGGTAGGGGTACGCGGTCGGCTGGGGCGGGACCGAGGGCGGCTGCGCGGGCGGTCCGGGCTGCGGCGGCCGGTCGGCGGGCTGCGCGGGCTGCTGCGGTGGCGTGGACATGTCGTGACGATAGGGCACAGTTGACGCTCAAGTACCCCGCTCGTCCGGGATCGTTACCGCATCCGGACACGGGTGGTAGGGGCGGGACACATGTGGCGCCACACCATGTCGTCCCGTCATACGTCAGAGCACATTGGGGTGTGTTCACAGCCCACCCACAGCGGCCACCTACAGAGCGCCGCCACATGGCCCCCGAGTGCGGCATCCGGGTTGCTCCGCTCAGCCGTCCGGCGCGGACAGCTCGCCGCACCACGCCGATCTTCCTACGTTGATCATATGAGCACCGGATTCTCACGTCGGGCGACCATTTCCGTCTGTTCCCTGTGCATGGCGGGAGCGCTGGCCCTCGCGCCCGCGGCCGCCGCCACCGGAGGCGGCGGGGAACCAGCACCGCCCGCACCACGGGCGGCCGTCCCGCAGCCGTCCCTGCTCTACGGTTCCGGCGTCCAGGTGCGCCCGCGCGCCGGTGCCCCCGAGACACCGCAGCTCTCGGCGCTGTCCTGGCTGGTGGCCGACGCCGACAGCGGTGATGTGCTCGCCGCCGACGGGGCGCACCGCAAGCTGCCGCCCGCGAGCACCCTGAAGACCCTGTTCGCGCTGACGGTCCTGCCGACGCTGCCCGCGACCCAGCAGCACAAGGTGAGTTACCAGGAGCTGGCGGACGTCGGCGAGGGCAGCAGCCTGGTCGGGGTGGAGGAGGGCCACACCTATCAGGTGGCGGACCTGTGGCGAGGCGTGTTCCTCAGCTCCGGCAACGACGCCGTGCATGTACTGGCGGCCCTGGACGGCGGTGTGGACACGACCGTCGCCCGGATGCAGACCAAGGCGCGCACGCTGGGCGCGATGGACACCCATGTCATCTCCCCCGACGGCTACGACTCCCCCGGCCAGGTGTCCTCGGCGTTCGACCTGGCGGTGTTCGGCCGGGCCGGGCTGCACAACCCCGACTTCGCCCGGTACTGCTCCACCGCGCAGGCCCAGTTCCCCGGAGAGGGCTGGCCGTTCGCCATCGAGAACACCAACCGGCTGCTGACCGGCGAGGACGGCGTCGCTCCGTATCCGGGGATCATCGGCATCAAGAACGGCTACACCAGCAACGCGGGCAACACCCTGGTGGCCGCTGCCCGCAGGGGAGGTCGCACCCTGGTGGTCACGGTGATGAACCCTCAGGAGGGCGGCGGGCTCGCCGTGTACGAGGAGGCGCGCCAGCTGCTGGACTGGGGCTTCGCCGCCGCCGGACGGGTGGACCCGGTGGGCTCGCTGGACGGACTGCGCACCACACCGGAGCCCACGCACTCCGCCATCCCCGTCGCCGCGGCCACCTCTCCGGCGCCGGACGACGACACCGACTGGACGCGGACCGCGACCATCGCCGGGATCGTCATCCTCGGCGCGGCCGGTGTGACCCTGGCCCTGCGCGGCAAGGGCGGCAAGGACACCGGCAGCGGCAGCGGCAGCGGCAGCGGCAGCGGCACCAGAGCCTGACCGGAACGACCCGGTCGGCCAGATCAGACGCAGGGCACCAGCGGAGCCGGCTCCAGCTCCCGCACCGTACGCACCGCTCCCACCGGCCTGCCGCCGCCCAGCAGGGGGGCGCCCGCGAAGGCGGTGAGGAGGGCAGGGTCGACCCCGGCGTGGGCGAGCGCCGCGGCGGCGACGGGGATACGGGCCCGGTCGGCGCCGTCCGCGATCTTCACGGCGATGGCGCGGCCGTCGGGCAGCGCGGCCACCTGGACGCCCTCGAAGCCGTCCTTGGCGAGCAGGCCGGGCACCGCCCGCATCAGCGCGGCCACGTCGCGGCGGACACCGGAGGCCATCTCGGCGTGCTCGCGCATCGCGTCCGCCACGCGCGCCTCGGGCGTGCCGGGGGCGGCGGTGGTGATGCGGGCGAGGGCGCGGGCGAGTCCGTGCAGGGAGACGGCGAACAGGGGCGCGCCGCAGCCGTCGACGGTGACATGGGCGACCCGCTGCCCGGTGAGGTCCTCGACGGTCTCGGCGATGGCCTGCTGGAGGGGGTGGGCGGGGTCGAGGTAGTCGTCCAGGGACCAGTCGTTGAGCCGGGCGGTCCAGAGCATGGCGGCGTGCTTGCCGGAGCAGTTCTGGGCGAGCCGGGAGGGGCCCCGGCCGTCCCGGACCCAGGTGTCGCGGACGACGGGGTCGAACGGCATGTCGGGGGTGTTGCGCAGGTCGGCCTCGGTGAGTCCGGCGAGTTCGAGGATGCGCCGGGTGCCCGCGAGATGGCGTTCCTCGCCGGAGTGGCTGGCGGCGGCCAGGGAGAGCAGGTCCGCGTCGAGGGGCAGCCCGGCCCGCAGCATGGCGACGGCCTGGACGGGCTTGAGCGCGGAGCGCGGGTAGAAGGCCGCCTCGGTGTCGCCGAGCCGGAGCCGCGTCCGGCCGTCGGTGTCGAGGACGACGACCGAGCCGTGGTGGACGCCTTCGACGACTCCGCCGCGCACCAGGTGGGCGACGGGGGTGTGGCGGGGTTCGCGGACGACGGGGGCGTCGAGGGGGGAGCTGTTGTGCATCACTGCCTGCGTCACGGGGTCGGGGGTGGCCTGGGCGCGGGTCACGCGCCGGCTCCGGCGGTCTGCGGTCCGCTCTGTACGGGCAGCGCCGGGGGTGTGGCGGCGCCCGCGGTGCGGACGATACGGGTGAGGGTCTTGGCGACCCGGTCGAGATGGTGGGTCATGGCCGCGACGGCGTCGTGTTCGGAGCCCGCGGCGAGCGCGTCGACGATGGCGCGGTGCTCGCGGTCGGACTGCTCGCGGCGGCCGCCCAGCTCGGTGAGGAAGGCCGACTGGCGGGCGAGGGCGTCGCGGATCTCCTCGATCACCTTGCGGAAGACCGGGTTCCGGGCGGCCTCCGCGACGGCGAGGTGGAAGAGGGTGTCCATGGCGACCCACGCGGTGGTGTCCGTCTCCCGCTCCATGCGGTCCAGGAGACGGGTCAGCCGGTCCAGGTCCTCGGGGGTGTGCCGCCGGGCGGCGTACCCCGCGACCGGGACCTCTATGTGGCGTCGGACCTCAAGCAGGTCGCTGGCCGCGTAGTCGCCGAAGGTGGGGTCCTCGACGGCGTCGGCGACGACGAACGTGCCCTTGCCGGTACGGGACACCGTGAGCCCCATGGTGTGCAGGGCGCGCAGCGCCTCGCGCACGACCGGCCGGGAGACCTCCAGGGTGCGGCACAGCTCGGCCTCGGAGGGCAGCTTGTCGCCGATCGCGTACTCGCCGCGCTCGATGGCGCCGCGGAGGTGGCCGAGGACCGCTTCCATGGCGCTGACGCGCCGGGGGGCCGGGCCACCTGTCTGGCTGTCTGACAGGTTCACGGAGCGATCGTGCGGTCTGAGGGCAGAACCTGTCAAGGCGTGACGAGCCGGGACGCGAACGGAACGCGAACGGGGTGCGGGCGCCCGTGTGTCCGGACGTCCGCACCCCGTGCGGTGGCGCGCTCGCTCAGTTGCTGAGCGTGCCGGTGGCGAGCAGGCCGATCAGGGCCACGCCGACGACGATCCGGTAGATCACGAAGGCGTTGAACGAGTGCTTGGCGACGAACTTCAGCAGCCACGCGATGGAGGCGTAGGCGACGACGAAGGAGACGGCGGTGCCGACCACCAGCGGGGCGGCGCTCACACCGGCGCCGAGGGCGTCCTTCAGCTCGTAGACACCGGCGCCGGTGAGGGCCGGGATGCCGAGGAAGAAGGAGAGGCGGGTGGCGGCGACGCGGTCGAGGTCGAGGATGAGCGCGGTGGACATGGTGGCGCCGGAGCGGGAGAAGCCGGGGAAGAGCAGCGCGAGGATCTGCGAGCAGCCGACCAGCATCGCGTCCTTGAAGGAGGTGTCGTCCTCGCCGCGCTTGTGGCGGCCCATCTGGTCCGCGGCCCACATGACGCCGGAGCCCACGATCAGGGAGCCCGCGACCACCCAGAGGGAGGCGAGCGGGCCGTCGATCAGCGGCTTGGCGGCCAGTCCGACGACGACGATCGGGACGGTGGCGGCGATCACCCACCAGGCGAACTTGTAGTCGTGCCGGTAGCGCTGCTCGGGGTTGAAAAGGCCCCGGAACCAGGCGGTCACGATCCGCTTGATGTCCTTGAAGAAGTACACGAGCACGGCCGCGATGGCACCGACCTGGATGACCGCGGAGAACCCGACGACGGACTTGTCGTCCACGGGGATGCTCATGAGCCCCTCGGCGATCTTCAGGTGGCCGGTGGAGGACACCGGGAGGAACTCGGTCACCCCCTCCACTACTCCGAGGACGACGGCCTGACCGACAGAGATGGCGCTCATGGATTCCAGTTCTGGGGAGAGGGGGGCGACGGCGGTGCGGACACGTCTTACCGCGCCCGTACGGCACCGGCGCGGACCGCTCCGGAGCGCCGCCCGCGCGTACGGCAGCGTAGAGGCACCAAGGGTGTGGGACGGAACGGGGCCACGCGCGCTCCGGGCGGAACCCGGCTCGCTCACAACGACTTCTTACCGTCGGTGCCCGTATTGCCCGAGAAGCGAGGGTCACCAGTTCTTCTCGAAGAGCTGGGCCACCTCGGCGATACGGGCCTCGTCGCGGCGGTAGTAGGTGCGCAGCAGCCGGCGGCGGGTGCGCAGCAGGCCGAGGCGGGCGAGGAAATCGAGGTGGGCGGCGGCGGTGCGGCGGGGTACGCCGAGCTTGGCGGCGACGGCGCGCGTGGTGACGCCGGTTCCGAGGGGGTCGAGGCTCGCCTGAGGGAAGTGGGCCGCCGGGTCCTTGAGCCAGTCCAGGACGGTCTGGCGTATGCGGCCCGAGGGCGTGCCCATCATGTGTACGCCGCCTCCCCTCCCCTGGGTCCCTCGTGTGCCGTGGTCCCACTGTGGCTCAGGCGGCGGGGGTGCGTCCGGCTCCCGGTGCGTGTTGTCCGGTACCGGACGGCGGGCGGCGTGGGGTCCGTGGCGGGGCGAGGTGAGGCCGGAGGGCCGGAGTCGCCCGTACGGCGGCTTGCGCCCGCACTAGTTGCACAGTCAACGATTGGCTGGATCGGTGCTACGGTGCGGGTATGGCAGTGAAGACGGGCGACGGTGCCCGGCTCGAAGAGCGTTGGCGGGACATCCTCGCGGTGCACGCGCGCACGATGTGCGAGATAGACCGTGCCCTTCATCCGCACGGCCTGGGCGCCAGCGACTTCGAGGTGCTGGACATCCTGGCGGCGGAGACCCCCACCGAGGGGGACCACTGCCGGGTGCAGAACCTGGTCGGCCGGGTCCACCTCAGCCAGTCCGCGCTTTCGCGGCTGATCGGACGGCTGGAGAAGGAGGGCCTGGTCCAGCGCTCGGTGTGCGCGGAGGACCGGCGCGGGGTGTGGGTGAGCCTCACCCGCAAGGGCCGCGAGCTGCACGCGGAGGTGCTGCCGCTGCAGCGGGGGGTGCTGGAGCGGATGCTGGCGGAGTCCAGGGACTGACCTCCGGCACGCACATGGACGCGGCACACATGGGCGTGACACACGTAGGCCCGGCACACACAGGCGCGACACGACACACGTGGACGCAGCGCACATGGGCATCACACCCATAGGTGCGACACACATAGCCGGGCACGCCTAACCGGACAACACCCGTATGGCGAAGCCGCCCATGTGCGACTCCGCCATACGTGAGGCGGTTCAGCGCGCCAGCAGTGTCCGCACGCCCTGCGAGGTGAGCGTCAGCCCGTGCTCCGAGCTGCCGTCGATCGTGAGCGAGAGTTCTTCCTCGGGCCACTGGGCGGCGAGGGCGCCGAGCTGGATCAGCCGGTAGCGGGACACGGAGGGCAGCAGCCCGGCCATCTCCAGCTCCGAGGTGAACACCGGAACCACCTGCTCGCCGCCGGGCTGCTCGAGAACCGGCAGGGCGACCATCGTGGAGTCGGCGCCCTCCGCGTCCACCGCCTCGTCGGGCATCGGGACGAGCACGTCACTGTGCGCGAGGGTCTCAAGGGCGGCCTGGTCGTCGGTGTTGACGGTCAGCACGTCCAGCGCCTGCTGAGCGGGCGTCGGCGTCGGAAGGTCGTCGTGTGCGGGTGTCTCCATGGCACATCCCCAGGTAGTGCGGTCGTACGGGCTCACGCCGGGCCGGGGCCCGAGCGCGCTCTCGGCCGCGTACCCATCCGGGCCCGGAGCATGCGTGCCGGTTTCCGGCAGGGCGGCGCCCCGGCCAGGTCCCGGTCTCGGCGTTCCCTGGGGCCGAGCGGTGCGCGGAGCCGTCGCGGGCCGATGAGCGGTTCACCCGATCAGACGGCAGGCCCCCGATCGCGGCCGGCGGAGTCCGCACCACTCAGCACCCGGCTTCGGCCCCGGCCCCGGCCTAGGCCCCGGCCAGCAGAGCATCGACGGTGGTGACCCGGACGAGGGGCCGGTACAGGTCCAGCACGTGCAGCGCCTTGGCGTGCGCCTCGTCGTCCACGCCCGCGCAGGCGTCCGCCGCCACCACCACCTCGGTGCCCGCGTCGGCGGCGGCCAGGGCGGTGGTGAGGACGCAGCACTCGGTGCTGACCCCGGCCAGGACCAGGCGCGAGCCGGGGGCAAGACGGGAGGCGAGTTCCGGCGTCCACTTGCCGAAGGTCTCCGCGTCCAGCACGGGAGCGCCCGAGCCGGCGAACTCCGCTGTCAGCCGCCACAGTTCCGCGTCCGGGGGCTGGAGGGCAAAGGGCCACTGTTCGTAGTAGGCGCGCCAGACCCCGGCGGGCCGGGAGGGGGCCAGGAAGCGGGTGAACACGGCACGGTCCCCGAACGCGGGCAGCAGCCGCGCCACCCCCGCCGCGGCCTCGGCGTAGCGCGGGGTGGCCCAGGGGCTGCCGGGATCGGCGAAGACGCGCTGCATGTCGATGACGGCGAGCAGTCCCGGTACGGGCTTCGCCGGCGGGGCGGTGCTCACGCGCCGTGCATCCCCTGGGCCGGGGCCGGGCTCGGTGAGAGTGCCTCCTGCGCGCGCACCCGGCCCCGGCCCAGCAGCAGGGTGCCGAGGAAGGTGAGGGCCAGGGCGACGAGGACACCGAGGTTGGCGTAGGCCCACTCGCCGGACCGGCCGCCGAGGCCGAGCGGGCCGAGAAGGTAGCCCTGCCAGCTGAGCCAGCCCGCGGCGGTGTTGGTGACCAGGCCCCAGCCGATCGCGGTGGCGCCGACGGTGAGGACGAGGGGCAGGGCGGGGGCGTCGCCGTAGCGGCCGTCGGGGCGGTAGAGGTCGCCTTCGTCGTAGTCGCGCCGGCGCAGGGCGAGGTCGGCGAGCATGACGCCGCACCAGGCGCCGATGGGGACGCCAAGGGTGGTGAGGAAGCCCATGAAGTCGCCGAGGAAGGCGCCGCCGAAGAACACGATGTAGAAGGAGCCGGCGATCATCAGGACGCCGTCGACGAGGGCGGCCAGATAGCGGGGCACGCGCAGTCCGGCGGAGAGCAGGGCGAGGCCGGAGGAGTAGATGTCCAGCACCGCGCCGCCGACCAGGCCGAGCACGGCCACCAGGGCGAAGGGGACGAGGAACCAGGTCGGCAGGATGGTGGTGAGCGCGCCGATGGGGTCGGCGGCGATGGCGTGGCTCAGCCGGTCGGAGGACCCGGCGAGCAGCAGGCCGAAGACGAGCAGGAGCAGCGGGGCGGCGGAGGCGCCGAGGGTGGTCCAGCCGATGACGCCGCGGCTGGAGGAGGAGCGCGGGAGGTAACGGGAGTAGTCGGCGGCGGCGTTGACCCAGCCGAGTCCGAAGCCGGTCATCATGAACACCAGCGCGCCGATGAACTGCTGGGGCGAGCCCGCCGGGATGGCGCTGACGGTGGACCAGTGGACGTGGTCGGCGACGAGGGCGACGTAGACCAGGGTGAGCACGCCGGTGATGACGGTGATCATGGTCTGCAGGCGCATGATCAGGTCGAAGCCCATGACGCCGCCGACCACGGTGAGCGCGGCGACGACGAGGAGGGCGACGGCCTTGGTCTCGGCGCCGCCGCCCCAGCCGAGGCGGCTGAAGACGGTGGCGGTGGCGAGGGTGGCGAGTGAGGCGAGTGCGGTCTCCCAGCCCACCGTGAGCATCCACGAGAGCACGGAAGGCAGCCGGTTGCCGCGCACTCCGTAGGCGGCCCGGCTGAGCACCATGGTGGGCGCGGAGCCGCGTTTTCCGGCTACGGCGACGAGGCCGCAGAGCAGGAACGAGGCGACGATGCCGAGGACTCCGGCGGCGAGGGCCTGCCAGAAGGAGATGCCGAAGCCGAGGGCGAAGGCGCCGTAGCTGAGGCCGAGGACGCTGACGTTGGCACCGAACCAGGGCCAGAAGAGGGTGCTCGGGGTGCCTTTGCGTTCCGCGTCCCCGATGACGTCGAGGCCGTGGGTCTCCAGCTGGATCTGGCGGCCGTCGGCTCCGCTGTCGTGGGGCTGCTGCGGCTGCGTCATCGGCGACCTACCTGTCCTGACGTGTCGCGTCCAAGCTAGGCGGGTGGGTGGAGGGGCGCAAGGAACGACCCGGCGTCAGCCGGTGGGCCGGGCGGGGGTGTTCGGGCGGAAGGGCGTTGACCGCTCTCCCGATTCGCATCAGGTTAGGCTACCCTAAGCACGTTGCCGACACCCGGTCGGCAACGCGGCGGCCCCAGGCCGTACGCGTGACCGCGGGCATTGCCAGGGAGGCAGCGTTGTCGACACCCCCCTTCTCGTCGGTCATCCGCACCGCCAGCCAGGACCGGCACACCGAGGCCGAGCACGCGCCGTTCATGAGCGATCTGCTCGGCGGCCGGTTCGGCGTGGACGCCTTCACCAGGTACACCGAGCAACTCCTCTTCGTCTACCGCGCGTTGGAGGATTCCGCCACCCTTCTGGAGGGCGATCCGGTCGCGGGCCCGTTCCTCCGGCCGGAGCTGCGGCGGGTGGCCGAGCTGGAGCGCGATCTGCGGCACCTCCTCGGGGAGGACTGGCGCGACCGGGTGGCCCCGCTGCCCGCGACGGAGCGGTACGCGGCCCGCGTCACCGAGGTCGCCGAGACCTGGCCGGCCGGTTATGTGGCCCACCACTACACCCGCTATCTGGGCGACCTGTCGGGCGGTCAGGTGATCCGGCGGATCGCGGAGCGGACCTGGGGTCTGGAGAGCAAGGGCGACGGCGTCCGCTTCTATGTCTTCGAGGGCATCGACAATCCGGCCGCCTTCAAACGCCAGTACCGCGAGCGGCTCGACGCGCTGCCGGTGGACGAGCTGGAGAAACGGCGCGTGGTGGAGGAGTGCCGGTCGGCGTTCGCGCTGAACAACGCGGTCTTCACCGACCTCGGCACCCTCTTCCCGGCCAGCGCCTGACCTGCCCGCGGGCGGCTGATCTCTCCGGCCCGGCGCGGTCCCCTTCGGCGGGGCCGTGCCGGGCTTCTCCACGCCCGAAAACTTGCTTCACCGTACACGTATCTGCATAATGAGCTTATGCATAAGCGGGTTATGGACAGCGGTGCCGCCGGGACCTCCCCCGATACCTCCGCCGAGGATCTGATGCTCGCCGTGGAGCAGTTGGTGCGCCATGTGCGGCGCAGCGCCACGGCCGGGGGCCTCAGCACCGCCGCGTCCTCGGCGCTCGGCAGGCTGGGCCGTGAGGGGCCGCAGCGGCTGACCGAGCTGGCGCGGGCGGAGAACGCCACCCAGCCGAACATGACCCAGCTCGTCACCCGCATGGAGCGCGGGGGGCTGGTGCGGCGCGTCGCCGACCGCACGGACGGGCGGGGCGTGCTGGTGGAGGTCACCGAGCTGGGCGAGGAGGTGTTCCGGGAGCGCCGGGCCGAGCGTGCCGAGGCGCTGGGGCAGCTCGTCGGGGAACTGTCCGAGCCGGAGCGGCAGGCCGTGCGGGTCGCGCTGCCGGCCCTGGCCCGCGCGATACAGGACCGCCAGCAGCGTTCCTGAGCCATCCGTCGGATCTCTCCGGCGCCGCCACGGCAGGGCCGGGGAGAGCGACCTGACTGGAGAGAAGCGGTAATGAGTGCACCGCGTGGAAGGGCCGCGAGCCCGTTCCGGCAGCCGAAGGCCGTCTGGGCCGTGGCGTTCGCCTGCGTGATCTCGTTCATGGGCATCGGCCTGGTCGACCCGATCCTGCCCGCCCTGGCCGACAGTCTGCACGCCACGCCGAGCCAGGTGTCCCTGCTGTTCAGCAGCTATCTGATCGTGACGGCCGTCGCCATGCTGTTCGTCGGCTGGTTCTCCAGCCGGTTCGGCGCCAAGCGCACGCTGGTCGTCGGCCTCGCGGTCATCGTGGTTTTCGCGGCACTGGCCGGGACCACCGACTCGATCAACGGCATCGTCGGCTTCCGTGCGGGCTGGGGACTGGGCAACGCCCTGTTCATCGCCACCTCCTTGGCCGTGATCGTCGCCTCGGCCAGCGGCGGATTCGGCGGCGCGATCATCCTGTACGAGACCGCGCTCGGCCTCGGTATCGCCGTCGGCCCTTTGCTGGGCGGGGAGTTGGGGGCGATCAGCTGGCGCGGGCCGTTCTTCGGGGTGGCCGCGCTGATGGCCGTGGCGCTGGTCGCCACGCTGGCCTTCGTCCCCTCGATGCCGAAGCCCGCCCGGCCCACGTCACCCATCGCCCCGCTGAAGGCGCTCAGGCACCGGGGCCTGCTCACGATGGGCATCATGGCCCTGCTCTACAACTGGGGCTTCTTCACCATGCTGGGCTACGCGCCCTACCCGATGAAGCTGGACGCCCATGAGCTGGGCCTGGTCTTCACCGGCTGGGGTCTGCTGGTGGCCGCGTTCAGCGTGTTCTTCGCCCCGCGCCTCCAGGCCCGCTTCGGCACGGCGCCGGTGCTGTACGCCAACCTGCTGGGCCTCGGCATCGTGATGACGGTCATCGCCGCGGGGGTCGGCAGTCCCACGGTGGTGATCGTGGCGGTCATCGCCTCGGGAGCCTTCATCGGCATCAACAACACGCTGACCACGCAGGCCGTCATGCTCGTCTCCCCCGTCGAGCGCCCGGTGGCCTCCTCCTCGTACGGCTTCCTGCGGTTCATCGGCGGCGGTCTCGCGCCGTTCGTCGCGGGCAAGCTGGCGGACGCCACCGATCTGAGTGTGCCGTTCTACCTGGGCGCGGCGACCTTCGTGCTGGCCATTCCGGTGCTGGCCAGTGGGCACGGGCTGCTGCGGAAGGCGGAGGAGCGGCCGGAGGAGGCGTCGGTCGTGGCGCCCTCGCTCACCGCTGTCGGTGAGCCGGCGGGGACCGACGTGCCCCGGGTCATCGTGGCGGTCGGGGCGCACGGCGGGGCTCCGGCCATCGTGGACGCGGCGGCTCGGCTCGCGCGGGAGACCGGCAGCCCGCTGGAGGTCGTGCACGTCCGGGAGACGGTCGTGGTGGAGGGGCAGGCCGTGGAGCCGGAGGGTGCCGAGGAGGCACGGGCGGCCGTGACCGCCCATCTCGCCCGGCTGGCCGCGCACGGGGTGACCGCGTCGGGGCAGGTCCTGACCAGCGTGGGCGACCATGCCGCCTCGGGGCGGGTGCTGGCCGAGCACGCGGCGCGGGTCGGTGCGCGGGCGGTGGCGGTGGGCCGTTCGCCGCGCGGTCCGCTGGCCCAGTTCGCGGACGGCAGCCTCACCTCCGCCCTCACCCACGACGCGCCCTGCGACGTGCTGTTGGTGGACGCCGAGTCCATGCCCCGGCAGCTGACCAGGGGCTCGCTGGCGGAGCTGCGTGACAGCGCGGTCTGATCCCCGTACGACAACCGCGCTCGCGCGGTGCCTCAAGACAGTGGGCGCAGCAGGATGAAGATCCTCGTCGCGGCCAGGACGGCACTCCACATCCGGTAAGTCAGCGCGCGGCCGAGAGGATCTCGTCGACGAGCCTGTCGGCCGCGTCCGGGCGGCCGTGCGCACGGGCCCGCTCCGCCATTGCCCTGCGCAGGTGGGCATCGGACAGGAGCGGGCCCATCGCGCCGCGCACCTGGTCCACGGTGACATCGCCCTCAAGGGAGACCGCAGCTCCGGAATCCTGCAAATGCCGCGCGTTGTGGGCTTGCTCGTTCCCGGCAGCGGACGCCAGCGGCACGAACACCGCAGGCTTGCCCAGTGCTGTCAGCTCGGCCAGAGTGCCGGCGCCGGAGCGGGACACGACGACATCGGCAAGCGCCAGGACATCCGGCAGCTCTGGCCCGACGAAGCCAGTGAGGTGATGGCGGCCGGCCAGCTCGGGAGGCAGGCCCGCCGCCCCGGCACGGAGCGCGTCGACGTTCGCCGGCCCACACTGGTGGATGACGTTCGCTTGCCGCAGCAGCCACGGAAGCGCCCCGGCGATCAGCTCGTTGATCTGCTGGGCGCCCTGCGCGCCGCCGGTGACGTACACGGTAGGCAGCCGCCGGTCGAAGCCGTGCAACTGCAAGGCTTGGACCGCCTTGTCCGCGTGCCCGGTCAGGACCTCCGGCCGGACAGGGTTGCCGGTGACCACCGCGACGGACCGAGCCGCTTCGGACAGCAGCGGCAGTGTCGACTCCGACGACACACAGATCCGAGCCGCAAAGGCCGCCAGCTTCCGGTTCGCCAGGCCCAGCCGGACAGTCTGCTCGTGCAGGACCAGAGGGAGACGGCACATCCTCGCGGCCAGACCGGCCGGGACAGCTACGTAGCCGCCGGTCGCCAGAACCACATGGGGCTGGAATTCGTCGATCGCCCGGCGGGCTTGCAGCACGCCGATCGGGACCCGTGCCATGTCCCGCACATTCGCCGGGGACGCCAGCTTGATCGGGTTCCTGGCGCGACGGATCTTGCCCGTGACGACTGCGGTGAAGGGGATTCCCTCAGCCGGAGCGACGCGGGCCTCCAGGCCGTCGGCGGTGCCGATCCACAGCGTTTCGAGTCCGCGCCCCTGCGCCGCGAGGCGGGCCTCGAGCGTGCGCACAGCGGTGAGCGCGGGGTAGGTGTGGCCGCCGGTGCCGCCACCGGTGACGACGAGACGGAACGGGGCGCTGGTCATCGGGACGACTCCTCGGGGATCAGACGAGCCGCCACAGTAGCGGGTGCTGCGGCCGCCAGTCGCGGGCGCACGGGGCAGCTCGGCACGTCAAGGAAGTCGGCGTCCGCCGACGCCCGGACTTCGTCGTAACGGTGAAGTCGCACGCGGTTCCGCGCAGTCCGGTGACGTACCGCGCGTCGGCCTCTCGCGCAGGGGGACACGCGGAAGCCGGGCGGTCCAGAGCGCGCGCGGTCTGAGCCGCGCACGACAAAGGGGTCCCCGGTGTGTGCCGGGCCCCCTTTTCCGTGTCCGGTTCAGCGGGGCAGCAGACCGTTGATCTGGTCGTGGACCGCCGTGCGGGCGGCCGGGATGTCGTGCAGCAGGGTGGACCGCAGTGCTTCCAGCGGCTCTTCGGGGTCGGTGCCGCACTCGGTGCTCTCGCTGATGACCTCGTAGCCGTCGCGGACGGCGATGTTCAGCCGGTGGCGGCCCTCGCCGAGGGCGTACAGGGCGGAGGCGACGACGAGGGGCGGTGGTCCGCCCGGCTCGCCCTCGTGCTTGCGGTAGGCGCTGGCGACGGGGGTGCGCCAGCGCAGGCTGAGCAGGACGGGGCTCTTGGCGACGACCTCGGCCAGGTCGGTGTCATGGACACCGGTGGAGGTCAGGACCGAGGCGCGGGTGTCCAGTACGAGGGCGGCCGGGAGCAGGCAGCGCAGGGTGCTGCCCGCTATGTTGCCGCCGACGGTGGCCGCGCGGCGCACGGCGCCGGTGCCGACCGCGGCCGCCGCTCGGCGCAGGACCTCGGGGACCCGGTCGTCCACGCGGTTCAGGACGACGGCGCCGCCCAGTTCCTCAGGGCCGAGGACATTGGCCTCGGGCAGTTCGCGCAGCGACATGGCCTGGGCCGGGAACCCGTCGCGCTGCCAGGTGGCCCAGACCAGGGTGGCGCCGCCCACGGGGACGGCTCCCTCGGCCAGGTAGTCCCGCGCTTCGGAAACGGACGTGGGCAGACGCAGCAGCACAGTGGCCAACCTGCCTTCCTCGGGGGTCCGGCGAGCGGCCGCCTCCGCCGCCAGGGGCATTCTCGCCGCTCACTGAGGGGCGCGTACAGGGCTCATGGACGCGCGCCCCGTGCGCCCCTTCGCGCCCCCTGGTCGCCCCGCTGAAAACGCGCTTCGGGCCGCCACACCGGGATGTGACGGCCCGAAGGTTCGGGAGGGCGCTGTCGGTTCAGCGCCGGGTGCGGACCAGCAGGTACAGGAAGTACGGCGTGCCGATGACCGCGGTCATCAGACCGGCGCCGAGCTGTGCGGGGGCGATGACGGTGCGGCCGATCAGGTCGGCCACGCAGACCAGGACGGCGCCCAGCATGACGGCCACCGGGATCACCCGTGTGTGGCGACGGCCGACGAGGGCGCGTGCCGCGTGCGGGGCGACCAGGCCGACGAAGCCGATGGAGCCCGCGGCGGCGACGGCCGTGGCGCTGAGCAGGACGCTGGCCACCAGCAGCCCGAACCGGGCGGGTGCCGTGCGCAGTCCGAGCAGTCTCGGCGTGTCCTCGTCCAGGGAGACCAGGTCGAGTTCGGTGCGCCGGGCGACGGCAATCACCAGCCCCACGGCGAGCGCGCCCGCCACGGGCAGGGTGTCCGTCAGGGTGCGCCCGTAGGTGGAGCCGGACAGCCAGGTGAGGGCCTTGGTCGCGTTGAACGGGTCGGTGAGCACGATGAGCAGCCCGATCAGCGCCGTCGTCGCGGCCTGTACGCCGACGCCCACCAGGACCAGCCGGTTCTGCCCGAACCCGCCTCGGGCGGCGAGCCCGAAGACGACCACGGCGGCCACTCCCGCCCCGGCGAACGCGGCCCCGGCGATGCCCCAGGACGCGGCCGACGGGGCCGTCGTCACGAAGAGGACCGCGCCGAGCGCGCCGCCGCCGGAGACGCCGAGGATGCCGGGTTCGGCGAGCGGGTTGCGGGTGACGGCCTGCACGAGGGTGCCGGAGAGGGCGAGCGCCGCGCCCGCGAGGAGCGCCGCGAGGACCCTCGGCACGCGGGTGTCCAGTACGAGGGTGACGGACTGTCCGGCGAGGCCGCCCGCCCAGTTGGCGACATCGCCCAGCAGGAGCTTGGTGTCGCCCAGCAGCACCCCGGCGACCATGGCGCCGGCCAGGACGAGGACGAGCACGGCCACCGTGACCAGGTACGTGGTCCGGCCGACCAGGCGTCCCCGCTCGGGGGTGCCGGAGGCGCCGGTGTCGCGCGCCCGCGCGGCCATCCCGACGAGGAACAGCGCGCCGAGCAGGCTGGTGACCACACCGGTGGGCACGGCCACGGCGGACTGTGCCGACACCAGCAGGCGCAGCAGCACGTCCGCGCCGAGGACCAGTCCGGCGCCGGTGAGTCCGGCGACGGGCAGCGCGGCCCGTACCCGGACGAAGGGCCGGATGCGCCGGGCGAGGGGGCGTACCAGCGCGGGGGCGCACAGGCCGACGAAGCCGACGGGTCCGGCGAGGGTGACCGCGGCCGCGGCGAGCAGCGAGGCGCACACCACGACGGTGATCCGGGTGCCCCGGACCGGTACGCCGAGTCCGCGCGCGGTCTCGTCGCCGAGGGCGAGGGCGTCCATCCGGCGGGCCGTCAGGAGCAGTCCGGCGACGCCCGCGAGGGCGACCGGGGTCATCTGGAGGACGCCGTCGAAGCCGTTCTGGGCGATGCTGCCCTGGTTCCACTGGTAGAGGCCGTTGGTCCGCTCGGGGAAGAGCAGCAGCAGGGCGTCGGTCACGGAGGACAGCCCGAGGGTGACGGCGCTGCCCGCGAGGACGAGCCGTACGGTGCCCGCGGCGAGGCCGGACAGGGACAGCACGACGGCAGCGGCGGCGAGCGCCCCGGCGAAGGCCACGCCGGAGGAGGCGAGCAGGGGCAGCGAGACGCCGGTGACGGTGAGCAGGCCGAGGGCCAGGTAGGAGCCCGCGTTCACGGCCAGGGTGTCGGGTGCCGCGAGCACATTGCGGCTGACGGCCTGGAGGGCGGCGCCCGCGATGCCGAGGGCGGCGCCGACGAGGAGCCCGGCGGCGGCGCGAGGCAGCCGGGAGGCGACGACGACGGAGGCGTCGCCGGGGTCGGCGCGCCCGGTGAGCGCCTTCCACACCTCGGGCGCGCCGACGGCCGCCGTGCCCTGCGCGATGTCGACGACCGCGAGGGCGGCGACCAGCAGGACGAGCAGGGTCGCGACCGCGACCGCGCCCGTCCGGGTGGTGACGGCCGCTCGGCCGGTGGCGGGAACTGTCGCGGTGACGGCCATGGTGCTACTTCGTCAGGGCGCCGGTCAGGGCGTCGATGTACGCCTGCATGGACTTGGGGCCGCCGAACATCCAGATGCCGTCGGGCAGCCGGTGCACGTCGCCCTTCTTGACGAAGGGCAGCGCCTTCCAGGCGGCGTTCCTGGCGAGTTCCTTCTTGAACGGGTCGCCCTCGCTGTCGCTGCCGATGTACGCGAACCGCACGTCGCCGCCGAGCGAGGACAGGCCCTCGACGTCGGTGGCGGCGAGGCCGTAGGCGGGGTCGCCCTTGAGCTTCCAGGCGTTCTT
Source organism: Streptomyces sp. NPDC085596 (assembly GCF_044541565.1). Taxonomy (NCBI): domain Bacteria; kingdom Bacillati; phylum Actinomycetota; class Actinomycetes; order Kitasatosporales; family Streptomycetaceae; genus Streptomyces; species Streptomyces sp. NPDC085596. The sequence goes on along the minus strand of NZ_JBITTC010000004.1, from coordinate 491,907 downwards.
CAGGCCGAGGGCCTTGTTGACGGAGCCGAGCTGGGAGCCGTCGGTGTAGGCGCGCAGGGAGACCTGGTTGGCGGCGACATAGCCGTCGGCGAAGGCGATCCGGTCACCGGCGCGGCCGGCGTCGGCGAGCTTCTTCTTCGCCTCGGCGACCTTGGCGTCGAACTCCTCGCCGGCCTTCTCGGCCTGGGCGGTGGTGCCGGTGGCCTTGGCGATGAGGTCGAGGTTCTTCTTCATCCGGCCGATCTGGTCGGCGGCGTCCGCCGACTTGACCTCCAGTACCGGGGCTATCTTGCGCAGTTGCTTGACGGCGGCGGCGGGCAGGTCGGTGGTGGCCACGATCAGGTCGGGGCTGAGCGAGGCGATGGTGTCCATGCTGGGCTCGCCACGGGTGCCGATGTCCTTGGGGGTGCCGCGCAGCGGGGCGGCGGTGTCCCAGGTCTTGTAGCCCTTGACGTCCGCGACACCGACCGGGTCCACGCCGAGCGTGACGAGGCTCTCCACGACGTTCCACTCGGTGCCGACGACCTTCTTGGCCGGGCCGTCGAGCTTGATCCTGGCGCCGGTGTCGTCGGTGAGGGTGATGCTCTTGGCGGCGCCCTTGTCCGTGCCGGAGGCGGCGGGTTCGGTGGTGCCGCAGGCCGTGAGGGCGAGCGTGCCGACGGACAGGGCGGCGAGGGCGATGAGGTGGCGTCTCATGAGGTGGTGCTGAGCCTTCCGGTGCGTGCGTGGTGGCGGCCGATGGCGCGGGTGCGCAGCCGGCCGGTCAAGGGGTCGGTGTCGACGTCGATGCGGATGCCGTAGGTGGCGGTGAGGCGCTCGGCCGTGAGGACGTCGACGGGGTCGCCGTCGGCGATGATCCGGCCCGCGCGGAGCAGGGTGATCCGGTCGGCGACGGTGGCGGCCTGGTCCAGGTCGTGCAGGACGACGCCGACCGCGATGCCGTGGTCGTCCGCCAGGTCCCGCATGAGGTCGAGGAGTTCGACCTGGTAGCGCAGGTCGAGGTAGGTGGTGGGTTCGTCGAGGAGGAGGACCCCGGTCTCCTGGGCGAGGCAGCTGGCGAGCCAGACCCGCTGGAGCTGGCCGCCGGAGAGGTGTTCGGCTCCCCGTTCGGCGAGGTCCGTCAGGTCGGTCAGGGCGAGGGCGCGCCGTACGGCGTCCGCGCCGCCCGCGTCCGCGCGGGTCCAGCGGCTGCGGTACGGGTAGCGGCCGAACTCGACCACGTCACGCACCGTCAGCCCGCCCGGGGTGGGGCGGCCCTGGGTCAGCAGGGCGACGCGGCGGGCGAACTCGCGGGCCGTCAGGGCCAGTCCGTCGACCGCCGCAGCGTTCTCCCCGTTCCCCTCCCCCGATTGCCCCTGCTCCGCCAGCGTGAGCGTGGCGGTGCGGGGGCGCTGGAGGCGGGCGACGGTGCGCAGCAGGGTGGACTTGCCGCTGCCGTTGGGGCCCACGAGCGCCGTGACCTGGCCGGGCCGGAGCGTGATGGCCACTTGGTGCACCACGTCCGTTCCGTCGTACGCCACGGTCACGTCACGGGCGGTCAGTTCATGACCGCGCGTACGGGGGACCTCGGTTGTCTCTTCACCGGAACTCACGAAGGAAGGTTAGCCTATCCTTACCTCGGCTGATCACCCTCTGACCGGGGCAATCTCCCCCGAGGTCAGCCCTCCGGTCAGGAGGAGGGGTTCCACAGGCCGGAGCGGCGCAGCGACGCCGGGCAGTGCAGATAGATCTCGTCGATGTCGATCACGAGCGCGAGCAGGGGGCGCCGGCCGTTCTGGGCCATCGCGTCGAAGAAGGGCGCGTCGGTGAGCAGGCGGGCCCGGCCGTTGACCCGGAGCACGTCGGTGCCGCCGGGGATCAGATAGAGCAGTCCGGCGTGCGGGTTGTCCAGGATGTTGTGGAAGCTGTCGGCCCGCCGGTTGCCGGGGCGGTCGGGGATGGCCAGCGTGGACGGGCCCAGGATGTGGGTGAAACCGGGGCCGTCGCCGCGCGGCGAGACGTCGCAGTTGCCCTGGCGGTCGGAGGTGGCCAGCAGGCAGAAGGGCGAGCGGTCGAGGATGTCCCGGTCGGTGTCGTCCAGTTGACGGTGCACCTTGTCGATGACGAGGGGGAGCGGCTCGCCCAGGAGCGCGCGCAACTCCTCCCGCGAGCCCAGTTCCACGAAGCCGCCGGTGTCCGCACCGTCCGGTTGCCGCGCCGTCGCGTCGATGATCTGGGACAAGCCGACTCCCGTGGTACATGCGCGCCGGAACGCCCGGCCCGCAGCCGTGTCACACGGACCCACGCTGCGGGCCCGGCTGATTGCCCGGCACACATTATCGGAAGTTAGGTTCGGCTTACCTAAGTGGAATTGTTCAGGGGAGGCGCGCAACCCCGGCGTAGATCCCGCTCTTCTCGGCCGCCGGGGCCTCGCCGTCCTTGACCCACTCCGTGGCCGTGACGAGGCCGGGCTCGACCAGTTCCAGGCCCTCGAAGAAGCGCTGGACGCCCGCGCGGTCGCGGAAGCCGAGCCGGATGCCGCCCTTGGCGTACTCGGCCGTGACCTGCGCCGACAGCTCCGGGAAGATGTCGGAGGAGGCGTGGGAGAGGACCAGGTAGCTGCCCGGGGAAAGGGTGGCGAGCAGGTTCGAGACGAGCCCGTAGGGGTCCTGGTCGTCGTTGATGAAGTGCATCAGGGCGATCAGGGACAGGGCGATGGGCCGGTCGAAGTCGAGCGTCTGCCGGGCGTTCTTGATGATCGCGGCCGGGTCGCGGACATCGGCCTCCACATACTGGGTGGCGCCCTCGGGACGGCCGACCAGCAGCGCCTCGGCATGCCGCAGCACGATCGGGTCGTTGTCGGTGTATACGATCCGGGCCGTCGGCACGATCCGCTGGACGATCTGGTGCAGGTTCGGCTCGGTGGGTATGCCGGTGCCGATGTCGAGGAACTGGTCGACGCCCTGCGCGGCGAGCCAGGCGACCGCGCGGTTCATGAAGGCGCGGTTCTGCCGGGCGCCGTCCCGCGCCTCAGGGGGCAGCCGCTCTCCCACCGCCTCGTCGACGGGGTAGTTGTCCTTGCCGCCGAGCAGCCAGTCGTACACCCGCGCCGGGTGGGCCGTGCTGGTGTCGATCTGCCGGGGGCCGGGTGTGGCGGTGGTCATGGGCGGACTCCGTCATGATTCTGGCCGGTGCGAACACAGACGATCATCGAGTGATGGACGTCATTCTGCATGCGTGGCACGGGAGTTGACCAGGCCGGGGTACCTATGGACCACCCCGGGAGCCAGGCGCGCGGGCCGTCCGCGCGGGCCGTCGGCGCGGGGTGGGTGACCGGGGTCGATCACCCGGGGACCGGGGTGTGACCCATGACCGACCCTGGTCTCCAGGTTTCGAAAGTATTAGCTGATAATTTGTGAAGCTCGCGGGCAGACACGGGGCCAGGGGGAAACAAAATGGCCGTCGGTGCCACCGTGGTGGTCGCCGATTCCGGCCGGTCCGTCTGCCCACGCGAGCAAGGCCGAGTGGGGAGGGAGACCTGTCGTGACCGAGGCAGGGCGGGGGGCGGACGCCAACGACGGCGGCCGTCGCGGGAGAGGGCGGCGCGCGGCGCCGAAACGGGCGTGGGGACGCCGTACGCAGGAGCAGGAGCCGGACCAGGAGGCAGGGCACGAGCCCGAGGAGACCCCGGACGGCCCCGCGTTCGAGCCGGAGGCCACCATGCAGCTCCGGGTCGGCACGATCCGCCCGGACGAGACGATGCAGCTCAAGATCGTCGCGCTGGACGGCACCCGTCCCGCGCCGAAGCCCGAGCCCGCCGTCACCGAGGAGCCGGGCGGCCCCCGCGTCCCGGGTGTCCTGGCCCCGCTGCTGACCGTGCTCGCCGTACTGCGCCGCCTCCTGGCGCCGGTCACCGCCAGGCTCGCCCCCTACGCCGAACTCGCCGCCCCCCACGTGCGCAAGCTGCGGCCGGAGTACCCGCGTCCGGGCCGGGAGGGCTGGCGGCGCTGGATGCCGTCCTGGCGCCAGTGGCTCGCGGGGTGGCTCGCCACGGCCGGGATCACCGGTCTCTTCCTGACCGTGGCGTACGCGGCGACCGACGTGCCCACCAACCTCAACTCGTACGCCACCCAGCAGGACAACGTCTACTTCTGGTCCGACGGCACCCCGATGGCCCGCACCGGCTGGGTCCGCCGCCAGGCGATGCCGCTCAAGGACATCCCCGAGGGCGTGCGGTGGGCGGTGCTCGCGGCGGAGAACGAGAGCTTCTACTCCGACCCCGGCATCTCCGCCAAGGGCATCACCCGCGCCCTGTGGCGCACGGTCGGCCAGGGTGACACCGAGGGCGGCTCCACGATCACCCAGCAGTACGTCAAGAACGTCTATCTGAACCAGGACCAGAACCTCAGCCGCAAGCTCACCGAGGCGATGATCGCCCTCAAGCTCGACAACCGGATGAGCAAGGACAAGATCCTCGAGGGCTACCTCAACACCAGCTGGTTCGGGCGCGGCACCTACGGCATCCAGCGCGCCTCCCAGGCGTACTACGGCAAGGACGTCAGCAAGCTGAACCCGAGCGAGGCCGCCATGCTCGCCTCACTGCTCAAGGGCGCCGGCCTGTACGACCCCACCCTCAGCGCGGCCAACCACCGCCGGGCGGTGGAGCGCTGGTCGTGGATTCTCGACCGCATGGTCAAGATCGGCAAGCTGTCGCCGGCCGAACGCGCCAAGTACACCAAGTTCCCCGAGCCGCTGAAGACCCTCCAGATCTACGACACCGGCAAGCAGAGCGACTATCTGGTGGAGCTGGCCTCCCAGTACACCAGGAAGAACGCCCATCTGTCGGACAAGGAGTTCGACCTCGGCGGCTACCAGATCTACACGACCTTCGACCGCAAGCGGGAGAGCGAGCTGACCGGCGCGGTCACCAAGGCCCGCGAGGCGGCGCTGAAGAAGGACCCCAAGGGCGCGCGCACCGCCCACTACGGGGCCGCGTCGGTCGCCACCGACGGCCGGATCGTCGCCGTCTACGGCGGCCCCGACCACCGCAAGCAGGGCTACAACGAGTCCAACGCGACCACCGTGCCCGCCGGTTCGGCCTTCACCCCGTTCGTCTACGCGGCCGGCCTGGAACACGGTGTGCACAAGACCCGTGAGGGCCCGGCCACCCCGGTCACCCCGGAGTCGGTGTACGACGGCAACGACGCGGTGCCCGTCACCACCCCCGAGGGCCCCTACTGGGACCGCAGCGGCCGCAAGGTCGCCGCGCACAACGACGGCAAGCGCTCCTACGGGCCGATCAGCCTGCGCCAGGCGCTCGCCCGCTCGGTGAACACGCCGTTCATGCAGCTCGGCATGGACACCGGGCTGGAGAAGGTGAAGTCCACCGCGCAGGCGGCCGGGCTGCTCTCCTCCAGCTTCGGCCCGGCGACGCCCGCGCTGTCGCTCGGCACCTCCACGCCCAGCACGATCCGCATGGCCAGCGGCTACGCCACCTTCGCCGCGGAGGGCAGGCACACCGAGCCGTACTCGGTGCGCCGTGTCACCCGCAACGGCGCCGGTGTCCGGCTGGACGCCCCCGACCGGCGCCGGGCGGTCAGCCCGCAGGTCGCCCGTCAGGTCAGCGAGGCGCTCGGGGACAACTTCCGCACCTCCCACCCCACCCCCGCCGCGACCGCCCCGGCCGCCGGAAAGGACGGGACCACCGAGAAGGACACCGCGCTCTGGTACACGGGCACCCTCAAGTCGGTGTCGACCGCGATCGTCGTCTACCGCATCGACCTGGGCAAGAGCCTGGAGCCGCTGCCGCTGGACGGTCTGGCCGGCACCCGCGAGAACAGCGTGCCGTACGGAATCTGGTCGCGGGCCGTGGGCGTCGGCTGACCCCCGCCGCACCGGCCCACCCCCTCCCGGCTCCACACCCGCAACCCGCACCGGAGATCGATCCGTATGAAGTCGTCGAGCACAGGACGCCGTCGCAAGGCACGCACCACCGAGGGCCGCGGCGTCTCGCGCCCCGCCGTCATCGCCCTGGCCGTGCTGCTCGTGCTCGTCTCCACGGTCACGGGATATCTGCTGCTGGACCACGACGACGACATAGCGTCGGCGGTCTCCCCCGCCAAGGAGCCCGGCGCGTCCGCGGAGCCGAAGTGGGACGGGAAGACCAAGGTGCTCGGGGACGGCTCCACGTCCTACACCGGGCCTCAGCAGGGCACGCTGAAGCCCGTACGGCTCAAGCCCGGTGAGAAACCGCCCCAGTTCGTCGTCTTCTCCTGGGACGGCGGGCTGGAGGGCAGCGACCACCTCTTCTCGCACTACCGCGAGCTGGCCAAGCAGTACAACGCCCACATGACGTTCTTCCTCACCGGCATCTACCTGCTGCCGAAGGCCAAGAAGGACCTCTACCACCCGCCGCAGCACTCGCCCGGCGCCGCCGCCATCGACTACGCCACGGACGAGCACATCCGCGAGACCGTGGAGCAGCTGCGCAAGGTGTACGAGGACGGCAACGAGATCGGCACCCACTTCAACGGCCACTTCTGCGGCGCCAAGGGCGGCGGCGACTGGAGCGTCAAGGAGTGGAAGAGCGAGATCGACCAGTTCTTCTCGTTCGTGGAGCGCTGGAAGACCAACACCGGCTACAAGGACATCGACCCGCTGCCCTTCGACTTCAAGAAGGAGGTCACCGGCGGCCGGGCGCCCTGTCTGGAGGGCCAGAAGAACCTGCTGAAGGCAATCAAGGACTACGGCTGGCGCTACGACGCCAGCTCCGCGGGCGACTTCCAGATCTGGCCGGCGAAGAAGGACGGCATCTGGGACTTCCCGCTCCAGATGCTGCCGTACGAGTCGGGCAAGTACCAGGGCCTGTCGATGGACTTCAACTTCCTGTACAACCAGTCGGACGGCGAGACCCAGGGCAACCCGGCCGACTTCCCCAAGTGGGAGCAGCAGACGGTCGATTCGTACATGGCGGGTTTCAACCGGGTGTACTTCGGCAGCCGGGCGCCGCTGTTCGTGGGCAACCACTTCGAGGACTGGAACGGCGGCATCTACATGCGGGCCATCGACCAGGTGGTCAAGACCGTGTGCGTCAAGAAGGGCGTGAAGTGCGTGTCGTTCAAGGAGCTGGCGGACTGGATGGACGTGCAGACACCGCAGACGCTGGCCCGGCTGCGCAGTCTGGACCCGGCTCAGTCGCCCGACTGGTCCTCGGTCGTCAAGTGACCTGTGAAACAGTCTGGTTCCACTTGTGCATCCCGTCTTCACATCCATCGCACACGGCATGCGAAGATGCGTTCGCCCGGTCTCTGTCACCGGAGTCCCGGTCTGTGTACCGGCGTAGAGGGGAACATCATTGAAGTCAAGGAAATTGAGCCGTAAGCGGAGCCGCGCCACCATAATCTCGGCGGCGGCCGCCTCCGTGGTGGCGGGCGTCGCCCTGCTGCCCAACTGGAGTGCGGGCGCGGCGGTCACCGACGACCCGACCGTCGACACGGCGACCAAGGCGACCTTCCAGAAGCTGGCGGACGCGGTCTTCACCGACCGCACCCAGGCCCTGGTGGGCGGTGCTACGGAGGACCGTAAGCAGCGGACCTCCGGTTTCTCCGGCGATGTGCGCATGTCCGGCACGCAGTCGCGCCAGGAGGACTCCGCGCTCAGCCAGCTGCGCGGCCGCAAGGGCCGTCTGGCCGCGCTGGGCGAGCAGTACAGCGCGGGCAACACCAGCGTGAAGCTGGACGCCACGCAGGTCAAGGGACGGCGTGCCACGGTGGCCGTCACCGAGACGACGTCGCTCACGTACAAGAAGGTCACGGGCTCCCAGCCCCCGACCACGGGTTTCCAGGCCCACCACGAGCTGACGTTCCAGGCGGACCGCGGCGGCAACTGGCAGCTGACCCGCATCCGGGACACCGACGAGGGCTATCTCGCGGTGAACCAGGTGGCGAAGCCCGAGGTCGCCAAGGTCACCGTCAAGGCGGACGACGGCCCTCCGGAGGCGCCTCGCGCGGCCACTACGCGGCCCGCTCCGGCGAACCCGAAGAACCTCACCGCGTCCGGCTACGACTACCAGGCCATGGTCGCGTACGCGACGAAGTACTGGAGCAAGTACAACTCCGAGTACCCCGACTTCAACGGGGCCGGCGCGGGTGGTGACTGCACCAACTTCGTCAGCCAGTCGCTGAAGGCGGGTGGCTGGAAGCACGTTCCCGGTTACACGAACGACTTCCACAAGTGGTTCGGCAACGCCGACATCCAGTCGGACTCCTTCGTCGGTGTGAACGAGTTCTCCTGGTTCGCGCTGTCCTCGAAGCGGGTCACCAGCCTTGCCAACGTCTATCAGGCCGACATCGGTGATGTCGTCCAGATGGACTTCAACAAGGACGGGTCCAAGGACCACACGATGATCGTCACGAAGCGCGACGCCCAGGGCGTGCCCTACGTGACGTACCACTCCACCAACACCTACAACCGGTCGGTGGCGAGCCTCGTCGCGTCCTACCCGACGGCGGCGTTCTTCGCCTACCGCACCTGAGGTGAGCGAGGGCCCCCGTACGGCGCGCCGGTTCCGGCGTCGTACGGGGGCTTTCGCGCGTGTGGGTGCCGGTCCTTTGCGGTGGGTCGCGGCCTGGCTATGGTCGTGCACCGACCAGGTTTCGGCGGGTGCGGCTTCAGGGGGACCGGATGAGCCGGTATGCGCGGTTGGCGTTCACCAAGAACGTGCGGGGCGTGCAGGAGGAGCGGGGCAGTGCCGAGGCCATGGCGCGGCTGCTGGCGCGGGACACCGAGGAGCCGGACCGGCTGGGTCCCGACGAGGCGGACTTCATCATGGCCCGCGACGGGTTGTCATGGACTACGCGAACCCCACCCGGCTGAAGATCTTCGGCCGCGCCGAGACGCGTGATCCGGCCGAGTTCCCGGAGCTGCACGAGAAGTTGGCCGATCCGCACACCGACGGTCCGCTGGAGCAGCTGATGGTGATCCGGGTGGAGGGCCTGTTCTGGAACTGCCCCAAGCACATTACCCCGCGCTACTCGGAGGCGGAGCTGGCCGAGGCGCTGGAGCCGGTGCGGGAGCGGCTGCGGATGCTGGCGGAGGAGAAGGCGGCGCTGCGGGAGCGGCTCCAGGAGCGGGAGTGAGCGGCGCCGGCGGACACCGCTCGCGGGCCGCGGCGGTACTGCCGCGCCGATCCATAACCAAAAGTTCGGCATCCCAGAAAAACCAGGTCTTGGACTTCTGATCGCGACGTCGGGACCATGAAGGGGACGGCAGTGCCGCTGCGTCCCCCCGTAGGCGGCACTGTCGTTCCTCGACGAAAGGAACGGACCGTGCCCGCTCGCCCCGAACCGCCCACCGCGCGCGAGGAACTGAGTGCGGCCGCCGGGCAACTGGCCGAGCGCGTGAGCGGACCCCTGTTCGCCGCGGGCCAGGACGGCTACGACGAGGAACGCGCCCGTTACCAGACCCACCGGCCGCACCGCCCGGCGCTCGTCGTCGGCGCGGCCGAGCCCAAGGACGTACAGCTGGCGGTGGAGTTCGCCGCCGCACGTGATCTCCCGGTCGGGGTGCAGGCCACCGGGCACTGCCCCGCGCTGCCCGCCGACACCGGAGTCGTCGTCAGCACCCGCCGGATGACCGAGGTGCGCGTCGATCCGGCCGCCCGCACGGCTTTCCTGGGCGCGGGCGTGCGGTGGAAGCAGGTCATCGAGGCGGCCGCGCCGCACGGCCTGGCCCCGCTCAGCGGCAGCGCCCCGGACGTGGGCGCGGTCGGCTACACCCTGGGCGGCGGAATCGGCCTGATGGCCCGGAAGTTCGGGTACGCAGCCGACCACGTCCGGCGCGTCGAGTGCGTCACCGCCGACGGCCGGCCCCGCGAGGTCACCGCCGACAGCGACCCCGACCTCTTCTGGGCGCTGCGCGGCGGCCGGGACAACTTCGGCCTGGTCACCGGCCTGGAGGTGGACCTGGTCCCGGTGACCGGGCTGTACGGCGGCGGACTGTACTTCGACGGCACCACGGCGGAGCGCGTCCTGAACGCCTACCTGCGCTGGACGGAGACAGTCCCGGCCGCCGCGCGTGCCGAACTCCGTCGGCAACCGCTCGGCCCGCTATCTGCTCACGGTGCTCGACCGGGTCACCGACGCGAACGCCGACACCGTCCGCGCCGCGCACACCCGGCTGACCGGCGCACTGGCCCCGCTCACCACGGGCCGCAACCTGAACTTCCTGTACGGCGCCGACGCGACACCGGACCAGGTGCGACTGGCGTACGCACCCGACGACTACGCGCGCCTTCGCCGGATCAAGGCCGCGTACGACCCCGGAAACCTCTTCCGGCTGAACCACAACATCAGGCCCATCCTCTCCCCCGGCCCCCGCTGACGGGCCGTGGCCGACCGCTCCGGACAGCAGAAGGAAAGATGATGGAAAAGAAATGGTGGACCCTGTTGGGGGTGTGCGGCGGGACGTTCATGCTCCTGCTGGACACCACCATCGTGTACGTCGTCATGCCCGATGTGCAGCGGGACCTCGAGGCGAGCTTCGCCGACCTCCAGTGGGTGATCGACGGATACGCGCTGGCGCTGGCCTCCTTCCTGCTGACGAGCGGCACGCTGGCCGACCGGTTCGGGCGCAAGCGCCTCTACGCGATCGGCGTGGCCCTGTTCACGTTCGCCTCGCTGCTGTGCGGTATGGCGCAGTCCCCGCTGATGCTGATCCTGTCCCGGGTGCTCCAGGGCGTCGGCGGTTCGGTCATGTTCGCCACCGGTCTGGCGCTGCTCGCGGGCAGCTTCCAGGGCAAGGAACGCGGCATGGCGTTCGGCGTGTGGGGCATGGTCACGGGCCTGGCCTCCGCCGTCGGCCCGGTGGCCGGCGGTCTGATCTCCAGCGGCATCAGCTGGCGCGGCATCTTCCTGGTCAACGTGCCGATCGGTGTCATCGTGGCCCTGATCATCGCGTTGCGTGTGGACGAGTCGAAGTCTCCGTTCGCCCGCAAGCTGGACTGGCCCGGCTTCGTCCTGCTCACCGGCGGCCTCGCCACCCTGGTCTACGGCCTGATCCGCGCAGGTGAGACCGAGTGGAGCGACGGCCGCGCGGTGACCGGTCTGGTGGTGGGCGCGGTGCTGCTGCTCGCCTTCCTGCTGGTGGAGGCGAAGTCCGAGCAGCCCATGTTCGATCTGCGGCTGTTCCGCATCCCCACGTTCGTCGGCGGCTCCATCGCCGCCTTCGCCATGAACGGCTCGCTGTTCGCCATGTTCCTGTTCCTGGCCATCTACTTCCAGGAGGCACTGGACTACTCCTCGCTGGAGACCGGTCTGCGGCTGCTCACCGCGTCCCTGTCGATGCTGGCCGCCTCCCTGGTCGCCGGCCGGCTCAGCGCCAAGGTCCAGCCCCGCTATCTGATCGGGGTCGGGCTGCTGCTGGTCGGTGTCGCCCTGCTGCTGATGGGCGGGGTCACCGAGTCCAGCGGCTGGGAACACTTCATCCCCGGCCTGGTGCTGGGCGGAATCGGCGCCGGTCTGGTGAATCCCCCGCTGGCCTCCACGGCCGTGGGCGTCGTGGACTTCTCCCGCGCCGGCATGGCCTCGGGCGTGAACGGCACGTTCCGTCAGCTCGGTGTGAGCGCGGGTGTCGCGGTGCTCGGCTCGACCTTCGCCGGGGTCATCAGCGAGCGGTTCCGGGACGGGCTGCGCGGGGTGCCGGAACTGGCGGGGCGCAGCGACCAGTTGGCCGCGCTGACGCGGGGCGGCGAGACCCGTCGGGCGGTGGGGCTGGTGCCCGGGCAGTACGGGGAGAAGGTGCAGCAGATCGCCACGACCGGGTTCGTGGACGGCCTCAACACCCTGCTCGCCGTGTCGGCGGGCCTGGCACTGCTCGGCGGTGTGCTGGCGCTGGTGCTGATCCGGCCCGCCGACTTCCAGGCGGCCCAGCAGCCGATGCCCGAGGCGAAGGACGCTCCCGGCCAGTCGCCGGTGGCCGCCGAGAGCTGAGCCGTACGACGCCCACGCCGCCTCCCGCCGGCAGGGAGGCGGCCGCTGCCCTGCGCCGGCACCTGCCCTGGGTCGAGCCGTTTTCCGGTGGCGCGCCCCACCACTGCCCTGAAGACTCCTCCCACCACGGACCCGTACGGAAGGAACCGAATGCGCGTCAGCCGGATCATCCCCCCGCCGGGCCCGCCAAGGACCCTGGCCCTGGCGCAGCTCACCAACTCCGTGGGTGACGGCGCCTATTACGTGTGTTCGGTGCTGTACTTCAGCCGGGTCATCGGACTGTCCCCGACGCAGATCGGCGCCGCGCTCACCGTCGGCTGGGCGCTCGGTGCCGTCGTCGGTGTGCCCCTCGGCCATCTCGCCGACCGGCGCGGGCCGCGCGGGATCGCCGTCCTGATGTCGCTGGCGACCGGCGCCGCCATCGCCTCCCTGCTCTTCGTGCGGACCTACCCGGCCTTCCTGGCCGCGGTGTGCCTGTACACCTGCTGCCAGTGCGGGCTGGCGGCGGCCCGGCAGGCCCTGCTGGCCGGGCTGGTGGAGCCCGCCCGGCGTACCGGGACACGGGCGTACCTCCAGTCGACGGTCAACGCGGGCCTCGTCCTCGGTGCTGCGCTCGGCGGCATCGCCCTCCAGCTCGACAGCGAGGGGTCGTACCTCACGGCGCTGGCCATCGACGCGGTCACCTTCGTCCTGGCCGCCTGGGTACTGGGCCGGCTGCCCGCGCCTGCCCGACAGCTCCCCGAGGCCGACCGGCCCGCCGGACGCACCCTCACCGTGCTCCGGGACCGTCCGTACGCCCTGGTCGCGCTGCTGAACATGGTCATGCTGCTGTACATGCCGCTGCTCAGCGTGGTTCTGCCGCTGTGGATCGTGCAGCGGACCGGGGCGCCGGGCTGGACGGTGTCGGCGCTGCTGGTGCTCAACACGCTCAGCGTGGTCCTGTTCCAGGTGCGGATGGCCGCGCGGGTGACCGGGCTGCGCTCCGCCGCGCGTGCCGTACGGCAGGCGGGGCTCGTGCTGTTGGTGGCCTGTGTGTGCTTCGCCGTCTCGGCTGTGGGCACCTCGGTCTGGCTGCCCGTGCTGGTGCTGCTGGTCGCCGCGTGTGTGCAGGTCTTCGGGGAGATGCTGCTCGGCTCCGGGTCCTGGGAGATCGGCTTCGCCCTCGCCCCGGCCGACAAGCAGGGCCAGTACCAGGGCTTCTACGGCGCCGGGACCGCCGTCGCGCGGCTCATCGGCCCGCTGCTGCTGACCACGCTCATCCTGTCCTGGGGCACCGGCGGCTGGCTGGTCGTGGGTGCGCTGTTCCTGGGAGCGGGCGTCGCCATGGAACCCGCCGTACGCTGGGCGGAGGCTCAACGCCCGGCCGAGGCGCGGGAGTCGACGCCTGCACGGGACTGAACCTCAGGGGGTTCGAGACACCCTCCATGCCGGAGTCGGCTGGTGTGCTGGACAGTCCCGAGCCGGCGGAACTGCTCGATCCGGCCCGGTACCCGTACCTGTTGCCTACGCCGGCGGCGGCTCGTCCGTGCCATCCGACCTCAGGAGGCGACCTGTGCCCCGCCGTACCCGGACCGAGGACTTCCGCGCGCTGCACCAGCGGCCCGACCCCGGCGACCCGTTGGTGATCCCCAACGTCTGGGACGCGGTGAGCGCCCGCGTGTTCGCGGACGCCGGACACCGGGTGCTGGCCACCTCCAGTGCCGCGGTCGCCGCCGTGCTCGGCCACCCCGACGGCGGCGCCACCCCGGCCGACGAGATGTTCGACGCGCTCGCCCGGATCATCAGCGCGGTCGATGTCCCGGTGACCGTCGACATCGAGGACGGGTACGGGCTGCCGCCCGCCGGGATCGTGGAGCGGCTGCTCGCCGTGGGGGCGGTCGGCTGCAACCTGGAGGACACCGACCACGTCTCGGGCAAGCTCAGGGAAGCCCACGAACACGCCGACCGGCTGGCCGAGTTCGTCGCGGCTGCGGGAGGCCGGCTGGTGCTCAACGCCCGCGTGGACACGTTCCTGCACGGCGCGAGGGACGCGGAGGAGGCGATCGTCCGGGGCCGCCTCTACACCGGGGCGGGGGCGGAGGTGGTCTATCCGATTCTGGCCCCGGCCGAGTTGCTGCCCCAGCTGTCCAAGGCCGTCCCGGCCCCGCTGAACGCCCTGTACCGCCCGGACGGACCGTCCCCGGCGGAGCTGGGCCTGCTGGGTGCCGCCCGCGTCACCTTCGGCGGCGGACTGCACGAACGCGCCAAGGCGTCCCTGACGGAGATCGCCCGCACCCTGCCCGCCTGAACCTCCGCCCTGTCGATGCCGGGCCGGACCGTCAGCTGGTAGGCGGGCGGAACTCCGGCTGGTCGATGATGCGCAGCCAACTGCCGTCCGCCTGGCGCTTGACGACCTGCGCGCGGGCGCCCGAGCCGTCCTTGGGCGGCGTGGAGGTGAGCGCGATGTCACCGAACACCAGCGTGGGCAGGGGCGCTTCGGGCTCGAAGTGCGGCGCGTTGGAGAGGACCTTCTCCCACAGCCGGCGGATCGCCTCCCGGCCCACGGTGGTACTGCCCGGCGGGTAGGCCATCACGGCCTCCTCGTCGTACAGCGCGGCGAGGCCGGCGGCGTCACCCGCGTTGGCGCGCTCCACGAAGAGACGGGTGAGGTCTTCCGGCTTCAGGGCCTTCTCGTTCTCGGACACGATCATCCTTTCCTGCGGTCCGGCTATCGACATGGCAATTTTCCGTTATCGGCCGAGAATAAGTCCAATCAATCGTCCGGATCGGCGTGATAACTTGAAGTTATGGAGATCAGGCAGCTGAGGTACTTCATCGCCGTGGCACAGGAAGCCAATTTCACCAGGGCGGCGGAGTTGGTGCATATCAGCCAACCCGGCATCAGCGCGCAGATCCGCCAGCTGGAGAACGACCTCGGGGCGACCCTGATCGACCGCTCCGGCCGCAGTGCCCAGCTCACGGCCGTGGGTGAAGTGGTGCTGGCCCACGCCAAGTCCGTGCTGTCCTCGATGGACTCGCTGCGGCAGGCCGTGGACGAGATGAACGGCCTGGTCCGGGGCAAGCTGGTCGTCGGCATGGTCACCGCCTGCACCGTCCAGCCCCTCTTCGACGCCCTGTCCGGCTTCCATCTCGCGCACCCCGGCGTCGAGATCAGTCTGCTCGAGGACGATTCCGCCAAGCTGGTCGAGTACGTCCGCGAGGGCAGCGTCGACCTGGCGCTGATCGGCGCCGCCCGGCGCGCGCCGGAGGACCTGGACGGCTGGCAGGTGATCAGCGAGCCGATCGTCGCCGCCGTGCCGCACGCACACCCGCTGGCCGAGAAGGACGGGGTCACCCTCGCCGAACTCAGCGCCTACCCCGTGGTCTGCCTGCCCGAGGGAACCGGTATCCGGGCCACGCTGGACGAGGCGTCCGCCGCGCTCGGCCTGACCCCCACCATCGCCCTGCAGGCCAGCGCGCCCGGCGCGGTGATGAACCTGGCCGAGCGGGGCCTCGGGGTCGCGGTGCTCTCCGAGTCCATGACCGCGCATCAGGAGGGGCTCAAGACCATCGCCATCACCGACGCCGGCATCCCCGCGGTGCTCGCGCTGATCTCCGCGCCCACCAAGAGCCCGGCCCTGCGCGAACTGCTGCTGCACTGCCGCCAGTCCTTCGGCGAACCGGCCGTCAACCAGGCCGTGGCCTCGATGAGCGGCACATAGCCTCCCCGGAGATGACGCGGCGGGTCCGCCGAAGGCCGACGGGCCCGCCGCGTGCGTCGGAGCGCGTCTCAGTCGAAGCGGAGACTGCCCGTCCGGGTCCTCTTCAGCTCGAAGAAGTCCGGGTAGTTGGCCAGGGCGCGGGCTCCGTCGAAGATCCGGGCGGCTTCCTCGCCGCGCGGGATGGAGCCCAGCACCGGGCCGGAGAAGGCGACGCCGTCGATGTGGATGGTGGGCGTGCCCACGTCCTCGCCGACCGGGTCCATGCCCTCGTGGTGGCTCTTGCGCAGTTCCTCGTCATAGGTGTCGCTGTCGGCGGCGGCCAACAGCGATTCGGGCAGGCCGGGTCGAATTAGAAGTCGACCTTGGCGGTGTCCGTACCGGCGCCGGAGGCCGGCGCGGTGGCGGGCGTGTCTGCGGTCATGCGGTGGGCTCCTCGTGGACGGCGATGAGCGCGGCGTCGCGGTCACGAACGTAGGCGGTCAGCTCCGCGTCCTGCTCGCGCAGTTACCGATTGAGGACGTTACCGGTGACGCCCACGGGCGGACCGGTCTCTTCCGGGACGATCTCCAGCAGGCCCAGCAGCTGCCCCTCCCGCCTGTTCACGGTCCCGCGCGGAATCGGTCAGCGGCGCAGAAAGGCCGGGGCGCCGGGCGCGGTGGCCTCGGCGACCGTGCCGTCCTTCGCGGGGTGGTCGCTCAGCAGGTCGGCCACGATCTCGGTGGCGAGCCGGTGCCAGGTGGGCAGGCGGCGCAGCATGGCGTGCTCGGCGCCGGTGATCATGACCATTCCGGCGTGGGCACCGGCCGTGCGGGCCCGCAGCACGAAGTTCACGGAGTCGTCCGCGCCGGTGATCCGGTCGGCGTCGCCGTGCAGCACCACGAGCCGCTGTCCGCGCAGGTGGACGGCGGGTTCGGTGGCGGGCAGCCAGGGCGCGAGGGCCAGGACGCCGCGCACGGCGGGGTGGGCGGCCGCGTGGAGGGCGGCGCGCCCGCCCATGGAGTGGCCGACCAGGACGACGGGCAACGGCCCGAACCGGTCGCGCAGTTCGGTCAGGGCGCGCAGTACGTCGTCGGCGGCGGCTCCGTCGTTCCAGCCGCGCTGCCGGTAGCGCACCTCGCCGAGGAGGATGCCGTCCGGCGGCAGCCCGGTGGCGACGGCACGCAGGACGGGGCGCATGCGCAGCGCGGCGAGATGCCAGGGCCGGCTGACGGAGACGTCCTGGGCCCGGCCGCCGTGCAGGGTGAGGACGGCGGCCTGCGGAGACTCCGGGGTGTACCGCACGACCAGGGCGTCCTCGGGGCCCTGTGTTCCCTCGCCGCCCTGGTGGTGCGCTGTCTCGTCCGGACCGTCGCTGTGGACTCTCACGTGGGGCGCCTTCCCTCCGGGCCGTCGTACGGGATCGTCATGGTCGTCACGGGGAATCCGTAGCCGCTCGGCGCCCGGCTTGGTCGGAGCAGCACGGCGGGCGGGGGACGGGCACGTCTGAGAGGGTCGGACCGGGGCACACGTGCTCAGGCAAGGACTTATCACCGCCATGACAGAGGTGAATCATGACCAGCCGGACCAAGGATCTGACCCCGAAGTACACCGTTCCGGGCCTCGAACGTGAGGCGGCCGGCAAGCTCATCGGTCTGCTCCGCCTCCGTCTGCACGCGCTCAACGACCTCCACCTCACGCTGAAGCACGTGCACTGGAACGTCGTCGGACCGCACTTCATCGCCGTGCACGAGATGATCGACCCGCAGGTCGACCGGGTCCGTGACATGGCCGATGACGTGGCCGAGCGGATCGCCGCCCTCGGCGGTGTCGCCCAGGGCACGCCGGGCTCCCTGGTGTCCGAGCGGACCTGGGACGACTATTCCATCGGCCGGGGCGACGCCATCGCGCACCTGGGCGCGCTCGACATGGTCTACACCGGTGTGAACGAAGGCGTGCGGGCCGCGGTCAAGGAGGCGGGCGAGATCGACCCCGCGACCGAGGACCTGCTGATCGGGCAGCTGCGCGACCTGGAGCAGTTCCAGTGGTTCGTGCGGGCGCACCTGGAGAGCGCGCGGGGCACGCTCGCCACCGGCGGCGCCCACTCCGAGAAGGAGGCGGCCGCCAAGGGCGCCAAGGTCAGCTGAACCCCCGTACCACCGCCGGCGCGCCGCTGCCCCCCGTGGGCGGCGGCGCGCGGCGTTGTACGGGGGTCGCCGTCAGGGTGGCGCGTCGCCCCGGTCCCGTTCGGTGCGCAGGACCTCCTCCAGGTCGCCGAGTCGGTCCAGGCCCTGTACGGCGCGGGAGGTGCGGTTGTTCGCGGCGAGCAGGTCGCGGTGGCGGTGCGTGAAGGACCAGTAGCCGGTGGTGAACGGACAGGCGCGCTCACCGGTGCGGTCACCGGGCTGGTAGGCGCAGCCACCACAGAAGTCGCTCATGCGGTGGATGTAGGCACCACCGGAGGTGTACGGCTTGGTGGTCATCCGGCCGCCGTCGGCGTACTGGGACATGCCGACGACGTTGGGCAGCATCACCCAGTCGTAGCCGTCGACGAAGCAGCGGTGGAACCAGTCGGTGACCGCGCGCGGCTCCCAGCCCCGCTGGAGGGCGTGGCTGCCGAGCAGCATCAGGCGCGGGATGTGGTGGGTCCAGCCGGTGTCGCGCACCTGGGCGAGCGCGGTGGACAGGCAGCGGGCGGTGACGGCGTCGGCGTCGAGTTCGAGGAACCAGTCGGGCAACGGGGTGTGGGCTCGCAGGGCGTTGCGGTTCCGGTAGTCCTCCCCGAAGTACCAGTAGAGCTGCCACACGTACTCGCGCCAGCCCGCGACCTGCCGCACGAACCCCTCGGCACTGGACACGGGCACGTCACCGGCGCGCCAGGCGTCCTCGGCCGCGGTGACCACCTCGGCCGGGTCGAGCAGGCCGAGGTTGAGGGAGGAGGAGAGGAGGCTGTGGCTCATCACCGGGTCGGCGGCGAGCATGGCGTCCTCGTGCGGGCCGAACCCGGCGAGCCGGTGCCCGGTGAAGCGGCGCAGCGCGGCCAGCGCCTCGCGGCGGGTGGCGGGGAAGCGGCGCGGGCCGTCGCGGCCGACGAAGCGGATGCCGTCGTCGCGCTCCCAGCGGTCCAGGTCGGCGCGGACCTCGTCGTCGATGTCGTCCTCGCGGGGCCGGTAGGGCCTGGGCGCGTCGAGGGTGCGGGCGCCTCTGGGCGGGGGTTCGCGGTTGTCGTGGTCGTGGTTCCAGCGGCCGCCGGCGGGTTCGCCGCCGTCCATGAGGAGGTCCAGCTCACGGCGTACCCAGTGGTAGAAGTCCTCCTGGCGCAGCCGCCGGCCGTCGCGCCCGTCGGCCCAGGCGCGGAAGGCGTCGTGCGGGAACAGGAAGCCCCTGGCGGGCAGCACGCGCACCTGGTCCAGGGAACGGACCAGGCCGAGGGCGGCCCGCGAGGTCGGGTGGTGGACGGTGACCGGGGCGTCGCCGGCCGCCTCGCGCAGGCCGGCGCGGTAGGTCTCGGCGCGGACGTAGCGGGCGCGGGCGCCGAGTTCGGCGGCCCGGTGGCGCATCGCGGAGAGCATCAGGTGGGCCTTGGCCCGGTGGAAGCGGCGGCGGCGGAACACCGAGCGCGCTTCGATCAGCACCACGGGGGCGTCCTGGGCGGGGCCGTCCGGGCCGGGGGTGCGGAAGTGGGGGCCGAGCTGGTCGCCGAACAGCCAGTGCCGGTCGGTCATCGCGGCCGCTCCTCATGGGGTTGCTACACGCGGCGGACCGCGGGGGTGGAGGTGTATCCCTGTGGCGTCGATCTCATGACCGTCCGGTGAAACACTTGCCGTTTGACAACTATGACCATGAAGCAAGAAAGTATCGGTGTCATCGCCGGAGGGGAAGGATCTGGGATGTTCCGGTCGGCGGAGGCCGCTCCGTTCGCCGGTCACCGGCCACGATTCACGGCAGCCCTGGCGGCTGCGGACCGGCTCGCTCAGGCGGTCCGGGTGCCGGAGGACTCGTCGTACCCGTGTATCTGTTCCGACGCCACCGCGCAGAACGCCTCGAGCCCGGTGAGCAGGGCGCTGCGGTCCCCGGACGACATCTGCTCCAGCACCGAACGCAACGTCTCCTCGCGCCGGGCGCGCAGGTCCGTCAGGAAGGCCCGGCCCCGGTTGCTGAGGTACAGGCGCACCTCGCGCCGGTCCGTGCGGCTCAGCTCGCGCTCGACGAATCCCGCGGCCTGGAGCCGGTCGCACAGGCGGCTGGTCGAGGGCGGGGTGGAGGCGAGATGGTCCGCGAGGGTGCGCAGGTTGATGCCCTCCTGGTGCTCCAGAATGAGCAGCACGCGCAACTGGGACGCGGAGGCGGGTGCTGTGGAGGCCCGACCCCACAGGACTTCCAGCAGTTCCGCGGCCGTCGAGGTCACACGCGCGACCTCGACGGGTTCTGGGCGGGGGTGGAAGTTCGTCACAGTCACACTCTCGCAGGTACGGGGACGACCCACAGCCTACTAGCAGGCTAGACGGTCCGGAATATCCAAGAAGACGGCACGCGACGTCCACCACTCGGCCCATCGCGGGGCGGGCGTGGCGTTCTTACGGGTGAGAGATTGGCATACCTACGATCGTGAACAGATTCATGGCTGTCGAAAGGGCGCTGCGCACGGCGGCTCCCTACGCCCTGGCCGACGTCGTCCGCCGGGAGCTGGCCGGGCACTACGCGGCCGAGTCCGTGGAGTTCCTCCTGGCCGATTACAGCCTCACCGTGCTCCAGCCGGTCACCACACCGGCCCACGCGCTGCCCCCGGTCTCCCTGCGCAACAGCGCCGCGGGCCGTGCCTTCGGCGCGCAGGAACCCTTCCTGGAGAGCGTCGTGGACGACAGGGTGCGGGTGCAGTTGCCCGTCACCGTGCACGGGGACCGTCTGGGGGTGCTCACGGTGACCCTGCCCGACACCGAGGAGACCCGCGCGGCGCTGCCCGAGCTGGCCGCGATCGCCCAGGTGCTGGGACACGAGGTACTGGTCGCCGACCGCGAGACCGACCTGTACCTCCAGGCCCGGCGACAGGACCGGCTCACCCTGGCCGCCGAGATGCAGTGGCAGCTGCTGCCCGGCCGCTCCTGCTCGCTGCCCGAGTTCGACCTCGGCGCCCAGCTGGAGCCCGCGTACGCCATACACGGCGACAACTACGACTGGTCGTCCACCGATGACCAGCTCACCCTGTACGTCTCCAACGGCATGGGCGAGGGCATAGAGGCCGCGCTGCTCACGAACCTCGCGGTCAACGCCCTGCGCAACGCCCGCCGGGCCGGCATCCCGCTCGCCGACCAGGCGGCCCTGGCCGACCACGCGGTGTACGCCCAGTACCAGGGGCACCGCTATCTGTCGGTGCTGATGCTCGACTTCGACCTCGCCACCGGGCACACCAGGGTGGTGGACGCGGGCTGCCCGCAGATGCTGCGACTGCGCGACGGGGCGGTGGAGCGCATCGGCTTCGACGCACAGCTGCCGCTCGGCATGTTCGAGGAGACCGACTACGTCACGCAGCAGTTCCAGGTCGAGCCGGGCGACCGGCTGGTGTTCGTCAGCGACGGCGTGTACGCGGTCGCGTCGCCCAAGGGTGAGGCGTACGGGGACGCCGCGCTGACGCGGGCCATCCAGTCCACCCGGCTGCTCCCGGCCTCGGAGGTGCCCGGAGCGGTGCTGCGCGAGCTGGTCGGCCACCGCGGCACCCCGGCGCCGGACGACGACGCGCTGGTGGTGTGCCTGGACTGGCACGGCCGCTGACGGCCTCGCTCATCGCGCACCGGCCCGGTGTGACCGCCGAACCCACACGGCGGCCGCACCGGGCCGGTGCTTTCAGTCGACGAGCCGCAGCGAGCGGCGCGCCGGGGCCGCGTGCAGCTCCCCGGCGGCCACCGGCGCCCCCGTGTCCGCGTCGACATAGCTGACGCGGATCACCGGATCGCCGGGCGTGTCACGGCCGGCGGTGGCGTCCAGGGCGAACAGGACCGCCACCGGGCGGGCCGCGTCACCCTCGCCGTGGACGCCGGAGTAGTGCAGGATGCGCCAGCCGTCGCTCTCCCAGTGGTCCAGCAGCGCCGACCGGACCACGGGTGAAGTGGTGTGCCAGGCCAGGGAGTTCTCCAGCAGTTCGACGCTGGCGGCCACCGGGACCCGTGGTGCGCCGCCCCCGCCGGTCAGCGGGTGGCCGAACACGCGCAGCCGGGTGCGGCGCAGGGGCAGCAGCCACCACCGGTCCAGGTCCGCCGAGAGGGCGAACAGCACCAGGGCGCCCACGGCCAGCAGGACGGCCGAGGCGACCGGCCGGTCCGCGAGCGCACCCCACCAGGTGCGCCGCGCCCCCGCCGCCGTGACTCCGCCGGCCAGGACGAGCGCGGCGCGGGCGAAGGCGCGCCAGGTGACCGGCGTGTCCTCGCTCGCGGAGCAGCCGCAGGACGATTCCGGGGCCCGCGCCCGGCCGTAGCCGAGATAGCCGAGGAACCCCGCCCCGAGGGCCGCGGTGGCCCCTCCTGGCAGCGCGCTCCCAGGAGCCGTCAACAGGGCTACGGACAGGAGCAGTTCGGCCCACCCCGTGGCTCGGAGCACCAGGACGGCCCGCTCGCTGCTGCTCAGCATGCGGGCCAGCGCGGTCTTCGGCGCCGTACGGACGACGTTCCCGCCGAGGGCCTTCACCGCGCCGGTCCAGCCGAGCAGCCCGGCGAGGAGGAGCGGGAGGAGTCCCGTGGTCAGTGACAGCATCTGTGCCTCTCCCGACGTCCGGTTCAGTGCCCGACGGAGATACGGACGACGTCCACGGAGTCGTCGGACGGCCGCCAGGCGCCGAGGACTTGCGCGCTCTGCCCGATGCGCAGCCGGGACAGGTCCGAGGTCAGTCCGCGTCCGGCGTAGGACGCGCCGGTGTCGGTGAGGATGTTGCCGACCACCTCGTGCTGTCCGTGGGCCAGGTGGACGCGGTTCCTGGCGATGCCCCGGATCTGGGTGTCGAGGTTGACGATGTTCACCCAGACCGCGTCGGCGGCCACCGTGCCGTCGGGCATGGGGACTCCGCGCGCGTAGAGCCCGTCGCCGACCTCGATGACCTCGGCGGTGGTGGGCCGTACCTTCCACACGCTGGTGACGTTGGTCATCCGCACCCGCGAGTGGCCGCCGGTGGAGCCCGCGACCTCCAGCACGCTGCCGGTGATGCCGACGATTCTCCCTTCCACGAAGGAGGACTTGGCGATGGCGGGGTCGAGGGACGGCTCGGCGGCGAAGGCCGCGTCGGCGTCGAGTCCGCCGAGCGCACTGGCACCGACGATGGTCGCGCCGCCCAGGGCGGCGGTGGTGAGGAAGCGGCGCCGGCGCAGCCCCTCGGACGGCACACCCGGGTTGTTCGTTGCGTTCATGTCGGGCCTCCTCACTCGTAGATGTAGACGGGGAGCTTGCCGGAGCTGAGGTTGCCGATCGCCGAGAAGGCGGCCGGGGTCAGGTCGAGCACGCGGTTGGTGCGGCAGGCGCCGTTGCAGCAGGTGGCCTCGCCGCACCAGTCCTTGGTCCGGGGGCCGCAGTCGGTGATGGTGATGCACACCGTGGCGCCGGAGCACTGGTGGCGGACGTTCATCACCGAACCGCAGCCGCGCCGGGGGATGTTCTCGCCGCAGAGGTCGGGCCGGGTGATGTTGAAACACGCTGCCGAGGCGTTGGGCCAGGCGCCGTGATGCGCGCTGGACTGGCAGTTGCCGCAGGCGCCGCCACCGGCGCTGCCGCAGGGCCCCCATGAGTTGCCGCAGCAGAACCAACTGGTCTCACCGGCCCAGAGGCTGGTCGATCCACAAGCCATCGTGCGGTCCTCCCTGATTGCAGGTACATGACAAACCTGAGATGGGGTGGAGCGGGATGAGATGGAGCGGACGGAGCGCTCCCATGATGCGCGCGTCTACGCGGGTTGCATAGAGCACGTGCACGGCGCCCGAGCGTGATCTTCCCGGGCGCCTGAGCCCGCGTCCGCCCCCTGGACTGTGACCGAGCGGACCGGGTACGGCACGATGACCTCATGGTGAACCGTGGTCAGACCTTCGAGGAAGCGATCCCCCCGGCGGTGACGTACTCACGGGCCGACGGAGAGCTGTGGGTCATCGGACTGCGGGGACACCTCGACCCCGAGGAGCTGGGCACGGTGGAGGACGCCACCGAGGAGGCCCTGCGCCGCTGCTCGGGGCCGCTCGTGTTCGACCTGCGCGAAGTCGGCTTCTGCGACTCGTCCTTGCTCAACCATCTGCTGCGTACGGCGCGGCGCCGCAGCGTGGGCATCTTCGGCGGCGACGGCACCGTACGGCGGCTGCTCGACCTCACCGGGGTCGATCGTCTGCTGCCCCCGCATCCGGATCTGGAGTCGGCCCGGGCCGCCCTGTCCGTGCGGCCGCGTCAGGCGCGGCCGTGAGCGGTACCGTGCCGGCCGACGGCGTGCACCGTCCGGGCGGGGGCACGCGCAGGGAAAGCACGCCCGCCCGGAAGGGACTCATGTTCACCGCACACTCCCAGGCATCGTCGCCGGCCGACGCCCGACGGCTGGCGGTGGCGTACCTGGATGCGCACTGTCCCGGCGCGGACACGGAGGCGGTGCAGATCGTCGTGAGCGAGCTGGTCACCAACGCCGTCCGGCACACCCCCGACGGCACCTGGTCGCTCGTGCTCAGACTCGAGGAGGGGCAGCTGATCCTGGAGATCACCGACGACAGCCCAGCGCTGCCCTCCCCGCGCCTGAATCCGCCCCTGGACGGCCGGGGCGGCCTGGGTCTCGGTCTGGTCGAGAAGCTGAGCGACCACACCGCCGTCGCCCCCACCCCACGAGGCAAGACGATCACCGCGTGGTGGAAACTGCCCTCGGGCCACCCGACGGACCGGACCGCGCCGGAGAACTGAGGCTCAGGACGAGCTGGACTCGGCCTCGTCGGCCCGCTCCCCGCCGGGCGCGACGGGTTCGGCGGAGCCGTCCGCGGGGGCGGTGAGGTACTCGGCGGTGCCGGTGAGCGCGAGCATCCGGATCAGCTGCGTCGGCCGGTGCCTCAGCCGCAGGGTGATGCCCGCGGGGTGGGTACGGCGCCGCAGCGTGAGCAGGGCGGACAGCCCGCTGGAGTCCAGCAGGCGCAAACCCGCGCAGTTCAGGTGCAGTTGCCGCAGGGCCGGCCCGTGTTCCTGGGCGTGCGCGTCCAGTGCCTCGCCGGCGAGACGGAGGAACTCGTCGCCGGACTCGAAGTCCAGGACTCCCTGGAGCGTCAGCCGCACGGTGTGCGGGTCGGCGGCCTCGGCCGTGACGGAGAAGCCGACGGGCTGGTGGAGGGTCATGCGGTCTTTCCTGGGCCGGGGCCGGGTCGGGTGGTGGGCGTCGCGGGGAGGGCTTCGGCCGCCGACTTGAGGAAGCCGAGGGCGCGGGGGAAGTCACGCAGCTCCCCCGCGAGGATGTCCAGTCCCATCCGCAGGCTGTGCGCGGGCACACGGCGGGCCTGGAGGATCTCCGCGCTCCAGACGACGAAGTCCGTGAACAGCGCGGTGTCGTCGACGTAGAGGGCGGTGGCCAGGAAGTCCACGATGTGCGCGAGGTCCTCGGCGGTGCGGTCGCGCTGCGCCTCGGTGTACGCGCGCATGCCGGGCCAGCGTTCGTCCAGCGCGGCGAGGGACTGCCGGACCAGGGCGGAGCGGTTGCCCTTGACGAGGGTGTACTCCTGGTCCGCGAGGTGGGGCAGGTCGTCGACCTGCTGCCGGGGGGCCCGCTCGGGGCGTACCAGGCCGTCGGCCAGGAGTCCGGCGGCGGCGCGGGCGTCGGGGGCCCAGGCGTCGGCCCCGATCAGCCGGGCATAGCGGCCGTCCGTACCGAAGGCCGCGCCGCCGACCATGACGGGGATGCCGAGGGACTGCACGGCCGTCACCGCGGTGTGCGCGCCGGGCAGATGCGGGGGCAGCGAGGCCGACAGCAGCGTGGCGACGGGGTTGGTGGCGTGCAGGTGCGCGATCAGGTGGAGGGTGGTGGTGTGGGCGCCGAGGAAGTCCACCTGCCAGCCGCGGCCGGTGAGGACCTCGGCGAGCAGCCGGGCGGGCAGCACATGCCATTCGCCGTCCACGCAGGCCACCGTGACCCGGGGTCTGCCCGGCGCGCGGGCGGGTGCCGGGACCCGGTGGGCGAGGGCGGCGACGACCCGGTCGACGATCGCGGTGGCCGCGTGTTCCTCGGCGACGCCGATCCGGCCGGCGGCCCATTCCGTACCGACGCGGCGCTGCACACCGCCGAGCACGTCCAGCAGGAGGACCTCGCTGCTCGCCCCCGCGTCGGCCGCCGCGAACACCTCGCGTACGGCGGCCGATTCGTCCTGGCCGATCACGGCGGTCCACAGCCGCTCCGACAGTTCCGCACGCGGCTCCACCGCCACGCCGGTACCGGTCGTCATCAGCGGCCCGCCCCGTGCCCGGCCAGCTCCTCGTGACGGCTGTTCACGGCGTGCAGGGCGCCGTGGCCGCCGGCCGGGTTGGTGATGGCGAGGCTGGCCATGTCGTCGTGCCGGCCACCGCCCAGCCACTGCGCGGCCAGCATCTGCACCCGTTCCACCACCGCCTCGGCGGGCATCCGGGCACACGGGCCGAGGGCGGCCCGCAGTCGGTCCTCGCCGAAGAACTGGTCACCCAGCGGGCCGCCGGAGGCTTCGGTGATCCCGTCCGTGTAGAGCAGGCAGGTCTCCCCCGGCGCCAGCGACACATGGGCGCTGCGTGCGGTGACCTCGGGCATCGCACCGACCAACTGCCCCTGGGTGGCGGCCTCCTCCACCCGGCCGTCGCTTCTGATGATCAGCGGCGGCAGATGTCCGGCGCTGGTCAGCCGGAGCCGCACCCGGCCGGAGCGGCGGGTGACGGAGGCCAGCACCAGTGTGGCGAACCGGGTCTGGTGGGAGTTGAGCAGCGCGCCGTTGAGCAGGGACAGCACCTGCTGGTGGTCGCCGGACAGCGGCAGCAGGGCGTGCAGGACGCTGCGGATCTTGCCGGTCAGTACGGCGGCCTCCAGGCCCTTGCCCGCCACGTCACCGAGGACGACGAAGGTCTCCTTGGCGGCGTCCGCACCGGGATGGACGTCGTAGAAGTCGCCGCCCACGCGCTCGTGGTCGGCCGCCGCCCGGTAGACGCCGGCGTACTCCACGCCGTGCACGCGCTCCAAGCGCGGGGGCAGCAGCTCGCGCATCAGGGTGGTGGTGATCGAGCGCTGTTCCGCGTACAGCCGTGCGGCCGAGAGCGCCACCCCGGCGCGGGCGGCGAACAGCCGGGCGAAGACCTCCTCGCCGTCCGTGAACGCCTGGTGCGTGCTGGAGCGCAGCAGGATCAGCACTCCGGCGGGTACGCCGTGTCCGGGCAGCGGGGTGACTATCACCGAGCCGATCGGGCCGTCGAAGCTTTCGGGCACCGCCCAGTCGGGCAGCTCGTCCGGGTCGATCCAGCGCGCGGGGACCGGCGGGAAGCCCTGGAGGGCCTCCGCGAGCCCGGCGACCGAGCGCGGCTCGATCTGGAGCATGGACTGGGTGACCTCGCCGCCCGCCTGCGCGTACGTCAGCGGGTGGCGGCGGCCCTGGGCGGGGGCGACGATGATCGCCGCGTCCGCGAGGTGACCGGCGGCCATCCGCGCGGTGACCGTCAGGCACCGGTCGACGTTCAGCGACGACAGCAGGGCGCTGGAGACCTCGGCGAGCAGTGCCGCGCGCTCACGTTCGCCGCGCAGGGCCTGTTCGGCGAGGCGGCGGTCGGTGTCCTCCAGCAGCCACCACACCACGGTGCCGTCGTCGCACGGCGAGGGATACGCCTCGAAGCCGCGGCCGGCCACTTCGCCCGAGACGGTGTCCGCCGGCGTTCCGGTGGCGCGCAGGGCGCGGTCGGCGTCGGCCAGCCAGGGCGGCATGGCCGCCGCCGTGATGGAGTCACCGGCACTGAGCGGTATCAGGCGGCATGCCGCCTCGTTGGTCTCGACCAGTGTCCCGTCGGCGTCGACCACCAGCACGGGACAGGGCGCGCTGTTCCACGCCGTGTCGACGCCGATACCACCGGCGTGCGGACTATCGGGTGTACCCGGAGAAGAAATCACAGTCGGGAGCGCGAAGCGTGCGCTCCACCACCTCTCTGTCGATCGAGAACGTTTACCGATGACAACGGTCTCGCATCCACCGGCCACGTGCAACGCCCGACAGATTTCCACACATATTCACCACACTCAGCGCAAATCGCCCCGGTGACCGGTGGACAGCCTTGCGTGCGGGGGCAGTTCAGGCGGGCAGCAGGGAGTCGTCCTCGGGGCGCGCGCCGGGCAGGCGGTGCCGGGCCGCGATGAGCGCCGCGTCCATGTCGCGGGTACCGGTGGCCACGCAGAGGGTGTAGGCGATGTCGTCCATACGCCGCCGGACCTCGGCGCCGCCCTCCTGCGCATGCAGGATGCGCAGCGCGTCGTACTGCTCGATCAGGTTCTGCAGGACGGCGGGGTGGGCCATCAGCATCTGGAGTCTCCCTCTGATCCACGGTCACATGGGTGGTGCATCGATCCGATTACCCTGAGTGCGTTCCGTCATACCTGCGTTTTCTTCACCCCGTCGCCCCCTGATCTACCGGAGATCTCCCCGTGCCCGTTCCCCTCGGCGAGGACCTGGTGGCGCTGTTGCGCCGCGCCAGCACCTGCTACATCGCCACCACGATGCCCGACGGCTCGCCCCAGCTCACCCAGACATGGGTCGACACCGACGGCGAGCATGTACTGATCAACAGCGTGGAGTCCCATCAGAAGACGCGGAACATCGCGCGTGATCCGCGGGTGGCCGTCGCGGTCTCCGACCCCGCCGACCCGTCCTCCTACACGCAGATCCGCGGCCGGGTGGTGCGGGTGACCACCGAGGGTGCGGTCGATCACATCGAGACGCTCGCGCGGAAGTACCTGGGCGGTCCCTACCCCTGGTTCGGCGGCCGCGACCAGGTCCGCGTGATCTATGTCATCGAGCCGGACCGGATCAGCGGCCCGCGCGGCTGAGGCTCGTACGCGCCACGCGCTCAGGCGGCCTCGGTCTCGGTCTCGGGTGTGCCCTGGGCCGCCGGGGCCGCCTGCCTCCTGCCGCCGTGGATCAGGCGCAGATGGCGCCCTCGTGCGTGGCGGGGCGGCCTGGGAGCCCGCGTCAGCCAGTCCTCGGTACGGTCCATTCCGTACAGCAGCATGGTCACGACCGGCAGCAGTAGAAACGCGACGATGGCCACGGTGGGGGCTCCTCCCCGGCAGACAGCTCTGTACGGATGCCCGCCGCGCGGCCCCCCAGCGGGCGCCCACTGTGAAGGTGCGGTGCCTTTCCGGTGGCGCGCTCTCGCGTACCCGGGTGCTCGTGCCGGGCGATCCGCTCGCCCCCGGCCCCGCGTAACGGGCCGTTCACGGGAGGCGGGACCTCGGGGAAACAAGCGCTTCGTAGCCTGTCCCGCCAGCCCTGGTACGAGGGCTTGGACCCGGCACCCGCACCGAGGGAGGCGTGACATGAGCGCGACGGAGTCACGACCGACGGCAGCAGCAGAGGCAGAGGCAGGCAGCCCGGCGAAACCCGCCACGAGCCAGGCGACCAGGGAGACGCTGGAGGACTACACCCTCCGCTACGCGCCCCGCGCTTACCGCCGCTGGACCCCGATGGTCGTGGCCACCACGGCGCTCGGCGGCATCGCCTACATGGCCGACTTCTCGATCGGCGCCGGCATCGGCCTGGCACACGGCACCGGCAACGCGCTGGTGGCGATCGCCGTGGCCGCCGTCGTCATCTTCGTCACCGGCTTCCCGCTCGCCTACTACGGCGCCCGCTACAACATCGACCTGGACCTGATCACACGCGGTTCGGGCTTCGGCTATTACGGCTCGGTCCTCACCAGCGTCATCTTCGCCAGCTTCACCTTCATCTTCTTCGCGCTGGAGGGCTCGATCATGGCCCAGGGCCTGCGCCTCGGCCTCGGACTCCCGCTGTGGCTGGGCTACTTGGTGTCCACGCTGATGGTGATCCCGCTGGTGATCTACGGCATGAAGGCACTCAGCAAGCTCCAGGTGTGGACGACGCCGGTGTGGCTGGTGCTGATGGTGGGTCCGCTGGTGTACCTGGTCGTCACCGACCCGGGCACGCTCGACCGCTTCCTCTCCTACGCGGGCACCGACGGCGACGGCGGCGTGAACACCGCCTCCGTACTCCTCGGCGCGGGCGTCTGTCTCTCCCTCATCGCGCAGATCGGCGAACAGATCGACTACTTGCGCTTCATGCCGCCCAGGACCGAGGCGAACAAGCGCCGTTGGTGGACCGCCGTGGTCATGGCCGGGCCCGGCTGGGTGGTGCTCGGCGCGCTGAAGCAGGCGATCGGTGTGTTCCTCGCCGTCTACATCCTGGCCTCGGTGGGCCCGTCCGTCGCGCCCGAGCCCATCCAGCAGTTCAAGGGCGCCTTCGACGCGATGATGCCGTCCTGGCTGGTGGTGCCGCTGGCCGTGGTGCTGGTCGTGATCAGCCAGATCAAGATCAACGTGACGAACGCCTACTCCGGCTCGCTCGCCTGGACCAACTCCTTCACCCGGCTCACCGGGCGCTATCCCGGCCGCATGGTGTTCGTGCTGGTCAATCTGGGCTTCGCGCTCGCCCTGATGGAGGCCGACATGTTCAGCTTCCTGGGCGGCATCCTGGGCTTCTACTCCAACTGCGCGATCGCCTGGGTGGTCACCGTCGCCACGGACATCGGCGTCAACAAGTACCTGCTCAAACTCTCCCCGCTCGTACCGGAGTTCCGCCGCGGCATGCTCCACCCCGTCAATCCCGTGGGCGTGGTGTCCTTCGTCGCGGCCTCCGGACTGTCCATCGCCATGTACTTCCACGCCTTCGGCGACACCCTTCAGCCGTACTCCCCCGTCGCCGCCGCGGTCATCGCCTTCGTCCTCACCCCGCTGATGGCCGTGGCCACCAAGGGCGCGTACTACCTGCGGCGCGCGGACGACGGCATCCCCGAGCCCCTCCTGGACGCCGACGGCAACCCGAGCGCCACACCGTACGACTGCCATGTCTGCCACCAGCCGTACGAGCGGCCCGATGTCACGGCGTGCACCACGCACGACGCGGTGGTGTGCTCCCTGTGCCTGAGCACGGACCGGGTGGGCGACCATGTGCTGCCCGCCGGGTCAGCCGGAGCCGAGCTGATCGCGTAGCACCGCCTCCATCCGGACGGGCGCCCGGCCGATCAGGGTCGAGAGGGTCGGGTCCTGCGCGGAGAACTCGCCGGTGCGGGCCGCGGTGAAGATACCCATCAGACCCTCCACCCGGTCGGCCGGGACACCGGCCTCCGTGAGATGCCGGCAGAACGCGTCGTCGGGCACGGTGGTGCGGGCGAAGGGGCGGCCGGTGATACCGGCGGCGAGGGGTGCCAGATCCGTGAAGGTGAGGGCCTCGGGCGCCGTGAGTGGCGGGGTGGGGCCGTCGTGGCCGCCCTCGTCGGCCAGGATCGCGGCGGCGGCCTCGGCGAGGTCGGCGTGGGCGGTCCAGTTGACGGGGCCGTCCTCTGGGAGCGCGATCCGGCCGGAGTCGAGGGCGGGGCCGAGGAACTGGACGGCGCTGGAGGCGTAGAAGCCGTTGCGCAGCGAGGTGTACGGCACGCCGCAGGTCCGCAGGATGTCCTCGGTGGCGGCGTGGTCGCGGCACGCCTGGAAGTGAGAGGTGTGGCTCGCGCCCATGTGGCTGGTGTACACCACGCGCCGGGCTCCCGCCTTCACGGCCGCTTCGATCGCGGTCCGGTGCCGCTGGACGGCTTCCTCGCCGAACTTGTCGACGGAGACGACGAGCACCTGGGTCGCGCCCTCGAAGGCGTGGGCCAGGCTGTCGGGGTCGGTGAAGCTGCCCGCCCGTACGCGGACGCCCCGGGCCGCGAGGCCCTCGGCCTTCCCCGGGTCGCGGACGCTGACGCCGATGCGCTCGGCGGATACGCGGTTCAGCAGTCGCTCGACGGCCTGGCGGCCGAGCTGCCCGGTGGCTCCGGTCACGATGATCACGAGGTGCCCCGATCTTTGGTTCGTCATCTTTGATTCCGTTGGAATCACTTCAACGGTAACACTGATATTTTCGAGGTAATCGCTCAGCCGGTATCGTTGGAACATGCAGAGTGGCGCCCCTGAGGAAACGGTGACCGGCGAGGCCGGGGGCCGGGAGAAGACCCGGCAGCGGGTGATCGATGCCGCGATCGGTCTGCTGGAGCGGGAGGGCCGGGAGGCAGTGACGACCCGCGCCGTCGCGGCCGCGGCGGGCTTGCAGCCACCGGCGATCTACCGGCTCTTCGGTGACAAGGAGGGCCTGCTGGACGCGGTGGCCGAGCACGGCTTCAACGCGTTCCTGGCCGCCAAGCACGTGGAGGCGGAGCCACAGGACCCCCTGGACGCCCTGCGCGCCGGCTGGGACCTGGCGGTCGAGTTCGCCCTGAACAACCCCGCGCTCTACACGCTGATGTACAGCGAACCCAGCCGGGCCACGTCAGCCGCGTTCCAGACCGGGATGCGGCTGCTGAAGGAGCGGGTGCACCGTCTCGCCCTCGGCGGCTGGCTCCGTGTCGACGAGGACCTCGCGGTGATGATCATCCACGCCACGGCGCGGGGCGCCGCCCTCACCTGGCTGTCCCTCCCCGAGGAAGCGCGCGGCCCCGCCCTGCTGAGCACCCTGCGGGAGGCGATGGCCAACGCCGTGACCGACCCGGAGCCGGCGGTGCGGGACGCCGGCCCGGCGGGAGCGGCCCGCGCCCTCCGTGCCGCCCTGCCCCAGCAGACCGCGCTCAGCGCGGCGGAACAGCGACTCCTGCGGGAGTGGCTCGACCGTCTGGCGTGACGGCGGAGGAGCGACCGGCGCCTCAGCGTCAGCTGAATACTCGGCCGAGCCACCAAGTTCGCAGCGCGTTTCGGAGCCGGCCCGACCACCGCCGACCTCCCGATAGCGTGATCGGCATGACACCTGAGGACGGGGCGGCACAGGGCGGAGCACTCGACGGCGGCATGATGAACACGGGCGCGGTCTTCCGCCGCGGTTCCCTGGTCGAACGCCCGGCGCCGCCTACTGCGCGTGCCCTCCACGCCCACCTCCGCGCACTCGAAGAACACGGCTTCGACGCGGCTCCGACCCCGCTCCAGCTCACCACGGACGGCCGCGAGCAACTGACCTACATCCCCGGCGACGTTGCCCTGCCGCCGTTTCCCCGCTGGGTGATGACGGAGACCGCTCTGAGTTCGGTGGGAAGCCTGCTGCGACGCCTGCACGACGCGAGCGCGGCCATCACCGTGGACACCCGCGCCGCATGGCCCCAGGCTCTGGCCGACCCGGAGGGAGGAACGATGCTGTGCCACAACGACGTGTGCCCGGAGAACGTCGTCTTCCGCGACGGCTGTGCCACGGCCCTGATCGATTTCGACCTGGCAGCGCCCGGACGACCGCTGTGGGACGTCGCCATGACCGCCCGCTACTGGGTCCCCATGCTCGATCCCACGTCCGCGGCGGCCCTCCACCCCGCCGGGCTGGATGCCCCGACGCGACTGCGAATCCTCGCCGACAGCTACGGCCTGTCTCCGCGGGAACGCGCTGAACTACCCGGCATCATCGAACAGGCCACGGCATCCTGCCGGGCCTTCGTCGCCGACCGAGTGACCGATGGCGACCCTGTCTACACACAGGTACTGTCCGAGCGCGGAGGCTGGCAACGGTGGGACCGCATCCAGGAGTGGCTTGTGGCCCACCACGAGATGTTCACGACCGCCTTGCTGGACTGACCGGGCCAGAGGTTGAAGAACAAGCTTGGGGCCACTCACCGCTCGGGCCCGTTGACGCGGATAAGCGTCTGCTGCCCATGGGCGACGAGCTTTTGCCCCGCATCGCCCCGCACGGCGAAGACCTCCAACTGGCAGACGGTCAAGGTGCGTCCGGACTTCAGGACGGTGCCGACCGCCTCGAGGTGGTCGCCGACGGCGGGCGCCAGCAGGTTGATCTTGTACTCAACGGTGAGCACCTCGGCGCCCTCGGGGAACAGCGTGTAGGCCGCGTAGCCCCCGGCGCTGTCCGCGATGGCGCTGGTGGCCCCCGCGTGGAAGTAGCCGTGCTGCTGGGTGACTTCGGGCCGGCTGGGAAGCACGATGTGCACACGGCCCGGCGCGATGTGGGACATCCGCGCGCCGAGGTGACTCATCAGCCCCTGCCGGCCGAAGCTCGCCCGGACACGCTGCCGCACCTCGGGGCTCGCCTGCTCCATGTGCGTCCGGTCGTCCACGCGCTCTCCTCGCAACGGGCATCGTGATCTGCGTACGCCTCCGTCCGAACAGACGCTCCGCCGGGGGCACGCTCCGATGCCGGTCATCATGACACCGGAAGCCCGGCAAGGGGGTGCCTCAGAATGCCCAACGCGTGTGCGTGTAGGCCCCGTCGTCCCGGCCGAAGCCGTACGCCGTTTCCGGGGCCACCGCGAACACCACCGCCGCCCCCGTCCGGAACGCGTCCCCGATCCCGTGGAAGGTGCCCTCGGGCGAGGTGATGTGCGGCCCGTACTTCGCCTCGTACGCCCCGATCACCTCCTCCACCTTCGCCGGATCGACGACCCGCTCCGCCCTGCCCTCCACCACGAGGTCGAGCCCCTCGGTGAGTGAGTTCCGTCCGGTGGTGAGTGCGCAGTGCGCGTCATGGGCGAGGTTCTTCGCCTTCTGCTCTTCAGGCCCGGTCGAGAAGTACAGCACCCCGTCATGCCAGGCGGCGATCACGGGCGTGACGTGCAGCCTGCCGTCGGGGCGCACGGTGGACACCCAGAAGATCTCAGCCTCCTCCAACTGCCGCTGGGCTTCGGCCCACGGGGTGGCGGTGGCGTCCGCGGCACCGGGGCGGGGGTTGAGCGCGGAGCTGTAGCGGGGGTCGAGTTCGGCTGCGGGGTGGTCGTTCGTCGGCATGACGGGGGTCTCCTTCCCTCTCCCCCGGTAACGACCTTCGCCCTGATCGGTCGCGATCCGCTTCGCCGGAGCCGCAGTGGCCGGAGAAGGAAGGAAGGAAGGAAGGAAGGAAGGAAGGAAGGAAGGCGCGGACCGGAAGATAATTCAGCCGTGGATCTGAGACCGGAGTTGCTGCCCCCGCCGGTTGGCCGGAAGCGGCTGGACGAGTTGCGCGACGAGGTGGAGCGGATCGCCGAGCTGCTGGAAACCGACCTGGTGGCAGCGGGCGAAGCAATCGTGGGCTTCAACGCGATGACCGGGCACGAGTACGTGGCGCTCGATTTCGCAGAGTACGACGGGAGCCGAAGCCTGGAGGACTTCGCGCGGGAGGCGGCCAGGCCGGCTCGGCCGATGGTCGCGGACGTCACCAGGGGTGAGCTCGCCGAAATCGTTCGCAGGCTGCTGCTGGCAGACCCTGAGAGCGACTACTACCTGCGGCTCCTGCAAGCGAACGCGCCTCACCCCCAAGTGGGTGAACTGGTCTTCCACTCCCCGGGGGCGTCTGCGGAGCAGATCGTCAATGAGGCGCTGAAGTACCGAGCGATCGCGCTCTGAGTCACTCCCTCGCGAGTCCCCCCCTGAACTCAAGGGCTCACCCCACCCCGGGAGCCTCCTCCTCGTCCAACCGGCCCAGGTGTGCCGTCACATCGTCCACCAGCCGCCCCAACAGCCGTCCCAGGTCGGCGCGTTCCTGGTCGGACCAGCCCGCGATGGCCTCGGAGAACCAGCCGACGAGGGAGGTCGCGTAGCGGTTCGCCGCCTGTGCGCCCTCGGGGGTCGGCTCGATGAGGCTGGCGCGGCGGTCGTGAGGGTCGGCCACCCGGCGTACCAGGCCGCGCCGCTCCAGGCCCTGCACCTGACGCGTCACATGCGGGCCCACGACCTGCATCCGCTCCGCGATCTCACCGATCCGCAGCGGCCGGTCCGCCATGTGCAGGGTCATCAGCACCGCCACCGCCGGACGGTCCAGCGCCAGCCCGGCGGCCTCGGCGGCGCGCTCGGTGAGCCGGCCGCGATTGACGGCGTTGCTCAGTTGCGCCAGTCGTGGCACCACGGCGAGTACGTCGGCCGACGGGGCGTCGGGGGACTCTGCGTTCACATCGACTCCATTTGCATACCTGAGTTAGGTATCTATATGCTCCAGGCGGGGAGGACTTCGGGAGTCTCCCATGCCTCCCAAAAGGATACCTAAGGTACGCATCTTCGCCCGGAAGGAACCCCGCAGTGAACCACTCCGCGCACCGCACAGTCCTCGTCTCCGGCGCCAGCATCGCCGGCCCCGCCCTCGCCTACTGGCTCGACCGCTACGGCTTCGAGGTCACCGTGGTCGAGAAGGCCCCCGCCGTCCGGGGCGGCGGCTACGCCATCGACATCCGGGGTACGGCCCGTGAGGTCGTCGACCGCATGGGCCTGCTGCCGCGACTGCGTGAGGCGCACGTCGACTCGCGCCTGCTCTCCTTCGTGGACACCGACGGCGACCTGATCGCCGCCATCCGCCCCGAGTCCATCACCGGCGGCACCGAGGGCCAGGACCTCGAAGTGCGCCGCGGCGACCTGGCCGACGCGCTCCAGACCCCGATCCGGGACCGGGTCGAGTTCCTGTTCAACGACTCCATCGCCACCCTGGACGACCGTGAGGACCGGGTGGACGTCGTCTTCGACAGCGGCACCCGCCGCTCCTTCGACCTGGTCATAGGCGCGGACGGACTGCACTCCAACACCCGCGGTCTGGTCTTCGGGCCCGAGGAGAAGTTCCACCGCTACCTGGGCCACACCTTCGCCGGCTTCACCCTGGCCAACGACTTCGGCCTGGTGCGCGAGGGCGTCATCTGGAACGCCCCCGGCCGGGCCGCCGTCCTGTACGCCCATGAGCCGAGCGACCGTATGCACGGCTTCCTCACCTTCACCCAGGAGGTGCCGCCCTACGACGCCTTCCGGGACCCCGAGGCGCAGCGGGAGCTGGTCGCCTCCCGGTTCCCCGAGCAGAGCTGGCACGTCCCCCGGCTGGTGCAAGCCATGCGGGAGGCGGACGACCTGTTCTTCGACGTGGTCAGCCAGATCCACATGCCCACCTGGTCGTCGGGTCGCGTGGCGCTCGCGGGCGACGCGGCCCACGCCACCTCGTTCCTGTCGGGCCAGGGCTCCAGCGTCTCCCTGGTCGGCGCCTATGTGCTCGCCGGTGAACTGGCCGCGCGGGCCGACCACACCGAGGCGTTCGCCGCGTACGAGCGCCTCACGCGGGACTTCGTGGAGACCAACCAGGCCCTCGCCACCACCGGCGGCACCTTCGTGACCCCCACCACCCAGGAGATGCTGGACGCCCGTAACGCGGCCCTGCGGAACGCCGCCTCCCTCACCGGCGACGAGGGCCGCGCCGCCCACACCGGTCTGGTGCTGCCGGACTACCGTCACCTGGGCTGAACGGCTCAGCGGGCCACCAGGCTCGACCCCCGTACCACCAGCTCCGGTTGGAGCACGACCCGGCGGTGCGCATGTGCCCCGGAGTTCTCCGACTCCGTTTCCTCCAGCAGGAGTTCGGTCGCCAGCGCACCCATCGTGACGGCGGGCTGACGCACCGAGGTGAGCGGGACCGCCGAGGCGGCGGCGAACTCGATGTCGTCGTAGCCGACGATCGCCATGTCGTGAGGGACCTTGACGCCGGCCGCGTAGAGGGCCTGGAGGACGCCGAGGGCCAGCAGGTCGTTGGCGCAGAACACCGCCGTGGGGCGCTCGGCGAGGCCCAGCAGGCGGGCGCCCGCGTCGCGGCCGGCGGCCACGTCCAGGCGTTCGGTGGGCAGTTCGCGCAGCGCCTCGGTGCCCAACCCGGCCTGAACGAGGGCGAGATGGGCACCTTCGCGGCGGTCCCTGACCTGCTTGAGCTGGGGCGGGCCGCTGACGTAGGCGATCGAGCGGTGCCCGGTGTCCACGAGGTGGCGTACGGCGAGGGCGCCGCCCGTCACGTCGTCCACGGAGACCGAGCACTCGGTGGTGCCCTCGGCGACCCGGTCGACCAGCACGAACGGGATGCGGTGCCGGCGGAAGGCATCGATGTTGCGGCCCGTGGCATCGGCCGGGGTCAACAGGACGCCGCGCACCCGGTGTTCGGCGAAGAGGGAGAGGTAGTCGGCCTCCTCGGCGGGGTTCTGGCCGCTGTTGCAGACCATGACACCGATCCCCGCCTCCCGCGCCGCCCGTTCGGCACCGCGGGCGACGTCCACGAAGAAGGGGTTGCCCATGTCGAGGACGAGCAGCGAGATGATGCGGCTGCGTCCGGCCCGCAGTTGGCGGGCGCTCTCGCTGCGGACGTAGCCGAGCCGGTCGATGACCGCCTGGACGCGCAGCCGGGTCTCCTCGGTTACCGAGCCGGGGCGGTTGATGACGTTGGAGACGGTGCCTACGGAGACCCCCGCGTGCCGGGCCACGTCCTTGATGCCGACTCTGCCTGCCATGCGCGCCTGTGCTCCGTTCCGCAGTCCCCCGCCCCGCGCCCAGCCTATGCCGGGTCAGAACCCCGGGTCAGAACCTGTACCGGTCGATGTTGCCCTCGTCGAAGACGGTGGGTGCGCCTAGGTCGACGACGCCCTTGTCGCCGATGGTGAAGGTGCCGAGGCCGCCGGCCTTGAAGGTCTCGCCGCGCTGTCCGGTGATCTGCCCGGAGGAGAGGGCGACGGCGGCGTGCGCGGCGAGGGCGCCGAGCTTCGCGGGGTCCCAGAGTTCGAAGGCGTCGACGGTGCCGTTCTTGACGTACCGGCGCATGTCGTCGGGGGTGCCGAGGCCGGTGAGGCGGACCTTGCCCTTGTACTTGGAGCCGGAGAGGTACTGGGCGGCGGCCTTGATGCCGACGGTGGTCGGGGAGATGATCCCGGCCAGTTTCGGGTGTTCCTGGAGGAGGCCCTGGGTCTGCTGGAAGGACTGCTGGGCGTCGTCGTTGCCGTAGGCGGTCGTGACCAGCTTCATGTTCTTGTACCGGGGCTTCTTCAGCTCGTCCTTCATGAAGCCGATCCAGGTGTTCTGGTTGGTGGCGGTCTGCGCGGCGGAGAGGATCGCGATCTCCCCCTTGTAGCCGAGCTGCTTGCCGAGCAGCTGGACCTGGGAGCGGCCGAGGGCTTCGGCGCTCGCCTGGGAGACGAAGACGTCGCGGCAGCCGGCGTTGGTGTCGGAGTCGTAGGTGACGACCTTGATGCCGTTCTGCATGGCCTGCTTGAGCGCGGTGCACAGGGCGCCGGGGTCCTGGGCGGACACGGCGATGGAGTCGACCTGCTGCTGGGTGAGGGTGTTGACGTAGGAGACCTGGCCGGAGGTGTCGGTGGCGCTGCTCGGGCCGACCTCCTTGTAGGAGGAGCCGAGTTCCTTCAGCGCCTGTTCGCCGCCCTTGTCGGCGACGGTGAAGTAGGGGTTGTTGACCTGCTTGGGCAGGAAGGCGACGGTCAGGTCCTTCTTGGTGGGGGCGTTCGGGTCGGCCTTGCCGTGGGACTGCTTCGCGCCGCCGTCGTCGTCCGCCACGGATTTCTTGGTGGTGCCGCCGCAGGCGGTCAGGGCGACGGCGAGCGAGACGGTGGCGGCGAGCGCGGCGCACGCCTGGCGGATTCCGGGAGTGGACATCGGGGGTGGGTCCCTTCAGGAGGGGTGCGGCAAGACGGAGTTGGCGCGGGCGGCCCGTGCGGCGGCGATCCGGCGGGCGAGGCGTGGGGCGAGCACGGAGACGACGAGGAGGACGCCGGTGACGACGATCTGCGACTGCGCGGAGACGTTGAGCAGGCTCATCACGTTCTGGAGGGCGCCGAGCAGGAAGACCCCGGCGATGGCGCCGCCCAGGGTGCCCCGGCCGCCGTCGAAGCCGATCCCGCCGAGCAACACGGCGGCGACGACGGAGAGTTCGAGTCCGGTGGCGTTGTCGTAGCGGGCGCTGGCGTAGTGCAGGGCCCAGAAGATCCCGGTGGCGGAGGCCAGCAGGCCGGTGGCGGTGAACAGCCACAGCTTGTGCCGCCTGACCCGCACTCCGGCGAACCGGGCCGCCTCCTCGTTGGCACCGATGGCGAACAGGGACCGCCCGAAGGGGGTGGCGTGCAGGACGAGCACGGCGACGGCGAGCAGGACGAGAAAAGGGGGCAGGGCGTACGGGACGAAGGTGCCGCCGATGCGGCCCGAGGCG
This sequence comes from Streptomyces sp. NPDC085596, assembly GCF_044541565.1. Lineage (NCBI taxonomy): Bacteria > Bacillati > Actinomycetota > Actinomycetes > Kitasatosporales > Streptomycetaceae > Streptomyces > Streptomyces sp. NPDC085596. Next base: position 452,112 of record NZ_JBITTC010000004.1, on the reverse strand, counting down.
AAGTCGAGGTACTGGGCGGGGAAGTCGGTGACCGCGTCGGAGCCCAGGACGATCTGCGCGATGCCCCGGTAGGCGGCCATGGTGCCGATGGTGACGGCCAGGGACGGCAGCCCGAGCCGGGTCACCAGCAGACCGTTGACCAGCCCGCAGACCACGCCGAGCAGCAGGCACAGCGGGATGATCGTCTCGATGGCCGTTCCGGCGTTCCACAGGGCGCCCATCACCGCTCCGGACAACCCGGCCGTGGAGGCCACCGACAGGTCGATCTCGCCGGAGACCACGAGCAGGGTCATCGGCAGGGCGATCAGCGCGACCGGCAGGGTGTTGCCGATCAGGAACGACAGGTTGAGGGCGTTGCCGAAGCCGTCCACGAAGGAGAAGGACAGCAGGAGCAGGACGAGCAGGAGGGCGCCGACGACGGTGTCCCAGCGGACGGCGCGCGCGAGGGGCGAGTCAGTCATGGCGGATGTCCCTCCGGTGCAGCGCGGACCGTTTCTTCAGGGCGCGGGCCACGCGCAGGGCCACGATCCGGTCGACGGCGATGGCGAGGACGAGCAGGACGCCGTTGATGGCGAGGACCCATACCGAGCTGACACCGAGGGCGGGCAGCACGCTGCCCACGGTGGTGAGCAGCAAGGCGCCGAGCGCCGCGCCGTACACGCTGCCGGAGCCGCCGGTGAAGGCGACGCCGCCGACCACCACGGCGCTGACGACGGTGAGTTCGTAGCCGCTGCCGGTGGAGCTGTCGACGTTGCCGAAGCGGGCCAGATAGAGCGCGCCGGCCAGCCCGGTGAGGGCTCCGCAGGCGACGTAGGCGGCGAGGACGCGCCGTCGTACGGGGATGCCGGCCAGGCGTGCCGCCTCCGGGTTGGAACCGAGCGCGTACAGTTCGCGGCCGCCGCCGAAGTTGCGCAGGTAGTAGGCGGTGGCGATGAGCACGGCGAGGGCGATCAGGGCGAGGTAGGGGACGGCGGACAGGCCGCCGGAGCCGAAGTCGGTGAAGCCGTCGGGCAGGTCGGAGGCGGTGATCTGGCGGGAGCCGACCCAGATGGAGTCGGCGCCCCGGACGATGTACAGGGTGCCGAGAGTGACGACGAGGGCCGGGACCCGGCCGAGGCTGACGAGGGCGCCGTTCAGCAACCCGCACCCGGCACCGAGGGCGACGGCGAGCAGGACCGCGACCAGGGCGCTGCCGCCCCCTTGCAGCTGCTCCCCTGCGGCGAAGGCGGTCAGGCCCAGCACGGAGCCGACGGACAGGTCGACGTTGCGGGTGATGACCACCAGCGCCTGGCCGGAGGCGACGAGCACCAGGATCGTCGCGTTGAGCAGCAGGTCCTTGATGCCCTGCTCGGAGAGGAACTCCCGGTTGCCCGCCTGGGTGATGGCGATCATCACCAGGAGGACCAGCAGGATGGCGAGTTCGCGGAGCTTGAACACGCGGTCCAGCAGTCGGGTCGCCTCCGCCGTGCCCGGCTCGACGGCGGGCGCCGGGGTGTGTCCGGTGACGGTCATCGCGCCCTCCCGGTGGCCGCCGCCAGTACGGATTCCTCGGTCGCGTCCGCGCGGGGCAGCTCGGCGGTGAGCCGCCCCTCGTGCATGACGAGGACACGGTCGGCCATACCGAGGATCTCCGGCAGATCGGAGGAGATCATCAGTACGGCGACGCCGTCGGCGGCGAGCCCGGACAGCAGCCGGTGCACCTCGGCCTTGGTACCGATGTCGATGCCCCGGGTGGGTTCGTCCACGATCAGCACCCTGGGCCCGGTGGCGAGCCACTTGGCGAGGACGACCTTCTGTTGGTTGCCGCCGGACAGGGTGCCCACGGCGTCCGCGATCCGGGCGTACTTGACCTTCAGCCGCACCGCCCAGTCCAGGGCCCGGCTCCGCTCGGCACCCCGGTCCATCAGCCCGGCCCGTACGGTCGTACGCAGCCCCGTGAGGCCGATGTTGCGCTCGATGGACATGTCCATCACCAGGCCCTGGGCGCGCCGGTCCTCGGGCACCAGGACGAGCCCGGCGGCCATGGCGGCGCTCGGGGAGCCGTTGGTCAGTGGCCGGCCGCACACCTCGGCGGTTCCGGCGTCCCACTTGTCGACGCCGAAGACGGCTCGCGCGACCTCGCTGCGCCCGGCCCCGACCAGACCGGCCAGGCCCACGATCTCGCCCCGCCGCACCTCGAAGGACACATCGGTGAAAACGCCTTCGCGGGTCAACCGCCGTACGCTGAGCGCTACTTCACCGGGCTCGGCCGGTTGCTTCGGGTACAGCTCGCCGAGGTCCCGGCCCACCATGCGGCGCACCAGGGCGTCCTCGGTGAGGTCCCCGGCCGGCTCGCAGGCGACCACCTCGCCGTCCCGGAGGGTGGTGACGTACTGGCAGAGGTCGAAGATCTCCTCCAGCCGGTGCGAGACGAAGAGGATGGCGCAGCCCTGGTCGCGCAGGGCGCGTACGACGCCGAAGAGGCGGGCCGTCTCGCTGCCGGTGAGGGCGGCGGTCGGCTCGTCCATGATGAGGACGCGGGCGTCGAAGGAAAGGGCCTTGGCCGTCTCGACGAGCTGCTGGTCGGCGATGGAGAGGCCGCGCGCGGGCCGCTCGGGGTCGAGGTCCACGGCGAGGCGGGTGAACAGCGCCCCGGCGGCCGCGTTCATGGCCCCGTGGTCGACGCGCCGCAGGGAGCGGCGGGGCTGGCGGCCCATGAAGATGTTCTCGGCCACGGACAGGTCCGGAAAGAGCGTCGGTTCCTGGTGGATGACGGCCACCCCGGCGTCGCGGGCGTCGGCCGGGCCGTGCAGGACGACCGGCTCGCCGTGCAGCGACAGGACACCGGTGTCGGGGCGGTGCACCCCGGCGAGGGTCTTGATCAGGGTGGACTTTCCGGCGCCGTTCTCGCCCGCGAGGGCATGGACCTGACCGGCGTACAGCTCCAGGGAGACGTTCCGCAGCGCGCGCACGGCGCCGAAGGACTTGCTCAGGCCCTGCGCGGCCAGGACGGGAGGCTCTGGCATGGGTCACACCGATCGGTCGGTCGTGAAAGGTTTCAGGGAATGTGCAGGGAAGCTAAACCCGCGTCAACTACCCAGTCAATGGGCGGGACTTGAAAACGCCGAAGAACGCACGGTGCCCTTGACGGGGCCTGCCGGCACCTCTAGCTTCGCCTCTCGTGAAACGATTCATTGCCGAGTCGTTACGGAGCCGAACGTGATCAGCAGAAGACGACTGTTGGGCACCACCGCAGGTACCGCCCTCGCCGCCACCATGGCCACAGGGGCCACCGGCGCCCAGGCCGCACCGCGCGCCGGGCATCGCACCATCCGGGTCTCCCGGCCGACCGTGGAGTACGTGAGCAATCCCCTGGGCCTCGACACGCCCCGGCCAAGGCTCAGTTGGCCGCTGGCGCCCGAGGGGCACGACCAGACACAGAGCGCCTATCAGGTCCGGGTCGCCACCCGGCCGGACCGCCTGACCGCGCCCGACGTGTGGGACAGCGGCAAGGTCAAGTCCGCCGACTCGGTCCTTGTCCCCTACGCGGGGCCGGAGTTGAGGTCGCGGACGCGCTATCACTGGCAGGTCCGGGTCTGGGACGGCGCGGGACGCGTCGGCGCGTGGAGCGAGCCCGCCTGGTGGGAGACGGGCCTCACCGCGGCCTCCGACTGGACGGCACGCTGGATCGCCGCTCCGGCAAAGCTGGTTGGCGCGCCTTCTCTGGAGGGTGCTTCCTGGATCTGGTTCCCCGAGGGCGACCCCGCGAGCAGCGCTCCGGCGGCGACTCGCTGGTTCCGGGGCCGCGTCGAGGTCCCCGCCGGGGTGACGCGGGCCCGCCTGGTCATGACGGCCGACGACGGGTTCACCGCCCACGTGAACGGCGTACAGCTCGCCCACACCGAGCCGGACGGTCCTGCGGAGAACTGGAAGCGCCCGGTCGTGGTGGAGACCCGACTGGAGCCTGGAGTCGCGGTGTTCGCCGTCGCCGCGACCAACGCGAGCGAGGGGCCGGCAGGTCTCCTCGGCCTGGTCGAGCTGACCACCCCGTCCGGCGTGCGCACCGTCGTGACCGACGCGTCCTGGAAGACCGTGGACAAGGAGCCCTCGGGCGACTGGCGTTCGGTCGATTACGACGACGGCGCGTGGGCGGCGGCCAAGGTCATCGCGCCGTGGGGGCAGGGCCCTTGGGGCAAGGTGACGGCCGCCTGGTCCCCCGCCGCGCAGTTGCGCCACGAGTTCCGCCTCCCGGCCGGGAAGACCGTCGCACGGGCGCGCCTGTACTCCTCGGCGCTCGGCCTCTACGACGCCCATCTCAACGGCGCCCGCGTGGGCGAGGACCGCCTCGCGCCCGGCTGGACCGACTACCGCGAGCGGGTCCAGTACCAGACGTACGACGTGACGGACGGGCTCACCTCCGGCGCCAACGCCCTGGCAGTGACCCTCGCGGCGGGCTGGTACGCGGGCAACGTCGCCTGGTTCGGGTCTCACCAGTACGGCGAACGGCCTGCCTTCATCGGCCAGTTGGAGGTGACCTACACCGACGGTTCGACGGACCGGCTGCTGTCGGGCTCCGGTTGGCGTGCGGCCACCGGGCCGGTCACGAGCGCGGATCTGATGTCGGGCGAGGACTACGACGCCCGCCTGGAGACGCCGGGGTGGACGCGGGCCGGTTTCGACGACGCCGGGTGGACGCCCGTGGACGAGGTCGCCAAGGTGGCGGCCCGTCTGGTCGCCCAGGTCGACGGTCCCGTCAGGGTGGAGCGTGAGGTGGCCGCCAAGAAGGTGACCGAGCCGCGGCCCGGCGTGTTCGTCTTCGACCTGGGCCAGAACATGGTGGGCGCGGTCCGTCTGCGCGTCCGGGGCGAGGCGGGCACCTCGGTGCGGCTGCGGCACGCGGAGGTGCTGAACCCCGACGGCACGCTGTACACCGCGAACCTGCGCACGGCGCGGGCCACGGACACGTTCGTACTCAAGGGCGGCGGCACCGAGACCTTCGAACCGCGCTTCACCTTCCACGGGTTCCGGTACGTCGAGGTCACCGGCTTTCCCGGCAGGCCGCCGCTCGACGCGGTCACCGGCCGGGTACTGCATACCTCGGCCCCGTTCACCATGTCCTTCAAGACCGATGTCCCCATGCTCAACCAGCTGCACAGCAACATCACTTGGGGGCAGCGCGGCAACTTCCTGTCCATCCCCACGGACACCCCGGCCCGTGACGAGCGGCTCGGCTGGACCGGTGACATCAACGTCTTCGCGCCGACGGCCGCCTACACCATGGAGTCGGCGCGGTTCCTCACCAAGTGGCTGGACGACCTGCGCGACGGCCAGTCGGCGGACGGCGCCTTCCCGAACGTGGCCCCGCGCATGGACGTCGGCGCCGGCGCGGCGGGCTGGGGAGACGCCGGGGTGACCGTGCCGTGGGCGCTGTACCGGATGTACGGGGACGTGCGGGTGCTGGAGCGGGCCTGGGCGTCGATGGTCAAGTGGCTCGACTACCTGAAGGCGCACAGCACCGGGTACCTGCGGCCCGACGAGGGGTACGGGGACTGGCTGAACCTCCAGGACGAGACCCCGAAGGACGTCATCGGCACCGCGTACTTCGCGCACAGTGCCGACCTGGTGGCGCGGGCGGCCGAGGCGCTGGGCAAGGACCCGGAACCGTACCGGGCGCTCTTCGGACATGTCCGGGACGCGTTCCGGGCCGCGTACGTCACCGGGGGCGGGCGGGTGAAGGGCGACACGCAGACGGCGTACGTCCTGGCGCTGTCCATGGACCTGCTCGCCGAGGCCGACCGCGCGCCCGCCGCCGCCCGCCTGGTCGAGCTGATCGAGGCGCGGGACTGGCATCTGTCCACGGGCTTCCTCGGCACCCCGAGGCTGCTGCCCGTCCTCACCGACACCGGGCACGCCGAGGTCGCCCACCGGCTGCTGGCCCAGCGCTCGTACCCCGGCTGGGGCTATCAGATCGACCGAGGTGCCACCACGATGTGGGAGCGCTGGGACTCCATCAAGCCGGACGGCAGCTTCCAGGACGCCGGGATGAACTCCTTCAACCACTACGCGTACGGCTCGGTCGGCGAGTGGATGTACGCCCACCTCGCCGGGATCGCCCCCGCCGCGCCCGGCTTCCGCAAGATCCTGGTGCGGCCCCGGCCGGGCGGTGGTGTGACCGAGGCACACGGCCGTTTCGACTCCGTGTACGGCCCGATCTCCACGGACTGGACGACGGACGCCCAAGGTTTCCGTCTCACCGTGGACGTACCGCCCAACACCACCGCCGAGGTGTGGATACCCGAGGCCCGTGAGAGGGCCCAAGTCGTCGGCGGCAGCGCCGCGTTGCTGCGCCGGGAGGACGGCTGCGCCGTCTTCGCGGCGGGCTCGGGCACCCACCGCTTCGCCGGCTGAACCACCATCCTCCAGAAGGGCTGCGCAATGACCAGTAAGGACGAGCCTCGCTCGCGGAAGGCAGTGAAGGCGGCGCTGAGCACCCAGGCCGTCGAGACCCCGTCCTGGGCGTACGGCAACTCCGGCACGCGTTTCAAGGTCTTCGCGCAGCCCGGCGTACCCCGCACCCCCTTCGAGAAGCTGGACGACGCCGCCCGTGTGCACGCGCACACCGGTGTGGCGCCGGCCGTCGCCCTGCACATCCCGTGGGACCGCGTGACCGACTACGGCGAACTGGCCGCCCACGCCACGCGGTTGGGCCTGCGGATCGGGACGATCAACGCGAACGTGTTCCAGGACGACGACTACAGGCTGGGCTCGGTCACCAACCCGGACCCGGCGGTGCGCCGCAAGGCGGTCCGGCACCTGCTCGACTGCGTCGAGATCATGGAGGCGACCGGGTCGAGGGACCTCAAGCTCTGGTTCTCCGACGGCACCAACTACCCGGGCCAGGACGACCTCAGGACCCGTCAGGACCGGCTCGCCGAGGCCCTGCGCACGGTCTACGACCGCCTGGGCGACGGCCACCGGATGCTGCTGGAGTACAAGCTCTTCGAGCCCGCCTTCTACGCCACCGACGTGCCCGACTGGGGCACCGCCTACGCGCACTGCCTCAAACTCGGCCCGAAGGCACAGGTCGTGGTGGACACCGGGCACCACGCGCCCGGCACCAACATCGAGTTCATCGTCGCCACGCTGCTGAGGGAGGGTCGGCTCGGCGGTTTCGACTTCAACTCCCGCTTCTACGCGGACGACGACCTGATGGCGGGCGCCGCCGATCCCTTCCAGTTGTTCCGCATCATGTACGAGGTGGTGCGCGGCGGCGGTCTCACCCCGGACGTGGCGTTCATGCTCGACCAGTGCCACAACATCGAGCCGAAGATCCCCGCGATCATCCGCTCGGTGATGAACGTCCAAGAGGCCACCACCAAGGCCCTGTTGGTCGACGCCGAAGCCCTGGCCGACGCCCAGCGGTCCGGGGACGTACTGGCCGCCAACGGCGTCCTGATGGACGCGTTCGACACGGACGTACGGCCGCTGCTCGCCGAGGTGCGCGCGGAGGCGGGCCTCGATCCCGACCCGATGGCCGCCTACCGGCGCTCGGGCTGGCCGGAACGGATCGTGAAGGAACGGGTCGGCGGCGAGCAGGCGGGGTGGGGCGCATGACGCGGCAGGCCGATGTGGTGGGCGAACTCCTGGCGCGGGCGCACCGTTTGGGCGCCGATCCGCGCAACACCAACTACGCGGGCGGCAACGCCTCCGCCAAGGGCACGGCCGTCGACCCGGTGACCGGCGACGACATCGGCCTGATGTGGGTCAAGGGCTCGGGCGGCGACCTCGGCACCCTCACGGCCGAGGGCCTCGCCGTGCTGCGCCCGGACCGGCTGCGGGCGCTCGCCGGCGTCTATCCGGGGGTGGCGGGCGAGGACGGGATGGTCGCGGCCTTCGACTACTGCCTGCACGGCAAGGGCGGTGCCGCGCCGTCCATCGACACCGCCATGCACGCCCTGGTGGACGCCGCTCACGTGGACCATCTCCATCCGGACTCCGGTATCGCGCTCGCCTGCGCGGCGGACGGGGAGAAGCTGACCGCCGAGTGTTTCGGCGAGCAGGTGGTGTGGGTGCCCTGGCGGCGGCCCGGTTTTCAGCTCGGGCTCGACATCGCCCGCGTCAAGGAGGCCAATCCGCGGGCGATCGGGGTGATTCTCGGCGGGCACGGCATCACCGCCTGGGGCGACACCTCCGCGGAGTGCGAGCGCAACAGCCTGCACATCATCCGCACCGCCGAAGCGTTCCTGGCCGCGCGTGGCAAGGCGGAGCCCTTCGGACACCTCCTCGCGGAGCACGCCCCGCTGGAACCGGCCGCGCGCCGGGAGCGGGCGGCCGCGCTGGCCCCCACCGTCCGAGCCATCGCGTCCCAGGACCGGCCGCAGGTGGGCCACTTCGACGACTCCCCCGAGATCCTGGAGTTCCTGTCCCGCGCCGAGCACCCGAGGCTGGCCGCGCTCGGCACCTCATGCCCGGACCACTTCCTGCGCACGAAGGTGCGCCCCCTGGTCCTCGACCTGCCCCCGACCGCCCCGCTGGACGAAGTACGTGCCCGCCTACGGGAGTCGCACACCGCCTACCGCGACGAGTACGCGGCCTACTACGCGCGCCACGCGGGCCCCGACTCCCCCACGATGCGCGGCGCGGACCCGGCGATCGTGCTGATTCCGGGTGTCGGCATGTTCTCCTTCGGCCGGGACAAGCAGACGGCGCGGGTGGCGGGCGAGTTCTACCGCAACGCCGTGAACGTGATGCGCGGGGCCGAGGCCGTGTCGACGTACGCGCCCATCGAGGAGCGGGAGAAGTTCCGGATCGAGTACTGGGAGCTGGAGGAGGCCAAGCTGCGGCGGATGCCGGAGCCGCGTCCGCTGGCCACCCGGATCGCGCTGGTGACGGGCGCGGGCTCCGGCATCGGGCGGGCGATCGCGCACCGGCTGGCCGCCGAGGGCGCCTGTGTGGTGGTGGCCGACATCAGGGGCGCGGAGGCGGTGGCCGAAGAGCTGGGCGGCCCGCACAGGGCGGTCCCGGTCACGGTGGACGTGACGAGCGAGGAGCAGATCGCCGACGCCTTCCGCAGTGCGGTGCTGGCCTTCGGCGGGGTGGACCTGGTCGTCAACTGCGCCGGGATCTCGGTGTCCAGGCCGCTGCTGGAGACGACGGCGCGGGACTGGGACCTCCAGCACGCCATCATGGCCCGCGGCTCCTTCCTGGTGTCCCGCGAGGCGGCACGGGTGATGACCGAGCAGGGTCTCGGCGGCGACATCGTCTACATCGCCTCCAAGAACGCGGTGTTCGCGGGCCCGGACAACATCGCCTACTCCGCCGCCAAGGCCGACCAAGCTCATCAGGTGCGCCTTCTGGCGGCGGAGCTGGGTAAACACGGCATCCGGGTGAACGGGGTCAACCCGGACGGTGTGGTGCGCGGCTCCGGCATCTTCGCCGGCGGCTGGGGCGCGCAGCGCGCGGCGACCTACGGCATCCCGGAGGACGAGCTGGGCGCGTTCTACGCCCGCCGCACCCTGCTGGGGCGCGAGGTGCTGCCCGCACATGTGGCCAACGCCGTGTTCGCCCTGACCGGCGGGGACCTGACCCACACGACGGGTACCCACATCCCGGTCGACGCGGGTGTGGCGGCCGCGTTCCTGCGATGACCGCCGGGAACGCGTACGCCGCCGTCGACCTCGGCGCCTCCAGCGGGCGTGTCATGGTCGGCCGGGTCGGACCGGGCACCCTCCGCCTCACGGAGGTCCACCGCTTCCCGAACCGCCCGGTACGGCTGCCCGGCGGACTGCACTGGGACATCCTCGGCCTGTACGCGGGTGTCCTCGACGGACTGCGAGCGGCGGGGCGCGAGGCACGGCTCACCTCGGTCGGCATCGACTCCTGGGCCGTCGACCACGGCCTGCTGGACGCCGACGGCGCCCTCCTGGGCAACCCGGTGCACTACCGGGACACCCGTACCGAGGGCGTCGCCGAGCAGGTGTGGGCCAAGGTCCCGGCGCCGGAGCTGTACGCGCGCACCGGGCTCCAGCACGCCCCGTTCAACACGCTCTACCAGCTTGTCGCGGCCCGGAACAGCGCTCAACTCCAGTCCGCGAAACAGGTGTTGCTGATCCCGGATCTGCTGGCGTACTGGCTGACGGGCACGCGCGGCACCGAGCTGACCAACGCCTCCACCACCCAGCTGATCGACCCGCGCACCCGAACCTGGTCGCGCGAGGTGGCGGGCCGGGTCGGCATCGGCCTCGCGCTCTTTCCCCCGCTGCGCCGACCGGGCACCCCGGCCGGGCTGCTGCTGCCCGCCGTACTGGAGGAGACGAGGCTGACCGGCCCGGTGCCCGTGACCACGGTCGCCTCTCATGACACGGCGTCCGCCGTCGCCGCGGTCCCGGCCGCCGCCGGGGAGCGGTTCGCGTACATCTGCACCGGCACCTGGTCCCTGGCGGGGCTCGAACTCGACGCCCCCGTCCTCACCGAGGCGAGCAGGCTGGCGAACTTCACCAACGAGCTGGGCGTGGACTCCACCGTCCGCTTTCTGCGCAACATCATGGGCCTGTGGCTCCTCCAGGAGTGCCTGCGCGCATGGGGTGAGCCGGACCTCGGCCCGCTCCTCGACGCGGCGGCGGCAGCGGAACCGCTCCGGTCGGTCGTGGACGCGGGCGACCCGGAGTTCCTGGCCCCCGGCCGGATGCCGGACCGTATCGCGGCGGCCTGCCGGGGCACCGGACAGCCCGCGCCCGAGAACCGGGCGGCGACCGTCCGCTGTGTCCTGGACTCCCTCGCCCTGGCCCACCACCGGGCCATCGCGGACGCCCAGCGGCTGTCCGGACGCACGGTGGACGTCGTCCGCGTCGTCGGCGGCGGTGCGCGCAACGAGCTGCTGTGCCGGCTCACCGCCGACGCCTGCGGACTCCCGGTCGTCGCCGGTCCCGCCGAGGCGGCCGCCCTCGGCAACGTACTCGTCCAGGCTCGCGCACACGGCGACACCGGCGACTCCCTGACCGGCCTGCGCGCCCTGGTGGCCCGCACCCAGCCGCTGAGACGGTACGAACCGCGGGGCACGACGCGTGCGTGGCGGGCGGCCGGAAAGCGGCTGGGTACGGGCTGAGGTCAGACTCCGCTCGCGGTCACGGCCGAGGAGTAGACCAGTGCGACACGGTGGTTGTACTGGATGGTGTACATCTTCTTGGCGCCGATGACGACCGCCCCGGAGGAGAAGTAGTCGTCGGTGTTGACCGGCGGCCGGGTGGCCACGTACGCCTGACCGGCGGGGACGGTGTAGTAGCTGAGCGCCGTCTGCGTCGAGGGGGACAGCCCGGCGGGGTACTCCGCCGGGTCGGGGTAGCTGGAGCCGTAGACGGCGACAGGCGTGGTGCCCGCGGCGGATACCAGGGTCACGCCGGGCGCGGGCGTGGTGTTGGCGCCGGCCGGGTTGTGGAACCAGACCTTCGTGCCGCTGAACCAGATGGCGGTCCAGTCACCGTCGATGCCGGCCACCACGAACTGCTGGCCCGCCTGGGCGGTGGAGCCCCAGTCGCTGATCCGGTCGGTGCCGGCCGCGCCCTTGTGGATGGCCTGGTCGCCGAAGAGCGGGGCGGTGTCGCCGGGCGCGGTGCGCAGATAGACGAAGTTGGCCGCCTGCTGCTGCCGGACGCAGGAGGGGGTGGCGCCGGTGGGGTCGTCGCCGGGGCAGATCTGCACGGTCTGCTGGTTGCCGGTGAATCCGGGGGTGATCGTCACCGCCGAGCCGACCGGGCCGACCCCGTGCTCCCCCGTCACCGGGGCGCCGAGCAGGCTCATGAAGTACTCCCAGTCCCAGGCGGTGCCCGGGTCCCAGTGCATGCCCGCGATCAGGCTGGAGCTGGGGCCGGCGACATCGTCGTGGCCGATGATGTGCTCACGGTCCAGCGGTATGCCGAAGCGGCCGGCGAGGTACCGCACCAGGGAGGCGGTGGCCTGGTACTGCGCCTCGGTGTACCAGGTGCCGCCGTGCGCGGCGTAGCCCTCGTGCTCGATGCCGATGGAGTGCAGGTTCGTCGAGTAGTTGCCCGCGTGGTAGGCGACGTCCTTGGTGGGCACCATCTGCGTCACCGCGCCGTCCGAGGACCGCATGACGTAGTGCGCGGAACTGCCGCCCGGATTCTGGAACGTCGAGATGGCGGACTGGTACGACGACTCGGTGTCGTGGATGACGATCGTGTCGATCCGGATGCCATTGGCGGGCCGGTTGGAGACCTGGCCGTTGGACGCCGCCGCCGGTACGAAGGTGCAGGTGACGTCCGACGGGCACTCGGTGGCGGTGGTCGTCGCGGCGCCGGTCGACTGCCCCTTCACGGGGCGGACGTTGCCGTCGGCGCCCATGGACACGCGCTGTCCGTCGAGGGTGGTGCGCGCGGCCCCGGTACGGATGGTGGTGTAGACGCGGTCGGCGAAGGCCGTGGCGGTCCGCTTCTGCGAGGAGCCGCTGTAACGGGCCACCGCGCCGTACCACTGGCCGGGGTCCGACGGCAGGCCGCCGCTGACGGTCTTCTGGTAGGAGGCGAGCAGTGCGGCGCCGCCCGCGATGTTGGCGGCGGGGTCCTCACGCAGCTCGGCCGGGGACAGCCCGGTGAGCCTGGCCGCCGCCCGCAGGGTGTGCAGGGCGGGGTCCTTCGCCATCGCGGCGAGGTCGGCCCGGCCGACCGCACCGGCGGGTCCGGAGGCCAGCATCGCCGCAGTGACGTCGGTGAGGTGCATCGGGCCGTATCCGCCGCTGGTGCTCATCCGGCCGGCGTGGGCGTCCCACGCCGACTCCTGGTAGGCCACGGCGAGCAACACCTGTGCGGGGACGTGGTACTTGGCGGCGGCGGCCGCGAAGGCGTGCTGTCGCGCGCCCGGCCCCGACGGCTCGGCGGGCGCGGCCTGTGCGGTCGTGGGCACCAGGCCGGTCAGGGCTCCCGCTGTCAGTACGCCCGCGGCGGCCAGACCGAGCAGCCGATGCCGCGCGACAGGCTTCCCGGACGCGTGTTCCGTTGTTCTTTTGGTCTTCACGTGTTTCCGCGCTCCATAACAACCAGGAAAGAGTAAAAAAGCATTCACCATTGCATTGCCGTGTTTCGTTTCGAGCATCAAATCCCTTACGGATCACCGGCGTTCGAACCGTATGGGCATTGAACTCGGTTGTGCAACCAGCACGGCGGGATGCCCCGAGGGCCCGGCGCGGGCATCCCGCTGTCACCCGATCACCAGGCCCTCGCGGCACGGATGGGCCGGTCAGGCTAGGTTTTGCCCATGGCTCCACCCCAACGACAGACGTCCGCACCGTCGCCCACCGCACCACCGGACGCCGGTCAGGACGGGCTGATCAGGGTCCGTGGTGCCGACGAACACAATCTGCGGCACGTCGATGTGGACGTACCCCGCGACCAGGTCGTGGCCTTCACCGGGGTGTCGGGGTCCGGCAAATCCTCGCTCGCGTTCGCCACCATCTACGCCGAGGCCCAGCAGCGCTACCTGGAATCCGTCGCGCCGTACGCCAGAAGGCTGATCGACCAGGGCTCGGCACCCAGGGTGGGCTCGATCACGGGCCTCCCGCCGGCCGTGGCGCTCCGGCAGCAGCACAGCGGTGGCAGCACCCGCTCGACGGTGGGCACCGTCAGCCGGGTCTCGAACGTGCTGCGCATGCTCTACTCCCGCGCCGGTACGTACCCGGCCGGCCGGACCCCGGAGGACCTCGCCGGAACGTTCCCGCGTGATGCCGCGCCGCTGGACTCCGACAGCTTCTCGCCGAACACCGCGGTGGGCGCGTGCCCGACCTGCTCCGGTCTGGGCCGCCTGCACAGCGTCGACGAGGGCAAACTCGTCGGCGACGACTCCCTGAGCATCCGGGAGGGCGCGATCGCCGCGTGGCCGGGCGCCTGGCAGGGCAAGAACTACCGGGACATCCTCGCCGAGCTGGGCGTGGACATCGACGTACCCTTCCGTGAGCTGCCCGCCGCCCGCCGCGAGTGGCTGCTGACCACCGACGAGCAACCGACGGTCACGGTGCACCCGATCCGTGACGCGCACCGGGTCGCGCGCTCATACCAGGGCACATATATGAGCCCTCGCAAATGGGTGATGCACACATTCGCCACCTCGAAGGCGGCCCATCTGCGGGCGAAAGCCGCCTCTTTCATGGCCGAGGAGATCTGCCCCACCTGCCACGGCAAGCGGCTCAATCCGGAGGCGCTGGCGGTGACCGTCGCCGGGCAGGACATCTCGGTCGCCACCTCGATGCCCCTGAGCCAGCTCTCGGCCTTCCTGGAGACGGCGCGCGACCACCCCGACACCCTGGCGCTGCCGGCCGAGCGCAGGCAGGCCGCGCACGCCCTGATCGGCGGGCTCCAGGACCAGCTGGGCACGCTGACCGACCTGGGCCTCGGCTACCTCGCCACCGCACGCGCGACCTCCACCCTCTCCAGCGGCGAGCTGCAACGGCTGCACATGGCCACCCAGCTCCGCAGCGGTCTGTTCGGGGTGCTGTACGTGCTGGACGAGCCCTCCGCCGGTCTGCACGCCGCCGACACGGAGCTGCTGCTCAGCGCCCTGCGACGGCTCCGGGGTGCCGGGAACAGCGTGTTCGTGGTGGAGCACAACGCGCAGGTACTCGGTTCGGCCGACTGGATCGTGGACATGGGACCGGGGGCCGGGCGACACGGCGGGCAGGTCCTCTACAACGGGCCCACCGAAGGGCTGCACGAGGCGCCGGACTCGGTCACCGCCCGGTACCTCCCGCTGGACGCACCCGCCGTCCCCGGTCCAAAGGAGCCGCGCCGGCCGGAGGGGTGGCTGCGCCTGAACGGCGTCACCGGCCACAACCTCCGTGACCTGGACGCGAGTTTCCCGCTCGGCACGCTGACCGCGGTCACCGGCGTCTCCGGGTCCGGGAAGTCGACCCTGGTCCGGCGCGCCCTCGCGGAGACGGTCCGCGACCATCTGCACGCCGATGAGACCGCGGAGGACGCCGCCCGCAACCCCGCCTCGGTGGAGACCACCGACGAGGAGGAGGCCGGGGTGCCGGCCTGGGACCTGGCGGAGGACCGGGTGACGGTGCGGTCCAGTACGGGACTTGAGCACATCGACCGACTGGTGGTCGTGGACCAGAAGCCCATCGGGCGCACCCCGCGCTCGAACCTCGCCACCTACACCGGTCTGTTCGACAGCGTCCGCAAACTGTTCGCGGCCCAGCCGACCGCGCGCGAACTCGGTTACACAGCGAGCCGGTTCTCGTTCAACGTGACCCAGGGACGCTGCCCGCACTGCCTGGGCGACGGAGTCGTCAGCATCGAACTCCTCTTCCTGCCCACGGAGACCTCCCCCTGCCCGGTCTGCGAGGGCGCCCGCTACAACCCCGGCACGCTGATGGTGCGTTACCGCGACAGGACCATCGCGGACGTGCTGGCGATGAGCGTGGAGGAGGCGCACGAGTTCCTCGCCGACGTGCAGCCCGCCGCCCGTATCCTCAAGCTGCTCTCCGACATCGGCCTCGGCTACCTGACGCTGGGCCAGAGCGCCACGACGCTGTCCGGCGGCGAGGCCCAGCGCATCAAGCTGGTCAGCGAACTGCACCGGGCGCCGCGCGGCCACAGCCTGTACCTGCTGGACGAGCCGACCACGGGACTGCACCCGGCGGACGTGGACCTGCTGATCGGACAGCTCCAGCGCCTCGTCGACGCCGGGAACACGGTCGTCGTGGTGGAGCACGACCTGCGCACGGTCGCCGCCGCGGACTGGGTCATGGACCTCGGTCCGGGAGCGGGTGACGACGGCGGCCGCATCGTCGCCGAGGGCCGCCCGCGGGACATCGCCTCGGCGGGCGGCGCCCCGACCGCCGACCACCTGGCCCGCCGCCTGATGCCCTGATCAGCAAGCTCCCGCGCTGTCCATATTTGTCGGCATATCCGATGATTCTCGGTAGCATGGATACGGCCGTAGTCGCGCGAGCACCGACGCGTGCCCGTGAGGCTGCCAACCGAGGGGTGCGGGCAGGACGCTCCCCGACACGGAAGGTGAGCGATCATGACGGGCAAGATGGACGCATCAGAGGCCGCACGCATCATGAGCGACCCGAACGCCACGCCGGAAGAGCGCTCGGTCGCAGCGAGTGCCCTGTCCGACGTCGAACGCGGCCACCACACGAGCAAGCGTGTCGGCTCCGAGGCGGGCCAGCTGCTGGACGACAAGAACATCAGCGAGGACGACCGGTCCGTCGCCGGCAGCGACCTCTCCCAGGACCGCAGGCGCGGTCACAAGGGCGACTGAGGAGCCCCGCCGTAGACAATGACGAGGTGGGCGCCGCACATCACGCGGCGCCCACCTCGTCGTGCGACCAGGGGAGTTACACGTCGGCCTCGTCGGCCGCCGCCTTCGCGGTCACCGCGAGATCGACGAACCGGCGGATGGTCTCCACGGGCATGTCGAGCCCCTGGGAGGCAGCGTCCTCGTCGCCGAAGACCTCCACCGCCTCCACCACGGCCACGGCCAGCTCGGCCTCCGCCTTGCGCACCTTCACCTCGGCCTTGTCGACGGTGTCGACCACGGCCAGCTGACGACGCTGCTTCTCCTGGAGTCGCTGCTTACGGGACGGCGTCTTGCCGGGGCTCTGCACAGTCACAACCAAGATCATAAACAGACCCGCGGCCGGACATGAAATCGGCAACTGCGCTTCGGCGCAGCCTTGTTCGAGGTCCCGCGCGTCCGCTCCCGTCAGGCCGACAGCTCCCACGCGTACGGAGGTTCGGCGCCGGACCGGGAACAGGTCAGGGCCGCCGCACGGGCCGCGAATCCGAGCACGTCACGCCAGACCTCGGCGCCCAGACCCGCGACGGTCTCGTGGCTCAGCGCGTCGATCTCCCGCAGCCGGTGCAGCAGCGCCGCGTTGACCGTGTCGCCCGCCCCGATCGTGTCGACCACCGTGACCGGCGTGCCCGGCACGCTCACCCGGCCGGCGCCCCGGCTCCACACGCTCAGTCCGTCGCCGCCCCGGGTCAGGACGATCGCCGCCGGACCTTGCTCCAGCCACGCGGAGAGGTGGACGTCGAGGTCCTCGTCGGAGCCGGTGTCCGCGAGCCACCGGGCGTCCTCCACCGACAGTTTCAGCAGGGCGACGTACGGCAGCCAGGACAGGAACCGCTTGCGGTAGGCGTCGGCGTCCGTGATCAGACCGGCCCTGATGTTGGGGTCGAGGGCGGTGAAGACCCCGCCCGCCGACTCCCGCCGCAGCAGCGCCTCGTACGCGCTCGCGCCCGGCTCCAGCACCAGCGAGCAGGTGCCGACGGAGAGGGCGGTGACGCCGTCCGGCAGCGCGGGCGGGAGGGCGAACAACCGGTCGGCCGTGCCCTCGGTGTAGAAGCCGTAGCCGGCCGACCCGTCGCTGCCCACGTCGGCGACGGCCAGCGTGGTGGGCTCGGGGCCCCGCTGGACCAGCTCCGTGCCGGCACCGGCGTCCCGCAGCCCCGCGAGCAGGGCGGTACCGAACGCGTCCGTGGATACGCGCGAGCAGAACGACGTCGGCGAACCGAGGCGTCCCAGCGCGACGGCGACGTTGTACGGTCCGCCGCCGCGCTGCGGGAGGAGCGGCGGCAGGGCGGGCGCCGGGTCGGAGGTGACGGGGGCGGGCACGAGGTCGATGAGTGCCTCGCCGGCGACGACGATCACTGTGCTGTTTCCTTTCGGTGAGCCGTGGTGCGGCGGGGCGACGTGGTGGTGAGTACGTCAGCCGGGAAGGGCGACGGCGCCCGGCGGGCAGCCGCAGGACGTGCGGTGGACGAGGGTGCAGGGCAGCCGGACGGTCCGCGTGGGACGGTCCGGCGCGTCCAGCCGGTCCAGGAGGAGGCGCAGCGCCAGTTTGCCGAGGTCACGGCTCGGCTGGCGGACGGCGGTGAGGCTGGGCGAGAAGAGGTCGGCCCACTCGAAGTCGTCGAAACCGGCGAGCGCGACATCCTCCGGGATGCGCAGGCGCGCCTCGCGGAGTGCCTGGAGCGCGCCGATGGTCATCGCGTTGTTCGCCGCGATCACGGCCGTGGGGCGTGCGGGTCCGGCCAGCAGGCGCCCGGTCGCGTGGCGGGCGCCTTCGGACGCGGAGTTCCCGTGTGCGAGCAGGTCGGGGTCGAACGGGATACCGGCCGCGCCGAGCCCCTGCCGGTACCCCTCGATCCGCTCGGTCGTGGTGCTCAGCCCGGCGAGCCCCGCCACCATGGCGATCCGGCGGTGCCCGAGCGCGGCGAGGTGCCCGACCAGTTCCCGCACGGGCGCGGTGCCCTCGGCGCAGACCTGGTCGTACGCCGGTTCCTCGGCCTCGTCGACGAGCCGGTCGAGGAAGACGGCGGGGACATCGGCCCGGTCCAGGTACGCGAGCAGCGCCGACGGTTCGGCCGAGGGCGCGATGATCACGCCGTCCACCCGGCGTTCGTGGAGCATGCGGACCACGCTCAGCTCGTGTGCGGGGTCGTCGTGCGGGTCGGCGATGAGCAGGCCGTAGCCGGAGGCGAGTGCTTCGGCCTCGACTCCCTGGAGGATCTCGGTGAAGTAGGGGTTGCTGATCGCCGAGACGGCCAGGCCGACGGAGCGGGTGCGGGAGGTGACCAGGGATCTCGCCAGGGTGTTGTGGATGTAGCCCAGTTCGTCGATGGCGCGCAGCACCGCGTCACGAGTCTCCTGCCGTACCGGACGGGTGGCGTTCAGCACGTGGGAGACCGTGGCCACCGAGACACCCGCGTGTCTCGCCACGTCCGCCATCGTCCGCATCGTTTCTCCTTCGTGTGCCCCACGCCGCGTGCTCGTCCGTCCGGCTCCTCCGTCCGGCTCGCCCGTCCATGAGACGTCAGTGACCTATGAAAAGTCACACGTAAGCGTTTGCGCAAACGCTTACGTGGCGATTAGGTTTCGCGGCGTCTTCGGACATCCGTCCGCACACCGCTGTGAGGAGGCGCCATGCGCGCTGTCGTGGTCACCCAGCCGGGAAGCGCCGAGCTTGCCGTCATACCCGATCCGAGTCCCGGCTCCTCGGAGGTGGTCGTCCGCGTCAGCTCCTGCGGCCTCTGCGGGACGGACATGCACATCCTGGGCGGTGAGCTGCCGTCCGTCCCCTACCCGCTCATCCCCGGCCACGAGCTGACGGGCGTCGTGGTGGAGGTCGGCAAGGACGTGCTCTTCCCGGCCGTCGGCCAGCGGGTCGCCGTCGACCCCAACACCCCTTGCGGCGCCTGCCACTACTGCCGGATCGGCCGCGGCAACCTCTGCGAGCACTACACGGCCGTCGGCGTGACCCGCAACGGCGGTTTCGCCGAGTACGTGGCCGTCCCCGCGGCCCGCTGCCACGTCCTGCCCGACGGACTGTCCGAGGCGGCGGCCGGGCTCGTCGAGCCGCTCTCCTGCGCCGTGCACGGCCTGAGCCGACTGCCTCGGCGCCCCGGTGAGCACTACCTCGTCTACGGCGCCGGGACCATGGGCCTGATGATGGCCGCCCTGGTGGGCAACGCCGGCGCGGCCTCCGTGTCCGTAGTCGACCCCAATGTCCGCCGC
This sequence comes from Streptomyces sp. NPDC085596, assembly GCF_044541565.1. Lineage (NCBI taxonomy): Bacteria > Bacillati > Actinomycetota > Actinomycetes > Kitasatosporales > Streptomycetaceae > Streptomyces > Streptomyces sp. NPDC085596. The sequence goes on along the minus strand of NZ_JBITTC010000004.1, from coordinate 432,594 downwards.
CTGGAGCTGGCCCGGCGCATGGGCGCCGACGCCACGGCCGCCGGCGCCGACGAGCTGGGCCGGGAGGACGGTTTCGAGGTCGTCATCGACGCGACCGGCGTCATAGCGGCCATCGAGGACGGTCTCGGCCGAGTCCGCAAGGGCGGCACCTTCCTCCAGTTCGGCGTCGCCGACCCGGCAAGGCGCGCCTCCTTCTCGCCGTACATGGTCTACAACCGCGAGATCGACATCATCGGTTCCATGGCGGTGCACAACGGCTTCCAGCCCGCCGTGGAGATCCTCGCCGGCGGACTGGACCTGGACCCGCTCGTCAGCGACGTCCTGCCGCTGGAGGACTTCGACGAGGCCGTGCGCCTCTTCCGCGCCGGCACCGGACAGAAGATCCACCTCGCCCCGCAGCCGGAGGACCCGCGCATCGCGGCGGTCCCGTCGGCCGCGACGGCCGCGGACGCGGCGTCATGAGCCGCGCGCCGGAGCCCGAGGCGGCACCGAAGCGGCGGCCACGGCTGCGGAACGCCCTGATCTGGGTGTTCGGCGCCCTCGGCGGCATCCTGTGGGGGTACGACACGGGGGTGATCTCCGGTGCGATGCTCTTCATCCGCCAGGACATCGCCCTCACGCCGCTGCTGGAGGGCCTGGTCGTGTCGGGCCTCCTGGTGGGCGCGATGGCGGGCGCAGCGCTGGCCGGAAAGCTCTCCGACGCCTGGGGCAGGCGCCGGCTGATCCTGGGCGCCGCGCTCGTCTTCATCGTGGGCACGGTCGGCGCGGCCTTCGCCTCGGAGGCGTCGCTCCTCATCGGCGCGCGGGTGGTCATCGGCGTCGGCGTCGGCATCGCCTCGGTCGTCGTCCCGCTCTATCTGACCGAGCTGGCGCCGGTGGAGGTGCGCGGCGGTCTCGCGTCCCTCATGCAGCTCCTGGTGACCGTGGGCATCTTCCTGGCCTACCTCACCGACTACGCCCTGGCTCCCGCGCACGCGTGGCGCTGGATGATCGGGCTCGGTGTGCTGCCGGCGGCGGTCCTCGCCCTCGGCATCCTCACGCAGCCGGAGAGTCCGCGGTGGCTGGTGGGGCGGGGCCGCCGGGACGACGCCCGCGAGGTGCTGACCCGCCTGCGCGGCGACGGCGAGGCCGCCCGCGACGAGCTGCTCGACATCGAGAAGACGCTGGCCGAGGAGCGCGCCGATACGCGGCGGCTGACACTGCGTGACCTGCTCTCCTCCCGGCTGCGTCCCATGCTCGTCGTCGGTCTCCTGCTGGTGTTCTTCCAGAACTTCGGCGGCATCAACACGATCATCTATTACGCCCCGACGCTGCTGACGAGCATCGGGTTCGGCGACGACGGCGCGATCCTCGCCAACGTCGGCATCGGCGTGGTCAACATGCTGATGACCCTCCCGGCGATGCGCCTGATCGACCGCCGCGGGCGTCGGCCCCTGCTGCTGTGGGGCTCGGCCGGCATGTGCGCGGGCATGGTCGTCCTGGCCGCGGTGAACCTCACGCCGCTGGGCCACGGGTCACTGCTCGCCCCGCTCACGCTCTTCGGTGTCGCCCTCTATGTGGCCGCGTTCGCCACCTCCTGGGGGCCGGTGCAGTGGGTGATGCTGCCCGAGCTGTTCCCCACCCGCATCCGCGCGGGGGCGGTCGGTGTGTGCGTCGTGTTCAACTGGCTCTTCAACATGACCGTGGCGCTGGTCTTCCCGTCCCTCCTCCATGCCTGGGGAGCGGGGGCCAACTTCGTGATCTTCGCCGTCACGACCCTCGCATCCGGCGTCTTCGTCAAGAAGCTCCTGCCGGAGACGCGGGGGCGGACGCTTGAGCAGATCGAGCGGGACCTGCTGCACCGCGGGGGTACGGCCGAGGCCACTGAGCGGGCCACCGCGTCGGTGAGCTGAACGGGTCCGGGGCCCGGCGTCGCCGGGTCCCGGAGCTCGGGATCGGTCTACTCGAAGAACTTCAGGCCCCAGCCGGTGTCCGCGGTGGGTCCGGGAACGTTGGCGCGGCGATATGTGGTGTCGCCCCACCAGGCGAACGATCCGGTGTACCAGTAGCGGTTGTCCCAGGAGTACGGCGTGCCCTTGGGTACGGCGTGGAACATCGACGGGAAGCGCGGCCCGGCCGGCGGGCTGGTGCCGATGTCCCCGTTCAGCAGTACGAAGGTGTGGTGTCCGGGGCCGTTGACGTACAGCGTGGGGTCCCAGCCGGCCATCATCGTCGAGCGGTTGGAGCCGAAGAGGCAGCCGTTGGACTTGTACCAGTCCCACACGTACGTCGGGTCGCCGCCGGCCCGCAGGCGCAGGTCGGCCAGGCAGTACTGGTCGCTCCAGCTACCGTTCGCCGAGTAGACGATGTGCAGTTGGCCGCCCGGGTCCCGGATCGCCTCGGGCGCCTCGTTGATGAACGGGTTGCCGACCACGCGCTCCCAGCTCTCCCGTGGCTGGGAGATGATGGAGCGGGCCCCGGTCGGCGTGGTCGGGCTGCTCATCCGGGCGATGTAGAGGTTCTGCTCGACGTTGGTGTCGCCGGCCCAGCCCGACCAGACGAACCAGCGCTGCCCGTTGAAGGTGAACAGGGTGCCGTCGATGGCCCACTTGTCGTCCGGGAGCGCCAGCCGGGTCTCACCGCCGTAGCCGCTGTCCGGGCTCGCGGAGCTGATGACGAACATCCGGTGGGCGGCGCCCCGTCCGGCGGTGAAGTAGATGTAGTAGCGCCCGCCGTCCGTGGTCAGCTCCGGCGCCCACACCTCCCCGCGCCCCTGAGTGTCCGACCACACCTGCCGGGCCGGCGCGGAGGCGAGCCCGGCGGTGGAGGACGCCTGCCGCACCGCGATCCCGCCGCCGGTGGACTGCACCGAGATGTAGGTGCCGCCGACCCGGATGACACTCGGGTCGGCCGCCCGCATAGAAGTCTGCTCCGCCGTGGCCGGCCCGGCGGAGGAGAGCGACAGCAGCGAGGCGAGAACGCCCAGCACCGTGAGCACGAGGGCGGCATGGATGCCGCGAAATGGTTTCATGCCGGTCTTCTACATCGATGCAAGGACCCTGCCCACCCCTCTTGCGGACCCAAGTCCTCCGCGCCGACAGGGGGTTTGACGCTCCCGGCGGCGGTTCCTGCTGAGGCGGGTGGGTCACCAAGCCACGGGCAGCTTCAGGGGAAACCGACGGATCGTCTCGGTGTCCCAGCGCACTTCCTCCGGCGGCACGGCCAGCCGCAGTCCGGGGAAACGCTCCAGGAGTCGCCCGACGGCGACTTCGAGTTCCGTCATGGCCAGGGGTACCGCGATGCACCTGTGCCCGCCCCAGCCGAACGTCATGTGGGGACGGTTCGGCCGGCCGACATCGATGACGTCCGGGTTCGGGTAGCGCTCCGGGTCACGGTTGGCCGCCAGGTAGGACACATGAACGAAGTCCCCTGCCCGGATTCGGGCACCGTCCAGCTCCACGTCCTCCAGAGCCAGCCGGGGGATTCCGACCCCGTTGCGGAACGGGATGTAGCGGAGCATCTCGTTCAGAACCCCGGTCAGGTCCGCGGGCCGGCGCCTGAGGTGGTCCGCCAGCTCGGGACGAGTGAGGAGGAGATAGATGATGTTGCTGATCTGACAGGTCGCCGTGTCCTGACCGCTGAGTGCCAGCGTCAGGGCGGTGACCGCCAGTTCCCTGTCGCTGAGACAGTCGTCGCCGTACCGGGCCTCGGCCATCAGACTGATGAGGTCCTCGCCCGGCGACTTCCGGCGCAGTTCGACGAGTTCGCCGAAGTAGACCGTGAGGTCTGCCTTCGCTTCCGCGGCGGCCTCCTTGTTGCCGGCACCGACGACCAGCAGCCGGAGCACGGACTCCTGCAGGCGCGGCCAGTCCTCGCGCGGGACGCCGAGAAGGTCCAGGACGGTGTGCTGGGGAAGCGGATCGGCCAGCAGCCCCACCACGTCGGCCGGCGGCCCCTGTTCTTCCATCTGGTCCAGAAGACGGTCCGCGAGCCGGACGATACGGGGCCGCATCTCATCGGCCTGCTGCTGGGTGAACGCCTGCGAGGCAAGTTGGCGGACGCGGCTGCTGTGCGGCGGGTCCATGACGTTGATCGACTCGGGCGAGACGATGGGCTCCGGCGTCAGCCGGGGGTAGTCGTGGCCGATGATCGCAGCCCGGCTGAGCCGGGGATCGGTGGTCACCCGTTTGACGGCGTCGAAGCCGGTGACGATCCACGCCTCGGTATCGCCGTAGGGAAGCCTGACACGGACAGGGGAATCCCGCCCCATCAGGTCGGTGAGCGCGGGATCGAACTCAAGTGCGTCACTGAAATCAAACGGACACGCAGCTGTCTCTTTGTCGATGAACACCAGACGGCTCCTCTCGGTACGGACAAGTACGGGATGGACGGCGCCCACGCGCGGCTGAGCCCTTTGGCGACATGCGGTGTGCGCCGGGAGCGCGATGGTCACGCAGAGTAGGCGCGAACAGAGTGTGACCCGGTACTACGGCACTTCGAAGCCGCCACGCCATGCTGATGAACCATGTTCTGCTTCAGGCATCACGTGACCCTGCCGGATTCCCGGCAGGGTCACGTGATGTGGAGGGCGGGGCCCTGTCCTGGGTGAGCGGCTTGCCGACCGACCTCGGCTACCGTCCGCTGCCGGTCTGACGGCCCGGCCTCACTTCAGATGGCGGGTGAAGAACTGCGCGGCCGCGTCCCCCGCGAACTGGGGGACTCCGGTGTGCCCGCCCATATTGGCGTGCAGTGTCTTCTCCTTGGAGCCGAAGGCGTCGAAGAGGTCCAGGGCCGCCTGCCGGTCGTTCCCCTCGTCGTCCCACTGCAGCAGGACGTGCAGGGGAACGGTGACCTGCCGGGCCTCTTCGAACATGGCGCGAGGCACGAGACTCCCGGCGAACAGGACAGCGGCCGCGACACGAGGCTCGACCACCGCCAGCCGGATGCCGATGGACATCACTCCGCCCGAGTAACCGACCGGGCCGCCGATCTCGGGCAGCGACAGCAGGGAGTCCAGGGCGGCCTGCCATTCGGGGACCGCCTTGTCGACCAGCGGGAGGACGAGTGCGTCGACGATCTCGTCACTGACCGCCTCGCCGGCCTCCATCGCACGGCGCAGGTCGGCACGGGCCTGCTCGACGGCGGGCAGGCGGGGCCGGTCGCCGCTGCCGGGGAGTTCGATGGTGGCTGTGGCGAAGCCCTCCGCCGCGGAACTCCGGGCCCGGGCCACCAGTCGGGGGTACATCCCGCGGAGACCCAGGGGAGGGTGGCCGAGCAGGATCAGCGGCGCGGGTGCGGACGCGGAGACCGATGCCGGTGTCCACAGGATGCCAGGGATGTCACCGAGGGCGAATTCGCGTTCGAGGAGGTTGTCGTCGAGGCGCTGCTCGGAAGTGAAATGCATGGTCGTGCCTTTCGGGAGTGCACTGAGACGGCGCTCCCGGACGACCTGTCTACCGCCCGACCGTGACCCCGGAGGAGGGGAGCACCCATGTCGATACTGCGTTCACGGGTACCACCTCCTCGATCTCTCGCACGGCCTCCGGAAACGTAGCAGGGGGTCGCCCTCGTATGCCAACGGGTTTTCGCGCAGTCTCCATGGCCGGATGCCACGGAGACCCACACTCCCGTGCCGAACTATGTTGCCCCACCACATGTGCCCCTGACCTGCCCCTTCCTACGGTGTGCCGACACCCGTCCCCACCGCACACAAGGAAGTGGCGCACATGGCACCCGAGTCCACCGCTCCCCCACCCCCGGCGAAGCTCCCCCGCATCGTCGCCGCCAGCCTCATCGGCACCACCATCGAGTGGTACGACTTCTTTCTGTACGGGTCGGCGGCGGCCCTGGTGTTCAACAAGCTGTTCTTTCCGGACTCCGATCCGCTGGTGGGGACGCTGCTGGCGTTCGTGACGTACGCGGCGGGGTTCGCGGCGCGGCCGCTCGGGGCGCTGGTGTTCGGACACTTCGGTGACCGGCTGGGGCGCAAGAAGCTGCTGGTGCTGAGCCTGCTGCTGATGGGGAGCGCGACCTTCGCCATCGGTCTGCTGCCCACCCACGCCACGATCGGCACCGCCGCGCCGGTGCTGCTCACCGTGCTGCGGCTGGTGCAGGGGTTCGCCCTGGGCGGTGAGTGGGGCGGCGCCGTGCTGCTGGTGTCCGAGCACGGGGACGCACGCAGGCGGGGCTTCTGGGCCTCGTGGCCGCAGACCGGCGCGCCCGCCGGGCAGTTGCTCGCCACAGGGGTGCTGTCCCTGCTGACCGCAGTGCTCTCGGACGACGCGTTCGTCGCCTGGGGCTGGCGCATCCCCTTCCTGCTCTCCGGGGTGCTGGTCGTCGTGGGGTTGTGGATACGCCTCTCCGTCGATGAATCGCCCGTGTTCAAGCAGGCGTTGGCGCGGGCCGAGGCCCGGCGGGGCGAGGCGCCGGAGAAGCTGCCACTGGTGTCCGTGCTGCGCCACCACTGGCGCGAGGTGCTCATCGCCATGGGCGCCCGCATGGCGGAGAACATCAGCTACTACGTCATCACCGCCTTCATCCTCGTCTACGCCACCACCGCCGCCGATATCTCCAAGCAGACCGCGCTCAACGCCGTACTCATCGGCTCCGCCGTCCACTTCGTGGTGATCCCGGCCTGGGGCGCGCTGTCGGACCGGGTGGGGCGGCGGCCGGTGTACCTGTTCGGGGCGGCCGGGATGGGCCTGTGGATCTTCCCCTTCTTCGCGCTGGTGGACGCCGGCTCCTTCGGCAGCCTGGTGCTGGCCGTCAGCGTCGGGCTGATCCTCAACGGCGCCATGTACGCACCCCAGGCGGCGTTCTTCGCGGAGATGTTCGCCACCCGGATGCGCTACTCGGGTGCCTCGATCGGCGCCCAGTTCTCCTCCGTGGCGGCCGGTGCGCCCGCTCCGCTGATCGCCACCGCTCTGCTCGCGAAGTACGACAGCGCCACCCCGATCGCCCTGTACGTCATCGCCGCCGTCCTGCTGACCCTGGTCGCCGTGGGCGTCGCCCGCGAGACCCGGAACCGGGACCTCGCCGATGTGACGGCGGACGGCACCCCGTCCGGCCCGGTGGACACGGTGGCCAAGGCCCCGGCTCCCTGACCGGCTCGGTGCGCTGACCGGCCCGGTGCGCTGACCGGCCCGGTGCGCTGACCGGCCCGGTGCGCTGACCGGCCCGGTGCGCTGACCGGCCCGGTGCGCTGACCGGCACCCGCGCGGGTGCCGGTCAGCGGCGTCCCGGTGCCGCCAGCCCGTGCAGGCGCAGGGCGAGTTGGATCTCCAGTACGCGGGACGGTGTCTGCCAGTCCGCGCCCAGCAGGCGGGCCACCCGCTCCAGCCGCTGGGCGACGGTGTTCACATGGACATGGAGCACGTCCTTGGTGCGGGCCGGGCTCATCGCGGCCGCGAAGTAGGCGTCAAGGGTGCGCAGCAGGTCGGTGCCGCGCTGCGCGTCGTATGCCACGACGGGGCCGATGGTGCGTTCCACGAAGCCGGCGATGTCCCGGTCGCCGGCGAGCAGCAGCCCGAGGAAGCCGAAGTCCTCGGCGGCCGCGCCGTCCCCGGCCCGGCCGAGCAGTTGCAGCGCGTCCAGGCAGCGGCGGCCCTCGGTGTAGGCGGCGGCCACCTTGTCGGGGCGGGCGGCCAGCCCGGTGACGGGGGCGGAGGCGCCGACGGTGACCGGCTGATGGACGGCGATGCCGAGTTCGCGGGCGGTGCGGCGGGCCAGTTCCGTGGCGGTGTCGCCGCTGTCGAGCGGGAGCAGCAGGACGGTGCCGCCGTCGCGGGTGGCGGCCAGGCCGTGCCGGGTGGCGGCGAGGTGGGACGCGGCGGACCAGAGACGGCGCCGGGCGGCGGCCTCCTCGTCGGCGTCGGCCGAGGCCGCGTCGAGGCGGGTGGCGAGGACGGTGTGGGTGGCGTCCAGGTCGGCGTCCAGCCTGACGGCGCGTTCGCGGAGCAGGCGCGGGTCGCGGTCGTGGGCGTCGAGGAGGTCGTCCAGCAGTTCGCCGCGCACGCGCCGTTCGGCCTCGGCGGCGGAGCGGCGGGCGAGCAGGAGGAGGGAGGTGACCATCGCGGCGCGTTCCAGGGTGCGCTGGTCGACCGGGTCGAGGTCGGGGTGGCCGTGCAGGACCAGCGCGCCGAACACCTCCTCCCCCGCGGCCACGGCCGCGATCCAGTCGGGTCCGTGGCGCACGGCGTGCCCCTCGGCGCGGGACGCCTTCAGCGCCTCGGCCGGGGTGGTGCCGGTCTCGGTGAACTGGACCGCACCGTCGAGGACTTCGGAGACGGCGTCGGCCACGTCGTGCACTCCGCCGCCGCGCAGGACGAGTTCGGCGAGCCGGTCGTGCACCTCGGAGGCGCGCTCTATGACGGCGCTGCGGTCCTGGATGACCTCGCTGGCGCGCTCGAGTCCGGCGAGGGCGGACCGGGTCTCGGTGAGCAGGTTGGTGGTGTCGATGGCGGCCGCGGCGAGGGCGGCGAAGGAGCCGAGCAGGGCGATCTGTTCGCGTTCGAAGACCCGTGCGCGCCGGTCGGCGGCGAACAGCACGCCGATGACCTGCGGCCCGAGCGTCAGCGGAACGCCGACGATGGCGAACAGGCCCTCGTCGCGCACCGCGACATCGATGGTGTCGGTGTGCTGGAAGCGGGCGTCCTGGAAGTAGTCGTCGGTGACGTACGGCCGGGCCGTCTGGGCGACGAGTCCGCCGAGCCCCTCGCCCATGCCGAGGCGCAGTTGCTGGAAGCGGGCCGAGACGGAGCCCTCGGTGACCAGCATGTAGGTGTCGCCGCGCGCCGGGTCGTTGAGGCTGAGGTAGGCGATGTCGGTGGCGAGCAGGGAACGGGCGCGCTGCACGATGGCCCGGAGGACCGCGTCCACATCCCTGAGCCCGGCCAGGTCGTGGGCGGTCTCGAAGAGGGCGGACAGCTCGGCCTCCCTGCGGCGCCGCCCCTCCAGCTCCGCGCGGACGCGCAGCGCGAGGAACTTGGCGTGTTCGAGCGCCGCGACGCGTTCGACGGACTCGCGCTCGGCCCGGGCGAGGAGGACAGGACGCTCGTACGCCTCCGGAGAGGCGTCGCGGGCGAGGAGTTCGAGGTACGGGGCCTCCGCACAGGCGACGGCCCCCGCCGCGGCGGCCCCGGTGGCGGGGCGCGCGGCCGACTGGAGTTGATCGGGAGACATGGCCACAGGATCGCTCATCGCGGGCCCGGCCCGTCAGCCCTGTGGACAACTCCACGAGGGCCGGTCGGACGCCGGTTCAATGGGCCGTCCATCCGCCGTCCAGCACCAGCGAGGTGCCGGTGACGAAGGACGCCTGCGGTCCGCACAGATAGGCGACGGCCTCGGCGACCTCCTCGGGTTCGATGAGCCGGCGCAGGGCGCTGTCCTTGAGCAGGACCTCGGAGAGGACGCGTTCCTCGGGGATGCCGTGCGCCTCGGCCTGGTCGGCGATCTGCTTCTCCACCAGTGGGGTGCGCACATAGGCCGGGTTGACGCAGTTGGACGTCACACCATGTGGGGCGCCCTCCAACGCGGCCGTCTTGGACAGGCCCTCCAGCCCATGTTTGGCAGCCACATAGGCCGACTTATAAGCGGAGGCGCGCAGACCATGGACGGAGGACACATTGACGATGCGCCCCCAGCCCTGCGCGTACATATGTGGAAGCGCGCCACGGATGAGCCGGAAGGGCGCCTCCAGCATCACGGTCAGCACGGTGTGGAAGACCTCGGGCGGGAACTCCTCCAGCGGCCGCACCAGTTGCAGCCCGGCGTTGTTCACCAGTACGTCGGTCCCGGCGGCGGCGCGCTCGGCGGCGTCGAGGTCGGTGAGGTCCAGCTCATGCGGTACGACGCTGCCCGCGAGGCCCTCGGCCCGCCGGGCCAGCTCGGCCAGGCCCGGCCCGTCCAGGTCGACGGCACGCACCTCGGCCCCGGCCGCCGCCAGCCGGAGCGCGCAGGCGCTGCCGATGCCTCCGGCGGCCCCGGTGACGAGGGCGACCCGGCCGGCGAGGTCCAGGGCTGACGGGGTGCTGGGCTGAGGGCTGGGCGAGATCATGTCCCGACCCTAGTGACGCGCCCCCAGCTCACCACATAGGGCGAGAACCCATACTTCAGCCGAGAGTCATAGGGTCGAACCATGTGGGTGTCTCGGACAGTGCCTGCTTGATCCGGAGCAGCGAGAACTCGTTCAGCTCCGGCAGCGCGTCCACCGTGAACCAGTCCACGTCCAGCGACTCGTCGTCGTTGACCCGCGCCTCGCCGCCCACGGCCCGGCAGCGGAAGGTGATGTCCATGTACTGGCACACGTCACCATTGCCGTAGGTGACGGGCTGCAGAGCCTGGACCAGGACGACCCGCTCGGGCACGCAGTGCACGGCAGTCTCCTCGAAGACCTCCCGCACCGCGCACGCGGCCGGCTGCTCCCCCGGCTCCGGGATGCCACCGACCACCGACCACTTGCGGGTGTCGGTACGGCGGCCCAGGAGCACCCGGCCCTCGTCGTCGAAGACGATCGCGGTGACGCCGGGGAGCCAGAGCAGCTGGGTGCCCGCCGTGGCCCGGAGCTCGGTGATGAATTCAGGTGTAGCCATGGACCCGACCCTAAGGGGCCGCGTGCGGGCCGTTCGCCGGGGTCAGGGGCGTACGGCCGGTCGTACGGCTACGCGCCACCGGCGCGCCGACCGCGCACCACGGCCGTACCGGCCCAGCCGAGGCCGCCCGCCGCGACCAGCAGCAGCGCCAGCTCGGGCAGGATGCCGAGCCGGGTCGCGGGTGTCTCGGAGGTGCGCAGCGGCACCTTCATGTCGATGTGGGCGGGGACGAACATTCCGGTGTGCCGCGCGACCCGCCCGTCCGGCATGATCACCGCGCTGACGCCGCTGGTCACGGGCACGGTCACGGTCCGGCTGTGCTCGACGGCGCGGACGCGGGACATGGCGAGCTGCTGGTAGGTCATCTCGCTGCGGTCGAAGGTGGCGTTGTTGCTCGGCACGGAGATCATCTGGGCGCCGTGGGTGACGGTGTCCCGCACGGCCCAGTCGAAGGCGGCCTCGTAGCAGGTGGCGAGGCCGACCTTGACGCGGCCGAAGCCGAAGACGCCCGGCTTGTCGCCCCGGCTGAAGTCCTGGCGGACCATGCTGGTCCACTCGCCGTTGATCGCGCCGATGAGCGGGCGCATCGGGAGGTACTCCCCGAAGGGCTGCACCTGGCGCTTGTCGTAGGTCTGGAGGGGGCCCTTGACCGGGTCCCACAGGATCTGCTCGTTGAGCAGCTTCCCGTCCCGCTCGACGACCGACCCGACCGAGATGGGCGCGTCGATCGCCTCGGCGGCGCCCTGGATGACGGCGGCCGCGTCGGGGGCGGCGAAGGGGTCGATGTCGGAGGAGTTCTCCGGCCAGAGCACGAAGTCGGGGCGCGGCGCCTTGCCCGCCGCGACATCGGCGGCGAGCTTCAGGGTTTCGCGGGCGTGGTAGTCGAGCACGGCGCGCCGCTGAGCGTTGAACTCGAGCCCGGAACGGGGCACGTTGCCCTGGATCACGGCGACCGTCGCCGTCCCCGCCTCGGCCTTGTCGCTGACCAGCGCACGCGCGCCGACCGCGCCCGCCACGGGCACCGCCACGCTGAGCAGCGCTACGGCTGCGGCGGACCGCCGTACCTCGCCGTCGCGGCGGCGCAGGATCAGCCGGACGGCCTCGTAGAGGCCGAAGCCGCACAGGACGACGCCGAAGCCGAGCACCGGGGTGCCGCCCACCGCGGCGAGCGGCAGGAAGACGCCGTCCGCCTGTCCGAAGGCGACCTTGCCCCAGGGGAAGCCGCCGAAGGGCATGCGCGCGCGTACCGCCTCTCCGGCGATCCACACCGCCGCGGCCCACACCGGCCACGCGGGCAGCCGCGACACGGCGTTGACGCCCACGCCGACCAGGGCGACGTAGACCGCCTCGATGACGACCAGAGCGAGCCAGGGGCCGGGGCCCACCTCCACGCCGGTCCACACCAGCAGCGGCAGCAGGAACCCGAGGCCGAAGAGGTAGCCGAGGCCGAGCGCCGTCTTCCAGGTCCGGCCACGCAGCGCCCAGGCGAAGCCCGCGAAGGCGGGCAGGGCCAGCCACCACAGGGTGCGGGGCGGGAAGCTGACGTAGAGGAGCACGCCGCTCAGCGCGGACACGAGGGCCGGGACCAGGCGGCGCGGCAGACGGGCGCGCGCGCTCTGTGCCGGGGGCGGCTGGAGCCGGTCCGGCTGGTCCACGGAAGTTGCGGTGACGGTCACCCTGGGGAGTGTACGGCGGTCCGCGCGCCCCCTGACATGCCGGTGGGCACCGCCGGGAATCACGACGTTCCCGCGCAACTCGTCCACAAATCGGCGCACAGCCGTTAGCGTGTGCCGAGCCTCGGCAGTGCGGCCGGTCCCGGCCGGATGCTGTCGCGAGGTGCGGCCACAGGTCGGGGGACCGGGTGCGAGGGGCTACGGGTGGCGTCGACGGGGATGGAGTGCGCGTCCGACGCGGGCGCGGACCGTGCGGGGCGGAACGTTTCCGACGGGACGGGGATGATCCTGCTCGGGCTGTGCGCGGCCTGGGCGCTGATCTCGGCGGCGGCCCACGACGGGCGGCCGGAGGGGATGCTGCTGGCGGTGCTCGCCACGACGGCGGGCTGCGCGGCCGGGCGGATGTCCGGGGCACTGCTGCCGGTGGCCGCGCCGTGCGCCGGGGCGGCGGCCGCGCTGGTACTGGCCGTGACGATGCCCGGCCCGATACCCGGTCCCGCCTACGCGGCTCCGCTCGGACAGGCCGGTGCCGTCGCCGCGCTGCTGGCACTGGCCACCGGGGCGCTGTGCTGCGCCGCCTGGTCGACCCCGGTGCCGGGGCTGCGGCCGCTGCTGTGGCTCCTGGCGGCCGCGGTGGTGCCGGCCGGGGGGCTGCTGGGGTCGCCGGGCGGCTGCGCGGCCGGGGGCGCCGTGCTGCTGTGCTCGGTGGCCGCGGGTTCGATGCCGCACCGGGGTGCCGGGCTCGCGGGGCTGGCGGTCGCGGCCGGGGTGGCGGTGGGCGCGGTGTGGGGGCTGGCGTCGGGGGTGCTGCCGGGTGGGTTCGCCGAGGAGTTCACGGAGCGGATCGGGCCGTACCGGGTGGGGCTGTGGGGCCGGGCGCTGCGGCTGGCCCGTGAGGCACCGGTGTGGGGTGTCGGGCCGGGGCGCTTCGGCACGCCGGGCGATCCGGCGGGGCGGCCGCACTCGGCGCCGCTCCAGCTGCTGGCCGAGCAGGGTGTCGTGGGGGTGTTGCTGCTGGCGGGCGTGTTCGCCTGGGTGCTGCATGCCCTGTGGCGGGCCGCCCGTCCGACGCCGGTGGTGCTGACGGCCGGGGCGGCGCTCGCGGCGCTGGCGGTGATCGCGTCGGTGGGCGACGCGCTGAGCTTCACCACGGTGACGGCGGGCGCGGGCCTGCTGGTCGGCTGGGCGACGGCGCGGCCGTGGGGCGAGGAGGAGCGGGTGCCCTGCGCGGAGCCGTCGCACCGGCAGGAGCGGGTGGGCTGAGCGGGTTCAGTGCGCGTTGTCCGGGGTGGTCGCGCGCAGCCGGGCCCGGATGGCGCGCACCGCCGACTCGGCGTCGTCCACGGTGATGGTGAAGGTGTGGCCGTCCCACAGGCTCAGCACGATGCCCTCGCCCCGGCGGACGACGACGGCGGTGCCCTTCTCGGGGCGCCAGCGGTAGCCCCAGCCGCCCCAGTTACGGGGGGTGACGTGCGGGATGTAGTCGGCGCCGACGACCTGGGAGAGCGGGATGCGGCGGCGCGGCAGCCCGACGTGGCCGCAGCGGACCTCCAGGGAGTCCTGGTCGAGCTTGAGGTCCACGTGCACGAAGGCGAGGGTTCCGAACAGGACGAGCAGCCCGACCGCGATGCAGCCCACGACGGACATGACCAGGGCGATGATCCCGGAGGTCCAGGCGGACTGCACGGCCAGCTCGATGCCGAGCGCCATGCAGGCGGCGCCGGCCAGCGCCAGAACCCACTGCACGCGGTTGGTGGCGCGTCCGGTCCAGACGTCGGGGTGCGGGGCGTCCTCGGCGTCGCGGTGCTCCCTCATGTCTATGAGGTTACCCAGGTTTCGCCGAGGTGGTACGTGCTCACGGAGAGGTACTGCTCCGTGCGGGCGGCCCCCGGCGGGGGCCGTGCCCGGTGTCACATCCGGTCGGCGAGCGGGCCCGCCGCGGGCAGCAGACGGCCCTCGGCATAGTGCAGCGCGGTCGCGGGCAGCGCGCCCTCGCGGCCGCTCAGCAGCACGGTGAGGGCGCCTTCGGCGGGGGCGTCGGGCGCGGGCCGCTCGCCGATTCGGCGCAGCGCCTGGGCGGCGACGGCCCCGGCGGAGCCGTGCAGGACGAGGGGGGCGGCGCCGGGTTGCTGTACGGCGGTGCGGATACGTTCCGCCACCAGTTCGTAGTGGGTGCAGCCGAGGACGACGGTCGTCACGTCGGGCGGGGTGAGTTCCGCGGCGGCGGCGACGGCGGCGGCGATGGCCGGCTCGTCCGCGTGCTCGACGGCCTCTGCCAGGCCCCAGCAGGGCACCTCGGTGACCTGGACGCCGTGTGCGAAGTCCGCGATCAGGCCACGCTGATAGGGGCTGCCGGTGGTGGCGGGGGTCGCCCAGATCGCCACGTGTCCGCCGCCGGCCGAGGCGGGCTTGATCGCGGGGACGGTACCGATCACCGGGATGCCGGGTTCGCAGCGGGCGCGCAGCGCGGGCAGGGCGTGCACGGTGGCCGTGTTGCAGCCGACGATGAGGACGTCCGGCCGGTGTGCGGCGGCGGCCTCGGCGACGGCGACGGCACGCCGGCTCAGGTCCTCGGGGGTGCGCGGCCCCCAGGGCATGCCGTCGGGGTCCAGGGAGAGGACGAGATCCGCGTCGGGCCGAAGGCGGCGTACCGCCGCGGTGGCTGCGAGGAGGCCGATTCCGGAGTCCATGAGCGCGATCTTCACCCGGTCACGATAGTCGATGGCCGCCGGTGGGCCGTTCCGGTGGGGCAGACTGCGGCCGTGAGCGCCATCGTGTGGACCGCCGCCGTCTCCCTCGCCGTCTGGTGCTGGCTGCTGCTGGGCCAGGGTTTCTTCTGGCGCACCGATGTACGGCTGCCTCCGCGCCGCGAGCCCGAGGTCTGGCCGCCGGTCTGCGTGGTGGTCCCGGCCCGTGACGAGGCGGCCGTGCTGCCCGCGAGCCTGCCCTCGCTGCTCGCCCAGGACTATCCGGGCCGGGCGGAGGTCTTCCTGGTGGACGACGGGAGCCGCGACGGTACCGGGGAGCTGGCCCGCGAACTGTCCCGGCGGCAGGGCGGGCTGCCGCTCACGGTGGGCTCGCCTGGTGAGCCGCCCGAGGGCTGGACGGGCAAGCTGTGGGCGGTGCGGCACGGGATCGCCCTGGCACGCGCGCGTGACCCCGAGTACCTGCTGCTGACGGACGCGGACATCGCGCACGCCCCGGACAGCCTGCACTCGCTGGTCGCGGCGGCCCGTACGGGTGACTTCGACCTGGTGTCCCAGATGGCCCGGCTGCGCGCCGAGAGCCCCTGGGAGCGGCTGGTGGTGCCGGCCTTCGTCTACTTCTTCGCCCAGCTGTACCCGTTCCGGTGGATCGGTCGCCGGGGCGCGCGTACGACGGCGGCGGCCGGGGGCTGTGTGCTGCTGCGGGCGGACATGGCCGAGCGGGCGCGGATTCCGGACGCCGTCCGGCACGCGGTCATCGACGACGTGGCCCTCGCGCGCGCGGTACGGGCGAGCGGCGGCCATCTGTGGCTGGGTCTGGCGGACCGGGTGGACAGCGTCCGCCCCTATCCGGGGCTGGGCGAGCTGTGGCGCATGGTCTCGCGCAGCGCGTACGCCCAGCTCCGGCACAGTCCGCCGCTGCTGCTCGGCACGGTGGCGGGGCTCGCGCTGGTGTATCTGGTGCCGCCCGCGGCGGTGGTGGTGGGCGCGGCCATGGGGGACACGCCCACGTGGGTGCTCGGCGCGGTGGCGTGGGCGGTGATGGTGGGGACGTACATGCCGATGCTGCGCTATTACCGGCAGCCGCTGTGGCTCGCTCCTCTGCTGCCGTTCACTGCGTTCCTCTATCTGCTGATGACTCTCGACTCGGCCGTCCAGCACTACCGGGGCCGGGGCGCGGCCTGGAAGGGCCGCACCTACGCGCGTCCCGACGCCGTGCCGGACGAGGGCTGAGCGCGGCTCACTTGCGGCCGGGCGTCCAGTTCATGCCCCAGCCGTAGGCCCCGTCGACGGTGCGCTGCGGGCTCACCCCGCGCTCCGGGACCAGATAGCGGGCCTCGCGCCGGACGACCAGGTCGCCGCCGGTGTCGGTGATCAGCGCGAGCGCGCACACCGTGGAGGGCACCGTGCACTCGTCCAGCGAGAAGTCGATCGGGGCGCCGTGCTGCGGCCGGAGGGTGACGGTGGCGTGCAGGTCGGCGAAGGAACTGGCGCCCTCGTAGATGGTGACGAAGACCAGGACGCGTCTGAGGTGCTCCTTGTGGTCGAGGCTGATGGTGAGGTTCTCGCCGTTCGCCGCGGCACCGGTGCGGTCGTCGCCGTCGAGGTGGATGTAGGGCGGCCGGTCCAGCGCCCCGAAGGCGTTGCCGAGGGCCTGTACGACGCCTTTGCGGCCGTCCGCGAGTTCGTACAGCGCGCACAGGTCGAGGTCGAGGTCGCCGGGTCCGGCGCCCCGGTGGCGGCCCGTGATGCGCTTGCGCGTCTGCCAGTTGAGGTTGACGCGCATGACGCCGGAGGTGCCGCCCTGCTTGGCCAGCGAGACGGAGGGGGCGGCCTTGGTCAGCGTGACCTTGGAGGGCTGGAGCGGGGGCGCGGCAGGAGCGGGGGGCGCGGCCGGATGCTGGGGTACGTCGACGGTGATGCCGAAGTCCGTCGCCAGGCCCGCCAGTCCGCTGTCGTACCCCTGTCCCACGGCGCGGAACTTCCAGGAGCCCTGGCGGCGGTAGAACTCGCCGAGGACGAACGCGGTCTCCACGGTGGCGCCGGTACTGTCGAACCGGGCGGCGCTGTCTCCCGTGACGGCGTCCGAGATCTGGACGGCGAGGCCGGGGACCTGGCCGAAGGTGCCGCCGTCGGCCGAGGCGGCGAGGACGATCCGCTCGATGCCGGCCTCCACGCGCGCGAGGTCGACGAGCAGGGTGTCGGTGACGTGCGCCCCGGCGGTCTCCTTGCCCTGGTGGCGGACCGCGCCGGAGGGGTGCGCGGGCTGGTTGTAGAAGACGAAGTCGCCGTCCGCGCGGACTCTGCCGTTCGCGAGCAGCAGCGCCGAGGCGTCCACGTCGGGGATGCCGGGGCCTGCCCGGCGGGTCACCTCGACGCGGAGCGCGGTGGTGGGCACCGGTGTGTTCGACCCCTTCGGCATGGACATGTCCGCCCCCATCTGAAGATCTTCCGACGCTCCGTCAACCGCCGGTAACCCGGCAGGAACTCGGCTTTTACACGATCCAAACGCCGGATGGAGTCCATTTTTGGCAAGTTCGCTCGGATTAGCGATCCCAGATCGCCGTCGACACGGAAAACAACCCTCTTATCGGTCTCCCCAACCAGCACATCGTGGGCTTAACTTATGTGCCATGACCTCCCCCCGCTCCACCTATGGCGGCGGCTACTACTCCGCCTCCTTCCCGGACACCCCGATCTACGACTCGCTCGTGGCCGAGCGGGGCACCCCGCAGATCGCCCCGATCAGGGTCCCGGCCGCGTACGACACCGGTCTCGGCATGCCGTCCTCCCCCGGTATGCCCTCCCCCGGCGGCAACCTCCCCGCGCTGCCCTCCGCTCTCCCCGCCCTTCCCGCGGCCCCCTCGCCGCAGCCCTCTGCGTACGGCTACCCGCAGGCGCCGCAGGCGGCCCCCATGCAGCCGACGCCCACCGCGTACATCCCGCAGCAGGCCGGCGCCCCGCGCGGCTACCCCGGCGCGCAGCCCCAGCAGCCGCGCCCGGCGGCACCCACGGGGTACGAGGCGATGCGCCCGGCCGCGCCCAGGCCGCCGCAGCAGCCGTACCAGGAGCAGCCGTACAACAACCAGCAGTACCGCGGGTACTGATCCCGTTCCGTCTCCGTGAGGCGCCGTCTGGCAAGGTGGCGGCATGGGGAACGCGGCACTGCGATCGATCCACATCCACCCGGTCAAGGCATTCCGGAGCCTGCCGCTCCTTCGGGCCGAGGTGGAGCCCTGGGGGCTGGCCGGTGACCGGCGGTGGGCGCTGATCGACGACGGGGGGAAGGTCGTCACCCAGCGCGAACAGCCCCGTCTCGCGTGCGCCGTCGCCGAGCTGTCGCCCGGCGGCGGCATCCGTCTGTCGGCGTCCGGTCATCCGCCGCTGACGGTGCCCGTACCCCGTCCGGCCGGGACCATGCCGGTCACCCTGTTCGGCCGCAAGGTCGAGGCGGTCCTCGCCTCCGAGGCCGCCCACCACTGGTGCTCCGCGTACCTGGGGATGCCCGTCCGCCTGGTCCACCTCGACGACCCGGCCACCCGCCGTCCCGTCGACCCCGACTACGCCCGGCCCGGCGAGACGGTGAGCCTCGCCGACGGCTACCCCCTGCTGGTCACCACGCTCGCCTCGCTCGACGCCCTCAACTCGGCGCTGGCCGAGGGCCGTCACGCGGGCGAGGGACCGCTGCCGATGAACCGCTTCCGGCCCAACGTGGTCGTCGCGGGCACCGAGGCGTGGGACGAGGACCACTGGACCGGGATCTCCATCGGGGACGTCGACTTCCGGGTCGCCCGGCCCAGCGGGCGCTGCGTCGTCACCACCGTCGACCAGGCGACCGCCGTACGCGGCCGCGAGCCCCTCTACACCCTGGCGCGGCTCCGCAGGCGCGACGGGCGGCTGCTCTTCGGCCAGAACCTGGTGCCCCTCACGACCGGCACGATCCGGGTCGGCGACCCCGTGCGCGTCCACACCTGACGCCCCCTCACCTCCGGTCGGCTGTTCGGGCGCGCGGACGGGGAACTCGGAGCCCACCCGGGTCGTTGGGCGGAACATGAGAAATCCGTGAGAGAAACCGCATCGACGTGATGTCCTTCTCCCGTGCCCTCTTCACCGGGCCGGGGGATGAGCGGGGCCGACACGGGGCAGGACGGGGGCGTCGGAGCGAAGGGGGTGGGGGCGTGCGCACCATCAGCGGTCTGTGGCGCTGGCGCGGCAATCCGCTGCGCCGCCCGACCGACGTCGCCGAGGCATGGGTGTGCCTCCTGGCACTGCTGCTGACCATCGTGGCCATGCCCGTCGTCGGTACGGTGACCGGGTCCGCCGCGCAGGACTCGCTGCGCCGGTCGGTGCGCGAGCAGCGGCACACCCGCCATCTCGTCACGGCCACCGTGCTGCGCACCCTCGCGCAGGCTCCGCCGGAGACCGATCCCGACACGGGCGCGGCCCGCACCTCCCGCAGCCGGGTCCTGGCCGGGTGGACCGCGCCGGACGGCACCCGTCGGCAGGGCGCGGTACTGGCGGACGTGAAGTCCCCCCGCACGGGTGAGCACTTCAAACTCTGGACGGACCCGAGCGGGCGAATAACGACCCGGCCCCTGGACTCCGCCACCGCGCGGGCGCACGCGGTGCTGGCCGGTTTCGGGGCCGCCGTGGTGGCGGCCGGCCTCGTCGAGAGCGTGCGGCGTCTCGCCGTCTGGCGCATGGTCCGCCGCCGGTACGCGAGTTGGGACCACGCCTGGGACCGGGCGGGCCCGGACTGGGGCAAGGCCGGTACGGGCAGCTAGGGCTAGGAACTCTCGCGACAGGCCCCGGGGCCGGCTTCCGGCTCTGGTCGGCCCGCCGCCCGCGCGCACGCTACGGTGGACCGGCCGACTCGCTTTCGGCATCGACCCGCGCGCGAGCGAGCCGCAGGCCGCGCCGGAGTCCGGAAGACGCGCGTACGCGAACGCCCGAGAGGGCGGCACGCGGCCGCCGTCCGGGCACCGGCCGCGGAGCCCCTGAGGCGGACGAGCACAAGTACCACGAGGTGGGGGCACGGCAACGCCATGGCACAGGGCACGGTCCAGGTGACGCACACCGGCACATCGCGGTGGCGGCGCCGCACGGGTGAGTACGCGTCGCTCGCGGCCGCCCTGGAGGCCGCCTCCGACGGCGACGTCCTCACCATCGCCCCCGGCACCTACCGGGAGAACCTCGTCGTGCGGCGGGAGGTGACACTGCGCGGCCCCGACAACGCGCCGGGCTCGGTGCGGATCGCGCCCGTGGACGGCGTACCGCTGACCGTACGGGCCTCCGCCGTGGTGCAGGGCCTGCACGTGGAGGGCCAGGACGGCGCCGCCCCGGCGCTGCTGGTGGAGGAGGGCACGCCGGAACTGCTGGACGTGCGGATCGTGACCCGGTCCGCCTCCGGCATCGAGGTGCGCGGCGGGGCCCGCCCGACCGTGCGCCGCTGCACGGTGGACAATCCGGCCGGCATCGGCATCCTCGTCCTCGACGGCGCCGCCGGGGTGTTCGAGGACTGCGAGGTCGTCTCGGCCGGCCAGGCGGGCGTGGCCGTGCGCGGTGGCGGGCATCCGCGGCTGGAGCGCTGCCGGGTGCACCACGCCTCGGGCACCGGGCTGAGCGCGACCGGGGAGAACTCCGCGCTGGAGGCGTTCGGTTGCGAGGTCTACGAGGTACGGGGCGCCGGGGTGCAGATCACCCAGCGGGCCACCGCCCAGCTCACCGACTGCGAGGTGCACCGCACTTCGGCGGACGGCGTCACACTCGACACGGACGCGGTGCTGACGCTGGCCGACTGCCGTATCCACGACATCCCGGAGAACGCGGTCGACCTGCGCTCCCGGTCCGTGCTGACGCTGACCCGGACGACGGTGCGCCGCTTCGGGCGCAACGGGCTGTCGGTGTGGGACCCCGGCACCCGCGTGGACGCCAACCAGTGCGAGATCTTCGACAGCACCGGCGACTATCCGGCGGTATGGGTGAGCGACGGCGCGACGGCGGTGCTGGACTCCTGCCGGGTGCACGACGTGCCGGACGCGCTGTTCGTGCTGGACCGGGGCTCCCGCGCGGACGTGGTGGACAGCGATCTCTCCCAGGTGCGCAACACGGCGGTGTCGGTGAGTGACGGGGCGACCGCGCAGCTCGACGACTGCCGCATCCGGGACGCGGCCACCGGCGCCTGGTTCCGGGACCACGGCAGCGGCGGCACCCTCAGCAACTGCACGGTGGACGGCACCCAGACCGGCGTGATCGTCACCAAGGGCGCCGATCCGACGATCGAGCGCTGCGTGGTGGAGAGCCCGGCCGAGGCGGGGTTCTACGTCTCCGCGGGCGGCCGGGGCAGCTTCGTCGGCTGCCAGGTCACCGGCAGCGGCGGCTACGGCTTCCATGTGCTCGACGGCTGCCGTACGACGCTGCGCAAGTGCCGTACGGAGCGGTGTGCGCGCGGCGGTTACGAGTTCGCGGAGGGCGGCCCGGACGCGGGTTCGGGCGTGGGACCGGTGGTGGAGGAGTGCACCAGCGACGAGAGCGGTGCGCTGCGGCCCCCGACGTCGTCGCAGGACACGGCGGTGCAGACGGTTCCGGCGTCCACGGGCGGGCTGCTCGGCGCGATTCCGGGACAGCGTGCCATCGGCCAGGAGCCGGCCGCCGCGCCGCCGGTACCGGAGCGGGAGACCCGTACGTCGAAGGCGGTGATGGGTGAACTCGACGCGCTGGTGGGCCTGGAGAGCGTCAAGCGCGAGGTGCGGGCGCTGACCGACATGATCGAGGTGGGCAGACGCCGCCAGAAGGCGGGGCTCAAGGCCGCCTCGGTGAAACGGCATCTGGTCTTCACCGGCTCCCCCGGCACCGGCAAGACGACGGTGGCCCGGCTGTACGGCGAGATCCTGGCCTCGCTCGGTGTGCTGGAGATAGGGCATCTGGTGGAGGTGTCACGGGTCGACCTGGTGGGTGAGCACATCGGTTCCACCGCGATCCGCACCCAGGAGGCGTTCGAACGGGCGCGTGGCGGTGTTCTGTTCATCGACGAGGCGTACGCGCTGTCGCCGGAGGACGCCGGGCGTGACTTCGGCAAGGAGGCCATCGACACGCTGGTGAAGCTGATGGAGGACCACCGGGACGCGGTGGTGGTGATCGTGGCGGGCTACACGGCGGAGATGGAGCGCTTCCTGTCGGTCAACCCCGGTGTGGCGTCCCGTTTCTCGCGGACGATCACCTTTGGGGACTACGGCCCCGAGGAGCTGCTGCGGATCGTGGAGCAGCAGTCCGACGAGCACGAGTACCGGCTGGCGCCGGGCACCGGGGAGGCGCTGCTGAAGTACTTCACGGTGCTCCCGAAGGGCCCGGCGTTCGGCAACGGCCGTACCGCGCGGCAGACGTTCGAGGCGATGGTGGAGCGGCACGCGAGCCGGGTCGCGCAGTTCCCCGACCCGAGCACCGACGACCTGACCCTGCTGTACCCGGAGGATCTGCCGGAGCTGCCGTGAGGTTCATCCCTGGCCGGGTTCCGGGCGGGGCGCGGGGAGGTCGGGGTGGAGGCTGGCCAGCAGCCGGTCGCGTTCGCGGGTGAAGACCGGGTCCTCCTGGTAGTCGGAGTGGCCGAGGATCGGTGCGGGCAGCGGGTGTTCGGGGGTGCGGCCGTAGGCGCGCGGGTCCGGCAGCGGCTCGTGGTCGACCTCGGGGCGGTGCCCGGCGGGCAGCCGGACGGGGCCGCCGATGGGGTCGGTGCGGCGGTGGAGGTTGCGCCAGCAGCAGACGTCGCGGTGCAGGGCGGCGAGGGCGGCCGGGCCGAAGTGGGCGGGGAACCAGCGCCCGTAGAGCCGCTCCAGCGGTGAGCCGTAGGTGAGCAGGGCGACGCGTTCGCGGACGGCGGGCGTCAGCTGCCAGGCCGCGGCGGCGACCAGGACACTGCCCTGCGAATGGCCGGAGAGGACGAGACGGCCGCCGGTGCGCTCGGTCCAGGTCGCGGTGCGCCAGGTCAGGTCGGGTACGGCGCGCTCGGCGTAGCAGGGGGGCGCGAAGGGGTGGGCGGCGCGCGGCCAGAAGGTGCCGACGTCCCACAGGATGCCTATGGTCCTGCGGGCCGAGGCGTCCTTGTAGGCGCGGCGTCCCCAGGTGACGAAGAGCAGGAAGCCGACGCCGATCAGCCAGGAGCCGAGCGTCTGGCAGGTCTCGGCGGCGATCCGGACGGTGTCGCCGGCGTGCCGGGCGGCATGGGCGGGGGCGCGGCCGGTGGCGAGGGCGCCGGTGAGGGCCCCCGCGCCGGCGATCAGGGTGGCGACGGAGCCCACGGCGAGGATCAGGGGCGCCTGGTCGGTGAGGGTGGCCATGGCGCGGACGTGGGCGATGCGCCGGGTGCGGGTGGGGTCCTCGGGCTCGCCGGGGTGCTCGGCGCGCACCCGTCGGCGTTCGGCGCGGGCGAGGCGGGCGGTGCGCCGGGCCAGGACGGCGATCAGTACGAGGAGCACGGCGAGCACGGGCGGGATCGCGGACGCCTGCCAGGTGAGGGTGACGGGTGGCCCGGTGAGCGAGGCGCGGGTGCCGTCCAGCCAGTCGGCGACGCGCTGGGCGACCCCGCCGGAGGCGACCCCGCCGAGCGCGCAGGCGAGCAGCGCGACGGCCGGTCCGCCGAGGCCGCGCATCGCGGCGCGGGGGTCGGGCAGACGCCGGTACAGGCCGTGGGCGACGACGGCGAGCGCGACGACCAGGATGCCCTGGGCCAGCATGAGCGCGCCGAACGCCGGGTCGCCGGGCAGCCGTCCGGCGGACCGCCAGCCCGGCCGGGACCAGCCCGCGTAGGCGACGGCGAGGAGCAGCAGGGCGAGGGCGCCGAGCGGGAGGGCGCGCAGCAGGTGGCGGTCGAGGGTCTGGTCGGGTCGGCGTTCGCTGCGGCCCCGGCGGCACACCACCGCGACGACGGCGCACGCCCCGGCGAGGATGGCGGCGCCGAGCAGGACGCCGAGGGTGTGGAGGGGCGCGGGGCCGCCGGGGCGGTGGTCGAAGCGTGCGGTGGGCAGGGTGACGGCGGCGGCGACGGTGAGCAGGCCGGCCGCGGTGTGCGCGGCGCGGAGCCGGGCGCCGAGGCGGCGTCCGTACCAGAAGCCGGGGCGGGCCAGCGCGCTCTCGTCGGGTCCCGGTTCGGCGGTGGCGGTCAGGGGGCGGTGGGACTCGTAGGCGCTCCAGGTGCGGTGGGAGAGGTACCAGAGCAGTGCGGTGAGCAGGGTGGGCGCCAGGGCGGCGAGGGCGAGGCGGCGGCCGGGCTCGCTCCACCAGCCGCCGTCGGAGAGGGCGGGCGAGAGGAAGGCGAGCCAGGTGTGGCGTCCGGCGCAGGCGGGGGCGCCGGCGCACTGCCAGGCCACCAGGTCCAGCGCGACCTCGCAGGCGGCCGCGACCAGGAGCACCGTCAGGGTGAGCGCGGCCAGGCGGACGAGGAGGCCGTAGAGGCGGACCGGGGGGCCGGGGCGTTCGGCCGTGGGGCGCATCCAGTGGGCGAGGTTGACCACCATGAAGGGCAGCAGCAACAGCCACAGGGCGCGGGTGCCGTTGCCGGAGGTGAGGTTGCACCAGACGTACGCCTCACGCACCGGGCCCCGGCCGGGGGGTTCGTCCAGTGCGGGTCCCGCTCCCCCGGCGGTCTCCGGGACGTCTTCGGCGCGGCGGAAGACGGCGGCCGTGTCGTCGCCGGTGACGCGGACCGTGCGCGGGTCGCCGAGCATCTTCTCCGGTGTGGTGCCTCCGACGCCGTGCACCAGCAGTTCCAGGCCGCGTTCCGCCGGCGTGGCCGTCGGGGCCGGAAGGTCCGGCCGGGGTTCGGTGGTGCGTTCCCGCGCGTGTTCCACTTGTCGTCCGCACCCCCGTTGTCACCTGAGGAGTTCTGAGTCCGTGCGGGCTTCAGGTTCTCCGTTTCCGGTGTGGCGTACACCTGCGGGAACGGCTTGTCACGGAATCTCCCCGATCCGGGTGACGACGGCCGACATAGGGGCCGCACACATGTGCGCGCACCCTATGTGTGCGTGGTGACAGGCAGTGGCGCGACCCATGGCGGCCCGTGACAAGATGAGAAGCCAGCGCATGTGGTGGACCTATGGAACGAGCAGGTCACCGCAGGTGTGCCAGGCGGCTCGGACAGGTGTGGCGAAAGGACCGGAGCGTACGTGAGCGAGAATCAGAACCTCCTCGCGGAGCAGCGGCGCGCCCTGATCGTGGACGAAGTCCGACGCCGGGGCGGTGTCCGGGTCAATGAACTGACCCGTCAGCTGGGCGTGTCGGACATGACCGTGCGCCGGGATCTGGACGCGCTGGCCCGGCAGGGTGTGCTGGAGAAGGTGCACGGCGGCGCGGTGCCGGTGGTCGAGGCGAGCACGCACGAGCCGGGTTTCGAGGCCAAGTCGGGCCTGGAGCCGACCGCCAAGGAGGACATCGCGCGGGCGGCCGCCCGCCTGGTGGCGCCGGGTTCGGCGATCGCGCTGTCCGGCGGTACGACCACCTACACGCTGGCCCGGCAGTTGCTTGAGGTGCCCGATCTGACCGTGGTGACGAACTCGGTGCGGGTCGCGGACGTCTTCCACACGGCGCAGCGCACCTCGGGCCGGCGTCAGGGCGCGGCCACGGTGGTGCTGACCGGCGGGGTGCGTACGCCGTCCGACTCGCTGGTGGGTCCGGTCGCGGACCGGGCCATCGCCGCGCTCCACTTCGATCTGCTGTTCCTCGGGGTGCACGGGATATCGGCGGAGGCCGGGCTGTCCACGCCGAATCTCGCCGAGGCGGAGACCAACCGGCAGCTGGTGCGCTCGGCGCGCCGGGTCGTGGTGGTCGCCGACCACACCAAGTGGGGCACCGTGGGCCTCAGTTCGTTCGCCGCGCTGGACGAGGTGGACACGCTCGTCACGGACGGGGGGCTGCCCGCCGAGGCCCGTGCGGAGATCTCCGAGCGGCTGCGGCGCTTGGTGGTGGCGGGCGAGCCGGAGGACGACGAGGAGCCCGAGGCCCCCGAGGAGGACTGACGGCGCGCCGGGAACGCAACTGCCCGGGAACGTCCTCAGTCCGGCCACACGCCCGTGGCGAGCAGCGACTCGATCGCGGCCGTGTACGGCCCGATGTCGAGGTTCTGCTCCTCCAGCCAGCTGTCCGAGTAGTACTTGTCGAGATAGCGGTCGCCGGGGTCGCAGAGCAGGGTGACCACACTGCCGGTCCGGCCCTCGGCCACCATCTCGGAGATGATCTTCAGCGCGCTCCACAGGCCGGTA
This sequence comes from Streptomyces sp. NPDC085596, assembly GCF_044541565.1. Taxonomy (NCBI): domain Bacteria; kingdom Bacillati; phylum Actinomycetota; class Actinomycetes; order Kitasatosporales; family Streptomycetaceae; genus Streptomyces; species Streptomyces sp. NPDC085596. The sequence continues at coordinate 406,399 of NZ_JBITTC010000004.1, read as the reverse complement.
CCGGTCGAACCGCCCGCCTTGCGGCCGAGCGCCCGCTCCAGCGCGCGTACGGCGGCCACGCTGGCGGCGTCCGGGACCTTCATCATGCGGTCGATCGCGCCCGGCACGAAGCTGGGTTCCATGCGCGGCCGTCCGATCCCCTCGATCCGGGAGCCGCAGTCACAGGTGACATCGAGGTCGCCGGTGGTCCAGCCCTCGAAGAAACAGGAGTTCTCGGGGTCCGCCACACAGACGCGGGTGTCGTGCTGGAGGTAGTGCACATAGCGCGCGAGGGTGGCCGAGGTGCCGCCGGTGCCGGCCGTGGCGACGATCCAGGCCGGCACCGGGAACCGCTCCAGCGCGAGCTGGCGGAAGATGGACTCGGCGATGTTGTTGTTGCCGCGCCAGTCGGTGGCGCGCTCGGCGTAGGTGAACTGGTCCATGAAGTGGCCGCCGGTCTCCGCCGCGAGCCGCGCGGACTCGGCGTACATGGTGCGGGGGTCGTCCACGAAGTGGCAGCGGCCGCCGTGGAACTCGATCAGCCTGCACTTCTCGGCGCTCGTGGTGCGCGGCATGACGGCGATGAACGGCACACCGATCAGGGACGCGAAGTACGCCTCGGAGACGGCGGTCGAGCCGCTGGACGCCTCGATCACCGGGCGGCCGGGACGAATCCAGCCGTTGCACAGGCCGTAGAGGAAGAGGGAGCGGGCGAGGCGGTGCTTGAGGCTGCCGGTCGGGTGGGTCGACTCGTCCTTCAGGTACAGGTCGATGCCCCACTCCTCGGGCAGCGGGAAGCGCAGCAGGTGCGTGTCCGCCGAGCGGTTGGCGTCGGCCTGGACCTTGCGTACGGCCTCTTTCAGCCAGTCCCGGTAGGCCGGGTCACTGCGGTCCACATCGAGGGTGGCGCCGGTCCGGGCCGGTGGAGTGGTGTTCACGGCGGGGCTCCTTACGCTGGGCGCCGACGACGCCCAGCGCGGCCGGCAGCCCGATCATAGGCATCAGACGCACCGCTCCTCACCTGCATCAACGCATCTTTGAGCCACCCAAAGGCAGCCTGGGGCACACCCGTACGAGGGGCGCGGGGGCGCATTGGCGCGAGTGCTCCAGCGCCACGTGCGCCCCGTCCGCGCGCACTGGTGCTCCCGTCCGCGCCGGGGCAGACTGCACCGCGTGGACCGGCCGCCGTACGGGGGCCGGTGGGCCGGGCGCGCGAGGGGGCGGTGCGGGATGGCGGAGCCGGAGTTCACGGCGAGAGGCGTGCGCATCGGCAAGGGAATGCGCTCGCTCACCCGGGCCGGCCGTGTCCGTATCAGCGACGGCAGGCTGGAGCTGCTCACCAGCGAGGGCAGCGAGATCGACAGCGCGCCGGTGGGGACCGTACGGGCCTCCAAACCGTGGTTCGCCCCGGACGACCGGGCGCAGGCCGATCTGAACGGCCACCGCTACCAGCTGACGCTCACCGAACGTGACTCCGCTGCGGATGAGCCCGGGCCGCCCGCCGCGCGCAGGTTCATCGAGGCGGTACGCCGCGCCGCCGGACGGGGTGGCTGACCTGCGGGCCACCGTGGCGAGTTGCGGGAGGACGGGCACTGCGGCACGCTGATCTCACGTCACTCTGGGTTTACCGGAGGTAACGCTGCGGACCGGCCCGTCGGCCTCGACGGCAGGCGGCCACAGGGACGCCAGCACCCTCCCGGATTTCCGTTGTTCTCCGTGTTCCTCCGGTTCGTCCGGACCTCACATCGGGGAGTCGCAGCCGTGATCAGTTACCCGAACAGGCACTGCACGGTGGAGCTCCAAGCCCTGCCGTCGCGGATCGGCCAGGTCCGCAGAATCGTATCTGCGCAACTGCGCTACTGGCATCTGGACCCGTTGATAGACCGGGCCGCGCTCGGTGTGACCGAGCTGCTGAGCAACGTCCACCGACATGCCCGGCCCGACAAGTCGTGCACCGTGGAGCTGGAGTTCCAGTCCGACCGGCTCACCGTCTCGGTCCGCGACCGCGATCCACGCCTTCCCGTGGTGGCCGACGCCGCCGAAGCGCCGGACGCCGGACCGCTCGCCACCTGCGGGCGGGGCCTGGTGATGGTGGCCGCCGTCAGCGAGAGCTGGGGGTGCCGGCCGGACGGCGAGGACGGCAAGGTCGTGTGGTTCGCGCTGTCCGCGACCGCCTCCCCGGCCCCGCGCCCACCGGCGCCGAAGCCGCCCCGCGCGACGGAACAGCGCCCCGCGCCCCCGCCGCTCACCGTCCAGCCGCCGGCCCGCGCGCCCGAGCCGGTCGTGGTCCACGCACCGGCACCCGAGCCCGCCGTGGCGCAGGACGCCCCCGAGCCCGCCGTGGCGCACACCTCCCCGGTGTCCGCTCCGCCGGAGCCGGTCGTGGTGCGCGGTCCGGCCCGCGCTCCCGAGCCCGCCGTGGCCCACGCCTCGGCCGGCGCGCCGGCACCGGAACCCGCCCTGGCGCACGCGGCGCCCGAGCCGGCCGTGCCCGTCGCCCCCGAACCCGTCGTGGCGCACACCCCGTCGGTGTCCGCCGTGGCGGTAGCGGCTCCGGCGCCGTCGGCCGTCCCCGGCTGAGCCGAGCGGCGCGTCCTACCCGGTACGGCTCCGGTGCCGTACCGGGTCCCGCCGTACTACGACCCGAAGAACCGCTCCACACTACGACCCGAAGAACCGCTCCACCGCCGGCTCCAGATATGACGCCAACGGCCCCGGCAGCGCCCGGAGTTCAGCCAGCGAGCCGATCAGCTCCACCCGGTCGAACTCGGGGCCCACCCCCGACGCGATCTCGGTGCGCGCCAACTCCGCGTACCGCTCGCGCAGTTCGCGCGCGGGGCGCGGCGGGGCGATGAAGAGGAAGCCCACGCTGCCTCGGGCGTCGCGGACCACCGGTCCCGGTACAAGGGCGTCAGTGGGGATGTCGGAGCCGGTCTCCTCGGCCAGTTCGCGTGCCGCGTGCCGCCGCAGTACGGCGACGTCCAACGCGGCGCCGCCACCGGGGGGTTCGAGGGTTCCGCCGGGTGGTTGCCACACGCCGGGGGCCGACGTGGTGGGCGACATCCGGCCCACCAGCAGACGCCCGTCGTCGCAGGGTTGGAGCACCGCCACGAACAGCCCCGACACGGCGGGCGCGTCCGGGAGGCCGCGCAGGGCGCGGAAGCGGTACGTCAGCCGCGTCCAGGACACCAGCAGGCCGCCCGCGTCATCGCGCTCGAGGCCGGTGAGCGCGGCCACCGGGCCGTCGAACAGAGTCGGGTTGACGCGGACGGCGGCCTCCCAGCGGTGGTCCATCGCCGTACGTTGCCGCGCGGTGAGGACGGGCGGGGCCGTCTCCTCGAAGCGCAGGCGGGACACGTCCCACAGCTCGGCCGGCTCCGAGGTCACCGCAGGGCCGCGAGGGGGTCGTCGAGGACCGGCTGCCAGGCGAGTTCGGCGGCGCCTACGAGGCTGTCGTGGTCCAGGGTGCACGGCAGGATGGGGACGCTGCCGCTCTGTCCCCACAGGCTGCGCTCGGCGACGACCGCGCGCAGTCGCTCGGGGTCGGCGGCGAGCAGGCCGCGGTGCAGTCCGCCCAGGATGACGCGGTCGGGGTTGAGGATGTTGACCAGCCCGGCCAGCCCCAGACCGAGCCGGTCGATCAGGGTCTCGGCGGCGGCGCGTACGGCGGGCTCGGCGTATCGGGTACGCAGCAGTTCGTCGGCCTGGTCGAGGAGGGAGACCTCGGGGCCGGGTTCGAGACCGGCCTCCATGAGGAGGGCCAGCGGGTCGGCCTCGACGTCGAGGCAGCCCCGGCTGCCGCAGTGGCAGACGCGGCCCTCGGGGTTGACGGTGAGGTGGCCGACCTCCAGGGCGAGGCCCGAACTGCCGGTGTGCAGGCGGCCGTCGAGGACGAGCGCGCCGCCGACGCCCCGGTGGCCGGTGGCCACGCACAGCAGGTGCCGGGCGCCCCGGCCCGCGCCGTGCCGGTGTTCGGCGAGAGCGGCGAGGTTGACGTCGTTGCCCGCGAAGGCGGGGCCGGTGATGCCGGCCGCGCGCACGAGGTCGGCGAAGATGCGGCGGACCGGTTCTCCGGCGGGCCAGGCCAGGTGCAGGGGGTTGAGGGCGAGCCCCTCGGGTTCGGCGACGGCGGAGGGGACGGCGAGCCCGGCGCCCACGCAGCGACGGCCCGTGGCGCGCAGCAGGTCGGCGCCCGCCTCGATCACCGCGCCGAGCACCTTGGCCGGGTCGGCGTCGACGGTTTCGCAGCCGGGCGCGGTCGCCACGATCCGTCCGCCGAGGCCGACCAGGGCGGCCCGGAAGCCGTCCGTGTGGATCTGCGCGGCGAGCGCGACGGGGCCGTTCTCGGCGACCTCCAGGCGGTGCGAGGGGCGGCCCTGGGAACCGGCGGGGGCGCTGGGGCGGGCGTCGACCCGGATGAGGCCGAGCGCCTCCAGTTCGGCGGCGACGGCACCGGCGGTGGCGCGGGTGACGCCGAGTTCGGCAGTGAGCACGGCGCGGGTCGGGGCGCGCCCGGTGTGCACCAGCTCCAGCGCGGGGCCGAGGGCACCGCGCCCCCGGTCCAGCCGCGCCCGTGAGATGGGTCCTGCCCCCGACTTCCGGGGGTCTGCCATGCCGCTCATGGGGGCGAGTCTCGCATGATCCGCCCCGGTCGTGGCCCGTCTCGTGACCGATTTGACATGCTCAGCGGGCGGGGGCCGTCAGGCCGCTCACGCGCAGGGTGATGTTGAGCCGTCCGGTCAGGCCCAGTTCGGGTGGTGAGGTGCCGGGCAGCACGCGTGGGACGCCGTGGAAGGCAAGGCGAGAGGGGCCGCCGAAGACGAAGAGGTCGCCGCTGCGCAGCTCCACGTCCGTGTAGGGGCGGGTGCGTGTCTCGGGGTTGCCGAACCGGAACACGCAGCTGTCGCCCAGGCTGAGGGAGACCACCGGGGCCGCGGAGCGTTCGTCGCCGTCACGGTGCATGCCCATGCGGGCGTCGCCGTCGTAGAAGTTGATCAGGGCGATGTCGTAGGGGTCGCCGGGGAGGGCCGCCGGGCCGAGGGCGTCGGCGACCGCGCGCCGGGCCAGTTCGTCCAGCCAGGCCGGAAAGGGCTTCACGGGCGCGTTGTCGCCGTCGACGACGGTGCGGGCGTAGGCGTACGGGTGCCAGTGCCAGCCGAGGCAGACCTGCCGGGCGGTCATGGTGCCGCCGCCGGGGGTGCGGACGGTGCGCAGCCCGGCCGGGGGGCGGGCCCACTCGCGGCAGGCCGTGAGCAGCGCGCGCTGCCGGTCGGCGTCGAGCCAGTGCGGGACGTGCACGGCGCCCGGAGCGGCTTCGGCCCGCTCCCGCGGGAAGAGTTCCACGTCCATGCGCCCCATCCTCCCTCAGGGGGTGTCTCGTCGGCCTGCGACGAGACACCCCCTGGGGCGGCCGACCGGTCCTGAGCTGGGGCTCGGCTAGCCTGGGGGGCGATGAACGACCGCATGACGACTCCGTGGGGCGAGACCGAGCTGTCCCGCTTCCCCGACGATCCCCGCGACCGGCTGCGTGCCTGGGACGCCTCCGACGCGTATCTGCTGCGGCATCTGGCCGAGGAAGGGGTGGAGCTGTCGGGCGAGGTCGTGGTGCTCGGCGACCGCTGGGGCGCGCTGGCGACGGCGCTCGCCGCGCACCGGCCGACGCAGATCACCGATTCCTTCCTGAGTCAGGAGGCCACGCGGGCGAACCTGGCGCGGGCCGGGGTCGGGCCCGGCGTGGTGCGGCTGCTGACCACGCGGGACTCGGTGCCCGAGCGGGTGGACGTGCTGCTGGTGCGCGTGCCCAAGAGCCTGGCGCTGCTGGAGGACCAGCTGCTGCGGCTGGCGCCCGCCGTGCACGCGGGGACGGTGGTGATCGGCACCGGCATGGTGAAGGAGATCCACACCTCCACGCTTCTGCTGTTCGAGCGGATTCTGGGTCCTACCCGCACCTCGCTGGCGCGGCAGAAGGCCCGGCTGATCTTCTGCACCCCGGACCCGTCGCTCGTCCCGCCGGACAATCCCTGGCCGTACGGGTACACCCTGCCGGACGGGCTCGGGGTGGCGTCGGGGCGGCCGGTGGTCAATCACGCGGGCGTCTTCTGCGCCGACCGGCTGGACATCGGCACCCGGTTCTTCCTGGGGCACCTGCCGGAGACGCGCGGGCGCCGGGTGGTGGACCTCGGCTGCGGCAACGGTGTGGTGGGTACGGCGGTGGCGCTGGCCGACCCGGAGGCCGAGGTGCTGTTCGTGGACGAGTCGTTCCAGGCCGTCGCCTCGGCGGAGGCCACGTACAAGGCGAACGGGGTGCCGGGGCACGCGGAGTTCCGGGTCGGGGACGGGCTGGCCGGGGTGGCGTCCGGCAGCGCGGACCTGGTGCTGAACAACCCGCCCTTCCACTCCCACCAGGCCACCAGCGACGCCACGTCCTGGCGGATGTTCACCGGTGCCGAGCGGGCGCTGCGCCCGGGCGGCGAGCTGTGGGTGATCGGCAACCGGCACCTGGGCTACCACGTGAAGCTGAAGCGGCTGTTCGGCAACTGCGAACTGGTGGCGAGCGACCCGAAGTTCGTGGTGCTGAAGGCGGTCAAGAAGGGCTGACGCCCGCGCGGTCCAGGACGCGGATGATCCGGGTCACCTCGTCCGTCATGGCCGTTCGGCCGGTGGCGAGGTAGGCGCGGGGGTCGACGGCCTCGGGGTGCCGGCCCAGGTGGTCGCGGAGCGCCCGGGTCAGGGCCGCGTTGAGGGCGGTGCCCACGTTGACCTTGCCGATGCCGCCCTCGACCGCCTCGGCCAGCTCGTCGTCCGGCACGCCCGAGGAGCCGTGCAGCACCAGGGGTACGGCCAGTTCGGCGGAGAGCCGCTTGAGCAGGGCGTGGTCCAGGGCCGCGGTGCGGGTGGTCATGGCGTGGGCGCTGCCGATGGCCACGGCGAGTGCGTCGACGCCGGTCCGCGCGACGAAGTCCCGCGCCTCGGCGGGGTCGGTACGGGCGCCGGGGGCGTGGGCGTCCAGCGGTGGCCTGCCGTCCTTGCCGCCTATCTGCCCCAACTCCGCCTCGATCCAGAGCCCTTGGGCGTGCGCCCAGTCGGCGGCCGCCTGGGTGGCGGTGAGGTTCTCGGCGTAGGGCAGGCGGGCGGCGTCGTACATCACGGAGCTGAAGCCGGCGTCGGGGGCCTGGCGCAGGAGGTCGTCGCTCTGGACGTGGTCCAGGTGCAACGCCACGGGTATGTGGGCCTGTTCGGCTGCGGTGACGGCGGCCCGGGCGAGGGGCCCGAGACGCCCACCCCTGAACTTGACGGCGTTCTGGCTGACTTGGAGGACGACGGGCGCTCCGGCCGTCTCGGCTCCGGTGACGACGGCCTCGATGTGTTCGAGGGTGATGATGTTGAACGCGGCGACGGCGGTGCGGAGTCGGGCGGCTCGGGCGATCAGTTCACCGGTGGTGGTGAGGGGCACGGCGGCTTCTCCATTCCGCGTCAGGGGGCGAGGATCACCGAGCGGGTGAGGTGTCGGGGCCGGTCGGGGTCGAGTCCTCGGGCGGCGGCCACGGCGACGGCGAGGCGCTGGACGCGGATCAGTTCGGCGAGCGGGTCGAGTCCGCCCTCGATCCACAACGCGCCGGTGTCACGCACCTGTTCGGCGAGCCCTTCGGGGGCCGGGCCGAGCATCCAGGTCGCGGTGTCCTCGGCGCTGATGCTGATCGGGCCGTGCCGGTACTCCATCGCCGGGTACGCCTCGGTCCAGGACAGGGACGCCTCCCGCATCTTCAGCGCCGCCTCGTTCGCCAGCCCTACGGTCCAGCCCCGGCCGAGGAAGGTGAACTCCCTTCGCTTCACCAGCCCTTCGGGCAGCGGGACGGTGAGAGCCGCGCGGGCGTCGGTGACGGCGGCCGGAGTGTGCAGTCCGAGGTGGGCACGGAGCAGGGTGAGGGCGGTGGTGGCGAACCGGGTCTGGACGACGGAGCGTTCGTCGGCGTAATCGAGGACCACGAGATGGTCGGCGGCCCGCCTGATGGGGGTCTCGGGGTCCGCGGTGATCGCGGTGGTCCGGGCGGCACCCCTCAACTCGGCCAGCAGAGAGAGCACTTCGGTGGTGGTGCCGGAGCGGGTGAGGGCGATGACCTGGCCGTAGGCGCGTCCGCGCGGGAACTCCGACGCGGCGAAGGCGTCCGTCTCACCCTGCCCCGTTTCCTCGCGGAGTGCGGCCACGGCCTGGGCCATGAAGTACGAGGTCCCACAGCCGACGACCGCGACCCGCTCCCCCGGCACCGGCAGGGCCGCGCGATGTGCGGCCGCTTCTTTTGCCGCCCGCTCCCAGCACTCGGGCTGGCTCCTCAGCTCGTCCTCGACATGGCTCATGCCACACCCTCCCCTGGCTGATCGTTTCTGCAAGATACTGCCGACTTTCGCGCACAATCAAGCATCAGGACGCGGATCGCGGTGCGTTAGGGTCGCCGGGAGATCACAGGAACGGAGATCCGATGGCGCGGGACACCCGCTGGCAGGCACTGCTCGAACTCCTGGCAGAGCGGGGCCGGTTGGAGGTCGAGGAGGCAGCGTCCGAGCTGGCGGTGTCGGCGGCGACCATCCGCCGGGACCTCGACGGGCTCGCCGAGCAGCGGATGCTGGTGCGCACGCGGGGCGGCGCGGTCGCGCACGGAGTGTCGTACGAGCTGCCGCTCCGCTACAAGACGGCCCGGCACGCCTCCGAGAAGCAGCGGATCGCGGCGGCGGTGGCGGATCTGGTGGCACCGGGCGAGGCGGTGGGGCTGACCGGTGGCACGACGACCACGGAGGTGGCCCGCGCGCTGGCCGTCCGCGCCGACCTGGCCGCCGGCTCGCCCGCGCTGACCGTGGTCACCAACGCGCTCAACATCGCGGGGGAACTCGCCGTACGGCCACAGTTCAAGATCGTGGTGACCGGCGGGGTCGCTCGCCCGCAGTCGTTCGAGCTGGTCGGCCCGCTCGCGGACGGGGTGCTCGGCGCGGTCACGCTGGACGTGGCGGTGCTCGGAGTGGGCGCCTTCGACCCGGTGCACGGTGCCGCGGCGCACGACGAGTCGGAGGCGGCGGTCAACCGGCTGCTGTGCGAGCGCGCGGAGCGCGTGGTGGTCGCGGCCGATTCCAGCAAGCTTCAGCGGCGGGCGTTCGCCCGGATCTGCGGCCCGGATCCGGTGGACACGCTGGTCACGGACACCGCGGTGACCCCGGAGACGGTACGCCGGTTCGAGGAGGCGGGCGTGCGGGTGCTCACCGTCTGAGCCCGCCCGGTCAGGCGGCGGGCAGGCCCACGCTCTCGCCGAGCCGGACGGCGGCGTGCCGGAAGAAGCGTTCGCGGTCGTCCACGACCCGGGTGAACTGCCCGAACACCTCGAAGCCGACCAGCCCGAACAGCTCGGCCCAGGCCGCGACCATGGCGGGCGCTGCCTCGGCCGGCAGCTCGGGGGCGATGTCGGCCGCCATGCGCTCGGCCTCGGACCGCAGCTCGGCGGGGAGCGACAGCCCGGTGAGGCCGGGGCCTTCATGGGCGTCGCGGACGACGCCGATCAGGACCAGGGCCACGCGTGCCGCCGACGGGACGGTGGTCGCGGGAGCGGCGTAGCCGGGTACGGGTGAGCCGTAGATCAGGGCGTACTCGTGCGGGTGGGCCAGCGCCCAGACGCGCACCGCCTCGCACACGGCCGTCCAGCGGCGCATGAAGTCCGCCTCGGGGACGCCCGCGTGGGCGGTCTCGGCGGCCTCGCCGAGGGAGTCGTAGGCGTCGATGATGAGCGCGGTCAGCAGGTCGTCGCGGCTCGGGAAGTACCGGTAGAGCGCGGAGGACACCATGCCAAGCTCGCGGGCCACGGCGCGCAGCGAGAGCTTCGCCGCGCCCTCGGCGGCGAGCTGTCTACGGGCCTCGTCCTTGATGGCCGCGGTGACCTCGGTCCTGGCCCGCGCGCGGGCGCCCTCTGTGGTGCTCATGCGGGCCAGTGTGCCATGCGACGGAGCAGTGCACACGAAGCAGAGCACCGCTCTTGCGCGAGAGCACCGATCTCGGCACACTGGAGACCGAAGCGAGAGCACCGCTCTCCCGAACCCCTGGGGGTCGTCATGTCGTCGTCCGCGCCGTACTACTTGAAGGCGGGCCCGCTGGGCACGTGGTTCAACGGGCTCGTCGGCAAGCTCGCCCGCCTCGGGGTCAGCCTCGCGGGCAGCGCGGAGCTGTCGGTGCGCGGCCGCAAGAGCGGCGAGATGCAGCGCATCCCGGTCAACCCGCACACCCACGAGGGCGGGCAGTACCTGGTCTCGGCGCGTGGCCATTCCCAGTGGGTGCGCAACATGCGCGCGGCGAACGGCGGCGAGCTGCGGGTCGGCCGGAAGGTGCGCGCCTTCAGCGCGGTGGAGCTTCCCGACGACGAGAAGCTCCCCATCCTGCGGACCTATCTGGAGCGGTGGGGCTGGCAGGTCGACAAGTTCTTCGCCGGGGTGACCGCGAGCTCCTCAGACGCGGAGATCCTCGCGGCCGCCTGCGACCACCCGGTGTTCCGGATCACCGTCACAAACTGACGGTGCTCACCGTCACGGACTGACGCTGTCCTCCTGCTCCGGCTGCTCCGGCTGGATCTCCGGCGCGGTCCGTCCCCGGTCCAGCGCGGCCAGCGTGCGCTGGGCGAGCGGACGGGACCTGACCATCTCGCCGAGCGTCGTCGCGCCGGTGGTGATGTCCCGAAACGCCTTCCACGCGGGCCGGAATCCGGTGATCCCGGCGTGGAAGACACCGGGCCGGCGCTCGAAGGCGGCCAGCAGCCGCTTGCCGACGCTCATCTCCACCCCGAGCCCCGCCTTGATGGCGAAGGCGTAGTTCAGGGCCTGCCGGCGGGTGTCGACGGCGTCGTGGGCCTCGGCGATCCGTACCGCCCACTCCCCCGCGAGGCGCCCGGAGCGCAGCGCGAAGGAGATGCCCTCACGAGTCCACGGCTCCAGCAGTCCGGCCGCGTCGCCGCAGACCAGCACCCGGCCGCGGGAGAGCGGGGAGTCCTCGGCGCGGCAGCGGGTCAAGTGCCCCGACGAGATGCTCGGTTCGAAACCGGCGAGACCCAGCCGGGCGATGAAGTCCTCCAAGTACCGCTTGGTGGCCGCGCCTTCGCCGCGCGCGGAGATCACACCGACGGTGAGCGTGTCGCCCTTGGGGAAGACCCAGCCGTAACTGCCGGGCAGCGGGCCCCAGTCGATGAGGACGCGGCCCTTCCAGTCCTCGGCGACGGTGTCCGGGACCGGGATCTCGGCCTCGAGACCGAGGTCGACCTGGTCCAGCTTGACCCCGACATGGGCCCCTATCCGGCTGGCGCTGCCGTCGGCGCCGACGACCGCGTGGGCCAGTACCGTCTCGCCACCCTGGAGGACCACGGCGACGGTGCGCCGGTCGGGGACCGCCGAGCCGTGCTGCTCCACGCGCTGCACGGTCACGCCGGTGCGCAGCTCGGCGCCCGCCTTCTGCGCGTGCTCCACCAGCCGCTGGTCGAACTCGGGCCGGTTGATCAGCCCGAACAGCATCTGCCGGGAGCGCCGGGTCCGGTTGAAACGGCCGTTGTGGGAGAAGGTGACCGCGTGCACCCGGTCCCGGAAGGGGAGTTCGAAGCCGGGCGGGAGCGCGTCGCGGGAGGGGCCGATGATGCCGCCGCCGCACGTCTTGTAGCGGGGCAGTTCCGCCTTCTCCAGCATCAGCACCCGGCGGCCCGCGACGGCCGCCGCATAGGCGGCCGAGGCGCCCGCGGGTCCCGCGCCGACCACGACGACGTCCCAGACCCGCCGCTCATCCTCCGCCGAAGTGTTCTCGCCGCTCACGATGGTCTACCGCTCCGATCAAGCCGCTGCCGCTCCCCCGGTGCACCGATGACACGGGACGGGGAACCCCATGTCCCACGCATCCTACGGCCGGTCCCCGGCTCGGGCCGCTGTGGGAGGATCGGTGTATTCCAGCAGTTCAACGTCGTAACCCCATGAGGAGCCGTGCCCATGTCGTCGAATCCGGTCGCCGAGACCGTCGCCTCGCTGATGCCCCGCGCCAAGGCGGAGCTCACCGAGCTGGTCGCCTTCAAGTCGGTGGCGGACTTCGGGCAGTTCCCGAGGAGCGAGAGCGAGGGCGCCGCGAACTGGATCGTCGACGCGCTCACCGCCGAGGGCTTCACCGACGTGGCACTCCTGGACACCCCGGACGGCACCCAGTCGGTGTACGGATACCTGCCCGGCCCCGAGGGCGCGAAGACCGTCCTGCTCTACGCCCACTACGACGTGCAGCCGCCGCTGGACGAGGCCGGCTGGACCACGCCGCCGTTCGAGCTGACCGAGCGGGAAGGGCGCTGGTACGGGCGCGGTGCGGCCGACTGCAAGGGCGGCCTGATCATGCACCTGCTGGCGCTGCGGGCGCTGAAGGCGAACGGCGGGGTGCCGGTCCACGTCAAGGTGATCGCGGAGGGCTCCGAGGAGCAGGGCACGGGCGGTCTGGAGCGGTACGCGGAAGCGCACCCGGAGCTGCTGACGGCGGACACCATCGTGATCGGCGACACGGGCAACTTCCGCGTGGGCCTGCCGACGGCGACCACCACCCTGCGCGGCATGACGATGCTCCGGGTCCAGATCGACACCCTGGCCGGGAACCTGCACTCGGGCCAGTTCGGCGGCGCCGCCCCGGACGCGCTCGCCGCGCTGATCCGCCTCCTGGACTCGCTGCGCGCCGAGGACGGTTCGACCACGGTGGACGGCCTGACGGCCGACGCCCACTGGGAGGGGCTCGAGTACGGCGAGGAGCAGTTCCGTGTCGACGCCAAGGTGCTGGACGGCGTGGAGCTGATCGGTGACGGCTCGGTGGCCGACCGGCTGTGGGCGCGTCCCGCGGTGACGGTCATCGGCATCGACTGCCCGCCGGTCGTCGGCGCCACCCCGTCCGTGCAGTCGAGCGCCCGCGCGCAGATCAGCCTGCGGGTGCCGCCGGGCGTGGACGCGGCCGAGGCGACCAAGCTGCTCAGCGCCCACCTGGAGGCCCACACGCCGTGGGGCGCGCGGGTGAGCGTCGAACAGATCGGCCAGGGCCAGCCGTTCCGGGCCGACACCACGAGCCCCGCCTACCAGGCGATGGCCGACGCGATGGCGGTCGCCTACCCCGGCGAGACCATGCAGTACGCGGGCCAGGGCGGCTCCATCCCGCTGTGCAACACCCTCGCCGGCCTCTACCCGGAGGCCGAGATCCTGCTGATCGGCCTGAGCGAGCCGGAGGCCCAGATCCACGCGGTCAATGAAAGCGTCTCCCCCGAGGAGCTGGAGCGCCTGTCGGTCGCGGAGGCCCTGTTCCTGAACAACTACGCCGCGAGCTGACCGAGTTGACGACGGCGCGCCCACGCCCGGGAACGGGCGCGCCCTCGTGGGCCGCCCCTCAGCCGACCGGGATGCCCGCCTCCAGGTACAGCGCCGCGCCGCGTTCGCGGGCTCTGAGGGCCCAGCGGAGGCGTTCGTAGCGGACCGGGGGGAGCATGGTGGCGGCCTCGCGTTCGGTGGCGAAGCGCCAGGCGCGCAGTTCGGGGCCGGGCAGCAGCACCTGGGCGGCCTCGTCGGGGGCGAGGCGGCCGCCGTCGAAGAGGAGGCGCAGGCCGCCGTAGCCGGGCGGGTCGGGGCGCTCCCAGTCGACCACCAGCAGGCGGGGCACCTCCCGCAGCCGGATGCCGACCTCCTCCGCGACCTCCCGCATCCCGGCGCGGGCCGGGGCCTCGCCCCGCTCGACCACGCCGCCGGGAAACTCCCAGCCCGGCTTGTAGGTGGGGTCGACCAGCAGCACCCGGTCCTCCGCGTCGAAGAGGAGCACCCCGGCGGCCAGGGTCTCGCCGGTCGGCTCCGGAGTCTGCACGATCTCGCACGGCCGGGCCGCGCCGCTCCCCACGGCCTCGGTGATCCGGACGGCGCTCTGGTACGGGGTGAGCCGGCTCGTGTCGATGGGGTACGCGTCGGCGGTGAGCCAGGAGGCGAGGGCGGCGCGGTAGGGCTCGATGTGGTCGTACGCCCACTGCCGCTCGCGCATCTCGGCGTCGGGTACGCCGGGCGATGGTTCACGTCCGGCGATGCGCCGGCGCAAAATCGTTTCGGCCGGGGCGAGCAGCAGATGGCGCACGGAGATCCGGCGGGCGGCGAGACCACCGAAGATCTCGTCGCGGTACTCCTGGCGCAGCAGGGTCATGGGGACCACCAGGGTCCCGCCCAGCTCGGCGAGCATCGCGGCGGCGGTGTCGATCACCAGGCGGCGCCAGATCGGCAGGTCCTGGTGGTCGTCGACCTCGGCGAGCCGCTTGGGCGGCAGCAGACGCGAGAGCGCCGCGCCGATCAGCTCGGGGTCGAAGAGCGTGCTGTTCGGGATCAGTTCGATCAATTCCCGTGCGGTGGTGGTCTTGCCCGCACCGAACGCGCCGTTGATCCAGACGACGGTCACGGTTCCCCCTCTTCTGTTGGCCCCCTGGGGCTTGCCCGTTCCACCCTGTCCCGGAAACCACGCGCAGTTGAGGACGCACAGGACGGTGCCGGGGCCCCTGGGGCAAGGGTCCCGGCACTATGTTCGCGGTCTATTCAGGCCGTTACTGGCCGAGCGCGCCCTCGTCCACGTCGAAGCTGTCCTGGCTCACGATGTGGTCGACGGTGCTCAGGGTGTCGTCCACCTTGAGGTCGCCGAGGCCGGCGTTCTCCGCGGCGTGGGACGGGGTGAGGGCGGCCACCACGAATCCGGTGGCGAGGCTGGCGATGGCGAGCATGCTGCGCTTCTTCATGCCGTGATCAACTGCCGGACGGCCCAGGGAGTCACGCTGGACGACTTTCGGCCAGCCGAACCAACAGGATCGAACGTGTCTGTCCCGCCTCTTCCAACAGACTCGGACACGTCCTACCGTGATCGCGCACCGGTGCCCGTCCCTGTCTGCCGCGAGCCGGAGGAACGTCGACGATGCGTCACCCTCACCCCCGCACGCACCGCATCAGAGCAGCCGCCCTACTCCTGACGGCGCTGCTGAGCGCGGGCGGTCTCGCCGCCCCGGCCACGGCCGCGCCCCCTCCCGCAGCCCCCGCCGAGGGGCCGGCCCTCACCCCGCCCATGGGCTTCAACAACTGGAACTCCACGCACTGCCGGGCCGAGTTCAACGAGGACATGGTCAAGGGCATCGCCGACCTCTTCGTGGACAAGGGCCTGAGAGACGCCGGGTACCAGTACGTCAACCTCGACGACTGCTGGGCACTCCCCCAGCGGGACGCCGACGGCAAGCTGGTGCCGGACCCGGCACGCTTCCCGCACGGCATCTCGGCGGTCGCCGACTACGTCCACGCCAAGGGCCTGGGGCTCGGCATCTACACCAGCGCCGGCACCAAGACGTGCGACGGCGCGGGCTTCCCCGGCGCACTCGGCCACGAGGAGAGCGACGCCCGGCAGTTCGCCGAGTGGGGCGTGGACTATCTGAAGTACGACAACTGCAACAACCAGGGCGTGGATGCCCGACAGCGCTACCGCACCATGCGCGACGCCCTGAAGGCCACCGGGCGCCCCATCGTCTACAGCATCTGCGAGTGGGGCGAGAACAAGCCCTGGGAGTGGGCCTCCGACGTCGGCCAACTCTGGCGTACCACGGGGGACATCAGCGACAGCTGGGGCTCGATGCTCTCCATCCTCAAGCAGAACCTGCCGCTGGCCCCGTACGCCGGACCCGGTCACTGGAACGACCCCGACATGCTGGAGGTCGGCAACGGCGGCATGACGGACACCGAGTACCGTTCCCACTTCTCGCTCTGGGCGGTCATGGCCGCCCCGCTGCTCATCGGCACCGACCTGCGCACCGCCTCCCCCGCCACCCTGGACATCCTCGGCAACAAGGAGGTCATCGCGGTCGACCAGGACCCGTTGGGCAGGCAGGGCACGGTGGTGTCGAGCGAGGGCGGCCGCTGGGTGGTCGTCAAGGAGATGGCGGACGGCAGCCGTGCGGTCGCCCTTTTCAACGAGTCCGGGACCGCTCAGCGCATCGCCACCAGTGCCGCCGCCGTGGGCCTGCCCCGCGCCTCCGGCTACACCCAGCGCGACCTCTGGCAGCACCGGGACTCCAACACGGCGGGCACCATCGCGGCCGCCGTCCCGGCCCACGGCACGGTCCTGCTCCGGGTCTCGGCCGACGGCCGCTGGGCGGAGCATCCGCCCGCCGTCGAACTCGGCCTGGACGAAGCCCCGTTCATCGAGCGGGACACCCCGGCCACGCTCACCACGACCGTCACCGACCTGGGCCGCACCCCGGCCCGCGAGGTCTCGGCCGCGCTGACCGGCCCCGCCGGCTGGACCGTACGCGCCCTCTCCCCGGCCACGGCGACCATCTTGGCCAACGGCACTTCCCTGCGCACTCGTTGGCGGGTGACGGCACCACCCGGAACGCCCGCCGGGTCGTACGCCCTCGCCCTGCGTGTCCGGTACCGCTCGCCCGCCGGTGAGCGCGTCACGGGCGAGCTGCCGGTGACCGCGTCCGTGGTGGTGCCGCCACCGTCCGGGACCTCGTACCTGAGCGATCTGCCCTGGCTGTCGGCGGTCAGCGGCTGGGGGCCGGTGGAGCGTGACACCAGCAACGGGGAGGAGAAGGCGGGCGACGGCTCCCCGCTCACCATCGGCTCCACGGTGTACGCCAAGGGGCTCGGGGTGCATGCCGCCGGCGAGGTCGCGTACTACGCCGGGCAGCGCTGCGAGAAGGTCACCGCCGAAGTGGGCGTCGACGACGAGAAGGGCACGAAGGGCAGTGTGGCCTTCGAGATCTGGGCGGACGGCGCGAAGGCCGCCTCGACGGGCGTGCTGACCAACGACCGGGCAGCCCAGCCGCTGACCGCCGATGTCACCGGCGCGCGAGTGGTGCGGCTGGTCGTCACCGACGGGGGCGACGGCATCGATTCCGACCACGCGGACTGGGCGGACGCCCGGCTGAGCTGCTGAGCCCGGCCGTGGCCACGGGGGCGTCCCCGTGGCCACGCGGTGCTCAGACCCCGGCGGCGGCCGTGTCCGGCCTGAGGGCCAGCGCGGCGGCCGCGGCGCCGACCAGGCCGGCGTCGGTGCCCATCTGCGCGGGCACGACAGTGAGCCGCTGGACGAAGGAGAGGGTGGCGTAGTCGGTGAGGGCCTTGCGCAGGGGTGCGAAGAGCACGTCGCCCGCCTTGCCCACGCCGCCGCCGATCACCGCGATGTCGATCTCGACCAGGGTCGCGGTCGCCGCGATCCCGGCGGCCAGGGCCTGCGCGGCCCGCTCGAAGGAGGCCACGGCGACCGGGTCGCCCCGGCGAGCCGCGTCCGCGACCGCGGCGGCGGAGGTGTCGCCGTCGGGGCTGGGCTGCCAGCCGTCCAGAAGGGCGCGGCGGGCGATGTTGGGGCCACTGGCCAGGCCCTCCACGCAGCCGCGCGCGCCGCAGGGGCAGGGGTCGCCGTCCAGGTCGACGCTGATGTGGCCGATGTGACCGGCGTTGCCGGTGGGGCCGGGGTGCAGCCGGCCGCCGAGGACCAGTCCGCCGCCGACGCCGGTGGAGACCACCATGCACAGCGCGTTGTCATGGCCGCGCGCGGCGCCCTGCCAGTGCTCGGCCGCCGTGATGGCCACTCCGTCGCCGATCAGCTCGACCGGCAGTCCGCCGGTCGCCGCGCGCACCCGCTCGACGAGCGGGAAGCCGCGCCAGCCCGGCACGTTCACCGGGCTCACGGTGCCCGCCGAGGCGTCCACCGGGCCGGCGCTGCCGATGCCGATCACTGAGGCGCGTCCCCACAACGGCGAGGCGGCGAGGTCGCCGAGCACCTGCTCGACGGCCCGCATGACCGTTTCGCCATCCTGTCGCGCGGGCGTCGCGCGCTGGGTGCGCGCCTGGATCCGGCCATGGCCGTCCACCAGCGCACCGGCGATCTTGGTGCCGCCGATGTCCAGGGCCGCCACGAGGTCGGTGTGCATCAGAGTCTGGTCTCCCCGTCGAGCCGTAGGTGGCGATGTGGTGGTGAGCCTCCCGGGCCGGTCGCGGTGGGGGCGCGGGCCGGGACGGCGGTGGACAGTCTCTCGCGCACCTGACAACGTTGTCCAGGCTCTATGCTCGACGCCACATGCTTGTACCGGCCCACGATCGACCGCACCACCCTGCGACACCCCCGGACAACAGGACAGGACACCGCACCGTGCCCGAGACCACCCGCCGAGCAGAGAGCGCCAACGGGAGCCGTTACGGCAACCGGCCCACCATGAAGGACGTGGCCGCGCGGGCCGGGGTCGGCCTGAAGACGGTGTCCCGCGTGGTGAACGGCGAGCCGGGCGTCACCCCGGACACCGAGCGGCGGGTGCGCGAGGCGATCGAGGCGCTGGGCTTCCGGCGCAACGACAGCGCGCGGGTGCTGCGCAAGGGCCGTACCGCGAGCATCGGTCTGGTGCTGGAGGATCTGGCGGACCCCTTCTACGGGCCGCTGAGCCGTGCCGTCGAGGAGGTGGCGCGCTCGCACGGCGCGCTGCTGATCAACGGCTCCAGCGCCGAGGACCCGGAGCGGGAGCAGGAATTGGCGCTGGCGCTGTGCGCGCGGCGGGTGGACGGGCTGGTGGTGATCCCGGCCGGGGACGACCACCGCTATCTGGAGCCGGAGATCCGGGCGGGCGTGGCCACGGTGTTCGTGGACCGTCCGGCCGGGCGGATCGACGCGGACGTGGTCCTGTCGGACAACTTCGGCGGCGCCCGTGACGGCGTGGCCCATCTGATCGCCCACGGCCATCGCCGGATCGGCTTCATCGGTGACATGCCCCGCATCCACACGGCCGCCGAGCGGCTGCGCGGCTACCGGGCGGCGATGGAGGACGCGGGGATACCGGTCGCGGAGCAGTGGATCTCTCTGGGGGCGACCGATCCCGAGCGGGTGCGGCGGGCCACGGAGGAGATGCTCACCGGGCCCGAGCCGGTCACCGCCGTCTTCACGGGCAACAACCGGGTGACGGTCACCGTGATCCGGGTGCTGGCCGAGCACGCCCGGCCGGTCGCGCTGGTCGGGTTCGACGACTTCGAGCTGGCCGATCTGCTCCAGCCGGGCGTGACGGTGGTCGCCCAGGACGCGGCCGCCCTCGGCCGCACCGCCGCCGACCGCCTCTTCCAGCGCCTCGACGGCGCCCCCGGCACCCCGGAACGCCTGGAGCTGCCGACCCGTCTGATCACCCGGGGCTCGGGGGAGCTGCCTCCGGCGGACTGAGGCCGCTACTGGGGCCGGACTGCCGCCAAGTTCTCCAGCCCGGGCCGTGTCAGCCCGCTCGCGGCCGTCACCTCCGCGCTGTCCAGGGCGCCGCAGTGCAGGCCCCGCAGCAGATAGCCGCTCAACGCGCGTGCGGTGGCGGGCTCGTCCAGGATGTCGCCCTGGGTGCGGGCGGTGTAGTGGGCGAGGCGGGCCGCCGCCTGGGCGAAGCCCTCGCGGTAGAAGGCGAAGACGGCGGCGTACCGGGTCGGGAGATGACCGGGGTGCATGTCCCAGCCCTGGTGGTAGGCGCGGGCCAGGGCGCGGCGGGTCAGCCGGTGGTGCAGCCGCCAGGCGTCGTGGACCTGCGCGGTGGGGCCGACCGGCAGCACATTGGTGGAGCCGTCCGAGACGCGTACACCGGTCCCGGCGGCCGCCACCTGCATCACCGCCTTGGCGTGGTCGGCGGCGGGGTGGTCGGGGGCCTGGTGGGCGGCGGAGACACCGAGGGCGGCGCTGTAGTCGAAGGTGCCGTAGTGCAGTCCGGTGGCCCGGCCCCCGGCGGCCTGGATCATACGGGCGACGGTGGCGGTGCCGTCGGCGGCGAGGATCGCCTGACTGGTCTCGATCTGGATCTCGAAGCCGAGCCGCCCCGGCTCCAGCCCGTGCGCCCGCTCGAAGGCGTCCAGCACGCGGGCGAAGGCGCCGACCTGCTCGGCGTACGTCACCTTGGGCAGCGTGAGGTTCAGCCCCTCGGGCAGCCCGCCGGCGGTCATCAGCCCGGTGAGGAAGACGTCGAGGGTACGGATGCCCCGCTCACGCACCCCCGCCTCCATGCACTTCACGCGGACGCCCAGGTACGGAGGCGCCGTGCCGTCCTCCGCGAGCAGCCGGGCGGCGCGGGCGGCGTCCTCGTCCTCCTCGGCGTCGGGGCGGTGCCCGTACCCGTCCTCGAAGTCGACGCGCAGGTCTTCCACGGGTTCGCGCTCCAGCTTGGCGCGGACGCGGGTGTACACCGGCTCGGCGAGTTCGTCGGGCAGACCGAGGACGGCCGCGAAGGAGGCCGCGTCGGGGGCGTGTTCGTCGAGCGCGGCGAGCGCCCGGTCGCCCCATTCACGCACGGTCCCCTCGGCGAACACGTCACCGGGCACGTACACGGTGTGGACGGGCTGCCGGGTGCCGGGGTCGCCGGGGTAACGGAGCGTCAGCTCCGCGTCGACCGGCGCGAGCAGACCGTCGACCTCCTTGCCGACCTCCCCGCCGAGGCTCGTCCTCACATGCTCCTGCCGACTCATCCCACACCCTCCGGCGTCCGCGGTACGGCCTCAACAAACCGTTGAGGGACGGTATCCAGGGGGATTCCGGCGGGTCAACAACAGGGCGAGGCCCCGGGACCGTGTCGGTCCCGGGGCCTCGTTCAGCGTGGTGGGATCAGCCCTTGCGAGTCTTGACTTCCTCGGTGAGCTGGGGGACGACCTCGAAGAGGTCGCCGACGACGCCGTAGTCGACGAGGTCGAAGATCGGGGCCTCGGGGTCCTTGTTGACCGCGACGATCGTCTTCGAGGTCTGCATACCGGCGCGGTGCTGGATGGCGCCGGAGATGCCGTTGGCGATGTACAGCTGCGGCGAGACCGACTTGCCGGTCTGGCCGACCTGGTTGGTGTGCGGGTACCAGCCCGCGTCCACCGCGGCACGCGAGGCGCCGACAGCGGCACCGAGCGAGTCGGCGAGGGCCTCGATCAGCGCGAAGTTCTCCGCGCCGTTCACACCACGGCCACCGGAGACCACGATCGCGGCCTCGGTCAGCTCCGGACGGCCCGTCGACTCACGCGGGGTGCGGGCGGTGACCTTGGTGCCGGTCGCCTTGTCCGAGAAGGACACCGACAGGGCCTCGGCCGCACCGGCGGCGGGGGCGGCCTCCACGGCGGCCGAGTTCGGCTTGACCGTGATGACCGGGATGCCCTTGGTGACCTGCGACTTGGTGGTGTACGACGCGGCGAACACCGACTGGGTCGCGACAGGGCCCTCGGACCCCGCCTCCAGGTCGATGGCGTCGGTGATCAGACCGGAGCCGATGCGCAGCGCCAGACGCGCGGCGACCTCCTTGCCCTCGGCGGAGGACGGGACCAGCACGGCGGCCGGGGAGACGGCCTCGACGGCGGCCTGGAGGGCGTCGACCTTGGGTACGACCAGGTAGTCGGCGTACTCGGACGCGTCGTCGGTGAGGACCTTGACCGCGCCGTGCTCGGCGAGGGTGGCGGCGGTGTCGGCGGCGCCGTTGCCCAGGGCGACGGCGACGGGCTCGCCGATGCGGCGGGCCAGCGTCAGCAGCTCCAGGGTGGGCTTGCGGACGGCACCGTCCACGTGGTCGACGTAGACGAGGACTTCAGCCATGGGATTGCTCTCCTGCGTAACGAAGTTGAGGGGCGGAAGGCGGGGTGCGAGTTCTTAGATGAACTTCTGGCCCGCGAGGTACTCGGCGAGCTGCTTGCCGCCCTCGCCCTCGTCCTTGACGATCGTGCCCGCGGTGCGCGCCGGGCGCTCGTTCGCGGCGTCGACCTTGGTCCACGCGCCCTCGAGACCGACCTCCTCCGCCTCGATGTCGAGGTCGGACAGGTCCCAGGACTCCACCGGCTTCTTCTTGGCCGCCATGATGCCCTTGAACGACGGGTAACGCGCCTCACCGGACTGGTCCGTCACGGAGACCACGGCCGGCAGGGAAGCCTCGAGCTGCTCGGAGGCGGCGTCGCCGTCACGGCGGCCCTTGACGGTGCCGTCCTCGACGGAGACCTCGGAGAGCAGGGTCACCTGCGGCACACCAAGACGCTCGGCGACCAGCGCCGGAACGACACCCATCGTGCCGTCGGTGGACGCCATACCGGAGATCACCAGGTCGAAGCCGGCCTTCTCGATCGCCTTGGCCAGCACCAGCGAGGTGCCAAGCGCGTCGGTGCCGTGCAGGTCGTCGTCCTCGACGTGGATCGCCTTGTCGGCACCCATCGAGAGAGCCTTGCGCAGCGCGTCCTTCGCATCCTCGGGACCCACGGTCAGCACGGTGACCTCGGCGTCGTCCGCCTCGTCCGCGATCTGGAGCGCCTGCTCGACCGCGTACTCGTCCAGCTCGGAGAGCAGACCGTCCACGTCGTCGCGGTCGACGGTCAGGTCATCGGCGAAGTGCCGGTCGCCAGTGGCGTCGGGCACGTACTTCACAGTGACAACGATCCTCAAGCTCACGCCGGCTCTCCTACTGCATCGTCTTTTCCGGGCTGCCTCTTGAAGTGCAGCATAGGCGCCTCAAGCGGCCGATCGCGGTCGGGGCGTCCGCGCGCTCCGACCGAAATATTACTCGTCAGTACACCCAGTTCCTGCCCGCTGAGCAAGCGCTTTGAACTGTGACCTTCGCAACGCAGCGTAACCGGAACTCGACGGCTCCGCGGAGCCGGGGCCCAACCCGCTCAGTCCCGCAGGGCGTTGAAACGTCCCTGGTGATAGAGCAGCGGACGGCCGTCGCCGGAGGGGTCGCCGAGCATCACCTCGGCGAGCACGATCCGGTGGTCCCCCGCTGGCACCCGGCCCACGATCCGGCACACCAGCCAGGCGAGCACATCGTCCAGCACGGGCACCCCCTCGGGCCCCTCGCTCCAGCGGGTGGACGCCCCGAAGCGGTCGGTGCCGCTGCGGGCGAAGGTGGCGGCGAGGTCGCTCTGGTGCTCACCGAGCACATGGACGCCGACGTGGTCGGTCCGCGCTATCGCGGGCCAGCTGGAACCGCCGGTGCCTATGCCGAAGGAGATCAGCGGGGGCTCGGCGGAGACGGAGCTGAGCGAGGTGGCTGTGAAGCCGACCGGGCCGTGCTCGCCGCGCGCGGTGATCACCGCGACACCGGCCGCGTGCCGGCGGAAGACGGACCGCAGCAGGTCCGGCGAGGCGGGGTGGCGGGAGCCGAGGCCGGGGGTGGCCGTCATGGGGTCGTCCTTCTGCTGACGGGGGCGAGCTGATCCGGTCCGGGGCTGTTCAGCGGCCGGGACAGCGGGCGCGCCCGACGGGGGCCGGGCCGCTGGGGACCGGTCCGGCGAGAAGGTGTTCGATCGGCACCGGGCCAGGCTGACGACCGACGGCGGGTGCCGTCAAGTCGCCGCCGGGCTGCCGTGCGGCGTTCAGTCATCGTGCCGCCCGCCCACGGCCTCGCCCAGCGCGGCGATGACATCGGCCCTGCGCGGCTGCCCCTGGGCGCGCCGCACGACCTCGCCGTCCGGGCCGAGGACCAGCACGGTGGGGGTCTTCAGGATCTCCAGTTCGCGGACGAGGCCGAGGCGGTCCTCCGCGTCGATCTCGACGTGGGCGACGCCGGGAACCATCCGGGCGACCTCGGCGAGGGTGCGGCGGGTGGCCCGGCAGGGCGCGCAGAAGGCGGTGGAGAACTGCACGAGGGTGGCCCGCTCCCCCAGTTCGCCGCCCAGTTCGGCCGCCGTCAGCCGCCGTACGTCGCCTGGCCCGCGCACCCGTGTCCTCCGCTCCGCCGCCCTGTGCGGCACTGGTCGTCCGATCCGTCCTCAACACCAGCGCATCGAGGGCCGAATGGATTCCCGGCCTCCGAAAGTGGGGCGTTCGGGCGGACGTGACGAGGATCTCGCCGCCACCGGGCACCAAGACTGGTCACCCGCCCGTTCTTGGGGCACGATCTGCGAGAGCCGTAAACCTACGGCTCCGTAACTTCCCGCCGGGAGCCCCCTTTCCCGAGCAGAGCAGAAAGGGACCACCCCGCTTATGGCAGAGCTGGTCTACCGCCCCGTCGTCGGTTTCGCCCGGACGTTGTTCAAGGTGTGGGACCTCAAGATCGACTGCCAGGGGTCGGAGAACATCCCGCGTACCGGCGGCGCCGTGCTGGTGAGCAATCACATCAGTTATCTGGACTTCATCTTCAGCGGCCTGGCCGCGCTGCCGCAGAAGCGCCTGGTGCGGTTCATGGCCAAGGAGTCGGTCTTCCGGCACAAGGTGTCGGGGCCGCTGATGCGCGGGATGAAGCACATCCCCGTCGACCGGGGGCAGGGCGAGGCGGCGTACGCGCACGCCCTGGCCTCGCTGCGCGCCGGTGAGATCGTCGGGGTGTTCCCGGAGGCGACGATCTCGGAGTCCTTCACCCTGAAGAGCTTCAAGTCCGGTGCCGCGCGCCTGGCTCAGGAGGCGGGCGTCCCGCTGGTCCCGATGGCGCTGTGGGGCACCCAGCGGCTGTGGACCAAGGGCCAGCCGCGCAACTTCAAGCGCAGTCACACCCCGGTCACCATCCGGGTCGGCGAGGCGCTGGAGGCGTCGCGCGAGCAGTACGCGGGCGCGATCACCCGCCGGCTGCGCGAGGGGGTCCAGGAGCTGCTGGACGCCGCCCAGCGCGCCTACCCGGCCCGCCCCAAGGGCGCCGAGGACTCCTGGTGGCTCCCCGCCCACCTGGGCGGTACGGCTCCGACGAACGAGCAGCTGCGGGCGGCCGAGGCCCTCTGAGACGCCGACGGCCCGGCCGGACGTTCACCGTCCGGCCGGGCCGTTCTCGCCTCTCGGCGAGGCCCTCAGCGGGCCATCTCCTCCTTGAGTGCAGCCACGAAGGTGTCGACGTCCTCCTCCGTGGTGTCGAAGGCGCACATCCAGCGGACGTCACCGGCCGCCTCGTCCCAGAAATAGAAGCGGAACCGCTTCTGGAGCCGCACGCTCACGTCGTGCGGGAGCCGGGCGAAGACGCCGTTGGCCTGCACCGGGTGCAGGATCTCCACGCCGTGCACCGCGCGGACCCCCTCGGCGAGCCGCTGGGCCATCTCGTTGGCGTGGCGGGCGTTGCGCAGCCAGAGGTCCTTGGCGAACAGGGCCTCCAACTGCACCGAGACGAAGCGCATCTTGGACGCGAGCTGCATGGACAGCTTGCGCAGGTGCTTCATGTGCGAGACGGCGTCCTGGTTGATGACGACGACCGCCTCACCGAACAGGGCGCCGTTCTTCGTCCCGCCCAGCGAGAGGATGTCGACGCCGACCGCGTTGGTGAACGCCCGCATGGGGACGTTCAGGGAGGCGGCGGCGTTGGATATCCGGGAGCCGTCCAGGTGCACCTTCATGCCGTGCGCGTGGGCGTGCTCGCAGATCGCGCGGATCTCGTCGGGCGTGTAGAGCGTGCCCAGCTCGGTGGACTGGGTGATCGAGACGACCTGCGGCATCGCGCGGTGCTCGTCGTCCCAGCCGAACGCCTGCCGGTCGATCAGCTCGGGGGTGAGCTTGCCGTCCGGCGTGGGCACGGTGAGCAGCTTCAGGCCGCCCATCCGCTCGGGCGCGCCACCCTCGTCGACGTTGATGTGCGCGCTCTCGGCGCAGATCACCGCGCCCCAGCGGTCGGTGACCGCCTGGAGCGCGACGACATTGGCGCCGGTGCCGTTGAACACCGGGAACGCCTCGGCGGTGGCACCGAAGTGGCTGCGGATGATCCGCTGGAGGTTCTCGGTGTACTCGTCCTCGCCGTACGCCACTTGGTGGCCGCCGTTGGCCAGGGCCACGGCCGCGAGCACCTCGGGGTGCGCCCCGGCGTAATTGTCGCTGGCGAAACCGCGGACCTGCGGGTCGTGGTGGCGACGGGCGTCGGTCCTGGGAGGGTTCACGGCTTCTCGGTCAGCCACAGACGGTTTCCGTTCACTTCGGCGGCGGACCTGCTCCAGACGCCCTCGATGGCCTCGGCCAGCTCCTTGACGTCCGTGAAGCCCGCGAACTTCGCGCTCGGGCGCTCCGCGCGCATCGCGTCGTGCACCAGCGCCTTCACCACCAGGATGGCAGCCGCGGCCGTCGGACCCTCCTCGCCCCCCGCCTTGCGGAAGCCGTCGGCCATGGCCAGCGTCCACGCCTCGGCGGCCGCCTTGGCGGCGGAGTACGCGGCGTTGCCCGCGGTGGGCTTGGACGCGCCGGCGGCGCTGATCAGCAGATAGCGGCCGTCACCGGCGCGCTGGAGGGCGTCGTAGAAGGCCAGCGAGGTGTGCTGGACGGTGCGGACGAGCAGCTTCTCCAGCAGGTCCCAGTCGGCGAGGTCGGTGGCGTCGAACTTGGCGCCGCCGCGCCAGCCGCCGACCAGGTGGACCAGGCCGTCGACGCGGCCGTACTCCTTCTCGATGCCCGAGGCCCAGGCGCGGGTGGAGTCGAGGTCGAGCAGGTCGACCGTCTCGCCGGTGACCGTGGCGCCGCCGTTGGCGTAGCGGGCCGCGTCCACGGCCTCCGCCAGGCGGGCCGGGTCGTTGTCCGCGCCGACCACGGTCGCGCCCGCCTCGGCGAGCCTGATCAGGGTGGCCCGTCCCGCCGGTCCGCCCGCTCCGGCGACCGCGATCACCGCGCCCCGAAGAGCCCCGTTCCCCATCGTCTTCCCTTCTTCGTCTGCCATGTCGTGCACGCGGTCGCTCACGCGGCGATCCGCTCGGCGCCGTCCGCCGTGATGCCCTTGGTGGCGGCGATCACATTCTTCAGCTTCTTGGCCAGCGCCTCATAGAACATGCTCAGCGGAAACTCGTCCGGGAGCACGTCGTCCACGAGCTTGCGCGGCGGCAGGCTGACGTCGAGGGCGTCGGGGCCCTTGGCCCACTTCGAGCCGGGGTGCGGGGCGAGGTAGGAGGCGACCAGCTCGTACCCGGCGAACCAGTGCACCAGCTTGGGGCGGTCGATGCCGTCGCGGTAGAGCTGCTCGATGTCGGCGCAGAGCTGGTTGGTGACCTGCGGGGCGCGCTCCCAGTCGATGGCGAGGCGGTTGTCGGTCCAGCGGACCACGTCGTGCTTGTGCAGGTAGGCGAAGAGGAGCTGGCCGCCGAGCCCGTCGTAGTTGCGGACGCGGTCGCCGGTGACCGGGAAGCGGAACATCCGGTCGAAGAGCACCGCGTACTGCACGTCACGGGCCTGCGGGACGCCGTCCGCCTCCAGCTTCACGGCCTCCTTGAAGGCGGTGAGGTCGCAGCGCAGCTCCTCCAGGCCGTACATCCAGAACGGCTGGCGCTGCTTGATCATGAACGGGTCGAACGGCAGGTCGCCGTGGCTGTGGGTGCGGTCGTGGACCATGTCCCAGAGCACGAACGCCTCTTCGCAGCGCTTCTGGTCGTGGACCATCGCGGCGATGTCCTCGGGCAGCTCCAGGCCCAGGATGCCGACGGCGGCGTCGGTGACCCGGCGGAAGCGGG
The DNA here is from genome assembly GCF_044541565.1 of Streptomyces sp. NPDC085596. Lineage (NCBI taxonomy): Bacteria > Bacillati > Actinomycetota > Actinomycetes > Kitasatosporales > Streptomycetaceae > Streptomyces > Streptomyces sp. NPDC085596. Next base: position 379,027 of record NZ_JBITTC010000004.1, on the reverse strand, counting down.
CGGCCTCGCGGTCGCAGAAGATGCCACCCCAGGAGAAACGTTCCGGCGCCTCGCGGACGGCGATGGTCTCCGGGAAGAGGACGGCGGAGTTGGTGTCGTAGCCCGCCGTGAAGTCCTCGAAGGTGATGCCACAGAAGAGCGGGTTGTCGTACCGGGTGCGCTCCAGCTCGGCCAGCCAGTCCGGCCAGACCATGCGCAGCACGACCGCCTCGAGATTGCGGTCGGGATTGCCGTTCTGCGTGTACATCGGGAAGACGACGAGGTGCTGGAGGCCGTCCGCACGGTTGGCCGCCGGCTGGAAGGCCAGCAGCGAGTCCAGGAAGTCCGGCACCTCGAAACCGCCCTCGGCCCAGCGGCGCAGGTCGCTCACCAGTGCCCGGTGGTACTCGGCGTCATGCGGGAGCAGCGGGGAGAGCTCCTCCACCGCGGCCGCGACCCGGCTCACCGCCGCCTCGGCCTCGGCCCGCCCGGGGGCGCCCTCGGCGGCGAAGTCGATCGAGCCGTCCTTCGACTGCCATGGCCGGATCTGCTCCACCGCACTCTTGAGGACGGGCCACGCCGCGTGCTCGACCACCCTGGTCAGCGAAGGAACGTGTCCTTCCATACCGGGCTGCACAAGAATTTCCGTCATGTCCCATCCTCCACGGGAGAACCTCGCGTATGGACACCGTATGCATACCCCGTTTCGCCGAACAAGAGGGGGATCGGGAAATTATTCTGCGCGACCGCATGGTCACCGCTGTTTTTCCCGCCCCAAACCGTGACCGCGCTCACTTTCACGGCGGGTACGGAGAGGGCGCGGGCGCGTGACCGAGCGTCCCGTTCCGGCCATCGAGCGTCCGACGGCACGCCAGGATGTCCGCGATCGCACCAGCGCGGGCAGGGCCGTTAGGCTGCGAGCCAGGCGTGCGGACGACGACACTCCGTCGGGTCCGCGAAAGCCGATCCGCCGTCGACGGAAGCGAGTTGAACCTTGAACTTCCTTACCATCGGGCACCGTGGGGTCATGGGTGTCGAGCCCGAGAACACGCTCCGTTCCTTCGCCGCCGCCGAGCAGGCCGGGCTGGACCTGATCGAACTCGATCTGCACCTGAGCAAGGACGGTGCGCTGATCGTCATGCACGACGCCAAGGTGGACCGCACCACGGACGGCACCGGGCAGATCGCCGAGAAGACCCTCGCGGAGCTGCGCGCTCTGGACGCGGGGCGCGGCGAGCGGGTGCCGGTGTTCGAAGAGGTGCTGGACGCGGTCAGGGCACCGATCCAGGCCGAGATCAAGGACGTGGCGGCCGCGAAGGCGCTGGCGGAGGTGATGCTCCGGCGGGACCTGGTCTCACGGGTGGAGGTCATCTCCTTCCACGACGAGGCGCTCGCCGAGATCACCCGGCTGGTGCCGGGGGTGCGCACCGCGCTGGTCGCGGAGCACTACGGCCCGGAGGTGGTGGACCGCGCGGTGGCGGTGGGCGCGGCGACGCTCTGTCTCGACGTCCGCCGGGTGACGCTGGAGGTCGTGGAGAAGGCGCGCGCGGCGGGCCTGAGGGTCTTCGCCTGGGTGGTGAACACCCAGGACGAGCTGCGGCTGGTGCGCGCCCTCCAGCTGGACGGCGCGACCACCGACCTCCCGGACATCAAGCGCACCGGCCGCTTCACCGCGTGAGACGGCTGTGGCCGGCCGCTGTCACACCAGCGGCTTGACCAGCAGCTCGAACCGCAGGTCGGGGCGGCGCGGAATGCCGAAGCGCTCATCGCCGTACGGGAACGGGGTCGTCTCGCCCGTACGGCGGTAGCCCCGGCGCTCGTACCAGCCGATCAGGTCGTCGCGGACGGAGATCACCGTCATGTGCATCTCGGTGGCGCCCCAGGCGGTCCGCGCCTGCCGCTCCGCCTCCGCCATGACGGCCTTGCCCAGGCCCGACCCCTGGAGGGTGGGGCTGACCGCGAACATGCCGAAGTAGGCGTGCGTACCCCGGTGTTCGAGCTGGCAGCAGGCGACGATCCCGCCCTCCCCCTCCACCACGAGCAGCCTGCTGTCGGGCGTCTTGATGACCTGGAGCACGCCCTCGGGGTCGGTGCGCTGCCCGTCCAGGATGTCCGCCTCGGTGGTCCACCCGGCCCGGCTGGCGTCACCCCGGTACGCCGACTCGACCAGCGCGACGAGTGCGTCCACGTCGGCGTCGGTGGCGTCGCGGAACGTCAGTCCGGTGGCGGTGTCCATGGGGTGTACTCCGATCTGGGGCGCGGCTCGACCACGCATGAGGGTAACCGGGCGATTAGTCTCCCCTCACATGGTGCATGTACTGGGCAGCAGGACCCTGATCCGTCCCACGGACCCCGACCGCTCCCGCGCCTTCTACGGAGGCCGGCTGGGGCTCGCCGTCCACCGTGAGTTCGGCACGGGACCGGAGCGCGGGACCGTCTACTTCCTGGGCGGCGGCTTCCTGGAGCTGTCCGGCCGGGCCGAGGCCCCGCTCGTGCCGTCGGTGCGGCTGTGGCTCCAGGTCGCGGACGCGTCCGCCGCGCAGGACGAGCTGCGGGCCGAGGGGGTGGAGATCGTCCGGGCGCCGGTCCGGGAGCCGTGGGGGCTGATCGAGATGTGGATCGCCGACCCGGACGGCATCCCGATCGTGCTGGTGGAGATCCCGGCGGACCATCCGCTGCGGTACCGGCCGGGCATCTGAGCGTCAGCCGCGCAGGGCGCCCAGCCGGCCTTCCAGTCCGTCGAGGAGGCCGGCGAGGAGGGCGGACAGCTCGTCCTGGCGCTCGGGGGTCAGCACGGACAACACCGTCTCCTCATAGGCGAGTTGCTCGGGGAGGATGCCGTCCACGAGGTCGCGTCCCGCGTCGGTGAGGCTGAGATGGGAGACGCGGCGGTCCCGGGTGTCGCCGCGCCGCTCGACCAGTCCGCGTGCGGTGAGCTGCTTGACCCGCTTGGTCACGGCCGCCCCGGAGGAGAAGGTCTCCCGGGCCAGTTCCCCCGGTGTCAGCTCGTGGCCGGTGCGGCGCAGCGCGCCGAGCAGGTCGAACTCCGCCCGGCTGAGCCCGGCGCGGCGCAGCGGGGCGTCCTCGGCCTGCTGGAGGAGCGCGGCGCAGCGGTTGATCCGGCCGATGACCTCCATGGGACCGGTGTCGAGCGCGGGGTGCACGGCACGCCACTGCCGGACGACCGAGGCGACGGTGTCGGCCCGGGCAGCCTCCTCGTGCGCCGCCCTCGGGTGCTGGCTTCCCGTGTCCGTCATGGCCGTGTGTCCTCCGTGGTCCCGCTGTCGTGCCGTGTCAGTCCTGCTTCAAGGGTGCGACTCCTCGGTGTCGTACCGCCGCGGCGAGCGTACGGTGTCCGGTCCGCTCGGCGAGCGCCAGGCGTTCCGCGGGAAAGGGCCGCTGCCACCACTCCCCCTGGGCGGCGTCGGCCGTGGCACGCAGGTCGGTCAGCGCGGCGGCGAGGTTGCGGCGGGCCGTGGGCATGGCCTGGGACGCGGGGTGGGCCAGCAGGCGCTCGGTGTGCGCGCGGGCGTCTTCGACGGCGGTCAGGGCGTCGTCCACGCGGTCGCCGGCCCGGCGGTTGGTGACCATCACGGCGGCGGCGAATCCGGCCAGGGCGCCGACCAGGGTGTCCAGTACTCGCTGGGTGATGAGCGGGCCGGGGTCCTGGAGGCGGGTGAACTCGGTGATGAGCAGGGCCATGGGCGTGACACAGACGGTGCCGAGCCAGTAGTTGCGGGCGATGAGCGCCTCGGCTCCGAAGCTGCAGGCGAGGCAGCAGAGCACGAGGACGGCGGGGTGGAGGTGGGTCAGCGGGGTGAGCGCGGCGAAGACGAGGACGCCGAGGAGGTTGCCTACGACACGCTGGACGCCCCGGCTCCAGGTGAGAGTGATGTTGGCCTGGAAGAGGGAGGCGGCGGTGACCAGGGCCCAGTAGGGGCGGCCCACCCCTAGGGAGAGGGCGGCGAGACCGGCCAGCGCGCAGCCGAGGGCGGTACGGGTGGCCATGGGGGCCAGGTGCCTCAGGGGGACGCGGGCGGGGCGGGGGTGTACGTCGGCCGAGTCCGAGGCTCTTGCGTGAGGTACGGGGCCCGTGCCGCGTAGGGCTTGGGCCCAGGCGCGCAGTTGTCCGGGGCCCGCGTCGGCGGTCTCGGCGCTGAGCAGGAGGTGTTCGAGGGCGCGGCGGGTGGGGTCGGGGCGGGTGCCGGGGGAACGCAGGACCCCCCAGGCGGTGTGCAGGGCGGTGTGGGCCGGCGTGTGGCCCTCGGCGGCGAGGTCGGCGGCCGCGTGGAGGGCGGCGGCGACGGCGCGGCGCTCGGGGCCGTGCGGGCGGAGCGCTCCGGGGGCCATGCAGACGAGCCAGGCCCAGGCTCCGGCGGCGAGGGCGAGCCCGAGGTGGGCGGGGACCTGGCCGAGGGTCTGCGGGACGAACAGGGCGGCGGAGCTGATGAAGGTGACGACGACATTGCCGGGCGGGCCGACACGGGTGGCTTCACAGACCGTCTTCTGCGCGGCGGCCAGCAGGGCGCCGACGAGTACCAGGACGACGGGGCCGGGGGTGAGCGCCGAGGTGAGCAGGGCGACGGCGAGTCCGGCCGTCATGCCGAGCACCACCCAGGTCAGCACGCGGGCGCGGGCGGCGTAGGGGCGCTGGTGGGCGTAGAGCGCGCAGAGGGACCCGGCCATCGTGTAGAGGGCCAGGTCGAGGCGGCCGAGTGTCAGCAGGAGGAGGTTGGGCGGGGCCGCCGACACGACCACGCTGAGCGCGGGCTTGAACCAGATGACGGAGGGCCCCTGGAGGCGGAGCGCCTGGGCGAGGGGGAAGCGGCGGCTGCTCATGTAAAGAATTTAGCAGGTGTTTCACCAGTAAAAGACTTGTTCCTCGCTCCACAACCGCCCTGGTCACACGGCGTGCTCCGCCGAACGCTCCCCGTGCACCTCCTTGCGCTCGCGTGCGCTCCGCGTGTCGTGGGCATCGCATCCCTGGATACGGCGTCGAACGGGGGTGGTGCGCGTGCACGGACCGGTGTCACCGGCGTGGCTGCTGGTCGCGCTGTGCGCGGCGACCGGCGCCTACTGTCTGCTGCGGATGCGCAGCGGCATCGAGGAGCAGCGCCGCGCGGCGGGCGGCGAGGCGTTGATGGGCTTCGGGATGGCGGCGATGGCGGTGCCCGCGGCGGTGTTCGCACCGCCGCGCTGGGTGTGGCCGCTGTATGCCGCGGTGTTCGGGCTGGCCGCGCTGCGCGCGCTGTGGTCGGCACGGCGGAGCGCCCACCATCTGCACCATCTGCTGGGCAGTACGGCCATGGTGTACATGGCACTGCTGATGGCCGCCGCTCCGGCGCAGCACCACCACACGGGCGGCTCGGGCCCGGCCTGGCTGACGGGCGCGCTGCTGCTGTACTTCACCGGTTACGTACTGCTGACCGGCGCCCGCCTGGTGCCCGTCACCGTGCGGGGCGGGCCGGGTGCGGTGCGGTGGGGCGACCGGCCCGAGCTGTCCCGGGTGTGCCGGCTGTCGATGGGGATAGGAATGCTGGCGATGCTTCTGACGATGTGACACCTCAAGCGGTGGGCGGGGCGCGGGAGTTGTCTGCGTCACTTCGGCACCGGCGGGCGGTCCGGTGCTCATAGGGTGCTGCCCATGATGGTCCCCGTGGCACTGCTGCTGCTCGGCATCCTGACCTCCGTCGCCGCCCCGCGTCTGCTGGCCCGGGCCGACTGGCCGGACCGGGAGCCGGTGGTGGCGCTGTGGGCCTGGCAGTGCGTGGTGGCCGCCGTCCTGCTGTGCTGCGCGCTGTCGATGACGCTGAGCGCGGCGGCGGCCTGGCAGGCGGTGCGCGGGCAACTGTTCAGCGGGGCTCCGCACGGGGTCGTCGAGGCGTACGCCCTCGGGGCGGCCGGACCGTGGGCCGCGCCGACCGCCGTGGCGCTCGCCTGCGGCGGGCTGTGGAGCCTGACGATGCTGGTCGGCGAGGTGCTGCACGCGAGGCGCGGTCGGCGGGTGCGGCGGGCCGAACTCCTGCTGCGGGCGCCTCTGTTGCCCGGCGAGGGGCCGGGTGGACGACTGGTGGTGCTGGAGGGTGAGCGGCCGGACGCGTGGTGGCTGCCCGGAGCGACGCCCCGGCTCGTCGTCACCACGGCCGCGCTGCGCCGCCTCAAGGGCAGCCGCCTCGACGCCCTGCTGGCGCACGAGCAGGGCCACGCCCGCTTCCGTCACGACTGGCTGCTGCACTGCTCGGCCGCGCTGGCGGGCGGCTTTCCGCAGGTGCCGGTGTTCGCCGCGTTCCGCGACGAGATGCACCGCCTGGTCGAACTGGCCGCCGACGACACCGCGTCCCGCCGCTTCGGCCGGGTGACGACGGCACTCGCCCTGGTCGAACTCAACGAGGACCGGGGCGTGTTCGGCCCCTCCCCCACCCCGCACTCCCAACTCCCGCAACGCGTGGACCGCCTCCTCACCGCCCCGCCCCGCCTCCCGGCCCCACAACGCCTGCGCCTGACGGCCACGGCCGCGCTGGTCCCGGTACTCCCGGTACTGGTCGCTTTCGTTCCGGGGCTGCGGGCGTTGCATTGAGGTCGGCCGTCCTGAGCGGGCGACGCGTCGGGTGATGGCCCCCACGGCCCTCATCAACGAGGATCGCCCCATGCACCACCAAACCCCCCGAACCGCCCTCCTCACCACCACTCTCCTCGCCCTCTCCTCCGCCCTGCTGCTCACCCTGGTCGCCGTCGAGTGGGGGCCCCTCCTCGCCCTGGACGACGACATCGCCCGCACCACCCACCGCTGGGCCGTGCGGCAGCGGGGCCTCACCCAAGCCTTCCGCGTGCTGACCGACTGGATCTGGGACCCGGTGACCATGCGTCTGCTCTGCGCCGGGGTCGCGTTGTGGCTGCTGTGGCGGACGGCCGCCTGGTGGACGACGTTGTGGCTGGTGATCACCTGCGGGGTGGCGGCGGTGGTGCAGCAGGCCGTGAAGGCGGGCGTCGCGCGGCCGCGGCCGGTGTGGCCGGACCCCGTGGACAGCGCACGGTACGCCGCGTTCCCGTCGGGGCATGTCATGACGGCCACCGTGGTGTGCGGGCTGCTGCTGTGGCTGATCCACCGTCACGGCGTGCGCGGGGCACGTTGGTACGGCGCGGTCGCGGTGGCCGTCGTCTCGGTGGTGGGCGTCGGTGTCACGCGGGTGTGGCTGGGGGTGCACTGGTTCTCGGACGTGCTCGGCGGGTGGCTGCTCGGGGCCCTGCTGGTGGCCGTCTCGGTACTGGTCTACGAGCGACGCCAGGAACCCCGGGAGTAGGGTCCCGCGCATGACTGCTGTGCTGTTCGACTTCTCGGGCACGCTGTGCCGTGTCGAGTCCACCGAGTCCTGGTTGCGCGCCGCCCTCGCGGCGACCGGCACCACGCTGACCGAGCCGCAACTCATGCGGACGGCAGCCGCGTTGGAGGCGGCGGGAGCGCTGCCGGGCGGCGCCGAACCGGAGACCGTACCGGAGGAACTGGCCGGGGCGTGGGCGGACCGGGACCTCGGAGCCACGGAGCACCGGGCCGCGTTCACCGGCCTGTCCCGGCAGGTGGCTCTGCCCGGAAAGGACCTGCACGACGTGCTGTACGACCGCCACATGACCCCCGCCGCGTGGACCCCGTACCCCGACGCGGCCCCCGTGCTGCGGGAGTTGCGGGAGCGCGGGATCGCCGTCGGCATCGTCAGCAACATCGGCTGGGACCTGCGGCCGGTCTTCCGGGAGCACGGGCTCGACGCCTACGTGGACGCGTACGTGCTGTCGTACGAGCACAGGATGCGGAAGCCGGACCCCCGGCTGTTCGCCGTGGCCTGCGCGGAGTTGGGTGTCGAGCCCGAGCGCACGCTGATGGTCGGGGACAGCAGGGCGGCGGACGGTGGTGCGGCCGCGCTCGGCTGCCGGGTGCACTTCGTGGACCATCTGCCGGTGGCCGCCCGCCCGGACGCGCTGCTGCCCGTACTGGACCTGATGCCGGAAGCGGAACTGCCGTCCGTCTGAGGCGCTCCCCCGCGGCGCTCAGACGAACGGCAGCCCTGAGAAGGCCCCGCGCGATCCGGCGCCTCACACCTTGAGTATAGTTGGCTGACAGCCAGTCAACGCAGGAGTTCCGTAATGTCCCCGCGCAGCGCCTCGGTCAATGAAGAGCTGCGGCGGCGTTCGCGCGAGCGGCTCCTCCAGGCGGCGGTCGAGCTGGTGGACGAGCGCGGGTTCGAGGCGACCACCCTGGGCGACATCGCGGACCGCGCCGGATCGGCGCGCGGACTGGTCTCGTACTACTTCCCCGGCAAGCGCCAGCTGGTGCAGTCCGCCGTGCACCGGCTGATGCACCGCACGCTGGAGGAGGCGCTGGAGCGGGAGCCGCGTACCGAGGACGGCCGGGAGCGGCTGGCCCGTGCCATCGACGCGATCCTGGGCCTGGCGCGGGAGCGGCCGGTGCTCATGCGCCAGCACATGGCGGGCCTGCTGCACGCGGAGGGCTTCGTGCAGTGCCCGGAGCAGCGGCGGCTGTCCGAACTCCTCGGGGACACGGTCGCCCGCTGCGGCTCGGACGACGTCACGGCCGACTATCCGATGCTGCGAGCCCTGCTGATGGGCGCGGTGTACGCGGCGCTGGTGCCGGGGGTGCCGATGCCGGTGCCGGTGCTGCGCGCGGAGCTGTTCGAGCGGTACGGGCTCGACGGGGAGCTGGGCGTCCCGCCGGGGAGCGACCCGGACGACGGGTCCGGCCGGGGAGACTTGTCCCGGTTCTTCGCCACGGACGAGCAGACGGACAGGCGGACAGACGGGCGGACGGACGAGCGGGGCGAGTGACCCGGCCGGTCTCCGTGACCGGATGGCCCGCCAGCCCCTGCCGACGCGGGCGCGTGGTGCGATGCTGGAGCCGTCAGGGCTGTCTCCCGATGCCCACGGGGTGAGGAGTACGCCGTGCTGCGGGTCGCCGTCGTCGGCTCCGGACCGAGCGGGTGCTACACCGCGCAGAACCTGGTGGAGCGCCACCCAGACGTGCACGTGGACGTGCTGGACCGGCTGCCGGCCCCGTTCGGGCTGGTGCGCTACGGCGTCGCCCCGGACCACGAGAAGATCAAGTCGCTCCAGGGCAACCTGCGGACGGTGCTGGAGCACGACCGGGTCCGGTTCCTCGGCGGCGTCGGGGTGGGCGGCCCGGACGGGGTGCCGGTGGAGCGGCTGCGGGAGCTGTACCACGCGGTGGTGTACTGCGTGGGCGCGGCGGCCGGCCGTCCGCTGGGCATTCCCGGCGAGGAGCTGCCGGGCAGCTGGTCGGCGTCGGAGTTCGTCTCCTGGTACAGCGCGCATCCGGACGCGGCCGACGAGGGTTTCCTGCGCGATGTGCGCTCCGCCGTGGTCATCGGGGTCGGCAATGTGGCCGTGGACGTGACGCGGATGCTGATGCGCGGCGCGGCCGAGCTGCACGGGACGGACATGCCGCAGGCGGCGCTGGAGATGCTGGCCGGGGGCGGGGTCGGCGAGGTACTGATGGCCGGGCGGCGCGGTCCCACGCAGGCCCGGTTCACCACCAAGGAACTGCGTGAGCTGGGCGGTCTGCCGGGTGTCGGGGTCTCGGTCGACCCGGCGGAACTGGCGCTCGATCCGGGTTTCGCGGACCTGCCGGCGCTGCCCGCCGCCCAGCGCCGTAACGCGGAGGTGCTGCGCGACTGGGCCGCCGTCTCTCCCCCGGAGACCGACCGGACGATCCGGCTGCGGTTCTTCCTCCGCCCGGTGGAGGTGCTGGAGTCGGACGGCCGGGTGGGCGGGGTGCGCTTCGAGCGGACCACGCCGGACGGGCAGGGCGGGGTGCGGGGCACGGGCGTGTACGAGGACGTGCCGGCGCAGTTGGTGCTGCGCTCGGTGGGGTATCGCGGGATGCCGCCGGAGGGGCTGCCGTCCGACCCGGTGACCGGGATGGTGCCGCATCTGGCGGGCCGGGTGCTGAGCGACGGCGTCCCCGTGCCGGGCGAGTACGTGGCCGGGTGGATCAAGCGCGGCCCGACGGGCGTCATCGGCAGCAACCGTTCCTGCGCCAAGGAGACGGTGACCTCGCTGCTGGAGGACGCCCCCGCGCTGGAGTCCCGTGAGGTGCCGGAGGACCCGCTGCCGGGGCTGCGGGCGGCGGGCGCCGACCCGGTGGCGTGGCCGGGCTGGCTGGCGATCGAGCGGGCCGAGGCGGAGCTGGGCGCGAGCCTGGGCCGGAACCCGGTCAAGCTGTCCGACTGGGACGCGCTGTGGGCGGCGGCTCGGTCGGAGTAGGTCGGCGGGCGGTGTCCCCATTCTCTACGTGGGCATGACACACAGCGGCAACGCACCGGAAATCAACAAACTGTTCAAGCCCCCTACGGTCTCGTGCAGTCCGGTTGCCGCTCCCCGCCCGCCGCTCAGGAGGCCCCATGGCCACGACCGCCGAAGAAGTGCACCCCGTCGACGAGATACCCCCACTGCGCCGGCTCGCGGCCTTCGGGCTCCAGCATGTGCTGGCCATGTACGCGGGTGCCGTGGCGGTCCCGCTGATCGTGGGCGGCGCGCTGCGGCTCTCCCCCGCCGACCTGGCGTATCTGATCACCGCCGATCTGCTGGTGTGCGGGGTGGCGACGCTGATCCAGTGCGTCGGCTTCTGGCGGTTCGGCGTACGGCTGCCGATCATGCAGGGGTGCACGTTCGCGGCCGTGTCCCCGATGGTGCTGATCGGTACGACGGGCGGCGGGCTGCCCGCGATCTACGGCTCGGTGATCGTCGCGGGGCTGGCGATCGTGCTGCTCGCGCCCGTCTTCGGCCGGCTGCTGCGGTTCTTCCCTCCGCTGGTCACCGGCACCGTCATCCTGATCATCGGTGTCTCCCTGCTGCCGGTGGCGGGCAACTGGGCGGCCGGCGGGGTGGGCGCGAAGGACTTCGGGGCACCCCGGAATCTGGCGCTGGCCGCGTTCGTGCTGGCGGTGGTGCTGGGCGTGCAGCGCTTCACCCCGCCCTTCCTGGCCCGGGTGGCCGTGCTGACCGGCATCGTGGTGGGCCTGGCCGTGGCGGTGCCGTTCGGCTTCACGGACTTCGGCGGGGTCGCGGGCGCGGACTGGGTGGGGATCAGCACCCCGTTCCACTTCGGGGCGCCCGAATTCCGGGTGTCGGCGATCGTGTCCATGCTCGTGGTGGCGCTGGTGACCATGACGGAGACCACCGGTGACCTGATCGCGGTGGGCGAGATGACCGGCCGTAAGGTCGAGCCGCGTTCCCTGGCGGACGGGCTCCGCGCGGACGGCCTCTCGACCGTGCTGGGCGGCGTGTTCAACACCTTCCCGTACACCGCGTACGCCCAGAACGTCGGCCTGGTCGGCATGACGCGCGTACGCAGCCGCTGGGTGGTCGCCGCGGCGGGCGCCCTGCTCGTCCTCCTCGGCCTGCTGCCCAAGCTGGGTGCCATGGTGGCCGCCGTCCCCGCGCCGGTGCTCGGCGGGGCCGGCCTGGTGATGTTCGGAACGGTCGCGGCGAGCGGTCTGCGCACCCTGGCCTCCGTCGACTTCCGGGGCAACCACAACCTCACCGTCGTAGCGGTCTCGGTCGCGGTCGGCATGCTCCCGGTGGGCGTGCCCACGGTGTACGCGAAGTTCCCCGACTGGTTCCAGACGGTCATGAACAGCGGCATCAGCGCGGGCTGCCTGACGGCGATCACCCTGAACCTGCTGTTCAACCACCTGCCCGGGCGCAAGGCCCAGGGGGCGCCCGTACTCGCCGAGGGCGCCTAGGCCCGGTCCTCCGTCGGTACCAGTCCGGCGACGAGTTCCTCCAGCCGGGGCAGGGCCCGCTGGCCGGCGAGGGCGAGGGCGATCGCCAGGGCGACGCCCGTCCAGGCGACCGGGCCCAGCGGGGTGCAGCCGACCAGGCGGCTGACGCCGGGGGTCTGGATGACGGCCACGAGGACCGCGGCGGAGCCGAGGGCGGTGAAGCGGACCAGGTTGCTGTCCCGGCGGTCCAGGAGGGTCTGGACGAGCTGGGTACCGACCACGCCGCACAGGGCCATGGTGCTGGAGCGGCGGGCCGTGCCGGGGGTGAACCGGCCGATGAGCCAGGCCGTGATGGCGCCGAGCGCGGTGGTCAGGGCGCGGTGCCGGATCTGCCGGATCAGCGGGGCGCCGAGGACTCCGCCCGCCGCGTCCTCCGGGGACGCGGTCCGGCTGCGTACCTCGGTGTCGTCGCCGTCCTTCGGGGTCACGGCCACCGCCATGGCCGGGAACAGGTCGGTGAAGAGGTTCACCAGCAGCATCTGCCGGGTGGACAGCGGGGCGGTGCCGGAGAGCAGGGTGCCGAGGATGCCGAAGGCGACCTCGCCCGCGTTGCCGCCGATGAGGATGGCGATGGCGTCGGCGACGCTGTGCCACAGCGAACGTCCTTCGCCGATGGCGTCGATGAGGACGGTCAGGTCGTCGTCGGTGAGGACGATGTCGGCGGCGTTGCGCGCGGCGGCCGAGCCCCGTGCGCTGATGCCGACGCCGATGTCGGCGGCGCGGATCGCGGCGGCGTCGTTGGCGCCGTCGCCGACCATGCCGACCACCCGGCCCGCGTCCCGCAGCGCCTCCACGACCTGGAGCTTCTGCTCGGGAGCGACGCGGGCCACGACCCCGGCGTCCCGCAGCATGCGGGCGCGGGTGCGCCGGTCGGCGGCGGCCAGTTCGTCCCCGGTGACCACCTCGGTGTCCTCGGGCCAGCCGAGTTCCTGGGCGATGGCGCGGGCGGTCTGCGGGTGGTCGCCGGTGAGCATGACCGGCCGTACGCCCTCTTCGTAGAGGCCGCGCACGAGTGCCTTGGAGGTCTCGCGGGGTACGTCGGAGAGAGCGAGCAGGCCGGTGAACTCCAGTCCGTGCAGCGGCTCTTGGAGGGCGTCAGACTCCGTCTCGCCGTCGTCGAGGCGCCGCATGGCCACCGCGAGGACGCGCAGTCCGGCTCCGGCGAGGGAGTGGGCGGAGTCGTGCGCACGGTCGGACAGATCCGCGCAGCCGGGCAGCACGGTCTCGGGGGCGCCCTTGACGACCAGGGTGCGGGGGCCGTCGCCCTCCCGGCCCACGGCGGCCGCGTAACCCCGCGCGGCCTCGAAGGAGAGGCCGCCGAGCTGGGTCCAGTCCGGGTCGGGGGCGGCCGCGTGGATGACGGCCTCGTCGGTGGCGTGCACCGGGCGTCCGGAGCCGTTCACGCGGGGGCAGGCCCGCGCGGCGCGGCGCAGGGTCGCGGCGGGGCCCGCCTCGCCCGCGTCTCCTGCCGCCCACTCGGTGCCCTCGGCGTCGGATACCCGGACGACCCGGAGCCGGTTCTCGGTGAGGGTGCCGGTCTTGTCGAAGCAGAAGGTGTCGACGCGGCCCAGCGCCTCCAGGGTGCGCGGGGTGCGGACCAGGACGCCTGCGCGGCTCAGGCGGCGGGCGGCGGCGAGCTGCGCGACGGTGGCGACCAGCGGCAGCCCCTCGGGCACGGCGGCGACCGCGACGGCCACGCCACCGCTGACAGCCTCGCGCACGGGGGTGCCGCGCAGCAGGGCGAGTCCGGTCACGGCGGCGCCACCGGCCAGGGTCAACGGCAGTGTCTTGCGGGTGAGTTCCTGGAGCCGGGCCTGCACTCCGGCCGCCGGGGGCGTGCGGGCGGCGAGGTGGACGGCGCGGGCCGCCTCGGTGCGCTCGCCGGTGTCGACGACGACGGCGTGGGCGGTGCCCGCCACGACGGTGGTGCCCTCGAAGACCATGCAGCGCCGGTCGGCGACGGCCGCGTGCGGGGTGGCCCCGACGTGCTTGTGCACCGGCAGGGACTCGCCGGTCAGCGCGGACTCGTCCACCTCCAGGCCGTCCTGCCACAGCAGACGGGCGTCGGCGGGGACCACGTCGTCGCCTTTCAGCTCGATCACGTCGCCGGGCAGCAGTTGTCCGGCGTCCACGGTGCGGGTGCCGCCCGCGGGCGCCTCCTCCGGCGGGGGCGCGACCCGCGCCTTGCGCTGCTGCTCGGTGTGCAGCCCGGACAGCGCCCGCTCGGCGCGCAGCCGCTGGACGCCGCCGACGAGCGCGTTCAGGTCGAGGGCGCCCACGACGAGCAGGGCGTCCACGACCGAGCCGAGGATCGCGGAGGCGGCGGAGCCGACCGCCAGTACGGGGGTGAGCGGGTCGTCGAGTTCACCGCGTACGGCCTGGCCGAGCTGCCAGGTGAAGCGGGCCGGGGCGAGGGCGGGTACGCGGGCGATCCGGCCGGCGGTCTTGCGGACTTCGGTGGCGGCCCGCTCCAGGGCGCCGGGTTCGGGGGGCGCCTCGCGGTCCAGCCGTTCCACCGCCTCGTCGGGGTCCAGTTCGTGCCAGCGCACGCGGGCGTGGGGGTGCGGGGCGCGGGCGGTGGCCACTCCGAGGGCGGCCCAGACGCCGTACGCCAGGGCGGTCAGCGCGCCGGTGTCGACGGGGGCGTGCCGCAGGCCGGGCAGGACCGAGCGGCGCCCGCGGCCGCGCCGGGCCTCGCCGATGGCCACCAGGAGGCCGGAGAGCGCGGCGCCGGAGCGGGCCAGGACCTGGCCCCGGCTGCCGACGGTGCGGGCGGCGGGGATCGCGGTGAGCAGCCGCCACACGTCGGGCAGTCCGTGCGGGGCGAGGATGTCGACGCCCCAGATGACGGCACCCTCCTGGTCGGTGAGCGCGATGGCGATGTCGGCGGCGTCGAGTCCGGCCAGTACGTCGCTCTCCTCGATGGCGCGCGGCCGGGCGACGGTGATGACGACGCGTTCGTCGGCGTCCTCCTCGTCCTCCGCCCGGGCATCCAGTTCGCCGCGCAGGGCGTGCACGACGTCGTCCAACGGCCTTCTGGCGTCGACCACTTGGTCGGCGAGTGCGATGAAGTCCTCCAGGGCGGGGTCGTCGACGAGGACGACGCGCAGCCGGGCGCGGCGGGCCGCGTCGAGCACGGCCTCGGTCCACGGGTCGGGCAGCCCTTCGTCGGTGCGCAGCGCGCTCGGGTGCAGCAGGAGGGTTCCGGCCATCTCCAGCTGTCTGAGCCGTTCCGGGTCGCGGACCAGCACATCGGCGCGGGCCAGGGCGGTGCCGAGTACGGCGTGGAAGGCGGCGGGGGCGTACCGGGCGGCCTTGGGCGAGCCCGCGAGTGCGGCCTCGGCGGCGGAGTTCAGGTTCCGCTTGACCAGCAGCGCGGCCACCGCGCCGAGCACACTGCCCGCCGAGGCGTGAGCCGCGTACACCTGGGCCGGGGACTCGCGCAGCGGTGGGCGCGGGGAGCCGGAGGGGGCGACGCTGACGCGTTCGGGCCCGCACAGCTCGTCGTGGAGGGAGTCGAAGGCGGCGGCGCGGGCCATGGTCTCGGTGAGCTGGAGGGAGCGCAGGGTGCCGTCGAGCACGAGCGAGGTGGGGGTCTGCCCGGCGGCGTGCACGATCGCGTTGGCGCTGGCCAGCAGGAGGTCCATGCGGGCGACCCCGAGGCGGGCGCGCAGCAGGGCGCGGACGCGGGGGTTCTCCCGCAGCAGGGTGACGCAGGCGGTGACCGCGCGGGGCGTGGGGGGCAGCCGCAGGAGGTAGCCGGTGAGGGCGCCGGCGATGCCGATCAGGTCGACGCCGAGGGTGGTGGCGGCGGCCCGCACGCCGGCCGGGTCGGCGGGGTGGACGTGTTCCTCGGGGTCGCCGCCCCGTACGAGCAGCCCGTCGCGTACGGCGAGGTCGGCGACGCGGTCCACCACCCGGTCGCTGACGGCGTCCTCGGTCATGGTCACGACCAGGCGGGCGAGTCCCTCGTCCCAGTAGGCGAGGAGCACGTCGGGCCGGTCGGCGAGCGCCGCGGCGATCCGGCGGGCCAGGTGGGCGCGGCCGCCCGCGCCGCGTACCCGGTCCGGTTCGGCGGTGCGCAACGGGAGGTGGAGGCGGGCGCCGGAGCGCCAGTGGGCGGGGCCGCCGGGCAGCGCGGTGCGGGCGACCCGTGTCACGCGTACGGCCGCGTCCGCTCCGCGTACGCCCGCCCGTGCGGTGCCCGCGGCGGCGCCGGCCGCCGCGCCGATCAGGGGTACGGCGGCCTCCGCGAGGAGCCGGGGCAGGCGGGCGGCGGCCGAGGGCGCGGTGAGGAGGTTGAGGACCATTCCGGCCGTCAGAGGCTCGTGCGTTCGGGGCGGGCGGTCGGCCCGAGCTGGCTGGTGGCGCCCTTGGGCTGCTTCCCGGACTTCTTGCCGTGCTTCTTGGGCGAGGGCTCCGGGTGCGCGGACTCGGCGTCCGTGGCCTTCACGGGGCCGGGAGCGTCATGGTGCCCGGTCCGCAGGGCCGCCTCGCCCACCTCGGCCTCGCTCGCGGGGGCCGGTCCGCCGGTCTCGGCCACCGGGGTCTTCACGGCGCCGTCGGCGGGGGCCGGGCGGGGCTGGGTCAGCCAGGCGATGGCGGCTCCGGTCAGCGCCACGGGCCACTCCACGACCCCGGCGACGCCGAGCGCGCCCGCCCCCGTGTACACCAAGAAGCGCCGCCCTCGGGGCGAGACCACGCCGACCATGTCCAGCGTGTCCTGGGCCGCCTTGGAGACCATCGAGGCGCCCGGCACCTTGCTCAGGACGGAGGCGGCGCCGCGCAGGGGCGCGGTGAGGACCGACGACGACTTGTGCTCAGCCATGACTCTCCTCGGGCGAGATCGCCTGCCGTGCCCCACCCGGTGCCCGGAAGCACGCGCACGCTGGTCACCCCCTCCATTCCCAGGAGACGCCAAGCACCGGGCCCGCGCCACTCGGCCGCTCCGCTACGCGCCGCCCGGCAGTCCCACCGACGCGGCCAGCTCCCGCTGGTACCCGGCATAGGCCGCCCGGAGGGCATCGCCCGGCCAGTCCTCGGAGAGGAGGGGGGCGGGCAGGACCGGGTCGGTGAGCAGATGGCGGACGACGGCCGCGAAGGCGGTGAGGCGCTCGGCCGGGTGCCGGGCGTGCGTGGCCCGGCCCAGCTGGGCGCGCGCGTCGGCGGCCCAGCTGTCCAGCGGCCACAGCCGGGCCACCAGTTCGGCGGCGGGCTCGTCGGGGCGGGCGGTGTAGGTCAGGGCCACCTCGGCCAGTTCGTCGGGCAGCGGCCGGGCGAGGTTGGCGGGGCGCAGCCAGACGCCCTCGCGGAGTTCGGCCAGACGCAGCGCGGTCAGCCGGGACCGCAGGTCGGCGCGCTCGGCGGGTCCGCGTCCGGTCGCCGTGATCACGACCATCTCCCAGTCGCCGTCCCACGCGCGCGCGTGCGGCCGTACGGCCTCGTCCTGGCGGCGCTGCCGGGCCAGCAGGCGGTCGCTGAGCCCGTACACGGCGTCGGTGCGCTTCAGGTCGCCCGCGGCCACCATGCGGCTGAGCGCGGCGCGCAGTGTGGAGCCGCCGACGCCGAACGGTTCGACCAGCCGCACCAGTTCCCGCACCGGCAGCCGGGGCGGATGCGCGCCGAGCAGCAGGCTCAGCACGACCGACCGCGCGGACAACGGCCTGGTCACGGGCTCGGCCGACGGGTTCATGCGCATGGGCACGTACTGTACGTGCGGCGATTCGTGTTGCGTCATTGCTGCAATCGTACGGAGAGTGCAACATGGCCGTATGGTCCCGATGCCCGAGCAGTCGCCGCTGTACGCCACCCACGACGTCACCAACCAGCCCCCGCCGCTGGCTCCCTACGACGCGTCCGCCGACGTAGCCCTGCTGGAGGGGCTGCGCCGGGAGGGTGCCGGGTGGGCCGAGGACGGCGTCCGGCTGCTGGGGCTGCGCGCGGGCGGCGCCGAGGCGCAGGAGTGGGGTGAGCTGGCCAACCGGCACGAGCCGGAGCTGCGCACCCACGACCGCTACGGCAACCGTGTCGACGAGGTCGATTTCCACCCCAGCTGGCACCATCTGATGCGCACCGCCGTCGCCGAGGGCCTGGCCGGCACCCCGTGGGCGGACGACCGCCCCGGCGCGCACGTGGCCCGTACGGCGGGCGGCCTGGTCTGGGGGCACACCGAGGCCGGGCACGGCTGCCCGACCTCGATGACGTACGCCGCCGTCCCCGCCCTGCGCGCCCAGCCGGACCTGGCGAAGGTCTACGAACCCCTGCTCACCAGCCGGGAGTACGACCCGGGGCTGCGTGTGCCCACCGAGAAGCGGGGTCTGCTCGCCGGGATGGGCATGACCGAGAAGCAGGGCGGCTCCGACGTCCGCACCAACACCACCGTGGCCACGCCGACGGACGAGCCCGGCGTGTACACGCTGCGCGGGCACAAGTGGTTCACCTCGGCGCCGATGTGCGATGTGTTCCTGGTGCTGGCGCAGGCGCCGGGCGGGCTCTCCTGCTTCCTGGTGCCGCGGGTGCTGCCGGACGGCAGCCGCAACACCTTCCGCATCCAGCGCCTGAAGGACAAGCTCGGCAACCGCTCCAACGCGTCCTCCGAGCCGGAGTTCGACCGTACGGTGGCGTGGCTGGTCGGGCCGGAGGGGCGCGGGGTCAAGACCATCATCGAGATGGTCAACTGCACCCGGCTGGACTGTGTGATGTCCTCGGCGACCCTGATGCGCAAGACCCTGGTCGAGGCGGGCCACCACGCCCGCCACCGCAGCGCGTTCGGCGCCCGGCTGTTCGACCAGCCGCTGATGCGCAACGTCCTCGCGGACCTGGCGCTGGAGTCGGAGGCGGCGACGACGCTCACCCTGCGGCTCGCGGGTGCGGCGGACCGGGCGGTGCGCGGGGACGAGGAGGAGCGTGCGTTCCGGCGGATCGCCACGGCTGTGGGCAAGTACTGGGTCACCAAGCGGGGTCCGGCGTTCACCGCCGAGGCGCTGGAGTGCCTGGGCGGCAACGGGTACGTCGAGGACTCCGGCATGCCCCGGCACTACCGGGAGGCGCCGCTGCTGTCGATCTGGGAGGGCTCGGGGAACGTCAACGCCCTCGATGTGCTGCGGGCGCTGGTCCGGGAGCCGGGGAGCGCCGAGTCGCTGTTCGGGGAACTCGCCCTCGCGCGCGGGGCCGACGCCCGTCTGGACGCGACCGTGGCCTCGCTGAAGCGGGAGCTGGCCGAGGCGGACCAGTTGAGCGCGCGCCGGGTGGTCGAGCGGATGGCGCTGGCCCTCCAGGCGTCCCTCCTCGTCCGCCACGCCCCGCCCGAGGTGGCCGACGCGTTCTGCGCGACCCGGCTGGGCGGCGACTGGGGCCACGCCTTCGGCACCCTGCCCCCGGGCACGGACCTGGACACCATCCTCGACCGGGCGCTGCCGGCCTGAGCGGGGCGGGACCGTGGGCTCGGGCCTGGCCGAGCAGGCTGGGCCTGGCGCAGGGGCCAGGCGGGGAGCCCTTGGGCGGCCCCTGGGCCGGAACCCCGAGCGGGGATCTCAGGTGGAAGCCCTGAGCCGGGGGCCTCGGGCGAGTCTCACCCCGTCGTACGGCCCCACTGCGGGCCCAGCCGGGCCCACTCGGCGTCCCAGAGGGCCAGGCGGCGGCGTTCCAGCCGGGCGAGCAGGAAGCGGCCGGCGGCGAAGGGGACGGCTGCCGCGCCCGCGCCGAACAGGGTGCCGACGAAGGCGGCGCGGACGGCGGCTTCGGTGGCGGTGGCGGGCCGGCCGGCGAGCCGTCCTCGCTCGTCGGTCCAGATGGCGACCGGCGCGCCGGTCGCCGCGCCCGGCGCGACCCGGACCTGGCCGGTGCGGGGCGAGCCGTCGCCCGCGGTCCAGCGGACCTCCGCCCAGACCCGTTCGCGGCTGGAGCTACGGGCCCCGGACCGGCCGGGGGCGTGCGCGACGACGTAGGCGACCATCGGATGCCAGGTGGCGCGCTCATGGGCGAGGCCGCGCTCGACCGACCGCGCGGCCGTGAGCCCGGCCGCGATCCCGGCGAGCAGGGTCAGCAGCCAGACGCCCAGCAGCACCCACCCCTCCACCACGTCGGCACGGCGCCGCAGCGGACCGCGCCGCCACCGCCACAGCCACACACGCGGACCACGGAACGCCTTCAAGGCCATCCTCCTCACGAGCGCGCCGACAGGCCGGACCGCCTTCCGATACGGACGCCTGCGGCCTGTTGCTCACACACCGCCCTGACCTGCGATGACACGCGCCTTGAAGGTCACTGTCAGTGGCGGGGTGCAGACTGGGCGAAATCGAAGAATGCCGCGTCCGACGCCGGTGCGGCACAGTGGACGACGAAGTCCCGGAGGTGGTCGGCATGACCGAGGTACTGCTCGCCGTGGGTACCCGCAAGGGCCTGTTCATCGGCAGGCGGCGCGGGGGCACCTGGGAGTTCGACGACGGCCCCCGGTTCAACGCCCAGGCCGTCTACGCGGTCGCCATCGACACGCGCGGCGGCACACCCCGGCTGCTGGCCAGCGGCGACAGCGCGCACTGGGGTCCCTCGGTGTTCCACTCCGACGACCTGGGCCGCACCTGGTCCGAGCCCGCGCAGCCGGCCGTCAGATTCCCCAAGGACACGGGCGCCTCGCTGGAGCGGGTCTGGCAGCTGCACCCGGCCGCCGCCGAGCCGGACGTGGTGTACGCGGGCACGGAACCGGCCGCGCTGTACCGCTCCGAGGACCGCGGGGAGAGCTTCGAGCTGGTGCGTCCGCTGTGGGAGCATCCGACCCGCTCCCGGTGGGTGCCGGGCGGTGGCGGTGAGGGGCTGCACACGGTGCTGACCGACGCCCGCGATCCGCGCGCGGTGACGGTGGCGGTCTCCACGGCCGGGGTGTTCCGCACGACGGACGGCGGGGAGAGCTGGGCTCCGTCGAACTCCGGGGTGTCCGCCGTCTTCCTGCCCGATCCGGACCCGGAGTTCGGCCAGTGCGTGCACAAGGTCGCCAGGGACGCGGACGACCCGGACCGTCTGTATCTCCAGAACCACTGGGGGGTGTACCGCAGCGACGACGCGGGCGCGCACTGGACCGACATCGGCGAGGGCCTCCCCTCGACCTTCGGCTTCGCGGTCGCCGCGCATCCGCACCGGGGCGGCACGGCGTACGTCTTCCCGATCAACGCCGATGCCGACCGGGTGCCCGCCGACCACCGCTGCCGGGTGTTCCGTACCCCCGACGCCGGGAAGAGCTGGGAGCCGCTGTCGGAGGGCCTGCCCCAGGAGGACCACTACGGCACCGTGCTGCGCGACGCCCTGTGCACCGACGACGCGGACCCGGCGGGCGTCTACTTCGGCAATCGCAACGGGGAGGTGTTCGCCTCCGCCGACGACGGGGACACCTGGCGGCAGCTGGCCTCCCACCTGCCGGATGTGCTCTGCGTGCGGGCGGCGGTGGTCGGCTGAGGGGCCGCCTCCGGCACTCGGCACTCGGCTAGGCGGCTAGGCGGCTAGGCAGGTCACTGGGGGCGGGGCCCCGGGCCGGGCGGTGCGGCCCGGCCCAGGTGCGGCCCGAGCCGGTGCGCCGGGCCGGCCGCCATCGATCCCATCGGGCTACGGCAGGCGCCAGTCCACCGGCTCGGCGCCCTGGCCGGTCAGCAGCTCGTTGGCCCGGCTGAACGGGCGGGAGCCGAAGAAGCCGCGGTCCGCCGACATGGGCGACGGGTGCGCGGACTCGATCGCCGGGTAGTCCCCGAGCAGGGGCCGCAGGTTGCGGGCGTCGCGGCCCCACAGGATGGACACCAGCGGCGTGCCGCGTGCGGCGAGCGCGCGGATGGCCTGCTCGGTGACCTCCTCCCAGCCCTTGCCGCGATGGGCTCCGGGCTTGCGCGGCGCCGTGGTGAGGGCCCTGTTCAGCAGCAGGACGCCCTGGGAGGTCCACGGGGTCAGATCACCGTTGGAGGGCCGGGACAGGCCCAGGTCGGTGTTCAGCTCCCGGTATATGTTCTCCAGGCTGCCCGGCAGCGACCGCACCTCCGGCGCCACCGCGAAGCTGAGCCCGATCGCCATGCCCGGCGTCGGATAGGGGTCCTGACCCACGATCAGGACCCGCACCTCGTCGAAGGGCTGCTGGAAGGCCCGCAGGACGTTCGCCCCGGACGGGAGGTAGGTCCGGCCCTCCGCCACCTCGGCACGGAGGAAGTCCCCCATGGCCGTGATGCGGTCGGCCACCGGGTCCAGGGCCTTCGCCCAGCCGGCCTCTACAAGTTCGTTCAACGGTCGTCGTGCCACGTCAAGTCACTCTACTGGCCCGCACTGACATCACCCGAACGGCTGTGGATCGACCCACGCGCACTCCCCCGGCCCCGCTACCCTGCCTCCGTCGTACGCGCGCTCCGGCGAGGAGAGGGGAATCCATTGTTCCCAGAGGGCAGGGCGGTTCGCCCGGCGGTCCCCGGTTTCCTCGCGGTCGACTCCGGGGGCTCCGGCCTGCGGGTGGCCGTGGGGGCGTTCGACGGGGCGCCGCCCGCCGAGGGGAGGTCCGGGCAGCCGGTGCGGACCGGGGAGCGCGGCATCGACCCGGCCCATCTGCTGGAACTCGTCCTCCCGTTGGCGCGGGCCCTCGCGGCGGAGGCGGGGGTGGACGAGCTGACCACGGCCGTGATCGGCGCCGCCGGCTTCGCCACGCTGGGCGACGCCCTGCGCGCCGAACTGCCGGACGCGCTCGCCGGGGCGCTGGGCGTGCGGACCGTCGGACTCGCCGCCGACGCGGTCACGGCCTACATCGGCGCCCTCGGCCCGCGTCCCGGTGCCGTGCTCGCGGCGGGCACCGGTCTGATCGCCATCGGTACGGATCTGAGCGGCTGGCGGCGGGCGGACGGCTGGGGCCATCTGCTGGGCGACTGCGGCGGCGGCGCCTGGATCGGGCGGGCCGGTCTGGAGGCGGCGCTGCGCGCGTACGACGGCCGCGCGGGCGGCTCCGCGCCGCTGCTGGCGCGGGCGCGCGAGCGGTTCGGACCACCGCCGGAGCTGCCCGGGCTGGTCTATCCCCGGCCCGACCGTGCCGCCGTACTCGCCTCCTTCGCCCCGGAGGTCGCCGCCTGCGCTCCGCGCGACCCCGTATCCACCAGCATCCTGCGCGCGGCCGCCCGGCACATGGCCGAGGCCGTCGCCGCCGTGTGTCCGGCATCCGGGGAGCCTGAAGTGGCCTGCACCGGTGGCCTGTTGAAGCTGGGTAAGCCACTCCTCACCTTCCTGCGCGAGGAGTTGGCGCGGCAGGTGCCGCATGCCCGGTCCGCGGCGGCCCAGGGCGATCCGCTGCACGGCTGCGCCCGGCTCGCGTCCGCGCTGGCGGCGGGGGACGCCGTCTGGCCCGAGGACCCGCGCCTGCTCTGTGTGACCGGCGCACGGAAGAGAGCGACATAAAGGGAGATCGGGCCCACGGAGTCCCCAACTGCCCGATACGGGAACGGATCAGCCACCCCATGTACGCAACTCATCCGACAAAACCGGACGGATACCGCTCACCCGCACCCTCCCCGAACAGGGGAGCTCGGGAAACCAGTAACATGCGGCGCCATGAGCTCCCCCACTGGACCCGAGTCCGGCCTGCCAGTACGAATGCCGCGACCCCGCCAGCCCGGACGGCACCGCCGTCCGGAGCCGCTGGTGGCTCCCGAGGACGCGCCCGCGTTCGTCCTCGCGGTGCCCGGTGCGCCCAGCGCCGCCACGCGCAGTCTCGCCGAGGAGGTCGTGAGCATCGCCCGCTCCGAGCTGCCCGGCCTCGACGCGCGGATCGGTTACCTGGACGGGGACGACGACGAATTCCCGACCCTGAGCGCCATCCTGGCGCGCGCCGCCGAGGAGCGCACCGCGCGCCATGAGCAGGCCGTCGCCGCCGGTTCCGACGCCAAGGCGCCGGACGGCCCGGTGGCCGTGGTCGTACCGCTGCTGGCCGGTCCCGACAACGCCCTGCTGCGGCAGACCCGCCAGGCCGTGATGGACAGCCGGGTCGCTGCCGAGCTGACCGACGTCCTCGGCCCGCACCCGCTTCTCGCCGAGGGTCTGCACGTGCGGCTGTCGGAGGCGGGCCTCGCCCGCGCCGACCGCGCCCGCCTGTTCACGGTGGCGACCGCGGCCGACGGCATCATCCTGGCGTCCGTGGGCGGCGAGGAGGCCGTGCAGGCCGCCGGGATCACCGGCATGCTGCTCGCCGCGCGCCTGGCCGTGCCGGTGATGGCCGCCGCGCTGGACCAGGACGGCTCGATCGCCTCCATCGCCGACCAGCTCCGCGCCTCGGGCTCACAGCAGCTCGCGCTCGCCCCGTACCTCATCGGTCCGGAGATCGACACGGCGCTGCTGACGGCCGCCGCCGAAGAGATCGGCTGTGCCACCTCCGAGGCTCTCGGCGCCTACCCGGCGATCGGCAAGCTCGCCCTCGCCAAGTACACGGCCTCCCTGGGCATCGCCCAGCAGCCCCAGGGCGCGCCCGCGTTCTGACGGAGCCCCGCTCCGCGCAGACACCGAAGGGCCCGCTCCGGTACGACCGGAGCGGGCCCTTCGTCCTGCCCGGCACGCGCACACTTTCCAGCAGACCTCTGCCACACCCACTCAGGGGCGTGGGGAACTGCGCGACCAGCCGCAACGCACCCGCGCCGTCAGGCCCCCACCAGCCGGGACGGCGCCGCAGCTCCCCGCAGGGGCTCCGCCAGGTCGGCCAAGGCGTGCTCCAGGCTGTGGAGGTGGGCCAAGGCAGGTTCCGCCGGGGTTTCGGTGGGCCGGTGCAAGGGATCGGAGCCGCCCTCCGTGAGCGCCTCCACCGCCGCCTCCACCCGCCAGCAGGCGGCGGCAAGCCGGGCGTCGTGGGACGCCTCGGGGTCGGCGGCGACGGCGACCAGACCCCGCACCTCACGGGCGCAGTCGTCCAGCAGGGCGAGCACCCGGCGGGCGCGCCTCTTGCGGCCCAGCAGCGGGTTGAGCGGGTGCACGAGCGGCGCGACCGACATCCGGACCCGGCCGAGCAGCTGCTCCAGCTCAGCCACGCGCGGGGCGGGGTCGGCCGTGGCGGAACCCGCGAGCCGGGCGGCGGCCTCGGCGGTACAGACGTGCACGCAGCGCAGGGCGCGCTGTATCCAGGCGTCGGTGGTGGTGTGGGTCGTCACGGGCAGCACGAGCAGCACGGCGAGCACGGCGCCCGCCGCGCCGACCGCCGTCTCGGCCACGCGCAGCGCGAGCAGCGACGGGGTGAGGACGCCGAGCAGGCCGTAGAGGACCTCGGCCAGCAGGGTCACGCAGAGCATCATCCAGGTGTAGGAGACGGCGGCCGAGTAGAAGATGCCGAAGACGGCGACCGCGACGAGCACCAGCGAGGGGACGACGGCGCCGTGCACCGGCAGCGCGACGAGCAGACCGAGCCCGATACCGAGGACCGTACCGAGGACGCGCCGGAAGCCGCGTACCAGCGTCTCGCCGCGTGAGGCGGTGTTGACGAAGACCCACCAGGTCGCGCCGACGGCCCAGTACCAGCGCTGTCCGGACAGCAGTTGCCCGAGGACCAGCGCGAAGCCGGCGCCCGCGACCGCCTGGACGGCCTGCCGGGTGGTCACGCGGGCGAGTCCCGTACCGCTCGGCGGGGCAGGTGCCGTCGGCGCGGGGCGCCCACGCTCGTAGCACCAGAGGCCGAAGCGCACGGCGGCCGCGCTGAGCACGGACAGCAGGACCGCGGCGTACAGCTCGGGCAGCTGCACGGGCGTGACGTGCAGGAACTGGCCGACGAAGAACATCATGAACGCGAACACGCCGAGGCTGTGGCCGCGCGGACCCCAGCGGCGGGCGTACACACCCACACCGACGACCGCGAGAAAGGCCAGGTCACGCGCGACCGGGTAGGCGTGCAGCTCGGCCGCGACGGCCAGCACCAGCACCCCCGTACCGGGCAGCAGGGCCGTGGTGACGGCCTGCCCGCGCACGGTGGCGTCGGCGACGGTGAACAGGGCGAGCAGCGCGGCGAGCCCGCCCGCGACCATGCCGGTCAGGGACTGTCCCATGAGCCCGCACACGACGACGGCCAGGCCGATACCGAGCACGGCCCGCGCGGCGAAGCGCAGCCGGCCCCGCCCCGGATCCGGCGCCATGAACACCTTCTTCAGCACTACTCGTCCGCCCCCTAGTGGCCGTTCGCACGAAAAAGGCGCCGCGGAATCCGCAGCGCCATCGACCCCCCTATGACAGCACCTCAGAGCCGATTGGCTCAACTGGCCCCGATTCCATTGGGCCATTGGACCAGCGTGAGCGAACCACGATGAGCCGTCGGCGGACCAACGGTCCAGGTCGCACAGCATGGAGGCCCGGAGAGAGACTGGGCCATTGGTACAGTCACCGCTGGTCGACGAGGCACGAGGAGGCCGGAACGCCATGGCCGTGGACGAGCTGGACACCCGCATCCTGCGACTGCTGCTGGAGCAGCCGCGCACCAGCGTGCGCGAGTACGCCCGCCTCCTCGGCATCGCGCGGGGCACCCTCCAGGCCCGGCTGGACCGGATGGAGCGGGACGGCGTGATCACGGGCACGGGTCCCTCCCTGTCCCCCGCCGCGCTGGGCCACCCGGTGCTGGCGTTCGTGCACATCGAGGTCACCCAGGGCCACATGGACGATGTCGGGGAGGCGCTGGCGGCCGTTCCGGAGATCGTCGAAGCGTTCTCGACCACCGGCGGCGGGGACCTGCTGGCACGGGTGGTGGGGCGGGACAACGCCCACCTGGAGGACGTGATCCAGAAGCTGATCAGCGTGCCGGGCGTGGTGCGCACCCGTACCGAGGTGGCCCTGCGGGAGCGGGTGCCGTTCCGGCTGCTGCCGCTGGTGGAGTCGGTCGGCCGGTCCGCCACGCAGCCCTGAGCACGCGCGCGTGAGCGCGTTTCCCGTGGTGCGCGGGTCACCGTCACTGCATAGCGTGATCTCATGACTACAGTCCAGACCCGCCCTGCCGCCGGTGACCGACGGCGGTGGCAGGCGCTCGCGGTCTGTCTCGTGGCGGGCTTCATGACGCTGCTCGACAGCTCGATCGTGAACGTCGCGCTGCCCTCCATGGAACGCGGGCTCGGCGCCGACGCGGCCGACGTGTCCTGGGTGGTGTCGGGCTACGCGCTCACCTTCGGCCTCGCCCTCGTCCCGGCGG
Organism: Streptomyces sp. NPDC085596; assembly: GCF_044541565.1. Lineage (NCBI taxonomy): Bacteria > Bacillati > Actinomycetota > Actinomycetes > Kitasatosporales > Streptomycetaceae > Streptomyces > Streptomyces sp. NPDC085596. The sequence continues at coordinate 352,084 of NZ_JBITTC010000004.1, read as the reverse complement.
GCCGTCTCGGCGACGTGCGCGGGCGCCGGGCGGCGTTCTTGTTCGGGCTCGCGCTGTTCACGGTGGCCTCCGTGGCGTGCGGGCTGGCGCCCAGCTCCGGCTGGCTGGTGGTGTTCCGGCTGGTGCAGGGCGCGGCCTCGGGCATCGTCGCGCCGCAGACGACGGGGCTGATCCAGCAGATGTTCCAGGGCGCCGAGCGGGCGCGCGCGTTCGGCATGCTGGGCAGCGTGGTCGGCATCTCCACGGCGGTCGGACCCCCGGCGGGCGGCCTGCTGATCCAGGCGTTCGGCGTCGAGGACGGCTGGCGCTGGGTGTTCTACGTCAACCTGCCCATCGGTGTGGCCGCGTTCTGGGCGGCGCTGCGGCTGCTGCCCCGTACGCCGGTGGCGGAGAAGAGGCGCGAGGGCGCGGACCTGGTGGGTGTCCTGCTGCTCGGCGCGGGTGTGCTGGCGCTGATGCTGCCGCTGGTGCAGGAGCAGCAGTGGACGGGCCGGCTGAAGTGGGCCCTGATGCCGGTGGCGGCACTGCTGCTGGCGGCGTTCTGGCGGTGGGAGCGGCGGCAGGGCCGGTCCGGACGCGATCCGCTGATCGACCTGGAGCTGTTCTCCCTGCGGTCCTTCACTCTGGGCGTGCTGCTGAACCTGGTGTACTTCGGCGGCTTCACCACGGTGTTCTTCGTGTACACGCTGTACTTGCAGAACGGCCTGGGATACGGCCCCCTCGCGGCCGGGATGGCCTCGCTGCCGTTCGCCATCGGTTCGGCGGCCGGGGCGGCGCTGGGCGGCCGGCTGGTGGTGCGGTACGGCCGCAAGCTGGTCGTCGTCGGGCTGGCCGGGGTGGCGGTGGGCCTGGCCGGCGTCATCGGCGCCGTGCAGCTGGTCCAGGGTCCCGGTGCGGCGTGGGCCGCGGCGCTGCCGCTGCTGCTCGCGGGGGTGGGCTCCGGTGTGACGATCTCCCCCAACACCACGCTGACCCTCACCCGCGTACCCGTACGACGGGCCGGTGCCGCGGGCGGCATCCTGGTGACGGCCCAGCGGATCGGCTCGGCGGCCGGGATCGCGGCCGTGGGCGCGGTCTACTTCGCCCACCTCGCCAACCACGGCACCTCCACCGGGGCCCTGCAACTGGGCCTGCTCACGGCGGTGGGGATCATCCTGGTCGCGCTCGCGCTGGCCGTCGCGGACCTGCGGGAGCGGCAGGCGCACCCGGAGCCGCCCATGGGCGGGGGCCCGGCGCCGGAGCCGGTGGAGAGCACGGCCTCGAAGGCGTGAGCACCCGGCCCGACACCAGGGCGGACCCGCTCAGGACTTGACGGCCGCGCTCAGGACTTGCGGCGCGGCTTCCCCGTACGGCCGCCGGAGCGTCCGCGCACCGGGCGGCCGGAGGACTTGGCGCCGCCGCTCTTCGGCCGGGCACCGCCCTGGTCGGGCCGCTTCTTCTGCTGCTTGGGCTCCGGGGGCGTCGCGCCGGCGCGGCCTCGGGTGCTGTTGGCGGTGCGGCCCCGGACGATGCCGATGAAGTCCTCCACCAGGTCGGTGGTGGCCTCCTCCGGCCAGGAGAGCGCGATGCCGGACTGCGGGGCGTCGACGACCGTGCGGTAGGTGAGGTCCTTGCGGTGGTAGAGGCGCGCCAGGGACTGCGGGACGATCAGCAGGCCGACGTTGGCCGCGACCAGTTCCAGGGCGTCCGGGGTGGTGGCGGGCCGCTCGAAGGCGGGTTCACCGGGCGGGCTGTCCCAGTCGAAGACGTCGTCGAGCGGGTGGAAGAGCACCTCGTCGGCGAGGTCGGCGAGGGTGACCTCCTCGGCCGCGGTGATCACATGGTCCTTGGGGACGACGACCACGGTGGCCTCGGTGTACAGCGGGATCGCGCTGAAGAAGCCGCGGTCGACGGGCAGCCGTACGAAGCCCGCGTCGGCCTCCCCCGCGCGCAGCAGCGCGTCCGCCTCGCCGGCGGGGACCTGGGTGAGGGTGAGTGGAGTGCCGGGCAGGCGCTCGTTCCAGATCCGCACCCATTTGGCGGGCGTCACTCCGGGGACGTACGCGAGCCGGAACGACGGTGATTCTTCCGAGCCTGTCACCAGGCCAGGGTATCGGCCGTGGTCGGCTCCCACGCACACGGCCGATACCCTTGACCTCATGAGTTCGCAGCAGAGCACCCAGACGATGAAGCCCGCCACCGCGGCGAAGAAGCTGGGTGTGTACCTCCCCGCCACCCCCGCCGCCTTCCAGGAGGGCGTGGTCTCGCGCACCGAGCTGAACGAGCTGCAGACCAATCCGCCCGAGTGGCTGCGTGAGCTGCGGCAGAACGGCCCCCACCCGCGCCCGGTGGTCGCGGCCCGGCTGGGCGTGTCCATCGCGGGTCTGGCGCGCGGCGGTGTCACCGAGGCGCTGACCACCGAGCAGATCGAGGCCCTTCGCGAGGAGGGTCCCGAGTGGCTGGAGAAGGAGCGCGCCACCCAGGCCGAGGTCCGCAAGGAAACCGCGCGCGTGAAGAAGCTGCACCAGGAGAAGGAAGCCAAGGAGGGCTGACGCTCCGTAGTACGTCCTGACCAGCGCCCCCGGCCCGCCCGGGGGCGTTGTCAGTGGCCTCCCCTACAGTTCCCCTCACTTGATCGTTTGCGGTGCGGGGAGGCACGTATGGGGTGGGTTCCGGCGGGCGGCTATGAGGTCGCCCTCGACGGCGGGAAGGTGGTGTGCCGCAACGCTGCCGGACGGCTGCTGAAGTCCGTGCCCCCGAAGATCGCCGATGATCCGGCGGTCGTGGGGCTCCGGCAGCTCACCGAGTGGCTGGAGCGGCACGAGCGGGAGTCGCTCGCCGCCGTGGAGCGGTGGATGGTCCGCTCCCTGCCGGTACCGCTCGCCGTCGTCACGCGCGTGTGGCCCGACCCGGCCTGGCGGGCCGCGCTCAGCGATCTGGTGGTCACGGGCGAGGACGGCCGCGTCGCCGGTTTCCTGCGGGACACCGATCCCGAGCGGGGACTCGGCCTGGTCGACCTGGACGGCGACACCGTCCGCATCTCCCCCGACCTGGTCCGCATCCCGCACCCGGTCCTCCTCGCCGACCTGGAGGAGCTGCGGGAGTTCGCCGTCGAGCTGGGCGTGGAGCAGCGCGCCCAGCAGCTCTTCCGTGAGGTGTTCCACCGCCCGGCCGCCCTGTCCGCCGAGGCGAGTGAGGTGGAGGAGTACGCGGGCGGCTCGTTCAAGGAGCTGCGTTTCCTGCACGGCCGCGCCACCCAGCTCGGCTACCGCGTGCGTGGCGGCAACGCCGTCTGCTCCGTCCTGGAGGACGGCCGGGGCGTCGAGGCCCGCGTCTGGATCGGCGACTACGACGGCTACGAGGAGACCGAGACCGGCCCGCTGACCTGGACCGATCCCGCCGGACGGGTGCTGCGGCTCGGCCAGGTCGGGCCGGTCGCCTGGTCGGAGGGCATCCGCATGGCCGCCGCGCTGTACGCCGGCCGGGACATCGAGGACGAGGAGCGGGCGGCATGACGGACATCGCCGAGTACGACGAGACCACCCTGACCGCCCTGCTGGAGGCGGGCGCCGTCCTGCCCGTGGGCAGCACCGCGCGCGAGGACGCCGACAGCCTCACCGTCCGCTCCTACGCCCACCCCGCGCTGGCCGACCGCCGGATCGTGCGGCTGGTCCCCGGCACCCTGGGCGAGGCCGAGGACCTCGCGCTGGAGTTCCTCGGGCTGACCCGGACGGCGGAGCCGTTCGAGGGCGGGCAGGTGCGCCGGGAGACGCTGGGCTTCCCGGCGTGGGCGCTGGTGCACGACCCGGCCAACGGGCACCACGCTCTCGCCCTGGTCAAGGACGTGGAGCGGCTCGCCCGCCAGGCCAAGTCCCGCCCCGGCAACGCCAAGGAGGGCTTCGAGGCGCTCGGCACCCGGCTCGGCCGCGCCGTGCCGCACTTCCTGCCGACCTTCTACGAGCAGGCGGCGCGGGTCTTCCTCCAGCACGAGAACACCACGTACGCCGCCGCGTTCTTCGGCAAGGCCCGCGAGGCGGAGCGGGTGCACGCCCTCGCGGTGGACGAGGAGCGGCAGCGGGCGGTGTTCCTGGAGTTCGCCTTCGCCGGGGCGCTGACCGTGAAGGCGCTCAAGGAGCATGTGAAGGACCTCGGCCGGCGGCTCGACCCGGCGGCCGCGTGGGCGCAGTTCCGGCAGCTCACGGTGGAGCGGTGCGCGGCCGGGATGCCGCCGTACGCCTCGCTGCCGCAGGACGCGCGCGGGCTGATCAAGTCGGCGGGGCTGGACCGGGACGCCGAGGAGCGTGCGCTCGTCGCCGATCTGGTCGCCTCCCCGGCCGCCGTCCGGGCGCCCGCGTCGTTCTGGGCCGCCTATCGCCCGGTGCTGCGCGCGCTCGCCGAGGAGCGGCCCGCGATCGGGGCGCGGCTGCTGGAGATCATGCCGAGCGGGCTGGGGCGGAAGGTCGAGGACGACGAGTCGTGGCTGGCCCTGCTCGCGGAGACCGGCGCCGACCGGCTGCTGACGGACGAGGCGGCGGCCGAGGAGCATGGCGTCGACCCGGCCGGCTGGCTGACCCGGTGGGCGCTGTTCCGCAAGCACGGCGGTTCTCTTTCCCAGCGCTCTCCGGCCACGCTTGCGCTGGTGGCCCGGATGGCGGCGGCGCTGCGCGCGGCCGGGCGCCCGGTGGACCTGTTCACCGGCCGCTGGCACGCGGGTGCCGACCTGGACCTGCTCGACCTGTGCGCGGCCGAGGGCATCGCGCTCACCCTCCCGGCCGCCGATGTCACCGTCCAGCTGCCTCTGCACCCGTGGCTGACCGACGCCCGGCCCGGTCGGCGAGACCTGGCGGCCATGGCCGCCGACCCCCGGCTGCGGCGGCTGCTGCACCGGGCGGTGGGCCAGGTCGGTGAGGGACGCCTCGCCCATGAGGTGCTGGAGCCGCTGGCCGCGCACCCGGTGCTGTCCGTGGTGCTGCGGGAGTGGCTGGACGAGGCCGCCGCCGAGTTCACCGGCGCGGCCGGCCTGCCCGGCGCCCGCGCGGCACTCGACCGGCTGCGGCCCTTCCGCCCGGTGGCCGCGGGGGCGGGCCCGGACGCGGTGGCGCGGGTCGCCGCGCACCCGGTGCGGACGCTGCTCGGCCGGACGCTGCGCGCGGGCATCCTCGACGAGCTGGGCTGGCCCGCGCTGGAAGAGGCACTGGATGTGCTGGACTCCCAGCCGCAGCGCAAGAACGCGGACAACTCGCTGTCCGTCCACGAGGCTTGGCCCGCGCTGATCCTGTCCCGAGGGGCGAAGGCTGTCGTGGTCGGCCCGGAGCGGGTGCTCCTCGACCACGATCTGCGTCTGCCCGACGGCCTGGACCGCTGGCAGCGCCCCCGGTTCCGTTACGTGGACGGGGAGTTGCTGGTCATCTGGTGGCACAAGAGCAAGCAGTACGGCTACTGGTCGGCCCGGCCCGCCGAGGTGTTCCCGCTCGGTGGCGAGCGGACGCCGTCCTGGTGGTCCGGCAACGACACGGTCGTCCCCTCCCTGCCGCTGCCCGGCGGCGGACGGGCGAGTGGCGGCCGCACCCTGCACGCGGGCGACACCGAACTGCCCGCCGCCCGGCCCGTCCTCGGGGACGGCACCGCGTACTGGCGGCAGGGCAGGCACGGCAAGCGGACGGTGTGGCTGGAGTACGACCCGGCCACGGGGACCCACGGCCGCGCCTCGCTGCCCGCGCTGCTGGCGTCGGGCGTCCGCGAGGGCACCGAGCTGCTGGCGGGCCGGTGCGAGGTGCTGCCGCTCCAACCGGGCCTGGAGAACAGCCCGTTCGGCACCGACGGCACGGTGCTGGGCCGCTGGGTGCGGGCCGGGCGCGAGGGCGCCGGGGAACTGCGGACCGCCGGGACGCCGGACGGCCGTACGGTGTCGGTACCGGTGGCGCCCGGGCGCGGGGAGGACGGGGTGCCGGTGGGCGCGCTGCGGCTGCCGGGCGGTGCGGAGCCGGTCGTCGCCCAACTGTCGCGTTTCATTGGCCTGTTCGACCTCTCCGGCACCGGCAGGCTCGGTCAGGTCACGCCGAACATCGGGGGCGGCGAGTTCGCCGCGGGCACCCGCCTGGTGCCCCCACTGCCCTTCTGGCACGCCCTGCGCCCCCGTGACGAGGCGGGTTCGGCCGTGCTGCGCGCGGTCACCGACGCGCAGGCGGCGGAGTTGACGCACGGCGCGGCCGAGGCGCTCGCCGAGCGGCAGGAGGCGCTCGCCCGCGCCGGGGAGGACGAGGCGGCGAAGGCCGCGGTCCGGCCCGCCGACGAGGTCACGGTGGACGTCGTACGCCAGGTGCTGCCGGGGATCACCGATGCCCGGCTGCTGCTCGGCGTGGCGTCGCTGGTGCGCTCGGCCGTGCGGCTGGCCGACTCGGCCGCCGTCTTCGCGGCGCCGCCGAAGGAGCCGGAGACCCGGTCACGGGCCCGTACCGAGGGCATGTTCGCCGATTTCAGCCCCGAGTACGGCGACGACAGCAGCCTGCGCGACGCGCTGTCCGGGTTCGGCGGCATCCGCGGCTGGTGGCACTCGCCGCAGTGGAGCGTTCTCCGGCAGATGCGCGCGGTGAACCATGTGCTGTCGGGCACGCCCGCCGACGGCAGGCCGCTCTCGGACGCGAAGCGTCTCAACGCCCTCCGGGACGACTGGCGGGGCGAGGAGTTCACGGTCCCGGACAGTTCCGCCGGGTGGCCGGGTGTGCTGCCGTACCTGCGGGCGCTGGCGCTGCGGGCCGCGTCCCCGGCGCTGCCGGACGCCCGGCGCGAGCCGCTGCTGCTGATGTTCGAGGCACTGGCCGAGGGGCCGCTGCTGACGGCGGACGGCATGCTGCGCACGGTCGTGCTCGGTGAGCCGCGCGGCGCCGGCGGGCGGGCCGGGCAGGTGCTGCGGCGCGGCGGGCGCACGGTGGTGATCCTCGGCTCGCAGAGCGTCGACCATCTCCGCGACCAGATCAACTGGCTGGCCCTGGACCACGATCCGAGCGGGGAGTTCGGCGCGGTCGCCCACTTCACGCTGGAACGCGAGGACCGGTACACGCCGACGGTCTCCGCGCGGGACCTGGCCACCGTCGCACGTCTGACGAGGGACAAGGGCGCCGCTCCCTGGCGGCCCGAGGCGCCCGCCGACCTGGAGGCGGCGACCGGTGGCGGGCTCGGCCCGGCGCAGGCCACCGCGCTGCTCGCCGGTCTGCCGCGTGAGCCGGGCGCGGAGGGTCTCGCGATACTGGGGCTGAAGGCCCGTCAGTACGCTTTCGGTGTCGCCCGCGTCGACGCGCTGGGCTTCGCGGAGCGGACCGCTCTCCTGGGCGCGCTACTGCCGGAGGACCCCGCCGACCTGTGGCTCTCGGGCCCGGACACGCGGGCGGCGGGCCGGATGTGGGCCGAGCGGCTCGGCTCGCTGGTGCGGGTGCCCGAGGACCTCGCCGCCGAGCTGGCCGGGGTGGGCGCCGCGAACGTCGAGGACATCCTCAACCCGGACCGCACCCCGTGGCTGAGCCGCACCACGCGCCTCGTGCTGGACAAGGACGGCGAACTCGTCCCGGAGGACCCGGCGGCGCTCCCGACGGGCCACGCCCTGCCGGGCACCGTCACCGCGCTCACCGCGCTCACCTACGTCCTCCCCCACGGCCACCCCCTGCGCGCCGCCCTCCCTGCCGGCCTCGCCGCGGTACGCCGCCGGATGTCCGACCCGGAGCTGCTGCTCGACCTGGGTGTGCAGTGGACCGAGCGGAACACCCACACGGCCGTCGAACTGCGCAAGACGTACGGTCTGCCCGCGACCGGCGGCCAGGACGCACAGGGTCTGACCCGGCTCGGCGACGCGCTGGTGCTGCGGCCCTGGCACCACGAGGCGGAGACGGTCCTGGTGCGTCCGGCCGGGCTGTCCGGCCCCGGCGATCCCGTGTTCGGTCTGCTGGAGGGGCTGGTCGGCCCGGCCCGCACCGGTGGGCTGCGGGCGCTGGCGCTGATCCTCGGGCCGGAGCTGGACGCCATGGTCGCGCCCGGTGCGGACACCTTCGAGGGGTACGCGCAGAACCCGGCCCTCAGCGTGCCGGAACTGGTCGCGGAGGTCGCCCGGACGCATGGTCTCGGTGAGGACGCGGCCGCGCTCTACCTCCAGTTGCTGGCGCTGCCCGACCCGACGGACCGCGACATCGTCCGCTGGAACGGCTGGAAGCCCGCCCGGACGAAGAAGGCCCGCGCCGAGCTGGCCGCGACGGCGCTGGTCGTGGAGGCCAAGCGGCCGCGCGCCGGACGCACCCTCTTCCTGCCGTGCGGCTGGCGCGATCTGAAGGCACCCGCGCTGCCGCTGGAGACCTGGAAGGAGGGCCTGTACCCGGTCCCCGGCAATCGCCGGGCGCTGCCCCTGCTGCCGGTACCGGAGCTGTTCGCCCGCGCCTGGGACCGCGTCCGCGCGGGCGACGCCCCGGCGTACGAGGAGCTGACCACCCGCGCGGTCCGCAAGGGGCGCCGCCGATGACCACCGCCCGTATCCGTGTGAAGGAAGCCCTCACGATGAGCACCGCCCCCGCCCGTCAGATCGTCCCGCCGGAGGATCTGTTCGCCGCCGAACTGGCCTTTCTCGCCGCGTACGACACCGGCCCGCGCCCGCCCGCGTGGCGGCTGACCCCGCGTGCCGTGGTCACGTTCGTCATGGGCAGCGAGGGCCGGGCGCTGGCGCTGCCCGAGGACGCGGAGGTGCCGGAGGGGGTGCCGCGCAGGCTGGAGATAGCGGGCAAGTTCGTCGGGGACCGCGCGCTGGTGGAGCGGTGCGTGGTCACGCTGGCGGGCGAGCGGGGGCTGCTGCTGGTCGGGGAGCCGGGTACCGCCAAGTCGATGCTGTCCGAGCTGCTGTCGGCCGCCGTGTGCGGCACCAGCGGCCTGGTGGTGCAGGGTACGGCGGGCACGACCGAGGACCAGCTCAAGTACGGCTGGAACTACGCCCTGTTGCTCGCGCAGGGGCCCAGCAGGCAGGCGCTGGTGCCGTCGCCGGTGCTCACCGCCATGTCGCGGGGTGGGATCGCGCGGGTCGAGGAGGTCACCCGCTGTCTGCCCGAAGTGCAGGACGCGCTGGTGTCGCTGCTGTCCGAGCGGCGTATCGCGATTCCCGAACTGGCGGGTGGAGAAGACGCGTTGGCGCACTCGGCGCCAGGCTTCAATCTCATCGCGACCGCCAACCTGCGGGACCGGGGTGTCTCGGAGATGTCGGCCGCGCTGAAGCGCCGTTTCAACTTCGAGACGGTCGGCCCCATCACCGACATCGAGGCCGAGACCGCGTTGGTACGCGGCCAGGCGAAGGCGTCGGTGGAGCGGGCCGGGGCGGCCTTCCAGGTCGACGACGCGGTGCTGGAAGCGCTGGTGACGGCGTTCCGGGATCTGCGCGAGGGGCGGTCGGCGGAGGGCTGGGAGGTGGAGCGGCCGTCCACGGTGATGAGCACGGCGGAGGCCGTGTCCGTCGCGGGCGCGCTGGGCCTGGCCTCGGCGTACTTCCCCGGCGACCGTGATGTGCTCGGGCTGCTGCCGGGCCATCTGCTGGGCGTGGTCCGCAAGGACGACCCGGCCGACGCGGCCCGGCTGCGCGGCTACTGGGACGGTCCGGTGCGGCGCCGGGCCGAACAGGGCTCCGCCACCTGGCGCACCCTGTGGGACCTGCGCACGGTACTGGAGGGCTGACCGTCGTGTCCCACGCATCCCCCGAGGCCGCGCTGGCGGCCCTCACCGATCCGGCGGCGCCCTTCCTGATCGGCGTACGGCACCACGCGCCCTCCCTGGCGTGGGCGGTGCCGGCGCTGCTGGACGCCGCGCGGCCGGACGTGCTCCTGGTCGAGCTGCCCGCCGAGTTCCAGGAGTGGCTGCCGTGGCTCGCCCATGAGGACACGGTGGCGCCGGTCGCCCTGGCGGCGGCGCCCGAGGGCGGGGGTGCGGGACCGGCGTTCTATCCCTTCGCGGACTTCTCCCCGGAGCTGGCCGCCGTCCGGTGGGCGGCCCGGCACTCGGTACCGGTGGTCGCCTGCGATCTGCCGCTGGCGGACCGGGGCTGGGGGGAATCGGCCGTCGCGTCGGAGCCGGCGGTCCCCGGTGTCGCCGCCGCGCTGCGGACCCGGCTCACCGGACGCCGTGACGACGACCTGTGGGACCGGCTGGTCGAGGCCATCGCCCCCGGTTCCACCCCGGAGGCGCTGCGACGGGCCGCGCTGCTGACGGGCTGGGCGCTGCGGGAGGACGCGGCGGCCTCGGGCGGGGTTCCGGAGGTGGACCTGCGGCGTGAACACCGGATGCGGTCATGCCTGGCCGCCGCCACGACGGACGGCGGGCGCGCGGCCCTGGTGGTGGGCGCCTTCCACGCGCCCGCCCTGCTCACCCCGTCCGACGCACCCGCCGAAGCCGTGCCTTCCGTCACCTGGACGACCTCGCTCATCCCCTACACCTACGCCCTGCTGGACGCGCGTTCCGGTTATCCGGCCGGCATCCGCGATCCCGAGTGGCAGCATCTGGTGCTCGACGCGGCCGGCGATCCGGGCGCGCTGGAGGAGGCGCTGACCGGGGCGGCGGTACGGGTGTGCGCCGGGCTGCGGGCGCTCGGCCACCCCTCCGGGCCGGCCGACGCGCGGGAGATCGCCCGGCTGGCCGGGGATCTGGCCCGGCTGCGCGGGCTGCCCGCGGCGGGCCGGGGTGAGCTGGTGGAGGCCGTGCAGACGGTGCTCACACAGGGCGAGCCGTACGGGCGGGGGCGGGCCGTGGCGCGGGCGATGGAGACGGTGCTCGTCGGCACGCGCGCCGGGCGGCCCGCGCCGGGCGCTCCGCGCAGCGGGCTGGCTCCGGCGGTCGAGGCAGAGCTGGCGGAGCTGGGGCTGCCCGGTCCCACGGAGTCGGGTCGCGGTCCGGCGCGTGATCTGCGGCTGAACCCGCTCCGCTCCGATCTTGACCGCCGCCGCGAACTGCTGCTGCGCCGCCTGTCGGTGTGCGGTGTGCCGTACGCGGAGGCCAAGGAGGTCATCGGGGCGGGCGGCACCGAGGCCCTGACCTCCCGCTGGGAGGCGCGCTGGACACCGGCCACGGCCGCGCTGCTGACCGCGGCCGGTGTCCGGGGCGTCACCCCGGCCCAGGCCGCCGAGGGTGTGCTGCGCGAACGGCTGCGCGCTCAGCGGGCCGAGGGCGGTCCCATGGCCGCGCAGACGCTGCGGGGGCTGGAGCAGGCGGCGGAGTGCGGCCTGACCGAGCTGGTCGACGAGCGGCTGACGGAGACCGGGGCCGTCCTTCCGGACGCAGGCACACTGCCCGAACTCCTGGCCGGTCTGGCCCTGTTGGACCGGTTGCGTGCCGGGCACGTGGCGGGGCTGGACGCGTCGGACGACCGTGCCGCCCGCGCGGGAGCCGTGGCCGGGCTGCTGACCACGGCCGCCGTGCGCCAGGTCGACGGTCTCACCGGCTCGGAGGACCCGGCCGACGCCCGCGCCCTGCTCGAACTCGCCCACCGCGCCGATGTGTTCGGCGGCATCAGGCTCGCCGACGCGCTCGCTCGGCTGGCCGCCGGGGGTTCCCCGCTGATGCGTGGCGCGGCCGGGGCCGTACGGGTGCTGCTGGGGCACGAGGAGCCGCGGCTGCTCGGGGACCGGGTGGCGTCCTGGGTGGACGGGGCCGTGGACGCCGGGTCCCGGTCGGCGTTGACCGCGCGGCTGGCCGGACTGCTCACCGCGGCCGGGCAGTTGCTGGAGTCGGCGGCGCCCGCGCTGGAACCGCTGCTGGGCCGGGTGTCGGAGCTGTCCGACCGGGACTTCGTGGAGCGGCTGCCCGCCCTGCGCGGCGGGTTCGACACGCTGAGCCCGGCGGCCCGCGAGCGTCTGCTGTCGACCGTGGAGGAGCGCCTGGACGAGCGTCACCTCGCGGACACGGGCGCCATCGACCCGGTGGCGCTGGCCGCGTGGACCGGCGCCGACCTCGCGGCCCGCGAAGCCCTCGCGGCGCTGGGCCTGCTGCCCCCGCCGCATCCCGCCGAGTCCGGCCCCGAGGCAGTGAAGGCTGCCCCCGCGAACGGGAACCGGCTCGCTCCGGCCGACCGCTGGCGCCTGGTCCTGGGCCGCCGCACCGACCGTCTCCCCGCGTCCGCCCGCCCGCTGGCCACCGCGCTGGACGAGCTGTACGGCAGCGGGCGCGGTGAGGGCAGCCGGGGCGACCTCACCGGGCCGGCGGGCAGGGGCGGCCGCGAGCCGTCGTACCCCGGGGTCCGGGAGTGGTCCGAGGAACTGGCGGCGCTGTTCGGGCCGGGTGTCCGCGAAGAGGTGCTGGCGGCGGCCGCCGACGCGGGCCGGACGGACGTACTCACGGAACTGGACGCGGACGCCGTACGCCCCTCCGTCGACCTGCTCCGCTCGGTGCTGCGGCACGCGGGCGGTCTCCCGGAGGCGCGGCTCGCGGCGCTGCGGCCCCTGGTCCGGCGCCTGGTGGACGCCCTGACCCGGCAGTTGGCGACGCGGCTACGACCCGCGCTGCACGGCGCCACGCTGCCGCGCCCGAGCAGCCGCCCGGGCGGCGGTCTCGACCTCCCGCGCACCCTGCGGGCCAATCTGGCCACCGCGCGCCGCGCCCTCGACGGCACGGTCAAGGTCATCCCGGAGCGGCCCGTGTTCCGCACGCGCGCCCGGCGGGCCGCCGACTGGCGGCTGATCCTGGTCACCGACGTGTCGGGCTCGATGGAGGCGTCCACCGTCTGGGCGGCGCTCACGGCCTCGGTACTGGCCGGGGTGCCGACGCTGTCGACGCACTTCCTGGCGTTCTCCACCGAGGTGATCGATCTGACCGAGCACGTCGAGGACCCGCTGTCGCTGCTGCTGGAGGTCAGCGTCGGCGGTGGCACGCACATCGCGGCCGGGCTGCGGCACGCGCGTGAGCTGGTCACCGTGCCCTCGCGGACCCTCGTCGTGGTGATCAGCGACTTCGAGGAGGGATATCCGCTCGGCGGGCTGCTGGCCGAGGTCCGCGCGCTGGTGGGGGCGGGCTGCCATGTACTGGGCTGCGCGAGTCTCGACGACGCGGGCCGCCCGCGCTACGCCACCGGGGTGGCCGGCCGTCTGGTCGCGGCGGGGATGCCGGTCGCCACTCTCAGCCCGCTGGAACTCGCCCGCTGGATAGGGGAGAAGATCGCATGAGTCCGCAACTCCCGCCGGTCGACCCGGCCGTGACGGCCGAACTCGTCGCCGCGCTCTCGCCCCGGCTGCGCAAACGGCTGGACGCGGGCATCGCCAAGCTGGCGGACCGCCCGATGAGCCGCGACGGCACGACCGTACGCGTCGCCGTGGACGACAGCACGGACATCGAACTCCGCGCCCCCGAGGGCACGGTGACCCGCGCGGACGACATCCACTGCGGCTGCCTGCTGGCCCCGGCCTGCCTGCACCGGGCGGCCGTCGCCTCGGCGGCGCCGATCGCGGAGGGTGGCCCTTCCAAAGCGCCTGCGGGCGATGTGGAGGTGCGTACGGAGACGGACCGCGCCACCCCCGAGCAGACCGCCGCCGCGCACGCCGTGCGGGCCGCCGCGGCGGCCGTGCTCGACGCCGGTACGGACGGCTGTGGGGCGGTGCTCCAGGCGGAGTTGCTGCGCGCGGCGCACATCGCGCGGCTCGCGGGTCTCCCCCGGCTCGCCGGCTCGGCCGTCTCGGTGGTCACAGCCCTGCGCGCGGCCCGCTCCGCCGACCCCGCGTACCGTCTGGCCGACCTCGCGGCCACCCTCGGCGACACCCTGGCGGTGGCCCACCGTCTGCCGGGTGCCGAGGACACGGAGCTGGCCGAGCTGCGCGGCACCGCACGCCAGGCGTACCGCCCGGACGGCTCGCTGCGCCTGTACGGCCTCTTCTCCGAGCCGGTGCTGACGGCGAGCGGCTACGCGGGCGCCGTCACCTGGACCGCCGACGCCGAGGGCCGGCTGTACCAGGTCTCCGACGTGGCACCCGGCGGCCCCGGCCGGGCGGTGGGCGCGGCGGACCGTACCGTACGCGTCGGCGACACGGCACTGACCCACCGCGAGCTGTCGCGGGCGGGGCTGGCCATGGCGGGGGCCACGGTCTCGCCGTCGGGCCGGCTGGGGGCAGGAGCGGGCGTACGGGCGGTCCGCGCGCCGGGGGTGGAGTGGCGCGCGGAGCCGGTGGACCGGCTCTGGACGCTGCCCGTGGCCGAACAGGTGGCGCGTGCTCTGGCGGGCGGCTCCGGCCTGCTCTTTCTCGAAGTGACGCTGAGCGGCACGGCCCGCGAGGCGGCGGGCGACTGTCTACTGGCGGAGTACGAGGGCGGCACCGTGCGCCTGACCTCCGCCCATGACGACCCGGCGCTCCCCCACCGCGACAATCTGCGCCTGCTGGCAGCCGCCCAGGGCACCCGGCTCCGGATCGTGGCCCGCCTGACCCCGGCCCCGCACGCCCGAGCCGCCCTGCTGGCGACCGAGCACCCCACCGTCACCGGCACCCGTGTCGATGTCGGCCTGGACCGCCTCCAGCGCGCCGACCTGCCCGCCGCACCGCGTGCGGCGGCGCTTGAAGTACCGCCAGGGGTGGAGGCGCCCGTACACCTGCTGCGGCGCCGTGTGCACCAGGCGGTGGCGGGCGGCCGTCGCACCCTGTCCTTCCCGGGCACCATGGCCACCGACATGCGCCGCCTGAACGCCCATGGCCTCGGCACGGCCGCCGATCTCCTGGCCGAGCTGCACGCCTCCGCGACGGAGCGTTCCCGCGACGTCTTCGGCCGCCTGCTCCCGGCCGACACCACCCGCTTCGCCCGCACCTGGCTGGCGGCGACCCGCTACACCACGGAACTGGACCGGGCGCTGTGCGCGGCCGCGTGGGGCGTCCAGTCCGGGTAATCGCGTCGACAACGCCCCACTGCGCCCGGCAAAGTAGCCGCCCGTGACAAGCAGCGAACTGTGGAACCGTGACAGTGCCGAGCGCTACGACACTGAGGAGACCGAGATGTCCTCGGCGGCGGTGCTCGGCCCCACCCTCGACTTCCTCGCCGAACTGGCCGGAGAGGGAAGGGCGTTGGAGTTCGCCGTCGGCACCGGCCGGGTGGCCGTTCCGTTGCGGGAGCGGGGGGTGCCGGTGGCGGGCATCGAGTTCTCCGAGCACATGGCGGCGGTGCTGCGCCGGAAGGTGGACGAGGAGACGCTCCCGGTCACGCTGGGAGACATGGCCACGACGGTCGTACCGGGCGAGTTCAGCCTGGTCTACCTCGTCTACAACACCATCTCCAACCTGCTGACACAGGAGGAGCAGGTGGAGTGCTTCCGTAACGCCGCCCGGCATCTGGCGCCCGGCGGACGCTTCGTCATCGAACTGACCGTGCCGCCGCTGCGGCTCCTGCCGCCCACACAGTCGGCGGTGCCGTTCGACGTGTCGACGGGGCACATCGGCTTCGACACCTTCGACCTGGTGGACCAGATCCTGGTCTCCCACCACCTCACGCGGGACGGCGAGGACGGCCGGTACCGGCGCTCGGCCTCCCGCCACCGCTATGCCTGGCCCGCGGAGCTGGACCTGATGGCCCGCATCGCCGGCCTGCGCCTGGAGCGCCGCGTGGCGGACTGGACCGGGACCCCTTTCACGGATGCCTCGGCCAATCACATCTCGGTCTGGCGCAAGGCGCTCTGACTTCGGGGGCCTTCCCCACCATGGTCCACTCCTGATAGGCGCAGGAGGCATGACACGACTCTCCCGCGCCGCACGCGGTGTCATCACCGCCGTAGCCGCCCTGCTGACCGTGACCGCCGCCTCCACCACGGCCCGAGCCACACCCGGACCGAGGGCACCGAGGGACTTCGTGGCCCTGAGCACGGTGGACCCCACCATCATCCAGGAGATGCGCTACTTCACCCCGCACAACTTCGTCGGCGAGCGCATCGACGGCTACCAGCAGCCGATCTGCGTCCTCACCCGCCCCGCCGCCCAGGCCCTGCACCAGGCACAGCGCCAACTGCTGCGCCAGGGCTACAGCTTGAAGGTGTACGACTGCTACCGCCCGCAGCGCGCCGTCGACCACTTCGTCCGCTGGGCCGAGGACCTCGACGACGAGACCATGAAGGCCGAGTTCTACCCGAACGTCGACAAGACCCGGCTCTTCGCCGACGGCTACATCGCGGAGAAGTCCGGCCACAGCCGCGGCTCGACCATGGACCTGACGGTCGTCAAACTCCCGGCAAGGCCGACCCGCCCCTACGTCCCCGGCCGGCCCCTGGTCTCCTGCTACGCCCCCAAGTTCCAGCGCTTCCCCGACAACTCCCTCGACATGGGCACCGGGTTCGACTGCTTCGACCCCCTCGCCCACACCCTGGACCCCCGCATCCAGGGCCCGCAGCGCGCCAACCGCCTGCTGCTCAAGAACCTCCTGGAGAACCTGGGCTTCGTGAACCTGGCCGAGGAGTGGTGGCACTACACGTACAAGCCGGAGCCGTACCCGAACACGTACTTCGACTTCCCGGTGACCTGGAAGTCACTGACCAAGCACTGACCCACGGTCCGCAACGGATCTCGCGCCCTACGGCCGCCCGGTGGAGTACGTGCGGGTTCCTTCAAGGCTGTGTGACACGGCGGATCCGTATCTCAGCAGCTAGACCGCTCCGTGGCGCGCCTTCACTCGGGACACGGCGGCCGTGGCGGTGGAGTCCGGGCTGGCGGACGTCGTGACGCTACAGCGCCGTCGGCAGGCCCGGTTTCCCCGCATGATGAGGAGAGTTTCTTCCTCGACACGCTCTCGGAGTACCAGTGGGACCGGGACGCGGCAGGGCTGGCACGGGCCACCCTTGATGGTCTGGTCAAGCCAGTCATCGAAGTATGCAATTACTACGGCACGGTTCCCTGGCAGCTGTCGCCGAGGGAGGTTGACCGGTACTTCGCGGGACCTGGGAAACGAGCGTCCTCGGCTCTGCGCGCGAAGATCAACAAGATCGACGCGTACTTTGCCTTCCTTGAACAGCGGCATGCCGGCGAGATCATGCGGCGCTTTGGTGCTGCCGTTGAGTCACCGATCGACCTGTTCAACCGGCCCCGGCACCGTGGGAACTTCGGGCTTCGGATCCCGCCATCACGGACGGCGATGCGCGACTTCTTCTCGCGCTGGCGCGAGGACCTGCCGAACGCACGGAAGTACTTCGTCGCCTGCCGCGACTATGTGATGACCAAGGTCGCGTACCTGTCCGGTGTCCGTGCCGCGGAGCTCTGCGGGGTGTGCATGGGTGACATTCACCGGGAGCACGGCCAGTGGGGTCGCTTCGTTGTCCAAGGTAAGGGTGCCCGCGCTTCCGGGCCCGGCCTCGCGAGGCGTACATGCTCCAGGAGGGGCGTGCCCTGTTGTGGTGGTACATCGAAGAGATCCGGGGCGATTCGGGAACGACGCCGAACACCCACGGGCGCCTCTGTGGCCGTCGGAACGCAAGCCGACTGCGGTAGCCGCTCTGAATCTACCGATCGCCCCTTCTGCATTCCGGCGGTCGCTGCACGCCGCGGCTACGAACTACCTCGCGCGCAGGCGGCGCAACGACTGGTGATGGACAGGGGGAACCTGCGGTGAAGTGGAATCTGCGGATGGTGGCGGCCCAGCATGACCTGTGGCGGCCTACCGAGGTGCTGGCGGCCTTCCAGCAGGTGGGGTTCAACCCCTCGCTGAGCAAGGTCGCCGCGTTGTGGGGCGGTGCCCCGGTCACAGTACGCCTCGACGACCTCGACAAGATCTGTACGGCGCTGAACTGCACGGTTGCTGATCTGCTTCAGGCGGAGCCGCTCCCAGACACGCAGGCGGCGCCGGAGTCTGCGCAGTAGGCCGTTGGTGCTGAGTCACAGCTGCCGGCCGGCCCGCTGCGGCCGGTGCCGCGTACCCGGCACGGCAGCGGGCCTCGCTCACTGCCGCCGAGCTGACAGCCGATGAGAACGGACGGGGCGTGGCCCGGAGTTGCGAGTCGTGTCTGGGCTGGGTCCTGTTGCGCCACAGCTGGGTGTGCGCTTGGTGCAAAGCCTGGCAGCAGAAGCGTCGAGGACGAGGCTTGTGCCCGCATTGCCGCCATGACGGCTACCTGAACACCGACGGGCTGTGCCGTTCCTGCCTAGCCCGTGGCGGTGTAGCAGTGGGTCCGGCATCATCCCCATGTGATTGTGATGCAAGCCGTTCTGGAGATCTCCGCCGCCGACGACTTCGCGCTCTGGCCGGTTGGCGAGCAGGAATCGTATGGCTACCTCGTGCTGAACGGGGAGCTGACTCCGGCGGAGATCGGCACGGCGGTTATGCAGATCGCCGACTGCAACGCCTTCGAGCCGGAGGAGGAGCACGGGCCGTGCCCGACCGACCCGCTCGGCACATTCCTGCACGGGCTGCTCACCATGCCTGATCTGTTCGCCGCCGGAGGGTTCCGGGTGACCGAGAATGCCACCGACACCGTCTTCGTCGAGCCGGGCTGCTGCAACGGCCTGGAGACCTGGCGGGACTGGCTGGAGGTGCTCGACGGCACTGGCTGCTCCTACTTCGGCCACGATCCGTCGTCGGTGGCCGAACGCGTTGGCGACATTGCCCGGCTGACGTTCGACGCTTACGGAACGGACGGCAGCCCGGTGATCGAGCTGTCGGTAGACCAGGCACGCAGGCTCGTCGCGGGCGCCCAGCAGGATTTGCAGGACTTCCTCGGTCTTGCCGGAATCTGGGCTGAACAACACCTGCCGGCACACGCCGCCGCCGTCGCTGCCGCCCTGGCACGGGCACTGGACCTGACGCCCACACAATGACCAGCTTCCTGACCCACCGAGCGCACGTGCACGACGCCCGTCTCCCCCTCCGCCGCCGGCACAGCGCGCTGCGGACCTGCATCACCCTCTTTGCTCCGTACGGCTTCCGGGCGACGTACCACCACCTCACGCTCAGCGCCGCGATCCCCCGGCGGCTGGAGGCGGACCCGGACGCGCTGGTGCGGGCGATGGAGGAACTGCATGAGGCGCGGGTGCTGTGGCTCGCGCGAGCGGAGGAGTACGCCGCGCACCGCCGGGCGGAGAAGCGGGCGGGGCGGCGGGCCTTAGTGAACCCGCGACCGTGGTGGCTGCGGAGCTGGTGGGAGGGCCCGAACCGCGCCTGGTACGAAGACCCGTTTCGCCATCCGTCGCTGCGGCTGCCTGAGTACGTTCGGCGACAGAACGCGATTCTGGACGGCGCCGACCTCCCTGGCTGCCCCGCCTGCGGGGACGAGAGACCGCTGGTGTCGAACTCGACCGGGCACGGCTTGGTGGAGCTGTGCCGTGGGTGCGCGTGGGTGCTGGCGCCATGTCCGTGCGGGCAGCGGCACCGGTTCGTCCCGGAGACGCCGTTCAACTGGAAAGGGATCTGGCAGCGGGCGCACATGAGCGATGACGGCATGCCGAACCCACATTGGCCTGCGGGCTAGCCGGTTGGATGCGGCACGGGGGGCTTGAGTGTGGCTGATCAGCTGGGTGGCGCGCGCTCTTCAGATCGTTGCCCGCCGCGCAGGTGATCGTTGCCCGGCGCTCCTCGTGGCGAAGAGATATCACGGACGCTGCTGGGAGGTCGCCAGTTGGTCACCACACGTCGACGGACCAGACGTCGCCCCTCTGATGTCCGTCTGGATCTGGGTCGCCTGACCCGTACGGGTCAGGGTCAGCGACGACGTGGATGCGGGCGGCGGACGCGGATACGCGGTAGCAGTCCATGTCACTCGACGTGTTGTGCCTGTCGAGTTCGATCGTGTGGCCCAGGGCCAGGATGGCGGTCTGCAGTTCCTTGAAGGGGACTCTGGGTGCGAATTCCCCGTACTCCCGCGAGAGCGGGGACGGCACGGTGCTCGGGGACTGGTCGTACATCAGTCGTTGGATCTTCACGCCGAAGCCGAAGCACGACATCTGCCCTTGCCGCCCTGGCTGGTCCGGCGAGAAGTTGATTTCCACGAGCCCGTAGTCCCGCCGCAGTAGGCCACCACCGGGAACATCGAGGCGTGTCGCCCCCAGGGCGGCTTCCCAGGCTTCCGGGTCGGCACCAAGGCCAACTCCCAGGACCTCACCGCAAACGGCGACGTGAGCGTAGAAGTCCAAAGCGGACACCCGCCAACTCCCTCAACTATCCGGACAGGGCATCACTCGCTGATCTCCGCACGGGACAGGCGGACCAGCGCCCAGTATTCGGTGATCGTACAGAGCAGCCTGTCAGGGCAGTTGCCGGGTGAGTTCGTCGCCGTCGTCGGTCGAAGCCCCAGGTGGGATGCGTCTTTCAGATCAGCTGTGGTCTTCCCGACCCTCCTGGCAGACCGGGCTTCGCTCACCATGCCCCGTCAGCTAGGCCGGAACCCGCGCGCTTCCGGAACGGACTGATCGAAGCCCCCGAGGGCGGCCCTTCCCCACGGCGGCGGACAATGGGCTCAACAGGAGACTCCAGTAGTCGAGGCCGGAGCACAATCACGGCAGCGGCGATGGACCATGTAGGGCCCGTGGGCGGGTGGCTGGTGCGAGGACCGTCTCGCGGCCACCACCCGGCTCCGCTGCGGCCACGTCCGCCGGACAGCACCTCAGAAGGGGAAGCGTGACCGAGACCAGCAGCACCCGATCCGCCGCCAGTGACGCGCAAGGGGCACCACGGAGCCGACTGCAGCGTCTGATGCGCTACATCCCCCTGGTCGCCCCTGTCCTGCTGTGGGCCGTGCCGTGCTGGGTTCTCCTGTACACCGGTCAGCGTTGGTCGCTCCCCGTGTCCCTGATCGGCACGACGCTGTTCACGCTCGGCCTGATCGGTATGCCGCTCGCGATGGCACGCGGCCACGGCCGGCGCCAGCAGGACCGGGCGGCGATCGTCGGTGACACGCTGCTGGGCAGCGCCTGGGTCCTGTTCACCTGGTCCGTTCTGCTCGGCGTCCTGCTGCGGCTCGCCCTGGCCGTGGCCGGCGTCGGTGACGGACAGGACCGGGCGCGCATCGTCACCTGGGCCGTCCTCGGTGTAACCACCGTGCTGCTCGCCTGGGGGTATGCCGAGGCCCGACGCGTGCCACGCGTACGCCGACTCGACGTGCGACTGCCGCGTCTGGGAGCCGGGTTGGACGGCACCCGAGTCGTCCTGATCACCGACACCCACTACGGCCCGCTCGACCGCGCCCGCTGGTCGGCACGGGTCTGCGAGACGGTGAACACCCTGGAAGCCGACCTGGTCTGCCACACCGGCGACATCGCGGACGGCACGGCCGAACGCCGTCGCGACCAGGCCGCCCCACTGGGCACCGTGCAGGCTACTCGGGCCCGTGTCTACGTCACCGGCAACCACGAGTACTACAGCGAGGCCCAGGGCTGGGTCGATCTGATGGACGAGCTGGGCTGGGAGCCACTGCGCAACCGCCACCTGCTCCTGGAACGCGGCGGTGACACCCTCGTGGTCGCCGGCGTCGATGACGTCACCGCCGAGTCCTCCGGACTGGCGGGCCACCGCGCCCACCTCGCCGGAGCCCTCGACGGCGCCGACCCCGACCTCCCCGTCCTCCTCCTCGCCCACCAGCCCAAGTTCATCGACCGCGCGGCAGCCCACGGCATCGACCTCCAGCTCTCCGGCCACACCCACGGCGGCCAGATCTGGCCCTTCCACCACTTGGTGCGCCTCGACCAGCCGGCCCTCGCCGGCCTCAGCCACCACGGCACCCGCACCCTCCTCTACACCAGCCGCGGCACCGGCTTCTGGGGCCCACCCTTCCGCGTCTTCGCCCCCAGCGAGATCACCCTGCTCGTACTCCGCTCCCCGCAGCAGCCCACCTCGTCCTAGATGATCTATTCCAAGGGGTCAGTGGTCGTAGGCGATCAGTGAGCGTAGGACGGTTTGTCCGGTGGCGTCGTTGCGTCAGATCGCGGCGGTCAGCGCGGAGACGATCTTGGACACCCTCGTTCTCGTCTCCACAGGCACCCCTTGGGCCACACCACCAGGAGGAACCCGTGTCATACCCGCAACCGCTCACCCCCGAGGAGAAACTCGCCGACGCGAAGAAGCAGCTGGGCCTCCCGCGTATCGTCGTGATCTGCGGCTCCACCCGTTTCATGACCGAGATGACCGAGGCCGATCTGCGGGAGACCAAAGCCGGAAAGATTGTCGTCAAACCGGGTTGCGACATGAAATCGCCGCACGAACTTTGGTCCGATCCTGTCGAGGCCGAGGCGCTGAAGGTTCGACTCGACGAGCTGCGCCGAGCGAAGATCCGGCTCGCTGATGAGGTGCTCGTAGTCGGCGACTACATCGGAGACAGCACCCGAGCCGAAATCGCCTACGCCCGGTCGCTGGGCAAGCCCGCGCGGTTCACGCACCCCGAAGTCGACCCCGACGCCTGACCGCCCACCCCCACACCCTCCGCAGGCACCCCTTGGAATTGACCATCCAGGGCGTGTCCGCTCGGAGAGGCCCACGAGCAGACCTCAGCTGGTACAGCCGGAGGTTCCCTCTTCGGTCACACCCGAGCGGCTCACTGCCCCAGGAAGCTCAACCGCACCTTACGGTTCGGACTATCCCGATTCGTGTCCACCAGGCAGACCGATTGCCAGGTACCCAGCTCCAGGCTGCCGCCGATCACCGGCAGGGTCGCGTGGGGTGGGACGATCGCGGGGAGGACGTGGTCGCGGCCGTGGCCGGGGCTGCCGTGGCGGTGCTGCCAGCGGTCGTCGGCCGGGAGCAGGGTGTGCAGGGCGGTCAGCAGGTCGTCGTCGCTGCCGGCTCCGGTCTCGATGACCGCGACACCGCAGGTCGCGTGGGGTACGAAGATGTTGAGGAGGCCGTCGCGGCCCGCCGCGACCTCGCCCAGGAAGTGCTCGCACTCCTGAGTGAGGTCTACGACCCGCTCACGGGACCCGGTGGCGACGTCGAGCACGCGCGTGGTGAAGGCATCTGACATGCCTCCATCCTCACCCGCCGATCGCGTTTCACGCCCCTCGGCGCGACCGTTCCGCGATACGAGCCGTCCACTGGACGAGACACCGTTGACCGGCGAACGCCCGCCTGGCTACGTTCACCGGCATGTCGCGTTCAGCCCTGCTCACCACGCGCGGTCACATCGACCTGCTCCGGGTGGCCTCCGCCGCGTGTCGCCCCGGCCGCTGACGCCTTTCCCTCGTTCCATCTCTGCCCTTCCTTCGGGCTTACTCGCGTTCCCCGCACGCCACGCGTGACCCTCCGCTGAGCCGAGGGCGACCGTTGACGGCGGCCGGCGCACCTTCTTTCCGCGCTCTCCACCGTGTGGAGCACCCATGAGCGTCAGCCATGCCCCACCCCACCCCTCCGATACCACCAGCACACCCAAAACCTCCCCCACCTTGCAACGCCTCGTCCCCGCCTCCTCCCGGCGCACCCGGCTCCCCCGCTGGCTGCGCCGCACCACCGGCCCGCTCGCTCTCCTCGCCCTGTGGCAACTCCTCAGCGCGACGCGTGTATTGGCACCCGATGTACTCGCCTCACCGGGCCGAATAGCCCAGGTCGCCGGAGATCTGACGGCCGATGGTTCGCTTCCCTCGGCCATGGCCATCTCGCTGCAACGCGTCGCCGCCGGACTGGTCCTCGGCACGGTGATCGGCACCGGACTCGCCCTGATCTCAGGGCTGTTCCGCATCGGCGAGGACGTGGTCGACGCCCCGGTGCAGATGTTGCGGACAGTGCCCTTCGTGGGCCTCATCCCGCTCTTCATCATCTGGTTCGGCATCGGCGAGGCCCCCAAGATCGCGATCATCGCCCTGGGCGTGACCTTCCCGCTCTATCTGAACGTCTACGCGGGCATTCGTGGCGTCGACTCCCAACTCATCGAGGCAGGAGAGTCATTGGGGCTCTCCCGCTGGGGTCTCGTCCGCCATGTGGTGCTGCCGGGCGCCCTGCCCGGCGCGCTCACCGGCCTGCGCTACTCCCTCGGCATCGCCTGGCTCGCCCTGGTCTTCGCCGAACAGGTCAACGCCGATTCCGGTATCGGCTTCCTGATGGTGCAGGCACGCGACTTCCTGCGGACCGACGTGATCGTGGTCTGCCTGATCGTCTACGCCTTCCTCGGCCTCCTCGCCGATTTCATCGTCCGCTCCCTCGAAAGGCTGTTGCTGCGATGGCGACCGACGTTCACGGGCCGGTGAGCCCCGCGACCACCGGGGTCGCCCAGGCCGTCCATGTCGAAGGGCTGACCCGCGCCTTCGACGGCCGCGCCGTCATCGACGACCTTCATCTCGACCTGGCGCCGGGCGAGTTCGTCGCCCTGCTCGGCCGCAGCGGTTGCGGCAAGTCCACGCTGCTCCGGGTTCTCGCCGGGCTCGACCGGGACATCGACGGCACCGTACTGGTCCCCCGCCGCCGTGCGGTCGCCTTCCAGGCGCCCCGGCTCATGCCGTGGAAGAGGGTGTGGCGCAACGTCCTGCTGGGCCTGCCGGGCAAACCCGAACGCGCGCTGGCGGAGCAGGCGTTGGAGGAGGTCGGGCTGGGCCACCGGGTGAACGCGTGGCCGAAGACCCTCTCCGGCGGCGAAGCCCAACGCGTCTCCCTCGCCCGTGCCCTGGTCCGCGAACCCGATCTCCTGCTGCTCGACGAGCCGTTCGGCGCTCTGGACGCGCTGACCCGTATCAACGCCCAGCGGCTGGTGGGTGAGTTGTGGCAGCGCCGGGGCTGCGCGGTACTGCTGGTCACGCATGACGTGGAGGAGGCCGTGCTGCTCGCCGACCGCGTCCTGGTGATGGACGGCGGCCGCATCGCCCATGAGCAGCGTGTCGAACTCGACCGGCCTCGCGGTCTGACCGACCCCCGCTTCGCCGCGATCCGCGCCGATCTGCTGGCACGCCTCGGTGTCACGCCGGCGGCGGAAGCGGCCTGAACCTCCCCCACCTCCTCCCGTCTTGACCCTCGCACCATGAACGGAACCTTCATGCGACGACTCCTGGTCCCCGCAGCGCTGCTCCTCCCACTGGCCCTGTTGCTCACCTCCTGCGGTGGAGACTCCGCCGCCGACACGGGCACGCGGACCGACGGCCACGGCTCCGTCACTCTCGCCGTCGGCGACCAGAAGGGCGGCTCCGAGGCCATCCTGCGGGCCGCCGGGGAGCTGAAGAACCTGGACTACCGGATCAAGTGGTCGACCTTCAGCTCGGGCCCGCCACTGCTGGAGGCGGTCAACGCCGGGGCCGTGGACATCGGCGGCGTCGGCAACACGCCGCCCGTCTTCGCGGCGGGCGCCGGCTCCAAGATCGCGGTGGTGGCCGCCTGGCACGGCACGTCCCGGGGCGACGCCATCCTCGTCCGGAACGACTCCGAGCTGACCGGCCCGAAGCAGCTCAAGGGCAAGTCCGTGGCCGTCGCCCAGGGCTCCTCCGCCCACTACCAACTGGTCGCCTCCCTGGAAGCGGCCGGGCTCCACCTGAAGGACATCAAGGTCAAGTACCTCCAGCCGGCCGACGCGCTCGCCGCGTTCAACTCCGGCAAGGTCGATGCCTGGGCGGTCTGGGACCCGTACACCTCGCAGGTCCTTCAGGGCAAGCAGGGCCGGGTCCTCACCACCGGCGACGGTGTCACCAACGGGCTCGCCTTCCAGGTCGCCTCGCCCGGCGCGCTGCGTGACGCGAAGAAGGCCGCTGCCGTCAAGGACTACCTGGCCCGGCTGCGGCGCGCGCAGAACTGGGTGCACGGGCATCAGGAGGAGTGGGCCAAGGTGTGGGCCAAGGACACGGGGCTGCCGTACGAGGTGGCGCTCGCCTCCGTACGCCGTACCAACGCCACCCGTGTCGCCGTCGCCGTGGACAAGCCCCTCGTCGCCTCCGAGCAGCGGATCGCCGACACCTTCACCGAGCTGAACCTGATCCCGAAGAAGGTCGACTTCGGCGACTTCGTGGACCCGCGCTTCAACGGCGATCTGCCGCCCTCGACCACTCCGGCCAAGCACTGACACGGGAGGCTCCGACATGACCGTACGACTGCACTGGTTCCTGCCGACCGGCGGCGACGGCCGCACCCTGGTCGACCGGCACGCCTACGGCTCCAACATCGGCCGCGAGACCCGCGGCCTGCGCACCCCCGACATCGAGTACCTGGCGCAGATAGCCAAGGCGGCCGAGCAGCTGGGCTTCGAGGCGGTGCTGACCCCGACCGGCACCTGGTGCGAGGACGCCTGGCTGACCACGGTGGCCCTCGCCCAGCACACCGAACGCCTGAAGTTCCTGGTGGCCTTCCGCCCCGGACTGCTCTCCCCCACCCTGGCCGCCCAGATGGCCGCGACCTACCAGCGTCTGACCCGTGGACGGCTCCTGCTCAACGTCGTCACCGGAGGCGACTCGGCCGAACAACGCCGCTTCGGCGACCACCTCGACCACGACCGGCGCTACGAACGCACGGACGAGTTCCTGTCCATCGTGCGCGGCGTCTGGCGGGGCGAGCCGTACGACTTCCACGGCGCCCACTACGAGGTGGACGGCGGTCTCACCTCCCTCCCGCCGGACCCGGTGCCGGAACTGTTCTTCGGCGGCTCCTCCCAGGCCGCGGGACCGGTGGCCGCCCGCCACGCCGACGTGTACCTCACCTGGGGCGAGCCACCGGCGCAGGTGAAGGCGAAGATCGACTGGATTCGCTCACTGGCCGAGCGGGAGGGGCGCACGGTCCGCTTCGGCATCCGGCTGCACACCATCTCCCGCGACTCCTCCGCCGACGCCTGGTCGACGGCGAACCGGCTGCTCGACGACCTGGACGCCGACACCATCGCCGCCGCCCAGGCAGCCCTGGGGCGCAGCGAGTCGGTGGGACAGCGACGGATGCTGGAACTGCACGGCGGCTCCCGCGACCAGCTGGAGATCTACCCGAACCTCTGGGCAGGCGTCGGCCTGGTCAGGGGCGGCGCGGGTACCGCCCTGGTCGGCAGTCACGCGGAGGTCGCCGACCGGATCGAGGAGTACCACGCCCTGGGCGTCGAACACTTCGTGCTCTCCGGATATCCGCATCTGGAGGAGGCGTACTGGTTCGGCGAGGGCGTGATCCCCGAACTGGCCGCCCGTGGCCTGCTGTCCGCCGACACGGCGTCCCGGACCACCGGGCGCGGGGCCCCACTGCTGGTCGCCCGCGGCCGCTGAGCCCTTGGATCACCGCTCACCACCGGCCGCCCCGGCCGCTCACCGGGGCGGCCGCGTGACCGGGCTCTGGCTCGGACTCCCGGACGGCTTGGCCGATCGGGCGGCGGCCTTCTGATAGGCGTTGAAGTCGGCCACGTTCCGCAGATGCCGGGTGTAGTCGGCCGTGAAGCGGGTGTCGCCGGGCTTGACGGTGACGAAGTACAGCCAGTCCCCCTCCGGCGGATTGGTCACCGCCCGCATCGCGTCCTCACCGGGGTTGTCGATCGGCGTGGGAGGCAGCCCCATGCGCTGGTAGGAGTTGTACGGGCTCTCGATCCGGGTGTCGTCGATGCTGGTGTGGATGGTGTTGCGCTTCAGGGCGTAGTTGAGGGTGGAATCCATCTGGAGCGGCATTCCGCGCTCCAGCCGGTTGAAGACGACGCGGGCCACCTTCCCCATGTCGCTCGTCGTGGCGGCCTCGGCCTGGACGATGCTGGCGACGGTCACGGCTTCGTAGACGTTCATCGCGTTGCGCTGCGCCCCGGCCGCGACCGGTGCGCCGTTGAACCTCTGATTGGCCGTCTCGACCATGTGCCGGAGCAGCGACTCGGCCGTGGTGCCGTCGGTGAGGGTGTAGGTCGCCGGGAACAGATAGCCCTCCGGGTTTCCCTCGGCGGCGGACGCCAGCTTCAGACCCGCCTTGGCGACGGACTTGCGGGCGCTGCCGGACGGCAGCTCCAGCGCCTTGTCGACCGCGTCGTAGATCTGGCTCGCGCGCCAGCCCTCCGGGATGACCAGGGTGGCGGGCTCCGCGTCCCCGAGTCCCGACAGGGTCAGCGGCACCCCCACGGCGGTGCCGGCCAGGACGGCGGCGGCTCCGACGAGGACGAGCTTGCCCCGGCGCGTCAGTCGCGTCATGCTCCGTGACGGAGTCTTCGTCTGCATGCGGGCACGGTAATACGCACATGACCACAAACCCGACATATCTTCAGCTTGTCGGCTTTTGATCGCCCGTCATGACCGTTGGTCAGCCGGTGGGTTCGAGCTGAGCGTCGCGGCGTACCAGGGCGGCATAGCGTCCGTCGCGCTCCAGCAGTTCATCGTGCGTGCCCAGTTCGGCCACCCGGCCGGAGTCGAGGACGGCTATCTGGTCGGCGTCCCGGACGGTCGAGAGCCGGTGGGCGATGGTGATGGTCGTCCGGTCGGCCGACAGCGCGTCGATCGCTTCCTGGACCGCCGCCTCGGTACGGGTGTCCAGGGCGCTGGTCGCCTCGTCGAGGATGAGGACGGGCGGGTCGCGCAGGATGGTGCGGGCGATCGCCAGGCGCTGCTTCTCGCCCCCGGAGAACCGGTGTCCGCGTTCGCCGACGACCGTGTCGTATCCGTCCGGCAGCGCGGTGATGTGGTCGTGGATCTGGGCGGCGCGGGCCGCCGTGTGCAGCTCGTCGTCGGTGGCTCCGGGCTTGGCGAAGCGGAGGTTGTCGGCGACGGAGGCGTGGAAGAGGTAGGTCTCCTGTGCTACGACACCGACCGCGCGGGCGAGGGTGTCGAAGTCGAGGTCACGGACGTCCACCCCGTCCACGGTGACGCGGCCGCCGGTGACGTCGTACAGCCTGGGCACCAGGCAGCCGAACGTCGATTTGCCGGCACCGGTCGGCCCCACGACTGCGAGACTGCCTCCGGCGGGCACGACGAGGTCGATGCCGTCGAGGACCGGGCCGCTCTTCTCGTCGTATCGGAACTCGACCCCCTCGAAGCGGACCTCTCCCTTGATGTCGTCGAGATGGACGGGGTCCACGCGTTCGGTGATGTCGATGGGCAGGTCGAGGTACTCGAAGATGCGCTGGAAGAGCGCGAGGGACGTCTGGATCTGAACGCCGGTGGACAGCAGGCTCACGGCGGGCCGGAACAGTCCCTGCTGGAGCGAGACGAAGGCGACGAGCGTGCCCAGCGAGACCCCGGTGCCGCCGAACTGGAGGGCCAGCCCCGCGGCCCAGTAGATGAACGCGGGCATCGCCGCCATGACGATCGTGATCACCGCCATGCGCCAGCGGCCCGCCATGCTCGCCCGGACCTCCAGGTCGACCAGGCGCTCGGACTCCTCGGCGAAGCCGGCGGTCAGCGAGTCGGAGCGGCCCATGGTGCGGCCGAGCAGGATGCCGCTGACGGACAGCGACTCGGTGACGGTGGCGGCCATCACGGCCATCTGTTTCTGCCGCCGGGTGGTGATCCTCTTGCGCTCGTCGCCCACGCGGCGGCTGATCCAGACGAACACCGGGAGCAGGAGCAGCGAGACGATCGTGAGCCGCCAGTCGAGGGCGACCATCGCCACGATCGTGGCGACCACGCTGGTGGTGTTGGAGACCAGGGACGTGGCGGTGGAGGTGACGGTGGCCTGCATACCGCCGATGTCGTTGGCGATGCGGGACTGCACCTCGCCGGTGCGGGTGCGGGTGAAGAAGGCGAGGGACATCCGCTGGAGGCGGCCGTAGACGGCGGTGCGCAGGTCGTGCATGACGCGCTGGCCGACGGTGGTCGAGATCAGCGTCTGCAGGACACCGAAGACGCTGGAGAGGACCGCGCTGAGGATCATGCCGAGCGCGAGCAGGCTCAGCAGTCCGGTACGGCCCTGCGGGATGGCGACGTCGAGGATCTCCCGCAGGAGAAAGGGCGTCGCCACCGAGACCAGCGAGGAGGCGCCGACCAGCAGGCCGACGATCCCGAGTCGACCGCGGTAGGGACGGAAGAGTTTAAGGATGCGGCGCACCTGCCGGGGCTGCTCCCCGGCGTCAGGAGGCGGCATCCAGGACGTTTCTCGTTCGAGGCTCAAAGGACTCCTACGGAGGTGAGGCGGAGGCGAGAAGGGTCGGACCGGGGGTCGGACCGGGAGGCGGCCGACTCCAGATCATTGAGCATAGCTCATTGTTACCTATACTCACAATGAGCGGGGTCCTGATATTGTTCCCGCATGACGACCCCAGATCCCGAGGGTGTGCTCGCCGAGCAGCTGCTGCGGCTGACCCGCCGGGTGCACCGCATCCAGAAGCGCCACCTCGAATGGCGTGATCTGGGCGTCACTCCCGCCCAGTCCCGCCTGCTGCGCACCCTCGCGCACTACGACTCGCCCCCGCGCATGGCCGACCTCGCCGAGCGCCTGGAGGTGGTGCCGCGTGCGGTGACGACCCTGGTCGACGGTCTCGAGGCGCACGGCAAGGTCCGCCGGGTCCCGGACCCGACCAACCGCAGGGTCACCCGGATCGAGCTGACGGACGAGGGCCGCGCCACTCTGAGCGAACTGCGCGGAGCGCGCCGTTCCGCCGCCGCGGAGATCCTCGCTCCGCTGACCGAGAAGGAGCGGCAGGTACTCGGCGTCCTGCTGGACACCCTGGTCGACGGCGACGCCACGAAGCGGTGAACGCCCCGCTCGGCCTCCGCTCATCCTCGCTTTCCTCACATCCTCACTTTTCTCGTCCGCGCGTCCTTGATCTGCGCGTAGTCGGACGACGGGGCGTGGCCGGAACCCAGTGATGGTCGGGCGACACGGGGAAAACCGTTTGAAATTCACCTCCACGCAAGGCGAACCTTTCACGGCTTGCCGCCACCTTCTGGTGTCGCCGCAGCCTGCCCCTCCCTGATACGAGCCACTGGGACGCCATGCAGATCCAAGACCTTCCGTACTCAGATCCCGGCGTACTGGACGCGCGCTCCGGCCCCCGCTTGCTGTGGTGGCTCGGGCGCAACCAGCTGGACGGTCAGTGCAAGGCACTGCTGTGGGGCGTGCTGCACTTCGTCTCCGTCTGCGCCCTCCCCTTCTGCGTGGGCCTGGCTGTCCAGTCGGCCGTCGACCGCTCCGCCACCCGGCTGGCCCTGACGGGCGGTCTGATGCTGCTGTGCGGCACGGGCATCGCGGTGGGCGACACCTTCCTGCACCGCGCCGCGGTCACCAACTGGATCACGGCGGCCGCCCGCCTCCAGCAGCTACTGGCACGCAAGGCCGCACACCTGGGCTCCGCGCTGACCCGGCGGGTCGCCGCGGGGGAAGTGGTCACCGTTTCGACGGGTGACGTGGAGAAGATCGGATGGTTCGTCGAGGCGGTGTCCCGCTTCACCGCGGCGGCGGTGACGGTCGTCGTGGTCTGTGTCGCGCTGGTGGTCTATCAGCCCGCGCTCGGCGTGATCGTCGCCGTGGGCTTGCCGGTGGTCGCGCTCGCGGTACTGCCCCTGCTGCCACGGGCCACCACTCGAGCCGACGTTCAGCGTGAGAAGGCCGGCCGCGCCACCGAACTGGCCTCGGACACCGTGGCCGGACTGCGGGTGCTGCGGGGCATCGGCGGCGAGGAACTGTTCCTGGACCGCTACCGCCGTGCCTCGCAGGAGGTACGGCACGCCGCGGTGCGCAGCGCCCGGATGTGGTCGGTCATCTCGGCGCTTCAGGTACTGCTGCCAGGTCTGCTGATGATCGTGGTCGTCCTGCGCGGCGTCCAGCTGGCCCGCGAGGGACGGATCACGGTCGGTGAACTCGTCACCGTCTACAGCGCGGTCATGATCGTCAACTATCCGCTGCGGCACTTCGTGGAGATCGCCATGGCGTACTCCTTCTCACGGCCTTCCGCCCAACGGGCCGCGCGGGTCCTGTCGTTGGGGCGCCCCACGGACATCGTCGGCTCGCGTGCGAGCGAGGTGCCGGACGGCGATCTGTTCGACCCGGTCACCGGTCTGCTCGCCCCCGCACACGGATTCACCGCCGTGGTGTGCGGTGACCCGGACATGGCGGGCCACCTCGCCGATCGTCTGGGCGGCCATCCCGCCGAGCCCGCCCTGTCGGTACTGCTCGGCGGAGTGCCACTGGACGAGCTTCCTCTCGACCACGCCCGCACCGTCGTCCTGGTCCAGGACAAGGACCCGGTGCTGCTGTCCGGAAGCCTGCGCGAACTGCTCGACGTACCCGCCTCCGGCGCCGTCCGCGCCGAGGACGCGCTGTCGGCCGCCCAGTGCGCGGACGTACTGGACGCCCTGGTGCAGGGGTCGCTGGACGCCGCCGACCCGATGGACGCGCGGATCACCGAACGCGGACGCTCCCTGTCCGGCGGCCAGCGACAGCGTCTCGCCCTGGCCCGCTCCCTCGTCGCGGACCCGGAAGTCCTGGTGCTGGACGAACCGACCTCGGCCGTGGACTCGCACACCGAGGCGAGGATCGCGGACGGGCTGCGCCGACTGCGCTCAGGCCGCACGACCGTGGTGCTCACCTCCTCCCCGCTGCTGCTGGACCGCGCGGACGGAGTCGTCTTCCTCCATGAGGGCGAGGTCGCGGCGACGGGTACCCACCGCGAGCTGATCGGCTCCGAGCCCCGGTACCGCGCCGTCGTGACACGGGAGACCGAGGACGAGCAGAGCCAGGCCGAGGACGCCACCGGGCCGCCCTCCGCACGGGAACGGTCAGCCACCACCGACGGAGCCGCTCTCCTGGGCGCTCTCGAACCGCTCGAAGAGATCGAGGAGAGCGCATGATCGGCGTAGCGCCACCGGCCTACGACCCGGCGGCCCCGACGACCGCCACGACGCTGCCCATCGGCGCGGCGGCGACCGTGCGCGACTACGTGGCGGAACTCTTCCGCCGTCATCGTCGGGCCTTCCTGCTGCTCATCGCCGTCAACACGATCGCGGTCATCGCCTCCATGGTGGGGCCCTTCCTGCTCGGCGGCCTGGTCGAACGCGTAGCCGACCGGGTCCCGAACCCCCGTCTGGGGCTGACGATCGGGCTCTTCCTGCTCGCACTGGTCGTACAGGCGCTCTTCACGCTGCAGGTGCGGCTGCGTGGCGCGATGCTCGGCGAGCGGATGCTGGCCGACCTGCGTGAGGACTTCCTGATCCGCTCGGTGCGGCTGCCGCCGGGCGTACTGGAGCGGGCCGGCACGGGCGACCTGCTCTCCCGCATCACCACCGACATCGACCGTCTGTCCAATGCCATGCGGGAGGCCGTTCCCGAGTTGGCGATCGGCGTCGTGTGGGCGCTTCTGCTGCTCGGCGGGCTCGTGGTGACGGCCCCGCCGCTCGCGGCCGCCATCCTGCTCGCGGTGCCGGTGCTGGTGGCCGGGT
The DNA here is from genome assembly GCF_044541565.1 of Streptomyces sp. NPDC085596. Lineage (NCBI taxonomy): Bacteria > Bacillati > Actinomycetota > Actinomycetes > Kitasatosporales > Streptomycetaceae > Streptomyces > Streptomyces sp. NPDC085596. Next base: position 318,944 of record NZ_JBITTC010000004.1, on the reverse strand, counting down.
GCCGCTGGTACTTCAAGCGTGCCCCTTCCGGCTACCGCTCGGAATCCGCCGGGTACGCGGCCGTCGCCGCAGCGCTCGCGGAAACCGTGGACGCCGGCCGCACCATCGAGGCCCACCGCCTCGGCGCCCGCCGCATCGCCCTCTCGGACGAGCGAATCGCGCAGTGGACGGCGTGGGAAAGGTACACCTTGTGGCTGCGCTCGGTGCTGTTCCCCGTGATCAACGCCGTCCACGTCATCGTGCTGGGCTCCGTCCTCATGGTCGGCGGTGTCTTCGTCCTGCGGGGCTGGATGGACGTGGGGCAGCTGACCACGGGCGCGCTGATCGCCCAGATGCTGGTCGACCCGGTCAACCTGATCCTGCGCTGGTACGACGAGGTGCAGGTCGCCCAGGTGTCGCTGGCCAGGCTCGTCGGAGTCCGGGACATCGAGCCGGACGCCGGTGACGCCTCGCTGGTACCGGACGGGCGGGACGTGGACGCGGACCGGGTGCACTTCGGCTACCGCGAGGGTGTCGACGTGCTGCGTGCGGTGTCCCTGCGGGTCGCGCCGGGCACCCGGCTGGCACTGGTCGGCCCGTCCGGCGCGGGCAAGTCCACACTGGGCAGACTGCTCGCCGGTGTCTACGCGCCGCGGACCGGCCATGTCACCCTGGGCGGCGCGGAGCTGTCCGGGATGCCCGCCGAACGCGTCCGCTCGCACGTCGCCCTCGTCAACCAGGAGCACCACGTCTTCGTCGGCTCCCTGCGCGACAACCTCCTGCTGGCACGCACCGAGGCGCGGGACGCCGAGCTGTGGGCGGCGCTGGGCGCGGTCGACGCGGACACCTGGGCACGCGCGCTGGACACGGGGCTGGACACCGAGGTCGGTTCCGGAGGTCTGCCTCTGACCCCGGCGCAGGCCCAGCAGATCGCACTGGCCCGGCTGGTGCTGGCCGACCCGCACACACTGGTGCTGGACGAAGCGACCTCGCTCCTCGATCCACGCGCGGCACGCCATCTGGAACGTTCCCTGTCCCGCGTCCTCGACGGGCGCACGGTGATCGCCATCGCGCACCGTCTGCACACCGCCCACGACGCCGATGTGATCGCGGTCGTCGAGAACGGCAGCATCAGCGAGCTGGGCAGCCACGACGACCTGGTCGCGGCGGACGGCGCCTACGCCGCGCTCTGGCGATCCTGGCACGGATGAGGGGCGGTGTACCGGGCCGGGCAGGACCGCGGCCGGAAGACGGGCGAGGCGGCTGCGCTGCGGGCGGTTCCGCGGCCGTCCCTCTCCGGCCGCACGGCGTTGCCGTTGCGCGGTCCCGAATCGGAGTGGAAGGCTGGACGAAGGCACAGGGCCCGGAACGCGGGGGAAGTCTTCCCGGCCGTTCCGAGTGGTACCAGGGCCGTGTGTGCCGACGGGCCCGCACCTGCCACAGCGGCGCCGGGCCGTGCTCACCGGATGGAGGTTCCCGTGAACAGCGCCGACGGATGGGGTGACGACGTCTACCAGCCCGGCACCGACGAGATCCAGGAGGACTCCGGTGTGCTCGACGTCGAGGACACGTTGGACGCCGACGGTGTCGACGACCCCCTCGACCGGGGCTGGTCCCCTCCCGAGCGGCCGTGGGCGGTCGAGCACGAGGGCGTGACGGCGGCGGAACGCGCGGCCGGGGAGACGCTGGACCAGCGGCTCGCCGAGGAGCTGCCCGATCTGGCCGGCCCCGACGGCGACGGCCTCGGTGACTGCGACGGCACCGACGGTGAACTGCTCGACAACGAGGTCGGTCTCCGGCGTTCGGGGCGCCTGGTGGCCCCCGACGAGGGCACGCACGAGGACGAGGAGAGCGCGCTCGTGGCCACCGATGTGGGCATCGACGGGGGCGCCGCCTCCGCAGAGGAGGCCGCTGTGCACATCGTCGACGAGGACTCCCTTCCCGGTTGATCCGGAAGCCTCCCGTCCCACCGACTCGTGCGAGGAGCCGCCATGCAGCAGGACAAGCAGTCCGCGTACCGTCCCGTCGTCTTCCGTGACCGCTCGGCGGGCTACGCCTTCCTCACCCGGTCCACCGCGGTCAGCGAACAGACCATCGACTGGGACGACGGCGAGACCTACCCGGTGATCGACGTGGAGATCTCCTCCGAGAGCCACCCCTTCTACACCGGCAAGGCCCGCACGCTCGACAGCGAGGGGCGCATCGACCGGTTCGAGCGCCGGTACGGCGGGAAGCCCCCGGACGCTACCGCCTGACGGGGGGGCGCTTCGTCAGATGAAGTTGAGGGCCGCCGCGCAGCCCACTCCCCCGAGCAGCATGAACGCGGGCATGAGCACCCGCAGCTCGACCCAGCTGCCCGCCCGGAACCGCAGTACCTTCGGCGGCCCGATCGGGTACCAGCGCTTGCGGCCCACCGGGATCGGCCACAGGACGGGGCAGCCGGACACGGTCAGCGCGTCCCCGAGATCGTGGACCAGGGCGCCCAGCACGACCGGCAGGCCCAGCCACAGGTACTCCTGGCCGGGGGCGGTGAACAGCCAGTCGGCACCCTGACCCGGCTTGTCCAGCATTCCCGCCAGGATCCAGGCACTGGTCGCCGCGAGCAGCCAGACCAGCACATCGCTGCTGGAACCACGTGCCGCCCGCCACAGCAGACCTTCGATGGCCAGCACCATGTGCACGAAGAGAATGCCCAGGACACCCCAGCGGCCACCGGTGATCGCCACCAAGGAGCTGCCCGCGCCGATCATGACTGCCCACAGCCAGGTGTGGGTGAGGGTGCGGTGACCGCCCGACCGGCGCGCGTCGCCCGGCTTCCGGGTCGCCTTGTAGACGGCGTACGACAGCTTGTCGACGATCTCGCAGATCCAGCGGGACACGGGGCCGAAGGCCCGCGAGATGGTGGCCGCCTTGTGGTCGAGATCGGGGGCGAGCGCGGCGCCCGCACAGATCAGGGCACCCACCAGCAGGACCGGCCAGGGCATCGGGTGTCCGAAGGCGGCGGCCGCCGCTCCGACGCCGAGCCAGGCCGCGGCCCCCGACAGTGAGTGTGCTGGTCCCATCATGGCCGCGTCCCGCCCCATTCCTCGTGTGCCGCTGTCCAGTTGACCTGCGGTACTGATGCTCCGTCGGCGACACAGCGTAGCCTCCATGATCTTGACGCCCACAGCCGATTCCCCGGTTGACGGCACGGCCAGGCAAGATGGGGGCGTGACCCTCATCGATCAGCTGCCGCAGACCGCCGACCCCGACGCCCTGTACGAATCCTTCGAGTCGTGGGCCCAGGATCGCGGCCTCACCCTCTATCCCCACCAGGAAGAGGCGCTGATCGAGGTGGTGTCCGGGGCGAACGTGATCGTCTCGACGCCCACCGGTTCCGGTAAGAGCATGATCGCCGCCGGCGCGCACTTCGCGGCGCTGGCCCGCGACGAGGTCACCTTCTACACCGCTCCGATCAAGGCCCTGGTGTCGGAGAAGTTCTTCGAGCTGTGCAAGATCTTCGGCACCGAGAACGTGGGCATGCTGACCGGCGACGCCTCGGTGAACGCCGACGCGCCCGTGATCTGCTGCACGGCCGAAGTTCTGGCGTCCATCGCGCTGCGTGACGGCAAGAACGCGGACATCGGCCAGGTGGTGATGGACGAGTTCCACTTCTACGCGGAGGGCGACCGGGGCTGGGCTTGGCAGATTCCGCTGCTGGAGCTGCCGCAGGCCCAGTTCATCCTGATGTCGGCCACGCTCGGCGACGTGTCCTTCTTCGAGGAGGACCTCACCCGCCGTACCGGCCGCCCCACCGCCGTGGTCCGCTCGGCCACGCGCCCGGTACCGCTCTCCTACGAGTACCGGTTCACCCCGCTCACCGAGACGCTCACCGAACTGCTGGAGACCAAGCAGGCTCCGGTGTACATCGTGCACTTCACGCAGGCGCAGGCCGTGGAACGCGCCCAGGCGCTGATGAGCATCAACATGTGCACGCGTGAGGAGAAGGAGCGGATCGCCGCGCTGATCGGCAACTTCCGCTTTACCACCAAGTTCGGCCAGAACCTCTCCCGTTACGTACGGCACGGCATCGGCGTCCACCACGCCGGCATGCTGCCCAAGTACCGGCGCCTGGTGGAGAAGCTCGCCCAAGCCGGTCTGCTGAAGGTCATCTGCGGCACGGACACCCTCGGCGTGGGCGTCAACGTGCCCATCCGCACCGTGCTGTTCACGGCGCTGACCAAGTACGACGGGAACCGGGTACGCACCCTGCGGGCCCGCGAGTTCCACCAGATCGCGGGACGGGCCGGGCGCGCCGGCTTCGACACCGCCGGACTGGTCGTCGCGCAGGCGCCCGAGCACGTCATCGAGAACGAGAAGGCCCTCGCCAAGGCGGGGGACGACGCGAAGAAGCGCCGCAAGGTGGTGCGCAAGAAGGCTCCGGAGGGCTTCGTCGGCTGGACGGAGAACACCTTCGAGAAGCTGATCGCGGCCGATCCGGAGCCGCTGAACTCGCGGTTCAGGGTGACGCACACCATGCTGCTGTCGGTGATCGCCCGGCCCGGCAACGCCTTCGAGGCGATGCGCCACCTGCTGGAGGACAACCACGAGCCGCGCAGGCAGCAGTTGAGGCACATCCGCCGCGCGATCGCCATCTACCGCTCGCTGCTGGACGGCGGCATCGTCGAGAAGCTCGACAAGCCGGACGCCGAGGGCCGCATCGTGCGTCTCACGGTCGATCTCCAGCAGGACTTCGCGCTCAACCAGCCGCTGTCCACGTTCGCGCTCGCCGCCTTCGAACTCCTCGACCCCGAGTCGCCGTCCTACGCCCTCGACATGGTGTCCGTCGTCGAGTCCACCCTGGACGACCCGCGGCAGATCCTCGCCGCCCAGCAGAACAAGGCGCGCGGTGAGGCCGTGGCCCTGATGAAGGCGGACGGCGTCGAGTACGAGGAGCGCATGGAGAGGCTCCAGGACATCACCTACCCCAAGCCGATGGAAGAGCTGCTCTTCCACGCCTACGACACGTACCGCAAGAGCCATCCCTGGGTCGGCGACCACCCGCTGTCGCCGAAGTCGGTCGTCCGCGACATGTACGAGCGAGCCCTGTCCTTCACGGAGTTGGTCTCCCTCTACGAGCTGGCGCGTACCGAAGGCATCGTCCTGCGCTACCTGGCCGGCGCCTACAAGACCCTCGATCACACCATCCCGGACGACCTGAAGTCCGAGGACCTGCAGGATCTGATCGAGTGGCTCGGTGAGATGGTCCGCCAGGTGGACTCCAGCCTCCTGGACGAGTGGGAGCAGCTGGCCAACCCCGAGGTGATGACCGCCGAGGAGGCCCAGGAGAAGGCCGACGAGGTGAAGCCCGTCACCACCAACGCCCGCGCCTTCCGTGTGCTGGTCCGCAACGCCCTCTTCCGCCGCGTGGAGCTGGCCGCTCTCGACCAGGTCGACCAACTCGGCGAGATGGACGCCGACTCCGGCTGGGACGCGGACGCGTGGGGCGAGGCCATGGACAAGTACTGGGACGAGTACGAGGACCTCGGCACCGGCCCCGACGCCCGCGGCCCCAAGCTGCTGGTGATCAAGGAGGAGCCGCAGAACGGTCTGTGGCGCGTCCGCCAGATCTTCGACGACCCCAATGATGACCACGACTGGGGCATCAGCGCGGAAGTCGATCTCGCCGCTTCCGACGCGGAAGGCCGTGCGGTCGTCCGCGTCACCGATGTCGGCCAGTTGTGAACACAGGAGAAACCCACCGATGACGAATCCGGCCGAGAGCCTGGTCGACCTGCTCGACCTGGAGCAGATCGAGGTCAACATCTTCCGCGGCCGAAGCCCGCAGGAGTCCCTCCAGAGGGTCTTCGGCGGCCAGGTGGCGGGCCAGGCGCTGGTCGCCGCGGGGCGCACCACGGAAGGCGACCGCCCCGTGCACTCGCTGCACGCGTACTTCCTGCGTCCGGGCCGGCCGGGCGTGCCGATCGTGTACCAGGTGGAGCGCGTCCGTGACGGACGCTCGTTCACCACACGGCGCGTCACGGCCGTGCAGCAGGGCCGCACGATCTTCAATCTGACCGCCTCCTTTCACAAGCCTGAGGAAGGACCGTTCGAGCACCAGCTGCCGCCGGCCCGTGTGGTACCGGACCCCGAGTCGCTGCCGCCGGTGGCCGAGGAGATCCGGAAGCACCTGGGCGCGCTGCCGGAGCAGCTGGAGCTGATGGCGCGCCGCCAGCCCTTCGACATCCGCTATGTCGACCGGCTGCGCTGGAACGCCGATGACATCGAGGGCGCCGAGCCGCGCAGCGCCGTGTGGATGCGCGCGGTCGGGCCGCTCGGTGACGACCCGCTGGTCCACACCTGCGCGCTGACCTACGCCAGCGACATGACCCTGCTGGACGCGGTCCGTATTCCGGTCGAGCCCCTCTGGGGTCAGCGGAACTTCGACATGGCCTCGCTGGACCACGCCATGTGGTTCCACCGTCCGTTCCGCGCCGACGAGTGGTTCCTCTACGACCAGGAGTCCCCGATCGCCATCGGCGGCCGTGGTCTGGCCCGCGGGCGCATCTACGACGTGCACGGGCAACTGCTCGTGTCGGTCGTCCAGGAGGGCCTGTTCAGGTCCCTCTAGCGTGGTCTCCGGGCGGCGCGCTCCGAGGGGTTCTGCGGCACAGCCAGGTCAGCAGCCCTCGGGGCGGTCGCGGCGCGTCCGGTGCGGGCGCGTGGCCGCCTCGCGGCAGCGGCCGGGAGGTCGGTTCCTCGGGGCAGACGCGCGCCGTGGCGATGTCGCTCGGCGCTGCCGGTGCGGGCGTTCGCACCACCGGCGCGGTGGGCAGTCGCCGTACGCGCGGCCGTCGCGTCGCGTGATCGCGCAGGCCCAGGGCTGGTGATGAGACGGGCGTCGGCACGCGCGTCGCCTCCAGTTGTCGCGCCAAGTCCGCGCTCAGCCAGGCGATCTCGTCCGCGTCCTGCGCGGTCATGATCTCCTCGCTGAGCAGCGCGGAGGGGGACCCGGGGGCGCCATGGCCGGGCAGGGAGGGCCGGAGCCGGTCCAATCGAGCCCGTTCATAGGGACTCTTGACGATCTCCGCGATCTCCGCGCCCGGCAGGAAGGCGGCGATGGCTCCGGCTCGCGTCCACGGGTCCTCGGCCTGGCGCAGAAGGAATCCGAGGTGTCGTCCCCGCCAGTTGCGTGGGCGCAGATCGAGCCCGGACGTCAGTTGGCTCCTGAGTGTCTCGGGCGTCCTGCCCTTGATCAGGTCGGCGTGGTCACCGTTCGCCACGAACTGCCTGAGTTCCTCGGCCAGATACAGCCACACCACGGCCCGGTACCGGTTGAGATAGAAGCGCACCGGCACCAGCAGCCCCAGTCGGGCGAGCCGGGCGAACCTGCCTTCGGAGACGCCCATGAGTGAGGCGCCCTCCTTGGTGCCCACGATCCGCACCCGCGCCCGGAGCGTCTCGGGAAAGCCGGCCTGCGCCTGGAGACGGGCGACCTCCTCCCAAGCGACCCGTCGGCCACCGCCTCCCACGTCGGGCACGGTGCGGATGCGGCCGAGCTGGACGGCCAGGTCGAACTCGTAGCGTTTGAGACCCAGTTCTCGAGCCGCGCGGATCGGTGCGCAGTGCGCGGGGCGTTCTGGGGTCAGGGTGGTCACGGATGCGATGGTGGTTCCCGGCATGGCTCTGCTCCCCCGTGGAGTCCGGCTCACGCCCTGTGCGTTCGCCGTGCACACACCGTAGCCGGAGCCGCGCACTCCGTGGCGAGCCTGTGGATAACCCTCCGAACTCCCGTGAATCCGCAGGTCAGAGGTCGGATACCGGAGTGTGTTCGGGCTGCCGGGCATTCACGCCGAGGTGTTCGCCGACCCGGTTCACGAGCAGCGTCATCTCGTAGGCGATCTGGCCGATGTCCGCCTCCGCACCGCTCAGCAGGCACAGGCAGCTACTGGGCCCGGCGGCGGTGACGAACAGTACGGCGTCGTCGTACTCGATCATGGTCTGGCGGACGCGGCCCGCGCCGAAGTGGCGCCCTGAGCCCTTTGCCAGGCTGTGCAGTCCGGAGGACACGGCCGCCAAATGCTCCGCGTCCTCGCGCCGTAGTCCGGTGCTCGCCCCGGTGACCAGTCCGTCGTTCGAGAGCACCAGCGCGTGCCGCACGTGGTCCACGCGCTGGGTGAGATCGTCCAGGAGCCATCCCAGTCCCTGGTTCTGCGCCATGTTCCGTCTCCCCGTGTGGCCTCTCCCCCTGGCTGGAGGAGCTTTCCGCAAGCCTTCCCCACCTCCGGCGTCCGGGCAAGCAGGATGGGCGTATGGCACAGAAGATGACCGACGAGGAATGGCGGGCGTTCGTCTCGCACGGCACCCGAACCGGCAAGCTGGCGACCGTAAGGGCCGATGGAAGCCCTCATATCGCCCCGATCTGGTTCCTGCTCGACGGTGACGAGCTGGTCTTCAACACCGGTGCGGGGACAGTGAAAGGGCGCAATCTCGCCCGTGACCCACAGGTCGCGCTCTGCGTGGACGACGACCGGCCGCCGTTCTCGTTCGTGGTGCTGAACGGCCAGGCCCGTTTGTCCGAGGATCTGGACGACATCCGCCGGTGGGCGACCCGGATCGCCGCGCGGTACATGGGCGAGGACCGCGCCGAGGAGTTCGGCGCCCGCAACGGCGTTCCGGGTGAACTGCTGGTGAGGGTGCACATCGATCACGTGGTCGCCGTGCGGGACCTCGCGGACTGAGGCGGGCTCAGCTCACCGAGTCGAGAAGCCGGGCGGTGTGCATGCGCCCGGCGTACTCGACGAGGCGGATCAGCACTTCCTTGCCGGAGTCGCGGTCGCGGGCGTCGCAGAGCACCACGGGTGTCCCTTGGTCCAGGTCGAGGGCGCGCGAGACGTCATGGGCGCCGTAGGGGCGTGCGCCGGGGAAGCAGTTGACGGCGACGACGAACGGAATGCGCCGGTGCTCGAAGTAGTCGACCGCCGGGAAGCAGTCCTCCAGACGGCGGGTGTCGGCGAGGACCACGGCTCCGAGGGCCCCTTGCGAGAGTTCGTCCCAGATGAACCAGAAGCGGTCCTGTCCCGGCGTCCCGAACAGGTACAGGGCGAGGCCGGAGCGGATGGTGATGCGGCCGAAGTCCATGGCCACGGTCGTGGTGACCTTGTGGTCCACGCCGTCGGTGTCGTCGACCAGCTGGCCCGCCTCGCTGAGCAGTTCCTCGGTGCGCAGGGGCCGGATCTCGCTGACGGAGCCGACCAGGGTGGTCTTGCCGACACCGAATCCCCCCGCCACCAGTATCTTCAGCGCCAGCGCGGAGATGTCGTCGGCGGCTTCGACGTGCTCAGAGGCCATGATCACTTCTCTCGGGAGGGCCGGCTGCGGTCGACGTACTCGGGGCGTGAGGTCAGCATCATGACAACTTCGACACCGCCTCGGGGGTTCGGACTGAAAAGCACCAGATGTGACCGACTTCCGGCCGATTGATCACCGGAAGCGTGCGGAGCGGCGATCGAAGAGGCGCCGGGTCGGTCGTGAACGCTCATCTACAGGGCCCGCAGCCCTTCGATGACCTCGCGCAGAATCCGCTCGTCCGGCAGCTGGGCGGGCGGCACCGGGCGGCTGACGGTGACGCAGCCCAGTTCCAGCAGGTCGCCCAGGAGCACTCGGACCACTCCCACGGGCAGGTCCGCGTCCGCCGCGAGTTCCGCGACCGACTGTGTCTCGGCGCGGCACAGCTCGATCAGGGTCCGGTGTTCCGGACCGAGCGTGCTGTCCTCGTCCGTGCCAGGCGCGGCGGGGTCGAGGGTGACGAGGGCGATGAGGTCGAAGGGCACGCCGGTGGGGCCTGGCTGGGTGCGTCCGCCGGTCATGGCGTAGGGGCGCACCAGTGGCCCGGCCTCGCCGTCGTACCACTGGCTGCCCTCGTCCCGGAGGTCGCCCGGCGGGTTCTCGGTCATCCGTTCCGGCCTTCCCGGTCAGCCGGCTGCGGGCGGCCGTGAGGCTACGCGCGGGGCGGTGTAGAGGTGTTCGCCCACGCGTCTGACCAGGCGCGCCATCTCGTAGGCGACCAGGCCGATGTCGGCGGTCGCCGCCGTGAGGACGGCGAGACAGGAGCCGTCTCCCGCGGAGACCACGAAGAGGAAGGCGTCGTCCAGCTCCACCATGGTCTGGCGGACGCCGCCCGCGCCGAAGTGGCGTCCCGTGCCCTTGGCGAGGCTGTTGAAACCGGAGGCCACGGCGGCGAGGTGTTCGGCGTCGTCGCGGCCGAGGCCGGTGGAGGCTCCGACCGCGAGGCCGTCGTTGGACAGCACGACGGCATGGCGTACCTCGCTCACCCTCCTGACCAGGTCGTCCAGGAGCCAGTCGAGTTCGCCGGATCGCTGGTTCGCGGTCGTGTTCGGCTCCTGGATCATGCCGGTTCTCCTTCGGTGCTGTCGCTGCCCGTGATGGGCGCTGGTGCGACGCGGCCGGGGCGGCGGCCGCCGCCGCGTACCCAGCCGTCGCGGTAGGCCGCCATGCGGTCCCGCACGATCTCGGGGGTCCGCCCCTCGTCGCCGGGAGGTTCGGGTTCCGCTGCCGGTTCGGCTGGGCGCTCCTTGCGGAGCTGGGGCGCGAGGCTGGCCTGGCGTACGCGGCGCGGAAGGTCGTCCGAGGATTCGGAGTCGGCCGGCGGGCGGTGGGGCCTCAAGGTACTGACTCCGGGAGGCGGTGTGTCGGGGGCGGGTTCGGCGGGCGGTGGCACGGTGGCGGCCAGGGCGGGCCGCTCGGCCTGCGTGGTCACCGCGACCGGGGCCGGCGCGGGAACGTCGGGCACGCGCGCGTACTCACGTTCCGGCTCTCGGTCGGCCGGGGGTTTCTCCGCGGGCTGCTCCGAAGTGCCTTGGTGCACCAGGGCGGTCGGCAGGAGCACGACGGCGGTGGTGCCGCCGTACGGAGAGGTGCGCAGGTGCACCTTGATGCCTTGACGGGCCGCGAGTCTGCTGACCACGAAGAGGCCGAGGCGGTCGCTGTCGAAGAGGTCGAGGGTCTCGGACTGCTCGATACGCCGGTTGGCCTCCACGAGGGTCTCGGCGCTCATGCCTAGGCCCCGGTCCTCGACTTCGAGGACGTAGCCGTTGCCGACCGGTTCACCGGACACGCGCACGCGGGTGTGGGGCGGCGAGAACTGGGCGGCGTTCTCGACCAGTTCCGCGAGCAGGTGGGTGAGGTCGGCGACGGCCGCTCCGATGACAGCCGCCTCGGGGAGCTGACGGACCTCGACGCGCGCGTAGTCCTCGATCTCGGAGACGGCCGCGCGGACGACATTGGTCAGGGACACCGGCATACGCCAGGCCCGGCCGGGTGCCGCTCCGGAAAGGATGATCAGACTTTCGGCGTGGCGCCGCATGCGCGTGGTGAGGTGGTCGAGCCGGAACAGGTCACTCAGCTCGTTCGGGTCGTCGGAGCGGCGCTCCATGCTGTCGAGCAGGCTGAGCTGGCGGTGGACCAGTACCTGGCTGCGGCGGGCGAGGTTGACGAAGACTCCGGAGATGCCGCTGGCGAGTTCGGCGCGTTCCACCGCGGCGTGCAGGGCGGCCCGGTGCACGGTCGTCAGGGCCTCCGCCACCTGTCCGGTCTCGTCCTCCGCGGGCGGTCCGGCGGGCGCCTCGGCGCGGATGTCGATGTCCGCACCCGCGCGGAGTTTCCGCATGGCCGCCGGGAGTTTACGGCGGGCGATCTCCAGAGCGTCGTTGCGCAGACTCACCAGCTCGACCACGAGCGTGCGTCCGATCCGGACCGAGATCACGAGCGAGGCGACGACAGCGGCCAGGCCGAAGAGCACGGCGGCGCCGGCCGGGCTCAGCACCCCGTGGGTGAACGGGTCGGCCCGGCCCGCGACCGCCCGGCTCGTGTCCGCCGCGATGGTGCTCATGTCCGCCTGCACGCGCGCGTGGGCGGTGGCCCAGGCCGAACCGGGCGCGGTGTCGCCCGCCTTGGCGCCGGAGCCCGCGGCGAGGATGCGGTCCTCGGTGGCGGTGAGGGCGAGGTAGGAGCTGCCGTGCGCGACGCGGTTCCAGGCGGCGCGCTGGGCGCCGGGCAGGTCGGCGACGGCGACCTGGGTAAGGGCGCGCCGGTTGGCGACGGCGCCGTCCAGCAGCCGTAGCCGCCGGCCGCGAAGCTCGTCTTCGGGGCGCGCGCTCGCGAGGACGGCGTTCTCCTGGGCCAGTGCCTCGGCTGCTCGGGAGAATTCGAGCAGCACGCGCGCGTCGGAGCCGACATCGGCCCGCTGGATGCCGGAGAGGGCACCGTCCACGGCGAACGCGGCGTCGATGGTCCTGGAGTACCGGTCGTACGCCTTCGCCCAGTCCGCCTCGCGGCCGAGCACCGCGGCCCGCAGCGTACGGAGCTGCTCGGCGCCGCCGACGAAGGTCTCCAGACGGCTGCCGACTCCGGCGGGGAGTTGCTGGCCGGCGGCGACGGTGCTGTCGTCGCCGAGTCGCAGCTCGGCCACCGCCCGGTCGGTGGTGGCCGCGAGGCCGCGGAGGTCGTTCCCGCGTGCCGCGTTCGGTTCGGCGGCGTACCGCACGGCGGCGGCTCGCTCCGCTTGCAGGGCGGCGACGGCGACCGCGACGGGAGTGCGCAGTTCGGCGTCGACGCGCTGGGACTGGCGCAGTCTGGAGACATCCTGGGCGGTGGTCACGGTGGCGTACGCCCACAGCGCGAGGAGGGAGACCACCGGCACCATGAGGAGGCAGACCACCTTGGCGCGCACGGTCCGGGGGCGCATGTGCCAGCGGCCCGCACGCGGGGGCGCGTAGTCCGGCGACATGTCGAGGTACATGTCCGGTCCCTCGTCGGCCGGTGGCCCGGCATGCGCGCGTCGGCCGCGTAGCGGCGTCGGGGACTGCGCCGGCGGTCCGGCCTTCGGGGTGCTACGGGGTGGGCGCATGGCCTCCTCGCTCGGGCAGTGGGTCAGGGCTCTGGGGGGCCGGGCTTCCGCTAGCGGGCGGCGCCCTCGACGGGCTGTTGGGCCGTGGCGGACGCCTGGCGCTCGTCCGCCGTGGGCGAGAGGGCGACGAAGGCCGAGGTGATGAAGAGGTAGGAGCCGAGGCCCACGGCGAGCGGGAAGATGAACTGCATGGCCGTGACTCCCGGCAGGGTCGCGCCCGAGGGACTGACATGGACGCTCACCGCGAACATGCCGCTGTAGTGCATGCTGCTGACGGCCGCCCCCATGACGAGGGAGGCGAGAGTGACCGCGAGCGGGGACTTGATGTTGAGGCCCGCCCACAGTGCGGCCGTGGCGGCGACCACCGCGATCACGACCGACAGTCCGACGAGGACGGGATCGTAGGTCACGTTCCCGTGCAGCCGGACCGCGGCCATGCCCAGGTAGTGCATGCTGGCGACGCCGAGGCCGGTGGTGAGGCCGCCGATCAGCAGGGCGCGATTACGGTCCTTGCTGTAACCGACGGCGAAGACGCCCGCGCACACGACGACCATGGCGACGACGAGGCTCAGGATCGTCAGCGGCACGTCGTAGCGGATGTCGGTGCCGCTGACGCGGAAGCCGAGCATGGCCACGAAGTGCATGGTCCAGATGCCGGTCCCGATTGCTGAAGCGGCCGTGATCAGCCAGTTGCGCCGTGCCCGGCCGGTCGTGGCCAGCGCGCGCACTGTGCAGCGCAGGCCGAGTGCGGCGCCGATGCAGGCCATCGCATACGAGAGCGCCGGGGTCAGCCATCCGAAGGCCGCGTGGTCAAGGTGTCCCATGGCCTCCGGACGCTAGCCGGGGCAGGGGCGTACAGAGGGGGCGCGTTTCGAAAGCTGGCACAACATGACACGGAGGGTGTCCGAACATGACGTGGAGTTGTGGTGAAAAGATCGCATCGCGCTCGATCCATGCGCGTGCGGCGTCAGCGGTGGTGGTGAGAGATCATCGGAGTATGAGTGACGACCACACACACGTCCAGGAGTTCTTCACCGCGCGGGCGGCCGACTGGGACAGCAAGTTCCCCGACGACGGCCCCGCCTATGCGGCGGCGGTGTCCGACATGGGGCTGCGCGCGGGCGGCCGGGTGCTCGACGCGGGGTGCGGCACGGGCCGCGCGCTCCCGTCGCTGCGCGCCGCTGTGGGGTCGTCCGGGACAGTGATCGGGGCGGATCTCACCCTGGCCATGCTTGAGGCCGCCGCTCGGGCCGGGCGGGGCCAGGAGGGTGCTCTGCTGCTCGCGGATGTCACCACGCTGCCCCTGCGGTCGGAGTCCCTGGACGCCGTCTTCGCGGCGGGGCTGATCGCGCACCTCCCTGAGCCGAGCGAGAACCTGCGCGAACTGGCCCGCGTGGTGCGGCCCGGTGGCACGCTCGCCTTGTTCCACCCCATCGGCCGGGCTGCCCTCGCCGCTCGCCAGGGCAGGCAGCTCACGCCCGGCGACCTGCGGGCCAAGGCCAACCTCGGCCCCCTCCTGGCGTGTTCCGGTTGGCGCATGACGTCGTACGTCGACGAGCCTGACTATTTCCTCGCGCTTGCGGTCCGCGGGTCCTGAGACCGGCTTCCGGACTCTGGGCCCTCTTCTCACTCCACAGCGTCGGTCGATTTCGCCTGCCTCACCGGGCAGCCGCCCATACCCGGCACGGGGCGCGTGCCCAAGTCAGTGGGGCGGTAGCCGTTCGGGTAGCTCTTGATCTCCCAGTTCTGCCGCGCGAAATGGGGCGCTCGGCGCGGAGGCAGCAGCCTGACCAGCCGCCCGCGTGTCCGTACGGCGCGACGCGCCAGCGAGGTGACGGTCGCGCTCGGTGCTTCGTAACGGAAGGCGCGTAGCAACGGCTCGTCGAGCAGGGCGAGCGTCACCGAACGCAACAGCGGTGCGAGCGGCCGCGGATACCAGGACGCCATGAGGTCGAGCGTCGCGTCGGACACCTGCCTGGCTTGTTCGTCCCAGGCGAAGTGCTCCTTCTCGTACGAGTCGAGGAGAGCCTCGAATTCCTCGAACGTCTCGGGGATGTCGGGGATGCCCATGTGCCGCCCGAGGGTGCGGTAGTACTCCGTGGTGGCGACGATCTCGTGCCGGGACAGACGCCGCCAGGCGTAGGTGTCGATCCAGCGTCTGGGCATCACGACGAAGGTCGACAGCACGTAACGCATGTCGTCGTCGCTGATGTCGTAGCTGCGGTGCATCTGGTTGATGCGCCGGATCGCGGTACGGCCCTCGTGGGAGGCGAAGCCGTGTTCCATGACGGTGTCGAGCAGCAGGGCGGTGTCGTCGTACCGCCGCTGCGAGCGCTCGGTCAGCTCCGCCGTCTCGGCGAGCAGCCGGCCGATGCCGGGGACGGCGTAGGTGCGGTACAGGGCCAGTTCCAGCGCCCGTGTGTAGTCCCAGGGGAATTCGAACGCGGCGCTGAGGCGGTAGATCTCCGCGGCGTCGGCGACCGGGTCAAGCCGCCGGATCCGGTCGAGCCGCTCGAAGCGTTTCACCGTGAGGTCCCCCTTATGCCGCAGAAATTTCAACTCTACTTTGAGCAACGAGACATGTGCGAGGAGCGAGACCCCGACCGGGGGAAGGTGGTTCGCGTGTTCGACATGCTGCGCAAGTACGCCGCCAGGCTGGGTACTTCCCCGCGTGGGGAAGCCGTCGCCGAGCGGAAAAGGCGCGGGCACAATCTCTTCGAGGCCGCGGCGGCCTATGTGGCGGCCCGTGCGCAGGACGACCAGGACGGAGTGGACGAGGCGTCGTCGTGGGTGTCACCGGAGGCGCTCTCCTTCGGCGTCGGCGAACTGGCGAGCCGAGCCGTCGTCACCCTTGCCCACGAGCGTTCCATGACCCCGAGGGCGGTGGCCCGCGACTTGCTGGGCCTGCCGGCGGACTGACAAAAGCTCCTGCCGGACAGGGGTGTTTCGCCCCTGTCCGGCAGGAAAACCGCAGCTCCCCCCGGTGCGCGGAGTCGTGACAAGCCTCTCCCCCGCGCACTAGGGTGCGCGCCGACGGACGAACCACTGGGGAGGCTGAGATGGCCGGGTCGGACGATGCACCCGAGGCTGCCGCGGACGAAGCGCTGTACGTGTTGACGGCAGTGCTGCTGACGCCGGCGCAGTTCCCGAGCGTGCTGGGTGACGACTACCCCACGGCCTGCGCGGCACTGGGTCTCACACCGCTCGACGAGGGGTACGGGCTGGTTCTCGGGCAGGACGGTGACGGAGCCCGGTGGACGGCCGTCATCGACGACGTTTCCCTGGTGGCGGTGGCGATCGCCTCGTGGGACTGCGGCATGGAGTACGAACTGTCACCCGATGAGCGCACGCTCGTGGCGGCCCTCCCCGGCTGGCCTCTGGCACTGGCCGTCGCCGCACCCGATGTACCCGCCCCGCACGACCCGGTCACCGATGCCGCGGACCAACCTCCCCTCACCCCGCCGGACACCAGCACCTGGGGGTCGGCCCAGCGGCGTCTCGGTGCAGACGAGATAGCCCTCCAGTGGGCGGAGTGGCGCGGTCGGCTCGATGACGCCGACGTCCTGCCGAACATGCGTCCTTCCGGTACCGAAGCACCCGCACCGGAGACCGGAGCCGACGCCAAGGCCGAGCCCGAAGGCGCGGCCAAGCCCGGCCATCCGGGCGTGCGACAGGTGCTGGCGGAGGCGCGTGCCTACATCGACGCGCCGCCGCCCCTTGGACGTGTCCGCTCGTCCTTCGCCCCTGGAGACGCGCGGACGCTGCGTGCCGACGGTCCCGGCTGGTCGATCGTGGCCCGCACCGACGACATCGCGTTCGTCCTGCTGGACGCGGAGCCCGGCGAGGTCATCCCCGTGGGACGGGGCCGGGAACTCCCCGGCCTGCTGGAAGGGCTGGACAAGATCGCCGTACGTCCGATCTGACCCCACTCGGCTCAGCGGCCGATCTCCTTGCGCGTGACCCGGCGCAGCCTGCGCCGCTGCGAGGGGTCCAGCGCCAGATACGCGGCGGCGGGAACCCCCACCACGATCAGGAACGCCACCCACCAGGGCAGCCATATCAACAAGATCAGCCCGACCGCCACGCCACCTACGGCGATCTTCGCGTTTCTCGACATGCGCTCCGCCTCCTTCGTCACGACCCACTGCCGCTCTCTGCATGGAAAACGGTCCCGGGCGCCCCACGGTTCCGGCCGCCGCCCCTGAGACATCCCTGAAGCCCGACCCTGAGGAACCCTGAGACGCCGTTCGGAGACTGAAAACGATCTCAGTGCCCCTGAGGGTGAGTACCCGCTCCCGCCACGAGCGACGCAGCCCTTCCAGCGCTCACCGCTCCCGGCGGGAGAACGCAGGGCGCGCGTGACCAGCCACAGCGGACCGACCACGCGCGCGCCCTGTCAGCCGCGTACGCCGAGCAGGTGATCCATCGCGAGCTGGTCGAGCTGCTCGAAGGCCATGCCACGCGCGGCGGCGGAGTCGACGTCGAAGCCCTCGAAGGCCGAACGGTCGGCGAGCAGGTCCTCAAGGCCGTCCGCGGCCGTGGGCTGCGCCAGCTCGTCCAGCCGCGAGGCACGCAGCGCCTCCTGCACCTCCGGGTCGGCGCGGAAGGCGGCCGCGCGGTCCTTCAGGATGAGGTAGTTGCGCATGCATCCGGCGGCCGAAGCCCAGACCCCGTCGAGGTCCTCGGTCCGCGGCGGCTTGAAGTCGAAGTGCCGGGGCCCCTCGTACCCTGCGCTCTCCAGAAGGTCGACGAGCCAGAAGGCGGACCGCAGGTCACCGGCACCGAAGCGCAGGTCCTGGTCGTACTTGATGCCGGACTGGCCGTTGAGGTCGATGTGGAAGAGCTTGCCCGCCCACAGCGCCTGGGCGATGCCGTGGGGGAAGTTGAGCCCGGCCATCTGCTCGTGCCCGACCTCGGGGTTGACGCCGTACAGCTCGGGGCGCTCCAGGCGCTCGATGAAGGCGAGGGCGTGTCCGACGGTGGGGAGCAGGATGTCGCCGCGCGGCTCGTTCGGCTTGGGCTCGATGGCGAACCGGATGTCGTAACCCTGGGCGGTGACGTACTCGCCGAGGAGGTCGAACGCCTCCTTCATGCGGTCCAGGGCCGCCCGGACGTCCTTCGCGCCACCTGACTCGGCGCCCTCGCGGCCGCCCCAGGCGACATAGGTCTCCGCGCCCAGTTCGACGGCGAGGTCGATGTTGCGGATCGTCTTGCGGAGCGCGTAGCGGCGCACGTCGCGGTCGTTGGCGGTGAACGCGCCGTCCTTGAAGACGGGGTGGGTGAAGAGGTTGGTGGTCGCCATCGGCACGGCCATGCCGGTCGCGTCCAGGGCCTGGCGGAAGCGCTTGATGTGCGACTCGCGCTCGGTTTCGGAAGCGCCGAAGGGGATCAGGTCGTCGTCGTGGAAGGTCACCCCGTGCGCGCCTAGCTCGGCCAGCCGCTGCACCGACTCGACCGGGTCGAGGGCGCGGCGGGTGGCGTCGCCGAACGGGTCCCTCCCCTGCCAGCCGACGGTCCACAGGCCGAAGGTGAACTTGTCCTCGGGGGTGGGCTGGTAGCTCATGCCGCGGCTCCTCGGTGCGTACGACTATTTCGTCATGGCCGTTTACAAATTAGTATGCGGAGGCGCCTCTGGGAAGAGACCGGATGTCTTCGACGCCGGGGCGCCATCGATGAACGGTGTCGCTGCCGGTCGATGACGCCGCGGAAGAGGGAGAGCCCGAATGTCAGCAGCCGAGGGTCCGCTCGTCGTCGGTGTGGACACGTCCACCCAGTCCACGAAGGCACTGGTCGTCGACGCGTCCACCGGACAGGTGGTGGCGAGCGGCCAGGCCGCGCACACGGTGACCTCGGGCGCGGGGCGGGAGAGCGATCCGCGTCAGTGGTGGGACGCGCTGTGCGAGGCGCTGCGCCAGTGCGGCGAGGCGGCGCACGAGGCGGCGGCGGTGTCGATCGGCGGCCAGCAGCACGGCCTGGTCACGCTGGACGCGCACGGCGAGCCGGTACGCCCCGCGCTGCTGTGGAACGACGTCCGCTCGGCACCGCAGGCCCGGCGTCTGGTGGAGGAACTGGGCGGCCCGGATGCCTGGGCGGAGCGCACGGGCAGCGTGCCCGGCGCGTCGTTCACGGTGTCGAAGTGGGCGTGGCTCGCGGAGCACGAGCCGGACGCGGTCCGCGCCACCAGGGCCGTGCGTCTCCCCCACGACTACCTCACCGAACGCCTGACCGGCCTGGGCACGACCGACCGCGGCGATGTCTCCGGCACCGGCTGGTGGGCGTCGGCGACGGAGTCGTACGACGAGGAGACCCTCGCGCATGTGGGGCTCGACCCGGCACTGCTGCCCCGGGTGGTACGGCCCGGCGAGGTGGCCGGCACCGTGCGCGACGGCCACGACCTGCCGTTCTCCAAGGGCACTCTGGTGGCGCCGGGAACCGGGGACAACGCGGCCGCCGCGCTCGGTCTGGGCCTGCGCCCGGGCACCCCGGTGCTCAGCCTCGGCACGTCGGGCACGGTGTACGCGGTCTCCGAGCGCCGCCCCACCGATCCGACCGGCACGGTGGCGGGTTTCGCCGACGCGCACGGCGACTGGCTGCCGCTGGCCTGCACGTTGAACTGCACCCTCGCCGTGGACCGGGTCGCGGCCCTGCTCGGGCTGGACCGCGAGGCCGTGGAGCCCGGCACCTCGGTCACCCTGCTGCCCTATCTGGATGGTGAGCGCACCCCGAATCTGCCCCATGCCTCCGGGCTGTTGCACGGCCTGCGCCATGACACGACCGCCGGTCAGGTACTCCAGGCCGCCTACGACGGCGCGGTGCACTCGCTGCTCGGCGCACTGGACCTGGTCCTCGACCAGGACGCCGACCGCACCGCTCCCCTGCTGCTGATCGGCGGCGGCGCCCGTGGCACGGCCTGGCAGCAGACGGTACGACGGCTGTCCGGGCGGCCGGTGCAGATCCCCGAAGCGAAGGAACTGGTCGCGCTCGGTGCGGCCGCGCAGGCGGCGGGTCTGCTGACCGGCGAGGACCCGGCGGCCGTCGCTCGCCGCTGGAACACGACGGAGGGACGGGTCCTGGACGCCGTGGAACGGGACGAGGAAGCCCTGGCCCGGATCGCCGGGGTACTCTCCGACGCGTCCCCGCTGCTGGAGCGGGGGTCGGACTCCCCCTGAGCCCGACCGGCCCCGACCAGGCGCGTGCCGGGTACGGCCGGACTGCCGTGGAGGACCACACGCAAAGCCCAGCAGCGGGCGACCGACTGGACCGCGAGCCGCGCACCCGGCGACGGACACCGAGGATCGACGGAGGCATGACCGCACCACCGCACGACACGCGACCGACGGGGAGCGGACGCACCCTGCCGGACACTCAGCAGGGCATGCGTCGCCGCAACCTGGCTCGGGTCATGCACACCGTCAGCGCGGACGGCCCGCTGTCGCGCGCCACGGTCGCCTCACGCATCGGTCTCACGCGGGCGGCCGTGTCGTCCCTCGTGGACGAGCTGATCCGCTGGGATCTCCTGGAGGAGCTGGGGCCCGAACGACCGAGCCGGGTGGGACGGCCCGGCTCCGCGCTCGCGGTGAGCGGCCGCGGTCCCGCGGGGATCGGCGCGGAGATCGGCGTGGACCACCTCGCGGTGTGCGCTGTCGACCTTCGCGGCGCGGTTCGCGCGCGAGCCGAGCGGCGCGGCGCGAACCGGGGGCGGTCTCCGAAGTCCGTGGCCCGGGAGCTGACCCGGCTGATCCAGCAGGTCACGGCCGAGGCGGAGAAGGACGGCCTGTGGGTCGCCGGGCTCGCGGTCGCCGTACCCGGTCTGGTCGCCCGCGACGGCCGTACCGTCGTGCGCGCCCCCAATCTCGGCTGGCATGACACCGACCTCGGTAGCGTGCTGCCCGACGGGGTTCCGCTGACCGTGGACAACGAGGCCAACTTCGGCGCCCTGGCGGAGCTGTGGCTCGGTGTCGGCTCCCCCGGCGACTTCCTGCACGTGTCGGCGGAGATCGGCATCGGCGCGGCGATCGTCGTGAACGGGCAGCTGCTGCGCGGCACCCGCGGGTTCGCCGGCGAGCTGGGCCATGTACCGGTCCGGCCGGACGGTACTCCCTGTCCGTGCGGCGGACGCGGCTGCCTGGAGCAGTACGCCGGAGAGGAGGCCGTGCTGCGGGTGGCAGGGATCGAACCCTGCGAGGACGTGATGGGGGTACTGGCGGAGCGCGCCGAGGCGGGCGACGAAGATGTGCGCGCGGCGCTCGGCGAGGCCGGCACAGCGCTCGGCATCGCCCTGACCGGGGCGGTCAATCTCCTGGACCCCGACACGGTCGTCCTGGGTGGTGCGCTGGCGGTCCTCTCACCATGGCTTCTCCCCTCTCTGCAACTCGAGCTGCGCAGCCGCACAGCCGGTCCGGCATGTCCTGTGGCAGTGTCCGAGCTGGGTCCGCAGGGGCCGCTGCTCGGTGCCGCGCATTCGGTGGTGCGGGCCGTGCTCGACGATCCGGCGATGGTGGCAGAACGGCGCTGACATTTCGTTGGATGCCCGTGGCGAGCGCCCGCCACGCTCGCTGGCGCCCGAAGCCCTCGAACGGGTGACCGACTTATCCACAATCCGCGAGTTGTCCACGGACCTGGCGCTCGCCCTTCTGCCCAACTCCCCCGCGCCGTACCGTGATTCACGCGAGCCGCAGTCGCTGCCTCGAGTGGCGGAAGCGCAGGCCGCACACGTGCCGAGCAACAGCTGACACAGGTATCGGGGGAGACATGTACACGGAATCGACCGGCACACGACGCCAGAGCCGACACCACCACGACCATTCCCGGTTCCCGCTGACGCGAGCTGACACTGTGTCGGTCATACGCGCAGGACTCCACTGAGCTGTGCGTGCACCACCCCGACGTCCCCGCGCATTCCTCGAGCGACGGCCTTCACGGGCCCGCGCACATCCACGCACTCAACTGCCGCCTCACCCACGGCAGGTGACGCTCACACTGCTGAAGGGCAGCCGACGATGGAGATGAACCAGCCCCGTACCCACCTCACCCGACGCGGCATTCTGAAGGGCGCGGCACTCGCCGCCGTCCCCTACGCGCTCCTCCCCGGCCCACAGGCGGCTGCTCAGACGGCGGTCGACTACCCGCCCGGCGAGTGGCAGCCGGCGAGCAGCGGCAACTACACGGCGTCCAGCCGCCCCGCGGCCTACGAGATCGACCGGGTGATCATCCATGTCACCCAGGAGACCTACACCAGCACACTGGCCATTTTCCGGAACCCCGAGAAGAAGGTGTCCGCGCACTATCTCGTGCGCTCGGCGGACGGTCATGTCGCCCAGTGCGTCCGGGAAGCAGATGTCGCCTGGCACGCGGGCAACTGGGATTTCAACACCCGCAGTATCGGCATCGAGCACGAGGGCTGGGTGGACCAGCCCGCCTACTTCACGAACGCTCTCTACGAGCAGTCCGCGAGACTGACGGCCGCGGTGTGCGACAAGTACGGCATCCCGAAGGACAGGGAGCACATCATCGGCCACTTCCAGGTTCCCGGCACCGATCACACCGACCCAGGGGTGAACTGGGACTGGGTCCGGTACATCAGGCTTGTCAATTTCTCCTGACCTCACGTCGACCCGGTTGTCCGCCGAGGAGTCGCGCGTGACGATGGCCCAGTTGATTCCCACAGGGAGGACGAGTTGACCGATCAGTGGGTGGCTCTGGAGCCGGGAGCCGACCCAGGCGAAAGAGTTCGGGCACTGCGCCGAGCACATGAGACCTTCACGACCGTCGGCACGGTTCCGCGCCCCGTCCGGCCGGTGGTGGCCGAGTCATGGCGGCGCAGCGCGCGGGCCGGCGTGGGGCCGGACGGCACGGCGAGCGTGGAACTGACCGACGACGACCTCGGCGCGTACCGCGCCGAGCATCCCCTGTCCCAGGTCATGCCGCTGGTCCGGGAGCTGGTGGGCACGTTCGCCGCCGATGGTTCGCATCTGCTCGCGGTGTGCGACGCGCACGGCAGGCTGATGTGGGTCGAGGGACATCCGACGACACTGCGGCGGGCGGACCGGATGAACTTCGTGCCGGGGGCGCGGTGGTCGGAGGCGGCTGTCGGTACCAACGCGCCGGGCACCGCGGTGGCCGTGGACCGTCCGGTGCAGGTCTTCGCGGCGGAGCACTTCATAAGGCGGGTGCAGCCGTGGACCTGTGCGGCCGCGCCGATCCACGATCCGCACACCGGCCGGGTCCTCGGAGCCGTCGACATCACCGGAGGGGACGGGCTGGCGCATCCGCACAGCCTGGGCTTCGTGCAGGCGGTGGCCCGCGCGGCCGAGTCACAGCTCAGCCTCCTCACCCCGCCGAGGCGGACGGAAGACACCGTCACGCTGAGCGCGCTTGGCCGGGACGAGGCGGAACTCCGTCCAGGTGACGGCCGCCGGGTCAGGCTGAGCCGTCGGCACAGTGAGATTCTCGTGCTCCTGGCCCGCCATCCCGAGGGCATGACCGGCGACGAGCTGCTGTGCGCGCTGTACGCGAACGAATCGGTGACGCCGGTGACCTTGCGCGCCGAGCTGGCCAGGCTGCGCCCGCTGCTGCCGCCTGGACTGCTGGCATCCCGGCCGTACCGGCTGTCCCTGCCGGTCGAGTGCGACGCGGCGCTGGTGGAGCGGCAGCTGGAGACGGGTGCGCTCACGACCGCTATACGGGCGTATCGCGGCCCGCTGCTGCCGGGCTCCCAGGCCCCCGCTGTCGTACGGCTGCGGCGCCGGCTCGCCGCGGCCCTCCGGACGGCGCTGATCACCCGCGGCGACCCGGATCTGCTGGCGGACTGGGCTCACGCACCTTGGGGTGAGCACGACCTACTGGTCTGGCGGGCCCTGGCGGCAGTGCGACCGAGCGCTCCGGTGCGGGCACGGATCGCGGCGCTGGAAGCCGAACTGGCCGCACCCGGGGTACCGAGCCGTCGCCCTCACCTCCGCCAGACACCCTGGGTGACCAGCGGTGCAACATATTCGCAACGTCCGCCTGTCTAGCCTCACGACGGGAGCTGCCCAACGGCGGGCAGCGCTGCACCGGGAGGCAGACCAGCATGACCCGTTACGCGACGCCCGGCTCCGAAGGCTCGATCGTCTCCTACCAGCCGCGGTACGACCACTTCATCGGCGGGGAGTACGTGCCGCCGGCGCGCGGGCAGTACTTCGAGAACCCGTCGCCGGTCAACGGGCAGCCGTTCACCGAGATCGCGCGCGGTACCGCGGAGGACGTCGAGCGGGCGCTCGACGCGGCGCACGCGGCCGCGCCCGGCTGGGGCCGTACGTCGGTGACGGTGCGTTCGGACATCCTGCTGAAGATCGCCGACCGTATGGAGGCCAACCTCGAGGCCCTGGCGGTGGCCGAGAGCTGGGAGAACGGCAAGCCGGTCCGCGAGACGCTGGCCGCGGACATCCCGCTGGCCATCGACCACTTCCGCTACTTCGCGGGGGCGATCCGCGCGCAGGAGGGGTCGCTGGGCGAGATCGACGACGACACCGTGGCCTATCATTTCCACGAGCCGCTCGGGGTCGTCGCGCAGATCATCCCGTGGAACTTCCCGATCCTGATGGCGACCTGGAAGCTGGCGCCCGCGCTCGCCGCGGGCAACGCGGTCATCCTCAAGCCCGCCGAGCAGACCCCGGCGTCCATCCACTACTGGATGAGCCTGATCGCCGACCTGCTGCCGCCGGGCGTGCTCAACATCGTCAACGGTTTCGGCGTGGAGGCGGGCAAGCCGCTGGCCTCCAGCGCCCGGGTGGCGAAGGTGGCGTTCACCGGGGAGACCACGACCGGGCGGCTGATCATGCAGTACGCCTCCGAGAACATCAAGCCGGTCACTCTGGAGCTGGGCGGCAAGTCGCCCAACATCTTCTTCGACGACGTGTGGGCGCACGACGACGACTTCCGGGACAAGGCCCTCGAGGGCTTCACCATGTTCGCGCTCAACCAGGGCGAGGTGTGCACCTGTCCCTCCCGAGCGCTCGTCCAGCGCGGCCACTACGCCGACTTCCTGGAGGCGGCCGTGGCCCGTACCCGGCAGATCAAGCCGGGGCACCCGCTCGACACCGACACGATGATCGGTGCCCAGGCGTCCAACGACCAGCTGGAGAAGATCCTCTCCTACCTGGACATCGGCCGTCAGGAGGGCGCCAAGGTGCTCACCGGTGGCGAACGCGTCGAGTACGACGGCGAGCTGAAGGGCGGGTACTACGTCCAGCCGACCATCTTCGAGGGCGACAACCGTATGCGGATCTTCCAGGAGGAGATCTTCGGCCCGGTCGTCTCGGTGACGTCCTTCGACGACTTCGACGATGCGATGAAAATGGCCAACGACACGCTGTACGGCCTCGGCGCGGGCGTCTGGACCCGCGACATCAACACCGCCTACCGAGCCGGCCGCACGATCCAGGCGGGCCGCGTCTGGACCAACTGCTACCACGCCTACCCGGCCCACGCGGCCTTCGGCGGCTACAAGCAGTCCGGAATCGGCCGCGAGACCCACAAGATGATGCTGGAGCACTACCAGCAGACGAAGAATCTGCTGGTGAGCTACTCGCCGAAGAAGCTCGGCTTCTTCTAGCGACACGAAAGAAGGCGCCTGACCTGGGGTTTTCCCCGGATCAGGCGCCTTCTTGGAGCGCACGGTCCCTCCCATGGGGGAGGAATCGAAATACCCCCTTCTTCCAGTTCATCCCACCGGTATCCCAGTCCTGACCAGCAGTTCCGGGCCATACACGGGCCAGATTGCGGCTCAGCCCTTGGCGCTGTTGTCCTCGCTGCGCCGGCTCCACTCCTGCATCGACTCCTCGATGAGCCGGTTGGAATGCTCCTGAAGACCGTCCAGGAACTTGGCGTAGTACTGGAAGAGCACTTGGATGCTCTGGCCGGCCCGGCGCGCGCATTCGGCAGGATCCACGCCGGAGTGCAGCCAGAACGAGATCCCGGCGTGCCGGAGGTCATAGGGCCTCTTGGCGAGGAGCGTCGGCTGCTCATTGGGAGCCAGGACCTTCTTACGGGCCCGCTCCCACGTCTTGCCGTAGGCCGCCGCATCAACGTAGCCGCCGGCTGCATTGCGAAACACTCGGCCATCGGGCGCAACGCCGAAGCGATCGACGTGTTTTCGCAGTGTGTGCACGAACGGCGGCGGTATCGGCACGGGACGTGTGGCCTTGACGGCTCGCCGCTTCAAGGAGTGCACTTCGTGGACCGAGCCATCGTCCGTCCACTCCTTGCCGGCCGTGACGACACCTCCGCTCAGGTTGAGCATGCCCCAGCCGCTCTTCGGCAGGTGGCACTGTGAGATCTGCAGGTGGATGACCTCTGCCGGACGCATGGCCGCGTGGTACATGCAGCCGAAGAACGCCTCAAGGTGCGGGCCGCGTCCCCGTTGTTCGCCGACAGCGGTCAGCAGGCGAGCAACCTGGGTCGGGTTCGGCACGCAGGCAGGGTCCACTTCCTCGCTCACTCCAGGAGCCTGCCACTTGACCCTTGCGAGCGGATTCTCCGCGAAGTATCCCTTGTCGACGGCAGTTCCGAGGACCTCGCTGAAGGCCGATCGCTTCCGCAGGGCGGTCTTCGCCGCGGCGGACTCTCCGTCGATCTTCCGGCCGAGGGCGTCCAACGCTCTGCGTACGACGTCTGGTTCCATCAGCTCACTGACGGGCAGGGAGTGCCGCTTCATCCAGTCGAGGGCATGCTGCCATTCGGCGGCCGGCTCACTCTCCCAGGCTCGCTTGTTTAACGCCCATGAATATAGCGCGCACCGCAGGACCCTCGGCTCCGAGTAGCGTGCTTCGCGCCTCACCAGCGCGGGCGTGATGGTGGCGAGTGCATCAGCGAGGGTACGACGGGTGTTGCCAGGCGTTCGGTCCCATCGATGTAGGCATGAGCCAGGTCGTACCAGGTGGTCCGCTGCCGAATGGCACGGATCTCGGAGGCCGGCAGACCAGTCTGCTCGTCGAACGCCTCACCGTCACGCGCGGCCGTCATGAGCTTCGCTCGTCGACTCTCGGCCAGTCCCTTGGTGATGAAGGACTCCGACTGCTCGCGGCCGTTGACCGTCCATCGGACCTCGAACGGCTTGCGACGCTTCGGCCGCTCCCGGATGTCCCAGAAGCGGACCTTGTAACTCATCGCCATTCAGGCGTATCCCTTTCGCACGCCCGCCACCAGGCGTCAAGGTCTGCACGACGGCAGCGAAGTTCGCCGTTCGGGAGCTTGATCATTCGAGGAGCCTGGTTGCGGGCACGCAGACGGTAGAACGCCGAGGGACTCATGCGGATCTCCGCCAGGACCTCAGCGAGTTTGAGCGCAGGGGGACGAGCCATTTTTTCCTTTCAGTCGGGAACAGGAAAGGCTACGCAGGTGCAAATCACAAGGAAGCGCCGCATAGTCCCGGGACAGTGCGTCCGCCGGCTCCACTACAAAGCACGGCCGATGCGGACGAACATCAATGGTCGCGAGGATCGCCGGTTTGGCCAACCGGCGATCATGGGCTATGTTGCGCGCCCCGCGCCGATGAGATCGCAACACCTTGGATCACCAAATAGGCCAGCCACGCAGGCGCAGACGCACAGTCGACAGTGAACGATTCTTAGCCACCAGACATTTTCGAATGGCGGGATCAGACACACGAACCTCCTAAACAGGAACTGCTCCAGACCGCCAATCTCACAAGGCTGGGATTATCGTCTCTCCGTTCCTGCCCGTCGAGCCGCTCCTCGTCCAACCTTGCATTTTCGAGACGTTGTACATTGGCATGGTCCCAGCCGAGGTTCCAGTCTTTTGCCGCCAACTCTCGTCTGCCGTGAGCGAATGCCCACTATCAATCCGCCGGGAAGTCGACAACTTTAGGCGCGATAAGAACTGCCCTGCAAATAGGCACGCGAGGGCACCGTCGTGCGATCCGCGGTGGCTGTCCGCTATTGCTGTGGTGTGGACCGGACGGGGGGCTCGTCCAGGGCGGGCTGGGAGGAAGCGCCGGACGTTCGGGAAACCCCCGCATCCTCGTCTGCGGATGCGTCATGATCACGGGCATGCACCCTCGTGACAAAGAGATATGGCGGGCGATCGATCAGGGTCTCAGGGCGATCGACTGGGAGGCGTGGTTCGGTTGTCCGGAGGGCGCCGACTATCTCTCCCCCGCAGGTCACGAGGTGACCGCACGCGCCGTGGCTGGCCTCACCGCGTTCTTCAACAGCCGCTGGCTGCCCAAGGCCGTGGTCCCCTCCCCCGCCCGGGGTCAGGCCAGCGACACCTTCGTCGGTCTGGGCCGACACGCCCCGGTGCTCCAGTTCATGAACGGAGCCGCGCCGGGAGCATGGGTGGAGGCGGTGCGGTGGTGGGCCGCGTACGCCTATTTGGAAAAAGCCGGGGTACCCGGCATTGCCTCGGTCAAGCGGGATGCACGCTGCGACGTCACCCTGTCCCGGTTCCTGCACTCCCAGACACAGGCCCGGCTCGCGCTCATGGGGGCGGCCCGCGGACTCCCGGTCGAGCTGGAGCCGGCGAAAGCCAGCGGTGGTCCCGGCGACGTCCGTGTCGGCCCCGTCTTCATCGAGGTCGTCACCCTCGCCGAGGACCAGAAAAGCCAGGACTACGAGAGGTTCCGCCAGAACCTCCAGGCTCACCTCTTCACTCTGGACAGGGACCGTGACATCTACTGGGAAGGCGACCTCCCCGAACTCCTCAACAGCGACGCCTTCGAGGTATGGAAAAAGCGGACCGAGGAGGCCGCCCAACAGTGCGCTGCCTCGGGGGCCGCGGTCGATGTCCTCAGCAACGCCGGCAGGCGGCTGACCGTCCACCCTGGCACGGCGCCCCAGGGCACCACTCTGACCGGTGACACGGTGGAGAGCGACCAGGGCAGGCGGCTCCTGGGCAAGGTGCGTGCCAAGTGCGCCAAGACGGCGGGGGCGGGCACCGCGTGGATCTGGGTGGAGGACCACAGCGGCCTCTTCCACTTCCCAACGCCCTTCGCGGGGATGCCGCTCGCCGCCAAGACCGATGCGCTCGCAGACCTGTTGGGGCCTCTGCTGACGGAGTACGTCCACGTTGCCGGGATCGTCGTCTCGAACGCGGCCCGGCGGCGCTTGCCGCTCCCTCCGGACGAGGACGCCCTCCGCCCCGCCGCGCAGGGCTTCCGGCGGGGGCTGCCCCTCGACCGGGTCCGGGAGACGATCGTGATCCCCCGGCGAATCCTCCTACCTGAACAAACCAGCCTGATAGCCAGAATGTGCGATGCCGAAGCCGATGCGCTCGACTGGGCCCTGGGGAAGCTTGGTGTTCCTCAAGGCGTGGCATCGCTGCTGACCGACTCGTCGACACCGCGCCGGGATTCCGCGCTGTGGACGCCGCGAGCGGACCGAGGCGGTAAGACGGCGTGAAGACGACATGCTGGGGTCCCAAACGTGGTCCCCAGATTCACGCAGCGTCGGACCAGCGGTGCCTACGCCGAGCCCATGGTCTGCTGATGGCCTGCCGCGACGGTTCGTACAGCATCGGCTACGGCTGCAATCCCTGCGGCCATAAGCGGTCGCAAGGAGCTCATTTCGCGCGCGTCCCTCCAAACGCCGGTGTTCGGGGTTACGAAAGGCACAACGCTCACTCCAAGGGCTTCGAACGGCCCGGTGACCAGATAGCGCATGCCACCGGTTCCGCACTGGTAGCCGCGCGCGCCGGTGGCAGCGGAGAGGTCTGCGAGCCGCTCTGAGCGCTCCGACCGGGTTGCCAAGCAACTGCTCCGCTGGATGCGTCCCCTCCACCCCAGGAGCCTGAGCAACAGCCTTGTGGACTCCTCGGCAAGATCAGCCATTCTCGCGGTCTCCAGCCGATGAAGCACAGAGTCCAGCCCGTCTCGGAACCTCGGCCAGTCGGGGCCCTTCGCGTAGTACTGCGCCAGCATGTGCGTGAGGCGGCGACGAGCCAGGTCCGGGTCGGCCACAACTGCGTCCTTGATGAGAGTGGACCGCCCGTGGGGTAGGTGGGTCGGGATCGAGAGCCACTGGCGCCGGTCGGGGCAGGACATGCTGCCGAGTCGGGCGCGGTGCTGGAAGTCGCGGCGGGCGAACTGCACGTCGTCGAGGACGATCCAGCAGTCCGCCGCGAAGAGCTTTGCGAGGGTGCTCAGCCGGGGGAACAGGTTGGGCTGGTGGATCGCCACCAATCCCCCCGGGACTGCTTCACGCGCCGATGAGCCTGCTGGTGAAGCCGGCGCGGATGAGGTCTTCGTACGCGGCATGCACGCTCTCCGGGACGTCCTGCTCGATCGCGAAGCCCTGCTTCGGATACTCGATGATGCGCTGGAAGTCGCCGACGAGCATCTCAATAACGAGCTTCTCGTCGCCGATGCTCTTCAGGTAGTCGTCGAACTCCATCGGTTCAGAGGCACACAGCACTTCGACGTCAGGCCACAGCTTGCGGGCGGTGGCGAAGGAGCGCCGTTCCATGTACGGCTTGGAGACGAGAAGCACCGACTTGGGGATGAGGCCAGCGGAGGCGAGGAGCTCTCGGGACCGCTCGATGTTCTGCCCCGTGTTGCCAGCGTTCGGTTCCACCAGGATCGCGCTGTCCGGCACGCCGAGGGTGAGTGCGTGCTCACGGAAGTGGACGGCTTCGCCGCGGGGGAAGACCTTGGGGGTGGTGGGGCTGTTGCCGCCAGTGAACACCAGGGTGGGGAACAGCCCGCCCCGATACAGCTCCGCGGAGAAGGCTGCGACGCCGAGATCATGGCTGCCGAGGCCGATGGCGACGTCGACGGGATGCAGCTCGTGACCCATTTGGTGGTAGTCCCAGACCAGCTTGGCATTGCGGATCTGCTCGTCGTTGATGGCCGGCTGATTGTCGGTCACTCGCTCGTCTCCCTGGTCAACGTGGTGAAGGGCTGGCTGGCCCATCGGCCGTCCTCCGGATGTCCGTGATGCTGCGGAGCTGGTGGGTCAGGCCGTACTGGGCCGCCCGCTTGGCAGCGTCGTCGAGGACGCGTAACCCATCATCCAGGGTCGCGCGGTCGGACAGGAGGATGTGCCCGTACGCGGTGTCCAGCCGTACCCGCTGCATGGGCGCATCGGTGATGCCTGTACTGCGAGCCACGTCGATGAGGCGCAGGGCCGCGTCGAGATTGCCGGTTCCGCGGTGGGCCAGGGCGAGCTTCTGCTGCGCGACGGACCAGTCGTCCTGCTCGGCAAGGCCCTCGAACTCGCGGATGGCTTCCTCCATCACCCGAACCGCGTAGTCGTGGTTGCCGTCCTTGCTCAGCGCCGTGCCCACCCAGAGTCGCGCGCGGGCACGGTCCCGCGGGGATAACCGCTCGTCGATTGCGAGGTCCTCGTACCGTCGGGCCGCGGTCTCCAGCGCCCCGGACATCTCGGTGACAACCGCGAGAGAGAGGTCGAGCTGCGCCACGCGCCGCGGAATTTCCAACTCGGTATAGAGAGAGCGGGCTTTGGCATAGCAGCGTTGGGCGGAGAGCGGGCCTACGACTGCCCCTTGGTCCCGCTTGAGATCGCCTTGCAGGGCGACGGAGCGGGCGAGGAGGTAGGTGCCTCGCTCGTCCAGCTCCGAGGGCTGATAGCTGGACGACCATCGCCGAAGCAGGTCGTCGGCGAAGGCGAAGTTCTGGTGGGACAGCGCGACGACCGCACGTTCGAGGTCGTCCGTCCAGGACTCGTACTCCCAGGCCCGAGGTCGAGGGATGGTGACGCGGCGCGCCGTTTCGCCGGCGAGTCGTCCCACTTCTCCCTCGGAGAGCTTCGCGAGCTCCGTCTCGAATCTCAGATGAGTTGCGGCATCGGACCGGGCCAGCGCTGTGTCGAGGATGGCCTGGCGCACGGCCCGCCCCTCCAACTCGCAGGGCGCACCGAGCGTAGCAGCCCCCGGGCGCCCCGAAGGGGGCCATCACTCGTACGAGGGACAGGGTGGCGGGCCAGCCTGTCCCTCAGTCACGATGCCTGGATGCAGGATGACGAACCGCTGGAGGAGTGGGCTCGCCGACGCGACGCACGCCAGGCCGGCTCTAAGGGCAAGCGGCGCGCGATGCCGCTCGGCGAGGGTCCCCACCGCGGGGCCCACGTCGACCCCGGCGCACCACGAGCGATCGAGGAGTGGACCGGCACGGACTGGGCGGCGATCGGCGTCGTGGAGAGCCTTGCCGCCGCGCAAGCCGTCTTGTACCCGCCGCCGCCCGTACAGGAGAAGCCTGCCGAGTGGGACCGGCCCGCGCTGGGCAGGGGGCGAGGTCGGCACCGAAAGCCGACCGCGGCAGAAGAGCGGGATCGGTAAGCGGCACAGCGCCCGGGCGCAGGGGGTTTGATCTCGAACTGGCCCATCCGGGCAGTACCTTCAAGGGGTTCGGTATGAAATTCGGGGACAGGGGAGGGAACAGCATGTCGACGGACAATATGTCGATGGGCAAGCGGGTGTTGCGCGAGATCGGCATGGTGGCCAAGGAGAGCGTGCGGGCCACTTACCGCAAGGAGTGGGAACTCGGCTTCGACGATGCCGCCCAGACCTGCCTGGGTGTCCTGTCGGAAGCCGCAGACGAGCTGCGGACGAAGATGAAGACCGGGAACTTGTCCAAGCAAGAGCAGCCACTGCTCGCGCGGCTGGAAGAGCTGGAGGAGGAGATGGGCAAGCGACTCCAGAGCGCCTGGGAAGCGGAGCCTGCTGTAGAAGCCTTGCCGCAGCCGTCTGTCAGCCGCCACTAGCAAACTCGGCTGCCCTGAGGGTCACTTCCGAGGGTCGGCCCTGTACGTCACGACGTCGGGCACACCGAGGATCATGCCGGTGATGCAGCCCTTGTTCCAGGCTTCGCGCTCGTCGCCGTCCAGGCCGTCGGCAGCTTGTCTGCGCACTCCCGTTGTCCCACGGAGACGGGATATCGGGTGTCGGGGCCGCCAGGGCGGGTGCACATGTCCTGCCGGGCAGCCACCTCCCCGCCGGTCGTGCAGTACGTGAAGTTGGTGTCGATGACGCGCTTCGCGTAGTCCGTCGCCGTCTGCTCGCCGAACCGATAGCCGTCCCAGTACCTCGCGGTCTTGTCCTCCTCGGTGGTGCAGCCGGCGAGCACGAGAGCGGCGAGGGCGAGCGGTACGAAGGTGCGTCGCATGCGCCGGAGCATACGAGAAGAGCCCCGGCCCCCGCGGGGGGCCGAGGCTCCGGTCAGACCAGACGGCCCACGACGCTTCTCTGCCGGAGCCCGTCCAGGCGGTGCTCGCCGAGGCCACCGCGCTCGCCGTGGCCGTGGACGACATCGGCGCGCGCTTCCCGCCTCGCGTCGGGGCCCTGCCCCCCAGTACCCTCGCTGGCAGTCGTGCCCGACCACACCGAGGCGGCGGAGGAGAATCAGTTGCTGCTCGCGACCGCCACCGCCCACCCGTTCAGCGGACGCGGCATCGCTGAGCAAACCGGTCGCCCTCGCCTCCCAGCGCGACGGTCCGGTCTCGAACAACAGCGGGCCCGCACATACCAAGTACGTGCGGGCCCGCTTACTGAAGAGATCAGACCTTCCACGCCGGTCAGATCTGGAGGATCAGCGTCTCAACCTGGTCGAGCGACGTCACGCTGGCCCGGGCCGCGTCCCGTGCCTTCGACAGCTTCTCCATCCACTCGATCCGCTGCTCGGCCGGGAGCCGACCTTCTCCGAGCTGGGCCCGCAGACGACGCGCCTCCTCAAAGTCCGTCATCAGCGTGTGGGCGGAGTCCACGGCCCGCTGGTAACTCCCCTCGACAAGCTCGACGCGGGCGGGCAGCTGCTGCCGCAGCGCGGCCAGCTGGTCGCGGGGGTCGACCGTCACCTCCTCGCGCGAGGTGCTGCCGTCGCCGGCATCCGCACTGTTCCCGGCGCCCGTGGAGGTGCCGGCGTCCCCTCCGGCCGGGGCGGCACGGCCGAGCTCCACGGGGAACATCTCGTCGAACCACGCCTTGTCGGCGACGTAGCCGGTGGGCCGGCCCTCGATGTCCGGGGCGATCACCATGCCCGCGGTGATCGGCGTCCGCTCCTCCTTGCTCCAGTCCTGCTCGCCGTAGCAGACCAGGGGCGTGCCGTCCTGCGCCTCGGGCGGCAGCGTCGCGTCCGGGTGCTCCAGCACGGCCTTGGCGAACGCCAGGAGAAGGGCCCGGCTGATGCCCGGGACGTTGTCCTGCGTGTACGCCAGGGTGAGGGCGGCGAGCGCACTGCTGGGACTGCGGCGCACGCCCTTGCGCCCGTCGCCCGCCTCACTGCCCTGGCCGGGCGTGATGAACGGCTGCGGCGCGTGGATCAGCACCGGCGCCATCCGCTGGACCAGGGCGGCCCAGGCGCCGGCGTCACCGGCCTCCGCCCCGAGGAACAGCTCCCTGAGCGGCTTGGGGTCCTGCCTGGCGCCCTCCCTGACCTCCGACGTGCCGAAGAAGCCCAGCGCGGAGAGGATGTTGCCCCGGTGCAGGAACAGCTGCGCGACGGCGGCGGACCACAGCCGCGTGCGCGCCTCGGCCGTCTTCGCCCGGATCTGGCTCCACGCCGGCTCCTGCAGTGCTCCCCGCACGATCGGCCAGAACCGCCCCGTGTCGCGGACGGTCCGCCTGCTCGACTTCGGCGTGTTCTCGGGCGGGATCTCGGGAAGCACGAGCGCGGTGATGGCCCGCACCGCGATGTCGCGCAGCACGGCGGGGGAGACCTCCTCGCCGGCGGGGACGAGCAGTTCGAGCGGGTCGAGCGGCCCGTTGGCGGTCAGGGCGTCGCGCACGCCGGCCAGGTCGAGGAAGTCCACACCGCGGGCGTTGGGGAACGCCTCGGCGAGGGCCGCGGCCAGGGCCGACTCCCTGGCGTAGGAGTCGACGAGCGTCGCGAACAGGGCGATCAGGCGCGCGTCCTCCTCATAGGGCTGGATGCCGCGCAGGTGATCGTTGACGTTCAGCGTCCGCAGGACGTGTTCCAGCGCCTCCGGCCTGCTGCAGCCGATCACGATCTCCGCGGACACCGTGGCGATCTTCCCCGCCCGCAGCGACGGGTCGGTCGGCAGCGTTTCCGGCCTGGCAGCGTCCTGGTTGAGCCGGGTGGAAATCCGGTTCAGGATTTCCCGCAGACTCAGCAGCAGCAGCCCGGGGTCGGTCTTCTCCTTCGGCAGGGACACCAGGAGCTGGGGCATTCCCGTCACCAGGTGCTCCGGACGCACGCCGAAGACGTCCAGACGGGCCAGCGCCCGGTTGTTGCCGGTCACGGCGGTCAGCCGCCACGGCTTCGACACCGTGCCGTCGGAGTTGGTGATCTGCCACTGCTGCAGGACGTTCATGCCCTTGGAGAGCTGGCCCGCGTCCACCAGGGACTCCGCCAGGTCATACCCGCGGGTCCTGCCGGCACGCTCCAGGCTCGCGGCAGCGTAGCGCTGCAGGTGGACAGCCACCGCGTACGGCTGCTCCGCCAGGACGAGCGCCGCCTTCGCCGCTCCCTCCTCCTCCGCGGAGCGGACCACCGGACGCGGCCTCCGGTTACCCAGGGCAGCGAGGAGGTCCTGACGCCTGCCCTCAAGCTCGTTCACCCGGCGAAGAGCGTCCTGGTGCTTCTGCGTGGCCGCCGCCAGCGCCTGCGCGCCGTACGACTCGTCTCCCGGCGTACGACGGCAAGCCTCCACCTCCTTCTCGGTGGACTTCGCGGCCTTCTGGGCCTCCTCCAGCGCCACCTCGGCGGCGACGAGGTCCTCGACGCGCTGGTTGGCCTCCGGGACGGGCGGCGACCAGGCGGGGACGGTGCGGTCGTTGAGGTGCCACGGGGCAACCGCGGCGCCGTGGACGTCGCACATCAGCAGCAGCACCTGGTCGGTGCCGGCCTGCACGAGCCGGTGGGCAGTCGGCTTGAGAACCTTCTTACCCCGATGGGTGGAGATCAGGTTCTTGATCTCGGTGTCCGGAAGAGCGGGGGCGAGACCCTCGGTGATCGCCTGCCGGGGAGGCGGTACTACCTCCAGCTCCGCGCAGGTGTTCTCGACGGCGTCCGCGAGGCGCTCACCCCAGATGGTGGTGCCGATGTAGGGGTAGATGCCGTCAGGCCGTTTCGTGGCCATGGTGTCGTCCTTCCACCCGGCCGTGCCGGGCGAACACAACGCCCCCGCCTCCCGGGAGCGTGACACGCGCCCGAGCGCCGAAGCCTCGTGCCGGCAAGGCGCGAACCGGCACCCGAGAACTGAGATGCGCGGAACTCCCTGCCCCGTACGGTCCACCTGCCAACGTCCGAAGAAGGATCAACCCGACAGCACCATGGGGCGCTTGGGAATCTCGCAGCTTGCTCCTGCTCCGCCGAGGGCGGCATGAGGCGGACACCGGTGATGGGCCACCGACGTGCACCACGAAATCTGCCACCGGCATCGGCGACCTGGCGAACCGAAACGGCAGGGTTCACCAGATCGGGTGGGCCTACCCGCATGAGGCCCCAGCGCAGGCCGAGTTGAGGTATTGGCAGGGTTTCGAGGGGCGAAACCGTCAGGGGCACACGTCTCAGCCCGGGCTGCCGTCTCCCCGCCGACCACGCAGTACGTGTGCGGGGCCACTCCGGTGTCCGGAGTGGCGGCGGGACAATGACGTCGTGACCTTGACCGGAGAGAAGTACACCCAGCTCAACCAGAACGAGCCGACCTCGGACAGCACCGGCGGAGGGCGCTGGATCGCCTGCGACGAGTCCGGGTGGGATGGTGAGCAGCTCGTCGGCCGGCAGCGCCGCTTCCTTGTCTTCGCGTCCGTCGCCATCGACGACGCCGAGGCGGCCCCAGTGATCAGCACCCTTCGGGAGCAGGCGCGGATCCAGCAGGCCCGGGAGCTGAAGTTCCACCTGTTCAAGGGCCGTGAGGAGCGGTGGTCCCTGCTGAAGAATCTGTGGGGTCCGGCCGGTGCACTGCACGAACGCTGCTCGGTGTACGTGGTCGACAAGGAGTACGCCGTGGCAGCGAAGGCGATCGATCTGCTGCTGGAGGAGAAGGCGCACGCGGAAGGGCGGAACCTGTACGCCCAAGGCAAGGCACGCGCCATGGCCCGGACACTGGCGCTCCAGGGACCACGCGCCCTTCCGGGCGCGCTGTTCGATGCGCTGATGTCCTCGTTCGTGGCCCTGGCTTCCCAGCGCGCCCTGGGACGGGAAGAAGCCGCACTGGAGTCGTTCTTCGCAGCGGTCGACCAGGCATGGGGCGCCTCGCGGCGGCGGCCGGTAACTGAGGTGCTGGCCCAGGTGCGCTCCACCCGGCCGTACGCGGCGGCCCTTCACCAGGAGGACTCCCCGTTCCCCTCGCTGGAAATGCTTATCCCGGCGGTGACTCAGACAGCCCGCCGATGGGGACACAGCCTCGGGCTCGTCAGTGTCCTCACCGATGAACAGCGCGTATTTACCGACGATGCCCTGCGCACCGTGCTGGAGTACGCCACCAGTCCGATAGGCATGACTCTCCTGACTCGCGAGAGGGGTGCTCCTGTGAAGACCGTGCTCCGCGGCTCTTCCGCCGACCACCCGTCCATCCAGCTCGCCGACCTGCTGGCGGGGGCCGCAGCCGCCGTGACCGAACGCCATGTAGGCAACCCCTCCCCGGCCGCCGAGGGACTGTGGCCGGTCATCGTGCCCTTGGTCGAGCAGAGCTCGTTGATGCCCTACGACGACCCGGCTGCCCAACTCGTCGGGCTCGAAGCCCGCCGCGCGCGGCGGGCCGGGTAGCACCAGCAGGGCAACTCCGGGCGGGAAGGTGGCCGCCTTCGGTGTGCTCGCGGAAGGAGACGGTGTCGGCGCTGGACGGGGGGCCGAGGACCTTGCGGCCCAGGGGGTTGCTGCAGAAGAGGGACGAGTCCTGCGGGACGTCGGAGGCTCCTGCCCAGCCGGTGTTCTCGGCGTGCGCCTGTTCCCAGCAGAAGTCCACGACCGCAGGGCCGGTGCGAGTGAACCAGTAGAGGCCGGCGGCGGTCAGCAGGTTCTAAGCGGCGCAACATAGCGCGGGATCGCCGGTTAGCCAAACCGGCGATCCCGCGCACCATTGATAGTCCACCGCCACGCCCTGCCCGCCCATCGGAAGGCATCTCCCGACGATCACAGAGCAACCGCGAATCGCACACGTCCCGGAGGCCAGCTTGCGCTCACGCAGCCGCGTAGCTCGCGCGGAACAGATCCTGCGCCCGCTCCACGTCCTTCGGCGTACGCAGTTGCACCTCCAGGTCACCCGTCCCGTGGTGACCGAGACCGGAGACATCCCGCGTGAAGCCCGGCACAAGGTCGATCTCCTTCGGGTCGACCTTCAGGTAGACCAGGAGCTTGCTCCGCTGCGGCGGACACACGCAGGCGAAGTTTCGCAGCCGCTGGTACGCCCGATACGTCTTGCGCTCGACGCGGTTCACCCCGTCCCCGAGCCCGAGCAGTGCCTCGTCGACCGCGCTCACCAGCTCCATCATCGACGTACCCTGGACGTTGACCGCTTGGGCAACCGCCTGCCGACGCGCTCGGCGGGCCACCGGCACGCCGCCGCTGACTGACGCCACGGTCTCAAGCCCGACCAGTTCGCTGCCGAAGAATCGGTAGCGGACCAGGTCGATCGAACGCCGGTGCTCGCGCACGGCGTGCACGTCGTAGCGGGTGAAGTCGCCAGCGATGCAGATCAGGCGCGGGCCGCTCCAGAGCACCTGGGACGCGGCCGTAGCCCCGAGCCGGTCGCGGACCAGGTGCTCGAACTCGGCTCGGTGGTCCACCAGCCAGCTGAGATAGAACAGGCCCTGGTTGATGACGCCGGCGTCGACCCCTCGCTTGTACTCGACGATGACCGGCGATCCATTCTCGTCCAGTCCCAGCGAGTCGATCCGGCCACCGTGCACCGGCCCGGTGGTGTACTCGCTCGCCAGGAACCGGACCCCCAGCAGCGTCTCCATGTGAGTCTCGACGAGACCCTGCACATCTGCCTCGACCTCAGCCAGGCGCGACATGACCTCGGTCACTTCGTCTTTCGTGTTGAACAGCCTCAGCCCCGACACCGTCCTCTCTCCGATTACGGGGATGCAACGCCGGACGGTGATCGAATTGTTTCCGTATGGGCCTTCGGAGCCGTGAAGATTCCGTGAGACCCTACGTACGGCCCGGCGGGGCGCTCGCGTCCCACGGCTCCCCAGGGGTCTGCTGCCTCCACATACGTCCCACAGGCCGCCGGGACGAGCGCCTGAGCCCTGGGTTTTCGCAGGTCAGCCCCCGTAGCTCAGTGGATAGAGCAGGCGCCTTCTAAGTACTTGGCGCATCTCGCACAACTCCGAGAGCCAGTTACCGCACCCACCCCACAGCAAGCCGTTGCCGAGTGAATCCGACACGGAAAGGAAGGATGCCGGACCTCCGGCCGAAATGGATCGCTTTCACGTTCGATTTCGAGGCATTGTCAGTGCCGTGTCCTAGCGTGAATTCCCTGTCGAGGGAATGGTGTTGGGAGGGCTCTCAGTGTTCTTTGGCGAGTCATCTGCGGCGTACGAGAGCATCACGTCGCGGATGAAGGCGCTGGCCGTGGTGCGGCCGCTATTGGCGCTCGACGACAGTCCGGCGAAGCGGGAGCGAGGCTGGGAGGGGTACCGGCTGGCCGAACTCGCCCTGGCGGCGATTGACTTCGTGACGCTGCGGATAGGGGCGCGGACGGCAGTTCGACAGGAAGCCGTCGTGGAACGGGTAGCTGAGTCTGCGGCGCTCCAGGTTCCCGGGCGGGCGGGTACCGAGTATCGGGAAGTCGCGCGCTGGCTGGTGGAACGCCTGATCAACACCGAGAGACACGACCGGTGCTTTCGGCACAAGATCGGCAGCGTGACGGGCGACGGCTTCGTCGTCAGGGAGTTTCCGTTCCAGATCCTCAAAGACGTGCCGGACGAAGCCGGGCAGGCTGCGCTGACCGTTACTGATGCGGCCATCACGGTGCTCGTCCATGCGGTCGATGTGGACATCGCGTCCGAGCAGATCGCGGCGGAGGCCAAGTTAGCCGCGTTGCTAAAGCGCGCGCGGATCGGTGAGGCATGGCAGGCCGCCCGCGCCGCCCATGTCCAGAGCATCCGGTACGCGAAGGAGCTGCTGGACCGCATGGAGGAGATGAAACGCAACGTTCGGGCCGTCGACTGGGAAGCGGATCTTGAGGGCCCGCTGAAGGAGGCGCAAGAGCACGTTGAGGAGAGGTCTCGGGCGGAGACTCAGCTGAAGGCACAGGTGGCGCAACTGCTCGAGGTCACGGAAGAGGAACACAAGCGGCAACAGCTAGAAGCACTGGATGCGCTGATCGAGGATTGTCTACAGCGGCACTTGATGCTCATCGACATGCTGCTCAGGGTGGTTCCTGAGTTCCGGCGCCAGCAGGACCGGCAGATCTTCGTACCACCCGTGGTCCATACACGGGTGCATCTGCGCAGCCAGCTCCTGGAGCCGACGCTCGAGCTCAGCATCGAGGACAGCGAGCGGCCCCTGGAGACGTTCGTGCGCGGGGTGCTGGGTCCGGTCCGCCCGAGGGTTATGTACCTGCCGGACTACTTCGAGGCCCTCACGCGGATGCCGGAACCGGCCGAGGTTGAGCTGGTCGCAGTGGGTGCATCGGACGACTGGGAAAACACGTCCGATCCACCGAGGTTCGACGACGCGCAGCATGCATGGGTGGACAGGCTGCTTTCGGGTGTCCCCGGGGAGGGCGTGCGGCTGTCTCGGCTGCTCGAGCGTGCCCGTCAGTGGGGCGACGGCAGAGGGCCAGGTGACGACACTGACCATCTGCTGGCTATGAAGACCGCGCATCGTTTTCGGCATATCCCCGTCGCCGAGCTGGCGCGCGGTAGGGAAGCCGTCGTTGTCGTGGATGACGGGACTGAGTTGGACGACCCGGTTTTCGGTGGAAGCGACTTCCTGCTGTTGCCGGCCGTGGGTAAACCGGTCTCCGACAGCGTTGATGCGGCCCCGAACACGCAACCGCCCCATTCACCAGAGTTTGTTCCCCGCACCACGAGCGACGATCTGGAGCCGAGTGCATGACGCAGTACGACGATGTTGCCGCAGCAGCCCGGATGGTGGCTCTGGCTATGACACGCGGCAAGTCCCCAGCACGTTCTGGAGAGTACGCCCACCTCGTGCGGCGGTTCGAAACGGAACCGGACTTCGCCCAGCTGGTGCGGAAGGTCGCGCAGGGTTTTGACCTCACGGTCCGGGAGGTGCACCCGCAGGCGGGGCTGGTCCTGGCAACCACGACCGAGACGGCCTTCGCCGTCTCGATCAGCGACCTCGTGCCGAATGCGGAGAACCGGCCGCTATACCTGCTCGCCCACCTGGCCATCGCGTCGCGAGCCTTCCCTCGTCCGGAGGACTTGGACGACGACGAGCACGTCGCCCGGGTATCGGTGCAGAAGGTCGACGAAGACGTCAGGGCCTATGCGACCGTCCTTGAGCGCCGTGCTGCAGCCGCCGACGAGGACACTGACCCGCCAGCCGGCAGCCCCGGGCTGGAGGGATTGTGGCGGGCCTACCTGCGTCGAAACCCCACCGGTCGTACGGACAAGGACAGGACTCCTCGCTCGGCGACCTACGCGCTGGTGAGGAGGGCGTTCGCGCATCTCGAGCAGCGCGGATTCGTCCGCGCGACCAGTGAGGAAGAGGGCGGCACCTACGCCACCAACGTCCTGTACAGGCTGCACATTCGTGACCAGGCAGCCCGGGAAATGCTCCAGGAATTGGCCGCCCTGGGCATGGCTGCCTTGCCGCATCACGATGCGCCACTCCCATCCGAGGCTCCGAAGCAGCCTGACGCTACCGACCACGGCATGCTCCCGGACTCCGCCCCAGCCACCTGACGCCATCGCGATGTAAGGACCCCTCTCCATGTACGAGTTGAACCGCATCCTCCTGCGCAACTTCGGGCCGCTCGATGCCCGCTACCAAGACGTGAACCTGGACTTCTCTGGCGTGGGCCCCCTGGTTGAGACAGCATCCCTGATGCCGACGCCCGGACACGTCACGCAGCGGCCCTCGCCGGCC
Organism: Streptomyces sp. NPDC085596; assembly: GCF_044541565.1. NCBI lineage: Bacteria > Bacillati > Actinomycetota > Actinomycetes > Kitasatosporales > Streptomycetaceae > Streptomyces > Streptomyces sp. NPDC085596. Next base: position 277,080 of record NZ_JBITTC010000004.1, on the reverse strand, counting down.
AGTCTGGTCATGCTCCAGAACGGCGGCGGCAAGGGTGTGCTGCTGACCGGCATCACCTGCACCACAATCCCGCTGCGTCACCATGACCCGGAGGAGCTGCGGAGCTTCGTCGTTTCTCCGGCTCAGCCCTCCCATATCGTCCTGGAGTGGGCTGATGCCCGGACTGGGAGGCTCTTGGTCACCGCGCAGATCCTCGCGCCCGAGGGCGATGGCAAGCTCAAGCGCCGCTTCTACAGCTTCCACCCAGGTGCCGCCCTGTCCGCGGACGATCTCCCTTTCCACCGTGATGGTCACTGGCTGCCGTTCGACCACTACTACAACGAGCTGAGCGAACTGCAGGCCACGGTCGAGGCGTTGGAACTTCAGATCGTGGACGGGCAGGAGAAGTGGGAGAAACATCAGGCCGGTCTGGGTCTCGAACCTGGCCTCTTCGACGTCCAGCGCAAGATGAACGCCACCGAGAGCGGGGCGGCCGAGGCGTTCACCACCTCCAGTGCGGCAGCGTTCGTCCAGTGGCTCCTGGAGAAGGCCAACGACGACGACAAGTACACCAGCCTCGGCAGTACCTTCGAGACCTATGCCAGCGCCCACGACCAGCGCGAGAAACTGGTCAAGGAGCGGGAGTTCGCGCTGACCATGGAGGAGATCTGCGCCCGTGTGGCCGAGCGGTACCACGAACACACCAACCAGCAGCGCGAGGCTGGGCAGGCCAAGGTCGGCCTCACCGCACTTGCCGCAGGGCTGATGCGTCGGCATCAGATCCTCACCGCCGCGGCACAGGCCACCACAGGCACCGTTAATGCTGCGTACCAGGCACATGAAGCAGCCAAGAATGAACTGGACTTCACCAATGCACGTATGGCGCATGTGCGTTGGGCCACTTGCGGTATCGAGCTGGACGAATCAGCCGAGGAACAGAAGCGAGTCACCGCGACAACGCAACGGCTGGAAGACCGCCTTGCGGGCTGGCGCAGTGTCCCGGTCGCTGTGCGTCACGCGGCTGCTCAGGAGCGCCACAGCCGCATGCAGCGGTCCCTCTCCGAAGCCGAGGAAACAGCCGCCCCCTATGTGCAGGCGTGTGATACCGCCGCGGCAGTGCTGCGGGCTGGCTATGCGGCGGCTGAAACGCAGGCGCGCGCCGTGGCCGGCAATCTGGAGAGGGAGATCTCCGAGTCTCGCAGCAAGATCCAGCAGTGGCGCGAGCGAAGCGACTCGCTCCACAGGCATGCCGGTACGGCTGAGGGAGAGCAGCGCCAGTTGCGCCGTCAGGTGCAGGACTTCGAAAAGCAGCTGCGCACCGCACGGGACGAAGAACAGGTGCAACCCGGCGAAAGCGCCGCGGACGCCGCCTCCCGGATGGACGGCGAAGCTGATCACCACGGCCAGCTCCGTGTAGAGGCCAAGAAGGCACAGGATGAGGCCCGCAGCCGCCAGACACAGGCATATCAGCAGCTGCCTGCATTGCAGGAGCGGGCTCTCGATGACCGCCGCGCAGCAGAAGCGGCCGAAGCTGAGACCGACCGGCTACGCCTCCGCTCCGAGTCCGTGCGCCGCCACCCCGTGACTGCGGAACTGCTTGAGCTCGGCCTCGAAGACCTACAAGACGGCGATGCCCTGACCTGGCTCGCCGACCACTGCGCAGCCCTGCAGAGCTTGATCGAGCGGAAGATCTCCGCTCTGGACGGTGCGCTCAGGCGGACACAGCTCCAGCACAGCGCCGATGAAGAACTCCTCGCCGCCCTGGACACCAGCGACGGCCTCCTGCCCGCCACCAAGGAGGTCCGCACCCTGTGTGCCGACCTCTGTGCCCAGGGCATCGACGCCGTCCCCGGCTGGCAGTGGCTGCGCGACAACGTCCCGCCGGACGATCACCAGCGCCTCATCAACGACCACCCGGACCTGGTCGGCGGCATCATCGTAGGCGGCGGCCCCGCAGCGCTGGATCAGGCGCAGCGTCATCTGGAGCACAGCCGTCCCCTGCCCGCGGCGGCCGTCGCGGTAGGAACCGGGGAACGGATGCTGACGCCGGTACCCGACACAGGCGGCCGGATGGTGCCCGAGCCGACCCCGGCCCTGCATGACGAACAGGCTGCGGCACTCGAACGAGCCGAGGTTGAAGCACGCCTGGCGGCCTCCGCGCAGGCACTGGATGAGCTCGGTGAACGCATCGGTGTAACCCGCGACCTGGGCAACAAGATCACGTACTGGCTGGACGAGATCGGCCCCGTGAGCGTAGAGGTCCGGCTCGAACAGCTCCAGGAGCTCCGGACGGCAGCGCAGGCATCCCAGGCCAGCCTTGAGGTCGCGCGTGCCAGCGCCGCACAGCATGACGATGCCGTCACCGCTGCCGAGGAGGTCTACACACAACAGGAAACGGCTCACCGCGAGGCCGCTGAGGCCGCGCAGGCGATGCGCCGCCTCACAGAAGCCGAGGCAAAAGCCAGCCAGGCGCGCGACCGGATCACCGCGCTCGAGGAAGAAGCTCAGCAGCGTCAGCGCGAACTCGAGGAGCTGGGCGAGAAAGAGGAGACCGCCCACAGCGACATCGCACGCATGACCCAGGCGGTGGAAGCGGCCGTCCAGCAGGCCCAGAGCCACGCCCAGGCGCGAAAGAAGGTCACCGCCACGCCCGAGGCCGAGCAGGCTCAGCACACCAAGGGAGCGCCCTGCGAAGCGCTCACCGTCCTCCAGCACCGCTACGAGCAGGCAGTCGAGGACCTGCGCAGTGTGGACATCGGAGAAGACCAGCGTCAGCGTGCCAAGGAAGCAGATGACGCCCTGCGCGCCTGCCAGGACGAATGGGCGCAGGTCCCTGACCGGGTCAAGCCCTTCGCCCAGGAATACAGCCGTTCTCCCGCCGCGGCGGATGACGTCCAGCGCGACGCCGTACAGCGCGATCTAGGCCAACAGATCATCAGCCTCCAGGACCAGCTACGGCGCCTTCGGGACAAGGAGAGCCGTCTCAAGGAACGACACCGCACGCTCGCCACCGCAGCACAAGCCATCAGCGCTCAAGACCTCGCCGAGTGGACCCCACGCTCCCTCGTAGAGACTTACGACCTGACCGCCCGCGCCGAACACGCCCAGGCGGAGGCCCAGCAGGCCGAACGCGGCGTCGGCGAGGAGTACAACGCGGCCCGCAGGCAGCAGAGCCAGCACACTCGCGAACTCGACGCCTTCGGTCACGTCCTAGCACGCTTGGATGCCACGATCGAACAGCTCGGCATTCAACCCGCGGCGGACCCCTACGAAGGCACCGCCGATGCGGCCGAACCCGCCGTACGGCAAGCCACCGCCCGCTACGAAGACGCCCGGAGCAAGCTCACTAGCACCGAGCGCCGCGTCGAAGACAGCGTGTCCTTGCTCAAGGACCAGGCTGGCGACGTCCGCTTCGAACAACTCGACATCCCTCTGCGCAACCAGATCTCGGCTCTCGACCGGCGGCACATCCCCGCCGCCGCCCGAGAGTGGACTACGGCGTTGCACCACGCTGCCGCAGCCCTGACGACCCAGCTCGAAGGCATGAGCAAGGCGCGCGAGGCCCTTGTGTCCCAGCTCAGCGGCTTCGTCACCGAACTTCTCCAGCAAGTGGACCAAGCAAGCCGGTTCTCCCTCTTCCCCGACGGTCCCACGCCCTGGGCAGGGCAGCGCTTCCTCACCATCCGCTACAGGAAGCCCGAACCGTCCGTGCTCACCGCCCATATGCGCGAAACCATCGACAACCTCGCCGCCAACCCGCGCACCCGCAAACTCAAAGGCACTGAGGTGGTTATGCGCTGCCTGCACGCAGCCGTTCCCCGCTTCACCGCCGAGGTCATGAAACCGAACGCCACCCAACGGATCGAACGCGTGCCCGTCGAGAAGATGAGCAAGATCTTCTCCGGTGGCCAGGAACTGACTGGCGCCATCCTGCTCTACTGCGCCCTCGCCGCGCTGCGCACTTCCCCCGGCCCCCGCAGCCGCACCCGCCACGGCGGACTGCTCCTCCTGGACAATCCCATCGGCCGCGCCAACGCCCCTTACCTTGTCGACATCCAGACCCAGATGGCGGCAGCCCTCGGCATCCAGCTCATCTACACCACCGGCCTGAGCGACGAAGCCGTCACGGCCCGATTCCCCGCCACCATCCAGCTGCGCAACGACGCCGAAGCCCGCACCGGCCTCTCCCGCATCCGCCTCGACGACCGCGTCCGTAACGCCCTCATCCCCACCCCTCGGACCGCCCCGGACACCCCCGGGCCCGAAGCAAACGGATACCTCAGCTCCGCACGCCTGTACACCAAGGGGGATACGGACCGATGACGACGCCCACCCCCGAGCAGCTGCCTCGCCTCTCACCAGGCGCCGCCCGCCTCAGTGCTGCACTGCACGCTCGCGCCGAGAAGGCCATCGTGCCGCGCGCCATGGTGATGGAAGCCTTCACCGCGGCCCTCCCCGGCACCGCCCGCGGTGAGGACTCCCGCACCGCATTGGCCACCCTGCTCGAAGAACTCTCCGACGCCGGCACCCTGCGACTCCCGCACGGCCAGAGGCACAAATGGGACGCAGGCCGTCCCGCCCTGCCCGAGCAGATCCGGTTGCCCGCAGTCGCCCCCCGCAGGCCCGCTTCTTCCGCCACACGGCGCTCCTACCGCCCTGAACTCGACTGGGCCCACACGGCGTACCTCACGTCCGCTCACCACGAAGACCTGGCCCTCATCAACCGATGGTTCCGCGACACCAGCAATCGTCCTGAACATCGCGTACCGATCCCCCTGCGCGAGCGCTCGTACGAAATCTTCCAGGACGAGAAGCGCCTCGATGGTCTCCTCTCCGGTGCGCTCTTCGCCCCCGGCCGCCTTACCCTGGAACAGCTAGGCACCTTTCGCGAACCACCGCCCCTCGCCTACCGACTTCTCGGCGACGGAGACACCCTCCTGGTCGCCGAGAACAGCGACACCTACTCCACGCTCCGAGACCTGCTCACCCGGAATCCCGGGCGCGCCAAAGCCGTGGCCTTCGGCTCCGGACGAGCCTTCGAAGCCTCCATCGAAACGGTCAAAGAGATCCGTGGAATCCAACGGATCGTCTACTACGGCGACCTGGACGCTGAAGGGCTGTCGATTCCCGCCCGTGCCTCAGTAACAGCCACGCAGTGCGGGCTGCCCTCGGTCGAACCCGCCTCCGCGTTGTACGACCTCCTCCTGAGCCACGCCTCCGCCCCGGGTCAGATGGTTTCCGATGAGCGGGCCCACACGCTTACGGCGTGGCTGCCGCCCAGACTGCGACAGAGGACTCATGAGGTACTGCTGTCGGGCCGCCGCATTGCACAGGAAGCCACCAACCGTAACCAGTTGGCCAGCGACGCCACGTGGTGCCCTTGAGTTCATCGGGAGACCGCGAGTATCTCCAGGCAGGCGTCCGCTGGCAGGCGTCCGGGGCACGGGTGACGCCTCGGCGGGCGAGGCGGCAGCAGCGGGAACGGTGCATTCCCACAGGCCATCAAGCACAAGATCATCCGAGACGCAACACTACGCCGCCGCTAAGACCCTGCACCGAACTCATTCTGAAACGATCAGTGAGCGTTTTCAGCGCTGCCTCTCCAAGGTGAGGACAGCTTTGGTGATGACGGTCATGCGGTTGGGGCTGCTGCGCGATCCTCGGAAGATCTGCCAGGACTTCAGCCGTGCCATGCTGCGTTCGACCGGTGCCCTCGCTGCGGCCAGGGATCGTTTGACGGTGCGCTGAGTGAGGTAGTTGACCGCCCGGTGGCCGTTTCTGGACAGGCCGGAGCTTCCGGCATCGTGCCGACGAGTCCACCGGCTGCGTAAGGCCGAACCCTTCAGCTGATGACAGGGGAGGCGATGACTACGGTGACGTCAGCGCCCTCGGTGCCGGTGCGGTACGTGTGGGGGACGTCTCCCGCGAAGGCGAGGAGGTCGCCGGCGCGCAGGTCGGTGAGGGTGTCGGTGGGGCCGGCGGTGAGATGGCCGAAGGCTACGAATAGGTGCTCGATGGTGCCGGTCGCGTGCGGCACGCCGTCCAGGTGCGTGTCGGGAGGCATCCGCAGCCGCCAGATCTCCAGGCTGTTGCCGCTGCTGATGCGGCGCAGCAGCTCTCGTCCGACCTCCCCGTCCGTCAGATCGGTGCCGGGGACGAACACCGGGCCCGGGTCGGTGTCGCGGGCGAGGAGATCGGTCAGCGGAATGCGCAGGGCGATCGCGAGGGCGTCGATGGTCGGGTTGCCCCGCCCGCCCTCCAGCTGTGACAGCGTCGCCTTGCTCAGCCCCGCCCGCCGTGCCAGCTCCGCGCCGCTCATGCCGCGCTGCTCCCGGCGCCTGCGGATCTGCGCCCCGATCGCGATGGCCGTACTGCTGGCGGGACGGCGGTCGCCGGGTGGCGGTGGTGTCATGGGAAATCCCGGTGGACGGCGCTGTAGGAGACGCGGATCCGGCCCTTCTTGACCTTCAGCGTCGGCAGGACGATATCGGCAAGGTCTCCGAGGCTCCGCACGTGGGTCCCCCCGCACGGCGCGGAGTGTAGACCCGCCAGATGCACGATACGGCGTCCCTCGGCGTCGTACTCCCAGGTCACGGGCGCGTCTTCCGCGATGGCCTTGGCGACGTACGTCCGCAGCGCCTCGGTCGTTTCCTCCCGGCCCTCCGGGGTGTCGAGGCGTGGGTCGGCCGTGCCGCGGTGAACTCGATCCGGGCCTGCCCCGGGAAGTGGGTGTTCGCGGCGTGCGTCCAGCCCTGGGCCCGCCCGGCCGCCTCGATGAGGTGGCCGGCGGTGTGCAGCGCCGCGTACGTCCTGCGCGCGGCCAGGTCGATGCGGACCTCGACCGACTGTCCGACCGTGAAGTCCGGCAGCGGGAGGTCGCCGGCGGACCGGGCCACGACGAGTCCGGCGTCGTGGTCCCGCGCCGGGACGATCTCGCGGCCGTCGACCCATCCGCGGTCGGCGGGCTGTCCCCCGCCCTGCGGATGGAACAGGCAGTACTCGACCGCCACCCACGGCACCCCGTCCCGCTCACCCGTGGCCGCGACCCCGGGCCTGCGCTTCGCACGTGTCCGCGTAGTACACGGGAACCTGAACAGGGCTCTCAAATGAGTGAACTATACGTTCACTGTAACGAACGCTGAGCATGATCGAGCGGCCGTAGACTTTCCGGTGTTCCGCCAGGGAGGGCACATGGGCAACAGCGGGGGTGCGGCCACGCACTCGGGCGTCGACTTTCAGCAGCGCATCGCGGCGTACGCGATGGCCCACATGCTCTGTGGGCTCGAGTTCGCGGCCTTCGGGCGCGCCGCCGCCACCGAGATCACGGAGCTGCGCTTCGAGACGGCCGACGAGATCGACGACCTGGTCGTCGTCGGCCCGGACAGGCGGCTCTTCGTGCAGGCCAAGAATACGCTGAGCCTGTCCGATGCCCCCGGGTCGGAGTTCGGATCCGTCCTCGCCCAGTTCGTCGCGCAGTACGTGTCGGACGACCGGCCCGGCGACGTCTACGTCCTCGCCACCTCGCAGGGGGCGTCCGGCCGGATCCGCAAGGAACTACGGAAGGTCACCGACGCCGCCCGACTCAACGCGGCCGGCGGACAGAGCCTGCCCCTGACCGCTCCCGAACAGGACGTCCTGACGAAGACCCAGGACATCATCCGATCCCACTACCTCGCCCGAACGCGGAAGGACATCACCGAACTCGACCTCCAGCGGATCATGGCGAGGATCCACGTCAGCGCCCTGGATCTGGCTGAGGGGGGTTCGCAGGAGTCGGCGATCCTCCTCGTCCTCGGCAGCAGGGTCACAGTCCCCGCCAACCTGCTCTGGGCCAACATGATCGCCTTCGGCGTGTCGCTCGCACGCGACCGGCACGCCCTCGACGTCGCCGCCGTGCAGGACCGCTTCGGCACGTACCTGGGCCCCTCGTCCCAGGACCAGCCAACACCCGCCCCCGGTCCGATCACCGCCGAGCTCGTGGCCGATCTGCCCTTCGGGTGGGACGTGGTGCTGGCCAAGTCCCCTTATCCCGAGTGCGACTTCATCGTCACCGACATCATGCGCTTCGACGAGGCGGGCGCGAAGCGCCACACGTTCTCGGCGGGTCAGGTGTTGATCGGCGGGCGCGAGCCGTGGGAGGTGGTCGGACACTGGTCCACCTGGGCGGGGTGCGACCGGCACATGGAAGCCCACGCCGACGACTACGAGGACAAGAGGGTGGCGGTTCTCGCCGCCGACCTCCCGCAGGATCCGAACCAGTCGGCCGCCGCCCTGGCCCACGCGGCCCACTGCGCCCGCCTCGCCGCGGCGCACGAGGACCCTTACGCCTGCCGGCACTGCGGCGACCCGATCTCCGAGGACGGCGCACCGCTCGTCGAGATCGACGAGGAGGGACAGCCGGAGGACGTGGGCCTGGTCCACCAGGCGTGCCTCACGCCGACCGACCGTGTACTCGGCATGGTCGACGCGGCGATCTTCCGGGATCACCATCGTCTGCGGAACTTCGATTACGCCGGGTGGCTGGCAGCTCTCCGAGGAGGACAGGGGATGTTCGGAGCTCTCGCGGAGTCCCAGGTCAAGCATGGTCCGATCCTGTGGAAGTCCGCGTACGACGACTTCTCCCTCGGCAAATGGTGCGTCCGGATGATCCTGGAGGACGGCGGAACCACCTACACCACCGACCGGGGTCAAGTGCCGCGCATGTCCGCGGACAGGGCCGCGCAGGAGGCCGAGAAAATGAACCGCGCGCTGGCCGAGGCGCGGGAGAAGGGTGACCCCCTCTGCTACACCCCGAGCAAGGCCGAGTGGGGCTCCTACTCGCGCCTGCTGGCGCAAGGACACGATCCGATTCCCTGCACGAACGCCGAGGTTGTGCCGTACACCCGGGCCATCGGAGAGGCGTACTCCACCTGCGAGCGCTACTACACCCCTCTGGCATACCTCGTAGACGCCGAGACGGGGGAGCCCGTGGTTGTCGAGGGCGTGATCTCCCTGCTCACCGACCCGTGGAACCTCGGCTCTTTCCTTAAGAACTGGGAGCGGGCGGGCATCGAGCTGCCGGAGTTCACCGTGTCGGCGCTCCTGACCGACGAACAGTTCGACCGCTTCGTACGGCTGACCATGACGCGGGGCCAGGGCGTGATCGTCGACCCCAGACTGGCGCTCGACGGTTCCCTGGTCAGCGGCTTCTGGGTGACCAGTTTCGAGCAGCTGCTGTACGAAGCGGAGCAGGACCGGGCGACGGCCGAAGGTGCCATGCCCGGGGAGTCGTAAAGCTCTGCGGTGGTGCGGCCTCTGCTGGTAGCCTCGCGTCGCTACGCAAGCCCGGACTCAAGTGCCGGGCCTGACATGCCGTTTATCGGTCGCCATGCGCGCGGGTACGCAGTTCGCGGGACACGTTGATGCGCGGTCTTTCACCCCACCCGTGACGGCGGTACCGATGCGGAGCCGCGTCGTGCCGTCGTGCCGAGACATGAAACGAGATCGGCAGTGAGCATTTTCAGCGTTGACGCTCCAGGGTGAGGATGGCTGCGGCGATGACAGTCATGAGGTTGGGGCTGCAGCGGGCCCGGCGGAAGATTCGCCCGGACTTCAGCCTCGCGATGTTTCGTTCGACCGGTGCTCGTGCCGCGGACAGGGCCCGGTTGACCGTCTGCTGGGTCGTGGTGAGTTCGCGGTTCGGGTGCCGTCTGATCGGTGTGGTCGCCCATGGGCCGGCGCCGATGTAGGCGCGGTCGGCGAGGACGGGGACGCCCTGGCGTTCGCAGATCTGGATGATGCGGTGGGTGCGGGCGGCGGTCAGGTCGTGGGTGCGGCCGGGCAGGGCGGGTGAGATCCACAGCAGCTTGCCGGCGGGATCGGCCACGACCTGGACGTTCACACCGTGACAGCGGTGCTTCTGGGAGAAGTCCGCCCGGCTGTCGCCGACCCGGTCGCACTCGGCGAGCGTCCCGTCGAGCAGGACGTAGTCCGGATCGGCCTCACGCAGGACCCGTAGGAGGCCCGATGCCCGGCCGGACAGGTGCTGGACGACGGCCTTGACGTAGGCGTGGGCAGTGCCGACGGATATGCCGAAGCCGGCGGCGATCTGCGTGAGCGTGTCGTGCCGGCGAAGGTAGACCAGGCCCACGAGGGCCCGCTGGTGGGGCGGGAGCTTGCGGCGGCGGTCACCCTCACGGGTGACGATGAGCATGGATAGCCACTCGACCAGAGCGTGAGGCAGGTCGAGTGCGGCAGGATAGAGAGCCAATGAGGCCCCTGCACCGATGAGTTGAGACGTCGAACACCTCCCTCAACGGCACAGGAGCCTCGTGCGTTGTGAAACCTCAGCCCGTCACCCGATCAGTGGCCGCTCTGAAAGAGCTCAGTGAGCCTCTTTCATCCTGAATAGCTGCAGGTCAGGAGCGTGTGGACGGCCTGGACGATCGTGCTGATGCGGCGAGTGGAGCATCGCGCTCGCCGGAGCAGGCGCCAGGCTTTCAACTGGGCGAAGGCGCGTTCTCCCGGCGCTCGCAGGCGGGCATGGTCTCGGTCGAACTGCTGGTAGTGCTCGGGTTGTTCACGGTGGTGGTAGTAGGGGGTGCGGAAGGTGGCGCCGGCACCCTGGTAGGCGCGGTCCGCGAGGACGAGGATCTGCCGGGTCAGGCACGCCTGGACGATGCCGTGGGCGCGGGCCGCGGTCAGGTCATGGGCCCTGCCCGGCGTCGCGCGGGAGAACCACAGCGGTGTGCCGTCGGGCCGGGCGATGACCTGCACGTTCATGCCATGCTTGCGGTGTTTCATCGAGTAGTACGGCTCGTCCGCACCGATCCGGTCGATGGGGATCAGGGTTCCGTCAACGATGACGTGGTCGCCTTCACCGAGGCCGGTGAGGGCTTCATGGAGGCCGGGCGCCCAGCCGGCCAGCACGTCCAGGGTCTCGTCGACGTAGCGCCAGGCGGTGGCCTCGGATATTCCGAAACCGACTCCGAGCTGCGAGAACGTCTCGTTCTTACGGAGATGGACGAGGGCCAGCAGTGCCTGCTTGAAGCAGCCGAGCTTGCGCCAGCGTGTGTTGCAGGCCAGGCGGTGCTCGTGCAGCAGCCAGGCGACATGCTCGACCAGCTCGTACGGGACGTCGAGCGTGGCAGGATACGGAACCAACAGGGCCCCTTCGGTCGCCGGTGTGATGAGTGAGATCACCACGCCAACGACGAGGGGCCCTGCCTCGTCACCGCACCCGCTGACCAGCCCATTTCACCCTTCAGCACAGGATGAAAGAGGCTCAGTAAGTCGGGCGGGGCCCGACGGCCGCACGAATGGCCTCGCGAATCCGAAGATCGACCATTCTGTCCTGCGCCAAGCCGGAGAAGTGCCGTGCAGAACGAGGGTGATCACGCAACACTGCGGCTACGAGTTGCGCCGCCTGGCCCGACAAAGAGCGAAGCCAGGGCGCGATCCGGTCCTGGGCACTCCATTGGTCCCACGCAGCGTCCCAGGTGCACATCGTACGGGTGGACTCGTCGAGGACATCCCAGTCCTCCTTGGCTGCAGCGAAGTTCGCAATGGTGTGAAGCCAAACAGCGGCGCGGGCAGCCTCGGCGAACTGGACACGCCCTGTTCCTCGGCCACCGGCGTGGTTGGCCAGAGCCTTGAAGACGCGTTCGCTCCCCTGAGGGTTACGGGACAGCCAAGGCCCCACCTCTTCGGCAGGAAGACCCGTCAGAGCACGTACGTACAGCTCGTAGTTTTCAGGATGGTCTGCGATCAGTTCGAGCAGGGAAGCCACGGCTGCCGGATCACCGGCACGCGTCCGCTCCCATAGCCGCTTCGCTTGTTCGGTCGGAGGTTCCGCTGGTTCAGTGAGTTCGCGGTTGATCAGGTCGCGGAGGTCCTTGATGCTCTGCGACCGCTGTTCAGGATCGGGATGGGTAGCAATGCGGGTGACGTTCCTCCACGGTCCTGGGGTAGGCAGGAGCGGCACATTCATCTGCGGATACTTGCCTGTCAGCGCCCACGCGATGACGCGTCCGATGCCGTAGATGTCGGCGGCCGGCGTGGCTTCGTGTGCGTCAATGAAGAGTTCAGGTGCCGCGAAGCCCTCCGTCCCGATCTCGAAACGAGTCCGCCCGACCTTGGTGGTCTGGCCTCTCGGCCGGCGGACGATTCCCCAGTCCCCAAGAGTCCATCGGCTCTCCAGTAGAAGGATGTTGGACGGTTTGACGTCGCGGTGGAGCCAGTCGTGCGCGTGAGCGAGTTCCAGCACGTCCATCAGCGCCTCGACCAGGACGCGCAGCTGTGCTGGGTCCTTGAGGTCGTCGCGTCTGTCCTCCGCGGTCGCCTGTGCCATAGGCATGACGAGCCACCCGTCATCCGGGTTGGAGTCGAGGATGGGCATGTAGTGGGGGTGCCGGCCAAGCAATTGAGAGATCTCGATCTCTCGTTTCATCCGCGCGGTCGGCGTGTCCCTTTGCGAACTGCGGCGCTTGAAAGCGACCTCGGCCTCGGTCGGCTTGTGAACGGCCCGGAAGACTTGGGCCTGTCCACCCTCCTCCATGGGGAGTCGATCGAGACGGTAGTCCTTCCGGTCGCCGCGGGCTTGAGCGCGCACCAGGTCATACAGGTTTACGGCACCGTCCTTGGCCGCAGATGCACGGTGGGATGCCAGCGGGAAAGGGCCTGAGATCACGGGTCGGGCCTGAACTGGAACGCGGCGCCCGCCGTAGATGGTGTAGCCGCTGATGGAGTCGACGGGTACGAGTGCATAACCGTCGCGGGTTAGCAGGGTGTTAAAGATTTCCAGCAACTTGCGCAGCTCTTCTGCGTCAGTGCGCACGACAGGGTGGAGCATTTCGGCGAGGAAACGCAGGAGGACCGCGTCCGGGCCGCGATTCAATCCGAACCGATCATCAGTGAAGACCCAGTCGTCCTCCCAGTCATAGTTGTTGACGCGGTGCTGGTAGATGTCCCCTTCGGCGGTTTTGAAGCGAGGATCGTAGCTTGCGAACGCGTCCAGATCGAAGATTCGCTTGAGGAAGTCTGGCTCTTCCATCCTGCCGGACCAGTCGACGTTCTGCAGACGAAGGGTGTCGAAAAGCCGCATGCGGGTGACTTCGGTGATGCGAGCCCGTTTGCCCTCACCCGTGCGCACATCGTCCGGTCGGAGGAGTGCCAGCGGCTGCCGCGCCTCCAGCGCCTGCCGCCAGTTCACGTCTGGATCGCGGAGTGCCGGCTTGACCAGAATCCGGTCGACGTCTGGGCGACCGTTTTGACCGGCTACTTCGGCGACCGTCGGCAGTAGGTGGTCCAGTACCTCGTCGTCAAAGCTGGGGACGTCCACGACGTCGATGTAGAAGACCGCGGCCCAGTAGTAGTCGTGCCAGTTAGTGGACGTCCTATACCCGTCCTCCGTCTGCTCGAAATCCAGCCTCTCCACCGCGCGGAGCAACTCCGTCGCACCAACATCAGAGCGAGCAGAGAAGATCACTGCAGCCTGCGCCAAGACGCGCTCCCCGATCTGCTCCTGTCCACGATCCATGTTCCGTCGCCCCTCTCACGCACACAGCCGGACACGACCCGCGTCCACGGCAGCAGTGCCTGGCAGCACCGGCGCGGCCAACTGGCGCCCTCCCCTGCAACAACTCCTCCACTCAACGCGGAGGGACAGCCAGCTTAGACGTCGTTTCAGTCGGCGAGGCGGCGGTGGACTGCGGCTTCCCTCCGGCCCTGGATGAGCTACGGTCTCCCGCTAGGGGGCCAGCAGGCAGTGGCGCTATGACCCCCTATCTCCTCCTCGCCAGCGACATCGCACCGTCACGATCGAGGTCGACAGCCCCCTGCAACAGCTGCCCGCCGAGTACCACACCGCTGGGCCACTCGTGGGCCGCATAGTGACCGCTCCTGCCCTCCACGCCCGGTCTGGGTCCGGCGAGTGTCCCGTGCCGGTAGCCATGCCCCCGCACCGCCCCACCACTCACACCGACCCACGGCTGATCGTCCTAGATGACCTGTCCGATGCATGGGTCATGGGCTTCCGATTCCACTGCCTGCAACGGCCCAACCCTGCTCAGGCAGAGTCACGCGTTGGGCTCACCCGCTCAGCGCCAGGCTTCCGCTGCCGCCAGGTGCAGCCTGTCGTGGCCACGAAGATGAATCGCGGCCGGCACTGCGCGGTCCTCGTACCGGCATCGGCCGCCACCCTGCGGTCGTTCCGGAGCGGGCGGGACCACCCGCTGGAACACCTCCCACAGCTCGTCCGGCACCAAGCGCTCGATCATCACCACGCAGCGCAGGCCACTCAACCCGCCAAATGAGACGACATCTTAACCAGCCGTCTCGTTGCGGAAGTAACTGTGGCACGGTACTTCACGGCGAGGGTGGCTATGCCAATCACTCCAGGTCTCGTTCTGTCCGCTGCGGGGTGCCCTGGCGAACGTTCATGTCCGCCCCTAGCCGGGCGATAACGTTCGATTCGACATAGGGGTGTTGGCCTTGGTGGTAGTCGTCTCGTAGCTGCATTCGCTCGTACCAGTGCCACACAATCAGCTCAAGGTTGTACTCCACCAGGAATTTCTGCAGGAAGGGCTTCCTCACCAAAAGCGCCCGACTCGAATCCTCAGGTTCCTCGTAGTAGGTGAACATGGGTGCGCCGGCAGTATCGAGCCAGCTCGGGCCTCGCATATCGAAAGTCAGTCCCGCGGCCTGCTGGATGAAGGTCGAGGGCAGGACGGCGGTTGCGGACTCGCCGATGGAGCAGTCAAGGATGCTGCCCTCCCAGGTGTACTGCTCGATGGTGGGTACGGCCTCCACGACTTTCCCGCCGATCGATACCGAGCGAAGGGCGTCGTGCCGGTGCGGGCAGCTCGGCCCCACCCGCCCTACTTCGCCTACATAGCAGCAGTCGGTGTGACCGTCGGAGTCGACGAGATCGCGGGGGTCGTGACGTGATTCATCTCGCAAGGCGTTCAAGAGGGTGCTGGCAGCATCCGCCTTGATGAGCAGTGTGTCGATGGCGCCCTTCTCCTGAAGGCCGCGCCAGCCCTTTTCGGCCAACGGATCGACCTTCTTCACGAAGCTTTCGAGTACCACCCAGTCATGGCCTTCTCGATCACGGACGAACAAGGAACCGGCCACGGTCGGTTCGGAGGCTGAATCGACCAGGAATCGTCTGATGTCTCCGCGGTATCGGCTGAAGTCGAGGCGGCCAGGTGGCCACTCTTCGAGGTTGATCAGAGACGGACTCCATGCCGTTACGCCATTGCCGCCGTCTTCTTCGTTGAAGGCGTGGTAGTCGATCGGGGGCAGACTCGGGTCGATCTCTCGGTCGCCGATGATCTGATGCAATCCCTCATACGGTGCACTATCTCCGAAACGCCGCGAACTCTGGTAATTGTCTGCAACTCGGGCCAGTAGTTCGTGGTATGCCATCCACTGATACTTCTTGCCCCAGCGTTCGGCTTTGTGTCCTTCTCTGCCGCGCCCATGGCCGATGCGTCGGTCTTCATCTCCGAAGAGCTTGGGTGACCAGCCGAGACTGATTGTGCGGCGGAAGATCCAGCGGCAAGCAACGTCCGCCGGGTACTCGTCATCGACCGGCTTGGAATACACAAACGCGGCGTCCCAGAGCTCTCTCTGCTCTTCGCTCAGCGGATCCTCTGCATGGTTCAGAAGGAGCTCAAGCGGGCTCAAGTTTTGCTCTTCAGGGTTGCGCAGCTCGTCGGCCAGGGTCACCTTCTGTTCATCGCTTAGGGACGCGACGAACTTCTCCCAACGGCTCTTTATGAACCGCGGTTCCCGGGACCGTCGTTCGGGATAGGTCTGCCCGGTGCGGTAGCGCGAGAAGTGATGGACGCCAGGTTGGACGACGTAGCGGGCGAAGTCACCCATGCCCATCAATGAGAAGTCGATCGACGAATAGCTCTCGTCAGCCAGTTGCCCCTCGCGCCATCCGTACTTGGCCTTGAGCGTCGCCTCCGTCGGTGGCGGGCCAGGCACCGCCAGCCCGTACGGGCGCCGGGATGCGTCTAGCGCTGATGCGGGCAGCAGTTGCTGCGCTACGGCCCATCGGACGACACCGCGGGCGGCGTCGAGGAGTAGTTCATCCGGTCGCACGGGTGGGGTGAAGACGAGGTGGTGGACCAGATGGGCCAGGGATTTGGCCTGATCAGCATGTGCCGGTGAGCTGCGCAGGAGTGCACCGTAGGCGATCGAGATCACACGTTGCACTACGTAGGGATCGTCGACCGCCCAGAAACGCTCGACGAGTGCGCGCATGACATCGAGGTGCCCACGTAGCAGTTGCACCAGGGCCTTGGTAGTCCAGTCCCGCATAAATCGGTTCGGAGAAGCCAAGAGCCAGCACAATGGGATGCAGGCAAGCTCGACTACTTTGGCGTCGTAAGCGGGATAGGGTCCCCCAGCCGCCCAGCGGGCCAGTCGTGCTGCCGTGCCCGACGCGTCGAACAGCGCGTGATACATCGCAAACCCGAAATCGCTGTCGCGCTCTGGCATCTTCTGCTGAAGGAGGTACCGGTGCAGTCCCTCGCCGTTGAGGCGATTGTTGGGCTGTGGTGCGAGGGCGAACAGCACCCCAAAGAACTCCGAACGGCGCAGATAGGGCTGTGCCTCGTTCAACAGGTCGATCGTCCGCTGTGTGATTGCTTCCGAGGCACGGTACGGCAATGTCTCCACGAGTGACTCGTAGAGCCGGCGGGCGCGTTGATGCTGGTCCCAGGCTGCCCTGTCTTCGTGCCGGACGGGCGGGTCCGTCATCCTGATGCTCAGCAGGTCCGGCAGCTCCACACCGTAGACCTCCGGGAACAGGATGCTCGCGGCCTCGTTGATCCCCCAGCTGCTCTCCTCCGTCAGCCATCGACTCACCGCTTCGTCGTTGAGCGGGTCGACGGACAGTGCAAGCCGACGCCTCAAGAGCAGGAATTCTGCGAAGGCTTGGAAGACAATGCGGATGCCTTCCCCGGTGTTTCCGTTCCCGAGGTAGAGACGCTCGCGTGTGAGTACTCCCTCTTCCTGCAGGAGGCCCAAGAGCCGGGCAGTGTCGATCCGGGGCTCTTCGAGCGACGACCTGACGGTCTGATGGGCGCTGGCAGCACTCATGCTCTCGCGGCCGAGCCGGGACAACTCGTCGAGGAGCGCGTCGAGGGCGTGGCGGACGTGAGTCTGCGCTGCCTGCAGTTCGTAGCTTGATGTTGCGTCGGGGCGGAGGCGGCGAGCGACCGTGCCGATCTTTGCGCTGAGGTAGCGCTCAAAGATGGCGATGCGGCCCTCGTGGCCGGTTGGGGCCGCGTGAGTGTCGGCCTCCGAGAGGCTTTCGCAGTACAGGCGGAGGAAGAGCGGCAGCGTGAATTCGGGTGTCAGGAGCGGGATTTTGGGAGCTTCGAGGCGGTAGTGGTCGAAGTAGCGCTGTGTCGCCTCGACTTCTCGCTCTGCGAATCCCGGATGCGTGCGGTGGACGTAGTGTTTGTCCTCGTGGCCCTCCAGAACGAGATCACGGTAGGTGTCGCGGCAGGAGACGACGAGGGCGATGTGGGGATGTCGGGCTATGGCAGCCCGCAGCTTCGGAAGATGCGTTCGCCAGAAGTCGGCTGGTGTGGTCTCGTTGAGGGCATCGATGAAAATCACGAACCGGCTACCGGCCGTTGCGACTGCTTCGCCAGCAGCGTCCATGGCACTGAGCAGGACATTGCCGCCGACGGGCTCCAGACCGAGCTGATCAGCGATGCTCGCCCAGAGGTCGCCCCTGCCGAACTGTGCACCGGCTAGGGAACACCGCGGGGCGATCGGCGAGCAGAGCGCGGTGGGTGGCATCAAGGAGCAGGTGTGTCTTGCCCGACCCGGCTTGTCCCGTAAGAAAATAGGCGCGCCGCCGGAAAGCTCGGCCGATCGAAGACTCAAGCCATGAGTGCAGTTCGTTGATCGCTGTGCGCAGGACACCGACGCCGTATCCCTCTGCCCGTTCCGGGGGGCTCTGATTGCGCTTAGGTTCGTCGCTCGGCAGCTCTCGCCACTCGGCCCTCGCCCGTCGCTCATAGTCCCTGGCAGCTTCAATAGCTTCGGCAGTAGCCGATAGCTGATCGTTGAGGTGCACTAGGGGAGTTGGGGGATCTCCTGCTTGTACTGCAAGGGCACTCGCGGTTGCCTTCAAGGCAGCTGCCGTGTCATGGATGGCCTGGTACGGGGCAGCGTCAGGATCATCCTCGTCTTTGACCAGGACATGTAGATCGTTTACGGCGGTGATGACGTCGCGGCGCAGTCGATTGAAATGTGTGAGGACCGACTGGTCGAAGCCGAGCGCGACCAGGTCTTCCTGGATGGGAAGGTCGACCTGCAGGTCGGGCCGGTACTTCTCGCCCGCGGCATCCGCCTGCTCTATATAGCGCTGCTCCAGCCAGTAGCGGCCGAGAACCACGTTATTCCACCAGAACCAGCGCCGGCCACGGTGCTCCGGCTTGGCCAGCTCGTCGAGCAGGTCGCTCTCCTGTACCAGCTCGAACTGAATCTTCTCGGCGCCGGGAATCGTCTTCTTCCAGGTGGAGACATTGGCTTCGTACTTCTGTCGCTGAGACGTGCGCTCACCGCCGAGCGTGCCGGTGGCGAGGTTCCAGGAGATCGCGAACGTCAGCTTGCGGAGCTGTGGGCGCTCCTTGGCGACGCGCTTCACTGAATCCGTCATGGCGGTCAGGAGCGGGCCGATGCCGTCAACGTGCTTGGCTTGCCAGCCCCACTCCGTGCCGTCCGGCAGGGTGGCGTACCACTCCCCGCCGCCGTCAGGGTTGCCGGTCCGGATGGCCTGAGCTCCTGGTGGCACGCGGTTCTTGAGCAGCTGATACGACAGCTCTTCGAATGCCCGGCTCTGCTCGCCATTCCAGGCCCGAAGCGTCTTGAAGCTCAACCCGTCTCCACCCCTCGTGTTCCCTTCCGGCTTGCAGACTCAGATGCGATCGCCCACACGCCTGTCGAAGCCGATGCAGAGTCACAGGACTAGCGGAGCAGGTGAGGAGCCATGCTAAGCCAGCATTGGTCGCGGCCACTCAGCTTCACCAATGAGCCACGGCCGCGTGTCCGGCCCCATGCGCACAGGACCCAAGCCCGTTCGCCAGGCGATCTTCGCACCAGAAGTAAGTGCACACATAATAGGTCCGCCGTACACCTTTGGCGTTACTTCATCTCGCGGACACGGGACATGGCGCGGAAGAGCTCTCGCTCTCGACCTTCCTCCATGGCCTCCAGTACCCACTCCGGTGTTTGTGCAAGGTGGCGTGCCGCAAGTCGAAGCAGATCTTCGTCGTTCATCCAGTCCGCAGAGGGGGTGAGGGGCATGCGTCGCTCTAGCAGGTGGGCGACAACCCGAGGCCGGACTCCAGCTCTCATCCATGCGATGACACCCGGATTGCCAGCGCCCCATCTGACAGCGAACGGCAGCAGGCTGAGCGCTCTGGAGCACGCCTCTGGCAGCTCCCAGCGGCCGGGTTGTAGTTCGGATTCGCACCCTGTAGCGACGATCGCTCCAATCGCGCCCGCCAGCACACTTAGCCTGAACCCGAAACCTCGGTCGGTAAGACCAATGATTTTTGGAAGGGGCATGCCTTGCCCGCGGCCGCCAGTCCTTTCGGCGTGCGGTCCGAGGGCGTGGCCTGCTACGGACAGCAGGTCTTCCCCTTGGATCCAGGCGATCAGGGTGGCTGCCAGCACCCGGTGTCCCTCGGCAGCGTCGTCCGGATCGGAGGACCAAAGGGCTTCGATGGCGGTGGACCGGTAGTCGCTGGTCAGCGGAAGTAGGCTCTCCACCATCTCTGGTCGAGCTGACGCGAGCGCGTCCACAAGAAGGTAGGCCCAGCCCTCTACTGTGCTGGGTGCTTCGTATGCGTCCAGCTGAGCGAGGAGCCAGCGGTAGAGGTACGAGGTTTCCGGGAGTCCGAGTCCTGCCCGGTGGGCTGCCAGGCTCACCCAGTCCGGTACTTGTTCCTGAGCGAGGAAGGCTGAGCCAGTGGCTTCCAGGGCTTCGGCGATTGCTTCGCCCTGGCTTGCGGCTCCAGCCCTGTGCACCGCCCAGGTCCGTCGCACCACTCCGGGTGCATCGCCACTGCCTGCGGCGAAGGAGAGGAACGAGAATGCGGACTGTTCTTCGCCCTCCAAGGTGGCGACCTCCAGGCTTTCGCCGAGGGCCTTTTCGATGAGACCGTCGAGTCTGCTGCTGATGTCGTTAGCGGCGTCTTCCTGGGTCAGGAAGGACGCCCCGGTCGTGATGGCCAACCTCTTGCCGCTGGTGCCGTCTGTCACGTGGGTGGCTCTTCCGGGTACAACCACAGCAATCGACCGGGCAGATGTGTAGGCGCGTCCGGCTCTTCCGATGGCGTTCAGCAGTTGGGTGCGTGAACGCCGCTCACGCTCGGCAGGTGAGGCATCCTGGTCGAAGCCGACCTCCGTCCCACCGATGACCACCGCTGTGGCCGGCAGGTTCAGGCCCTGCGACAACGTGCCGGTGGCGAACAGCACTCGTACCCGGTCTCGGTCGAAGGAGATTTCGCTGGCGCGTTGTTCTTCGCGTAGGAGGGCGCCAGTGTGCACGCCCACGCCTTTCTCCAGGGTGGCCCTCAGCTCCGATTCGATGCCGAGCTCGGCATCTGCCAGGGCGAGCAGTGCCTCGATGTCCGCGTCACGGTTCGCTGGAACCCAGTCCGCGGATCCAGGCAACTTGACGGCCTGAGTGAAGCTGTGGTGCCGGTTTTTGGGAAGAAAGGCCAGGACACGGTGGCCTTTATCAGCCATGGCTGTGACGATGGCCGCAGTCATCGGGAGGCATACGCCTGTTGGAGATGGCCCATCTGTGCGGTGTAGCTCCTTGGGAGACAGCACGGGGGTCCGAACCACCCGGTAGTCCTTTGGGTGGTTTGTTGCCCATGCCCCCTGAAGTCCGACCAGCAACGATATGGGAGCATCATAGGTGAGCTTCTTCCGGCTTCCTGGAAGGGCAGCCAGGCGATCCCTGGCCAGAGCCTGAGCGGCCTCCTCTCCAGCCTGGTCGAACCCTGCGATAGCTCGCAGGGTCCTTGTGGGACGCCACGGGTGGCTGATGGGTAAGGCTTCTACGCCGGTCACTGCGGTGAGCCAGTCCGCGAGTTCGTCTGCGTTGGCAACCAGTGCCGACATCAGTAGCGCTCTCACGTGAGGTGCGCGATGAAGTACTTCGGCTATGACGAGCTCCGTGAGCGCGCCGCGCCCGTTTGGCTCCTCGATGAGGTGCGCTTCGTCGAGGATGCAGAGGCGGAGGTCTTCGAAGGCGTCAGGGTTCTGTCTCAGGGCCAGCGAGCACTTCTCGGGTGTCATCACCAAAACCTGGCAGGAACCGATGACGGCGAGGTCCTCGCTCTCGAGAAGGGCATACTCGGCGCCGCCGAGGAACCCTCGCACCTGTACGCCGGGCAGGGACTCGAAGACTGAGGACAACCGTCGCACCAGCTGGCCCACCAGGGCGTTCGTCGGTGCGAGGTAGAGCACCCATCCTCGGTGGAGGGTCTGCGCGATGGCGAGTTCCGCAACCGCCGACTTGCCCGCCCCGGTGGGCACGCAGACGACGGCATGAGCGTGGGGTCCCGGGAGGGCCTGCTCGGAGTAGATCCTGGCGGAAGGCCATAGCAGGGGCCGTGATTTCGCTTGCTCCTGCACGTAGCTCGCAAAGCGCCCGTCCTCGTCGGGCGGAGTCGGGACGGAACGCAGAGCTCGTGTCTCGTCTTCCTCCAATACCTTTGCGAGCAAAACGGCGATGTGGTGGATGTCGGGGTGGACGACTTGGCCTCCCCAGCCATCCGCGTCTGGGTGCAACAGCGAGATCAGCGTGCGGATTTCCTCAACCGCGGTCCGTAGGGCACCTGGCTGATGGGTGAGCCACTGCGTGTGGCGTCGTACCGCCTGCCCCATCTTCCGCCAGAGTGCATGCCGGACGCGGACGTCCAGGTGCTCACTGCGACTAGGCACTGGTGGTGCTTGGGGAAGATCGGGACTCACCTGAGCCGCCAGCAACTCGCGAAATGTTCCCATAGCCCATTCAGACGCGGGGGACTCAGCATCTATCGGCGTGTCGAGCTCACCAATTTCGCCCCCGCATCGCGCTGCATTCGCATCGTAACCAGCGATGCGATAGAGCAGCCCGGCTTCCAGTTGCTCGTATCTTCGGGCCGAGCCAAGCGGAGAGGCGGAGCTCAAGGGGACTTCTGGATCCGGCTGCTCATTGCATATCGACAAAGCCTCTGCAGCTACAAAAGCGCATGCCTGCACCGTGACCGCCGGCAGTCCGGGCACCAGAACAGCGTGCACTTCCAATGCGGTGGCCAGTCTGCGCAGCGCAGCTCTGGGGGACGTCCAGCCTGCCGTGATAAATGACGAGTCGGGCACGCCTAAGCGCTCCGTACTTCGTACGCTCGGCGCCGGCGCCAGATCGCGCCACTCCATGATATCCACCCAGGCGCGGGTCAGCATGCGCCTAATGTCGCTCCCATCGAACTCGCCGATTCGCGGCAGCTCTTGAAGTAGTTCATCTACCCCGCGATTGAACACGTCACACCACAATCTCCGTCACGGCTTCCCGCATGGCGTCAGCAACAGCATCGAAGAATCCGTGAAAGTCTTGCAGGCGAATTATCAAAAGTCGCTTGTGCTCGCGGGGAGGAGTCAAGTCCTTCAGAGTGACCCGGTCTCTCCTCGCATCAAAGGGTACTTCATGTACGATAGACGGCACGTAACACCTTTGCTTCAGAACGGAATTGGCCACTTGTCCGGCGAGCTCGGCCGAAAGGTACCCTTCCAGAGCCATGAGCTCTTGCCTCAAGTGGCGCAGATGATCTCCCGAATCAAGGCTCTTGAATATTTTCGCTGCTTGAGTCAACTGCCCACTGCCATCGAGGCGGGACGCCTTGCTCTCCCCTATCGCTAGAGATAGAACATCCCCACGCACGTAAAGAGCCACAGCATCAAAACCCTGCTGGGTCGGAATGGGATGCATCTGACGCAGCGCGTGAATACGTCCGCCAAGCAGCTCTCCGGGATCCCGGTTTTGCAGTATCAGAAGCACATGGAGCAGGCCCTCAGCGAGCCATGCGTTCCTTTTCGTGTCACGGAAGAGGATCTCGCCGTCCGTGACGAATGAGTTGTTTGCCCCGATCAGTTCAACTACGTCGCCCGCAAGCTGTTCCCGATCGTCCGCCCCTCCCACGAGAAGAGCGGCTGCAAGACTGACATTGCACCTCACCGCGCCGAGGAGCAGGCCCACCAGCACCCTGCCGAGACTCCTTGCCACTTCCGACGACTCAACCCCCGACACGACCAGCGCCGTATGGGACGACGGCTCGGGCAACGCCCTCAACCTCACGGATGCCGCTATTTCATCCAGCGCTGCCTCAACCAGCTGAAGAGACAAGCCCACCCCCGACTGTATGCCTCCGACAGCCATACCATACGTCCACAGCTGTGAAGCTCTCCGCTGTCATCACGCACTGCTCGAGGAGAGATGACCCGGCCCCTCACGCGCCGCGGCGTGAGCGGCCGATGTGCACGGGGACCTGGCCGACGATAGTCACCCAGCGGTTCCCGGATTCGCCCCAATAAGACACGGGCCGACGAGACACGGGGACGGTGCGGCGTTCGCCCGGCCGCAGGGTGCCTTTGGCGAAGCCGGGAGGGTTCGCCACTGCCTCTATGTCTCTCAGTGCGCCCTGTTTCCGCAGTTCAGCCCCGATTGTCAGACCCGCCCCGTAGCGTTGTCCGTCCCACTCGTAGCGGCTGCGGGGAGTACTGATGGACGACGACCTTCAGATCGACAGCGACGAAGACCTCTTCCGCAACCCCGTCTACTACGAACCGGCCGGCCGCAACCTCGACCTGGACCGCCCCGACCTCGGCGTCCCGCAAGGCCAAGACCTCCTGAACATGCTCCTGCGCATGCGAGGACGTGTCCCCATCGAAAAGCGCGGGCTCATCTGCCCCGACTGCCGGGACCTCCGCGGTCGGCGCGTCTCCATGTACCTCGTCCAGCGTGACGGCGTATGGCTTGCCTCCCACTACCGGAAACCCGGAGAGAAGCCCATTAGCCACGAGTCCGACGAGCATCTCGCCCGCAAGGAACGCGTGGCGAAGGACTCCGAAGATCACGGCTTCCACGCCGAAATCGAGTCGCAGACCGCCGACGGGCACGCACGCCTCGACGTACGCATCAGCGGCGCGAACGGCATCGTCCTGGGCTACGAGCCTCAGTTGAGCGCCCAGTCAGCCCGCGGAATGCGTGCACGGGAGGGGTTCCGTCGCCGCGGTGGTATCCAGTCGGTCTGGGACTTCGCCGACCCCGACCACGCAGGCATCGGCACCGTCCCTTACGTCCGCACGCCGAACCTGCCGGCCTCTGTCATCCGCGTGCAGAAGAACCCCATGGCGGTCCAGGACGGCAACTTCGTCCTGGAGGAGGGCCAGTGCAGCCAAAACGGCACGCTCACCCGGTGCCCGGAGAAGCCCTACAACCCGGAGAACCCCACCGACGCCGGGTACTGCGGGGGCTGGCACCGCGTCCTCGTGCCCGCCCATCAGTCGAGCACCTTCACAGGGGAAGGCCGCCTGACCCTCACCCAGTTCATAGTGGAAGCTGCGGCCGGCGAGCGAATCCCGTTCCAACGGGGCGGCCACCACGGTTGGCTCCCCGCACGGCAGTGGCAGCAATACCTCGAGGCGAACGGGCCCCACTCGGACGACAAGGAGCGCCAGTCATCTGTACGACAGGGGGACCGGCGCGACAGATGCACCGAGGACCGTCCGGCTTCGGAGGAGCGGGTTGAGCCGAAGCAGAGACGTGGTAGCCGCGCAATCGTCCTTGAGTCCCGCCCCCGGGAAGCCGAGGCCGCCAAGGTGCCGGTCGACGCGCAGGGTCAAGCGATCCCGCTCTGCCGCTTCGGCTGCGGTCAGCCCGCCAGCCTCCCAGGACCCGAAGGGCTGCCCGAGCACTTCTCGTGCCGCAGGAAGCATGAGGCGTGATCTGTCGGCCACCACTGCCCCCGGCTTCATCACCTGGTGTCAGAGCCCCCTGAGCCTACTCAGGGCGCTCTGACTTACGCCTTGCGCTCACCCGCTCAGCGCAGGCCGCTGCCCTGCACCCGCAGACAGCTACTCAACGTGCCTTTGTCAGCAGCTGCAGGGGCGTGATGTCCCGTGCCACCAGCCCCGCCGCAACGTCCCTTCCTGGGGAGAATCTGGGGAGTATCGGCGGGCCTGGGGAGCGCGTGGGGAGAATCGACCGCGTAACACAGCACGATCCCGAAAGACGCTGAAAGACTTATCCGCGCAGGTCAGGGACGGGTGCAGCCGCATCGATGCAGGTCAGCGCCACCAGGTAGACAACTTCATGACGTACGTGCCGAGATCGTGGGTAGGCGAGGTCGCCTGGCTCTGGTGGCGCAGCATGGTGACCAACCAGCACAGGTGGGGCCGGCCGGCAGCAGCCTCCGCCGCTCGGCACGCCAGATGTCATCGGCAACAACGACATGACTCATGGTTGGAATCCTCTACGGATTAGCCACTCCCGGGCTGATACTGACCCTGCAAGTGCAGCGGCGCGGTTCAGACGCTCGGCGTCGTGGATATCGCCGTTGAAGAATCTCAGTTGGGCGAGCCCATGCAGGGCGTGGCTGTTTCCGGCCGCCACCGCTGCGTGTGCCAGGCCCTCGGCACGCTGATGGTGACCTTGTCCTTCGCTGTGCCATGACATCCACTCAAGAGCCTTCGGGTGCTTTGCAGCGGCAGCCGCGCTGTAGAAACACATGGCAGTGGCGTGGTCACGGTGGTCTGATCTTTCGCGCGCGAAGGCCACCAGGACATCAGTATGGCCGTGACCAGCGATGCGTCGGCACAACCGTTCCGCATCATCGGATGCTCCGGCAGTGACACGCAACTGAGCAAGCGCGAGGGCGGCGGACGGGCTTCCGTACTCTGTGAGGGCGGTGTGCGCTAGACGCTCTGCCGCGATCCGATCGCCGCGGGCTTCGTGGTACGCAGTGAGCCACCGCGCGGCGACTGGGTCTCCAGTGTCGGCGGCCCATGAGTAAATGCGTGCGGCCGAATGGCGCATGCCCAGCGTCAGCAGGTGGTGAGCCAGGCTGCGCTGACCGTTTCGGTTACCGCTCACCTCGTACGCCCGGCGAGCCAGGCGCTCAGCCTCTTTGTAGTGGCCGGCAAGTCCGAGAGCCGCAGAGAGCTCGCCAAGGAGGAACCCGTCGAGACAGTGCCCCTCAATGATCTGTTCCGCCCGCTCGAAGCGTCTGAGGTCAATGAGGCGACGGGTGAACCAGTGAAGCACGCTTACGTTGCCGCACTCCGCCGCCTTCAGATAGAGCTGTTCACAGCTCACCACTCCCAGGCGACGCGCGGCCTGTGCGAGTTCCCGCGTGTCCGTGTCTGTACGCGAGTGTGCCGCTGCTGCCACCCACAGAGAGGGAGCAGGATGTTCCCTCTCTCTAGTTGCCCGGCTCTTCTCATGGAGGAAGTCGGCAAGTTGATACAACGGGCTGTCGGTAGATGGCTCGTAGGGACGAGGCCGATGGCGCATCAGCGGCCCAGGAAGCTGACGATGCGGTCGAAGGAGCTTGGCCAGGTGGGAGGCGAACCAGTCCTCGTCCAAGCTGTGCCATGTGGAGTCATCCACGTAGCCCTCACAGGCAACCCGCAAAAAGCTTTCAGACAGCAGGGGACCATGTCCACATCGGCGTGCGTCCATGGCGGCGTGAAGAATGGCACGGGCCGCCCCTTTCGGACTGCTCGTAGCGTCGCCATAGATGTGGGGCTCCAGCAAGGAACTGAGCGATGCGTCCACTGGCAGCACGGGTTCGGGCCAGCGTCAGGCGCGGGTCGGAGTTGACTACAGCCTCAGCACGGGCCAGCTCCGGTTCACTGAACGCGGCAGGCATCCGAACAGTGACCGCCAGGTCAGCAAGCTGACCCACCGCGCCCATCCCAGTGTCCAGGTGGTCATCGTCCTCGACGGAGCACTCCGTCAGCTTTTCCCAGAAGCTCGGCCACATGGTGCCCAGGACCAGAACGGGCCCGCGCTGTTGGTTCGTCAACAGGTCCTGCAAGCTTGCTGAGACCTGTGCGGCGTAGTCCTTGACCAGCAAGTAAAGGTTTGCTTCGTTCAGCCACAGCACGGTTCGTGGCTGCAGCACACCCTCCTGCAACGCATGCAGGAGTGCCGCCGGCCGATCCGGAGCCAGCGGATGCACAATCTTCCAGTCTGGGAGTTCAGCCCGCACTGCTTCCCAGCAGGATCGTGTCTTGCCTGTTGAGGAGCCACCAACCACCATCACCAGTCGGCTCCCGTCGACCGCCTCAGCTACCTCGCGCCGCAGCTCGTTATCAACGCTGGCCGGACGGGCGATGTAGGGAGGGAGTACCGCTAGCGCACCAGGGGCTCCACCCATCTCCAAAGCGGGATGCACCTCGAAGCGCAAGGCGTCAATGGGCTCCAGTTCCCCGACCACGCGAACCTGGTGTGAGGCACCGACCCGCTGCAACCCGGCCGGCGGATCACTGCGCAACACGATGCCACGAGCCTGCAGTGCGGTCCGCAACATGGCAGCATCAATCACACCAGCCCGCGGCCCCCACTCCTGTGCCAGCGCCTCGATCATCCGGTACGCCACAGCGGCGTCATGTTTGGTCTCGGCCGCAAGCACCCGGTCATTCAACAGAGCGCACAAGTAGGGATAGCGCGGACTGACTTGCTCGGTAGGCTCAATCTGCACGACGAGACGTCGAGCGATTCGGAAAGCGCTTAGCTCCACCAACTCCTGTTCGGGAGCAGCCTCACTTTCTGCAAGTACGTCACGGACGGTGTCCGCCAGGTGTTTCCATACCCGACGGTGCTCCTGTCCCAAGCCCGGCAGGATTCTCAGAAGGTCGTCTACGCCTTTCTGCGCAGCAGCGTACGCAGCCAAGCTCTGCAGCACCTCCAAGCCATGCGAGGGGCCGGAGGCGGTCACACCTAGCCTGTGCCGGTCGGCATCTATTTCCCCACCAAACGACTCCAGACTCTCCACGCACTGCCGGATCGTCTTGCGCCAGGGATCGCTGCTGCGAGCGATCTCCAACGTTCGTTTGACCTGCCGTTCCACGGCCAACTCGTAAGGGCCCTCACGGTTGAGAACCACCACGTCGTCCAGAGGGAACTCCCTGCCCTGCTGCAGGCAGACCGAGTCCGGCACCACGTCTAGCCCCGGAACGCTCACGCCGCACAGCAGAGCGGCCAGATCCAGGGCCGCGACTCGATACTCATAGATCGTGCCAGCCCCACCCGTGCCAATCGAGGAAGCCCCTCTGCTCAACCTCTCACTCCCCGGTTAGATTCGCCGACCCGACTCCAAGGACGTTTATACCTACTGCCAACCCGGAGGCGCTGGGCTTCATCGGTTGCCCCCCCCCCCCCCCAAGGCCAAGCCAAGGTAGTCGAAGCCAACACCGCAGCAGCAACGCCTAGGAATACGTATCGGGCTGAGCAGAGCGGCCGCACGCCAGCTCTTCGCCGATCGGACTGGCTGCGTTCGATCGCGGTGAAGCGGAGCAGCCTTCTGATAGCGCAGATGGGCCGCAGCCTGCGGCTGGCCAGCCGGGCTCAGTCAGAGAGCGTGTGCGGGGGAAGACGCAGCCGCACGTCTCGTGGCCGATCGTGCCGGCGTGGGAGTTCTTCAGCCGGTGGGTTGCCCGCTCCGCGGTCCAAGTCCTGGCGATTTCCTCTCTCGTAGCGCGTTGGATCGAGGCATGCTCCGTGGAGACCTGTCGGCCCGCCCCTCGTTTGTGTGCCGGCTCACCGCCGCCACGGGCCATCGGTCAGGGCCCCACTCCGTGCCGACCAAGATCCGGGCCATATACGGACCAGCCGCCAGCAGCTTGGCCGAATCGTGGCCGTTTCCGCTGGTCAGCGGCCATGCGCGGCGTGTACCACCAGCACACGAAGAACATTCTTTGTTCTTACAGCCCTCAGAAACTTGGGTTCTTCTAGAGCCTGAAGTCAGCGAGTAGCTGTGGGGCGTTGCGTTCGACGAGCTGGGTCAGGCGTTGGTTCAGCAAATCGAGCATTCTCAGAGTCATATGGGTGGCCTGGGCCACCGCGTTCTCGCCCTCCTCGCCGTCGCCTGGCCCGAGGCGTGCGCAGGTGCTGAACAGCTCGTGGTTGCCCAGGCTGGACAGTCGTTCCCGCAATGCGGGATAGGCGATGGCCAAGACGGCTTTGAGCTGGTTGATCGCCTGGGTGCGGGCCTTGACCGCAGAGTCCGTGGCGAGCTTGAAGATCCGGGCGCTGTGCACCGGACCGTCGCCGGACTTGATCCAGGCCCGGGCACGGCCGCGCCGCGAGCGGGTCCGGCTTCCCCAGCAGTCGACGGGCCGAGCGGTCGGGCCGGTTCACTTCGACCACCTGAATCTGCTGGGCCAGCAGGTAGCGGGACAAGCCCGCGCCGAAGGTGCCGGCGCCCTCCACACCGGCCCGGCACACCGTAGCTCGCTTGCGGGCCCACCGGAGCAACTGTCGGTAGCCGGCCGCCGTGGCCGGAAAGGACTCGGTACCCAGGACCTTCCCCAGCAGGGGAACCACGGCGGCAACACGAACCTCGCCATGCGTGTCCACGCCCAGGACGACCTCGCCCGGAACGGGAGGATCCGTGGTGGAGGAGCTGCTGCGCTGTCTGGAACGCGGGATCAATCCGTGCGACGAAATGGGCCGAATCGAGAGGGGGACATAGCGTTGCCCTCATCTTCGTGCCATTCGCAGTGCGTTGCCCTCACAAAGCCAGCAGCAGAGTTCAGCGAAAACCACTGGCCCGGCTTCCCCGAAAGATCCCTGAATCCGGATGGATTCCAATCAGGGAGAAGTTCGATCTTGAGCTGATCATATTCATTCTCTACGTGCATAGCCTGTACATTTGAGAAGAGTACGTCGACGCGCCCAGGAAGTCCGCCCCCGACGCTCCTGAGGAGCAGCCGCGAGTAACTCACCGAGTAGTGCCAAAGCTCGAATGGTCTATCCCAGGACGCAAGCATGCTGGCCACTAACGCCCTCCGAAGAAATGGGACTGTTCGAAGATGTCATCCGAGATATCCTGTCCACCCTCGTAGAATCTCAATCGATTACTATCCAAGTTCCCCACCCGGAACGCCCGTTCCAAAAACGCCATTTCCCGTTGCGTTGTGTACCAGTTGTCACCCTGACCCTGCCGAACTGCATCGTCCAGACGCTGTACGGCGGTACCCTCACTCCCGTCAGTCATCTCGAATTGGTCGAGCCGGACGTGAATAGTCGTCTCGGGATGCTCATTCGCCACGTCGCGCACATTTCCCAATGCACCTTCAAGCGTGTCATTAAGGAAGTGAGTGTAACCGTTTTTGCTCGCGAACGACTCCAACCCACCTCCCTTCCTAATACCCAAGGCCACATTCGGTATGTCCGCGTTGCAGTTGTGAACCAAGATCGGCACGCCGCCCGCCAACACATAGTACGTGTGGAGCTGCTGAACGGTGAGGTTCCAGCGGTTGGCCGTGCCGGGGGTGAACTGGGTGGCGACGACGTAGGCGTGTCCGTTGGTGGCGGTGTTCAGAGCGTCGCCGTGGCGAAGTTTGCCGGCGGGGACCCAACTGTGGGTGGTGTCGTCCCAGAATGGATGGTTGGCAGTCGTGTGGAGAGTAGCGGTGTGGCCGTTCTTGGTGCGCACGGTCAGGTCGAGCAGGTCGTGGTCGTGGTTGATCCACACATGCGTGACGGTTCGTGTGCCTTGGTGCTTGCCGGTCTTCGAGTCTGCGGCTTCGACCTTGTCGCCGGGCTTAATGTCACCGATGGGCTTGGTTTTGCCGTTGGCTATGAGCACCGGAGTGGCGGGGGCGAAACTGCATTTTGGAGATTCGACCAGGGATCTGGCCTCCGCGGTTTCGGCTTCAGTCTCTGCGCCTGCGCCTTTCGCCACGAGGATCAGGGCGGCGTCGAACAGTAGCTTTCCTGTGCCTTCGGCGCTTCTGCCATGGGCGAAGTCACCGTAGATCTCAGATCCGCGTCCCACTACGGCGTTGGAGGCAGCGAGGGAGGGCTCGAACTGGGCCAGTAGCTGCATGCAGTTGTCACCACTGGTGACGCACTGCTTGTCCGCCTGGAATTGACGGTACGGGGCGGCCAGCATGTTGACGACGGTCTTCTTGGTCTCGTTGGCCACAGTGTGGAATACCGTGTCGAGCCAGCTACCACCGTGAGGACTGCTGGTATGTGTCCCACCTTGAGAGCTAGTGATAATGGGGTCGAGCGTTTGCGCTGACTTGGTGCCGTCTCCGCCGCCCTGCGTCCAGTGCAGCATGAGTCCCGTGGGGTCGCTGCCGGTGATCGGATTGTCGGCCGCGTAGGTGTAACCACCCAGTTGCTGGGGACTCGTAGCCTCGAAGATCGGGTCGGCGCTGATGAAGCTGCCGGTGCTGGGGTCGTACTTGCGGGCTCCGATGTCGGTATAGCCGGTGCTTTTATCCTGGGGTGCACCGAGGTAGGAGTGGGTGGGGTCGGGCCAGGTGACAGTGTTGGCGCTGGATCTGGGCTGCCCGTAGGGGGTGTACTGCTGGCGGGCGACCTGCTGGGTGGTGGTGTCCATCGCCAGGGTCGAGGTGCCGTGGGCGTCGCCGAAGAGGTACTTGACTCCGCCACCGGTGAGGCTGGACCGGATGGCGACAGGGTTTCCTGTCCCGCCGTGGCGGTAGGTGCGGATTGCGCCGAGCAGCGTGTTGGGAGTGACGCTGGTGTTCACGACTATCTCGGTGTCGCCGGCGAAGAGCGTGGTCTGGCCGGGATCACGGCGGATGAGTTGCTTGCCGTCGGCGTCGTAGAGGTACTTCGTCGTCGTGGAGCTGGCGCCGGTGGTGTCCACCTGGGCCAGGTGACCCTCGTCGTCCCAGGTCAGTGTCTGACCTGGGCCCGTGCTCGGGGTGCGGGTGTGCAGGTTGCCGTCGTCGTCGTAGGCGAAGGTCGTGGGATTGGTGCCGCCGGTGGTCGCGGTCAGGGTATGCGGCTGAGTGCCGGTGGGGTTGCAGTTGACGGTGCAGCCGTCAGCGTAATTGGTGGTGGACGTGGTACCGGTGGTGCCGATGGCGTGGTCGACGCTCTGGTGTCGGTTGCCAATGGCGTCGTAGCTGAAGCTCTGCCAGTAGGAACCGGGTGCCGTGGTGAGAGTGCTGCTGGTGGGCGGGTTGGCGTTGCAGCTGTCGTTGGCGGTCCAGGCGTCGGTGAGTCGGTCCAGGGCGTCGTAGCTGTAGCACTGTTGGTCGGTGACGGTGCTGCCCGTCTCCGACTGCTCGTCCCTGATGGAGGTGGGGTTGCCGACCGCGTCGTAGCTGTACTTGGTGTCGTCGACGGTGGGGCCGGGTGCCTGCGTCCGGCTGATCACGCGTTCTTTCAGCCGAAGGGTCTGATCGTCGAAGTCGTAGGTGGTCACGGCAGGGTTGGTGGAGGCGCCCATAGTGACTCGGGACGGCATTCCGTAATCGGTGTAAACGGTCCCGGTGACGTACGAGAAGGCGCTGCTCCCGGTACCGGTTGGCATCCCCAGTGCGTCGCGGTCGTAGGTGATGACCTCGTTGTTGAGGCCCTGGGCACGCGGGTCGCTCTGCGTGGCAAGCAACTGATCGCGGACCGTATAGGTGTACGTCGTGGTGTAGGTCGAGGGCAGCGGTGTCTCGGACGCTGGGAGGCTGATCTTTGTGCCGGTCGGCCTGCCGAGCGAGGTGTAGCCGGTGCTCGCGACCGTGTATCGTCCGGTCACTCCCTGGACATAGCGGGTGGAGGAGGTCGGCAGGCCGACCCGCAGGGTGTCGTAGGTCCAGGAGGCGAACTGGAAGTTGGATTTGGCCTTGTCGGTGCCGGTGGATGGGTAACGCGATACCCTCCAGCACGCGATCTGTGGCGTTTCGTGCGATTTCCTCCCATAGGTCCGAGATAGCGTCAAGCTCACGAAGGGCGAGAGACGGTTCTCTCCGCCACAAATTGTGGGTGCGACCGGATCGATCGGAGGTGTGGTCGTGTCGGTCGACATGAGCACCGTGGACGAAGCGAAGTTGAACGAACTGCTCGGGAAGGTCGTGACCGATCTGGGCGCGGTCGCGGCGGCGCCCCTGGCCCTGCTCGGGGAGAGGCTGGGGCTCTTCCGGGCCCTCGCGGACGGCGAAGCCGTCACCCCGGGCGGGCTCGCGGAGCGCACCGGGACCACCGAGCGCAACGTCCGCGAATGGCTGGCCGCGATGGCCGCCAGCGGATACCTGAATCACGAGGGCGACAACCGCTTCCGTATGACACCGGAGCAGAGTGCGGTCTTCGCCGACGAGAACAGCCCGGCCTTCGCGCTGGGCGGGTACCAGGCGTTCCTGTCCTGCGGCTCGGCCGAGGAGCAGGACCGGCTGGAGCGCGCCTTCCGGGACGGTCACGGCGTCGGCTGGCACGAACACCACCCGGACCTGTTCGCGGGCACGGGCCGCTTCTTCCGTCCGGGCTACGCCGCGCATCTGGTGGACGAGTGGCTGCCGGCGCTGACCGGCGTGGTGGAGAAGCTGCGCGCCGGCGGCAGGGCGGCCGACGTGGGCTGTGGACTGGGGCACTCCACCATGATGATCGGCCAGGCGTTCCCGGACGCGCTGGTGACCGGCTTCGACAGTCACGTACCGTCCGTCGAGGCGGCCCGGGAGCTGGCGGCGGAGAGCGGTGTCGAGGGCCGGGTCTCGTTCGAGGTGGCCGGTGCGAAGGACTTCGCCGGTGGGCCGTACGACCTGATCGCGTTCTTCGACTGCCTGCATGACATGGGTGACCCGGTCGGCGCACTGGCGCACAGCAGGGAGCAGCTGGCCGAGGGCGGCAGCATCATGCTCGTGGAGCCGTTCGCGGGCGACCGGCTGGAGGAGAACCTCACCCCGCTCGGCCGCACGTTCTACAGCGCCTCGTCCCTGATCTGCACCCCGGCCTCGCAGTCCCAGGAGGTCGGCCGCGCTCTGGGCGCCCAGGCGGGCGAGGAGCGCACCCGCCAGGTCGCGTCGGAGGCCGGCCTGACCCAGTTCCGCCAAGCGGCACAAACCCCGTTCAACATCGTCTACGAGGCCCGCGCCTGACCGCGGAGCCCCGGCGGCCCACTCCCACCGGCCGCGCGGGAGTGGGCTGGTTCAGGCGTTGATCGTGGGCTGCTTCGAGCGCCGTTCCTCCGCGTCGACGACACGCTGCGGCCGGTCGAGGAGGCCGCGCTGACCGAATCGGAGGCCGATCGCCTGGGCGCCGGGGTGCTGGGCAACGAACTCACGGAACGGTTCCGCCGGGAGAGGCGGGTCGACTTCGCGTTCAGCTGGGGAAAGAAGGCAAGGTTGCGCGGGAACGCCTTCGCGCAGCGGGGCGCGTCGGCGTTGGCGCTGCGGATCATCCCGTTCGACGTGCCGTCGTCCGAGCAGCTCGGGCTCCCCCGGTCGTCATCGGGTGGGCGGGCCTGCCGCGCGGGTTCGTGCTGGTCACCGGGCCGACCGGGTCGGGGAAGTCGACTAGCCTGGCGGCGCTGATCGACTACGTCAACACGCACCGGTCGGTGCACATCCTCACCATCGAGGACCCGATCGAGTACCTGCACCGGCACAAGTGCTCGGCGGTCAGCCAGCGTGAGGTCGGCACCGACACCGACTCGTTCCCCGCCGCGCTGCGGTCGGCCCTGCGCGAGGACCCCGGCGTCCTGCTCCTCGGCGAGACGCGCGACCCGGAGAGCATCTCCGCGGCCCTGACGATCGCCGAGACCGGGCACCTGGTGTTCGCCACCCTGCACACCAACGACACGTCACAGACGCTGGACCGTATCGTCGACGTGTTCCCGGCCGAGCAACAGCCGCAGTTCCGGTTGCAGTTGGCGCACACCCTGGTCGGCATCCTCAACCAGACGCTCATCCGCCGGACCGGCGGCGGCCGGGCGGCCGCCTTCGAGGTACTGGTGGGCACGTCGGTGATCCGCAACCTGATCCGCGAGGGCAAGACCCGCCAGATCCGCAACATGATCTCGACCGGCCACCGTGAGGGCATGCAGACCCTCGAAACCAGCCTCAACACCCTCGTCGCGACAGGCGCCGTCACCTACGAGCGGGCCGTACAGCACACGGCCCACCCCGAGGACATCCGACGACCGTACGTCCCGGTCGGCCCCATCTGACCACCCAGCCTCCATGTTACGGTACTGAGTACCATATGGAACTCGGTACCGAAGGAGCCTGCCATGGGCAGCCGGACGATCGTGTTGACCGGAGTGACCCGCGGTTTCGGCCGCGAGGCCGTCGAGTTGCTGATGCGGGAACGGCCTCAGGACCACTACGTCGTGCTGGCACGCCGGGGCGGCGAACGTCTCGCCGCGGAACTCGTCGAGACCACCGGTGCTACCGGGGTCACGGGCGTGGACTGTGACCTCGCTTCGCTCGCCGAGATCAGGCGAGCGGTGGTGGAGATTCTGCGGGGGCTCGACACCGGACGCCTCCCGCCCCTGGGTGGCTGTCTCGGCAACGCCGGCCTGACGGTCACGACGACCGGGAATCGCACCACGGACGGGTACGAGATGACCTTCGGGGTCAATGTGCTGTCCCACTACCTGCTCGTCAGGGAGCTGCTGCCCCGGTTCACCGGTCCGGGCTGGATCGTGCTCACCTCGAGCGACTGCCACTTCGGGCAGTTCCGCCACACGCTCGGCGCCACACCGCCGCCGCGCTGGGAGACGCCGGAACGACTGGCCACGCCCCGTACCGGTGGAGCGCGGGAGGCCGGGCGGGCGTACGCGACCAGCAAACTCGGCGTCATCTACCTGACCCACGCGCTGGCCCGCCGCCTGCCCGACAGCGTCGGCGTCTACTCCTACAACCCGGCGCTCGTCGCGGGCACCGATTTCTTCCGCCACGCCCCGGGGCCCGTGCGGGGCGTGCTCAACGGAATCTTCCAGCTTCAGCGACTCCTCGGCCGGGGCATGACGCCGCAGCAGGCGGGCGCCCGGCTCACCGAGACGATCCTGACCGGACTGACCGCCCGGACCGGGTCCTACCTCGATCGCGGCCGCGACGTCCCGTCGTCGCCGGAGTCGCACGACGAGGCCCGCGAGGAGGAGTTGTGGCGCGAGGCCGCCCGCCTCGTCGACACCGACCGGCGGGTGGAAGGGGCGGATATCCTGGCTGAATGAGCGTGAACGAGTTTCCGGTGGAGTCATTGCGGGACCGCAAACGCCGCCGGACCCGGGAACGGATCATCGAGACAGCCTTCGCGCTCTTCATGGAGCGGGGGTTCGATGTCGTCACCGTGGACGAGATCGCCCAGCGGGCCGAGATCGGCCGCACCACCTTCTTCCGCTACTTCGGCGACAAGCAGGAAGTCGTCTTCTCCACCGAGGACGACTTCCTGCACGCGCTCACCGCGGCCATGCGCGATGCGCCCGCCGAGCCGCCCCAGGATCTCGCGCAGGCACTGGCCACATCGCGGCGGCTGCTGCGCGCGATCTGCACCGAGGCCGCCCGCGACCCCGGCCATTACGCGGTGTACCACCGTCTGGTCACGCAGCACCCCGAGCTCGAAGACCGGCACACCCGCAAGACCCGGCACTACGCCGACCTCCTCGAGAAACACCTGATCGACCACGGCGCCCCGCCCGCCACCGCCGTCCTCGCCGCCCAATTGACCCTCGCCTGCTACCAGGCGGCGTGGCGCCTCGGCGGCCACGACGCGACGGCGGTGCTCCGCGAGGCGAATGACGCCTTCGACCTCCTGCTGGGCACCACCGCCACCTGACCGGCGGCCCCACCTTCGCTCTGCCGGGACATGCGCCGCCTCTCAGCGGGCTCGATCACCAATCACAGCGCCAGTCCTAGACGCCCCGCCCAGCAGCAACGCATGACGCGCGGCGATACGGACCAAGATCCGGACGCGCTTCCGCCAAAGAGCCGCCAGGGGCTGGCGCCCTGGTAGGCGCGGTCGGTTAGGACGGGGACGCCTTGTCGCTCGCAGATCCGGGTGATCCTGGGTGCGGGCTGCGGTCAAGTCGTGTGCACGGCCCGACAGCGCGGGCGAGATACACAGCACCCCGCCTTCGCGATCGGTGACCACCTCGACGTTCACCCCATGTCGACGATGCTTGGCCGAGTAGTCGCCCCGGCTGTCACCGACGCGGTCGTACTCGGCGAGAGTGCCGTCCAGCAGGACGAAGTCCGGATCATTCTCACGCAGCGCCTTCAGAAACACGACCAGGGAGAAGATGCCCTAGGCGGCTGGCAGAGTGGCATCGTGCCCTCGAAGAAGAAGCATGACCAGCCACCCCTGCTCTACGCCGACGCCATCGACATACCAGTCCTCTTCCGTAACGGCCCCGGAGGCCGGACCAAGGGTAAATGGCGCCAGGACGACCTCGCCGCTTGGACGGGCGTCGGCTTTCCCGGCGACGACGGCTGGTACCTGCCGACGACGACCTGGAGGGAAATCCTCAGGGCCGCGGTCAACGTCGGCCGTGATCTCTCCCCGTGGCTGGATAGCCCGCACTACGCCGCACGGGAGATCGCCGCGCGCATTGCTCCGATGGACACGTACATGGACCTTCACGAAGGACCGAAGCTCCACCCGTACAACGTAGGCCGCCGCCTGACCTCGAACGTCATACTGCAGGAGGGGACAGAGTCCAGCGCCCGCGGGGCGTTCAGCTATCGCATGGGGATGACCATGGCCGAGTGGGCCTGCCGCTCCCTGATGGGGCTGGGCCAGACCTGGCACATCGAGGACAAGTGGCCGCTGGGAATCACCGACCCCGCTCAGAACGTGAAGACAGTGAAAGGGCAGAAGAATCCGCGGCCGGACCTCTGGGGTCGGCACGACGGCGAGGACCGTCACTGGCTGATCGAGGCAAAGGGCGGCGACATCCGGCCGGACCGGCTCGATCGCGGTTGGGAACAGCTGAAGGGGGGCTGCGCGGTAGTCCACCCGCATGGACTGGACCACCGCTTGGTCCTGTGCGGGACGGGCCTCCTGCGTCACGTGACCCCGAAGAACGACCTTTTCGTCACGATCCGCCACGAACACCACCTGGGCAAGCCCACAGGACAGTCCAGCCCGCCGACCGGCTCCTCGCCTGAGCCTCCCAGGCTGCTCTCAGCGGAGGAGAGCCTGGACGAGGACGAGAGCGGCACCCACCTCCTGGACTTCGCTCGCTCCCAGATGCTGCTCTTCCAGTCGCTGCGTGCCATGGCGATCACCGCCTTCTCGCAGCTGCGTCTCGTGCCTGTCGCTCACAACCGCGCGCAGCGTCGGCGGACTTCGGGCCTGCTTACCCTTATGGAACACGACGATGCGACGCGCCAGGGTCGAGATGCCCTGCGGGAGCGCCCCGGAGAGCCCTCCGACGAGCAGGCGCGGGAGGTGCACCTGGAGGGCTTCCTCACTGCTCGCATACCGGGCACCGAGGTCACCCTTGGCATGTCTCAGCGACTCTACGCTGCCTGCGAGTCGCTGTACTGGGCCGACCGGGACATCGCCGCGCACACACCGGGACTGCGTGCCGAGGACCTCGGCGTGACCGACCTCGGCGAAGGGGAGATCGACCGGAGGGTGATGGCCGCCCGGCGCGAATACCGTGAGCGTCAGGAGGACGCGCGACCCCGCCTCCAGCGCCAAGTGCGTGACGCGTTCACCGAGGCCGACGACCAGCCCTGGAGTTCGCGGATGGGCGGGAACCCAGCCTTCGAACTCTCCCCCGGCACTCTGGAATCCACGACGCCAGAGACCTATTTGGCCATCAATCCCACGGAGATCATTCGCCGCCAGCACTAAGAACCCCTGACAGTGGCCGCAGGAGTCAGCTCCTCGGGTGCAGGCTGCGGTGGGGCGCCACGATGCTCGCGCTCAGCGCCCTCGGCTTCCTGAAGGGCCACGTACCGAACGAGCAGTCGGTGACCCGACGCGTCCTCCACGCCTTCGTCGCGCACCGTCCGGCGCGGCCCGTCACCGTACGGGAGGACGCGGTGGCCGACGGCATCCTCACCCTGCGCGAACTCGACATCCTGCGCCTGCTCGCACAGGGCATGAGCAACGGCGGCATCGCGTCCGAGGTGTGTATCGACCCGTCCACGGTGAAGTCCCATCCCGCCCGGATGCTGCGCAAGCTCGGCGCGGCCTCACGTCTCCAAGCGGTCGTCTGGGCCTACCAGAACCGGGTGGCCTCCCTGCCGGAGTAGGAACGTATCCATGTACCGGTGACACCAGGGTCGTTGGGGCCTGGTTGCGAGACCGACGCCGGCGGATTCCTGACCAATGCTGATCACACGCACCGACCGGACCGTGCCCATCACCGTGTTCGCGAGGACGTCGGTCTCCCCCGGAACCGCGTTCTCCGTCATCGCCCCGATCGATCTCTCCCTGGTGTTCAAGGCGGACCGCCTCTTCCCCGGCGTCAGCCACATCGAGTGCCAGCACGACACATGGGGCCGCGCCGGGGTAGCCCGGGAGCCACACTTCACCGATGGATCCCACGTCACCGAGCGGCTGACCGAGTACACGGCACCGCATGGCTTCGCCTACGAACCCACCGGGTTCACCAACGCGCTCAACGGCCTGGCACAGGGCGTCCGCGGCGAGCTGGTCGACATGACCGAGGGTCGGGACCCTCGGTAGTCGCGGGGTCCAACTCTGCCGCCCTGGCGGAATCGCTGCAGCCGGGGCCTTTGTCAGTGCGCCGCATTAGGCTCGCTAGCTGAGACCAACAGGGGGAGATACATGTTCGACCGTCCGCTGCCCGCTGACACCCCGCTTGGCCCGTTTCAAGGCCAACCAATTCCCGTCTTCTCGGCGAAGGGCAAGAACTCCAAGTTGCATGCCCGCCGCACCTGCACTCGGCTGCGCGCCGACGGAGCCGTTACGTCCGAGGTGCCGCTGAACGCCGACACGATCGGCCGGATGTGCTCCAGCTGCGCATTCCAGGGCGACTGGGGGCGCCCTGACAGCGGCGTCGGCCTCTTCCTGCGCGCGTTGGGCGGCATCGGTCTTCTCTACCAACTCCAGCGGTACACCGAGACGGACTCGGACTGCACGATGGACCAGAAGGAGGTCGAACGCGCGGCCGAAGTACTACGCACCGAACCCATTGCGGAAGAGGACGAGGAGCATGACGACGAGGACTGGGAGGTCCGCGACGCTGCCGAGCGCCTCCGCGAAGAGGTGGTGTGCGCGTGGCGTGATGCCGCGCGCAGTCTCCACCTCGCCCAGGTGACCGTCGCCGCGTTCCCCTGGCTCGCCGACTGGGCCGGGCCGAAGGTGGCTCTGAAGGAGCAGTACCTGGAGACGCTGCGCGGGCTGGCGGCACTGTTCGTCACCCCCGCAGGGCTCCTGGCTGCGGCGGCTGCTGCGAGCATGGACGAGCCTGAGCTCCCCTCCGGCGAAAGTGCGTTCGCCGCCATCGGCGACAGCACGGAGGTGGCCAGGCGGCTGCGGTCGATGTGGTTCGGCTGGCAGAGCAAGGCTCGCACCAGTTGGGGCCTCCCCGGCGACTCCTTGTTCGTCCACGATGTCGTTCACGGCATCCGCCAGAGCCGTAAGGGGTACGCCGAAGCCCGGCTTGCGGTAGGACAGTTGCTGGTCTCGTGGGAGGACGAGGCACGCCGTGTCGCCAGTGCCGCGGACACCGGGGCAACGGTGGCAGTGACCGTGCGCCTTCCGGAGATCCAGGAAGACGAGACTCACTGGCAGCGCCGCCATGAGAGGGGTCTGCTGGCCGACCTCGACGACTGGATGATCGGGGTCCTCCTAATCCATCTCACCGGCACCGACTGGGGCCACCGCCAGCTCACCGTCCGCGTGCCGCGGCTCATAGCCGACCGGCTTCTCAGCCGGTCCTCGCTCCTGCACTGCGAGCCCGAGGCCGCCGCAGCCGTGGCCGAGGCGAGCCCGCTGAGCCCCGGCGTCTTCGACGACACGGCCGTGCACCAACGTCGACCACTCACCGCAGACCACCTGCGGTTGCTGCGCTCGATAGGGACCGCCGAGGACGAGTTGTACATCGTGTTCTCCACGGACGGCGGGACAGAGGTCCTGCTGTTCCCTGAGCTCGAGCGGCGGGCCACCCGTGGCTGGAGGGGTGTTCTCATCGCCAGCTCGGCGGACCTGCCTGCCGCTCTGATCGAACCATGGTCGGGCGAGCTAGGTCAGCGGCCCGAAGACCGGGACAGGTGGTGGCCGGAGCGGATGCGCAATGCCGACGACCCATTGTTCGGTGAGAGGCTCGGCCTGAACTCGGGCGCTCAGCAGGCCGCGTGGATGGTGTTCGGTGACGACGCGAGGCAGCGGGAGCGCAATCTCCGTCTGCTCGCGGTGGCCCGTGGCGTCCGAGACCTCCGCAGTCTCGATGCCGGATACGACCAGGTCGGACGCTCCCGCGGGCTCCCCAGCGCGGTGTGGCACGGGCTTCTCGCCCACGGCGGGGACTTGGAACTGGAGCCGTTCGAGGCACCTGGGCGCAGCGGGTGGAAGCCCGGTGGCAGCGGTATCCCCCTCGGCGTCCTCGCGGACGTCCAGGTGTACGCGGCCAACGCCGACCCCCGGTTCCAGGGCAAGGGGCACTCCCCCTTCTGCTCCCACACCCGCGAACGGGGCGTCGTCGCCGACGACGACCTGCTCACCGTCGCAGACCTGCTCAGCGGCAAGGACTTCGACTGGTGCAGCAAATGCTCGGGCTACGCGATCCGCCGCCTGACTGACGCGCAACTCGCCCACTACCGTGCCGCCCACAGGCTCCACGACATCGCGCAGCAGCTGGACCCCGACCGTGGTGGATACGACCCCGGCCGTTTCGAGCAGCTCGCCGGGCAGCTCCGGGGGCTCGAGAAGTGGGACCCCGAGGGTGAAGGCCGTCCCTATAGCGAGGACGCCCGCCAGTGGCGCCGTATCGTGCGCGAACTGCTGTCCCGGGGCCATTCCGGCCGCCCCGACAGCAACTGAACCTCCTGCCTGCAGAAAAGACGAGGATCCCATGGACAGCGCATCGGAAAGCACTCTGCCGCCGCACGCACTCGATGCTCGGCTGCTGAGGCGGCTCACCACACCGCTGCGGCTGGCCGGCTGGAGCGAGGAGGAGCAGTGGTACGGGGAAGAGGAGCTCCCGGCTGATGTCGCCCTGTCGGTGGAGCTGTCCCGCTCGAATTTCCACCTCCACGTCAGCTGGTACCCCGCCGACTCCCGCCTCGTCGTCGATGACCCAACCGACGGCTGGGACTGGACCGAGAGCCTGCCCCCGCTGTTCCCCCTCGACGAGCCGCTCAGTATCGACCTGAGCGCCCATCCCGCTCAGGCAGCGAAGGCCGAGGCCGCCCGTCGCGCCTTCGCTGCGGCTGGGCTCCTTGACGCGACCCGGATCCACCTGCCCGAGGACGCATCGGCGCTGCGCCTCGACCTGGTCCTGCTGCTCTGGGCCGACCACATCCACGACACGATTCGTCGGCACCGTCGACGCGACGACGGCCAAGCCGCGATCGAGGCGCTCGGTGAGGAGTTCTCCTGGCGGATGAGCAGCGGACTGCGCGCTTATCCGGTGATCGTCCCCGACGCGGTGCCAGCCGCGGCGGCCCGTGGCATCGCCGAATGGTGCTGGCGGCGCGAAAGTGACGTCGAGAAATGGCACTTCAAGATCGACGACATCGCCATGGCGCGCGCCAACATCGCGGCCACCCGGGCCGTCCTGCCCCACGTCCACCCCGACGGCGTCGACTGGCCGGCCGTTCGCCTCTCCCTCACCGTGCCTTCCCGTCGGCTCGCGAACGGTCAAGCCCTGCAGGACATCTTCGAGGAGGGATGGACGCCGATCCTCGCATCGATCCACCGGGAGATCGACCTCTGGCAGCAGGTCGACGAAAAGCTCGGACCAGAAGCCGCACTGCGCCTGCTCTCCATACACGGATCCCGCACCGAATCGATCGGCGAATGGTGGGGATCCGGCTGGTACGAGACGATGGTCCGCCGTGCGGTTGTCCGTGCGGCGAGCGATGGGAACCTGCCCACGGTCGTGCCCAGCGTTTTCCCCGATGTGGACCAGTTCGCCGGAGTGGCGGCCGGACACCCCGACCTCCTCGACGACGACACCTTCTCCTGGCTCACCGAAGCCATTTTCAAGGAAGGCTCTTTGCTGCGGAGCGACCGCTTGCCGTGCCCCACGGCAGTGACGCTTCCGGACTGGGCCGTGCAGGATCTCCTCAGCCTCCTCCAGCCTGACGACGAAGCGACAGAAGCCCCAGAGCAGCGAACTGGCTCAGAGCGGCGAGCGGTAGCACCGCCCGGGGCGTGATGTGCCTCGCGGCCTATCAGCGGTCGCCCGGTTGCGATGCCGCTGCGCCCCCGCCGCTCGGAGTCGCCACCGCCGCCCCCGGGGCGAGGTCCTCGGCGGAGTCGCCGGACCTCGCCACCAGCCAGTACAGCGTGGCCGGTACGGCGAGGCCAACGATCCAGGAGATGTCCGCGCCTCCGAGGGGTGCGACGAGTGGGCCGGTGCAGAACGACGTCGCCAGGAAGGGGAGTTGGGTCAGGACGCCGACCGCGTAGACGATCAGGGCGTCGGCCCGCCAGGCGCCATAGCGGCCGTGTGGGTCGAAGAGGGCGGGGATGTCGTAGCGCTCGCGGGAGATCAGGTAGTAGTCGACGAGGTTGATGGCCGACCAGGGCGTGAAGAAGGTCAGCAGGAACAGCAGGAAGTCCTTGAACGAGACCAGGAAGCTGTCCTTGCCCAACAGGGCCAACGCGGTGCCGGTCACCATGATCACGGCGATGTACGCGGCCCGGCCGCGCGGCGACAGCGTCCGCTGGCCACGGAAGCCGCTGATCCCCGTGACCATGGAGATGAAACCGCCGTAGGTGTTGAGGACGTTGATGGTGAGCTTGCCCAGGGCGATGACGAAGTACAGGAGCGACGCGGCCGCCCCGGCGCCGCCGAGCGAGACGACATAGCCGACCTGGTCGTCGAGGAACCGCTCCCCCGCGCTTGTCGCCACCAGCACGCCGAACGTCATGGACCACTGGGAGCCGAGTGCCGAACCGGACAGCGTCCACCAGAACGTCGCCCGGGCACTGGTCGTGCGCGGCAGGTAGCGCGAGTAGTCGGCGACGTACGGGCCGAAGGCGAGCTGCCAGGACGCGGAGAGCGACATGGCCAGCAGGAACATCGGCAGGGAGAAGTGGGCGTCGCCGAGCAGCGCGCCCATGTCGACGCGGTCGAGCAGCCGGACGCCCAGG
Source organism: Streptomyces sp. NPDC085596 (assembly GCF_044541565.1). Taxonomy (NCBI): domain Bacteria; kingdom Bacillati; phylum Actinomycetota; class Actinomycetes; order Kitasatosporales; family Streptomycetaceae; genus Streptomyces; species Streptomyces sp. NPDC085596. Next base: position 232,820 of record NZ_JBITTC010000004.1, on the reverse strand, counting down.
AAGACGAAGGCGACGGCGCAGACAGCGCTCGCGACTCGGCCCAGTACGTGGATGACGCGGTAGCCGATCGCGGCCACGACGGCGGTCAGCACGGCGAAGGCGACGATGCCCGTGGTGTCGTCGGTGTGGGTGAGGCGGGCGGTGGCCTGTCCGGCGAGCACGCTGCCGCTGGCGAAGAACCCGATGTACATCAGGATGACGAGGAGCAGCGGCACCGCGGCGCCCCGGACGCCGAACTGTGCTCGCGACTGGATCATCTGCGGGAGCCCGAGCCTCGGACCTTGCGCGGAGTGCAGTGCCATGACGGCGCCGCCCAGCAGGTTGCCCGCGACGAGCCCCACGAGCGACCAGACGACGTCGCCGCCGAAGACGACGGCCAGGGCGCCGGTGACGATGGCGGTGATCTGCAGGTTCGCACCCAGCCAGAGCGTGAACTGGCTGAACGCCCGGCCGTGTCGCTCACTGTCCGGCACCACGTCGATGGAGTGCCGCTCGATCATGCCGTCCGCCCCGCCGGGGCCGGCCGTGGTGCGCGCGTCCATGTGGTCGGTACGACCTGCCCTGGTCATCGTCTGCCCTCCGCGCGCTGGTCCACCCGCTCTGCATATTGGCATGCACACTCTGACTCGCTGAATGATTTGTCAATACTCTGCCGACCCGACAGTGATCAGCTCATGCCGCGTGAGCCGACCGGCCCCTGAGGATTCGGTCGGCTCACACGTGCCCGGGGCTCAGCTCGTCCGGCAGGTCAGGGCCGGTGCGGCGGCGCCGCCCGGTGCCGCGCCGAAGCCGAACGACGCGGTCGCACCGGGAGCGAGCGCTCCGTTGTGACCGGCATCGGTGTTGCCCGCCGCAACCCGCGCCCGCACGGTGTAGCCGTAGCTCGTGCCCGCGGTGAGCCCGGTGTCGGTGAACGAGGTGCCGGTGACCGAACCGGCCTTGGTGGTGCCCTGGTACACCTCGTACCCGGTCACGCCGGTGTCGTCGGTGGACGCCGACCAGCTCAGCGAGACCGAGGACGCCGTCGTGCCGGTCACGGTCAGCCCGGTCGGCGCGGAGGGTGCCGTGGTGTCGTCCCCGCCGCCCGAGCCGCCCGCGGCGAAACCGGGAGCCTTGATGCTCGCGAGGTAGCCGTCCTTGACGGTGTCCACGTTCTGCCAGTCGTCCTTCAAAATACCGCCGGTGTCACCGGAGTTCGGGTTCCAGGACCAGAACGTCCACTGGAAGCTGTCGGCGCCCGCAGTTTTGGTGGGGCGCAGGTAGTCGACGAGGGCGGCGAGCCACTTCTGGTCCACCTCGCGGGGGCGGCCTGCGCGTAGACGGCGGTGAGCGGGACCAGCGCGGAAACCGCCAGCAGCAGGGCGACCAGGGTGTGTCGGAGGCGGCGTACGAGCCGGTGCCCGCCCGCGCCCGCCGACTCCGGGGCACCCGCTCACGCTCGGTCTGGCCGAGAACCGGGCGGCGTCCGGGTGCCTGCGACCGTGCGAGCGAGGATGCCGAGCGTGGCACGCAGACCGGGGGGTGCCCGAACGGCAGTCCCGCCAGCGTGGACAGGTTCGTGAACGGGGAGACGCTGACCCACCCGATCACCTGGGTGAACATCGGCTTCCACCACGTCGCCCGGGACGAGGACCAGCAGCCGATGCCGGTCGAGCGGATTGGTGACGCCGATTCAGCTGCCTGGAGCGTCCCGACGGACGAAGGCGCCGGGGTTGACCGGCGGTCACAGGCTCGCGAGCAGGCCCCCCTCGACTCCCGCTCCCACACCGCCGGAGTCCGCCCGTCCGGACGTCTCCACTCCGGCGCGGGCACTGGACTGGATGCGCACGGAACGCTCCAACCTCCTCGCCTGCGCCCACGACTCGGCCGAACGCGGCTGTCCCGACCTCGTGCCGTTCCTGCAGAGCCTCAGCGGGGTGCGATACCTCACCGGGCAGGACGAGACGGCAGCCGACCTCGCACATCAGGCACAGACCCTCTGCCAGGAACTGGGCGACCGCCTCGGCGAGGCCCAAGCACTGTGAAGCCTGGGAGCCATTCGTCGCCTCACGGGAGACTACGAAGCAGCCGCCGACCTGGCACAACAGGCGCTGGTGCTGCACCAGGAACTCGATGACCGCCTCGGCCAGGCACACGCGCTGCAGAGCCTCAGCCGGGTGCGATACCTCACCGGACAGCACGAGACGGCAGCCGACCTCGCACGCCAGGCACAACTCCCTTATCAGGAACTCGGCGACCGTCTCGGGGAGGCCGAAGTACTCAACAGCCTGGGCAACCTCCTGGGCATGACCATCGGGCCGGCTGAGGCCCTTCCTCTGCACCGCCGGGCGCTGCACCTCGCGGGCCAGGTTCAGAGCCCGTTGGAGAAGGGGCGGGCGTTGGCAGGAATCGCCCGTTGCGCGGAAGGCGCGGGAGACTGGCAGGACGCGCACGCAGTACTCACTCAAGCAGTGGAGATCTTTCGGAGCATCGGCGCGGCCGAGTTCGCCGCGGCCGCGACCCACTTGGCCGCTCTCGACAGCGAGCACGGTTTCCCATAGCCGTGAGCTGCTTTCGCCGACACGGTTCTCGCGCAGGCACCTTCCGGGCAACCCCGCTGCCCCGCCACTGCCTCGGGCGTCCTGGTGGGCGCGGTGCCGGGGCGGCCACCATGGAGCCACGCGAGGGAAGGTGCGAGATGGCGACACACCAGCGGCGGGGCCGGCAGGGTGGGCGGAGTGACGAGACGGCCGGGGGCCGGAGTGCGGCTTCGGTGACCCGGACGGATGCCGTCGTCGCGGCCGGGCCCGAGCGGGCGGTGAGTCCGGGCAGTGTCGCGGCGCTCCAGCGGTCGGCCGGGAACGCCGCCGCGGCGGCTGCCGTGCAGCGGTCCTCGGTCCATCGGGTGTTGCGTGGGGCCGGGCGTCCGCTGGATGCCTCGGTGCGCGGGGAGATGGAGGCCCGGTTCGGTACCGGGTTCGGGGACGTGCGGGTGCACAGCGGGCCGGACGCGGAGCGGTCCGCCACCGAGATCGGCGCCCGCGCCTACACCGCGGGCAGCCATGTCGTCCTGGGGCGCGGCGGCGGTGACAAGCACACTCTCGCGCACGAGTTGACGCATGTCGTGCAGCAGCGGCAGGGGCCGGTCTCCGGTACCGACTCGGGGCACGGGTTCGCCCTGTCCGATCCCGGGGACCGTTTCGAGCGGGCCGCGGAGTCCAACGCGCACCGGGTCATGTCCGGCCCGGTGCCGGACCGGGACGACGCCGCCGGCTCGGTGCGGCGGGCTCCCGCCGCGGACCCCGCCCTGGTGCAGCGGGCGCTGAGCATGACGCTGGAGAACGCGCGCGTCTCGCACTACGGGCCGTCGAAGAAGGGTGCGGGAATCGCGCGGGACCTGCCGATCGAGCGTCCGCACGAGGTGAGCGGCCCGGTCCACAAGACCGGTACGAAGGGCAGGCCCGCCGCTCCCAACCCGATCGCGGTGCGCAAGCTCCAGCAGGCGTACAAGGCGCGGGCGGGCGCCAACAAGTGGAAGGTGCCCAGCGAGGCGGACGTGTGGCGGGACCTGTTCGGCGGGGCCGGGTACGACCGCGGGCACGTCATGGGTCTGGAGGTCGGCGGCGTGGACGACCCCAAGAACATCGTCCCGCAGTGGTCGCTCAACCAGGGCACCGGCATGTGGCGGCGCATGGAGCAGGCGCTCGCCGATCTCGACGCGGGCACCGTGCGCTTCGTGGTGCACTACGCGTCGGCGAACGGCAACCACCGTGCGGTGATGGTGCCGACGCGGATCGACGTCTACCACGACGGCGCGGCCTACAAGCAGTGGGAGAACGAGCCGGACACCAACGACCTGATCAGGTCCGGTGCCGACCCGAGCGACCTCTTCTTCTTCTACGAGAAGACCATGGACGACCTCGGTCACAGCTCCGGTGACACCCTGACGAGCGCGGAGATGGACACGTTCGCCCTGCGGGCGCTCGGCGCGGACCGGGCCGACATGCTCTCGCACAACGACTACCACGACGCGGTCGCCCAGGGCGGCACGCCGGCCACTGGTGCCGCCGACCAGCACGCGGCGGGCATGTCCAAGTCCACCATCCCCGCGGACCGCCGCAAGAAGCAGATCGAGCGGTACGTGGCCGCGGACCTGGTGACCCAGCACGGTACGGGGGACACGGCCACCTATACGCTGCGCGACGCTCCGGGGCCGTCGCCGGACAGTGACTCCAGCTCTTCGAGCAGTTCGGACGTGGAGATGTCCGAGGGGTCCCAGTCGCCGGGGCAGCCGTTCCTGACCATGACCTTCGACTCGCAGAGCAGCGGGGACGAGTACCAGGAGTCCGACGACCGGATGTCGACCTCTCCCTGAGCAGGGCGCCGCCCGGCACCGCGCTCAGGCGCCGGGCGAGCCCGAACGGGGCGATTCACGGGCGGAGTTGGCCCGTGTGTTGTGCGGGGTGGTGGACTCACCGAAGCGCAGGTCGCGCCCCTCACGGCGGAACAGGTCACTGACGAAGGCGTCGAGGGCGTCGATCTCCTCCTCGCGCGAGTAGATGTCGACGAGGGCCGAGCGCTGCTCCTGGTCGATGGTCTTCTGCCGGTCGAACCACGCCTGGTCGGTGGGCGCCTGGGGCAGTTCGTCGAACTCCTTCTGCGTACGGACGTGGAAGCTCTCGACCGGTTCGAGGACGGCCGGGCCGCCCTCCGGGTCGTCGTGGGGGTGGTAGACGACGAAGACCAGCCCGTCCACGGCGCCGTCGGCGATCCGCTTCTTCAGCTCGGGCCACTCCAGGGTGCTGAGCACGCTGGAGCCGACGGTGCCGTCCAGGGCGTGGGCGGTGACGGTGCCGGTGAGGGACTGGACGTATGTCGTCGACAGGCGCTTCCAGAGCGCGGCCAGGGCGTCGGAGGCGCTCCAGTTGGGCAGGCCGAAGAGGAGGCCGTCGAAGATGCGGCCCTGGACGGACGCCTCCAGGACCACGCCCCGCCCCACGCTCGCGTCCTCCGTGGGAATGGCCGAGTTCATCTTGGCCCAGAGCTGTCCGTGTTCCGCCGAGGCGCCGGCGACCCGGTCGAGCGACTCCTGGAAGCCCTCCTTGCCCTGGTGCCGGGCGTACCAGGAGTACTGGACGCGGTGGCCCTGCACCCGGGGGTCCTGGAATCCGGCGATGATCCGGCCGATGGCGCCCCCGTCCACCCCGGTGGGCCGTCCGGCCCGCATGTCGGCCTCGATGTTGTCGAGGAAGCCCTCGATGCCGGAGGTGAAGCCGTCCATCGTCTTCAGCGCCTCGATCCTGCCGATGCGCTGGAGGAGTTCGGCCCTGTCCTGGGTGAACTTGATCTGCCGCCGGTCGGCCGGTGTCATCGAATGGGCGGACGCCTGTGAATGGCCCGAGTCCTGGGAGCCCTCGGTCCGTTGCGACTCCTGGGACTTCTGCGAGGCCCGCGAGGGCGGTCTCGAGGACTCGGGCGAACGCTGCAGGACCGCGTCGGACCGGGCGTGCTCGACCAGCCGGGACACCGCGGAGTTGCCCGCCGATCGCTGGAGCGCCAGGAGCGGCGCGGCCGGTGTGCCGGTGGTGGCGGGGCGCGTCCCGTCGGTGCCGGGGCCGTGCGTTCGGTCCCGGTCCGTCCCGTGCCTGTGTGTTCGCAACGCGCTCCCTCACCCGACTCGAGCGGAACCGGATCATCGTGGCGATCCCGCTCCGGCGCTGAGAGGGGATCAAGCCAACTTTGATTCGTCATGAATGGCGTCTACACGCGGTTACCGAGAGATATTCAGCCAATACACCCGAACATAGCCGAGCAAACCGGTCACAAGATCGACTGGTCCGGGGGTCCGTTTTCAGGACGCCCGGCCCTGTCGGCCCTTTGCATCACGGCGCGTGTCGATGAGCATGTCCGTGACGCCCAAGTCACCTGGTGCTGGTGAGCACCCCGCTGACGTTGAGCACCTCATGACACTCCTGAGCCCGCCTGCCGGTGGCAGGGGTGCCCGGCTTGGCACAGGTGACCTGGGCGGTGACCGTGTCGTTCGCGGCGATCCTGATGGGGGTGACCCAGTGATAGTCCTGGTTGCGGAAGGTCTCCAGCGCGATCGTCGTGATCTTCCGCTCGCCGAAGTTGATGGTCAGCACCCCTTCGTCGCCCTGGAAGTTGGCGACGACGATGTCCGTGATCCCGAACTCCTTACCCGCGGGCACGGTGTAGGTGCCGGTCTTCTCCGCCCCGCCGGCCGTCTGCACGTCGATGGTGGCCGAGCCCTGCTGGCCGTCCGCGACACCGCCGCCACCGCCGGGACCGGTTCCGGTGCCCGTACCGTCGCCGCCACCGGTGCCCGGCTGGGTGCCCGCGCCGCCGCTGCCGGCGCCGGGCTGCCGGCCGTCGCTTCCGGTGCCCTGTCCCGACTGCTCGCTGCCGCCGGGAGTGGGCCGCTGCTGGACGACCTCGTCGGCCGCCTCCTTGGCGGCGCTGCGCACGGCGGGCCGCACCAGGGTGAACCAGGCGAGGAGCAGGGCGATCAGGGCGGCGAGTACGGCGAGCAGCCACTTGGGGAAGACCGGGATCTGGACGAACTCCGCGTCCAACGGCGTGCGGATGGTGTCGGCCGGCTCCGGCTGCGCCGCCTCCGGTTCCGCCGTCTCGGCGACGGTGACCGTGAACGGCCAGATCACCGGGGCGCCGAACCACACCGGCTTGCCGATGCGCGCCCGCAGGCCGACTTCCGCCGACTCGCCCGGTTCCAGCTTCTGTTCGGCGGGCTTGACGGTGAAGCGCAGTTCCTCGCCGGGCTGGGCGGGGGTGAAACCCAGTGTCACGGGGGCGTTGCCCTCGTTGCGCAGGGCCAGCCGGTAGCGGCCGCGCAGCCAGCCCCGGCGCCGGCGCGGGGCGATCTCCGCGCGCAGTTGCCGGAACTCCTCGACCCGGACGGTGGATTCGGGCACCCGTACCGCCTCGGGGTGCTCCGTCGGCAGCACGCGTACGGCGAGCGGCAGCTCACCGGCCCGGACCTCGGGGGACCTCGGAGGTTCGAGTCGGATGGTCACCGTCTCGGAGGTCCCCGGATACAGGGACACGCGCGCGGGCTCCACCGTGGCCCAGGCCGCGCAGTCGCCGACCACCTCGAGGCCGTATGCCTCGACGATGTCGCTGTCGTTGCGGACGGTCAGGGTGGTGGTGGCGAGGCCGCCGGGCGTCACCGACACCGCGGGGATGTCGGAACCGGGCGCGCCGGGGCTTGGAGTGGGTGCTGGAGACGTCACACGGTGACCGTATGACTCGACTCCCTCCCCTCCGAGAGACGCGAGGGCAAGTCACCGGGCAGCCTCGGTGCCCCCGTCAGCGCTCCCCGACTCCCCTTCGGATGAAAGCAGTTGGCCCCCAGGACAACGCGCGGGGCCCACACCCGCCTCCCGGTCCCGCACGTGCTCCACGGCGCGCCGCGCCGCCCCACACGTTCAACGGAAACAGGAACTCACCACCATGAGCTGGCCCCAGGCCACCGGCCCCGCCCCCGTGCCCCCCTCGGCGCACACCGCCCCCTGGACCATCCCCGCCCAGAGATCCGAACGGGTCTCCGTCGCGGTCTACGCCCCCGACCCCGTCCTCTACGTCGGCATCGTGCAGCAGCTGCGCCAGCGCCCCGAGATCGAGCTTGTCGAGGCCGGGGAGGCCGACAGCGCCCAGGTCTCCCTGGTCGCCGTCGACGCGGTGGACGACGAGACGTCGGCGCTGCTGAACCGGCTGCGGCACAACCCCGCGACCCGCACCGGCCTGGTGGTCGGCACGTTCGAGTCGGGGGACGCTCTCCAGCGCGCCATAGACAACGGTGTCGCCGCGGTGCTCCGGCGCGCCGAGGCCGACCAGGACCGGCTGCTGCGCCTGGTCCTCGCCATAGCCAACGGCGAGGGCGTGCTGCCCGGCGATCTGCTGGCCAAGCTGCTCAGCCATGTGGGCAGCATGCAGCGCTCGCCGCTCGATCCGCGGGCGGCGTCGCTGTCCACGCTGGCGCCGCGTGAGGCGGAGATGCTGCGGCTGGTGGCGGAGGGCCTGGACACCGGGGAGATCGCCCGCAAGACCGCGTACTCCGAGCGCACGGTGAAGAACGTGCTGCACGAGGTGATCACCCGGTTACAGCTGCGCAACCGTGCCCACGCGGTGGGCTATGCCCTGCGCAACGGCCTGATCTGACAGGTGTATTGACCACCGGCTGTCGGCACACTGCCCGAAAGCCCCTCCGCCCCTTCCCCCGAGAGCGTCCCGTCGGCCCTGCCGCACCAGGGACGGCGGCGCCCAGGATGGCGGGCGGTTGTGCGAGACGGAGTGCGGACGGTGAGGTGGGCCCGTGACGGGCACGGACAAGGCCGGCGGGTGGCGGTACCCGCTGGAGCGGATCGGCTTGGCGTTGCTGCTGCTGGTCCCCCTGCTGGCGGTGACCGCGGCCGCCGGTCCCGGCACGGCGAAGGCGCGCCCGCGAGCCGGTGACGGGACGGTGACGCGGATCGCCTTCGCGGGCACCCGGCACCGCAGCCTGGGCCGGGTGGCGACCACGACGTCCAGCACCCCGCTGTTCGGTACGGGGGCGACCCACTACGACGTGCAACCCTCGGCACTGGGCGACCAGTTGGTGTTCGCAAGCCGCCGGGACGAGCGCGACCCGCAGGTCTATCTCCGGGCCGCCGACGGCTCCGTACGCAGGCTGACCAGCGGCCGGGACGCGGCGCATCCGCGGCTGACGCCGGACGGCCGGGCGGTCGTCTTCGACTCGGCCGAGCCCGGCGGCCCCGGCGGTACGACCCAGCGCGACCTGTGGCTGGTACGCACCGACGGCACGGGCCTGACCCGGCTGACCGACACCCCGGCCGACGAGGAGTGCCCGACGCTCTCGCCGGACGGGCAGCGGCTGGCGTACTCCAGTGACGCCGATCCGCTCGTCGGGCAGCAGATCTATGTGCGCCCGCTCCAGGGCGGCACCGCGAACCGGGTCACCGATCCGGCGAACGGCACGGCGGGCGAACCGGCGTGGAACCCCGTGGACGACGCCGAGAACCGGGACATCATCGCCTACACCGCGACCGGCGCCGACGGCCCCGAGCTGCGCTGGACCAGCGGCAGTACGGGCGGCGGCGGTCCGCTGCTGGCCGGTACGCAGGCGGGCTGGCGTACCCATGGGGCAGCGTGGTTGCCCGACGGGGACGGTCTGCTGTTCCTCAGCCCGGACCGCACCTGCGACTGCGAGGGCGACTGGGACCATGTGTTCCGGGTGCCCGCGCACTCCGAGGACACCCCGTCCCTGGTGCTGAGCGAGAACCGCGAGGTCGGCACGGTCACCTGGCTCGGGCCGCCGGACGGCGGCGGGGCCGTGGTGGACCGCACCACGGCCGCCGGACCGCATGTGGTGACCCTCCAGGACATTCGCGCGGACGGCTCCGATCCGCGCGATCTGGACCGGACGATCCTGAACGAGGACCCGGCGGCCGACACCAACACCGATCCGGCGAAGGACCCGCTCTTCGAGCCTGCCGCCGGGTTCGACCCGTGGACGGAGCGGCAGAACTACACGCCGGACGGGCGGCGGATCGTGCTGACCCGGTTCGAGGACTCCGACGACGGCCGGATCGAGCGGATCTGGCTGGCCGACGCGGACGGGGCGAACGCACGGTTCCTGCCGCTGGCGGGGCGTGGGCCCAGGGACTGGGACACCGACCCCACGTTGTCCCCCGACGGCAAGTCCCTTGCTTTCCGGCGGACTTCGCCCGGTGGGACCGGGGACGCGGCCGGGCCGAGCCGGGTGCTCGTCGCGGACGTGGCCACCGGGGCGATCCGGGGCACGATCACCCCGCCGGCCGGTCAGGCGCAGGGCACCGACGCCCAGCCGACCTGGTCGTCGGACGGCACCCGGCTGGCGTTCACCCGGACGCAGGTCATCGACGGCAACGGCGGCAACAAACACATCTGGACCGTGCCGGTGAACCGTCTGGACCAGCAGCGCGACCTGAGCGCCACCAACTGCCCCGGCGCCTGCGACGTCATCGACGACAGCCCTGCCTTCTCCCCCGACGGACTGACCATCGCCTTCAACCGCAAGGCCGGCGGCGGCCGTGTCGACCAGCAGGGCGGTCTCCTGCTCAGCTCGGTGTCGGGCGACGACTGCCGGGTGCTGCTGCCCGCCGCCGCCCGCGGTCTGCCGGGCGCCTGTGGCCGGGACCTGCCGGACGCCTCGGCCACCGGTCCGTTCCAGCCCCGTGACGCCGCCTGGACGGCCGACGGTACGGGCCTGGTGTTCAGCTCACGCGCCGAACTGGCGGCCAACAGCCCGGAGAAGCTGAGCCGGGTGGACGTGGACTCGGGTGCCCTGACTCCGCTCACCGCCGGGCTGGCGGGCCGTCAGAAGGAGCCCTCGGTGCAGCAGTCCGTGGACCTGGCGGTGCGGGCTCCGGACACCTCGGGCGAGGTGACCGTCGGCCGTACCGGCACCGTCCGCGTCGATGTCGTGAACCAGGGGCCCGCGGCGTCGCCCGGCACCCGGTTCACCGTGGCACCGCCTCTCGGGGCGACCGTCACCGGGCTGACCGCGCCCGGCCGGAACTGCGACGTGGACGGGCTCACCTGCGACCTGGGCGTGGTGCCGCCCGGCGCCACCGTCCCGGTGACCGTCACCGTCACCGGGGTCACGCCCGGCGACCAGCCCGTGGACTGGTCGGTGACCGGCGCCGTGATCGACCCCGACCCGAGCGACAACACCGACCGCACGGTGGTCCCGGTACGTGAGGCGCCCGCGCCGCCCGACCCGACGCCGACGCCGAGCCCGACCCCGCCCGCTCCGACGCCGCCCACCACGCCGCCGGTGCCGCCCGCGCCCCCGGCTCCCCCGGCACCCCCGGTTCCGGAACCCCCGGCGCCGAAGGCCGGCCCGGGCGTAACGGTCACCGCGAACCCGAACCCCGGCTATGTCGGCGGCCGCGTCGTCGTCACGTACACCGTCCGCAACGGCCGCAACGCCCTGGCCACCGGGCTCCGGCTGCGCATCGGGCTGCCCGCGAACGTGCCGGACAACGGGCGCCCGCCCGGCTGTGACGCCAACTGGCTGTGCGCGCTGCCCGATCTGGCGCCGGGTGCCCGCAGCACCCTCCAGGTCGTGCTCAGCCCGAAGAAAGCGCTGACCGCCGAGGTGACCGGCACCCTGACCACCACCGGCACGGACGCCGACCGGAGCGACAACTCCGCCCGGCAGCGGCTGCGTGTCCTCCAGCCCCGGATCGTCGCCGTGCCGCCGATCGGCAAGCCCGGCTTCGTGACCTCGGTGCGCGGCAAGGACTTCCCGCCGGGCGTGCCGGTCCGGTTCCGCTGGAAGCCCGGCATCACGGCCGCCGCCGCGCCGACGGTGCCGCTGCCGGACGGCACGTTCATCGGACAGCTCCTGATCCTCGCCAAGGACCAGACGGGCCCGCGCACCATCACCGCGAGCGGCCCCGGCTTCTCCCCGGTGAAGACGGACTTCCTCGTCGTCAACGGCAGCGTGCAGCCCCCGGACGAGGTGACCCGCCGGTGATCCACGAGGTCGACGAGGCCCTGCGGGGCCTGCTGGAGGAGTCCGGGCTCGCGGCCTCGGGCGTCGAGGTGGTCTTCGACGCGCCGACCAGCGACTGGGCGGCCCGGCGCAGCGCGCCCACGGTGAACGCGTTCCTGTACGACATCCGCGAGGACAACTCCCGGCGCAACAGCAGCGCGGGCGAGATCTACGACGAGGACGGCTTCGTCGTCGCCCGCCGCTCGCCCGCCCGCTGGTTCGAGCTGACGTACCTGGTCACCGCGTGGGCGAGCCGCCCGCAGGACGAGCACCGGCTGCTGTCCCAGGTGCTGTCCACCCTGGCGTCCACGGACACCCTGGCCCCGCATCTGCTGACCGGCACGCTCGCCGAACTGGGCCTGATCGTGGGCCTGGACGCGGGCGGCACCGGTCTGGACGCCCCGGCCGCGTCCGATGTGTGGTCCGCGCTCGGCGGCGAGCTGAAGCCCTCGCTCGGGGTACGGGTACGGGCGCCGCTGGCCGGTATCGAGCGGGTCGCCGCGCCGCCGGTCACCGAGGGGGTGGTCGTACGGTCGGTGCCCCGATCCCAGCCGGACGAGGCGGAGTCGGCCCGCCGGCTGCGCTACACGGAGATCGACGACCCCGGCGGGGAGGGCTTCGGCGGCTCCCGGGAGCGGCGGCCCGCGCCCGCCCGGCGCCGCAGGAGAGGCGACCGTCAGCCATGACGCACACCGTGGAACCGGAGCTGTGGCGGCGGCTGCACACCGTGGAGGAGCGGGTGCGGAAGGCGGTCGCCGCGCGGCGGGCCATCGACCCCGACCCGGACGACCCCTACCGCGGCCAGTACCTCACTCCCGAGGCGGCACAGCGCGTCCTCGACACCCGCCGCGAACCGTCGTCCGCGGAGCCGGAGCAGCCGGCCGAGGACTCTCCGCTCGGCCTGCTGGCACGGGACTTCGACCTCACCCCGCTCGATCTGGACCTGCTGCTGGTCGCTCTGGCCCCCGACCTGGACGCCCGCTTCGAGCAGCTCTACGGCTATCTCAACGACGACCTCACCCGGCGCCGGCCCACGGTCGGGCTGGCCCTCGAACTGTGCGGGCACACCGGGCTGTCCCCGGCCCGCTTCCGCCTCTCCCCCGGCGCGCCGCTGCTCGCGGGCGGCCTGCTGGAGGTCCAGGAGCCGGAACGGCCTCCGCTCTCACGGGTGTTGGCGGTACCCGACCGGGTGACCGCGCATCTGCTGGGCGACACCGCGCCGGACGCCCGGCTGAGTTCCGTGCTCGGTGAGCACACGGCCGACCCGGCGGCCGACCTCGAACTGGTCCGGCGGGCCGCCGGGGCGGCCCGGAGCGGCACCGGCCATGTGCACCTGCGGGCAGTCGGCGGTGCCCCCGAGGGCCTGGCGGACGCCGCCCTGCGCGAAACGGGCCGCACACCGCTGGTCCTGGACGCGACGGCCCTGTCCCGGCACGCCCGCGACCTGCCCGGACTGGCCGCGGCCGCCGCCCGCGAGGCGCGCCTGACCGGTGCCGGGGTGGTGCTCGGCCCGCTGGACGACCTCCCCGACAAGCCGTCCGAGCGGACCCACGTGCTGCGCACCGTGTGCGCGGCGCTGTCCGGCATCCCGCTGTTCACCTACGGCGCCCAGGTCTGGGACCCGGCGTGGGCCTCCCGTACCCCGGTGTCCCTCGCGGTGGCGACGTCCTCGCCGGAGCAGCAGGCCGCGCGGTGGCGGTTCGCGCTGGAGGCGGCCGGCGCCCCGGCGGACGGATCGGGCGGCGAGGAGCCGGCCCGTGCCGTGGCCGCGCACCGTCTCGACTCGGGGCAGCTCCGGCGGGCGGCCGACGCGGCGGTGCGTACGGCCGTGCTGGCCGGGCGTCCGGTGGGCGCGGAGGACGTACGGGCCGCGGTGCGGGCGCAGAACGGCGCGGGGCTGGCCCGGCTGGCCCGCCGGGTGGAGCCCGCGGTCGGCTGGGACGACCTGGTGCTGCCGCCCCGGACCCTGCGGGGCCTGCGCGAACTCGCGGTGCGCGCCCGCCACCGCGACCAGGTGCTCGGCCGGTGGGGGATGCGGCCGGGCGGCGGCCGGGGGCGTGGCGTGATCGCGCTGTTCGCCGGTGAGTCCGGCACCGGCAAGACGATGTCCGCCGAGGTGGTCGCCACCGACCTGGGCATGGATCTGTACGTGGTGGATCTGTCGACCGTGGTCGACAAGTACATCGGGGAGACGGAGAAGAACCTGGAGCGGATCTTCACCGAGGCGTCGGCGGTCAACGCGGTCCTGCTGTTCGACGAGGCCGACGCGATCTTCGGCAAGCGGTCCGAGGTGAAGGACGCCCGCGACCGGCACGCCAACATCGAGTCGGCGTATCTGCTGCAGCGCATGGAGTCCTTCGACGGTATCGCCGTGCTGACCACCAATCTGCGGGCCAACCTGGACGAGGCGTTCACCCGGCGGCTCGACGTGGTGGCCGACTTCCCGATGCCCGACGCGGCGCAGCGGCGGGCGCTGTGGGAACGGTGTCTGGGCGAGCGGCTGCCGCGCGCCGCCGACGTGGACCTGAAGTTCTGCGCGGACCGGTTCGAGCTGGCGGGCGGCTCGATCCGGTCGTGTGCGGTGACGGCCGCGTATCTCGCGGCGGAATCCGGGAACGAGCTGACGATGCGGCAGGTGGTCGAGTCGGTCGCGCAGGAGTACCGCAAGCTCGGCCGGCTGGTCCTGGCGGCCGAGTTCGGTTCCTGGCTCGCGCAGGTCACGGGCGCCTGAGCCTGCCTGCGCGGTGCGGCGCGCCCGCCCGCGCGGGCAGGGCGGTTGCCCCCGGACAGGGCCCGATGTCCCCTGCCGACGGCGGCGGGCGGAGGAAAGGGTGAGGGGGACCCGGACCGCAGGACCGTGAAGGAGCGAGCATGCCGACGTACCTCACCCCAGGCGTTTACGTGGAGGAGGTGCAGTCCGGTGCTCGCCCCATCGAGGGCGTGGGCACCGCGGTCGCCGCGTTCGTCGGCTTCGCCGAGGACGGGCCGTTCCACGAGCCGACCCTGGTGACCAGCTGGGACCAGTACACCCGTCTGTTCGGCGGTTTCGCGCAGGGCGCGTACCTGCCGCACTCCGTGTACGGCTACTTCGCCAACGGTGGCGGCTCCGCCTACGTCGTACGGATCGGCGGCTCCGCCGACGACTCCTCCGCCCCGGCCGGGAACGGCGACGGCGCGCGGCGCGAGCAGGCGGCACTGGCCGTCGAGGTGGGCGGCTTCCAGATAGCGGCCAGGCCCGGCGTGAGCGGCGTGTCCATCGAGGTCGCCGACCCGGAGGGCGAGAACCCGCCGGAGGACCGCTTCCGCGTCCTGGTCCGCCAGGGTGACCAGGTGGTCGAGACCTACGACGCCTCGACCCGCCGGAACGTCAAGGGCTATCTGCCCACCCAGGTCCGCGCCTCGAAGCTGATCGAGGTGACCGAGCAGCGTGGCGCGAGCCAGACCAGGCCGACCGCGCAGACGGTGGCCGTGCCGGACGCCCCGGCGGCGCCGGCGCCCGCCGCCTCCGGTGCGGTGCCCCGCCTGGACCCGGCCGAGTACGTCGGCGACGTGGACGCGCGTACCGGCTTCGCCGGTCTGGAGAGCGTGGACGAGATCACGATGGTCGCCGTCCCGGACCTGATGAGCGCCTACCAGCGCGGTGACATCGACGCCGAGGGCCTGCGCACGGTGCAGCTCGCGGTCATCTCGCACTGCGAGCAGATGGGCGACCGGGTCGCGGTCCTCGACGCCCCGCCCGGCCTGTCCGCACAGGCGGTCCGCAACTGGCGCAACGACGAGGCGGGTTACGACTCCCGCTACGCCACGCTCTACTACCCGTGGGTGCGGGTGCTGGACCCTGCCGCCGGGCGCAACATCACCATCCCGCCGAGCGGGCACGTCGCCGGTCTGTGGGCGCGCAGTGACGCCGAGCGCGGGGTGCACAAGGCGCCGGCCAACGAGGTGATCCGGGGCGCGGTCGACCTGGAGCTGCGGCTGAGCAAGGGCGAGCAGGACCTGCTCAACCCGATCGGCGTGAACTGCATCCGCACCTTCCCCGGCCGCGGTGTGCGGGTGTGGGGCGCGCGCACCCTCTCCTCCGACCCGGCGTGGCGCTACCTGAACGTGCGCCGGCTGTTCAACTACCTGGAGGAGTCGATCCTGCTCGGCACCCAGTGGGTGGTGTTCGAGCCGAACGACGACCGGCTGTGGTCGAGCATCCGGCGCAACGTCAGCGCCTTCCTCACCGAGGAGTGGCGCCGGGGCGCCCTGTTCGGCCGGACGGCGGCGGAGGCGTTCTACGTCAAGTGCGACCGGGACAACAATCCGCAGGAGTCCATCGACCAGGGACGCGTGGTCTGCGAGATCGGTGTCTCGCCGGTCAAGCCGGCCGAGTTCGTGGTGTTCCGGCTGGCGCAGTTCTCCGACAGCACCAGCCTCGTCGACGAGTGACCCCACTCGCTCCCCCACCTACCCACCCCAGAAAGGTGACAGAAAGTCATGGCTGAGGGCGATGCTCTTTCCACCCATATCTTCGGCGTCCAGCTCGGCGGCTACCTGGTCGAATCCATCCAGGAGATCAGCGGCCTGAGCGTCGAGGAGGAGGTGGTCGAGGTCCGGCAGGTCAGCTCCGAGGGCAAGCAGATCATCCGCAAGCAGCCGGGCGCCCGCCAGGCCGGCGAGATCACGATCACCCGGGGGCTCGACCAGAGCAGCGAGTTCACCTCGTGGATCAAGGAGACGCTGAACAACGGCGCGGTGGACACGGCGCGACAGAACCTCACCATCGAGATCAAGGACTCCACCGGTGAGACCGTGCGGCGCATCCAGCTGATGCAGGGCTGGGCGTCCAAGTGGGAGGGCCCGTCCCTCAAGGCGGGCGAGTCGTCGGCCGCGACCGAGTCCGTGACCATCGTGTTCGAGGAGATCATCGTCGAATGAGGCGCCGTACGGTGACCGCGGGCAACCTGGACGAGATCCTCCAGGCGACGGCTCCCGCGAAGGGCGAGGCCGAGGCGGTGTCCAAGCCCTTCGCGCCCACTCCCCCTCCGCGCCAGGAGCCCGCGCTGCGCACGGAGTTCGAGTTCGAGCTGCCGCGCGGGTACGTCGACGAGGCGGGAACCGTGCACCGGCACGGGTCGATGCGCCTGGCCACGGCCCGCGACGAGCTGCGCCCGCAGATCGACCTGCGGGTCAAGGAGAACCCCGCGTATCTCAGTGTCGTGCTGCTCAGCCAGGTGATCACCCGGATCGGCACGATCACCGATGTGCACGCGGGGGTCGTGGAGCGGATGTACGCGACCGATGTCGCGTTCCTCCAGGACTTCTACCGGCGCGTCAACAGCGAGGGCCACACGCGTGCGGCGGTCACCTGCCCGCACTGCGAGGGCGGCTTCGAGGTCGACCTCTCGGGTGGGCGCCTGGGGGAATCGTGACGTACGCGCTCCCCCGGCTGCGGGAGGAGATCGCGTACGTCGCCTACCACTTCCACTGGAGCCGCGAGGAGATCCTCGACCTGACCCATGGCGAGCGCCGGGAGTGGGTCGGCGAGATCGCCCGCATCAACACCCGCGTGAACGAAGGCGGTTGACCGCATGGGATGGCGAGACAGGGCGCGTCGGTCCCGGCGGCCCGCCGTCGAGAGCTCCGGCCCCGGTCCAGTGGAGCAGGCGCCGGCCGGCGTCGGCGTGCCCGAGGGCTGGGACGGTGGCTGGCGTGCGGCTTCCGCGCCCGAACTGACGCTGGCTCGGGCCCCGTTGGCGGTCAGTGACGGTCTCGGCTTCCGTGCGGGGCTGGCCGCGTGGCGTGACCCGTCGTTCGACACGGGGCTCGCGCACGGGGTGCTGCCTTCGGCTCCGGCGGGGCTGGTGCGGGGAGTTGCCCGGCCGGCTTCGGGCCCCGGGGAGACGTTCAGTGGGGGCGGGCCACTGCTGTTGCGTGCGGTGCGGCGGGAGGAGGCGGAGGAGGCCGGGCCTGCGGGTGGGGAGCGGCTGGAGAGGGTGGTGGCCGGGCGTCCCAGGCGGGCGGAGCGGGCGGCGGGTTCCGGCTCGGTGTCCAAGGGGGGCGCCGGGACTGGGCGTGTCGACGTGCCTGCGGTGCGGCGGCGTGGGGATGCGTCGGCGTCTCAGGGTGCGGAGCCTGTCGAGGGGCAGCGGGGGCTCACGCCTGTGTCGTCTCCGGCTGTGCTCGGCGCGAGCGCATCGGAGCCCGCGGTGCAGCGGGCGACGACGCCGGATGCGGGGGCACGGGCGCTTCCCGTTGTGCGGCGCGTTGCGGTGGTGGACCCCCGTACGGGTGGGGCGGCACCGGCCATTCCGCCAAGTCCCTTGCAGACACGCACTGTTTCCGTCCCGGCGCCATCCGGCACCGACAGCGGGCGAACCGTTGCCCCCTCCAAGACTTCCGTTCGTCCGCTCCCGGTGGGCCGGTCGCTGATCGTCGCTCGGCGGCCTGTCGGTCCGGTACGCCGTGTGGCTCCCGTACCTACCGCCGCTCCGAAGGTGGCCGAGCCCGATTCGCCGGCCGAGCCGCAGCCGCAGGCCGCGCAGCCGGAGAAGGCGGCGGTCCAACGGCATGAGGGGAGCCGTCCGCCGCTGGGCGCGCCCTTGCCTCAACTCCCGCCGACAGCCGTGCCGATGAAGCAGGGCACCGTCGAGGGAAGCACTCCGGTGCCTGCGCTTCCCGTGGTCCGGAGCCGGGCGGAGGCGACGACCGGGGATCGGCAAGTGCCGTCCACCGAGCCCACCCGGCGAGCCGAGGTGCCGAACCCGCGTACCCGGACGGGCCTGGGAGCACCGCTGTCGGAGCTGCCTCCGACGGCTGACGTGCCCGGCAGCCGGCGGCGGTCCGGCCGGAACCCGGTGCAGCGGGCCGCCGCTACGGCACCTCAACAGCCGTCACAGAAGCCTCTGTTGGGTGGCGAGCAACCAAGCGGCGCCGGCGAGCCGACGCCTGCCACCGCCACCACCCCGACATCACCGCCCGACGCCCTCGTCCAGCGCCGCACGACCACGGACCCCGTGCCGACCGTCGACCCCGCCAACTCGGCGCCCCTGACGGTGGCCCGTACGACCGCCCCCGCGCACGAGAGGCCCGACAGCGCCCTCCAGGACACCCCCGCGCGCCGCACCCCCACACCCGAGGAAACGCGTCGCACGGCTCAACGCGCCCCGGCGACCCCGGCCACTCCCCGCACCCAGGAACGCCCGACCCTCGGCGCCCCGGACCGCCACAGTCCCGCACCCTCGGCGGCCGACCACCCTGCACCCGGCGCAGGCCAGGGCGCAGTGCCCCTGACCCCGGCGCGTCCAGGGACCCCCGCCCGTCAGGCGTCCGGCACCGACCAGGACTCGGCAGCGCCGGCTCCAGCACGTCCCAGCACGTCCGGCCCCGGCCAAGGCTCAGTCCCCCTGACCCCCGCACGCCCGGTCACGCCTGCCGTCCAGGCATCCCGTACCGGTCGGAACCCGGCACACCCAGGCACTCCCACTCACCACGCGTCCGGTACCCCCCAGCCTCCGGCAGCCTCGGCTCCGGCACGCCCCGGTACCCCGACCCGCCGGGCGCCCGGCGCACCCGGTACCGCGCAGACCTCGGCACCCCGTACACCCGGCGCCACCCCCACCTCGGCACCCCGTACACCCGGCGCCACCCCCACCTCGGCACTCCGGACCCCCGCACGCCAAGCCCCCGGCAGCACGCCCCTGGTCGTAGCCCGGTCGGTGACCCTCACCGGCCGGCCCACCCCCACAGCCACGGCCACCCCCTCCCCCACCCTGAGCCTCCTCCCCGGCCGCCCCCTCACCCTCAGCACCGAGGCGGCACCCCCCATAGCCGCGCCCACCCGGCGCAAGACCGCCGAACGCCCGGTGGTAGCTGCCCGCTGGGCACGCGAGACGACCGGGGCCCAAACCCCGACCGCCGTCCAGCGCGCCCCCCAGTCCCCGGTCACCCCCTCCCCCACCCGCACCGCCCGCCCCACCCCGTTGGCCGCGACCCCCAGCGTCCCCGCCCCACGCCCCCTCCCGGTCACCGCCCCCCAACCCCCCGCCGTGCAGCCCTTCCTGGCGAACGCCCCCACCCGCGGAGCCACCTCGCCGAACCCCACGCCCCTGGTCCGCCCCTCCCCGATCCAGCGAGACACCGGCGGGGCCCCCACCCCACCGAACCCCACATCCCCGCTGGTCCGCCCCGTGCACATCCAGCGGGACCCAGGCGGCGGAGCCCCCACCCCCGCCGCTCAGGGCAAACCCACCACCACGCCCCCGCAGCAGCAGACCCCCACCTCCTCCACCACCACCCGCGCCAAACCCCCCGCCCCGGAATCCGCCCCCGACCTCGACGACCTGGCCCGCCGCCTGCTGGACCCCGTCTCCCGTCTCCTGCGCACCGAACTGCGCCGGGGCAGGGACCGCACGGGCCGTCCCTTCGACGGCCGTCGCTGAACCCCACGCCACCACCGAACGCACCACGGACGGACCACGAGCAGCATGACGGACAACATCTTCGCCACGAGCGTGTTCTTCCGGCTCGCCATCGGCGGCAACGACCTCGGCGCCTTCCACACCTGTTCCGGGATGGGCGCCCAGGTCGAGATGGAGACGTACGCGGAGGGCGGCAACAACGGGTTCACCTGGCAGTTGCCGGGCCGGGTCACCTGGTCGAACATCACCCTCACCCGGCCGGTCACGGCGGACACGGCGAAGATCGGCCGCTGGCTGGACGAGACGCTGCGCCGGGTGGAGCCCAAGGACGGCGAGATCGTGGCGCTGCGTCCCGACCTGAGCCGGATCATCGGCTGGCAGGTGTACGGGATCGTGCCGGTGCGCTGGCAGGGCCCGTCGTTCGACCCGGCCAGTTCGCAGGCGGCGGTGGAGACGCTGGAGATCGCGCACGAGGGGCTGGTTCCTTCCTGACCGCCCGCTCGCCCCGCGAAAACGACGTCTCCCAGGAAGGAACCACCTCATGTCCCCATCGGGCCGCGCCAGCCGGGCCAGGGCTCAGCTCACGCTCAAGGAGCCGCCGGCCTCGGTCGGCGCCCGGCCCGGCGGCACGCTCGCGCGGCTCGACCTCCAGTTCAACCCGTCGACGCTGGAGCTGAGCAAATCCACCGAGTGGCGGCGCACTCCGGCGCGCATGGCGGGCGAGTCGGCGCTGCCGGAGTTCGTCGGCAGTGGCCCGCGGGTGCTGAGCCTTGAGGTGTTCCTGGACGCGACGGCCACCCACGACAACTCCGTGGAGCAGGCCGTGGAGAAGCTGATGAAGGCATGCGTGCCCACGCAGGCGAGCCTCGGCCGGAAGAAGCCGGCGAGTCCCTGGGTGCGGTTCGAGTGGGGCACGGCGCGTACGACGTCGTTCGACGGGGTGCTGTCCAGCCTGTCGGTGTCGTACACGCTGTTCGACGTGGACGGGAAACCGCTCCGGGCCACCTGCTCGCTGTCCATCGAGGAGGCGAGCGTCGACCCGCCGGGGCAGAACCCCACCTCGGGCGCGCGGACGGCGCGGAGCACGCACACGCTGGTGGCGGGCGACAGCCTGGCGATGCTCGCCTGGCGGGAGTACGGGGACGCGACGGCCTGGCGGGCGATCGCCGAGGCGAACGGCATAGACGACCCGATGGCGCTGGAGCCGGGGACCGAACTGGTGGTGCCCGGGCTGCGGGACGCCGGGTACGAGGAGGAGTTGTGACGGCTGCCGAGTCGGGGGACGTCCGGTCGTTCGCGGCCGATCCGGTGGTCGAGGCACCGGGAGAACTGCCGGGGACCTGGGCGACGCAGCTGGTCAGCTGTGTGGTCGAGGAGAGCGTGGGGCTGCCGGACACGGCGGTGCTCACCTACCGCGATCCGCAGCACGAGTTCCTCGCCGCGACCGGTGTCACGATCGGCACGCCGCTGCGCGTGTCGGTGGTGACGGTGAAGGGCCAGGCTCGGGAGCCGCTGTTCAGCGGCGAGGTCACGGCGCTGGAGCTGGACCGGGACGGCACCGGCACGTTCACCGTCGTACGGGCGTACTCCAGGGCGCACCGGTTGCAGCGCGGCCGGAAGGTGGTGGCGTACCGGAACATGACGACGGCGGCGATCATCCGCAAGGTCGCCACCTCGGCGGGCCTCGCTTGCGGCAAGGTGGAGGCTCCCGCGGTCACGCACAAGCAGCTTTCGCAGGCGAACGTCTCCGACTGGGACTTCCTGCGGTATCTGGCGGGCGAGTGCGGTGCGCAGGTACGGGTGGACGACAAGGGGGTCCTGCAGTTCACCCGCCCGGTGAAGGCGTCCGGCGCACCCTCCCCGTCGACGCCCGCGACGCGCAGCCCGCTGGTGCTGGAGTACGGGCGGAACCTGCTGGCGCTGCGGGCGTCGCTGTCGATGGCGGACGCGGCGCAGAAGGTGCAGGTGCGCGGCTGGGACGCGACCACCAAGCGGGCCGTGGTGGCCGAGCAGGCGTCCATCACCAGCGGCACGGTCGTGCCCGGCCTGAACCCGGCGTCGGTGAACCGGTTCGGGAAGAAGACCCAGGTGACGGTGGCCGACACCCCGTACCGCACGCAGGCGGAGGCCGCGGCGGTGGCACGGGCGACGGCGGAGCAGGTGAGCGCTTCGTACGGTGACCTGGAGGCGCTGACCACCGGCAATCCGGCGCTGCGCGCGGGCAAGCCGGTCGCGCTGGGCAATGTGGGTCCGGCGTTCTCGGGGCGGTACACGGCGACGGCGGTGCAGCACGTCCTGGAGCCGCACGGCGGGTACCGGACGACCCTGTGGGTCAGTACCCGCCCGGACCCCTCGCTGACCGGGCTGACCGGTGCCGGTGCGGGCTCGCGCGGTCCGCGCATTCCAGGGCTGGCGATCGGTGTGGTCACCGACGTGCGCGAGCCGCACGGCGCCGAGCAGGGCGCGGTGCGGCTCAAGTTCCCCTGGCTGGACGACACTTACGTCTCGGACTGGGTGCGTACGGTGCAGTGGGGCGGCAAGGGCGGCGGCGGTGTGGTCAGCCCCGAGGTCAACGACGAGGTGCTGGTCGGGTTCGAGCAGGGGCTGCTGGACAGCCCGTACGTCCTCGGCGGGCTCTACAACGGGGTGGACAAGCCGTCGAAGCATGACGTGCCGCTGATCGACAAGACCAGCGGGAAGGTCAACCGGCGTTCCTTCGTGTCGCGTTCGGGGCACCGGCTGGAGCTGCTGGACGCGCCGCGGCCGGGTCCGTCGGGGTTGCGCCTGGTGACGGCGGACAAGCGGCTGGAGGTCCGGATGGACGACCGCGAGGACCGGATCGAGGTGACCGTGTACCGGTCGCCGGGGCAGGTGGGGACGTCCGTGGTCATGGACAAGCAGGACATCACGCTGAGTGCGCCGAGGGGTCAAGTGACCCTGCAGGGGCGGCGGGTGGTGCTCGAAGGGCAGTCGCGGGTGTCCGTGTCCGGGCGCGCGGTGGCGGTGTCCGGGCGCTCGTCGGTCGAGGTGGACGGTGGTCTGCTGGGTGTCCTGAAGGCCAAGCTCATCCGGATCAACTGAGCTGTCCCGCACGCCTGTTGTTGTCGATACCGAGGAGTCCATCATGCCGGCCGCAGCCCGTACCGGTGATCCGACGAGCCATGGCGGCCGGATCACCACCCCGCCTCCCGCGGCCGCCGCGCGGGTGGCGACCGTGCTGATCGGCGGCCGCCCGGCCGCCGTCGTGGGCAGCCTGCACGTGTGCGTGGTCCCCCCGCACGCGGCCACCGGACCGCTGAACGTGATCATTCCCGATCCGATGGCACTGGCCGGTGTGGGTGTCCTGATCGGTGGGCTGCCCGCCGCGCGGATGGGGGACAAGACGGCGTGCCAGGCGCAGATCGTGATGGGTGAGTTGAGCGTGGAGATAGGTGGCGTGCTGTGAGCGAGCGGTTCATCGGCCGTGGCTGGGCGTTCCCGCTGCGGGTCGGCCCCACCGGGGGCATCGCCATGGTGGAGCGGGCGCGGGAGATCGAGGAGGCGATCCGGCTGGTCCTCGGCACTGCGCCAGGTGAGCGGCCGATGCGGCCCGAGTTCGGCTGCGGCATCCACGACTACGTGTTCGCGCCGGGCGACGGCGCCACGGCGGGCCGGGTCGCGCAGCAGGTGCGGGAGGCGCTGGAGCGGTGGGAGCCGCGGATCTCCGTGGACGAGGTGGTGGTGGCCTTCGACGCGGTGGACGCCGGGACGCTCTACATCGACGTGCACTACACGGTGCGATCCACCAACGACCGGCGCAATCTGGTGTTTCCGTTCTACACGATCCCCTCCGAGGAGGGTGTCGAGGAAGTGGTCGGCGACTGATGGTCCTGCCCTCCCCCAATCTGGACGACCGGCGCTTCCAGCAGCTCGTGGACGAGGCGAAACGGTATGTGCAGCAGCGTGCGCCCGAGTGGACCGACCACAATGTGTCGGACCCCGGTGTCACGCTGATCGAGACGTTCGCCTATCTGGTGGACCAGTTGCTGTACCGGCTGAACCGGGTCCCGGAGAAGAACTACCTGGCCTTTTTGGACCTGTTGGGCATCCGGCTGTTCCCGCCGTCGGCGGCGGCCGCCGAGGTCGACTTCTGGCTCTCCGCGCCGCAGCCGGAGACGGTGACGCTGACCGCGGGCACCGAGGTGACGACGGCGGCGAGTGAGGACGAGGAAGCCGTCGTCTTCGCCACGACCGGCGAACTGCGCATCGTGCCGAGCGAGTTGATTCGGCTGGTGACCGCGCCGCGCGGTGGCGAGCAGACCGACCGGACGAACGCGCTCGCCGAGGGCCGCGACGTGCCCTGCTTCCAGACGGTGCCCGAGCCCGGTGACGCGCTGCTGTTCGGGCTGCCGACAGCCGTACCGCGCTGTGTGGTCGCCGTCCGCCTGGACAGCCGGGTCGAGGGCGTCGGCGTCGACCCGCGCCAGCCGCCGCTGGCCTGGGAGGCGTGGGACGGGACGCGCTGGCTGCGGTGCGAGACCGGCGAGGACACCACGGGCGGTCTGAACCGGCCCGGCGAGGTGACCGTGTACATCCCCGCGTCGCACACGGCGTCCGTGATCGGCGGGACGCGCGCGGGCTGGCTGCGCTGCCGGGTCGTGCCGGCCGAACCCGGCCAGCCGTTCTACTCCGAGTCCCCGACCGTGCGGGAGGCCGCCGTGTTCACCGTGGGCGGGACCATGACGGTGGAGCACGCGGAGACGGTGACGGACGTGCCGCTCGGTGTCTCCGAGGGGGTCGCGGGGCAGACGTTCCGCCTCGACCGGCCGCCGGTGCTGCTCGACGGCGAGCCGCCCGTGGTGGAGGTGTCCTCCGCCGACGGCTGGCAGCGCTGGCAGGTCGTCGAGCACTTCGGGCGCTCCGGACCCGAGGACCGGCACGTACGGGTCGACGCCACCTCGGGCGAGTTCGGCTTCGCGCCCGCGCTGCGCGAACCCGACGGCACGCTGCGCGCGTGCGGCGCGGTACCGCCCAAGGGCGCCCAGGTGCGTGTGGCCCGCTACCGCACCGGTGGCGGCCCGGCGGGCAATGTGGCGCGCGGCGCGATCAACGTGCTGCGCAGTTCGGTGCCGTACGTCGCGCGCGTCGGCAACCGGGAGGCGGCCCGTGGCGGGGTCGCCGGCGAGACGGTGGCCAACGCCCGGCTGCGCGCCCCGCAGGCGCTGCGTATGCAGGAGCGCGCGGTGACCGCCGAGGACCACGAGATCATCGCGCGGCAGGCGGCGCCCTCGGTGCGCCGGGTGCGCTGTCTGCCGGCCGCCGACGAGCCGGGCGCGGTACGGGTCCTGGTGGTGCCGGACGCGGTCCCCGACGACGACGGCCGGGTCCGCTTCGAGCAGCTGATCCCGTCCGACCAGGTGCTCGCCACGATCACCGGGGCGCTGGACGAGCGGCGCCTGATCGGCACCCGGCTCGTCGTGGAACCGCCGGTCTACCAGGGCGTCACCGTGGTGGCCCGGCTCACCGCGCCCGCCGCCGTCGCGGACCGGGTGCGCGCCACGGCGCTGGCCGCGCTCTACGACCACCTGGACCCGCTGCACGGCGGCCCCGACGGCACGGGCTGGCCGTTCGGGCGGCCGGTGCAGTACGGCGAGGTGTTCGGCGTGCTCCAGCGTGCCGTGGGGGACGTCCTGGTGGAGGACATCCGGCTGTTCCCGGCCGACCCGGTGACGGGGCGGCGCGGTACGCCTGTCGACCGGGTCGACATCGGCGCGGGCGCGCTGGTCTTCCCGTACCAGCACCAGGTGGTCGTCACGGCGGCGGAGCCGGAGGCCCGCGTATGAGCCGCGCCGCGGTCCCCGGTCTGCCCAGCCGTCATCCGATCGGCGGGCAACTGCCCGCGCTGTACGCGGAGGACGACTTCGCCCAGCGCTTCACCGCCGGTCTCGACACGGTCCTGGCCCCGGTGTTCAGCACGCTGGACAACCTGCCCGCCTACCTCGACCCGAGGGTGGCCCCCGCCGACTTCGTGGCCTGGCTAGCCTCCTGGGTGGGCGGCGTGGACGATCCGCGCTGGCCCGCCGAGCTGCGCCGCGAGGCCACGGTCCGGGCGATGGAACTGCACCGGGGGCGCGGTACGAAGCGTGGCCTGCTGGAGGCCCTGCGCCTGATCCTCGGGGTGGGCGCCGAGATCGCCGGCGACGGCGCCGCCGTCTGGTCCCGCACCCCCGGCACCGAGCTGCCGCCCGCGCCGGACGCCGAGATCGTCGTACGGGTGTGGCCCGAGCGGGACGCGACGGTCGACGAGTCACGCGTCCACGAACTGGTCCGGGCGCTGTGCCCGGTGCACACGCGATGCCGGGTGGAGGTCATTTCCGCTCCGCCCTCCGACTCCGGCGAAGGGGAGTGACGTCATGCGCGAGTGTCCCGCCTGCGGGGCGTCGAACGAGGCGACGGACGACTTCTGCTGGAACTGCGGGAGTTACCTCGGCTGGTCGGAGGGTTCGGCGCGGGGCCGGGGCGAGGCGGCCGGCGCCGCGGCGGAGCCGGAGCGGCCGGAACCGGCCGTCGCGCCCGCGCCCCGGACCGAGGACGCCGAGGCGCCCGCGCCGGCTTCGGCACCGGCACCGGCACCGGCTCCCGAGCGCGCCCCGGAGACGCCCGGCCCGGTCGCCCCGCCCCCCGAGCCACCGGCTCCCCCGGCCGCCCCGCAGCCCGTCAAGCCGGCCAAGGCGGTCGCCCCCCGGCCGGTGGTCCGACCGCTCCCGGCGGACGAGGACGCCTCCGGGGTGCCGTGTCCCGTCTGCCGTACCCCCAACCCGGCGTACCGCCGTTTCTGCCGGAAGTGTGCCGCGCCGCTGGCGGCTGTGGCGGCTCCGGAGCGGTTGCCGTGGTGGCGCACCGTGTGGCCGTTCCGGCGCCGCACTCGGGGCGGCTCCGGCCGGCTGGTGCGGCTGCTGGTCATCCTCGCGGTGGTGCTGGCGCTGTGCGCGGCGGGTTTCCTGCTGCTCCCGGCCGGGCGGCAGCTGATCGAGGACACGCGGGACAAGCTGGGCACGCCCAAGGCGGTGAGCCCGTCCCGTGTCACCGCCACGGCCCAGCTTCCGGGGCACTCGGCCCGGCTGACCACGGACGGGCTCACCAACCGCTACTGGGCGATTCCCGGCAAGGGCGCGTCGGTGACGTACAGCTTCGCCAAGCCGTTCCGGTTCGTGGATCTGATCGTCACCAACGGCGCGTCCAAGAACGCCGAGGACTACGGCGCCCAGGCCCGCGCCCTCCATCTGGACATGGACGTCACGTCGGAGGACGGCCAAGTGCGGCGCAAGGAGATCGACTTGAGCGACAAGCCCGGACCGCAGCCGATCACCGTCGGCATGAGCGGTGTCACCACGGTCCGGCTGACGCTCGGCGCCCCGGTCGGCCTGTCCGCCGGGCGGCACATCGCGCTGGCGGAGGTGGAATTCTTCCAGCGGACCTGACACCCGGCGCCCCGGACAGCCGGCGGACCCGACCCAGCAGGCCGGGGCGTTCGCGCACCCGTCAGCGGGTGATGCGGACCAGCTTGTGGTTGGCGAACTCCTCCATGCCGAACCGGCCCAGTTCCCGGCCGAAGCCGGACCGCTTGACCCCGCCGAAGGGCAGCTCGGCGGCCGTGCCCGCCGGGCCGCCGAGGAACACCATGCCGGTGGCGAGACGCTGGGCCACCCGCTCGGCCTGCTCGTCGTCGTCGGTCTGCACCGAGGCGCTCAGCCCGTACGGCGAGTCGTTGGCGAACTCGACCGCCTCGTCCTCGGAGCCGACCTTGAACAGCAGCGCGACCGGGCCGAACAGCTCCTCCTTGTACGCCCGCATCTCGGGCGTGATGCCCGCGAGCACCGTCGGCTCGTACCAGGCGCCCGGCCGGTCCATGCGGCGGCCGCCGGCCAGTACGGTCGCGCCCTTGGAGATGGCGTCCTGGACCTGCTCGTCCAGGGTCTCGACGGCCTTCTCCGAGGAGAGCGGGCCCATGAAGGTGCCGGGGTCGGTGGGGTCGCCGGGGACGATGCGGCGGACCGCCTCCGTGTACTGCTCGGCGAAATCGTCGTAGTGCTCGTCCAGCGCGATGATCCGCTTGGAGGCGTTGCACGCCTGGCCCGCGTTGAACATGCGGCCCTGCAGGGTGTTCTTCACGACGCGGGACATGTCCGAGACGCCGAGGATCAGATAGGGGTCGGAGCCGCCCAGCTCCAGCACGACCTTCTTCAGGTTCCGGCCCGCGATCTCGGCCACGGCCGCGCCCGCCCGCTCGGAGCCGGTGAGGGAGACGCCCTGGATGCGGTCGTCCGCGATCACGTCCTCGATCTGCGCGTTGCCGGCGAAGATGTTGACGTACGCGCCCTTCGGCAGGCCGGCGTCCTGGAAGAGCCGCTCCATCTCCAGCGCGGACTCCGGACACTGCGGGGCGTGCTTGAGCAGCACGGCGTTGCCGAGCATCAGGTTCGGCGCGGCGAAGCGGGCGACCTGGTAGTACGGGAAGTTCCACGGCATGATCCCGAGCAGGGTGCCGACGGCCTCCTTGCGGATGACGGCACGGCCCCCGGAGGCCACGTCCAGCTCCTCCTCCTTCAGGAACTCCTCGCCGTGGTCGGCGTAGTACCGGTAGATCGAGACGACGATGTCGATCTCGCCGAGCGCCTGCCTGACCGGCTTGCCCATCTCCCGGGTGATGATCCCGGCGAGCTGGTCCCGGCGCTCCTCGTAGAGGTCGGCCACCCGGTGCAGTACGGCCGCGCGCTCCTCGGGCGGCCGGGCGGCCCACTCGCGCTGCGCGGTGTCGGCGAGTTCCAGCGCCTCGCGCAGTTCCGCGTCGGTCGCGGTGGGGTACTCCCGCACGGTCTCACCGGTGGCGGGGTTGACGATTCGGTAGTGCTCCATGACGTCCTCTCGTTCTCCGGACTCTCGTCCTCCGGACCGGAAAGCCGCGGTGGGTGGCGGCGGCCGGGCGTTCCCGGACGGTACGGCCAACCGGCTACCCGTGGGGCAGGTCCGGAACACCCGCACCCGCCGGCCGCCTCCCCCAGGCTGTCCGAGGTCCGCCGAACGCGCTCGCCGGAGGGCGGGCTGCGGAGGGCCATCCGAGGCACTTCCGAGCAAGGTGTCGCGAGCCATGCTGCCGAGGAGCGGTTCCACCTCCGGAGTGCGTGGCTGCGGTCGGGAATCTCTCGCCGTTGTCCGACCCGTTTGATATGACTGTCCATCACCGGAACTCCGGCACTCGGGCTGAGCCAGACGGATCGCCCTCATGAGTGGTGGGAGCGAAGGCGGGGGAAGGGCGCGCCGCGCGCACAACTAGGGGGATCGTGACTTCCGTTTCGTCGTTCAGACAATGGCTGCGGGACAAACCCGACCTGGTGCTCATGCTGTTCCGGCACGTCGAAAAGACACACGGCCCTACCGCTCTGCATTACGACGGTGGCCCTGCAGCTTCGAAGCTGCGCAAAACCGCCGGGGCCCGGATGTGGGTGACCCGGGCGCCCGAACAGCTGATCCTCAGCCTCTGCGCGTGCGGAGTCAGGCTCGCCGACTCCCGGCTCAGCGAGACGGGACACGCGGCACGGCTGCCGGACGCCGGTCTTGAGCAGCTCACGCAGATGCTGTCGGAGCTGCTGCCGGACCTGGCGCGACTCGTGCTCCAAGGGCTCTCCCTCTTCGAGGACCTGCCCACCTGTGAGCTGGTGCGAGAGCACGCGGAGCAACTCCAGGAGGCCGCCGAGAGCACCGCGGCCCCTCTGACCCAGCCCGACTACGAGCGCCTCTCCTGTGAGCGCTGGGTGCTGCGGGAATCCGGCAGCGGGGCGCGATCAAGCACGGACACAGAACAGACGACTCGACCGGAAGCGAGGGGGAGCCGGATCGTGGTGCGACGGGACGCCGAGGAGATCGGGCAGCAGACGGCGCGGTTGAAGGAGGCCGCGGAGCAACTGGCCGACCGGCTCGACGCCTTCGTCGCGGCCGTCCGTGCCGGACGGCTGGCCGGTGACCGGGAGTTGCTGCGCACGACCGCGGAGTGGATCGAAGAACGCCGGACTCTGGTCCGCGTCTTCACGGACGCTGCCGGTGAGACCTGGGCCGACGACCAGGGCTGGGCCGCGGCCGAGTCGCTCGTCGAGCGGGTCCGGGAGAACGAGCGTCGCCGGAACGAGACCGACCTGGAGATCGCGGAGACCGAGCAGGCGCTCGACGAAGCCCGCACCATCTACGAGTCTTCCACGAGCGAGATGCTCCGGGGCCACCTGCGCGACCAGATCACGGAGTACGAGCAGAGGCTCCATCAACTGCGAGGAGGCGAGCCGGAAGAGGTGCACGCCCCGCCACCTCTCGGTGAGGCGGGCAGTGCCGAGGCGGAGGTCGAGTCCGTCGAAGACGTCGCCGTACCGTCGCCCGACGATGTGGCCACCAGCACGAACCCGGAGGAAGAGCCGGGGGGAGAGGGGGCGGCCGAGGAGACCGGACTCGGCACGTCCTGGAGTGAGGGCGAGGCGCCCACCCTCACCGTCCAGGACGGAGCCGCGCGTGGGGACACCCCGGCGGTCGCGGTGAAGCACGAGGTCTCTGCGGTCGCCCTGGACCGCGTTCCCGCCCAGCGCCGTTCGGCCCCGGCACCGAAGCCGGCGGCCGACGTGTGGTCCGGTGACTCCGCCCCGGTGGCGGATCTGGTCGAGGAGGGAAGGCTCGCCGAGTCCTACTGGCTGAGCCGCGCCGCCGACGCGGACGCACATCGCCTGGTCGCGCTGGCGTTCGCGGACGCCGCCTTCCACGCGTCGCCGGGGTGGGCCTCCGATCTGCAGGTGGAGGCCGAGGAACGGATCGAGGCGGTGGTCGAGGAGCGTCCCTGGGACGACGACCGCGACGCCCACCTGGTGCTGCTGACCGCGGCCATCCGCAGCGGCCTGTCGGCGCGGTGGGCCGGCAGCGTCCTGACCGACTTCACGTCGCTGCCGGGTCTGTCCGGACCGTGGGCGACGCTGCTGGAGGAACTGGTGCACGCGGTGCGGCAGTCCGTCGAGATCCAGCCCGGCGCCCTGGACGCACCCGCCGCCGCGTCCGCCGTCGACAGCCGCGAGGAGATCGGTGAGCGGGCCCGCCAGCTCGCGCTCGATCTGCCGCAGCGCACCATCAAGTACCAACGCGCCACGATCGTGCTGCAGGCCCTCGCGGCACCCGACGGTGTGCTGGGAGGCACGCTGGAGACGATCCAGGGCTGGGCCGAGGGACGCGTCGAGGCCGACGCGCTCGTCAAGGAGATGGAGGAGCGTTACAAGCGCTCCGACGCCGCCGACCGGATCATCGACGCCACAGACCGAGCGAAGCGGACGCCCAAGCAGGCGAAGTACCCGATCCACTCGGCCGCGCGCGAGCAGCTCCGGGGGCACGTCAAGAGCGTCCAGGACCTGCTCACGGCAGCCCTGCGCATCGCCGCGTCCTCCCGCCCTTCCGGCAGCCGCGACGTCGGCCGGGACCTGATGAAGGCGATCACGGCCGCGCGGCAGGCCGAGCCGGTGCCCGGGGTGGGCGGGGCACTCCTCGCGCTGCTGCTGCGCTGGCTCGACGGCTCCTACTCTCCCGAGCCGCGCGACACACGGTTCCGCCCTCCCGCCGACGGCCTCCTCCACCTGCCCGGCCTGTCCTGGCGGGTCCACGAGGGCCGGGACGAACCCGATCTCGAGAGGCCGGACGCCCTGGAGGCCATGCTCGGCCTGCTCGGTCCCACCGACATCGCCCTGGCGCTGCGACGCCACCAGGGCGAGGGCGACCTGCACTTGGCGGCCCGCCTGCTGGACAGGCTGGAGCAGGGGCTGCTCGTCGGGACCGCACCGCAGCCGGCACAGGTCGCGGACTGGCAGGAGGCACTGTCGGACGCGGCCGCCGACTGGCGGCGCAAGTGCGCCGAGGAACACCGGCGCGCCCAACTCGCCCTGGCGCAGATGCGGGTGCAGAACCTGCTGAAGCCCGAGGACGAGCACGACTTCACCGTACGTCTCCTCGATCTGGAGGCGGACCACAGAGATCGGCACGGAGAGAAGTTCCGCGCCACCGCCGAGATCGGCCGTCGCCTGCGTGCGCTGGAGGAGCAGCAGACCGCTCAGCTCTACCGCGAGCTCGACGCCACGCGCCTGAGCGAGGCGGAGGAGCAGCGCATCCGCGCGCTGCTGGACCGCGGTGAGACGGTCGCCGCGGAGGAACTCCTGTCCTTCGCCCGTGGTGGCGACGCGCTGCCGGCCCCGACCGAGCCCGTCGGCCAGGAACTGTCGCGCTTCCTGGCGGGCGTCTCTCACCGCGAGGCCCCGCCACCCACTCGGCACGGGGTCAGCGCCCGCTGGTGGGCGCAGCACTACGCGGGCGACGACTCGCTGGTGCAGAACGCGGTCGCCGGGCTCGACTCCTGGGAGAACCTGATCCGCGAGCGTGACTCGCGCAAGATCCGCGGTCAGGCCAGGAGCGTGCTGCGCCTGCTCGGCCTGAGCGTGACCGAGTCCAACGTCGAGGAGGCCCGGCACGGTGTCACCCGGCTGAGCGTGCGGGCCGACATCACCGAGAGCACGCCGGGATACGTCGCCGCCCTGGGCTCCCAGGCCCGCCGCATGTACAAGGTCGTCGTCATCGCCGACGAGCTCCGGGGCGAGGGGCCGCTGCGGCACCTCCCGGATTCGGCCATCGGCGCCAACGTGATCCTTTACCTCCAGCCTCTCGGTATCGAGGGGCGCCGCAAGCTCGCGCTCGCCTCCCGTAGCCGCGGTCAGCAGGCCCTGGTGGTCGACCCGGCCGTCGTCGGCTGGGTCGCGGCCCGCGCCCCCCGCTCGTTCCGGGCCGCGCAGCGGGTCACGCTGCCGTGGACCGGGTACACCCCGTACACGCCGCACGTCGCCGGTCTCGTACCCCCGGAGGTCTTCAAGGGCCGGGCCGAGGAGATGCGCGAGGTCCTGAAGCCCGATGGCTCCATCTTCCTCTTCGGCGGACGTCAGCTCGGGAAGTCGTCCCTGCTGCGGCAGGCGGTCGAGGTGTTCCAGAAGGCCGATCCGAACCACAACATCGCCGTCTACATCGACCTCCTCAAAGCGGACATCGGACACGCCGAGCCCCCGGACGGCATCTGGCGGGCACTGCTCGCGGAGTTGAAGCGCCGTGACGTCATCCCTGCGAACACCTCCGACAGCAGTCCCGTCGACACCATCGCCGACAAGATCCGGCAGTGGATCGAGACGGAGCCCGGTCGGCGCATCCTGCTGCTCGCCGACGAGGCAGACGCCTTCCTCACGGCCGACGCCCAGGCCGTCTACACGGGTGGTGGCCAGTCGACGTTCCGCACCGTCAAACGGCTGCAGCGGCTGATGGAGGCCACCGGCCGGTCCTTCAAGGTGGTCTTCGCCGGTCTGCACCAGGTTCAGCGCTTCAACCACCTGACCAACGTCGTCACCGCGCACGGCGGCCCCGGCGTCCTGGTCGGCCCGCTCAAGCCGCAGGCCGCCGTCGCACTCGTCGAGGAGCCCCTGGCCGCCGTCGGTCTCGTCTTCGAGAGGCCCGACCTGGTCTGGCACATCCTGGGTGTCACCAACTACCAGGCGAACCTGGTGCAGATCTTCTGCGATCACCTCGTCGTCTACATGCAGCAGCGGGCCATGCCCGCCGACGGTCGCCGCGCACCGATCACCTGGGACGACGTCCAGGCCGTCGCCAACCTGGAGCGGGTCCGCGAACTCATCGCGGAACGACTGCGCTACACCATCAACCTGGAGGACCGCTACCGCGTCCTCACCCTGCTGATCGCCCTGCGCGCCCTCGAACACGGCTACGCGCACGCCATCCGACCCGGCGAACTGCTGGAGGAGGCGCACAAGATCTGGCAGGAGGGTTTCCCGCTCAACAGCGAGCGTCAACTGACCATCTTCCTCGACGAGATGGTCGGGCTCGGCCTGCTCATCAAGCTCCCCGCCGAGGAGCGGGCCTACGCGATGCGCAGCCCCAACGTGGTCAACATGCTGGGCACCCGCAACGAGCTGAACAGCGAGCTGAACGACACCGAGTTCGACCTGCCCTACGACTACAACCCACGCTCCGCCCGCCGTTCCGTCGGCATCATGCGAGGGGTCCAGCGGATGAGTCCGCTGACCGAGGGGCAGTTCGACGAGATGCTCGCCCACTCCACCCGCACGAGCGTCGTGCCCTGTACACGGGCACTCGGCGACCACCTCGTCGAAGGCGGCCTGCGGCTGTACGGCGAAGGGTACGGTTTCGACGTCGTCACCGTGGACCCGGCCGACGACCTGGTCGACGCGATCACGGCGAACTCACGACGCCGGCGCGGGTCCAGGCTCCTCTTCGTCGACCTGCGCGGCCGAGCGGGGTCCGAGGTGAAGGATGCCGCGGAGCGCCTGGTCGAGCACACGGGAGCCACGGCGATCGATGCCGAGGCCGCGCCCGGAGCGCCTCGGCGGTACGCGGTCGTTCTCTGTTCCCCGGACGCGGCCGCGCAGGCCGAGACGACGAAGGCCGGCCTCGTCGTGCCGCAGCGGTGGACCGTCGACAGCGTCCGCGCCTGGCCCGAGTCGCCCTTCGGGCTGCCGCAGGAACGCCGCAGTCTCATCGCCGCCACCGGTGGCTGGCCCGCTCTGGTCGAGCTCGCGATGCACAACGTGCGCTCCGGCATGCGGCAGAAGGAGGTACTCCAGAGCCTGTGCGAGCGGTTCGACGCCTCGGACGCGGCCAGGGCCCACCTCGATGCGGCCGGGCTCGTGGAGGCGGACGTCTCCCCCATCACGGCCTGGGCGCAGTTCTACAGCGTCGAGGAGTACCTCGGCGGCAACGCGGTCATCACCCCCGGAGACCTGGCTGCCGCTTTCTTCGAGGAGAGCGACGGCGACGAGGCCCTCCGTTCGGCCGAACGCCTGCTGGAGCGCCTCGACCGGCTGGCAGTCCTCGACCAGGTCGGGACGGGCGTCCGGTTCGACGCCGTCACTTTCCGGTCCCTGAAGACGATCGGACCGGATCGGTGACCGCAGCCGACCCCTGGGCGCAGAGCGCCGTGCCCGGGGGTGCCGAGTCCTCGGTCAGTAGTGGTTCCGGCGCGCAGGTCCCGAAGGCGCGCGTCCCGGCTCCGGAAGGCGGGGGCGCCACCTGGCAGATGGACGACGAGGGCCTCGCCCGGCTCCCCGGACCGCGTCGGCACCTCGATCTGCTGGAGGCGGACCTGCTGTCCGGACGCAGTTGCGTCTGGTACTTCCCCGACCCCTTCGTGGACTCCGGACGTGCCGACTTCTTCGTCGATGAACTGGCCCACCGTATCGACGGGGTGATCTCGGTGCCCGGGGCCGTGTCCCTGTCCGACCGTGCCACGGGGCCGTCGCCCGTGGTGCGGGTGCCGTTCACGGAGTCGCGTGCATCTCCCGATGCCACGAACCGGGCGAACCGGGCAGAGGAAGCGGGTCTCCGGGACGACCCGTACGGCGATCTGCTGAGTGGTCTGGTCGTCGCGAGCGGTGCGGAACTGCCGAAGGCATCCCCCTCCGCACCCATATCGGCCTCGACGCTGCAGGACCGCCTGGCCAAGGAGCTCGGTGTCACCGGTGATCCCGTCGCGGCGCTGGCGGAACAGGCCGCCGCCGGTCTGGCACCGCACACCGTCTTCGTCCGCTGCTGGAACGAGACCTCTCACGAAGAGGCGGCGAGAGTTCTCCGGGTCGCCGTGGCCACCTTCCACGAAGCCGGTCTGTCCGGCCATACCCGGCCGCGGTTCCTCTTCGCGGCCCGAGCGGGCGACCTGCCACGCCATGTGCTCGGAGACCGCAGCCGGTCGTCCGTCCACTGGTGGTGGAAGGTCTGGACCCGTCTGGACACCGAGGTCCTCATGGCCTGGCAATCCGGCGGCCGCACCAGCAACCCGGCCGGCGCCCTTCTCCAGCGCGTCACGGATGCCGTGGTCGCCGAGGTCTGCGGCCCCGACATCGACCGCGCTCTCGTCCTGCGGGACGTCTGGCGCGGCGGAGACCTGGACAGTCTGCGCTCGGCGCTCGCCGGGTTGCTGCCCGACGAGCAACCCACCGCGGCGGAGTACGAGCCGAGCGTCCGTATGTCGGCCGCCCACGCGTCGGCCCCGGACGCCGAACTCCACGATGCGTGGGCCGGCGGCTCTGTCGAAAGCTGGGAGGGGCGCATCAGATTGGTGCACGGCCGTCGCCTGCCGGACTCCCGGTCGCACGACCTGCGCATCCTCGTCTGTCACGCTCAGAACCGGGTCCTGCTCCCCCTCATCGAGGAGGCTCGCACAGCCCTGATCCACCTGGTGCCCGAGCTGCTGCGCAAGGGCACACACAGCCTTCAGGACTTCTGCGCCGAAGCCCGCTCGCAGTACAACACGAATGGTGGGACGACGGCGTTGCCCGACCTCCACGAACTGGAGATCGGCGGGCTCGTAGCCGCCGCCCACATGCTGAACCTGACCAGCACCCAGCATCACCGCCTGCGCTCACTGCGCAACGCCCGCAACACCCTCTCCCACCGCAGCCCTCTCGGCCACGAGGATCTCGTGGCCCTGACGAAGGTGCTGACCACCGACTGGACCGCGAAATGATCCCGGTTCAGCGCCGCTGCTGACCTGGGCAGTGTCCTCGGACGAGGAGAGGGTGCGATCACAGGGTCGTGCGGCGCGGGATCGGGGGTACACGGGGCCGCATGGCAGCGATGACCGATCACTCCCGAATCCTGCGAGCCGTACGGCAGTTGCGCCGGGTGCGTGTCTTCTACGCGACCGGCGTGGCCCTGTGGCTGACCGCCGCGATCTGGACGGGATGGATGAGTCCCGGCAGTCGCCAGATGTGGGTCTCCGTTCTCCTTCTCACGCTCTTCGCCGGGCTGCTGGCCACGGCGACGCTGTGGCTCCAGCGGCTGCGCGCCAAGAGCACGGACGTTCCGGCCCACCATGCCGCGCCGGGACGGAAGATCACCGCCCGGCACGCCTGATCCGGCGGGCCGGAGCCCCGGTTCACGCCGCGAGGTCGTGGCCGGGGTGCAGTACCACCTTGGTGTAGCCCTCGATCCGCTTGTCGAACTTCTCGTACGCCTGCGGGGCGTCCTCCAGCGGCAGTTCGTGGGAGACCACGAAGCTGGGCCGGGCGCGGCCGGAGGCGATCAGGTCGCGCAACTGGCGGTTGTACTTCTTGACGTTGCACTGGCCGGTGCCCATCTTCTGGCCCTTCTCGAACATCTTGCCGATCGAGACCAGGAGTTGGCCGTGCCTGGCGTTCTCGTCGGGCCCGCCGGGGTCGGACGGCACGTACAGGCCGGGTATACCGAGCCTGCCGGTCGGCCGGACCGTCTCGACCAGCTGGTTGAGGACGATCGCGGGTTCCTCGTGGCCGCTGTCGTCACCGGTCTGGGCCTGGTAGCCGACGGCGTCGATGCCCTTGTCGGTGCCCTCGCCGTTCGTCTGCGCCTTGATCTGCTCGGCCGGGTCGCCCTGGGTGAAGTCGATCGGGATGGCCCCGATCTCCTCGGCCTTGGCGAGCCGTTCGGGCACGCGGTCGACCACGAACACCTTGGACGCGCCGCGCAGCAGCGCCGAGTAGGCGGCCATCAGGCCCACCGGCCCGGCCCCGTACACCGCGACCGTCTCGCCGGGTGAGACCTGGGCGAGTTCGCAGCCGTGGTAGCCGGTGGGGAAGATGTCGGCCAGCAGGATGTAGTCGGTCTCGTTCTCGTCGCCCTCGGGCAGCTTCAGGCAGTTGAAGTCGGCGAAGGGCACCCGCAGCCGCTCCGCCTGGCCGCCCGTGTAGGGCCCCATGGCCACATAGCCGTACGCGCCGCCCGCGAAGCCGGGGTTCACGGTCAGACAGAACCCGGTCTCGCCGGCGAGGCAGTTCTTGCAGAACCCGCACGCGACGTTGAACGGCATCACGACGCGGTCCCCCACGGACAGCGAGGTCACGCCGTCGCCGACCTCCTCGATCACACCGAGGTTCTCGTGGCCGAAGACGATGCCCGGCTCGGCCGCGGTGCGCCCTTCGTACATGTGCAGGTCGGAGCCGCAGATCGCGGACGAAGTGATGCGGACGATCACGTCGTTGGGGTGCTGGATCTCCGGATCGTCGACTTCTGTCACCGTGACGCTGAAGGGCCTTTCGTAGACAACGGCTTTCACCTGTGTCACCTCCGCGTCTCGTGCTGGATGACGGTGACGGGGGCGGGCCGCTGCCGGAACGCGCGAGAAGGCGTGGCCGTGCCGGGGTCCGCTGCCCTCGCTCCACCGCCGTTGCTTCCAGGTAACGCCCCTGAGCCGGGCGCTGCAACCCGCCTCCTGGCCGGCCCAGGGGCCTTGTCGATCACCGCCGAGCCGCCGAGCCGCCGAGCCGCCGAGAAGGGGCTCACCTGGGGATTGGCGAAGTTTTTGCCTGTGGCTTGTTCGCGGTGCCGCCGCGCTGCTCACCGGGCGTTCGCCGGTTTTCGCTTGGGCAAAGTGCGGCCGAAACCGGCGGCGAGTCGTGTCGTGGAGGTTACGGGGGCGTTGACCGGCGCGCGTGCCAGGCGGAGGCTCGTCACATAGATGCTCGATACAACTGGTTCGGCGGCCGGGCCCTGCGCTGGTGGGAAATTGCAGGTCAGCGGTGCGCCGTAGGCAGGAGGCAGCGCATGTGCGGCATCACCGGCTGGGTGTCCTTCGACCGTGATCTCGGCGCCGAGGACGCCGTATTGGATGCGATGACCGAGACGATGGCCTGCCGGGGTCCGGACGACCGGGGCACCTGGGCGGAGGGGCCCGCCGCGCTGGGGCACCGCCGGCTCGCCATCATCGACCTGCCCGGCGGACGCCAGCCGATGTCCGTCCACACGCCCCAGGGGAACATCGCCCTCGTCTACTCGGGAGAGGCGTACAACTTCACCGAGCTGCGCCGCGAACTCACCTACCGCGGACACCGGTTCACCACCGAGTCCGACACCGAGGTCGTCCTGCGCGGCTACCTGGAGTGGGGCGACGCGGTGGCCGAGCGGCTGAACGGCATGTACGCGTTCGCCGTCTGGGACGGCCGCCACGACAAGCTGGTGATGATCCGCGACCGCATGGGCATCAAGCCGTTCTACTACCACCCCACCGCCGACGGCGTCCTGTTCGGCTCCGAGCCCAAGGCGATCCTCGCCCATCCGCTGGTCCGCCCCCGTGTCTCGCTGGACGGCCTGCGGGAGCTGTTCACCATGGTCAAGACGCCTGGGCACGCCGTGTGGGACGGCATGCGCGAGGTCGAGCCGGGCACCGTCGTCACCGTCGACCGCTCCGGCCCGCGCACCCGCGTGTACTGGCGGCTGGAGACCCGTCCGCACACCGACGACCGGGACACGACGATCGCCACCGTCCGCACGCTCCTCGACGACATCGTGCGCCGCCAGCTCGTCGCCGACGTGCCGCGCTGCACCCTGCTCTCCGGCGGTCTCGACTCCTCCGCCATGACCGCGCTGGCCGCCGAGCAGCTGGCGGAGCGGGGCGAGAAGGCGCGCAGCTTCGCGGTCGACTTCGCCGGGCAGGCCGACAACTTCGTCGCGGACGAGCTGCGCGGGACCCCGGACACCCCCTTCGTCCACGACGTGGCCCGGCTCGCCGGGACCGAGCACCAGGACATCGTCCTCGACGTGCAGTCCCTCGCCGACCCCGCCGCACGCGAGAAGGTGATCCGTGCCCGTGATCTGCCCGCCGGGTTCGGCGACATGGACGCCTCCCTCCTGCTGCTCTTCCGCGCCATCCGGGACCAGTCCACGGTGGCGCTGTCGGGCGAGTCGGCGGACGAGGT
Organism: Streptomyces sp. NPDC085596; assembly: GCF_044541565.1. Lineage (NCBI taxonomy): Bacteria > Bacillati > Actinomycetota > Actinomycetes > Kitasatosporales > Streptomycetaceae > Streptomyces > Streptomyces sp. NPDC085596. The sequence continues at coordinate 193,074 of NZ_JBITTC010000004.1, read as the reverse complement.
CTTCGGCGGCTACCTCCAGTTCTTCGACGAGGAGGCCCGGCACGCGGACACCTTCCCCTGGCTGGTGAGCTTCGGCCGCCACTTCGGCGACGACACCGGCGTGCTGCGGCCCGAGCTGGTCGGCGCGCTGGACCTGAAGGGGTACGTCGCGGACGGGTTCCGTACGGCGGCCGCCGGGATCGAACGACTCGACGGCGAGAGCGACTTGGAGTTCCGCATGCGTCGGATGTCCAACCTGCACCTCACGCGCTTCGTGCGCATCCTGCTCGACCGGAAGGACCGGATGAGCATGGCGGTCGGGCTGGAGGTGCGGGTGCCGTTCTGCGACCACCGGCTCGTGGAGTACGTCTACAACACGCCCTGGGCGCTGAAGTCGTTCGACGGCCGCGAGAAGAGCCTCCTCCGGGAGGCCACGGCGGACGTCCTGCCCCGCTCGGTGTACGACCGCGTCAAGAGCCCGTACCCCTCCACCCAGGACCCCGGCTACGGCCGCGCCCTCCAGACCCAGGTCAAGGATCTCCTGTCCCAGCCGTCCCACCGCGTCTTCGACCTCCTCGACCGCGGGAAGGTCCGGAGGATCGCGGAGCACGAGTCCCTGGCCGGTACGCAGGCCGCCCGGCGGGGGCTGGAGCGGACGCTCGACCTCGCCGTGTGGCTTGATCTCTACTCGCCCGAGGTGAGCATCGGCTGAGGCGGAGCGCGGGAGCCCTCGGTGGTTATCGTGTGGTCGGCGGATCTTACGGTCATGGGGGTGCACGCGCGTGCGAGAGGCGGGGCGGCTGCCGGTGCCGGTGCACGGGGACAGCGAGCGCTGGAGCACCGTGCGGGCGGAGCGCAGTGTGCTGGGCGTCGTCCACAACATCACGTCCGCCACCCGGCTGCTGGACATTCTCTCCGTGTTCGACGGCGATCAACGGGTGCAGGTTCTTTTCTCGTGCACCGGGTCCTCGGTTCTCGATGAGGGGACTGTGGAATTTCTCGCCTCGCGGGGGATGCTGGCCATTTCGTGGGAGAAAGCGGTATCCCTTCCTTTCGATCTGGCTGTTGCCACAAACCGGGGCGGGAATCTGCACAAAATACCCTTCCCGCTTATTGGCGCGCCGCACGGGGCTGGCTATAATAAGAAACTGAGCCGGAAGCCGGAAGCCGGAAGCCGGAAGCCGGAAGCCGGAAGCCGGAAGCCGGAAGCCGGAAGCCGGAAGCCGGAAGCCGGAAGCCGGAAGCCGGAAGCCGGA
>NZ_JBITTC010000004.1:0-191742 GCF_044541565.1 Streptomyces sp. NPDC085596 | reverse complement strand
AGCCGGAAGCCGGAAGCCGGAAGCCGGAAGCCGGAAGCCGGAAGCCGGAAGCCGGAAGCCGGAAGCCGGAAGCCGGAAGCCGGAAGCCGGAAGCCTTTGGCCTGACGGACGAGTGGCTCATGCACGACGGGCAGGTGATTCCGTCCGCCATCGTGTTGTCGCACAGGGAACAGCTCGGGCGGCTCGCCCAGGGGTGTCCGGAGGCGCTACCGGTGGCCTATGTCGCTGGAGACCCGTGTCTCGACCAGCTGACGACAGGTACCGCGTTCCGTCAGACGTACCGACGGGCACTCGGCCTCCTGCCCGGCCAGCGGCTGGTGGTCGTGTCGTCGACCTGGGGGCGCGGCTCCGTTCTCGGCTCGCCGAGTACCACCGCCCTGCGGCGCGCCCTCGCGGAACTCCCCGCCGACGAATTCCGAATTCTGGCGGCCATACACCCGAATGCCTGGTACGCACACGGCGCCTGGCAGATCCGCACCTGGCTCGCCCCGCTCCTCGACCACGGCCTCATTCTCCCCTCCCCCGAATCCGAGACATGGAAATCGGCACTCTGCGCGGCGGATTTCCTGATAGGCGACAGTGGATCACTGAGCCTGTACGGCATCGAACTCGGAATTCCCACCCTGCTCGGCGCCTTTCAGGATTCCGTCGTGGCCCCGGATTCCCCCATGCGGAAACTGGGCGACCTCGTACCCCGGCTCGATGCCGCGCGACCGCTGCCCGATCAGCTCACCCGCGCCGCCGAAGCCCAGCGCGACGACCCGGAACTCGCCGCGCTGCGAGGAAGCGTGACGTCGGAGCCGGGCAGGTCGGCCGCCCTCCTGCGCCGACTCCTCTACTCGCGGCTGGACCTGGCCGAGCCCTCGCACCCGGCCGCGACCCGGGCGATCCCCGTACCGTCGATTCCGGCCGAGGACGGGCGCCGGCTGCCCCAGCTGCCGGCCATGGCGGTGACCACCGAGGTCGAGGAACGCGAAGCGACCGTCTCCGTGCGGCGCCATCCCGGCCCGTTGCAGGGCAGTCAGCAGCGTCACCTCGCCGGTGCGCATCTGACCGCCGACCCGGACGACCCGGACCCTCGCTGGCCGAGGTCGGCCGATGTACTGGTCCTCCCGCGCGAGCGGTGTCCGCGTGCTGAGGCGGTGAAGTGGTCCGACTTCGCCGCCCGGTATCCCGCGTGCGGTCTGGTCGCCGTCGAGGAGGCCGACCGGGGCTGCACGGTCCTGTTCGCCGACGACACACGTCTGCGGGCGCGCTGGACCGACCGTCCCACGTGGGCTTCGTTCACCGTCGCCGCCTCGGCCGTCCACGCCTGGGCAGAGCGCTTCCCCGTCCGTGAACACGTCCGTATCGAGGTTCGGGCGGGTGACCGCCTCGCCCCCGCCCTACTCGAAGTCGCCCCCGTCCGCTGACTCAGCCAGCCGCTCGCGCGCCTCGTCCGCGCGGGTGCTGCGAGCGGCGGTGAAGAGTTCGCGGGCGTTCTCCCAGTCGGCTGCGGCCCGGTCCCTGTCGCCCCGGTCCCGGTGGATGTCGCCGCGGAGCAGGTGGGCCGCGGCGAGGGTGTAGGCGGATTCCGCCTTCGGCAGTTCCGCGATGGCCGCGTCCATGGCGTCGGCCGCCGCGTCGAGCTGTCCGCGCACTCGGCGGTCCTCCGCGCACCTGAGCCAGGTCTTGCCGATGTTGAGCGCGATGTCCTTGCCCTCGCCGAGCGCCGTGAAGCGTTCGCGCGCCTCTCGCAGGGTGCGCTCGGCGTCGTCGTGGCGGCGCAGCGCGGTGTAGGCGGGGGCGCGGTGGTACGCGAGCAGGGCGAGGCCACGCGGGTGGTCGACGCCGTCGAGCGCGGCGATGGCCTCGTCGAGGCGTGCGAGGGCGTGCTGCGGGCGCTTCAGCTTCAGTTCCAGCAGGCCCAGGCCCTCCAGCGCGCTCGACCGGGTGCGCCGCTCCCCCTCGCCGCGGTCCGGTGTTTCGGGGCGTGCGTGGTCGAGTGCGGCCTCCAGGTGTTCGCGCGCCCGGCGCGGGTCGTCCTCCTCCACGTTCCAGCGGTCCAGGTGGGCGAAGCCGAGCTGGTAATGCATCCGCGCCGTCGCCAGCGGGTCGCCGGTCCGCTCGGCCGAGGCGAGGCCGGCCTCGTGGGACTCGATCCACTCGGCGTGGCCGGCCGTGCGGAGGTAGAAGGTCCACAGGCCCTGGCACAGGCGCCATGCCTCGCTGTGCAGTCCGGTGTCATGGGCCAGGTGCACCGCGGCGAGCAGGCCCGCGCGGCGGCGGCCGAGTTCGCGTTCGGTGTAAGTGCTCTGCGGCCGGCGGACGTGGCTCGCGTAGACGTTCATCGGGTCGTACCGCCAGCGGGAGGACAGGGCCGCCTCGCCGGACTCGGCCGTTCGCAGGTGGTGGCGGACGAACCAGCCCTCCGTCTCCGCGCGCTCGGCCTCGGTCGTCCCGCGTTCGGCGACGCTCACGGCATGGTCGTGGACCAGGGGGTGCATGCGGTAGGTGTCCACACCCTCGAACTCCACGAGCCGTGCCGAGACGAGGGCTTGCAGAGCGCGCCGCGCGGCGGCCGGTTCCCGGTCCGGGAGGAGCGCCAGTACGGAGTCCATCTGGAGGTCCAGGCGGGGCAGGACGCCGAGCCGTCGGTAGAGCAGGGCGGCGTCCGCGGCGAGGTGGGCGTAGCCGGTGTCGAGTGCGCCGGGCAGGTTCTGCGCGTCGTCCACGGTCAGCAGCTCCTGTCGTGAAACCCGGTCCGCGAGACGGGCGGTGATGTCCTCTAGCACCCCCGGCACCGGCGTCTTGAGCTGTCCCGCGACGAGTCGCACCGCCAGGGGCAGCCCGCCCAACTGCCGGACGATCGGCCGGAGTCGCTCGGGGCTCTCGGTGCTGCGGCTGACCTTGACGAGGAGTTCGAGGGCGTGGTCGTCCCGCAGGGGTGTCACGTCGACGGGTTCGAAGTCCAGCAGGGACTCCAGTGCGGCCGGGACCTGCTGTCCGGTCATCAGCAGGACGCAACGCGGCGAGTCCGGGAGCAGGGCGCGGACCTGGCCGAGCCTGGTCACGTTCTCCAGCAGGACGGACCTGGGCCGGCGGCGCAGGACGCGCCGTAGTTCGGCCGCCTTCAGATCGAGGTCGGCCGGGCGGTCCTGTCTCGGGACGCCGAGTTCGTCGAGCCAGCGCTCCAGGATCGCCGCCAGGTCGGCCGGGCGCCCGCGTTCGTCCGGGGACAGGTCGGCGTGCAGCACCTCGTCGGGGAGCGCGTCCTGCCGGGACTGGAGCCACTGGCGCAGCGTGGTGCGCTTGCCGACGCCCGGCAGGCCGCACAGGAACATCGCGGTCATGCGGTGCTCGGCCGTGCAGCGCGTCCAGTGGTCGTTCATCGCCCGCAGGACGGCCGAGTTGTTGACGTAGTGGACGATGTTGGCGAAGGCGACCGGAGCGGGGCTGCGTTCGATGGTCTCGCCGACGACCGCGCGCGCCCGGTCGGCGATCTCGGGGTGCTGGGCGAGGAGACCTTCGAAGCGAAGCGCCCAGGCGGTGAAGGCGGCCTGGGCCGCGTCCTCGTCGCCGGTTCCGCGCGCGTCGAGCAGGACCTGCCGGAGGTTCTCCAACTCGTCCTCGACCGGGGCGTGCCGGCCGCGCGCACCCCGGTCGAGGAGGGTGGCGAAGCGCTTCTTGCCCCATCCCCACAGGTCCTGCAGGGCCAGTCCCATGAGGCTGCTGGCGCACATGGCCGCCAGCGCCATCATCTCGGCTTCCACCGCTCTCCCCACGTTCCGGTCGCCTGTCGTTCCACCGACGGGTCCAACCGTAGAGATCACCCGCGGGACTTGACAGGGGTTCACGCCGATTCGCCCACAAGCAACTTGACCGAACTTCGCCCTTCCCCCGCCCACCCGCTTGACTGGTACAGACCAATGCGTTTGAGTGTGGCCCCACACCCCCCATCACGGCCGCCCCCCACGCCTTCGCCGGTGTCTCCGGTGTGTCCGCAGGGAGCGCGCTCGCGTTCTGTCCTGTGCTGGAACGGCCGTGAAAATCCAAGGAGTTGATTCAGTGTCGAGACGACACATCTCCGCCGCGCTGGCCGCGCTCACCCTCGCCGTGGCCCCCGTGCTGCTTCCGGCGCCGGCCGCGTCGGCCGCTCCGGCGGCCTCCTGTTCGAGCTACCCCAGCTGGGTGGCCGGCAAGTCGTACCGGGCCGGTGACATCGTCCGGTACACGGACGGCAAGGCGTACATCGCCGAGCACGACAACCCGGGTTACGACCCGATCATCAGCACCTGGTACTGGGACCCGTACAACTGCGACGGCGGCGGCGGGAACACGCCCGTCGGCAACTTCGTGGTCACCGAGGCCCAGTTCAACCAGATGTTCCCGAACCGGAACTCGTTCTACTCCTACAGCGGGCTCGTGAACGCACTCGGCGCGTACCCCGGCTTCGCCAACAGCGGCAGCGACACGGTGAAGAAGCAGGAGGCCGCGGCCTTCCTCGCCAACGTGAACCACGAGACCGGCGGTCTGGTCTACGTGGTCGAGCAGAACACCGCGAACTACCCGACGTACTGCGACTGGAGCCAGTCGTACGGCTGCCCGGCCGGCCAGGCGGCGTACTACGGGCGCGGCCCGATCCAGCTCAGCTGGAACTTCAACTACAAGGCGGCCGGTGACGCGCTCGGCATCGACCTGCTGCACAACCCGAACCTGGTGCAGAACGACAGCGCCGTCGCCTGGAAGACCGGCCTCTGGTACTGGAACACCCAGTCCGGCCCCGGCTCCATGACCCCGCACAACGCCATGGTGAACCAGGCGGGCTTCGGGCAGACGATCCGCAGCATCAACGGCTCCCTGGAGTGCGACGGCCGCAACCCCGCCCAGGTGCAGAGCCGCGTCGACGCCTACCAGCGCTTCTCCCAGATCCTCGGCGTCTCCCCCGGCGGCAACCTCTACTGCTGACGAGGGCCCCGCTCCCGGCGCGCCACGGCCACCCCGGCCGTGGCGCGCTCGTGCGTCACCGGCCGCCTCCATGCGGTGACGCCGGACCACGCCCGTCGCCCCCGACGTGTGGCCACCGCGACGAAGGGCACTCAGACACAGGCACGAGAACGCCCGGCGTCCAGGAGGCGGACATGGGAACACTGGCAGCGCTGCCGACACCACCGGGCGTGTACACCCCGCAGCACGACACCGGCCTCATCGCCCGCGCCCTGGAGCACGAACGCCTGGACGACGGCTCCGCCGTCCTCGACCTGTGCACCGGCAGCGGCGCACTCGCCGTACGGGCCGCGCTGCGCGGGGCACGGGTCACGGCGGTCGACATCTCCTGGCGCGCCCTGGCCACCGCGTGGTGCAACGCGCTGCTCGCCGGGCAGTGCATCACCGTCCGCCACGGCGACCTCGTCGCGGCCGTGCCGGGCCGAAGATACGACCTGGTGGTGAGCAACCCGCCCTACGTCCCCGCGCCCGCCCCGAGTCCGCCGAGCCGGGGCCCGGCCCGCGCCTGGGACGCCGGGCCGGACGGCCGGGTCTTCGTGGACCGGATCTGCGACAGCACCTCCGGCGTACTGCACAGCGGCGGGGTCCTCCTGCTCGTGCACTCCGCCCTGTGCGGCACCACCCCGACCCTGGACCGGCTCGCCGCCACCGGACTGGACGCCACCGTGGTGGACCGGGCCACCGTGCCCTTCGGTCCCGTGCTGCGCGAGCGCCGGTCCTGGCTGCACAGCCGGGGCATGCTGCGCGACCGGCACGAGGACCAGGAGGAGCTGGTGGTGATCCGCGCCGTGCGCCACTGACCCGGACGGGCCGTTTCGCCGGCTTCCAGCGGGTACTCGTGGGGGGACGCGAGGACCCGAGCCGAGAGGACGGTGGTCAGCCGTGCGCCGAGAAGCCGAGACCGTGACCGGCGTGACGATCACGCCCGACGGCCCGCTGCTCCTGCCCGGCCCGGTCGAGGTGACCTGCCCCGACGGCACGGTCGTCACCTCGCGGCGCTTCACGGTGGCCCTCTGCACCTGCCGCCGCAGCCGTATCTACCCCTGGTGCGACACCAGCCACCGCCGACGCGCGAAGAACGCGAAGGAGACGAGGTGACGGCGCCCGCGCTCCCCCAGCCGCGTGGCGACCTGTCCGCCTCGGTCGTCTCCGCGCTGACCGGCGGGGACACCGCGCTGGACCACACGCTTCCGGCTACCGTCGACCCGTACGGCGAAGACCTCCAGCTGGCCCTGTACACCCTCTACGAGCTGCACTACCGGGGCTTCGAGGGTGTGCCCGAGGAACTGGAGTGGGATCCCGGCCTGCTGGCGCTGCGCCGGTCGCTGGAGCGGCCGTTCCTCGCCGCGCTGCGCCGGGACGTGCCGCCGGGCGCGAGCGCCGCGGAGGCGCTGGACGCGCTGCTGGTCGAGCCCGTGGGGCACGACGACAGCAGTGTCAGCCACCATCTCCAGCGCGACGGCGAGCTGTGGCAGCTGAAGGAGTACGCGGCCCTGCGCTCGCTGTACCACCTGAAGGAGGCCGACCCGCACGCCTGGGTCATCCCGAGGCTGCGTGGCCGGGCCAAGGCGGCCATGGTCGCCGTCGAGTTCGACGAGTTCGGCGCCGGACGCCCGGACGAGATCCACGCCCAGCTGTACGCCGACCTGATGAGCGACCTCGGCCTGGACACGGCGTACGGCCGCTATCTCGACCGGGCGCCCGCCTCCGCGCTGGCCACGGTCAACCTGATGTCCCTGTTCGGGCTGCACCGCGCCCTGCGGGGCGCCCTGGTCGGCCACTTCGCCACGGTCGAGGTGACGTCGTCGCCGGGCTCCCGGCGGATGGCCGCGGCCCTGCGCCGTACCGGGGCGGGGGCGGCCGCGCAGCGGTTCTACGACGAGCACGTGGAGGCGGACGCCGTGCACGAGCAGGTCGTCCGCCGTGACGTGGTCGGCGGGCTGCTGGCCGACGAGCCGCACCTCGAGGCCGACATCGCCTTCGGCGTGCACGCCACCGGTCTGCTGGAGGACCGGTTCGGCGCCCATGTGCTGAAGGCGTGGCGGCAACAGCACAGCGCCCTGCGCACCTCGCGGCAGGGCGATACGGCAAGGAGGTCCCCGTGACCGAGAATCCCCTCCACCCCGGCGACGATGCCGGACACGGTCGAGTTCGGCAAGCAGTCCCCGCTCGGCCGCCCGGCCCAGCCGGCCGAAATGGCGCCCGCCTACGTCTTCCTGACCTCACCGCACGCGAGCTTCATCACCGCGGAGATCCTCAACGCGACCGGCGGCACACCGCTGCCGTGACCGCCGTACGACGCCGAGCGGCCCGGACCTCTTCGGTCCGGGCCGCCACCGCGTCTGGCGTGAGCGGTGCTCAGGCGTCCAGGAGCTGGTTGAAGAAGGTGCGGTACTGCTGGAGCGCCACGCGCAGCCCCTCGGTCTCGACCTGCTCGCCCCGGCTCCACTGGCCCTCGAGGTCCTTCTTGTGGTCGGCGAAGGTCGCGGCCAGCGACTGGATCACGTCGGCGACCAGCGCGTCCGCCGAACGGACCGCGTCCTTGGGGTCGTCGACGAAGGTGCCCTGGATCTTCGCCCAGCGCTCGCGGTAGTTGTCCGCCTCCTGGTGGGCGATCAGGGGGTCGGCACCCTCGTCCACCGAGCGCGGCTGACGCTCGCCCCGCGGCTGGTCACGGCCGGACGGCTCAGGGGTGCCGGTCCGCTCGTCCGTGGCGGTCCGCTCGTCCCTGCCGGTCCGCTCGTCCCTGGCGCCCCGCGAGTCCCGCGAGTCCCGCGGGTCCTCCGATACGGCCGACGCCTCGCCGGGGTAGGCCGGAGGGGGCGTGTCGGACCTCCGGTCGTCGGTGCGCGCGCCGGTCAGCGGGCCGGAGCGGGTGTCGGGCGGGGCGTCGTGGCCGGTGTCGGACGGCGCGCCGGACCGCGTCCCGGGCGCGTCGGACAGGGGGCCGGAGCGGGCGTCGGGACGGCTGTCCCGGCCGGGGCGGGCCAGGTCCTCCGTGGTCAACTCGCCCTCGCCGGGGCCGCTGTTGGTGTGCCGATCTGACATGACAACCTCGTTTCCGCTCGTGCCGTGATGGAATGCGCGCCGGGTCAGGCCGCGTCGTGCCCGGTGCTCTCGTGGTGCGGGGGCCGGCCGCTGCCCAGCAGGTCGTCGAAGAGGGTGCGGTAGCGCACCATGGCGCCGCGCAGCTCTTCGGTGGTCGCCTCGCCGTTCTCGTTGCGGAGGTTCACGTCGTGGGCGTCGCGGTAGTGCTCCAGGGTCTGGGCGTGCTCGACGGACAGGTCCCGCAGCTGCTGCTCGTACCCCTCGGTGGGGTAGCCGCGGTCCCGCATGAGCTGGGTGACCAGGCGGTCGGCGTCGTCGACGCTCTGCGCCGGGTGGTCGACGAACCGCTCCTGGGTGCCGCTCCACTCGGTGGCGTACCGGTCCCGCTCCTGGGGGGAAAGCTCCTTGAGGTCGAGGTCGCGGTGCCGCTTCTCGCGGGCCTGGAGTTCGCGCTCCGCCTCCCGCCTGCTCTCGCCGGACTGCACGGCCCGGTCGTACTCGGGCCCGAACTTCTCCTGGAGGTGGCGCCGGCGGCGGCGCGTCACGAGCCACACTCCCGCGGCGATCAGGATCAGGATGACCGCGATGAGAACCAGAATGGCGATCAGCGTTTGTGCGGTGGACATCGCCTCTCCCGCTGGGTGAGTTGAGTGGATGGGCGGGCCGGTCGTCGGCCCGCCGGGTACTCCGCCCGAGTACCCCGGCCCCGTTCCCGCACACCGCCTCCCGCCGGGCGCGCGGGGGTGATTGCCCGGCTGTGCGCGCGGGTACGCGGAGGCGGCACCGGGCAGCCCGGCCGTCCGTCGTGCGGCGGGCCGCACCTTCCTACGACGTGGGACGGGGATGAGGGGCATGAGCCGACGACACACTCAGGACGACACGGCACACGTGCCGCGCTCGCGTCCGGGGACGACCGGCCGCCGCCGGGAGCACACGGGGACCGAACCGGTCACCGCCCGCAGCGCGCTGAGGCTGCGGCTCGTGCTCGGAGTGATCGGGCTGCTCGTCTTCCTGCTCGGTACGGCGCTCTTCGCCCTGTGGGCGGGCACGGTGACGGAGCGGGACGTACCGGACCCCACCCAGCTCACGGTGCTGGCCGTCATCTGCGGGGTCCTCGCGCTGTTCGCCGCCGTGGACCTCGTGGTCGTCGTCCTGCGCCTCGTGCGCGAGCGGTGACGGCGACGCGCCTCAACCCGGCCGGGCGGCGGCCGGGTTGAGGCGCGGTCGGACACGGCTCACCACGGGATGGGGCTCACCACGGTTCGAGGACCGCCTTGATCATTCCGTCGCTCTTCGTCTGGAACGTCTCGTACGCCTGGGCGGCCTGCTCCAGCGGGAGGATGTGGGTGGCGAAGGTGTCCACGCCCAGCGGGTCCTCGTCGGTGAGCAGCGGGAGGATGTCGTCGACCCAGCGGTGGACGTTCGCCTGTCCCATGCGCAGCTGGATCTGCTTGTCGAACAGGGTCAGCATCGGCATCGGGTCGGTCATGCCGCCGTACACGCCGGAGAGCGAGATGGTGCCGCCCCGGCGGACGATGTCGATGGCCAGGTGCAGCGCGCCGAGCCGGTCGACGCCCACCTTCTCCATGATGCGCTGGGCGAGGGCGTCGGGGAGCAGTCCGGTGGCCCACTGGGCGGCCTTGGCCACGGGCGCGCCGTGCGCCTCCATGCCGACGGCGTCGATGACGGCATCGGCGCCACGGCCGTCGGTGGCGTCGCGGATCGCGTCGGCCAGGCGGTCGCCGTACTGCTCGAGGTCGTAGACGGTGATGCCGTCTTCCCTGGCGCGCTGGAGACGTTCGGGGACGAGGTCGACGCCGATGATGTTCTCGACGCCCCGGTGCCGGGCGATGCGGCAGGCCATCGCGCCGATCGGGCCGAGGCCGAGGACCACCAGGGTGCCGCCGGGCGGTACGTCGGCGTACTCGACGGCCTGCCAGGCGGTGGGCAGTACGTCGGAGAGGTACAGGAAGCGCTGGTCGGGCGGCCCGTCGGGGATCTTGACGGGGAGCCGGTCACCGAAGGGCACCCGGAGGTACTGGGCCTGCCCGCCGGGGACCTGGCCGTACAGCTTGGTGTAGCCGAAGAGGGAGGCGCCCTTGCCCCGGTCGCGCACCTGGGTGGTCTCGCACTGGGAGTGCAGGCCCTGACCGCACATGAAGCACTCGCCGCAGGAGATGTTGAAGGGCACCACCACCCGGTCTCCGGGGGCGAGGGCGGACACCTCGGAACCGGTCTCCTCCACGATGCCCATGGGCTCGTGGCCGAGGATGTCTCCGGGGTCGAGGAAGGCGCCGAGGACTTCGTACAGATGCAGGTCCGATCCGCACAGTCCGCTCGACGTCACGCGCACGATCACGTCGGTGGGGTCCTGCAACTGCGGGTCGGGGACTGTCTCGACCCGTACGTCTTTCCTGCCCTGCCAGGTGAGAGCGCGCATGTCTCCTCCAGGGATGTAGATGCTGCGTCTCGCTCCCCGCCGGGTACCCGGCGCCCCGGTGCTTACCCGGCGCGTGGCGGGCCGTGCTCGTCGGCGCCACCGGCGATGCCTGGCCGCAAGCCGCGTACTGCCGGGAAAAGCCTTGCCTGGAGCGGCACTTGGACGCCTTCGAGCCGACGCATCCCGAGATGCGGGTGACGGCATGGCGGCCGCGGCCGGTGCCGGCCTCGCCGGACACCGCGCCGCTCGCCTCAGCCGGAGGGCTCGTCGGGCACGGGCTGGTCCGGGCGCACCCCGGCGGACTCCGGTGCCCCGCGCGGGCCCGCGCCCGCCTCGTCCATGTCGGGCACCTCGCGGGCGTCGTCCCGCGTACGGGCGTCCCAGCGGTCCTCGCCATGGCTCGCCTGCTGGTCGGGCAGATCCCTGGGGACACGCCGGGTGTCCGGGTCGTGGTGCTGCTCCGTCATGGCTCCTCCTTCGTCGGCCGGGGTCACCGCCCGCGCGCGGATCGCGGCGAGCGGTCCGTCGCGGGTACCCCTGAGTCCGGCGGACATGCGGGGCCGGCCCGTCGCCGCGCGTGCGGGTCGGCCCAAAGCCGAGCCGCCAAGCAATTGAACGTTTCGCGTTTGAGGACAAAACAGACGGATACCCGCAGGCAGTCGTACCAGCAGCCAAGAGGAAGTGTTCACGGTGGGCGCAGCCGGCCTTACCCCGCAGGAATCGCGCAGACTGGCCGAGATAGAGGAGAGCTTGAGCGAGGACGAGGTGTTCGCCCAGCGGCTGAGCACCATGCGCGTCTCGAGCCGGTCGGTGACCTGGGTCCACCGGGCGCGGCGCCGGGCGCTCGCACTGTGGGTGGCCTTGGGCGCGCTGGTGACCCTGACGCTGCTCGGCCTCGACATCGTGCTGCGGCAGTCGTATCTGGCCTGGGCGATCGCGGCCGTGTGGCTGCTCACCGTGGCCGGTCTCGTGGGTCTGGTCGTGCGGGCGTGCCGTCGCTGTGAGGCGGCGGAGCGGGCAGGCCGTAAGACCCCGTGGCCGATAGATCCGTCGCAGGTGTGAGGGGGGCCGGGAGATGCCGGACGACGTGGACAGCGAGGCACCCGGCGAGGCGGACCTGCCGCGTGCTCGGCGCCGGCTCACGGAGGACGAGTTCCGTGAGCTGATGCGCGAGGCCCGGCAGGAGGCGCGCCGGCTGCGGTTCGGCAGGCCGCCCGCGGAGGATTCGGCGGTCGCGCTGCGTACCCAGCACGCCGAGTTCGGCGCGGCCGCCCACTGAGCCCTCCTACCTGTTCGGCCCGGCCGCGCTGATGTCGCCCAGGGCCGAGGTCTCGTCCCGTTCGATGGCCACGTCCCCGAGCGCGATGATGCCGACGGCCTGGTCCCCTTCGACCACGGGGAGCCGGCGGACGGCGTGGTCGCGCATCAACTCCACGGCGTGGTCGATGCTTTCGTCCGGGCCGATGGTGACCAGGTCGTCCGAGGCCGCCTGGACGACGGTGGTCTCGTCGGGGTCCACGCCCTCGGCGAAGGCGCGTACCACCAGGTCGCGGTCGCTCACCAGGCACCGCAGCCGTCCGTCCTCGGTCACCAGGACGGTGCCCACGTCCTCGTCGCGCATCAGCCGGGCCACGGACGCCACCGACGCCTGCGGCTCCACGGTCACGAGTTCACTGGTCATGATGTCGCGCACGTGCTGGGCCATGACGGGTCTCCCTTCTCGTCTCGTCGTGCACGGCCGGGTACCCCTCCCCGCGCGCGGCTCCCCATCGCCCGGCGTGCGTTGTCGGTGGCGGCGGATACGCTCCACCGGACGGATCACGTCAGGGGCACATCAACAGATGTGGCGGGGAGAGCGGGAGGGCGCGGTGGCGGAGCTGGACATGGCCGAGTATCTGGGCGGGTACGCGCGGATGCTGGCCGAGGTCTCCCGCACCGGGCGGCGCCCCACCCGTACGGAACTGGGTGAGCGGCGCGCGCTCGGGGAGCGGGCCGCCGAGGCGGGGCACAGTCTGCGGGCCCTGGTGCGCGCGCATCTGCTGGCCACCCGGACGGCCTGGCCGAACGGCACCCCGGCGGGGTCGGTGGGCGGCGTGCTGGCCGCCGTCGAGCAGGCGGTGGACGCCTTCGCCGAGGGGTACGAGCGGGCGCAGCGGCTCGCCGTACGGCAGGAGGAGGCGGCGCGGCGGGAGTTCATCGACGACCTGCTGTACGGCCGCAGCGATCTGGGGCGGCTGGCCGAGCGGGCCGAGCGGTTCGGTCTCGTCCTGTCCCACGCGCACGCCGTCGCGGTGGCGGAGGGTCCGGAGGCGTACGTCGACACCGCCCCGGTGACCCGGCAGGTGGAGTCCGCGCTGATCACCCGGTTCAGTGAGCGGCGCATCCTGCTGACCACGAAGAACGGCAAGCTGATCTGCATCGCCCCCGGCGACCAGGAGGAGGTGCTGGCCTGCTTCGCCGAGCAGGTGCGGGTCACCCCGGACTGCGGCCGGGTGGCCATCGGCCGCCCCCGGCAGGGCCCGGGCGGCGTGGTGCAGTCGTACGAGGAGGCGCTGAGCACGCTGGAGCTGGCGGAGCGGCTGGATCTCGCGGAACCGGTGGTGCGGGCGGCCGACCTGCTGGTGTACCCGGTGCTGCTGCGGGACCGGCAGGCGATGGCGGACCTGGTGCTCAGCGCGCTGGGGCCGCTGCGGGAGGCCCGCGGGGGCGCGGAGCCGCTGCTGCGGACGCTGGAGGCGTACTTCGAGTCGGGGTGCCGGGCCGCCGAGGCGGCGCGCCGGCTGGCGCTGAGCGTGCGCGCGCTGACGTACCGGCTGGAGCGCATCCACCAGCTGACCGGGAACAATCCGGCCGATCCGGTGCACCGGTACACGTTACAGACGGCCGTCATCGGGGCCCGGCTGCTGGGGTGGCCCGCGCGGGAGCTGTGAGCACGGCGAAGGGGGCCCGCCGCCGGGACGGGCCCCCTGTCGTTCCGGACACTCAGCCCGTGATCTCGACCTTGCCGTTGCCCTGGACGGGGCCCTCCACAGGGGTGACGCTCGCTGCGGCGCGCCCGGTGACGTCCTTGAGGAGCCGGGTCAGGTCGACGCCGGTGGTGGAGCCGAGCAGTTCCAGGCCCTGGGCCACGTTGTCGGCGACCGCGCGGGGAATCCGGCCGGCGCCGTCGGTGGAGATGACCGTCATCTTGTCGATGGCGCTGAGCGGCTCGGACGCCTTGGCGACGACCTCCGGCAGCACCGAGACAAGCATCTGGAGGACGGCGGCGTCGCCGTACTGGTCGTACGCGTCCGCCTTCTTGCGCATGGCCTCGGCCTCGGCCGCGCCCTTGGCGGTGATCGCCGCGGCCTCCGCGTCACCCTCAAGCCGGACCGCCTCGGCCGCCGCCGCACGGCGGGACCGCTCGGCCTCGCCCTGCTTGAGACCCTCGATGGCGTCGGCCTCGGCCAGCGCACCACGGCGCTGCTTCTCGCCCTCACCGGTGAGCCGCGCCCGCTCCGCCTCGGCCTCGGCCGCCGCGATGGCCGCCAGCCGCTCCGCCTCGGCCTGCTTGACGCGGGCGACCCGGCGTGACTCCGCCTCCTGCTCGGCGGCGTAGCGCTTGGCGTCGGCGGGCTTGCGGACCTGGGTGTCGAGCTGACGGTCCGTCAGGGCGGCCTGGCGCTCGGCGACCCGCTCCTGCTCGACGAGGATCTCCTGCTGGCGGGCGGCCTCGGCGAGCGGGCCCGCGGCGGCCGCGCGGGCGGCGGCCTCGTCGGTCTCCGCCTTGATCTCCGCCTGCTTCAGCGCGAAGGTCCGCTGCGCGACGGCGATCTCCTCCTCGGCCTTGAGCCGGGCCTGCTCGGCGGCCCGCCGGGCCACCGCCTCGGCGATGTCGGCCTCCTGCTTGGCGCGGGCGGCCTCGGGGCGGCCGAGGTCCTCCAGGTAGGAGCCCTCGGTGGTGATGTCCTGGATCTGGAAGGCGTCCAGCACCAGGCCCTGCCCGGACAGGCTGGCCTCGGCCTCCTCGGCGACCTGCCCGGCGAAGGCGGCGCGGTCGCGGATGACGTCCTCCACGGACATCCGGCCGACGATGGCGCGCAGCGCGCCGGAGAGCACTTCCTGGGTGAAGCCGACGATGCCGTCCTGCTGCATCAGGAAGCGCTGGGCGGCGGCGCGGATGGAGTCCTCGGTGCCGCCGACCTTGACGATGGCGACACCGTCCAGGTTGGCCTTCACCCCGCGCAGGGTGACGGCCCCGCGCACCGCGACCGGGATGTGCCGCGAGGACAGGTCGAGGGTGAACCGCTGCTGCACGAACGGCACGACGAACACGCCGCCGCCGACGACGACCTTCTGGCCGCTGTTGTCGGTGAAGACGCGCCCGGTCTCCGGATCGGTGGACTTCTTGCCCCGGCGGCCGGTGACGATGAACGCCTGGCTCGGCCCGGCCACCTTGTAACGGCTGACCACGGTGAGCGCCAGCAGGACGAGGAGTACGACGACTCCGGCCACGGCGATGACGACAGGACTCATATCTATGCCCCCAGACATAAGACGCAGACAGATGACACCCCGGCCAGATGACACCCCGGCAGGGGTGGGAAAGAACCGCCCCTCGAGGGGCGGTTGAGCTTCGTTGAGGTGAACGGCCGGACCGGGCTGCCCGGTTCAGCGCTCCACCGGACGCACCACGACGGAGGTCGGCGACGGCACCGCTTCCACCCACACCTCGGTTCCGCGCGCCACCGGCACGGAGCTGCGCGCGGCGAACTTGACGGTCTGGCCGCCCAGCCGGACGAGGACCTCGCCGAAGCCGGCGGCCGGGATGGCCGTCACCACGTTGCCCGAGGTGCCGATCAGGTCGTTCCCGGTGGGCGTGGCGTCCGTCTGGTCGCGCAGCAGCATCCGGCTGAGGCGGTAGGTCAGCCAGGCGGTGCCCACGCCCGCCACCGCGCCGATCGCGGTGGCCCCCGCCGGAGCGATGCCCAGCCCCTCGTGGGCGATGACCCCGCCGAAGCCGGTCATCGACAGGAACCCGGCGATGACCGGCAGCGACAGCCACCCGTCCAGCGCGCCCCCCAGCGCGCCGTCGAACAGGCCGTCCAGCAGCCCGTCGAAGACCAGCGACAGGACGAGCAGCACGACCCCCGTGATGCCGATTCCAAGAAACCAGGCCATACGCGCCGTCCCCCTCCCGTCAGCCGCTGATCTCCGGCTTGACGGAATGTTCACACAGGCTTTCGCCCTTTTCATTGCCTGAATCCGGCAATCTTTACGTGTTTTTTATGCCGCCTTTTCCCCGGGCGGACCCGAGGTGTGGCAGCCGCCCCCCGCATCCGTTCGGCGCGCGGACGCGTGATCCGTGGTCACCGGGTTACTCGTGCGGCAGCGCGCGGGCGGCACCGGTCCGCGGCGGGTGTTTGCGCGAAGGAGGAAACCGTGGCCATCCGGTACCAGCTCATCCGGCGTCCGCCGGCCGCCGTGTGGAAGGTTCTCGAGCAGCCTTCCTGCTACGCGGACTGGGTCGTGGGAACGCACGAGACCGCTCCCCGCGAGGGCCGCTGGCCCGAGCTGGGTTCGTCGCTCGCCTACACGCTGAAGGTCGGCCCGCGGCGCATCGAGGGCTACACCGTGGTACGCCGCTACGAGCCGCCGAGGTATCTGGAGCTGGAGGCCAAGGCACCCTTCGGCAACGCGCGCATCGCCATCGACGTACGCGACTGGGGCGGCGAGTCCCTCGTCGTCGTGGACGAGCACCCGCTGCGCGGGCTCGGCGACAAGCTGCACAACGTCGCGCTCGACGCCGTGATCCAGCTCCGGCACCGGGGCATGCTGGGCCGCTTGGCCCGGCTGGTCGAGCGGGAGACACCTCGGAAGTCCCGCGACGGGGCCCGGCAGGGTTCCGCGTCGAAGCCGTCCAGCGCCGAGGAGGCGGGCCGTGAGTGACGCAGTGGTCATCGGGGCGGGGCCGAACGGCCTCGTCGCGGCCAACCTCCTCGCCGACCAGGGCTGGAGCGTGGAGGTGCTGGAGGCTCAGGAGCGGCCCGGCGGCGCCGTGTTCAGCGACCGCGAGGTCCACCCGGACTTCGTCAACGACGTCTTCAGCTCCTTCTACCCCCTGGCCGCCGCCTCACCGGTCATCGGCGGACTCCGGCTGGAGGACGAGGGACTGCGCTGGTCGCACGCCCCGCAGGTGCTGGCCAACCCCCTGGCCGACGGCCGCTGCGCGGTGATCGACCGCGACATGGACGTCACCGCCGAGGGTCTGGACGAGCTCTGCGCCGGGGACGGCCGGTCCTGGCGCGCCCAGTGCGCGACCTGGGACCGGGCCGGCCACGACCTCCTCCAGGCGCTGTTCACCACGATGCCGCCGGTCCGGGCGCTCGCCGGGCTCGGGATGAAGCTGCGCGGCGGCGGTGCCCTGCGGCTCGCCCGCGCCATGCTGCTGCCGGTGCGCCGCCTCGGCGAGGAGGAGTTCGACGGTGAGGGCGCCAGGCTGCTGCTCGCGGGCAACGCCCTGCACGCGGACCTGGGCCCGGAGTCGGCGATCGGCGGCGGCTTCGGCTGGCTCATGTCGATGCTCGGCCAGCAGTACGGCTTTCCCGTGCCGGTCGGCGGCGCGGTCTCCCTCACCGACGCCCTGGTCAGCCGCCTTCGGCGCCGGGGCGGGGTGATCCGCTGCGGGGAGCCGGTGACGGAGATCGTCGTGGAGCGCGGCAGAGCCGTCGCGGTGCGCACGGCGGGCGGCGACACGGTCCCGGCCCGGCGCGCCGTGCTCGCGGACGTGTCCGCGCCCGCCCTCTACGGCCGGCTCGTCGCGCCCGAGCATCTGCCCTCGCAGGTGCTCGACGACATGCGGCGCTTCCAGTGGGACTTCGCCACCTTCAAGATCGACTGGGCGCTGGACTCCACCATCCCGTGGAAGGCCGGCGCGGCGGCCGGCGCGGGCACCGTGCATCTGGCGGACAGCGTGGACGACCTCACCCGGTTCGCCGCGCAGATCGCCATGGGGCTCGTCCCGGACCGGCCGTTCCTGCTGGTGGGGCAGATGACGACCGCCGACCCGACCCGGTCGCCCGCGGGCACCGAGTCCGCCTGGGCCTACACCCATCTGCCCCGCGTGGTGCGCGGTGACGCCGGGGACGCCGGGCTCGACGGCTCCTGGGACGCCACCCAGCGCGAGATCATGGTGGACCGGATGGAGCAGCGCGTCGAGCAGTTCGCGCCCGGCTTCCGCGCACGGGTGCTGAGCCGGCGCGTACTGGCGCCGCCCACCCTCCAGTCCGCCGACTCCAATCTGAGCGAGGGCGCCCTCAACGGCGGCACGACCGCCCTGCACCAGCAGGCGATCTTCCGCCCGATCCCCGGCACGGGCCGCCCCGAGACCCCGGTCCGCGGGCTGTATCTCGCCTCCGCCTCCGCACACCCCGGCGGCGGGGTGCACGGCGCCCCCGGCGCCAACGCGGCGCGGGCCGCGCTGGGTATCCGCCGCTCCTTCGCGGACGCGATGGCACTCTTGCAGCGGTCCCTGACCCGCGGAAGCGGGGCGGCCGCGGTCGGGAACCGCTGACCGCCCCGCTCCTTGGGGCTCAGCCCTCCAGACTGCGGATGATCGCGGACGAGAAGGCGTCGAGATCACCGGGGTTGCGTGAGGTGATCAGCGGATGGCCGCCCTCGGTGTCGACCACGACCTCCTGGTCCGTCCAGGTGGCGCCCGCGTTCACCAGGTCGTCCAGCAGCGACGGGTAGGAGGTCATGTCGCGGCCCTCGGTGAGTTCGCTGTTCACCAGCAGCCAGGGGCCGTGGCAGATCGCCGCCACCGGCTTGCCCTCCCGCGCGAACGCGGTGACCAGGCGCTGCGCGTCCTGGTCGGTGCGGAGCTGGTCGGCGTTGAGGGTGCCGCCGGGGATGATCACCGCGTCGTAGCCGTCGGAGGTCGCCTCGGCGAGCGTGGTGTCCGGCTCGACCTTGTCGCCGGGGTCCTTGTCGGAGACGAGGGTGGCGATGACCTCCGGTTTCTGTGCCGCGACCACGACGTGGGCGCCCGCCTCGCGCAGGGCCGCCACCGGCTTCTGAAGTTCGTCTTGTTCCGTCCCGTAGTTCGTCGTGAGGACGAGGACGCTCTTACCGTCGAGAGCCATGGATTCGTACTCCTCCCGTCTCCCCCTGGTTCCCGGTACGCGGACCCGCTCGCGGCGGTGTCCGGGGCACCGGTCTTACCTGCACCGGCTGCCCCTTTGGCCCCGGTTCATTCGACGGCGGCCGGAATCCGTTCCAGCACCCCGCCCGCGAACACGTCGTACAGGGGCAGCGTCTCCAGATGGACATAGCCGATATGGCAGTCGCAGCTGGTCAGGGGGCAGGGGCGGGGCCGGAGCGCGGCACGGTAGGAGCCGTCGTAGAGGTTGCCGAGTTCCGCGCGGACGAAGTGGCAGCGGCGGACCGTGCCGTCGCCGTCCACCGAGATCACGGACTCACCGGTACGACACGGCAGCCCGGCGCTGGCGTGCGGGTGCCGGCTGTACGGGAACAGCGGGTCCAGCGCGGTCCACACCTCGGCCTCCGCGTCGTCGTAGGTGTGCCCCTCGGCCGCGTTCACCCACAGGTACACCCGCGCCGGCAGCTCGGCCCGCAGCCGGCGGGCCGCCTCCAGATGCCCGGGCAGCCCGACGATGCCGACGCTGTACCGGATGCCGAGCCGGTCCAGCTCGTGACACTTGCCGAGGAAGCGGTCGTAGGGGGTCTGACCGGGGTGGTACGTGCACCACAGCGCCAGGGTGTCGCGGTCGGCGTCGGCCAGCCAGTCGGTGCGGCAGCTCAGGTTGGTCTGGATGGCGACCCGGCGGATGTGCGGCCGGTGGGAGAGGTCGGTCAGGGCGCGCCGGTACCAGGAACGCACCAGGCCCTCTCCCCAGGGCGTGAACAGCACCGAGAGCCGGTCCTCGGTGCGGGCGGCGGCCCAGTCGGCGAACCGCTCCAGGCTCGCCCGGTCGGCCCGCAGCTGCTCCCGGCTGTCCCGGCGCTTGGCGAAGGGGCAGTAGGGACAGTCGTAGTCGCAGGAGGCCAGCGGGCCCCGGTACAGCAGGGTCAGGTCCATGACGGGCGGCTCACTTGCGCTCATAGGCGGCCATCGCGGCCCGCACGGCCGGGGAGAACAGTTCGGGGCCGAGGGCGTCGGAGTGGGCCAGCCCCTCCGGGGTCAGGCGCAGCACCGGGTCCGCGCCGGACTCCAGCCAGCCCAGGTCCGCGAACCGCTGCAGTTCGGCCGGGAAGTCCTCGCCCGGGGTGCGGCCGCCGAACCGGGCACGGTAGTCACCGACCGCGAGCCCGTCGGCCTGGAGCAGCGACTGGAGCAGATGGCGGCGGCGCGCCTCGTCGCCGGTCATCGGGCGCCCGTACTCGGCGTGCGCGAAGTCGGCGGCGGGGCGGGCGGTGTAGTCGTCGATGATCGCGCGGATCTCGTGCATGCCGACGGCGTAGTCGAAGGAGTAGTGCAGTCCGGAGGTGTAGGAGCGGGCCCCGCAGCCCAGTCCGATCATGCCGTCGGTCTGGCAGGCGTAGTCGTCCGCGCCCTCGGCCGGGGCGTCGGAGCGGCGGAACATGCGCATGGACCGCTGCTCGTAGCCGTGCGCGAGGAGATGGTCGCGTCCGGCGCGGTACAGCCGGAGCCGCTGCTCGTCCCACTCCGGGTCGGCCGCGTCGGCACGCCGTCCGAGGCCGGTGAGCGGGCGTATGTAGAGCGGGTAGAGGTACAGCTCCTCGGGCCGCCAGGCCAGGGCGGCGTCCAGCGAGCGCAGCCAGCTGTGCTCGGTCTGGCCGTCGATGCCGTAGATCAGGTCGATGTTGAGCACCGGTATCCCCGCGTCCCGGACCCGGCCGAGCGCCGCCTCCACATCGGCGCGGCGCTGCGGGCGTACGGCGGCCCGCGCCTCGGTGTCGTCGAAGCTCTGCACGCCGAGGCTGAGCCGGGTGGCGCCGCGCTCTGCGAGGACGGCGAGCCGGTCGGCGGTGGCCGTGGCCGGGGACGCCTCCACGGAGAGCGGGACGGCGCGCAGGTCGGCGCCCATCCGGTGCTCGGCGATGTCGCAGAGCCGGGTCAGCTCGGCGGCCGTGAGGAAGGTCGGGGTGCCGCCCCCGAAGGCGGCGGTGGCGAACCGGACCTGGTCCCGCTCCCCCAGCGCCTCCCGTACGGCGCCCGCCTGCCGCTCCAGCGCGTCGAGATAGGCGCCGGTGAGGCCGTCCGGGGCGCCGATGCGGGTGAACAGGTTGCAGAACCCGCAGCGGATTTCGCAGAACGGGATGTGCAGATAGAGGGAGAGCGCGTCCTTGGGCTCCCTCGCCCAGAGCTCCTCCAGCAGCGGCCGGTCCTTCAGCTCCCCGTACGCGGTCTTGTGCGGGTAGGCGTACACATAGCTCTGGTACGGGGCCGGGACGGCCACGGCGGCCGGGGTCATCGGGTGGCCCCCTGGTCGAGCGGGAAGTCGAGCGGGAAGTGGGCGTAGGGCACGGTCCACACCGACTCGTGGCCGATGCGGTGGCCGGTCCAGCCGTCGTCGCCGTAGGCCGTGCCGTGGTCGGAGCAGACGATGGCGAGGCAGGGGCGCCGGCTGCTCATGACGGTGAAGAGGCGGCCGATGTGCCGGTCCACGTACTCCAGCGCGGCGGCGTGGGTGGCGCGGGAGTCGCCGTCCTCCTTGCTCGCGCCGGGCAGATGGAACCAGTTGGGCTGGTGCAGGGCGGAGACGTTGACGAAGAGGAACAGCGGCTGTTCCGGGGCCGTCCGGCCGGCGATCTCCTCGGCGCGGGTCACCTGGGACTCGAAGGAGGTCGGGGAGGTGACCCCGAACTCCGGCTCCCAGTGCGACTCCTCGAAGAGTCCGGGCAGCACCGAGCCCAGCGCGCCCTGCTTGTTGAAGAAGCCCACGCCCCCGACGCACGCCGTGCGGTACCCGGCCTTGGCGAGGCCGGAGACGAGGTCGGGGGTGTCGTAGACGAAGGTGCCGTCCGCCGTGGTCTCGCTGCCCGCGAAGGAGGCCGCGAACAGGCGCGGATGGCGGCCGGGCACGGCCGGGGTGGGCAGGAAGCCCGCGAACATGGCCTGGTGGGAGGCGTAGGTGAAGCTGCCGGGCGCGTGCCGCTTCTCCCAGCGGCCACCGGGGAGATGGCGGGCGAGGTTCGGGATGCGGCCTGCTTCGGCGAGTTCGGCGGCCACGTCGAAACGGAGCGTGTCGAGCGTGAGCAGCAGGATGTCGTGGCTGCCGACGATTCGGTTCATGTCCGGGACGCCTGGGGCCACTTCGGGCAGGCGGGCGGTGGCCGGGTCAGGCGCTGGCATGGGTGGTTCCTGTTCTGTGCGGGTGATGCGGGCCGGGCCGCCCGGTGAGCGGGACCCGGCGCAGGGCGGCGGCGACCTGCGCCGCGTAGGTGTCGAGGCCCTCGGCGCCGCTGCCGGGCAGGCCGGTGAGCCGGGGCAGCAGATCACCGAAGGCGTTGACCTCGCCGACGAAGGCGCGGCGCCAGCCGACGGCGGGCAGCAGGTCGACGCCGACGCAGAGGGTGTCCGGGAAGCAGGCCGCGGCCCGCTCGCAGATCCCGAGCACCTCGGACCAGCGCAGCCCCGCCGCCTCGGCGGCCTGCCGGGCCCCGGCGAGGTCGCCCCGGCGGCCGCCGAGGTGGAGATTGGTGAGCGGTCCGGCGCTGGTGCGGACCACGGCGTGGGTGGCGCGGCCGTCCACCACGACCACCCTGAGGTCGGCGGCGCGGCCGTCCTGGGACGCCTTGGGCACCCACCGCTCCAAGTGCAGGCCGTCCGGTGCGAGCGCGTCCACGATGGCGGCGATGTCCCGCTCCCGCTGGTAGCTGCGCACCTTGAGGGAGTTGAACAGCCGCCCCTCGGGGTCGAGTTCGACGGAGGTCGTGGCCCTGATCCGGCCGCCCCCGGCCGAGTCGACGGCGAGCACGCCGGAAGCCGACGAGCCGTGCGCCGGCTTGACGAACAGCCGGGGCATCCGGTGCTCGCGCATCAGCGCGCGCACGTCGTCCCAGCCGCGCACCGGGGCGCCCGCCGCACCGGAGGTGGGCGACTCAGGCACCGGTACGTCCGCCCCGGCGAGGGCCGCGTGGCAGCGCCGTTTGTCGAACATGACCGCCACGTCGTCGGCGCCGTCCAGCCGGATGCCGCCGCGCAGGGTGCGCAGGGCCGCCGTGAAGCGCTCGTACCAGCGGGCGGTGCCCTCCACGCGGGTCGGGTCGGGGACGCCGCGCAGGAGCAGGTCGACCTCGGCGTCCTCGCCGGGCGAGTCGACGCGGACGATCTCTTCGGGGCCGAAGTCGGCGCCGCCCGCGCGCAGTACCTCCAGCCAGGGCACCACGCGGGGCGCGGGCAGCCCGGCGGCCCGGACCGCCTCCGCGAACAGGGTGACCCTGCGGTTGGCGGGGTTGCCGACCACCGCGAAACACCGGTTCATGGACGGCCGCTCACTCGCCGATGGCCACGAAACGCTCCACGGTGCCGTCCTCGTTCTCGTACGAGTCGGCGTCGTCCGCGTCCAGGTTCAGCCGGACGCCCGCCGGTTCGAGGGCTTCCCGCAGGCGCTGCTGGAGGGGCTCGGTGATGTAGTGGTGGTGCAGGTCGAGGAAGCCGAGGTGGGTCAGCGGCTGACCGGCGAGCAGCGCGGCGGCGCCCTCGTCGCCCAGGGTGCCCATGGAGAGGTCGAGCGTCTCCAGCCGGGCCACGACGGGCGCGGAGGCGACGGCGGCCGCGATCTCGTCCTGTATCTCACTGTTGCGCAGCCCCAGATGACGCAGGCCGGGCAGCCGGGTGCCGGAGAGGATCGGCTCCAGGTCGGACGCCTCGCTGTCGGCGCCGTACGAGGAGTCGCCGAGCCACAGTTCGAGGTGCTCCAGCGCGGGCAGGTCGCTGCCGCCGATGCCGCGCACCACCTCCACGGGCAGGCCGCCGGTCTCCACGACCAGCTTGCGCAGCGCGGTGTGGCCGAGCGCGGGGAACCTCAGCCCGGTGCCCCCGCGCACGCCGAACTCGGTCAACTCCGGGAATCCGGCGAGCAGTCCGGTGACATCGGTCTGCTGGATCCAGGAGAGTTCCGCCTCCTCCATGACGAGGTCGCCGAGGAACAGCGCGCGCAGGGCGGGCAGCCGGTCACGGGCGGCGAGCAGCGCCGCCATGACGGCGGAGGAGTCCGTCTCGTACGCCTCCGTCCAGGCGCCGACGACCAGCGCCCGCACCCGCGTGGTGTCCACGGTGGCGAGGAAGCGGGCGAAGGCGTCCTCCCACTCCTCCTCCGCGTCGTACACGTCCCCGGCGATCCGCCAGGCGACGGCGTCCGGCTCGGGCAGCTCGGCCTTCGCGTCGGGTCCGGGGAAGGCGAACGCGGGGAGGCCGTACAGCTCCTCCAGGTGGTGACCGATGGTCATGCGGGCTGCTCCTGACGTGCGATGGGCGCGAACGTGTGCGGTCCACGGCGTACGCAGAAGTTCTACCAACCGGCACTGACAACGCGGTCGGACGGGCGCTCACTCGGCGGGCAGCGCCTCGCGCAGCGCCTTCGCGGTGGCGCTCGGGTCGTACCCCTCGGGGACGCCGTCGACCAGGATGATGTCGCCGGCGATGTGCCGGGAGCGCAGCGGGGCGATCTCCTGATAGGCGGGCGAGTCCCACCAGTCCCGCGCCTCGGTGATTCCCGGAAAGCCGATGATCACGACATGGCCGGGCCAGCCGCCCTCCTTCACCTCGTGCTGCGCGCCGTGGACGAGGAAACGGCCGCCGTACGGCTCGAAGGTGGCGGTGACGCGCTCGATGTACTCCGCGATTTGCAGGTGCGGCGCGGCCTCGCGGAGATGGGCTACGGCGTAGGCGGTCATGGAGTCCTCCACAGCGTCGGGGGTCGTAGGCTTGTCGCACCGGTGATGCTTCCACCCCCGCCGACCGGCGTCGATGCCCTGTCAGGTGATCGACTCCGACACGCCGGGACGGCACGACGTCCCCGACCGCCAAGCCGGATGTGTGCTACTCTTTCTCTTGTTGCAGTTGTGGTACCCATGAACTTTATGTGCGCCTGACGGGAAATGTTTTCTCTTTAGGCGCATTTTGTTTTCCGGCATCTTCCGGATGGGGCCTCTGCCATCAGAAGGAGAAAGTCATGGCACAGGGAACCGTCAAGTGGTTCAACTCCGAAAAGGGTTTCGGCTTCATCGAGCAGGACGGTGGCGGTCCGGACGTCTTCGCCCACTACTCGAACATCGCCACCCAGGGCTTCCGTGAGCTCCAGGAGGGCCAGCGGGTCAGCTTCGACGTGACGCAGGGCCAGAAGGGCCCCCAGGCCGAGAACATCGTTCCCGCCTAATAGCTGAACGCGTATTCCGCTCACCGGGGTCCGCACCGTCATGGTGCGGACCCCGGTTTGTGCTGTGTTGAGGAAGGCAGTAACCGCATGCCCCGCAGGTATCAGAAGCCGAACCGCGGCTCGTCGCCGTCCCGGCCCTCGTCGTCTCCCCAGGCTCCCCAGGAATTCCGCCTGCCGGAGAGCACGACGCCCGCACTGCCCGCCGTCGCTGAGTTCGCCGACCTCGACATGCCCGCGGCACTGCTGAAGACGCTCACCGCGCAAGGGGTGACCACCCCCTTCCCCATCCAGGCCGCCACGCTGCCGAACTCGCTGGCGGGCCGTGATCTCCTGGGCCGCGGCCGCACCGGCTCCGGCAAGACCCTCGCCTTCGGCCTCGCCCTCCTGGCCCGTACGGCCGGACTGCGCGCCGAGCCCAAGGCTCCCCTCTCCCTGATCCTGGTGCCCACCCGCGAGCTGGCCCAGCAGGTGACCGACGCGCTGACCCCCTACGCGACGGCGGTCAACCTTCGGATGGCCACCGTGGTCGGCGGACTGTCGATCACCAAGCAGGCCGCCACGCTCCGGCGCGGCGCCGAGGTGCTGGTGGCGAGCCCCGGCCGCCTCAACGACCTGGTGGAGCGTGGGGACTGCGTGCTGCACGACGTCCGCATCACGGTGCTGGACGAGGCCGACCAGATGACGGACATGGGCTTCCTGCCGCAGATCACCAAGCTGATCCAGCAGGTGCGCCCCGACGGCCAGCGGATGCTGTTCTCGGCCACCCTGGACCGGAACATCGACCGTCTGGTGCAGCGGTTCCTGACCGATCCCGTGGTGCACTCGGTGGACCCGTCCGCCGGTGCGGTCACCACGATGGAGCACCATGTGCTCCATCTTCAGGACGAGACCGACAAGAAGGCCGTCACCACCCGCATCGCGGCCCGTGACGGCCGGGTCATCCTGTTCCTGGACACCAAGCGCTCCGCCGACCGGCTCGCCAAGCGGCTGCTGTCGGTCGGGGTCCGCGCCGCCGCCCTGCACGGCGGCCGCTCCCAGCCACAGCGCAACCGCGCCCTGGAGCAGTTCAAGACCGGCGAGATCACCGCGCTCGTGGCGACGAACGTCGCGGCGCGCGGTATACACATCGACGATCTCGACCTCGTGGTGAACGTCGACCCGCCGACCGACCACAAGGACTACCTCCACCGCGGCGGCCGTACGGCCCGCGCGGGCGGTTCCGGCAGTGTGGTCACGCTGGTGCTGCCCGAGCAGAAGCGGGAGATCAACCAGCTCATGTCGGCCGCCGGCATCAGCCCGAAGACGGCCCGCGTCACGTCCAGCGCCCCGGAGCTGGTCACCATCACCGGCGCCCGCGAGCCCTCCGGCGTGGCCATCGTCATCGCCGCCCCGGAGCCGACGCCGCCGAAGGCGTCGCGTCCGGCCCGCAGGTCCGGTGCCGGGTCGGACGGCGGTGGCCGGTCGTCCGGCCGCCGGCGCCGTCCGGGCGGTGCCACCGGCGAGGCCACGGGCGGGCAGGGCCGCAAGCCCGAGGGCCGGTCCAAGCCGGGCGCCTCGGCGGCGAGCGGTGGCTCCGCAGCGTCCGGCGGGCGCGGCACGGGCCGTCGTACGGCCGCGGAAGGCAACAAGGGCGGCGGCGCCTCTGGGCGCCGCAGCTCCGGTGGCGCCGCTCCCGGCAAGGCGGCCGCGCGGGGCACCGCCCGCAGGGCGCCGGGCGAGCGCACGGCGGGCACCGGCGGTTCCGACCGCCGTGGCGGCCGCCGCCCGGCCGCGAGCTGAGGACAGCGAACAGAACACCCCCCGACCGGGCCGGTCGGGGGGTGTTCTGCTTGCGCGAACCGCGGGTTCACCCCCGCCGGGGCAGGCGGACCACCTGGACGAAGAAGTCGTCGATCTGGCGGACGGCGGCGATGAACTGGTCCAGGTCGACCGGCTTGGTGACATACGCGTTGGCGTGCAGCTTGTAGCTGCGGAGGATGTCCTCCTCGGCCGCCGAGGTGGTGAGGACGACCACCGGGATGTCCGCGAGGTCCTGGTCGGACTTGATCCGCTCCAGGACCTGGCGCCCGTCGTACTTGGGCAGGTTCAGGTCCAGCAGGATCAGGTCGGGCCGGGGCGCTCCGGTGTGGCCGCCGCGCCGGTAGAGGAAGTCCAGGGCCTCCTCGCCGTCCCGGACCACGTGCAGCGTGTTGCCGATCTTGTTGTCCTCGAACGCCTCCCGGGTCATCAGCTCGTCACCGGGGTCGTCCTCCACCAGGAGGACGTCGATCGGGGTGGCGTCGGGAGTCGTCATGTCAGGGCCTTTTCCTCGGAGTGGATGCCGGGCTCGTCCGGGGCGGTGGCCACGGGCAGGGTGAAGCGGAAGCGGGTGCCGTCGGTGTACTCGGTGTCCAGCCAGATCCTGCCGCCGTGATGTTCCACGATCTTCTTGCAGAGTGCCAGGCCGATTCCGGTGCCACCGTAGGCGTCCCGGCTGTGCAGCCGCTGGAAGATGACGAAGACCTTCTCGGCGAACTCGCCGGGGATGCCGATCCCGTTGTCCGTGACGCTCACGCGCAGACTGCCCGGCTCGTCCGGGTCGGCCTCACAGGTGACGGTGACCTGCGGGGCGCGGTCGGGGTGGCGGAACTTCAGGGCGTTGCCGATCAGGTTCTGCCAGAGCATGGTGAACAGGGTCGGGTCGCCCACCACGTCGGGCATCTCCCGCGGCCGTTCGACGCGGGCGCCGGAGTCCTCCACGGCGGCACCCAGGTTCATCATCGCCTTCTCCAGCGCCTTGTCCAGGCCGACGGGCACGCGGTCGTCGTTGAGACGGCCGACGCGGGAGAAGGTGAGCAGGTCGTTGATCAGCACCTGCATGCGCTTGGCGCCGTCCACCGCGAAGTCGATGTACTGCCGGCCGCGGTCGTCCAGCTTGTCGTAGTACCGCTTCTCCAGCAGCTGGCAGAAGGAGGCGACCTTGCGCAGCGGCTCCTGGAGGTCGTGGGAGGCGACGTAGGCGAACTGTTCCAGCTCCACGTTGGAGCGGCGCAGTTCGATCGCCTGGGCGTCGAGGTCGGCGGCCTGGGTGGCCAGGATGTGCTGGTGGGCGCGGGATGCCTCCAGCTCGGCCACGATCCGTGTGCGCATGCCCTCCACGTCCACCGCCACCGCGGTCAGGTCGGCCGGCCCGCCACCGGTGATGACATGGTCGAAGTCGCCGCCCGCGACCCGGCGGGACGCGGTGCGCAGCCGCTCCAGGGGCCGGGTGACGAGCAGCCGCACGAAGACGGCGAGGGCCACACCGGTCAGCAGGAACGCGGCGACCATGGCGACGAGCACCGAGTTGCGCAGCGTCCGTTCCTGGGCAATGTGGGCGCGGCCGTCCTTGACCACGCGGGCCAGGTGGCCGTTCTGGTCGGCCCAACTGGCGCGCAGCTTGTCGAAGTCCTCCTTGCCGCGTTCCACCTTGCGCTGGTCGACGGCTTTCGGAGCGCCGGGGGTCACGGAGGTGACGAGCGGCTCGGCATAGTTGAGGCGCCACTCGGCGGCCTGGCGCTCGACGGCGGCCAGGTCGTCACGCAGCTCGGGCCGGTCCTGGACCAGGCTGCGCAGCCGGGCGGCGGATTCCGCCTCGCTCTTCTTGCCCTCGGTGTACGGGCCGAGGAAGCGCTTGTCGGCGGTGATGGCGTAGCCCCGGATACCGGTCTCCTGGTTGACCATGGCGGACTGGAGCCGGTACGCCTCGGTCTGGGCGGGCTGTACGCCCTCCAGCAGTGTGTCGGTCGCCTGGGCCGTGCGGTTGAGCAGGGCGGCGCCGACCACGGTGCCGAGGAGCACCAGGAGTGTCATGAGCGACAGCACCAGGTAGAACCAGCCCTGCACGGTCAGACGGCGTCCGGTCCACGGCTTGCCCGTGACGTTGTTCACCCTGTGCTCCGAACCGCTTCGTCACTCACGCGTCCCACTCGTTTCTCTCGTCTCAACGTTCTCAGTTCCAGCCCACATGGACCACGGCCACGTCGTCCGCGAGGCCGCCGCGTTCCTCGGCCAGCCCCTCGGCCTCGTCGATCAGCCGGTCCACGAACTCTTCGGGCGCCAGTCCGGCCGCGTCGCGGGCGAGTTGGAGCAGCCCCTCCTCGCCGAGCCGCTGCGGGCCGTGGCTGACGTGCCCCTCGAAGAGGCCGTCGGTGAAGAGGACGACGGAGGCGCCCGGTGGCACCGGCAGTTCCGCGGTCGGCCAGCGCGCGCCGCCGGGGACCAGGCCCAGCGCGGGCCCGCCCGGCACCTCGACCCAGTCCACGTCCCCGCCGCCGCGCCGGAGCAGCCCGTGATGGCCGGCCCGCACCACGCTGGCCCGGTGCTCGCCGGGTACGGCGGACAGGCTGACCAGGGTGGCGAAGACCTCGTCCCGGGCGCGCTCGGCGACCAGGATCTCCTCCAGGCGGCCCACCTGCTCGGCACCGGTGATACCGCTGAGGACCAGTGTGCGCCAGGCTATCCGCAGAGCGACCCCGAGGGCGGCCTCGTCCGGTCCGTGGCCGGAGACGTCCCCGACCACGGCGTGGACGGTGCCGTCGGCGCTCTGCACGATGTCGTAGAAGTCGCCGCCGAGCAGGGCCTGGGCGCGGCCGGGGCGGTAGCGGGCGACGACCTGGACGCCGTCGGCGCGCAGCAGCGGGCGGGGCAGCAGTCCGCGTTCCAGGCGGGCGTTCTCCTGGGCCTGCATCAGGCTGGCCTGGAGCGCCACCGCGGACTGTTCTGCCTGCTTGCGCTGGATCGCGTAGCGGACGGCGCGCCCGAAGAGCTCGGGTTCGACGCGGCCCTTGACCAGGTAGTCCTGGGCTCCGGCGGTGACCGCGGCGAGCCCGGTCTGCTCCTCGGCCAGGCCGGTGAGGACGACGATCGCCACCTGGTCGGCGCGCGCCTTGACCAGGGAGACCGCTTCGAGGCCGCTCGCGTCGGGCAGGTGCAGGTCGAGCAGGACGCAGTCGGGGCGCTCGGCGGAGAGCACCTCGGCGGCCTCGGCCATCGAGCGCACCCAGCGCAGGCGCATCTTCAGGGCGCTGTCGGCGACCAGTTCCTCGACCAGCAGCGCGTCGCCGGCATCGTCCTCGACCAGGAGGACCGACGGCTGTCGCTCGTCCCACTCCGTGTCGATCCCGTCCACGGTCACCGGCATCAGCTCATCGGCATCAGCCCGCGACGTCACCATGGTCCCGCCCTTTCCGCTCCGCTCGTGCCGCCCGCCGTCAGAAGTTGTCGACCGACAACATTGGATGAGCATACTCAGTGCGAAGATCCGGGCGTGACCAGTCCGGGTGACATCATTCACCCATCCGGACCCGGGCGCGACGACGCGGTGCCCCTCGAAGGTGGTTCAGCCCTCGAAGCGGTAGCCCATACCGGGCTCGGTGATGAGATGGCGCGGGTGGGAGGGGTCCGCCTCCAGCTTGCGGCGGAGCTGGGCCATGTAGACGCGCAGGTAGTTGGTCTTGTCACTGAGGGAGACGCCCCAGACCTCGCGCAGCAGGTGCTTCTGGCTGACCAGGCGGCCGGGGCTGGTGACGAGGATCTCCAGCAGATGCCATTCGGTCGGGGTGAGGCGGATGTCCCTGCCGTCGCGCACGGCCTTCTTGGCGGCCAGGTCGAGGGTGAAGCCGGCCGTCCGCACCGTCGTGGTCTCCGGGGCGGTCCGGGCGGCCTCGGCGCGGCGGACGGCTGCGCGCAGCCGGGCGAGCAGTTCGTCCATGCTGAACGGCTTGGTGACGTAGTCGTCGGCCCCGGCGTCCAGCGCGGCGACCTTCTCCTCGGATGCCTGCCGGGCGGAGAGGACGAGGATCGGGACACGGCTGCGGCCGCCGCGCAGGGACCTTATGACGTCGGCGCCGTCCATGTCGGGCAGCCCGAGGTCGAGCACGACCACGTCCGGACTGCGGGCGGCCGCGAGCCGGAGCGCGGTGGCACCGTCCGGGGCGGCGTCGACGGCGTACCGGCGGGCCTGGAGGTTGATCACGAGGGCCCGTACGAGCTGCGGGTCGTCCTCCACCACGAGCACCCGTGTCATGGACGCGCGCCCTCCTGTCGTACGCCGGATCAACGGCAGCAACCTACGTCATCCGGGCGGGAGTCGGTGGTTCCGGTGCGGCTTCCGGACACCGCCGACACGCTGCACGTCGTCAGCGCCGGGCCGCCAGGTCCTTGAGCGCGATGTTCAACTCCAGCACGTTGACGCGGGGTTCACCCAGGAAGCCGAGGGTGGGGCCCTCGATGTGGGCGCGGACGAGCCGGGCCACCTCGGCCACGGGGAGGTGGTTCCTGGCGGCGACGCGGTTGGTCTGGAGCCGGGCGTACCGAGGGGAGATGTCCGGGTCGAGGCCGGAGCCGGAGGAGGTGACCGCGTCGGCGGGGACGTCGGCCGGGCTCACAGCGTGGCCGGGTACGGAGTTGTCCCTGACGACCGCGGCCTTGGCGGCCCGCACCCGCTGGACCAGGACCTTGCTGTCGGCCGCGAGGTTGGTGGCGCCGGACAGCAGCAGCGAGTAGCGGGTGTTCTCGCTGTTGGTGCCGAGGCCGGCCGCCGGGCGCCCCTGGAACCACCTGAGGTCCGGCTCCGGCGTCTCCTGTCCCTTCTTCTGCGGCAGCGCGTACGACTGCCCGATGAGGGAGGAGCCGACGACCCGACCGTCCGCCCGGGTTTCGGAGCCGTTCGCCCGCTCTGGGAAGAGGAGTTGGGCGACGCCGGTCATGGCGAAGGGGTAGAGGACGCCGGTGACGAGGGTGAGGACGAGCAGGGCGCGCAGGCCCGCACCCAGCGAACGGGCTCTGCCGGTGAGGGAGTTGTTCATGGTCAGCCGATCCCTGGGATCAAGGAGAGGAGCAGGTCGATGAGTTTGATGCCGATGAAGGGCGCGAGGAGGCCGCCGAGGCCGTACACGGCGAGGTTGCGCCGCAGCAGACGGTCGGCGCTGACCGGCCGGTACCGCACGCCGCGCAGGGAGAGCGGTACCAGCGCGATGATGATCAGCGCGTTGAAGACGACGGCCGAGAGGATCGCGGAGTCGGGCGAGGCCAGCCGCATGATGTTCAGCCGGTCGAGGCCCGGATACACGGCGGCGAACAGCGCCGGGATGATGGCGAAGTACTTGGCCACGTCGTTGGCGACGGAGAACGTGGTCAGCGCGCCCCGGGTGATGAGGAGCTGTTTGCCGATCCCGACGATCTCGATGAGCTTGGTCGGGTCGGAGTCCAGGTCCACCATGTTGCCGGCCTCCTTGGCGGCCGACGTGCCGGTGTTCATGGCCACGCCGACGTCCGCCTGGGCCAGCGCGGGGGCGTCATTGGTGCCGTCCCCGGTCATGGCGACGAGCTTGCCGCCCGCCTGCTCCCGCTTGATGAGGGCCATCTTGTCCTCGGGAGTGGCCTCCGCCAGGAAGTCGTCGACTCCCGCCTCCTCCGCGATGGCCTGGGCGGTCAGCGGGTTGTCCCCGGTGATCATGACGGTCCTGATGCCCATCCGGCGCAGCTCGGCGAACCGTTCCCGCATGCCCTCCTTGACGACGTCCTTGAGGTGGACGACGCCCAGCACGCGGGCACCCTTCCGGTCCCGCACGGCGACCAGCAGCGGGGTGCCACCGGCGCGGGAGATCCGGTCGGCGGTCCGCTCGGTGTCCTCGGCGACCGTGCCGCCCTGCTCGCGCACCCAGCGCAGTACCGAGCCCGCCGCGCCCTTGCGGATGCGGCGCCCGTCCACATCGACGCCGGACATCCGGGTCTGCGCGGTGAACGCGACCCACTCGGCGCCGGCCGGCTCGACCTGGTGGCGTTCGCGCAGGCCGTACGCCTCCTTGGCCAGGACGACGACGGAACGGCCCTCGGGGGTCTCGTCGGCGAGCGAGGACAGCTGGGCGGCGTCCGCGAGTTCGGCCTCGCTCGCGTCGCCCACCGGCACGAACTCGGCGGCCCTGCGGTTGCCGAGGGTGATGGTGCCGGTCTTGTCCAGCAGCAGCGTCGACACATCACCGGCCGCCTCGACGGCCCGGCCCGACATGGCGAGCACATTGCGCTGGACCAGGCGGTCCATGCCCGCGATGCCGATGGCGGAGAGCAGCGCGCCGATGGTGGTGGGGATCAGGCACACCAGCAGGGCGACCAGCACGACCATCGTGAGCCGGGTGCCCGCGAAGGCGGCGAAGGGCGGCAGCGTGGCGCAGGCCAGCAGGAAGACGATGGTGAGCGAGGCGAGCAGGATGTTCAGCGCGATCTCGTTGGGCGTGCGCTGCCGGGCCGCGCCCTCCACCAGTCCGATCATCCGGTCGATGAAGGTCTCCCCCGGCCGGGTCGTGATCCGGATGACGATCCGGTCGGAGAGCACCTTGGTGCCGCCCGTGACGGCGCTGCGGTCCCCTCCGGACTCCCGGATGACCGGCGCCGACTCGCCCGTGATCGCGGACTCGTCCACCGAGGCGACCCCCTCCACGACATCGCCGTCACCGGGGATGACATCGCCCGGCTCGCAGACCACCAGGTCACCGACGCGCAGTGCGGTGCCGGACACCTGCTCCTCGGCGGCCCCGGTCAGTCGGCGGGCGACGGTGTCCGCCCTGGCCCTGCGCAGGGTGTCGGCCTGCGCCTTGCCCCGCCCCTCGGCGACCGCCTCGGCGAGGTTGGCGAAGAGCACGGTCAGCCACAGCCAGGCGCTGATCGTCCAGCCGAACCAGTCGGTGGGGTCGGTGCAGGAGAACACCGTGGTGAGCACGGAGCCGATCCACACCACGAACATCACGGGCGACTTGACCATGACGCGCGGATCGAGCTTGCGGAAGGCGTCCGGCAGCGATCTGACCAGCTGCCGGGGATCGAACAGGCCCGCGCCGACGCGTCCGTCCGCGGGCTGGTGACCGGCGGGCACATCGCTGTGCGGCGCCCCGACGGGAGTAGCTGTGGACATCGAGTCCTCTGACTTGTCTGTACGGACGGTCATCACGCCAGCCCCTCGGCGAGCGGTCCCAGCGCCAGCGCCGGGAAGTACGTCAGGCCGGTGATGATCAGGATCGCCCCGACCAGCAGGCCCGCGAACAGCGGTTTCTCGGTGCGCAGGGTGCCCGCACCGGCCGGGACGGGCCGCTGCGCGGCGAGCGAGCCGGCCAGTGCGAGGACGAACACCATCGGCAGGAAGCGGCCCAGCAGCATGGCGAGACCGGTCGTGGTGTTGAACCAGTCGGTGTCGGCGTTCAGC
Organism: Streptomyces sp. NPDC085596; assembly: GCF_044541565.1. Classification (NCBI taxonomy): domain Bacteria; kingdom Bacillati; phylum Actinomycetota; class Actinomycetes; order Kitasatosporales; family Streptomycetaceae; genus Streptomyces; species Streptomyces sp. NPDC085596. The sequence goes on along the minus strand of NZ_JBITTC010000004.1, from coordinate 157,706 downwards.
CCGGCGAAGGCCGAGCCGTTGTTGTTGGCGGCCGAGGTGAAGGCGTACAGCACCTCGGAGAACCCGTGCGCGCCCGGATTGAGCATGGAGTGCGGCGGGGTCGGCAGTGCCATCGAGGCCGCGGTGAGGACGAGGACCAGCGCGGGGGTGACCAGGATGTAGCAGGCGGCGAGCTTCATCTCGCGCGCGCCGATCTTCTTGCCCAGGTACTCGGGGGTGCGGCCGACCATCAGACCGGCGAGGAACACCGCGATCACGGCCATGATCAGCATGCCGTACAGCCCGGAGCCGGTGCCGCCGGGCGCGATCTCGCCCAGCATCATGCCGAGCATCGCGATACCACCGCCGAGCCCGGTGAAGGAGGAGTGGAAGGAGTCCACGGCGCCGGTGGAGGTGAGCGTGGTGGACACCGCGAAGAGCGCGGAGCCGCCGACGCCGAAGCGGACCTCCTTGCCCTCCATCGCGCCGCCGGCGGCCTGGAGCGCCGGGCCGTGGTGGCTGAACTCGGCCCACATCATCAGGGCGGTGAAGCCCAGCCAGATGGTGGCCATGGCGGCGAGGATCGCGTAGCCCTGCCGGACGCTGCCGACCATCAGGCCGAAGGTGCGGGTCAGCGAGAACGGGATGACGAGGATCAGGAAGATCTCGAACAGGTTGGTGAAGGGGGTCGGGTTCTCGAAGGGGTGGGCACTGTTGGCGTTGAAGTAGCCGCCACCGTTGGTGCCCAGCTCCTTGATGGCCTCCTGGGAGGCGACCGCGCCACCGTTCCACTGCTGGGTGCCGCCGGTGAACTGGCCGACCTCGTGGATACCGGAGAAGTTCTGGATCACCCCACAGGCGACCAGGACCAGCGCGCCCAGCACCGCCGCCGGGACCAGGACACGCAGCGTGCCGCGCACCAGGTCGGTCCAGAAGTTGCCCAGCTCGCCGGTGCGCGACCGGGCGAAGCCGCGCACCAGGGCGACCGCGACCGCCATGCCCACGGCGGCGGACACGAAGTTCTGCACCGCGAGCCCCGCCGTCTGCACGACATGGCCCATGGTCTGTTCGCCGTAGTACGACTGCCAGTTGGTGTTGGTGACGAAGGAGACGGCCGTGTTGAAGGACTGTGCCGGGTTCACCGAGGAGAAGCCGAGCGAGCCGGGCAGCACCCCCTGGAGCCGCTGGAGCAGGTAGAGGAAGAGGACACCGGCCAGGGAGAAGGCGAGTACTCCGCGCAGATACGCGGGCCAGCGCATCCCGGTGTCGGGGTCGGCGCCGATGGCCCGGTAGATCCACCGCTCGGCCCGCAGATGCCGGTGCGAGGAGTACACCTTGGCCATGTAGTTTCCGGCGGGCGCGTGGACGAGGGCCAGCGCGGCGATGAGGGCGAGCAGTTGGAGCACGCCCGCGAGTACGGAACCCATGCCGGCTCTCAGAACCTCTCCGGGAAGATCAGGGCGAGGACGAGATAGCCCAGCAGGGCGACGGCCACGACCAGGCCGACGACGTTCTCGGCGGTCACAGCTTCGTCACCCCCTTGGCGACGAGTGCCACCAGCGCGAAGGCCGCGAGCACGGTGACGACGAAGGCCAGGTCGGCCATCTTGGGACTCCTGAACGGACTCGGGATCGAAAGGGGAACCCCTCGAGGAAACCCCTGCTCCGGCCGGTCCGGGCCCCGCGTTGACGCCCCTCATACGGCCATGGCCACGGCTTTGACGGGACTCTGACGGGAGCGGCGTGCGCGGACACGGAAAAGGCAGCCGCCCCGGGAGCGGCTGCCTGAGGGTGAGTGCCCTGGTGCGGCTACGACAGGTGCGAGTCGAACCACTCGATCGCCACTTCGGGGTGCTCGCCGAAGTAGTTGTAGCCGTCGAAGCGCCTGGTCGTGCCCTCGATCCACACGAGTTTCTTGTCTTCGGCCGGAATGGCGTCGTAGATCGACTGCACGTCCTCGGGGCGGGTCATCGAGTCGTGGTGTACCTGGGCGACGAGGGTGGGGATGTGGATCGACTTGGCGTATTCGAGCGGTGACTGCTCGGCCAGGTGGAATCCGGTCCGCTCGACGAGTCCTTTGTCGAAGCGGGCGTATCCGTCCGGGATGTCGTTCGCCTTGACGAATTCCTCGATGATGTAACTGCCCGAGACCGGCTGAAGGAGGATGAGCGAGGGGATGTCCTCGAAATCCTCGGGGTGCCTGGCCATGGCGACGCAGGTCGAGTCGGCACCCAGGCACACGCTGAGCAGCACCGTCGTCATGTCCTTGGTGTCGGGCCGGGACCTCGCGTAGCGCACCGAGCCGATCACGTCCCGGTACTCCAGCAGCCCGATGCCCACGGTGTCACCGTTTCCGGCCCCGCTGAGGCCGAAGTTCCGGATGTCGTAGCAGAGGATGTTGTAGCCGGCGTCGTGCAGGGCCTTGAACTCGGGGAGGAAATTCACCTCGAATCCGCCGAGGCCACCGAATTCAGGCAACTGGCCTGGATATCCATACCGGTTCCCCGGCAGGAAATGGTTCTGGATGACGAGCTTGTCCGAGTCGGCGGGGATGAACCAGCCGTCGAGCGGGACCCCGTCCATGGACGGGAAGAACACGTCCTCGTACTCAAGACCCACCTCGCCCGGCCTGCGCAGCACGGGGGCGCGGCGGCCGGCGGTGGTACCGGTGGTCCACATGTCGAGGAAGCCCTCCAGGGCGGCCTGACCGTGGTAGGTCTCCGTCATGCCGATTACCTCCTCGGCGTGGAGGATGGTCACATTTGCTACTTATCGTGACATGGCGGACCCGTTGATCGCACTCCACCTCCCTCGATCGAACGAATTTGGGAACGGCAACCCTTGGCGCGCCGGGCCGGGCGGGCGACGGGAACACATGTTCCGGAATTTGCCTCGCCGGAGCCGTAACAAGGCCGGTGTCCGGCGCGTTTTTAGAGCACCAGTTCACTTGCCACCCGGATGGAGGAGGTCGACGGCATGAGCACGTTCGCCCCTGGTTCCGCGCACCTCACCTGCCGCGCGCTCGTCATCGACCGCGAGCGGCGCGTCCTGCGGGTACGGGACCCTGCCGGGAGCCTTCCCGTGGCGCCAGGCGCGCGGGCCGGGACGGGCGACCGCACGTTGCTGGGGGCGGCGCTGCGGGCGGTGACCGAGCGGACGCGGCTCGCACCGGGCGATCTGTGCCTGACCCCGGAGCTCCTGACCACCCCGGTCCATGTCGAGGCCGTGGGGCCCGCCCACTACGAGTTCACCTTCGCCCTGTACCTGGCCCGCGACCTGTCCGAACCGCTGCCCGATGTCGATTGGTTACCCCTCGACCAGCTCAACTCGGCCGGCCTCAGGGCCAAGTCGAGTGCGGCGGCGCTCGACGGGAGGCCGGCGCCGGTGAACGCCTCGGCACTGATCCACGACGGCGAGGGCCGTTACCTGCTCCATCTGCGCGACCACATTCCGGGCATCTGGGAGCCAGGAGCGTTCGCCCTGCTCGGCGGCGGCCGCGAGCCCGGGGACCGCACGCTGGAGGACACCCTGCGGCGTGAACTGGCCGAGGAGGTGCCGGGACTCGATCCGGCCGACCTCAAGCCGTACACCGTCGAGGAGGCCACCGGTGCCGAAGGGCTGTGCGTGCCGGTGCAGGTCTTCTCCGGCCGCTGGACCGGCGATCCGGACGGGGTGGGGCTGGCGGAGGGCGTGCTGCTGCGCTGGTTCCGCCCGGACATGCTGCACCGGCTGCGGCTGGCCCCCGGGACCCGTGAACTCCTCCTGCGCCACGCGGCCCGCCCGGCTGTGCGCACCCCGGCGATCCCCCGCCCGGCGAAGGCCCCCGACGCGGGCGGCACGGAGCTGAACATCGTCGGGGTCCACCTCTACGCGGAGGACGACGACGGCCGCGTACTGCTCGGCCTCCGCCATCCCGACGCGGTCTTCGCGGGCTCCACCTGGCATTTTCTGGCCGGGCACTGCGAGCGGGAGTCCGCCGTCGCATGCCTGGTGCGGGAGGCGCACGAGGAGGCCGGCCTGCTCATCGACCCGGGCGATGTGGAGCTGGCCCATGTGGTGCATGTGCTGCACGGTCCGAGCGCGCGGCCACGCGTACAACTGGTCTTCCGCGCCCGCCGCTGGCAGGGGACACCGTGGCTGAGAGAGCCGGACAAGTGTCTCGACTGGCGCTGGTGGGACCCGGACCGGCTGCCGGAGCCGCTCGTGCCGTACGCCCGCACGGCCATCGACGGCATCCGCACGGGCCGCGCCTACTCCGAGATGGGCTGGTGCCCGGCATGAGCGCCATGATCCCCGGGGCCCGGCGGGAGCGGCACACCGTGCCGGTCGACGTGCATCTGATCCTGCGCCGGGAGAGCGGGAGCGGTCCGGAGGTGCTGGTGTCGCGGCGGGCCGGGGCGGTGTACGCCGCCGGGCTCTGGCATCTGCCCTCCGGGCACCTGGACGGCCCGCACGAGGACGTGGTCGAGGCGCTGCTCCGCGAGGCACGGGAGGAGACCGGTGTCGTCATCGACCGGGCCGACGTACGCGCCGCCGTCACCGTCCACCACCGAGCCCCCGGCGGGGAGGCACGGGTCGGCTTCTTCTTCGAGGTGCGGCGGTGGGCGGGCGAGCCGCGCCTCATGGAGCCGCACGTCTGCGACGCCATGACCTGGGTCCGGCTGGACGCGCTCCCCGCCGCGATGGTGGCGTACTGCCGGGCCGGTCTGGACGCGTACCGCTCCTGGGAGCGGCTGGCCGTGCACTTCCAGCGGCCGGACGACCCGATCGCCCACGACACGACGGCCGACCGGCTCCGCCCCGTTCCCGGCGTCAACCCCTCGCCTCCTCCGCGGAGTTCGGCACCGGGCCGGCCCGTCGCACCTCTTGGAGACGCATCGTGAACAGTGAGGCCCTGCACACCCGCCGCCAGCACTCCGGCACCGCGCACGCCGCACGGCCCGCCACGCCCGCCGACGCGGAGGGCATCGTCCGGCTCCGGTCCGCCTTCGTCCTCGCCGAGCCGTTGGCAAAGGAGTGGATCGTCCGCTCCGGCGCCGAACTGGCCGCCCGGCTCGCTCCCGGTGGCGACGCCCGTGCCTGTGTCGTCGATGCCCCGGACGGCGCCCTCGCGTCCTGTGCGCTCGCGCTGCTCCACCCCGTGCTGCCGGAGCCCGCGTCGCCCACGGGGCGGGCGGCGCGGGTGCACGCGGTCGCCACGCATCCCTCGTGGCGGCGCCGGGGATACGCCGGGTCGGTGCTGACCGCGCTGCTGGACCGGCTGCGGGCCGAGCGGGTGTCGCCCGTGGAGGCGGACGTGTCCGGCGCTTCGGTGGCGCTCTTCCGCGCCTCGGGATTCTGCGGCAGCCTGGCGCCCATGCGGATGACATGGCCCGAGCCGCCGGTCCGGGGCCGGGTGGACGAGAGGACCGGCCATGTCTGGCTGCCGCTGGAGCAGTACGCCGAGACGGTCATGAAGGCCACCGGTTTCGCCTGCCTCCTCTTCACCGACACCAGCGACCGGCCCGTACAGCTCCACGGGGTCTACAGCGCGACCCACCCCTGGCAACTGGTCGGCGGCACGATGGACCCCGGCGAGCGGCCCTGGGAGACGGCCGTCCGGGAGTGCCGGGAGGAGACGGGCATCGAGCTGAGCGGGCCGCCGAGACTGCTGGCGACGGTGTACGGGCTGCCCGGCGCCGAGTGGCCGTACAGCACGATGGGGCTCGTCTTCGACGGCGGCCGGCTCGACGAGGGGCAGATCCGGAACATCGTGCTGGACCCGCGTGAGCACGACGAGGTCCGGGTGCTGCCGCTTCCGGAGTGGCGGCCGCTGATGCCGCCACGGGACTTCGCGCGGCTCGGCGCGGTACGGGAGGCCCGCCGCACCGGTGTGGCCGCCTACTTCGACACCTGGGACTGGGGGACGGAATGAGCGTCGTACTGATGTCGGACCGGCGGGTGGCGGCGATCCCGGTGCGGGAGTGCGGCGAACCGCTGGTCGACGTCCGGGCGCACGGCGCCCTCCGGGTCGACCCGCGCAAGCATGATGCCGCGGGCGCCTTCGCGCACCTGCGTCAAGGCGTCCTCCACCGCCTGCTGCACGCCCAGTCGCTCCTGCCCAACGGCCTGCGGCTGCTGTTCGTCGAGGGGTACCGGCCGCCCGCCCTCCAGCGCCGCTACTTCGAGGAGTACGTCGACGTGCTCGGCCGGGACAACCCCGGCTGGACCCAGGCCCGTGTCCGGGAGGCGGCCAGCCGCTTCGTCTCCCCGCCGGAGATAGCCCCGCACAGCGCGGGCGCCGCCGTGGACCTGACCCTGGTGGACGTCGACGGCCACGAACTGGACCTGGGCACCCGGATGAACGCCGACCCGGAGGAGAGCGAGGGAGCCTGCTACACCTCGGCCACGAACATCACCCCCGAGGCCGGGGCCAACCGGAACATCCTGGCCACCGTTCTGTCCGAGGCGGGCCTCGTCAACTACGCCACGGAGTGGTGGCACTGGAGCTGGGGCGACCGTTACTGGGCCCTCCAGACGAACAACCCGACCGCCCTGTACGGCCCCACCGAACCGGGCCGGGAGATGGACCAGATGACCGGCGGACACTGAACGCGCCCTCAGTCGGCGTCGGTGGGCAGGGACAGCCCCGCGTAGGTCTCGTTGAGGACGGTCGGCAGCAGGGCGTTGGCCGTGGTGTTGCCGCCCGGGGACAGGGTGAGGTTGGTCCAGATGACGAGGGTGACGTCGTGGTCCGGGTCGTGGCCGATGAAGGAGTTGAAACCGGGGAGTTCGCCGCCGTGGTAGTACATCGCGGCGTTCGGGCCGAACCGCTGGTGGGTGATGCCGTAGCCGTAGCTCTGCCCGCCGGGCGGGTCCGAGGGGTCTTCGGCCTGCGGGCTGCGCAGCCACTGCCGTTGGTGCGCGGCGTCGAGGACCTTGCCCGTCACCAGGGCCCTGATCCAGGTGGCCAGGTCGTCCGCCGTGGAGATGGCGCCTCCGGCCGCGGTGGCGTACGACGGGTTCTGGTGGGTGTAGTCCAGGGGCTGGAGCTTCCCGGACCGGGCCGCCGCCTCCAGCCGGGCCGGGTAGGGGCGGTCGGTCAGCGCGTAGGCCGTACCGCCGTACATGTAGCCGTGCGCGTAGGGGGTGGGCAGGGAGGTGTCGTGGATGCCCGGCAGTGAGGTGCCCGTGAGGCCGAGGGGCGCGAGGAGACGTTCGCGGAACTGCCGCTCCAGCGGCCTGCCACCCGCCTTCTCGGCGACGAGACCAAGGAGGGCGTAGTTGGTGTTGCTGTACTCGTAGGACGCGCCGGGCGCGAAGTTCGGCGGGTGCTGGAAGGCGAGGGCCAGCATCTCGCGTGGGGTGCGGGCCTTGGCGGGATCGGCGTCCAGGGAGGCGGCGAGCCGGGGGACCTCGGTGTAGTTGTAGAGCCCGCTGCGCATCTTCAGCAGTTGGGCGAGGGTGATGCGGTCGCCGTTCGGGACGCCGGGCACGTAGTCGGACACCGGGTCGGTCAGCCGGAGCCTGCCGTCCTGGGTGAGGAGGAGGATCAGCGCCGAGGTCATGGTCTTGGTGTTGGAGGCGATCCGGAAGTGCTCGGCCGTGGTGGGCGCCTGGTCGCCGCCGAGCCGGCTCGTGCCGACGGTCGCCCGGTAGGTGCCCTGCGGGGTGCGGAGCAGGACCACCGCACCGGGCACCTTGAGCCCCCGCGCCGCTCGCTCCACGGCGGACTGGAGCGCCGCCTGATCGATGGGCTTCAGCGCGGAGTCGGTGGGAGCGGAAACGGCGATCGCCGCCGGCGGTCCGGAGAGCACCGGAAGTCCCGCACCCGCCGGCAGGAGGCAGCCCGCGATCAGCAGAGCCGCGTACGGCGTCGGCCGGGTCACGCGGCGCGGGGCACGGAGCGCGTCGGCTCGGGGAGTCCTCATCCCGAGGTCACTGTCCTGACGGTCTCACGGGAACATACGTAATAAAGGGCTCAATTTTATCAGTCGGCCCTCCAGCACGCCGACTCCTGCCGCCTGAACAAACACGTAGACATATAAGCCGCATACCGCCCGACCGCTGGCATAGTGCCGCCATGACCCTCACGCCCCGTAAGAACGGCGCGCGGCGGGACGGCGGCCACCGCCGCGCGGCCCTCGCGCTGGCCTGTGCCCTCGGGATCACGGGCGGCGTCGTCCTCGCGCTCGACCTGTCCTCGGACGAACCCCGCACCCCCGCTCTCCCCGGCCATCCCGCCCCCGGCCCCTCGGACGTCCCCTCCCCCGGCGCCCCCGGCATCGGCGACCCGCTCATGCCGCTGGACGGGAACGGCGGCTACACGGTCCGCCGCTACACGCTGGACTTCGACTGGCAGGCGCCCCGGACGCCGTTCGCCGCCGCCACCACGATCAGCGCCACCGCGACCCAGTCCCTCTCCCGCTTCGACCTCGACTTCGCGGGCAACACCCTGGGCGGTGTCACGGTCGACGGCGTGCCCGCGAGGACCGCGCGCAAGGGGGACGAGCTGGTCGTGACCCCGGCGCGGCCGATCGCGCGGAGCCGCGCCTTCACCGTGCGGGTCGCCTACACCGCCGACCCCACGCAGCATCGTCACCGCACCGATGCGATCCAGGACTACGGCTGGGTGCCCACGGCCGACGGCACCGTGCTGTCGCCGCAGCCGAACGGCGCTCGGATGATCTTCCCGGCGGACGACCACCCCAGCCTGCGGGCGCCGTTCACCTTCCACGTCACCACCCCGCCCGGCCTGACTGCGGTGGCCAACGGCCGGCTCGTCACCCGCGCACCCCAGCGCGACGGCCGGGTCCGGTGGACGTACGACTCCGAGCACCCGGTCGCGCCGCAGCTGGTCCAGCTGGCCATCGGCCGGTTCGACGTGGTGGACGGCACCGGCCCGCACGGGCTTCCCCTGCGGGACGTGGTGCCACGGGGGCTGGTGGCGGAGACCAGGGCGTACCGGGCGCTGACGCCGGACCACCTCACCTGGCTGGAGAAGCGGCTCGGCCCGTACCCGTTCCGGCGCTACGGCGTGCTGGTGGGCGACACCGAGCTGCCGGTGGCGCTGGAGACGCAGTCGCTGTCGGTGGTGCCGAGCGCGGATCTGCTGGGGGATCAGGTCGCCGCCGAGCGCAATCTCGTGCACGAGCTGACCCACCACTGGACGGGCGACAGCGTGGCGATCCGCCGCTGGTCCGACCTGTGGCTGAGCGAGGGTCACGCCCGTTTCTACGAGCTGCTGTACGCCGACACGCGGGGCGGTCCGAGCCTGGAGGACATGATGCGTTCGGCCTACGAGCAGCACGACCAGTGGCGGCACGACGACGGCGCGCCCGCCGAGCCGCACGAGGAGGGCCTGTTCCGGCAGATGCGTTACGACGGCTCGGCGCTGGTGCTGTACGCGCTGCGGGAGAAGGTCGGCGCGGACACCTTCGAGCGCGTCGAGAAAGCCTGGGTGACGACGTATCGGGGGCGGGTGGCCGGTAGCCGAGACTTCGTCAGACTCGCCTCGAAGGTGGCGGGCGAGGACCTGACGGGCTTTCTGGCCCCTTGGCTGTACGGGTCGCACACCCCGCCCATGCCCGGCCACCCCGACTGGCGGGTGGACCCGGTCGAGAAGGAGTGAACGCCCTCCCCCCACCCGGCGGCCTCCGCTGCCGCCGACCGGGTGGCCTGAGCGCGGGGGCTGGTCCACGCCAGTGACGCTCGGCGCGACGCGGCGCGCGAGGCAAGGAAACGTGAGCGGGGTGACATGCGGGGCGCGCCCTGGTTCGCGCCCTGGCCGCATGTCCAGGCCGCGCCGAACCTCGTTGGAGCCACCCGTATGAGAAAACGCGTCGCCCCCCGCCTGTCCAGTGCCATGCGCGGGCATCGGCGGATCGTCTGCGTGACCGCCGCGTCGGCGGCGCTTCTGGTGCCCTTGCTGATCGACCGCTCGGACGACTCGGGCGGACCCCCCGACCAACGCCTCCAGGACGACTACACGGCCGCGGCGGACGAGTTCCGTGTCCCCCGCAGTGTGCTGATGGGGGTGTCCTATCTCCAGTCGCGGTGGGACTCCCACCAGGGCGCCCCCAGCGTCATCGGCGGCTACGGGCCGATGCACCTGGTGGACTCGGCCGGACCGCCGGCCGCGACACCCCCGCACCATGTGACGCCCCATCCGAAGGTGCAGAAGGCCAGCCCGTCCCCGGCGCAGAAGGCGGCCGAGGACGCACAGCGCTCGGCGGATCTGCGGCGGGCGGCCGATCTGGTCGGTCTTCCGGTGGAGCGGCTGCGCACGGACGACGCCGCCAATGTGCGCGGCGGCGCGGCACTGCTCGCGGCGGCCCAGCGAGGGCTGGGCAAGCCGCTCAGCAACGACCCGGCCGACTGGTGGGACGCGGTGTCGCGTTTCCCGGGCACCAGCGACGCCGGCTCGGCGGCGGCCTATGCCAACGATGTCTTCGACATCATCCGCCGGGGTGCGGACCGCGTCACCGACGCCGGTCAGCACGTCGTCCTGGCCGCGAGCCCCAAGGTGCGCCCGCACGCCGGAGCGGCGGGCTCGTCCCGCTCGAAGAACGTGGAGTGCCCGGCGGAGCTGTCGTGTTCCTGGCTGAGCGCGCCGTACGTCAGGATCGACGACGAGGCGTACGGCAACCACGACCTGGCCGACCGGCCCAAGGACCAGCGGATCGAGTACATCGTCATCCATGACACCGAGGCGCCGCTGGCCTCGATGCTGCTGACCGTCCAGGACCCGACGGAGGCGTCCTGGCACTACTCGATCCGCTCCAGCGACGGCAGTGTCACCCAGCACGTCAAGACCAAGGACGCGGCCTGGCACTCGGGGAGCCAGTTCGTGAACGGCCGCTCGATCGGCATCGAGCACGAGGGCTTCCTGCGGCAGCCGGACGCCTGGTACACGGAGCAGATGTATCGTTCCTCCGCCCGGCTGGTGAAGTACCTGACCAAGAAGTACGACATCCCGCTGGACCGTCAGCACATCTTCGGCCACGACAATGTGCCCGCGCCGACCGAGGACACCATCCCGGACATGCACGACGACCCGGGTCCGTTCTGGGACTGGCGGCACTACTTCGACCTGCTCGGCGCCCCGCTGAAGGCGACGGCCGGCCCGGACAGCGACACGGTGATGATCCTTCCGGAGTACGCCAAGCACAAGCCGGTGTTCACCGGGTGCGTGGAGAGCGGCGAGAAGTGCGCGCCGCACGGTTCCAGCGCGGTCCGGCTGCACACCGAGCCGAGCGAGGACTCCGCGCTGATCCAGGACCCCGGCCGGAAGCCGGACGGCGACGACACCACGGTGGACGTCAACGACCTGGGGTCGCGGGTGTCGGCGGGCCAGACGTTCGCGGTGGCCGACCGCAGCGGTGACTGGACGGCGATCTGGTTCCAGGGCCACAAGGCGTGGTTCAAGAACCCGAAGGACCACCCGACCGCCGTGGGCGAGCGGGCCCGGACGGTGACGCCGAAGGAGTCTCGCCAGGAGATCCCGGTGTTCGGGCGGGCGCTCCCGGAGGAGTCGGCGTATCCGGAGGGGGTGGACGAGCAGCAGGAGGCGCCGCTGCCGTACACGATCCAGGAGGGGCAGCGGTATGTGACGCAGTCCGTCGTCCACGGCACCTACGTCGACCGGTCCTCGTTCGGCGACACCCCGGCGCCGGTGGTGAAGGGGCAGGAGGAGTACTACGAGATCCAGCTCGACCACCGACTGGCCTATGTACGGGCGAGCGACGTGGACGTGCAGGAGCCTCCGGCGGCCGCCGGCGCGCCGAAGCCGGCCAAGCCAAAGACCAAGAACTGACACACTGCGGCCGTGGCCGGTCCCTCCCCCACCGGGACCGGCCACGGCCGTTCGCGTGCCCAGCCCGGCGAAGGAGACGTCATGGACCCCGGCGGCCGGGTGGTGAACGTGCTCAGCCATCGCTGACCGCTGGACTGCCTTCCGGCGAGCGCCCAGACTGGGGGTGTCGGACGCCCCGCTCTTCCTGGACGGTGAACGTGGAAACGCAAGAGAGCCGGCGTGTCGAGTTCACGCCCGAGGCGGCTGGACTGGTGCGGAAGCTGCGTGAGCAGCACGGTCCGCTGATGTTCCACCAGTCCGGCGGCTGCTGCGACGGCAGCGCCCCGATGTGCTACCCCGAGGGCGAGTTCCGCACCGGCGGCTCCGATGTCCTCCTGGCCGAGCTGACCGTGGACGGCGTCCCGGAACCGGTCGGCTTCTGGATGTCGAAGTCGCAGTTCGGCCTCTGGAGTCACACCCGTCTGATCGTGGACGTGGTCCCCGGCCGGGGCAGCGGCTTCTCCCTGGAGGCCCCGGAGGGCGTCCGCTTCCTGATCCGCTCCCGCGTGATCGACTCCTAGCGGGCCCGCGTCACGGCCGCAGGCCGCTCACCAGGTCCGCCGTGGCCGTGAGGCCGCTGCTGATGGTGGGGGCCATGCTGGTGCTGGCCAGGTAGAAGCCGAGCATCATGCAGACCAGGGCGTGCGAGATCTTCAGCGCGCCGTTGCGCATGAAGACCACGGCCAGGATCAGGAGCAGCAGCACCACTGAGATGGAAACAGCCATCGGAACCTCCTCCGCCACGCCCGGTGTGCGGCGTTCGGCCGCAAGTGTGGCGTAGCGGAGGGTTGTTCCGGGTCGCTGACGTGTCCCCCGTAAGGGTGGTGTCAGCCGGACGTGGGAACCGGGAGGTCCGCCAGTCCGGCGAGGGCCTCGCGGTGGGCGCCCGCGGTGCCGTAGGCGAGGGAGTCCGCCTTGGCCCGCTTCAGGTACAGGTGCACGGGGTGTTCCCAGGTCATGCCGAGCCCGCCGTGCAGTTGCAGCGCCTCCTCGGTGGCGCGGACGGCGACGGGGGCGGCGTAGGACTGGGCGACGGCGACCGTGAGGTCGGCGCCGTGGCCCGTGGTGAGCGCGTCGGCGGCGGCGCGGGCGGCCGCGCGGAGGCTGACCACCTCCAGCCACAGCTGGGCGAGCCGGTGCTTGAGCGCCTGGAATCCGCCGACCGGCCGGTTGAACTGCTTGCGCTCCTTCAGATAGCGCACGGTCTCGGTCAACGACCAGTCCGCGATCCCCAGTTGCTCGGAGGCGAGCAGCCCCGCACCGGCCCGTAGAGCGCGTCGTACGGCGGGTTCGGCGGGGCCGAGGCGGCGGGCGGGGGCGCCGTCGAGGGTGACGGTGGCGAGCGGGCGGGTGAGGTCGAGCGGGATCTGTGGGGTGAGGGTGACGGCGTCGGCGGCCACGGCGTACAGGTCGCCGTCGTCGGCAGGGACCAGCAGCACGTCGGCCGCGACCGCGTCCGCGACGGAGGTCAACTCACCGTGCAGCGAGCCGTCTTCGACACGCACGCCGGCGAAGGCAGCGCCGGGTGCCGTGGTCAGGGAGACGGCGAGCGCGCCTACCGTGCGGCCGGTGGCCAGTTGGCCCAGCAGCTCGGCATCGTCGCAGGCGAGCAGCGCCTCGGTGGCCACGACGGCACTGGTGAGGTAGGGCACCGGTGCCACGGCCCGCCCCAACTCCTCCAGTACGACGGCGACTTCGCGGTGGGTGGCGCCCTGGCCGCCCTGCGCCTCGGGGATCAGCAGTCCGGCCAGCCCCATGCCCTCGGCGAGCTGCTTCCACAGGGCGGGGTCGTGCGGGGTGTCCGACTCGGTGCGGGCGATCACGGCGGCGGGCCCGCAGTGGTCGGTGAGCAGGTCGCGGACGGCGGCGCGCAGCGCCTCCTCCTCCTCGGAGTAGAGGAGGTCGGGCTCGGCGTTCGGCGTGCTCATCGGGCCAGGTCCTTCCAGGGGACGTCCTTGTCGGTACGCGGTTCGGCGGGCAGGCCGAGGACGCGCTCGGCGACGATGTTCAGCAGGACCTCGCTGGTCCCGCCCTCGATGCTGTTGCCCTTGGAGCGCAGATAGCGGTACCCGGCGTCGCGTCCGGTGAAGTCGACCAGCTCGGGACGGCGCATGGTCCAGTCGTCGTAGAGAAGCCCTTCCTCGCCCCGGAGTTCGACCTCCAGGCCGCTGATCTCCTGGTTGAGGCGGGCGAAGGCGAGCTTCATGCCGGAGCCCTCGTAGCCGGGCTGGCCGGCGTTGAGCTGCTGGCGCAGGCGTTCGGCGGTGAGGCGGGACACCTCGGCCTCCACCCAGAGCTTCAGAAGCCGTTGGTGCAGGTCGTGGGTGCGCAGCTCCGGGCGTTCCCGCCAGGTCTTCGCCACGGGGCCGATCATGCCGCCCTCGCGGGGCAGCCGCATGCCGCCGATGGAGACGCGTTCGTTCATCAGCGTGGTCTGGGCGACCCGCCAGCCGTCGCCGACCTCGCCGAGGCGACGGCTGTCGGGGATGCGGACGCCGGTGAGGAAGACCTCGTTGAACTCGGCCTCCCCGGTGATCTGGCGCAGTGGCCGGACCTCCACGCCGGGGTCGGTCATGTCGCAGATGAAGTAGGTGATGCCCGCGTGCTTGGGCGCGGCCGGGTCGGTGCGGGCGATCAGGATGGCCCAGCGGGCCAGATGCGCGCTGGAGGTCCACACCTTCTGGCCGTCGACCACCCAGGAGTCGCCGTCGCGCACGGCACGGGTACCCAGGGCCGCGAGGTCGGACCCGGCGCCGGGCTCGCTGAACAGCTGGCACCACACCTCCTCGCCGGTCCACAGCGGGCGCAGGAAGCGGGCCTTCTGCTCGTCGGTGCCGTAGCGCAGCACGGTCGGGGCGGCCATGCCGAGGCCGATACCGATGCGGCGCGGGTCGTTGTCGGGGGCGCCGGCGGCGGCCAGCTCCTCGTCCACCACGGCCTGGAGGGAGCGCGGGGCGCCGAGTCCGCCGAGGCCCTCCGGGTAGTGCACCCAGGCGAGCCCGGCGTCGAAGCGGGCCCGGAGGAAGTCGAGCCGGTCGGTGGTGGCGGGCGGGTGCGCGGCCAGCAACTCCTGTGTGCGGCGGCGCAGTTCACCGGCGTCGGTCATGCGGTGGCTCCGTTCTGCGGCAGGACGGCGATCCGGCCGGTGGTCACGCCGTCGGCGACCCGCTGCACGGCGTCGGCGGCCCCGGCGAGCGGGACACGCTCGCTGATCAGCGGCTTGATCGCGCCGCGCGCGGCCAGCTCGGTCAGCTCCTCGTGGCAGCGCAGCACCAGCTTGGGGTTCTTGGTGTTGTACAGGCCCCAATGGAGGCCCACGATCGAGTAGTTCTTCACCAGGGCGTGGTTGAGTGCGGGGCTCGGGATGGCGCCGGACGCGAAGCCGACGACCACGATCCGTCCCTCGAAGGCGACGAGCTTGGCGGACTGCGCGTACGCCTCACCGCCGACGGGGTCGTAGATCACATCGGCGCCCTTGCCGCCGGTGGCCTCCTTGACGGCGGCGATCACGTCCTCGGCGCGCCGGTCCACCACCACGTCGCAGCCCAGTTCACGGGCGACGGCGGCCTTGTCGGCGCCGCCGACGACGCCGATGACCCGCGCCCCGGCGGCCTTGCCGAGCTGTACGGCCGCGCTGCCGACACCGCCCGCGGCGGCGTGTACGAGCAGGGTCTCCCCCGCCTCCAGGTGAGCCCGGCGGTGCAGGCCGAACCAGCCGGTCTGGTAGCCGATGTGCAGGGCGGCGGCCTCGGCGTCGTCCAGCGCGTCGGGCGCGGGCAGCAGCGCGCGGGCGTCGGCGAGCGCGTACTCGGCGAAACCGCCGTACGGCAGCGCCGGGTTGGCGATGACGCGGCGGCCGTCCTCGGTCTCGCCGCAGATCTCCACGCCGGGGGTGAAGGGCAGCGGGGGCCGGATCTGGTACTGGCCCCGGCAGAGCAGGGCGTCCGGGAAGTTGACGTTGGCGGCGCGCACACGCAAGAGCACCTGGCCCTCGCCGGGCGTGGGACGTTCCACCTCCGCCAGGCGCATCACCTCGCGCGGCTCGCCGTTCTCGCGCACTTGCCATGCCTGCATGCCGGGCCTCCACGGGACTGCGTCGTCTTCACCGGGTCCCCGGCATACTAAGCGGTCGCTTGCCGATCAGGGAACAGCCGCCGGGAGAACAGTCCACCGGCCCCGGAATCCGTCAGCCCTCCCCCTCGGCCCGCCGCCCGGCCCGTGCCCGCAGATGCATCCGCTCGCCCTGCGGCCCGAACAGGCTCAGGAACTCCACGGGCCCGTCCCCCGCCGACCCGAACCAGTGCGGTACGCGGGTGTCGAACTCGGCGGCCTCGCCCGGCCCCAGCACCACGTCGTGGTCGCCGAGGACCAGCCGGAGGCGCCCGGAGAGGACGTACAGCCACTCGTAGCCCTCGTGGGTGCGCGGGTCGGGCTGCCGGTCCCGGCGCGGTTCTAGCACCTTGTACGCCTGGAGACCGCCAGGGCGCCGGGTGAGGGGATAGAAGGTGCGGCCGTCCCGCTTGACCGGCTCGGTCCGCACCCTCGGGTCACCGACCGGCGGGGCGCCGACCAGTTCGTCCAGCGGGACCCGGTGGGCCTGGGCGATGGGCAGCAGCAGTTCCAGGCTGGGCCGGCGCAGCCCGGACTCCAGCCGGGAGAGGGTGCTGACCGAGATGCCGGTCGTCTCCGACAGCGCGGCCAGGGTCACGTCCCGCTCCTTGCGGATGCGGCGCAGCCTCGGGCCCACGGCGGCCAGCACCTCGTCGGTGCTCTCCGCGCCCGCGTCGCTCGTCTCACTCATGCCTGTATTGCAGATTCGGCAACGCCGTTTGTCAATCCGGCAGGTGTGAGCGGGGCCTTGGCGGTGCACCATTGCTGCATGCTGCTCACCCGGCTCGCGGAGGTGTCGGGTCAGGTCGCCGCTACGGCGTCCCGGACCCGCAAGACCGATCTGCTCGCGGAGCTGTTCCGGGACGCGGAACCGGACGACGTTCCGGTGGTCATCCCGTATCTCGCGGGACGGCTGCCGCAGGGCCGGCTCGGCGTCGGCTGGAAGGTGCTGAGCCGCGCGGTGCCGCCCGCTGACGAGCCCACGCTCACCGTGCGCGGGGTGGACACCCTGCTGAGCGAGCTGGGCGCGGTGTCCGGGACCGGTGCGCAGGCCGAGCGGGCGCGGATCGTCCGGGAGCTGATGGGCGCGGCCACCGAGGACGAACAGCGCTTCCTGCGGGGCCTGCTGACCGGCGAGGTCCGCCAGGGCGCCCTGGACGCGCTCGCCGTGGAGGGGCTGGCCCGTGCCACGGACGCCAACCCTGCCACGGTGCGGCGGGCGGTGATGCTGGCCGGGTCGCTCCAGACGGTCGCCCAGGCGCTGCTGGCCGAAGGGCCCGGCGCGCTGGACCGGTTCCGGCTCACGGTGGGGTGCCCGGTGCTGCCGATGCTGGCGCGCAGCGCCTCCTCGGTCTCGGAGGCGGTGGAGAAGCTCGGGGCGTGCGCGGTGGAGGAGAAGCTCGACGGCATCCGCGTACAGGTGCACCGGGACGGTGACGAGGTGCGGGTGTACACCCGGACGCTGGACGACATCACCGACCGGCTGCCGGAGGTGACGTCGGCTGCGCTGGCGCTGCCGGGCGAGCGGTTCGTGCTGGACGGCGAGGTGATCTCCTTCGGCCCGGACGGGCGGCCCCGCTCCTTCCAGGAGACGGCGGGCCGGGTCGGCTCGCGGGTGGACGTGGCCAGGGCGGCCGAGGAGGTCCCGGTCTCCCCGGTGTTCTTCGACGCCCTCTCGGTGGACGGCCGGGACCTGCTGGACCTGCCCTTCGCCGAGCGGCACGCGGAGCTGGCCCGGCTGGTGCCGGAGCCGATGCGGGTGCGCCGGGCACTGGTGGCCGGGCCCGAGGACACCGCGGCGGCGGAGGAGTTCTCGGCCGAGACCCTGGCGCGCGGGCACGAGGGCGTGGTCGCCAAGGGACTCGACGCGCCGTACAGCGCGGGCAGACGCGGCGCGTCCTGGCTGAAGGTCAAGCCCGTGCACACCCTCGACCTGGTGGTGCTGGCCGCCGAGTGGGGCCACGGCCGCCGCACCGGCAAGCTCTCCAACCTCCACCTGGCCGCCCGCACGGCCGACGGTGGCTACGCGATGCTCGGCAAGACCTTCAAGGGCATGACGGACGCGATGCTCGCCTGGCAGACCGAACGGCTCGGCGAACTCGCGGTGGAGGAGAAGAGCTGGGGCGTGACCGTACGCCCCGACCTGGTCGTGGAGATCGCCTACGACGGACTCCAGCGCTCCACCCGCTACCCGGCCGGAGTCACCCTGCGGTTCGCGCGGGTGCTCCGCTATCGCGAGGACAAACGGCCCGAGGACGCCGATACCGTGGAGGCCCTGCTCGCGGCCCACCCGGAGGTCAAGACGTGACAGTGCGTGCGACGAAGCGCAGCGCGGGACTGCTGTTGTTCCGCCACACCGGCCGAGGGTTGGAGGTGTTGCTCGGCCATATGGGCGGCCCGTTCTTCGCCAAGAAGGACGAGGGGGCCTGGTCGGTGCCCAAGGGCGAGCACGAGCCGGACGAACCCGCCTGGGAGGCGGCCCGCCGGGAGTTCCAGGAGGAGCTGGGCCTCGTCCCGCCGGACGGCCCGGCACTGCCGCTGGGCGAGATCACACAGCGCAACGGCAAGATCGTCACCGCCTGGGCGGTGGAGGCCGACCTCGACCCCGGGACCATCGCGCCCGGCACCTTCACCATGGAGTGGCCGCCCCACTCGGGCCGCGTCCAGGAGTTCCCCGAGCTGGACCGGGTGGCCTGGTTCACCCCCGAGGAGGCCCGGCCGCTGATGGTCTCCGGACAGGGCACGTTTCTCGACCGTCTGGCGGAGCACTCGGGCTGAACAGGGGACCGAAGCGTTGCGGTACCGCATGCCGCGCGCGAAGGTCGACGCACACCCCGGTACCAGGAGGTCAGCCATGCCCATCGCCACGGTGAACCCGGCGAACGGCGAGACGGTCAAGACGTACGAGCCGATGGACGACGCCGAGGTGGAGCGCCGGCTCCAGCTCGCCGAGGCCACCTTCCGGACCTACCGGACGACCGCGTTCGCCGACCGGGCCCGCCTGCTGAACCGGGCCGCCGACCTGCTGGAGTCGGACAACGACGAGGTCGCCCGGGTCATGACGACCGAGATGGGCAAGCCGCTGGCACAGGCCCGCGCGGAGGCCGCCAAGTGCGTCAAGGCGATGCGCTGGTACGCCGAGCGGGCCGAGGGGCTGCTCGCCGACGAGGTGCCGGACGAGGCCGACGTACGGGACTCCGGAGCCTCGCGGGTCCGGGTCGTCTACCGCCCGCTCGGCCCGGTGCTCGCGGTGATGCCGTGGAACTTCCCGCTCTGGCAGGTGATCCGGTTCGCCGCGCCCGCGCTGATGGCGGGCAACGTCGGACTGCTCAAGCACGCCTCCAACGTGCCGCAGACCGCCCTCTACCTGGAGGACCTGTTCCAGCGGGCCGGGTTCCCGGCCGGCTGCTTCCAGACGCTGCTGGTCGGCTCGGCCGCCGTCGACGAGATCCTCCGGGACGAGCGGATCAAGGCGGCCACCCTCACCGGCAGCGAACCGGCCGGGCGGGCGGTCGCCTCCACCGCGGGCGAGATGGTCAAGAAGACGGTGCTGGAGCTGGGCGGCAGCGACCCGTACCTGGTGATGCCCTCCGCCGACCTCGACCGGGCGGCGAAGGTCGCGGTGACGGCTCGGGTTCAGAACAACGGGCAGTCCTGCATCGCCGCGAAGCGGTTCATCGTGCACACGGACGTGTACGACACCTTCCTGGAGAAGTTCGTCGCCGGGATGAGGGACCTGACCGTCGGCGACCCCATGGACGAGAACACCGACGTCGGGCCGCTCGCCACCGAGCAGGGCAGGGCGGACGTCGAGGAACTGGTCGACGACGCGCGCCGCAGCGGGGCCGCCGTGCTGTGCGGGGGCGAGCGGCCCGAGGGCGTGGGCTGGTACTACCCGCCGACCGTGATCGCGGACGTCGCGCGGGAGATGCGCATCCACCGAGAGGAGGCGTTCGGCCCGGTGGCGACCGTGTACCGGGCGGACGACCTGGAGGACGCGATCCTGATCGCCAACGACTCGCCGTTCGGGCTGAGTTCGAGCGTGTGGACGCGGGACGAGGACGAGATGGCGCACTGCGCGCGGGACCTGGAGGCCGGGGGCGTGTTCGTCAACGGCATGACCGCCTCGCACGCCGCGTTCCCCTTCGGCGGGATCAAGCGGTCCGGGTACGGACGTGAACTGTCCGCGCAGGGAATCCGGGAGTTCTGCAACATCACCACCGTTTGGCAGGGAGCGTGAGGATCGCACGGATACGATCCGGTCTGTGAACGGCGAAGTGACCCTGCCCCTGATCGTGGACGAGCGTGGTGCGCTGCGGGTGTCGGCGTCCGACGTCAGCAAGTTGCTGCGCAGCGTGGGCGCGCGGTGGGTGCATCTGGTGGAGGCTGGGGAGCGGGGGCTCGATGAGGACACCGTTGCCGAGCTGACCATTGAGTTGGCGAAGCTGGCGGACCGGATCGATGTGGCGTGCATCGCTCATAGCAGTGGGGCGCCGTAGGGGGTCCGGTGCGTGGTGGGGTGCTGCGGCGGCGTGGCTTGTCGCGCAGTTCCCCGCGCCCCTTTTCTAGTCGCCCTGAGCTGCTGAAACCCGCTTTTGTGACTCTCTGTTCTCGCCGGTTCGGAGTAATTCGGCGCGAGATCGTCGGCCTTCCGGGTGAGTGTGGGTGGACCACCTTCTGACCGGCGGACGAAGGCCCGCCGGACGGCGAAAGCAGGGACCGCTCATGGCGACTTTGTGCAGACCCTCGGTGTCCGTGCCGGAACACGTGATCACCATGGAGGAGACCCTGGAGCTGGCCCGCACGCACCACGCGGACAACCCACAGCTCCCACTGGCCCTCCGGCTGATCGAGAACACCGGAGTGCGCACCCGGCACATCGTGCAGCCCATCGAGGAGACCCTGAAGCATCCGGGCTTCGAGCAGCGCAACAAGCTGTACGAGCACGAGGCCAAGGCCCGGGTGCCCGCGGTGATCCAGCAGGCGCTGGACTCGGCCGAACTCCTCACCTCTGACATCGATGTCATCGTCTACGTGTCGTGCACCGGCTTCATGATGCCGTCGCTCACCGCGTGGCTGATCAACGAGATGGACTTCTCCAGCACCACCCGGCAGCTGCCCATCGCCCAGCTGGGGTGCGCGGCCGGCGGCGCCGCCATCAACCGGGCGCACGACTTCTGCACGGCCTACCCGGAGGCCAACGCCCTCATCGTGGCCTGCGAGTTCTGCTCGCTCTGCTACCAGCCGACCGACCTCGGCGTCGGCTCCCTGCTCTCCAACGGCCTGTTCGGCGACGGCATCGCTGCCGCCGTGGTGCGCGGCCGGGGCGGCACGGGTGTGGAACTGGAGCGCAACGGCTCGTACCTGATCCCCAAGACCGAGGACTGGATCTCGTACGACGTCCGGGACACCGGGTTCCACTTCCTGCTGGACAAGCGGGTGCCGACCACGATGGAGCCGCTGGCCCCGGCGCTCCAGGACCTCGCCGGCACCCACGGCTGGAACGCCTCCGACCTGGACTTCTACATCATCCACGCCGGCGGCCCCCGAATACTCGACGACCTCAGCAAGTTCCTGAAGGTCGAGCCGCACGCGTTCCGGTTCAGCCGGGCCACGCTCACCGAGTACGGCAACATCGCCAGCGCCGTCGTCCTGGACGCGCTGCGCCGGCTGTTCGACGACGGCGGTGCCGAGAACCGGGCGCGCGGACTGCTGGCCGGGTTCGGGCCCGGCATCACCGCCGAGATGACCGTCGGCCGCTGGGCCGACCGGGACTAGGAGGGGCGCCATGACCGACGAGACGCTCACCGGGACCCCGCCCCCGATCCGGGAGTGGCCCGCGACCGACCTGGCGGGCACCGACTTCGACCCGGTGCTGACCGAGCTGATGAACGAGGGCCCGGTCACCCGCATCCAGCTGCCCAACGGCGAGGGCTGGGCGTGGCTGGTCACCAGGTACGACGACGTACGGATGGTGACCAACGACCCCCGTTTCGGCCGGGAAGCCGTGATGGACAAGCAGGTCACCCGGCTCGCTCCGCACTTCATCCCGGACCGGGGCGCGGTCGGCTTCCTCGACCCGCCCGACCACACCCGGCTGCGCCGCGCGGTAGCCGCCGCGTTCACCGCCAAGGGCGTGGAACGGGTCCGGGAGCGCTCGCGGACCGTGCTGGAGGAGCTGGTGGACAGACTCCTCCGGGACGGCCCGCCCGCCGACCTCACCAGCGCGGTGCTCAGCCCGTTCCCCATCGCGGTGATCTGCGAGCTGATGGGCGTCCCGCCCGCCGACCAGCACGCCATGCACGAGTGGACCCAGCTGATCCTGTCCTCCGCGCACGGCAAGGAGGTCAGCGAGCAGGCCAAACGCGAGATGAGCGCCTACTTCACGGACCTCATCGGACACCGCGCGTACGGCCCCGGCGACGACGTCTGCTCGCTGCTGAGCGCGGCCGTGGACCAGGACGAGATCACGCTGGTGGAGGCGGTCGGCCTCGCCGTACTGCTCCAGATCGGCGGCGAGGCGGTCACCAACAACAGCGGGCAGATGTTCTATCTGCTGCTGACCCGGCCGGAGTTGGCCGAGCGACTGCGCTCGGACCCGGAGATCCGGCCGAGAGCGATCGACGAGCTGCTGCGCTACATCCCGCACCGCAACACGGTGGGCCTCTCCCGGATCGCTCTGGAGGACGTGGAGATCGGGGGCGTCCGCATCCGCGCGGGCGACGCGGTCTACAACTCCTACCTGGCCGCCAACCGCGACCCGGAGGTCTTCCCCGACCCGGACACCATCGACGTCGAGCGCAGTCCCAATCCGCATGTGGCGTTCGGCTTCGGCCCGCACTACTGCCCCGGCGGGATGCTCGCCCGGCTGGAGTCCGAGCTGCTGGTGGACGTCCTGCTGGACCGGGTGCCGGGCCTGAAGCTCGCGGTGCCGCCGGAGGAAGTCCCCTTCCGCAAGGGCGCGTTGATCCGGGGCCCCGAGGCCCTGCCGGTGACCTGGTGAGCCGGTCATGACGACGGCCGAGGGACTGCTCGTACCGCCGGGGCACGGCCGGGTGATGGAGACGGCCGCCCAGCGGGTCACGTTCAAGGTCACCGGCACCCACTCGCGGACGGCCTCCACCTTCGAGGTGGAGGTCCCGCCGGGCTTCGACGTGGGCGCCCATGTGCACACCCGCAGCGAGGAACTGTTCTACGTCCTCGACGGCGAACTCGATGTCCTCGCCTTCGAGCCCCGCATCCGCACCCCCGACAACTGGCAGAAGTGGGAGTCGAGTTCGGGCACAAGGGTGGTACGGGCGACACCGGGCACGGTCATCGTCGTCCCGCCCGGCTGCCCCCACGCCTTCGCCAACCCGACCGACGCCCCGGCCCGCATGTTCTTCCAGGCGTCTCCCCCACCGGACCACGAGCGCTACTTCGAAGAACTCCTGGAAATCCTGGACGCGGGAGGCCCCCCGGACCAAGAGGCGATAGAGGAGTTGAGGAAGCGCTACGACATCGAGCAACTCACACCCTTGAAACACCGGTGAGAGTGCCAACCTGAAGGGGCGCGGGGCTGTGCCCATATGCGGCTCCGCCGCGCCCGGCGCGACCTGCTACCGAATGGGCACCCCGGCCAAGGTCCGAGCAATGACGAGCCGCTGAATCTCACTCGTCCCCTCGAAGATCGTGTAAATGGCCGCATCCCGATGCATCCGCTCGACCGGATACTCCCGGGTGTACCCGTTCCCCCCGAGAATCTGAATCGCCTGCCCGGTGACCTTCTTCGCCGTCTCACTGGCGAACAGCTTGGACATCGACCCCTCGGCGGCGGTGAACGGCTTCCCGTTCACCGCCATCCACGACGCCCGCCACACCAGCAGCCGAGCCGCGTCGATGGACGTCCGCATGTCGGCCAACTGGAAGGCGACCCCCTGGTTGTCAACAATGGGGCGCCCGAACTGCTCACGGGTGACGGCGTATTCGAGGGCCACCTCATAAGCGGCCCGAGCGGTACCCACAGCCATGGCCCCCACGGCGGGCCGAGACGCCTCGAACGTGGCCATCGCCGCGTTCTTCACGCGCTCACCACTACGGGCCCGCTCCCGCGCCCGGGCCAGCCGCTCGTCCAGCTTCTCCTTGCCGCCCAGCAGGCAGGAACCGGGCACCCGCACGTTCTCCAGGACGACCTCGGCGGTGTGCGAGGCGCGGATGCCGTGCTTCTTGAACTTCTGGCCCTGGCTGAGCCCGGGCGTCCCCGGCGGGACGATGAAGGAGGCGTGCCCCTTGGAGCCCAGCTCCGGGTCGACCACGGCGACGACCACATGGACGCCCGCGATACCGCCGTTGGTCGCCCAGGTCTTCGTGCCGTTGAGCACCCACTCGTCCTTGGCCTCGTCGTACACCGCGCGGGTGCGCATGGAGGCCACGTCGGAGCCCGCGTCGGGCTCGGAGGAGCAGAAGGCGGCGACCTTGACGTCGTTCACATCGCCGTACATCTGCGGAATCCAGGTGCCGATCTGCTCCTCGGTGCCGTTGGCGAGGACGCCCACGGCCGCGAGGCCGGTGCCGACGATGGAGAGGGCGATGCCGGCGTCCCCCCAGAACAGCTCCTCCATGACCATCGGTATGCCGAGGCCGGTGGGGTCGAAGAACTGCTGGGCGTAGAAGTCGAGGGAGTAGACGCCGATCTTCGCGGCCTCCTGGATGACCGGCCAGGGAGTCTCCTCACGCTCGTCCCATTCGGCGGCCGCGGGCCGGATGACGTCGGCGGCGAAGCCGTGCAGCCAGTCCCGGACCTCCTTCTGTTCGTCGTTGAGCTCCATGGTGAACTCGGCCATGTCCCCTCCAGCGGCAGCACGTACGGTGTTACTAGCGGTAACCAGAGTGTGTTACCGACCGGTAGGCAAAGTCAACTCCGGATGACGCCTCGGTATCCCGTTCGATGTCAGGGGCGCGGTGAGTGTTAGTTTGCGCAGGCGTCACCGAATCAGCACGGGTGGGGAGACCACATGGACACCACACAGCGGACCGATCAGCAACGGTCCGCCGACCGACGACGGCGGGAGCTGCTGGAGGCCGCCGACCGGGTGGTGCTGCGCGACGGCCCGCAGGCGTCGATGAACGCCATCGCCGCGGAGGCGGGCATCACCAAGCCGATCCTCTACCGCCACTTCGGCGACAAGGGCGGGCTCTACGCGGCCCTCGCCATGCGGCACACCGACGCCCTGCTCGACTCGCTGCGCGCCGCGCTGGACGCGCCGGCCGAACGGCGTGAGCGTGTGGAGTCCACGCTCGACACCTACCTCGCCGCCATCGAGGCCCGGCCGCAGGTGTACCGGTTCCTGATGCACCCCTCCGAGGGCGGCCAGGGCGGCGACCACGGTTTCGACGTCGGCAAGCACAGCGCCCCGCTGCTGCGCCGGATGGGCGAGGAGCTGGCCCAGGTCATCGAGGAGCGGGTGGACCTCGGCCCGGGCAGTCAGCAGCTGGCCCGTGTCTGGGGGCACGGGATCGTCGGCATGATGCACGCCGCCGGAGACTGGTGGCTGGGCGAGCGCCCCTGCTCGCGAGCCGAACTGGTGCGCTCCCTGGCCGACTTGCTGTGGGGCCGCCTCGCGGCCGCCGGTGACCGCGTGGGCGGTCCGGGCTTCTGAACCGCCCCGGCCGGCCTCACCCGCGCCAGGGGGCCCGCCGTACCTGCCGGTCCAGTCTGCGCCGGCGGCGGCCCGTCACACGGTCGGCGTAGACCGTGCCGTCCAGATGGTCGCACTCGTGCTGGAGGCAGCGGGCGAAGAACCCGGTGCCGTCGAGGGTGACCGGCTCCCCCGCCATCGTGACTCCCTCGACCACGGCGTGGTCGTACCGCTCCGTCCCCGCCTCCAGGCCCGGCAGCGACAGGCAGCCCTCGGGGCCCAGGAACTCCAGGCCGTCGGCGGCGACCAGCCGGGGGTTGACCACATGGCCGAGGTGGCGCACCTCTTCGTCGTCCGGGCAGTCGTACACGAACACCCGCTGATCGACGCCGATCTGGTTGGCGGCCAGGCCCACCCCCTCGTTCGCGTACATGGTGGCGAACAAGTCCGCCACGAGCGCGGAGAGTTCCGGCCCGAAGTCGGTGACGTCCCGGCAGGGTGCGTGCAGCACGGGGTCGCCGAGGAGGGTGAGAGGCCGGACGCGCCCGTGGGCACCCGGTATCGAGCGGTGTCGCATGGCGGCAAGGGTACGGTTCGTTCGGCCCGCGCCGAGCGCGCGAGGGCGGGCCGGGTGGACCGGGATTCGGGTGTGCGAACGGTTCTCGATAGGCTGAGGCCCCCACCACGCTGCCGGATGGCCCCAGGCGCGGCGCGTACGCAAGGAGGATCGAGGACTGATGGCAGGCAACTCGGACCCGCTCTCGCCGCGGGCCAAGCTGGCCGTGACCGCGGGCAAGGCGGTCGCGGCGGCATCGCGCGCCGCGGGACGCGGCAGCGGGTCGGTGATCGGCGGCAAGGTCGCCCTGCGGCTCGACCCCGACCTGCTCGCCCGGCTCGCCACCCACCTGGACGTGGTCCTGGTGTCGGCGACCAACGGCAAGACCACCACCACCCGGCTGATCGCGGAGGCACTGCGCGCCGCCGGACCGGTCGTGTCCAACGCGCTCGGCGCCAACATGCCGGCCGGTATCACCTCCGCCCTCGCGGGTGGCTCGGACGCCAAGTTCGGTGTCATCGAGGTCGACGAGAAGTACCTGGCCGGTGTGGCACGTGACACCAGCCCGAAGTGCATCGCGCTGCTGAACCTCTCCCGCGACCAGCTGGACCGCGCGGCCGAGACCCGGATGCTCGCGGAGAACTGGCGCGAGGGCCTGTCCGGCTCGAAGGCCGTCGTCGTCGCCAACTGCGACGACCCGCTGGTGGTGTGGGCGGCCTCGTCCTCCCCGAACGTGGTCTGGGTCGCGGCCGGCCAGATGTGGAAGGACGACGCCTGGTCCTGCCCGTCCTGCGGCGGTGTGATGCAGCGCCCCGGCGACGACTGGTTCTGCGGCGAGTGCGGCTTCCGCCGTCCGACGCCGACCTGGGCGCTCTCCGGCGACCACGTCCTGGACCCGCACGGCTCGGCCTGGCCGATCCACCTCCAGCTGCCGGGCCGCGCCAACAAGGCGAACGCGGCCAGCTCGGCCGCCGTCGCCGCCGTGTTCGGGGTGCCGCCGCAGGTGGCGCTGGAGCGCATGTACCAGGTGCAGGCGGTCGCCGGACGCTATGACGTCGTCCAGTTCCAGAACCGCGACCTGCGTCTGCTGCTGGCGAAGAACCCGGCCGGCTGGCTGGAGACCTTCTCCCTGATCGACCCGCCGCCCACCCCGGTGATCCTCTCCGTGAACGCGCGCGGGGCGGACGGCACCGACACCTCCTGGCTGTGGGACGTGGACTACACCCGGCTCACCGGCCACCCGATCTTCGTCATCGGTGACCGGAAGCTGGACCTCGCCGTCCGTCTGGAAGTGGCGAACCAGCACTTCCAGGTGTGCGAGAACCTCGACGAGGCCGTCACCGCGGCCCCGCCGGGCCGCATCGAGGTCATCGCCAACTACACCGCGTTCCAGGACCTGCGCCGCCGCGTCGGCAACTGAGCCAGAAGGGCGACAACCTCCTCATGAGCGACAACCAACTGCGGCTGGTGTGGATCTATCCCGATCTGCTGAGCACCTACGGCGACCAGGGCAACGCCCTCGTCGTCGAACGCCGGGCGCGGCAGCGCGGCCTGGACGTGGCCCGTCTCGACGTGCGCAGCGACCAGCCGATCCCGACCTCGGGCGACATCTACCTGATCGGTGGCGGTGAGGACCGTCCGCAGCGGCTGGCGGCCGAGCGGCTGCGCCGCGACGGGCACCTCCAGCGCGCGGTGGAGAACGGCGCGATCGTGTTCTCCGTGTGCGCCGGCTACCAGATCCTCGGCCACGAGTTCATCAACGACCTCGGCCAGCGCGAGCCGGGCCTCGGCCTGCTCGACGTGACGTCGACGCGCGGCGAGGGCGAGCGGTGTGTGGGCGATGTGCTCGGGGACATCGACCCGCGTCTGGGCCTGCCCCCGCTGACCGGCTTCGAGAACCACCAGGGCGTCACCCATCTGGGCCCGACCGCCCGCGCCTTCGCCCAGGTCCGGCTGGGCCGGGGCAACGGCACCGGTGACGGCACGGAGGGCGCGTACAACGGGACCGTGTTCGGTACGTACATGCACGGCCCCGTGCTGGCCCGTAACCCGCAGGTCGCGGACCTGCTGCTGAAGCTGGCGCTGGACGTGAACGCGCTGCCGCCGATCGACGACCACTGGTACGAGGCGCTGCGTGACGAGCGCATCGCCTCGGCGCAGCAGCCGGCGTAATCGTCGCGATAACCGCATATCCGTACACCCGTCAGGCGGGCCCGCGAGCTCTCGCGGGCCCGCCTGACGCGTCGTCCGCTCACCTGTGCGGGTGCGTCCAGCAGGCGGACGCCCGCTGGGTGAGGGGGCCCTGCCGCCGGTAGTCTGGCCGGGAACCCGCCGGACAACGTGGTCCGGTCTCCCGGCCCACGTCGAGAAGGTAATCCGGGCTATGCGCATTGGTGTCCTCACCTCCGGCGGCGACTGCCCCGGCCTGAACGCCGTCATCCGGTCCGTCGTGCACCGAGCCCTCGTCGACCACGGCGACGAGGTCATCGGCTTCCGCGACGGCTGGAAGGGCCTGCTGGAGTGCGACTACTTGAAGCTCGACCTGGACGCCGTGAGCGGCATCCTGGCGCGCGGCGGCACGATCCTCGGCTCCTCCCGTGTCCGTCCGGAGCATCTGCGCGGCGGGGTGGAGCGGGTCAAGGGCCATGTCGAGGAGCTCGGGCTCGACGCGATCATCCCGATCGGCGGTGAGGGCACGCTGAAGGCGGCCCGGCTGCTGTCGGACAGCGGGCTGCCGATCGTGGGCGTGCCCAAGACCATCGACAACGACATCGCGGCGACCGATGTCACCTTCGGCTTCGACACGGCCGTGGGAGTCGCCACCGAGGCGCTGGACCGGCTGAAGACCACCGCCGAGTCCCATCAGCGGGTGCTGATCGTGGAGGTCATGGGCCGCCACACCGGCTGGATAGCGCTGAACTCGGGCACGGCGGCCGGCGCGCACGCCATCGTCGTGCCGGAACGGCCCTTCGACATCGAGGAGTTGACGCGCCGGGTCGGCGCCCGGTTCGAGGCGGGCAAGCGGTTCGCCATCGTGGTGGCCGCCGAGGGCGCCAAGCCGCGTCCGGGCTCCATGGAGTTCGACGAGGGCGGCCGGGACGTCTACGGCCATGAACGCTTCGCCGGCATCGCCCGGCAGCTCTCCGTGGAGCTGGAGCAGCGGCTCGGCAAGGAGGCGCGGCCGGTGATCCTCGGTCATGTGCAGCGCGGCGGCACACCGACGGCGTACGACCGGGTGCTGGCCACCCGGTTCGGCTGGCACGCGGTGGAGGCGGTGCACCGGGAGGAGTTCGGCCGGATGACCGCGCTGCACGGCACGGACATCGTGATGGTGCCGCTGGCCGAGGCGGTCAGCACCCTGAAGACGGTCCCGGCGGAGCGGTACGCCGAGGCGGAGTGCGTGCTGTAGCGGGCGGCGGCGGACCCCGCTCACGGCCGGGCGCGGGGGCGCCCGTACCCTGAGTGCGGACAGAAACCGCTCAACCCCCACGAACCAGGAGCCGCCGGATGGACCACAGCGGGCACGGCATGGTGCCGGATCTGCCGCCGTTCACGCTGGGACGGGGGCTCGTGTGGTCGGCGGACCCCTTCTTCCTGGCCGCCTGCCTGGCCGGGCTCGCGCTGTACGGCTGGGGTGTGCTGCGGCTGCGGCGGCGCGGGGACGCGTGGCCGGTGTCGCGGACGGTGTCCTACGCCGTCGGTGTGCTGACCATCGCCCTGGTGATGTGCACCCGGCTGAACGACTACGGCATGGTCATGTTCAGCGTGCACATGGTGCAGCACATGGTGATCAGCATGCTGTCGCCGATCCTGATCCTGCTGGGCGCGCCGGTGACGCTGGCACTGCGGGCGCTGCCGACGGCGGGGCGGGGCCGCACCGGCCCGCGTGAACTGCTGCTGGCGCTGCTGCACAGCCGGTACATGCGGTTCATCACGCATCCGGCGTTCACGATCCCGCTGTTCATCGCCAGCCTGTACGCGCTGTACTTCTCGCCGGCCTTCGACTTCCTGATGGGGTCCAGGGCCGGGCACATCGCCATGATGGTGCACTTCCTGGCGGTCGGCGTGGTGTTCTTCTGGCCGATCATCGGCGTCGATCCGGGCCCGCGCCGCCCGAACCATCTGATGCGGATGCTGGAGCTGTTCGCGGGCATGCCGTTCCACGCCTTCTTCGGCATCGCGCTGATGATGGCGTCGGAGCCGATGGTGAAGACGTTCAAGAACCCGCCCGCCTCACTGGGTATCGACGCGCTCTCGGACCAGGGCGCGGCCGGCGGTATCGCGTGGGCGTTCAGTGAGATCCCGTCGGTGCTGGTGCTGATCGCGCTGCTGTTCCAGTGGTACCGCTCCGAGCAGCGGCAGGCCCGCCGCACGGACCGGGCGGCGGACCGGGACGGCGACCAGGAGCTGGCGGCGTACAACGCCTATCTGGCCTCGCTGAGCGCGCGCGAGGGCTGATTCCCGCACGGATTGCGCGGCCCATCGGTGTGCCGGTGGTGCCGGAACCGGGGCACGATGGTGGTGGACGGACCACTAGGAGGGTGCCGCGATGCCCGGTTCCATACGAGGTTCCAGCAAGGCGGACGGTTCCACCAGGGCGATGGGGGCGCTGACCGTGGGCGGTCTCGTCGTCGTCACGGCGTACACGGTCGCGCTCGGCAGCAACGGCTGGCTCTGGTTCGGCTGGGTGGTGCTGGGGCTGCTGACGGCGGCGCTGGCCGTCACGCAGTCGTAGGAGGCCGCGTCGCCGTGGCCGGGAGGCGGGCGCGGCTGATTACAGTGCCCGCATGAACAGCAGGGCCGCGTCCTTCGACGACCTCGACCGCAAGATCATCACCGCGCTGATGGCGAACGCCCGGAGCAGCTTCGCCGAGATCGGCGCGGCCGTCGGGCTGTCGGCCACGGCGGTCAAGCGGCGGGTGGACCGGCTCCGGGACACCGGGGTGATCACCGGGTTCACGGCGACCGTGCAACCCTCCGCGCTCGGCTGGCGTACGGAGGCGTACGTCGAGGTCTACTGCGAGGGCGCCGCCCCGCCCCGGCGGCTCGCGGAGGTGGTCAGCAACCACCCGGAGATCACGGCCGCCATGACGGTGACCGGGGGCGCGGACGCCCTGCTGCATGTGCGGGCGCGGGACGTGGAGCACTTCGAGGGGGTGCTGGAGCGCATCCGCGCCGAACCGTTCATCCGGAAGACGATCAGCGTGATGGTGCTGTCCCACCTCCTCCCGGAAAGCCCCGAGGCGGGCGCCACCCAGGCCGCGCCCGAGTGATCGCCACCCGAACCACGCTCAAACCTGCCCAGCGCGCAGGTCTCGTGCGTCCTGACCAGTGGACACGCAGCGATCCTGCGCGATCACGCAGCTTTCGTCGCTTGTCGCGCCTCGGCCGGTGTTTCTACCGTGGTGTCACCGCCGTGAGTAACACACTGGAAAGCGGAGGAAACCCTCTGTGGCCGAAACCCGTGCGCAGCGCCCCCGGCGCTTTCTGGTCTGCGAACCCAGGC
The DNA here is from genome assembly GCF_044541565.1 of Streptomyces sp. NPDC085596. Classification (NCBI taxonomy): domain Bacteria; kingdom Bacillati; phylum Actinomycetota; class Actinomycetes; order Kitasatosporales; family Streptomycetaceae; genus Streptomyces; species Streptomyces sp. NPDC085596. Next base: position 126,106 of record NZ_JBITTC010000004.1, on the reverse strand, counting down.
ACTTCACCGTGCAGTACGCGATCAACGCCTGGATGCGCCCCGACGCCCCCGTGGACGTCGATCTCGCCCAGTCCCAGTGGCAGACGCTGATCGACGCCTACCGCGCCCATGGTCACACCGTGGACGCGGTCGACCCGGTGCCGGGCCTGCCCGACATGGTCTTCGCGGCCAACGCCGCCTTCGTGGTCGGCGGCCGGGTGTTCGGCTCGCTGTTCCACGCGCCCGAGCGGCGCCCGGAGTCGCTGCACTACGACTCCTGGTTCAAGACGGCGGGGTACGACGTGTACCGCCCGCTGGCGGTGACCGAGGGCGAGGGCGACCTCGTGTGGACCGGACGGTACGTGCTGGCCGGCACCGGTTTCCGCACCACCCGCGACGCCCACCGCGAGGCGCAGGAGTTCTTCGGCCACCCGGTGATCGCCCTGACCCTGGTGGACCCGTACTTCTACCACCTGGACACGGCGCTGTTCGTGCTGGACGACGACAACATCGCCTACTACCCGGAGGCGTTCTCGGCGGGCAGCCGCGAGGTGCTCCAGCGGCTGTACCCGGACGCGGTGCTCGCCACCCGTGACGACGCGATGGCATTCGGCCTGAACTCCGTGTCCGACGGCCGGCACGTCTTCATCGCCCCCCAGGCCGAGGTGCTCGCCGAGCGCCTGGCGACGCATGGCTACGACCCCGTGCCCGTCGATCTGTCGGAGCTGCACAAGGCAGGCGGCGGCATCAAGTGCTGCACTCAGGAGATCCGCTCATGACCGCACCCGCGCACGCGCGCACGTCCGCCGACCTGATCCGGGCGGAGGAGCCGGTGCTCGCGCACAACTACCACCCGCTGCCCGTCGTCGTGGCACGGGCCGAGGGCGCCTGGGTGGAGGACGTCGAGGGCCGCCGGTACCTCGACATGCTGGCGGGCTACTCGGCCCTCAACTTCGGCCACCGCCACCCGGCGCTGCTCCAGGCCGCGCACGACCAGCTGGACCGGCTGACCCTGACCTCCCGCGCCTTCCACAACGACCGGCTCGCCGAGTTCGCGGAGCGGCTCGCGGCGCTGACCGGGCTGGACATGGTGCTGCCGATGAACACCGGCGCGGAGGCGGTGGAGAGCGGCATCAAGGTGGCCCGCAAGTGGGCGTACGACGTGAAGGGCGTGCCCGAGGGGCAGGCCACGATCGTGGTCGCGGCGGACAACTTCCACGGCCGTACGACGACCATCGTCAGCTTCTCCACGGACGAGACGGCGCGGGCGGGCTTCGGCCCCTTCACGCCCGGTTTCAAGATCGTGCCGTACAACGACCTGGCCGCGCTGGAGGAGGCGGTCGACGAGACGACGGCCGCGGTGCTGATCGAGCCCATCCAGGGCGAGGCCGGGGTGATCATCCCGGACGAGGGCTATCTGACCGGTGTCCGGGAGCTGACCCGGCGCAAGGGGTGCCTGTTCATCGCGGACGAGATCCAGTCCGGTCTCGGCCGCACCGGCCGCACCCTCGCCGTCGAGCACGAGTCGGTGGTGCCGGACGTGCTGCTGCTGGGCAAGGCGCTGGGCGGCGGCATCGTGCCGGTGTCGGCGGTGGTGGCCCGGCGCGAGGTGATGGGCGTGCTGGGTCCGGGCGAGCACGGCTCCACCTTCGGCGGCAACCCGCTGGCGGCGGCGGTGGGCACGGCGGTGGTCGAGCTGCTGGAGACGGGCGAGTTCCAGCGCCGCGCCGACGAGCTGGGTACGGTCCTGCGGGAGGGGCTTGAGGCGCTGCGCGGTCACGGGGTGACCGGGTTCCGGGCGCGGGGTCTGTGGGCGGGCGTGGACGTGGACCCGGCGCTGGGCACGGGCCGGGAGATCAGCGAGCGGCTGATGCGCGAGGGAATCCTCGTCAAGGACACCCACGGCTCCACCATCAGGCTCGCTCCCCCGCTGACGGTGACGGCGGATGAACTGCGGTCGGCGCTGGGCACGCTGGAGAAGGTGCTGGGGCAGGCGGGCTGAGCCCGTGAGGGCGGGGCCGGAGCTCGCGGCTCCGGCCCCGCCCATTTCGGTCACTTCTCGCCGAGCAGGCCCTTCATCTCCTTGATCTCGGCGCTCTGCGCGGCGATCACGTCGTCCGCCATCTTCATCGCGCGGCCGTCACGGCCCTTGGCCTGCTCCGTGCCGGCCATCTCCACGGCGCCCTGGTGGTGGGCGATCATCAGGGTCAGGAACTTCCTGTCGAAGTCCGCGCCGGTGGCCTTCTCCAGGGCCGTCATGTCGTCGGCGCTCATCATCCCGGACATGCCTGCCATGCCGCCGTGCCGCGAGTGGTCCATGCCAGCCATCGGGGCCTCTTCGCCCCAGGACTTCAGCCAGCCGGTCATGGTGCGGATCTCCGGGTCCTGTGCCTTCTCGATCCGGCCGGCCAGCGCCTTCACCTCGGCGGAGGCGGCGCGACCGGGGGCCAGCCGGGCCATCTCCAGGGCCTGCTGGTGGTGCGGGATCATGCCCTGCGCGAAGGTGACGTCCTGGGCGTTGTGGGCGTCGGCCTCGGCCGACGCTGCCGGGGCGCCGTGGGCGCCGGTGTGCTTGTCCCCGCCGCAGGCGGCGAGGAGGAGGGCTGCGGCGACGGTGGCGGTGCCGAGCGCGGCACGGCGGATCGCGTGGGAGGTGGTCATGCGGGAACTCCTGCTGGTGGATGGGGTTTTGGGCACACCTGGAGACGGCCGCGCTTCAGGGGCGCGCGGTCGTGGGTGCCTCTAGATCCGCAGGAGCTGGAGTTCGGCGAGTGAGGGGGGCGCGCGGGCGCTGTCCGGCGCGGTGGCGGCACGGGTGCGCGGGTCGCCGCACGGCTCGGGCGCGCCTGCCGGTCCCACGACCGGCTCCGGCAGTTCGGGCCCGCCGCCGACTGCACCGCACGCGCAGGTCGGGTCGGCGTGGTGCATGTGGTGGCCGCCGCAGTGGCCGTCGGGGCAGTCGCCGGGCGCGTCGATGACGGCACCCGCGTGGACGGCGTGGGCGTGCTCCGGGTGCCCGGTGCCGCCGACCGGCGCCAGCGCGTGCATGCCGAGCAGCCCGGCCAGCACCGCGAGCACGAGCAGCGCGAGCGGGCGCCGCAGGGGCGGTCGCGGGGTGCGCTGGTGCAGGGGGCCGACCATGCCGGTCATCCTACGAGCGCCCCTCGCGCGGGCTACGGCGGGACTCGCCGCCCGGGTGCGCGGCGGGGCCCACGAGCGGCGTTCAGGGCGCGGACGCCCACCACGACGAGGGAGTCGTACAGCGGGGGTTCAGACCGCGGCGAACGCCCGCCCGTCAGGGGTGTTCAGCGCGCGGTCCCTGTGGGCGTCCGGCCGTGCCGCGCGCGCTCCCGCGAACGCCGTACCACGCGCGCTCCCGCGACCGCGGTCGCGGCCACCGCCCCGGCGCAGAGCGCGTAGGGCACCCAGCGGGGGCGGGGCGCGTCCTGGACGGCGGTCCGGTCCAGCGGTACGGCGGGAACCTGGTCGCCGCCGGCCTTCGCCATGGAGACCCGGCCCGTCCCGGCACCGCGATGGCCCCTGGTCGCGACGGCCCGGCGGCCCTCCGTTCCGGCACGCTGGTCCCGCTCCGTCACAGTGCCCCGAAAGGGCCGGTCGTCCACTCCCACGTCGCCCCGCCCGCTGAGCCGGAACAGCAGTACCAGGGACGGCACGATGAGCACCGCCGCGACGATGGCGACGCCGACGACGACGGCCAGGGTGGCGTCCGGCGCGGCGGCCTCGTTGATGGAGAGGTGGGTGCCGAGGAGGTACGGCGTCTGGGCCACGCCCCAGCCGATCACGACCAGCGCGACGGCGCCCGCCGCCGCCACCCGTGTCCCGAGCTTCTGCTTGGCCCACAGCAGGGCCAGTCCGACCAGGCCACCGACGGCCGCGACGACCACCAGGGGCAGCGCCGGCCCGCTGAGGCGGTCGAAGAGGCGCGGCGAGTCGGCCTGGAGGACGAAGATGCCGGCGATGCTGACCGCGCCGGTGACCGCTCCGGCGGCAATCGCCCGGTCACGGTAGTAGCGGTACAGCTTCTGGTCGTCGCGGTGCAGCGCCTCCACGGTCAGATAGGTGGCGGCGAGGTAGGAGCAGGCCAGCACGGCGAGGATGCCGCCGAGGATGCTGGTGGGGTTGACCCAGCTCGACACCGCGTCGCCGTTGCCCGCCGTGGGCACGCGGCCGGAGGCGAGGCCGCCCGCGATGGCGCCGAAGCAGTACGGCGTCAGGACGGAGGAGAGTGCGAAGGCGGCGCCGTACAGGCGTTGCTCCGGGGTGCGGACGGTCGCCTTGCGGAAGGCGAATCCGGCGCCGCGCAGCACGATGCCGAGCAGGGCGAGGACCATCGGGATGTAGAGCGTGGTGGTGATGGCGGAGAAGGCGGTCGGGAAGCCGCTCCACAGGACGACGAGACAGTAGATCAGCCAGGTGTGGTTGGCCTCCCAGACCGGGGCGAGGGAGGCGTCGATCAGGTGGCGTGGCTCGCGGCCGCGCTTGGCGCCGCCCGCCATCAGGTCCCACAGGCCCGCGCCGAAGTCGGCTCCGCCGAGCACCGCGTAGGCGACGACGCCGATGAAGAGGAATACCGCGACCAACTCGGCCATTTACAGCACCTTCCCCTTGGAACGCTCGAGCCGGGAGCCGGGCGTGGCGTCGGGGCCGTAGGGCACGTGGACGTTCTCGTCGCCCTGTTTCTGCCAGCGTCGCTTCATCGACAGCAGCACCCAGATGGCACCGGCGCCGACCGCCGTGTAGAGCACCACCACCCCCGCGAAGGTGGGCCAGAGGTTGCCCTGGGTGGTCACCGCGTCTCTGGTGCGCAGCAGCCCGACGACGATCCACGGCTGCCGGCCGACCTCGGTGGTCACCCAGCCGGCCTCCAGACTGAGGATGGAGACGATGCCGCACACCGAGGCGGCGCCCAGGAACCAGCGGTTGGTCTGGAGGGTGTTCCGGCGCTTCCACCAGATCCAGACGAACCAGGCGGCCACGGCGAGCATCAGCATGGAGGTGCCGACCATGATGTCGAACGCCCAGTGCACGATGTTGACCTGTGCGGTGGTGGGTCTGACGTCGACGGGGACGGCGTCGAGTCCCTGGATGCGGGTCGAGGGTTTGAACCCGGCGAGGATGGAGGCCACCCACGGCACCGAGATGCCGTAGCGGACCTCGCCGTCGATGAGCACACCGCCGAGTGTCTCGGGCACATGGGTGCCGGTGGTGGGCAGCATCTCGATGGCCGCGAACTTGGCGGGCTCGTCGTCGAAGACCTGCCGGGCGATGGTGTCACCGACGAAGATCTGCACCGGCAGGGCGACCGCGGCGGTGATGAAGCTGATCAGGAAGCCGAGCTTCTGGTAATGGCCGCGCCGCCCTCTGATCATGCCCACCGCGTAGACGCTCGCCACGCAGAACCCGGCGACGATGTAGGCGGCCAGCAGCATGTGCCAGAACTGGAGCCAGAAGGCGTTGTTGAAGAAGACCTCGCCCGGCCGGACATCGACGAGTTCGCCACCCCGCATGGTGATACCGCCGGGCTGGTTCATCCAGCTGTTGGCGGCGATGACGGCGCCCGCTCCCCCGATGCTGGCCAGCGCCACCGGCACGCCCGACCAGAAGTGGGCCCAGGGGGGCATTCGGTCCCAGCCGTAGATGTAGATGGCCACGAAGATCGCTTCGAGGAAGAAGAACAGCCCCTCGATGGCGAAGGGGAAGCCGAAGGCGGCGCCGTACTTCCCCATCAGCCCCGGCCACAGCAGACCCAGCTCGAAGGAGAGGACCGTTCCGGTGATGGCGCCGACCGCGAAGAGCAGGGCGGCCACCTTGGACCAGCGCCGGGCCAGCAGCAGCGCGGCCTCGTCCCCCTTGCGCAGTCCCCGGTAGTTGGCGATGAGCATCAGGCTGGTCAGTGCCACGCCGAAGGGCACCAGGATGATGTGGAAGCCCAGGGTGAAGGCCATCTGTTCCCTGGCCGGCAATAGCTGATCCGGCTCGGCGGCGGCCAGGAGCATGGGGTACCTGGCCAGGTCGACCGTCAACATGGACGGGCCCTCCTCTTCGCTGGGTCAGCCGTTCTCAGGCGAATCTGCCACTATTTCTCCCGATTCGCCTGGTGTGGATGCACCGGGTCGTGGGTTCGGGGCGGAGCCGCTTCCGCGAATTCGCCGCGCGATGAGCATGAGCCCGGCCGCGGGCGGTAACAGGTGACTGCACAGGCCGCTGCGAGCGAGAGGGAGCCGTGTTCTACCACTTGCTGAAGTACGTGCTGCTGGGCCCGGTGCTTAGGCTGGCCTTCAGGCCCCGGATCGAGGGGCTGGACCATGTGCCGGAGTCGGGCGCGGCGATCATCGCCGGGAACCATCTGTCGTTCTCCGACCACTTCCTGATGCCCGCCATCCTGAAGCGCCGGATCACCTTCCTCGCCAAGGCGGAGTACTTCACCGGGCCGGGGCTCAAGGGCCGGCTGACGGCGTTCTTCTTCCGCAGCGCGGGCCAGATCCCGGTGGACCGCTCGGGCAAGGAGGCCGGGCAGGCGGCCGTCCGCGAGGGGCTGAAGGTGCTGGGCCGGGACGAACTGCTCGGGATCTACCCCGAGGGGACCCGGTCGCACGACGGGCGGCTGTACAAGGGGAAGGTCGGGGTGGCGGTGATGGCACTGAAGGCCGGGGCGCCCGTCGTGCCCTGCGCCATGATCGGCACGTTCGAGGCGCAGCCGCCCGGCCGGAAGATCCCGAGGCTGCGCCCCATCACCATCCGCTTCGGCGAGCCGCTGGAGTTCTCCCGCTACGCGGGCCTGGAGGACGAGAAGGCGGTCCTGCGGGCCGTCACGGACGAGATCATGTACGCGGTGCTGGAGCTGTCGGGCCAGGAGTACGTGGACCGGTACGCGGCCGAGGTGAAGGCGGAGGCGGAGGCGGCGCGGACCCGCCGGTTCGTCCGGCGGCGCTGAGCCGTCCGGGAACGCCGAAGGGGGCGACCGGGTGTCCGGGAACGCGGAAGGGGGCGACCGGGTGTCCGGTCGCCCCCTTCTACTCGCTCCGGGCCGTTACGGCTGGGGCGTGGCGTGCGGTGCGCAGGTGACGTCGGAGCTGTCGAGCTTGCCGCTCAGCAGGTAGGCGTCGACGCGCTGGTTGACGCACGGGTTGACCAGTCCGGTCACCCCGTGGGAGCCCGCGCCCTTCTCGGTGATCAGACGGGAGCCCTTGAACCGCTCGTGCAGCGAGACGGCACCGGCGTACGGGGTGGCCGCGTCGTTGGTGGACTGCACGATCAGCACGGGCGGCAGACCGCGGTGGGTGCCGACCTCGACCGGGGTGTGCTGCTTGGCGCCCCATGTGGCACAGGGCAGGTTCATCCAGGCGTTCGCCCAGGTCATGAACGGGTTGTCCTTGTTGAGCCGGGTGTTGTCCCGGTCCCAGGTGCGCCAGCTGGTGGGCCACTTGGCGTCGGCGCACTCGACGGCGGTGTAGACCGCGTTGCCGTTCTCCGCGGAGATGTTGCCCGCGGTGTCCGACAGGTCGGGCGCGGCGGCGTCCACGAGCGCCTGGGTGTCACCGGCGACGTACTTGCTGAACACCGTGGCGACCGGCACCCACGAGGAGTCGTAGTACGGGGCGCTCTGGAAGAAGGAGATCAGCTCGGCCGGGCCGACGACTCCGCCGAGCGGGCTCTTCGCGGCGGCGGCGCGCAGCCCCAGCCACTGGGCCTGCACCGCGGCACGGGTGGTGCCGAGGTGGAAGGCGGCGTCGTTGGCGGCGACCCAGTCCTGCCAGTCCTTCCAGCGGCCCTCGAAGGCGATGTCCTGGTTCAGGTTGGCCTGGTACCAGATGTTCTCGCGCGCGGGGTCGACGACGCTGTCGACGATCATCCGGCGGACGTGACCGGGGAAGAGGGTGCCGTAGACGGCGCCGAGGTAGGTGCCGTAGGAGACGCCCAGGTAGTTGAGCTTCTTCTCGCCGAGTGCGGCCCGGATGACGTCCAGGTCGCGGGCGGTGTTCGGCGTGGTCATGTGCGGCAGCATCGCGCCGCTGCGCTCGGCGCAGCCCTCGGCGTACTCGCGGGCGAGCTTGCGCTGGGCGCGCTTGTCGGCCTCGTCGCGGGGCACCGGGTCGGCCTTGGGCGCCTTGACGAACTCCTGCGGGTCGATACAGGAGATGGGGGCCGAGTGGCCGACGCCGCGCGGGTCGAAGCCCACGAAGTCGTATGCCTTGGCGGTGTTGGTCCACAGCGCGCTCTTGGTGGTGACCCGGCGCGGGAAGCGCAGGCCGGAGCCACCGGGGCCGCCGGGGTTGTAGATGAGGGCGCCCTGGCGCTCCTCCTTGGTGCCGGTGCTGCCGATGCGGTCGACGGCGAGCTTGATCTGCTTGCCGTTCGGCTTGGCGTAGTCCAGCGGTACCGAGACCCAGCCGCACTGGATGGGCTTCTCCAGCCCCCAGTCGGCGGGGCAGTCCTGCCAGTCGATGCCGGCCCTGGCGGCGCGGGCGGCGGCCGTGGCGGCGCCGCGGGCCTCCCGGTCCTGGCCGTGGCGGCTGTCGGCGCTGGCCGCGGGCGCCGTCACCGCGCCGGCTATCAGCGTGGCGGTGACGAGCGCGCCGGCCGAACTGAGCGCCAGCAGACGGCTCTTCGGTTTGTTCTCCCTCAAGGGGTCCCCTCCCCGTGACTTCACTGCGAGTGGTCAGGCGGGGAATCCTCTCGGCTGTGAGCCGTCTGAGAACAGGGTTGGCGGACCTTCTTTACCAATCCGATAAACGGATGGTCAGTTCCGATCGGCGGTCAGTAGCGCCAGCGCCTCGTCCAGGCGGCGCCGCAGGGCGAGCGCGTCGGGCGCCACGGCGCTGACGAGGACCGCCGGTCCGGTGAGCGGCATCAGGGCGGTGCCCTCCCCCAGCATCCGGGGCTCCGCCGGGATGTCCCGCAACTCCGGTGACACGAGTACCAGTTGTCCGACCGACCGGTGTCCGCCGAGCACGGCGGGGCCGTCCCAGCCGCCCGGCGCTCCGGGACCGCAGCACAGCTCCTGGTCGAGCAGCGTGGCACCGGACAGGCGGACGGTGAGCCTGCTGGTGAGCCGCCCCGGCTCTTCCCCGGCCCGCCCGAGCACCTGCTCCTCGCGCAGCAACAGCCGCGCTCCGGGCGCGAGTTCGGCGCGCGTGGTGACGTACAGGTCGCTGCCCCGGGCCGAGATCAGCTGCTCGGGCAGCCAGTGCAGCTCGCCTCCGGCGGCCACGTCGAGCCGTACGTCGTAGCGGGCCTCGCCCTTGGCCTGGCCGGGCAGCGCCAGGGTGGCGGCGGCCGAGCCCAGGTGCAGCCGGGCACCCTCCCCCACCCGGGCGTCGATCGAGAAGCGGTCGCCGCCCAGCGGTCCGCTCATCGCGCCGACCAGCAGGACGCGGGCCTCGGTGCCGTGGGCGCGGGTGCGGCGCGGGGCCAGGGGGCCGTCGCCCTCCAGCACCGGGAGCGCGGTGCCGCCCCGGCCGTCGGCGCGGGCCTCGATCCGGGCGCGGGCGCGGACTCCGGTCACGCCGTCCACGCGGCGAGCCGCTCGCGCACCCATCCGGCCACCTCGCCGACTCCGCCCTGGACGCGCAACGTCTGGAAGACCACCGGGAGTTCGGCCCGCTGCGCCTTGGCGTCGGCGGCCATGCGGGCGAGGTCGGAGCCGACGTACGGGGCGAGGTCGGTCTTGTTGACCACGAGCAGGTCGGCGGTGGTGACGCCGGGTCCGCCCTTGCGCGGGATGTCGTCCCCTCCGGCGACGTCGATGACGAAGATCTGGGCGTCCACGAGCCCCTTGGAGAAGGTGGCCGTGAGATTGTCACCGCCGGACTCGACGAGGATCAGGTCGAGCGGGCCGACCGCGTCCTCCAGATCCTCCACGGCTTCGAGGTTGGCGGAGATGTCGTCGCGGATCGCGGTGTGCGGACAGGCGCCGGTCTCCACGGCCGTGATCCGCTCGGGCGGCAACACGGCTTCCCGCAGCAGGAATTCGGCGTCCTCGCGGGTGTAGATGTCGTTGGTGACGACGGCGAGGGAGAGTTCGTCGCGCAGCACCCGGCACAGGGCGGCGACGGTGGCGGTCTTGCCGGACCCGACCGGGCCGCCGAGGCCGATACGCAGGGCGCGCCGGGCGCCGTCGGGGCGGTGCGCGTCGGCGCTGACGGCGGCGGGACCGGTGTGGGGGTGGTCGAGATGCATGTGCGGCTCCAAGTGCGGTTCGGTGCGGGCCCTATGAGGCGAAGAGGCGGACCGGCCAGGCGGCGTGCGCCTGTGCGCCGATCTCCAGCAGGGGCGCGGACGCGGCGGGCAGGGCGTCGGTTCCTTCGGTCAGCGCGCGCCGGGCGGCCTCCACGGCACGGTCCGCCACCCGGTCCAGCTCGGGTGCCAGCCGGGCCAGTACGCCGGTGGCGTCGAACGGGTCGAGGCTGAGCAGCCGTACGGTGGCGGTCGCCGGGCCGCTCACACTCTCGTACAGCGCGCAGTGGGCGGCGTCCAGCGGCTCCAGGCCGGCCGCGCGGGCGGTGAGGCCGAGGACGACCGGTTGATGGGAACCCTTGGGGAACTCTCCTGTCAGCGCGTCCAGTTCGGGCGACGGCCAGGTGGCGCGTGCCGCCCGTACCAGCTGACGGCCCAGCCTCCGCGCGGCGGTGCGCAGTGCGGGTGACGGGGTGCGGGCATCGGCGGCCGCGTCCAACTCCCGGGCGGGGATGCCGAGTACGGCCGCCGCCGCGAGGGAGGCGGCGACCAGGCCGGTGGTGTGCAGGCGCCCCCGGCAGAAGTCCTCAAGGCTCGCGGCGTCGGTGATGCGGCCCGCCTTGACGGCGGCCTCGGCCCCGCCGGAGTGCGCGTGCCCTCCGGCGGGGAAGCGGCCGTCGGCCAGGACGAGCAGTGCGGCCCTGGACATCAGAAGAGGAAGTAGCGCTGAGCCATGGGCAGTTCGGCTGCCGGTACGGCTTCGACCAGCTCGCCGTCTATGTGCACGGCGAAGCTGTCGGGGTCGATCCGTACGTCCGGCATGGCGTCGTTCTCGCGCAGGTCGGCCTTGGTCACCGCGCGGGTGGACTGGATCGCCACGAACTCCTTGCCCAGGCCCAGCCGTTCGGGCAGGCCGTCCTCGATCGCCAACTGCGAGACGAAGTTGAAGGAGTTGGCCGCCGGCGCCCGGCCGATCGCGCCGAACATCGGTCGGGGCAGGATCGGCTGCGGGGTGGGGATGGAGGCGTTGGCGTCGCCCATCTGCGCGTAGGCGATCTGGCCGCCCTTGAGGACGAGCAGCGGCTTCACCCCGAAGAACGCGGGCTCCCACAGCACCAGGTCGGCCAGCTTGCCGGTCTCGACCGAGCCGATCTCGGCGGCGAGGCCCTGGGCGAGCGCCGGGTTGATCGTGTACTTGGCGACGTAGCGCCGTACCCGGTGGTTGTCGGCGCGGCCGTCGCCGGGCAGTGCGCCCCGGCGGCCCTTCATCACATGGGCGGTCTGCCAGGTGCGGAGGATGACCTCGCCGACGCGCCCCATGGCCTGGGAGTCGGAGGAGATGATCGAGATCGCGCCGAGGTCGTGGAGGATGTCCTCCGCGCCGATGGTGGACGGCCGGATGCGGGACTCGGCGAAGGCGAGGTCCTCGGGGACGGCCGGGTTGAGGTGGTGGCAGACCATCAGCATGTCGAGGTGTTCCTCGGCGGTGTTGACGGTGAACGGCCGGGTCGGATTGGTCGAGCTGGGCAGCACGTTGGGCTGCGAGACGACCGTCATGATGTCCGGCGCGTGCCCGCCCCCGGCGCCCTCGGTGTGGTACGAGTGGATGCCCCGCCCGGCGATGGCGGCGAGGGTGTCGCCCACGAAGCCGGCCTCGTTGAGGGTGTCGGTGTGGATGGCGACCTGGATGCCGGTGCGGTCGGCCACGATGAGGGCCGCGTCGATGACGGCCGGGGTGGAGCCCCAGTCCTCGTGCAGCTTCAGACCGACGGCGCCGCCCCTGATCTGGGACAGCATCGCCTCGTGCGAGACGGTGTTGCCCTTGCCGAGGAAGCCGACGTTGACCGGGTACGCCTCCATCGCCTCCAGCATCCGGGCGAGGTGCCAGGGGCCCGGTGTGACGGTGGTGGCCTTGGAGCCCTCGGCCGGGCCGGTGCCGCCGCCGACCAGGGTGGTCACTCCGGAGGACAGCGCCTCGTCGGCGATCTGCGGGCAGATGAAGTGCACATGGGCGTCGATGGCGCCCGCGGTGAGGATGCGGCCGTTGCCCGCGATGATCTCGGTCTCGGGGCCGATGACGAGGTCGGGGTGGACGCCGTCCATGGTGTCGGGGTTGCCGGCCTTGCCGATACCGGTGATCCGGCCGTCGCGGATGCCGACGTCGGCCTTGATCACGCCCCAGTGGTCCACGATGACGACACCGGTGATCACGGTGTCCGGGGTGCCCTCGGCGCGGGTGGCGCGGGACTGGCCCATGGACTCGCGGATGACCTTGCCGCCGCCGAAGACCGCCTCGTCGCCGGAGGCGCCGGGGCCGCCGGAGCGGTCCTCCTCGATCTCGATGAGGAGGTCGGTGTCGGCCAGGCGGACGCGGTCGCCGGTGGTGGGGCCGAACAGGTCGGCGTAGGCGGCGCGGGAGATCTCAGGCATCCAGGGCACCTCCGGTCGCGCCGCGCAGTCCGGGCACGATCCGGGCGCCGCCGAGCGGGACGAGTTCGACCGCGACGGGGATGCCGGGTTCGAAGCGGACGGCCGTACCGGCGGCGATGTTCAGCCGCTTGCCGTGCGCGGCGGCCCGGTCGAAGTCCAGGCCGGGGTTGGCCTCGGCGAAGTGGTAGTGGGAGCCGACCTGGACGGGGCGGTCGGCGGCGTTGAGGACGGTGAGCGGCGTGATCTCGCGGCCCTCGTTGCAGAGGACCGGGCCGTCGGCGAAGAGCACCTCTCCGGGAATCATGTCGGGCCCCTCAGACGATCGGATCGTGGACGGTGACCAGCTTGGTGCCGTCCGGGAAGGTGGCCTCCACCTGGACGTCGTGGATCATCTCGGGGATGCCGTCCATCACCTCGTCCCGGGTGAGCACCTTGCGGCCGGAGGACATCAGCTCGGCGACGGTCCGGCCGTCGCGGGCGCCCTCCAGGATGTGCGACGTGATGAGCGCGACCGCCTCCGGGTGATTGAGCCGCACGCCGCGGGCCCGGCGCCGCTCGGCCACGTCGGCCGCCACATGGATCAGCAGTCGCTCTTGCTCGTGCGGGGTCAGTTGCACGTCCCACCTCACAGTCCTCGCTCCGGACCGTGCGGGGCCCGGTTGCCGCAGCCACGACTCGGGGCCGGCTGGTACGGAAAACCCCTGGTGGCGTGGGAGCGAAGGCTAGTTCGCCGGCGTTTCGGCGACGTTAACCGGCGGGCGTTCGGCGCGCCTTGACCTCAGGAGGTGCCCAGCGACCTCAGGAGGTGCCCGGCCGGCGGTGCTCGGCGGCGATGCCGAAGCGCTGCCGCTCCTGCGGCGGGGAGGCGGAGATCTCGCGCACGCCGGAGACGGAGCTGATCACCTGCTCGTCCTGCTCTCGCCCGTCGAACGCGGCCTGCGCGTCGAGCGCTTCCAGCCGTGCCAGGTCGGCGGCCGAGACCAGCGCGACGAGCGGCTTGCCGTGCCGGGTCACCACGACCCGCTCACCGCCGTACACCACGCGGTTGATCAGGTCGGCCAGCTCGGCCCTGGCTTGCGTCACCGGAATCTCGTAGGCCATGACCCCATTCTAACGTCACGTACGTCCTGTACATTTTTTACAGAAGCGGGGCTCAAGCGGCCCCGTCGATCAGGAGGGGTGTGCCATGACCCGATCGAACGCCCGACATGTCCTGCCCGAGTTCACCGAACGCGACGGCGGCGTCCACCGCACGCTCGACCCGTACTCCAAGCTGTTCGAACACCGGATCGTGTTCCTGGGCACGCCGCTGGACGCCGCGGCGGCCACGGATGTGATCGCGCAGCTCATGCAGCTCGAACACGCCGCCCCGGACCGGGACATCACGCTGTATCTGAACTGCCCCGGCGGCGACTTCCACGCCATGACGGCGGTGTACGACACGATGCGCTACGTCGGCTGCGACGTGGAGACGTACTGCCTGGGCCAGGCCGTCTCGGTGGCCGCCGTGCTGCTCGCGGCCGGGGCGCCCGGCAAGCGGTTCGCACTGCCCGGCTCGCGGGTCGTGCTGCGCCAGCCGGAGCTGGCCGAGCCGGTGCGGGGACAGCCCAGCGACCTGGCCATCCAGGCCGCGGAGCTGGTCCGGACGCGGGAGCTGATGGAGGAGATGTTCGTCCGGCACACCGGCCGGGACGCCGCCACCGTCCACGCGGACCTGGAGCGCGAGCGGATGCTGGACGCGGCCGGCGCCCTGGAGCACGGCCTGGTCGACGGGATCGTGGGTGCCCGTGAGAACCTGCCCGGCGCCCGGTGAGCGGGCCGTGCTGCCGGAGGAGCTGCCGCCGCTGCCCGCGCTGACCCGCGCGGAGGGCGAGCTGATCGACCGTTACCTGGAGGCGGCCGACCTGCTCGGCCGGATCAACCCGGCCCGGCACGGGGACACGTACCGGGCACTCAGGGCGGCGCAGGCGCTGGTGCGCACGGCGGCCGCGCTCCGTGACGCGCTCGCGCTGATGCACGGGCGGGGCGAGACGGAGCTGTACGGGCGCACGCTGACACACGCGCTGCGGGTGCTGGACGGGGAGCGCCGGGCCGCGCGCGTCGCGCTCCCGCCCGATGGCGTCGGCTGACCCGGACACCGCCTCCGGCCGGACAGCGCCCCGCGTGTCGTCCGCCGAGCCGAAACGGGCCGAACGTGCTACCGCCGACCGGTGTATCTCCGCGCCCGTTTCCGCGCCCGCCGAGTTGCGCGCGGCGCGCCCGGCGGCCCGCCGCGCGGCTGTCGAAGCCCAGGTCCGGGGCTACGGAGGGGAACTGACGACGGCTCGGACACCCCCCTGTCCACCCGAACGGGTGAGTGGTGAGTAACACCACAAACCCCCGGTTCCATTGGGATTTTCGGACAGGAGTGGGCCAAGATCCCTGTCTGACGACAAGCCCCCGCCACACCGGCGGGGCGCATCCGGGCGGACGCCGAGTCCTGCCGCCGCCCGGATGACCGGTCGACAGAAGTGCATCGGCAGGAGTGGAGGACCCGAGCAAGACGGGTCGCCGGGACGAACGTCCGCCAGCAGCGGGCGGTCGTGCCGAGCAGCCCTTGGGGTGAAGCCGTGGTGACACGGCCGGGCAACTTCGCCAGCCCGAATCCGACAGGTCATCCTTCACAGGCGGCTGACGAAGGGTTGCGCATGACTGCGCTCAATCGTGTCCCGTCGCTGATGGCCAGGGCCGGTACGGCCTCGGCCCTCACCCTGGCCGCCGTCGGCGGCTCCATCGCGGTGCCGGGACTGGCCACCGACGCATCCGCCGCCACCACCGCGACGAAGGCACTCAAGGTCGCGGCGTCCAAGAAGGGCGCACCGTACCGCTACGGAGCCACCGGGCCGGGCAGGTTCGACTGCTCGGGCCTGACGCTGTACTCGTTCAAGAAGGCGGGCAAGAAGCTGCCGCGGACGGCCGCACAGCAGTACAACAAGACGCACCACATTTCCTCGGGTCACCGCAAGGCCGGTGACCTGGTGTTCTTCCACTCGGGCTCCAGCGTCTACCACGTCGGCATCTACGCCGGTAAGGGCAAGATCTGGCACGCGCCGAAGACCGGGGACGTGGTGCGGCTCCAGAAGATCTGGACCAAGAGCGTCTGGTACGGCCGGGTCAACTGACCCACGGGGGCGTGGCGGGAGCGGCTCCTCACGGGCGTACACGCGTCCTGGGCCGCCCCTGGCCTCCCGGCCGGTCCCGGGGCACCCAGGGCGGCTCAGCGGGCCGGTGAGGGCTCCGGGCGGGCCGTGATGGTCAGCGGCCGGCTCGGGACGCTCCAGGGCAGCTCGACGAAGACCGTCTTGCCGCCCTCGCGGGTCGGCCGGACCCGGAGCTTGCCGCCGCACTCGACGGTGAGACACCGGATGATGGCCATGCCGCGCCCGTTGTCCTGGGCGACCGCTGCCGGGAGTCTCTTGGGCAGCCGCGGATGGCTGTCCGTCACCCCGATGAGCAGCAGCTCGTCCCTGGCCAGCACGATGTCCACGGTGAAGGTGGGCGACTGGCCCAGGGTGTGCTGGACGGCGTTGGTGGCGAGTTCGGAGACGATGAGGCGCACGATGTCGGTCACCTCGTCGTCCGAGGGCAGCCCCCAGCCGGCCAGGGTGCCCACGACATAGGACCGGGCCGTGGAGACCGAGGCGGGATCGCTCGGCAGAGTGACGGATGCTTCCAGATGGTCTGCCATGGCGAAGTCGTCCCTTTCCCACGGGCGGCCCGCCGACCTCCCACGCGCCGCACGGCGACGCGGGGCGGAGGATTCGGGCACGGTCCCGCTCTGGTGCCTGCAGGTCACCCTGCCATCACGGGGCCGGTCCGGGGAACCAACCCCCCAGATACGCGGACATCTGTCGCTCAACGGGGTGAACTCTGCGACGCGCGCCCGTATTTGACGGGGTTTTTCCCGACCTCAGCAGGGCCGAACGGCGGTGATGACCCTTACGGCCCGTTCGATCTGTGCCCCGGACAGGTCCGCGCGGGCGGTCAGTCGCAGCCGGGAGACGCCGTCCGGGACGGACGGCGGGCGGAAGCAGCCCACCGACAGACCCCCGGCCCGGCAGTCGGCGGCCCAGCGCACGGCGGCCTCGGGGGACGGTGCCCGTACGGAGACCACGGCCGCGTCCGGACGTACCGCCGCCAGGCCCTCGGCGGTCAGCCGGGCGTGCAGTTCGGCGGCGACCGTGCGAGCGCGCGCCGTGCGCTCCGGTTCGCGCCGGAGCAGGCGCAGCGCGGCGAGCGCCGCCCCCGCGGCGGCGGGGGCGAGACCGGTGTCGAAGATGAACGTCCGCGCGGTGTTGACCAGATGGCCGATCACCCGCGCCGGGCCCAGTACCACCCCGCCCTGGCTGCCCAGCGACTTGGACAGCGTCGCCGTGGCCACCACGTCGGCCGCTCCCGCGAGCCCGGCCGCGTGTGCCGTGCCCCGGCCGCCCTCCCCCAGTACACCCAGACCGTGCGCGTCGTCCACGACCAGCCCGGCCCCGTGTTCCCGGCAGGCTTCGGCCAGTTGGCGCAAGGGGGCCGCGTCGCCGTCGACGGAGAACACCGTGTCGGAGACCGCGATCGCCTCGCCCCGGTGCGTCGCCAGCGCCTTGGCCACGGCCTCCGGGTCGGCGTGCCCGACGACCTGGGTGGTGCCGCGCGCCAGCCGGCAGCCGTCGATCAGGGAGGCGTGGTTGCCCGCGTCGGACACGATCAGCGAGCCGTGCGGGCCCAGCGCGGTGACGGCGGCCAGGTTGGCGGCGTAGCCGGAGGACAGGACGAGCGCCGCCTCGAAGCCGCAGAACTCGGCGAGTTCGGCCTCCAGCCGGGCGTGCAGTTCGGTGGTGCCGGTGACGAGGCGCGAGCCGGTGGCGCCGCCGCCCCAGGTCCGGGCGGCCCGGGCCGCGCCCTCGACGACCTCCGGGTGGCGGGCCAGGCCCAGATAGTCGTTGCTCGCCAGATCCAGCAGGGGTGAGTCGGCGGGACGGGGACGCAGGGTCCGCAGGAGTCCGGCGCGGCGGCGCGCCTCGGCCTGCTCGTCGATCCAGCCGAACGCCATGGTTCCTCCGGGCTCTCGCCAACACGGGCTTTTGTAGACAACAGACAGACACTAGCGGCGCGGAGAGCCGCCCATGATGTGGCAATACCCACACGGTGAACCTCGGTCGTTGTGCGAAGTCTCCTTGGCCCCAGGCGGTCGGGTAGGACAGGATCAAGCCTCATGGACCTGCTGAACACGCTGGTGGACAAGGGACTGCGGCGCGAGACGCCGACGCGCGAGGAAGCGCTCGCCGTGCTCGCCACCTCCGACGACGACCTGCTCGATGTGGTGGCCGCGGCCGGCAAGGTGCGGCGGCACTGGTTCGGCCGCAGGGTGAAACTCAACTATCTGGTCAACCTCAAGTCGGGCCTGTGCCCGGAGGACTGCTCCTACTGCTCCCAGCGGCTGGGCTCTACGGCCGGCATCCTCAAGTACACCTGGCTGAAGCCCGGCCAGGCGTCCGAGGCGGCGGCCGCCGGGCTCGCCGGGGGCGCCAAGCGGGTGTGCCTGGTGGCGTCCGGACGCGGGCCCACGGACCGGGACGTGGACCGGGTCTCCGACACCATCAAGGCCATCAAGGACCGGCACGAGGGCGTAGAGGTGTGCGCCTGCCTCGGCCTGCTGTCGGACGGTCAGGCGGAGCGGCTGCGCGCGGCGGGCGCCGACGCCTACAACCACAACCTCAACACCTCCGAGGCGACCTACGGCGACATCACCACCACCCACACCTACGCCGACCGGGTGGACACGGTGCACAAGGCGCACGCGGCCGGCCTCTCCGCCTGCTCGGGGCTGATCGCGGGCATGGGTGAGCGCGACGAGGACCTGGTGGACGTGGTGTTCGCGCTGCGCGAGCTGGACCCGGACTCCGTTCCGGTGAACTTCCTGATCCCCTTCGAGGGCACCCCGCTGGCCAAGGAGTGGAACCTCACCCCGCAGCGCTGTCTGCGCATCCTGGCGATGGTCCGCTTCGTCTGCCCGGACGTGGAGGTCCGGATCGCGGGCGGCCGCGAGGTCCACCTGCGCTCCCTCCAGCCCCTCGCGCTGCACCTGGCCAACTCGATCTTCCTCGGGGACTACCTGACCAGCGAGGGCCAGGCCGGCAAGGCCGACCTGGAGATGATCGCGGACGCCGGGTTCGAGGTGGAGGGCGCGGACAAGGTGACGCTGCCGGAGCACCGGGCGGCGGGCGGTCGCGGTTCACGTGAGGCGGAGGGCGGGTGCGGGTCGCACACCGGGGGTGGCGTCTGCGGTACGGCCGGGGCGCCGGTCACCGCCGAGGCGCCGGCCACGGCCGAGCCGCGTACCGATCTGGTCGCCGTGCGCCGCCGGGGTGCCGGGACGGACCTCGCGCCCAATGCCTGACCTGGGTACGGCCGAGCTGCTGGAGCTGGACCGGCGGCATGTGTGGCATCCGTACGGTCCGATGCCGGGCCGGGTCGAGCCGCTCGTCGTGGAGTCTGCGAGCGGGGTCCGGCTGCGGCTGGCGGACGGCGGTGAGCTGGTCGACGGGATGTCGTCCTGGTGGTCGGCGATCCACGGCTACGGCCACCCGGTGCTGGACGAGGCGGCGCGGGCGCAGTTGGGGCGGATGAGCCATGTGATGTTCGGCGGGCTCACCCATGAGCCCGCCGTACGGCTGGCGAAGCTCCTTGTCGACATGTCGCCCGAGGGTCTGGAGCACGTCTTCCTCGCGGACTCCGGCTCGGTGTCCGTCGAGGTGGCCGTCAAGATGTGCCTCCAGTACTGGCGTTCGCTCGGCCGCCCCGGCAAGCGGCGCCTGCTGACCTGGCGCGGCGGCTACCACGGCGACACCTGGCACCCGATGTCGGTGTGCGACCCGGAGGGCGGCATGCACGGGCTGTGGTCCGGCGCGCTGCCCCGCCAGGTCTTCGCGGACGCGCCGCCCGCCGCCTACGAGGAGGCGTACGCGGAGCATCTGCGGTCGGTGATCGAGCGGCACGCGGACGAACTGGCCGCCGTGATCGTGGAGCCGGTGGTGCAGGGCGCGGGCGGGATGCGGTTCCACTCCCCCGCGTATCTGCGGGTGCTGCGCGAGGCGTGCGACGCGCATGACGTGTTGCTGGTGTTCGACGAGATCGCCACCGGCTTCGGCCGTACGGGCGCGCTGTTCGCGGCGGAGCACGCGGCGGTCTCGCCGGATGTGATGTGCGTGGGCAAGGCTCTGACCGGCGGTTATCTGACGCTGGCGGCGACCCTGTGCACCGCGCGGGTGGCCGACGGCATCTCGCGCGGCGAGGTGCCGGTGCTCGCGCACGGGCCGACCTTCATGGGCAACCCGCTGGCCGCCGGCGTGGCGTGCGCCTCCATCGAGCTGCTGCTCGGGCAGGACTGGCGGGGCGAGGTCAAGCGGATCGAGACCGGCCTGCGGGAGGGCCTCGCCGGGGCTTCGGAGCTGCCCGGCGTCCGGGACGTGCGTGTCCTGGGCGCCATCGGGGTGGTCCAGCTCGACCACGAGGTGGACATGGCGGCCGCGACGCGGGCCGCTATGCGGGAGGGCGTGTGGCTGCGCCCCTTCCGCGACCTGGTCTACACGATGCCGCCGTACGTCACGGACGACGCGGACGTGGCACGGATCGCGCGCGCGGTGTGCGCCGCCGCGCGGGAGGGATGACATGCCGGTACTGGTGATCACGGGCACGGGCACGGAGATCGGCAAGACGATGGTGACGGCCGCCGTGGCGGCCGCCGCCCTCGCGGCCGGCCACTCGGTGGCCGTCCTGAAGCCCGCCCAGACGGGGGTACGCCCGGACGAACGCGGCGACGCCGACGAGGTGGCCCGCCTCGCGGGCCCGGTCACGGCCCGCGAACTGGCCCGCTACCCCGACCCGTTGGCCCCCGCCACGGCCGCCCGCCGCTCCAGCCTCCCTCCGGTACGCCCGCACGACGTGGCCGAGGCCGCCGCCAAACTGGCCACCGACCACGACCTGGTCCTGGTCGAGGGCGCGGGCGGCCTCCTGGTCCGCTTCGACCCCGAGGGCGGCACGCTGGCGGACGCGGCGGCACTACTGGACGCCCCGGTCCTCCTGGTCGCACCGGCGGCCCTGGGCACGCTGAACGCGACGGAACTGACGGCACGCGAACTAAGGCGACGCGAGCTGGAGTTGACCGGCGTGGTGATCGGCTCCTGGCCCGCCTCCCCCGACCTGGCCACCCGCTGCAACGTGACCGACCTGCCGGAGGTGGCCGGAGCGGACCTCCTCGGCGCGCTCCCGCAGGGCACGGGCAGCCTGCCCCCGACGGACTTCCGCACCCGGGCGCCCGGCTGGCTGGCGCCCCGGCTCTGGGGGACGTGGGGCGCGGAGGTGTTCCGGGGGCGGGAGGGCGCGGGGTAGGACCGGCTGACGGCGCGCCCTCGCGCTTCGGTCGAGCCGGAGCCGTCGCGCAAACAACTCACCCCACGACCGCTTATGGATTTCTCCGCTCTTGCATCCACCGCTCCACCGATTGCCGAACACCGTTTCAGGTGTGGTTCGGGTCACACTAGGCTCGGCCATGGCCGAGGAGTCGGGATGTCTAGGCGACGGGGAGACCATCTTGTTCACATCTGCTGCTCAGGACGCGCCGGGTGCGGTGCCGGGCCAGGGGACGGTGGCCCGTGCTCGTGGGCTGACCAAGGCGTACGGCACCGGTGAGACGGCCGTGATCGCGCTGGACTCGGTGGACGTGGACATCGCGCGCGGGCGGTTCACCGCCGTGATGGGGCCGTCCGGGTCGGGCAAGTCCACGCTGATGCACTGCCTGGCGGGGCTGGACACGGTCTCGGCCGGTCAGGTGTGGCTCGGGGACACCGAGATCACGGGGCTGAAGGACGGCGAGCTGACCAGGCTGCGCCGGGACCGGATCGGGTTCGTCTTCCAGTCGTTCAACCTGATCCCCACGCTGACGGCGGCGGAGAACATCACGCTGCCCATGGACATCGCGGGCAGCCGGCCGGATGCCGGCTGGGTGGACCAGGTGATCGACCGGCTGGGTCTGCGCGACCGCCTCGGTCACCGCCCGGCGCAGCTGTCCGGCGGCCAGCAGCAGCGCGTCGCCTGTGCGCGGGCGCTGGCCTCGCAGCCGGAGCTGATCTTCGCGGACGAGCCCACCGGCAACCTGGACTCGCGCTCGGGGCTCGAGGTGCTGGGCTTCCTGCGCAGCGCGGTGGACGACCTCGGGCAGAGCGTGGTCATGGTCACGCACGACCCCGGCGCGGCCGCCCACTCCGATCTGGTGCTCTTCCTCGGCGACGGCAGGATCGTGGACCGGATGGAGCGGCCCACGGCGGACGCCGTGCTGGAGCGGATGAAGGCGTTCGACGTGGTCCGGGGCCGGCTCGGCGACGACGCCGTGGCGCAGGAGGACTGAACCCCGTGCTCAAGGCGACTCTGCGAAGTTTTCTCGCGCACAAGGGGCGGCTGGCGCTCTCCGCGCTGGCCGTCGTGCTGTCCGTGGCGTTCGTCTCGGGCAGTCTGATCTTCTCCGACACGGTGACCCGTACCTTCGACCGGCTGTTCGCCTCCACCGCGGCGGATGTGACGGTCGGCCCGAAGCAGGACCTGCGCTCCCCGGTGCCGGGCGGCGGGGTGCAGACGGTGCCCGCGGACCTCGAGGGCCGGGTGGTGAAGGTCCCCGGCGTCGCGTCGGCGCACGCGGACGTGTCGGTGCAGAACATCACGGTGATCGACAGCCGGAACCGGTCCGTCGGGCCGACCACGGGCGCCCCGACGATCGCCACCTCCTGGTACGTGACCGACCGCAGCCCGGTGGAGCTGACCTCCGGTCACGCGCCGCGCGGCGCGGGCGAGGCGCTGCTCGACGCGGACACCGCGGACAAGAAGCACGTGACGATCGGCGACGCGCTGACCGTGCAGGCGCAGCCGGGGACGTTCCGGGTGCGGGTCGTGGGCATCGCCACGTTCCGGACCACCAAC
This sequence comes from Streptomyces sp. NPDC085596, assembly GCF_044541565.1. Lineage (NCBI taxonomy): Bacteria > Bacillati > Actinomycetota > Actinomycetes > Kitasatosporales > Streptomycetaceae > Streptomyces > Streptomyces sp. NPDC085596. The sequence goes on along the minus strand of NZ_JBITTC010000004.1, from coordinate 103,501 downwards.
CCCGGCGCGGCGCTGGTCTTCCTGGACCCGGCCACGGCCGGGCGGCAGCTGCTGGGCTCGGCGGACCGGGCCACCGCCATCTCGGTGGAGGCGGCGCCGGGTGTCACCGACCCGGAGCTGAAGAACCGGGTCGCCGCCGCGATCGGCAGGGGCGGCTACGAGTTGAAGACCGCCGCCGAGCAGGCCAAGTCGGCGGCGGCGAACCTCGGCGGGTTCCTCGACGTCATCAAGTACGTGATGCTGGGCTTCGCCGGGATCGCGGTGCTCGTCGGCATCTTCCTGATCGTCAACACCTTCTCGATGCTGATCGCGCAGCGCACCCGTGAGCTGGGCCTGCTGCGGGCGCTGGGCGCGGACCGGCGGCAGGTGCGGCGGTCGGTGCTGCTGGAGGCGCTGCTGCTCGGGGTGGTGGGCTCCACGCTGGGGCTCGCGGCCGGGATCGGGCTGGCGTACGGGCTGATCCGGCTGATGAGCCTGTTCGGGATGAACCTGAAGGCCACGGAGATGGTGATCGGCTGGGGCACGCCGGTCGCGGCGTACGTGGTCGGGGTGGGCGTCACCTTCGTCGCCGCGTATCTGCCCGCGCGCCGGGCGGCGATGGTGTCGCCGATGGCGGCGCTGTCGGACGCGGAGATCGCCGGGATCGACAAGCCGCTGACCGGCCGGGCCGTCGCGGGCGCGGTCATGGGCGTGGCCGGAGCCGCGGCGCTGGCCGGCTGCGTGGCGGCGACGAAGGCCGCTCCGGCGGCCTCGCTGCTGGCGCTCGGGGTGATCCTGACGCTGATCGCCATGGTGATCGCCGGGCCGCTGCTGGTGCGGCCGGTGATCCGGGTACTGGGCGGCGCGTTCCCGGCGCTGTTCGGTTCGGTGGGCCGGATGAGCCAGCGCAACGCGCTGCGCAATCCGCGGCGTACGGGTGCCACGGCGGCGGCGCTGATGGTGGGGCTCGCGCTGGTCGGCGGGATGTCGGTGGCCAGCGCCTCGATGTCGGCCTCGTTCGACCGGCAGATCGACCGCACTCTCGGGGCCGACTTCATCGTGCAGAGCACCAACTTCACGCCGTTCAGCGACGATGTGCGGCGCACGGTGCTCGGCACCGAGGGCGTCGGGCTCGTCGTACCGCAGCGGATCACGCCGCTCGCGGTGCGGATGCCGGACGGCCGGCGGGTGCCGACGACGGCCGCGGCCTACGGCCCGCGCCTGGACGACGTCGTGCACCTCACCTACGCCCGCGGCGGCACCGGGGCCGCGCTGGCCGACGGGCGGCTGGCGATGGACGCCGGGTTCGCGCGGGACCACGGCGCGCGGGTCGGCAGCGTGCTGCCGGTCGAGTTCCCCGGCGGACGCCAGGCGCGGCTGACGGTGGGGGCGCTCACCAACCTGGAGTCGCCGGAGGGCTTCGGCACGCAGGGCGGGATCTTCCTGGGCCTCGGCACGGTGGACAAGTACGTGCCCGGCGGCCAGGACTCGGTGCTCTACGTCAACGCCGCCGCCGGCACCGACGCGGCCGGGCTGCGGTCCTCCCTGGAGTCGGCGCTCAAGCCGTATCCGCAGCTCCAGGTACGCGACCAGGCCGACTACAAGAAGCTGGTGCACGACCAGATCTCGGTGCTGCTGTACCTGGTGTACGCGCTGCTCGGGCTGGCGATCGTCATCGCGGTGCTCGGGGTGGTCAACACCCTCGCGCTGTCGGTGGTGGAGCGCACCCGTGAGATCGGGCTGCTGCGGGCGATCGGGCTGAGCAGGCGGCAGTTGCGCCGGATGATCCGGCTGGAGTCGGTGGTGATCGCCGTGTTCGGCGCGGTGCTCGGGCTCGCGCTGGGGCTGGTGTGGGGCGTGTGCGGTCAGCAGGTGCTGGCACTGCGCGGGATGAAGGAGCTCCAGGTGCCCTGGGGCACCATCGTCGCCGTGGTGATCGGCTCGGCGGTGGTGGGCGTGGTGGCGGCCCTGCTCCCGGCGCTGCGGGCCTCGCGCATGAACGTGCTGGCCGCGATCGCCCACGAGTGATCCGGCCCGGGCCGGTCGGGTGGCGGGTTTCCGTCCGGCACGGCACGGTATAGATGGTCCGTACCGCGTGATCTGCAAGGGGGCGCGTCCCGGCGCGGACTTCGGGCTCGTACACCGGGTCCGGGCGTCGTCCGGGCCGAGCCCGGCCGGCCACCAACCCCTTGGACCCCGGGTCCGGGTATCGCGTCCCCCAGCCGGAAAAGGGATGCGCCATGACGACTAACGCCAGCGAGGGGCAGGTCGGGTTCGCCGATCTCGACCTGGCCCCCGAGATCCAGCGGGCGCTGACCGCGCTCGGCTACGAGGAGCCCACGCCGATCCAGCAGGAGGCCATCCCGCCCCTGCTGGCGGGCAACGACCTGCTGGGGCAGGCGGCCACGGGAACCGGCAAGACCGCCGCGTTCGCGCTGCCGGTGATCCAGCGCATCGCCCGCGACGGCAAGGGCAAGGGGCCCAGCGCCCTGGTGCTGGTGCCGACCCGCGAGCTGGCCATCCAGGTCTCGGAGGCCGTGCACCGCTACGGCACCGACCTCGGCGTACGCGTGCTGCCGGTCTACGGCGGGCAGCCCATCGGCCGGCAGCTGCGCGAGCTCCAGCGCGGTGTGGACGTGGTGGTGGCGACGCCGGGCCGCGCGCTGGACCACATCGCGCGCGGCACCCTGAACCTGGCCGACCTGCGCACGGTCGTGCTGGACGAGGCCGACGAGATGCTGGACATGGGTTTCTCGGAGGACATCGACTCGATCCTGGACAACGTGCCGGAGCAACGGCAGACGGTGCTCTTCTCGGCGACGATGCCCGCGCGGATCGACTCCATGGCACGCAAGCACCTCAGCGACCCGGTCCGGGTGCGGATCGAGCGGGAGGCCCCCGCGCCCGGCGAGGCGCCGCGCGTGCGGGAGTCGGCGTACATCGTGGGGCGGGCGCAGAAGGCCGCCGCGCTCGGGCGGCTGCTGGACGTGGAGTCCCCGGAGGCGGCGATCGTGTTCTGCCGCACCCGTGACCAGGTCGACCAGCTCTCCGAGACCCTGAACGGCCGCGGCTACCGCGCCGAGGCGCTGCACGGCGGGCTGAGCCAGGAGCAGCGGGACCGGGTGATGGGCCGGCTGCGCGGCGGTACGGCGGATCTGCTGGTCGCCACCGATGTCGCGGCCCGCGGCATCGACGTCGAGCACCTGACGCATGTGATCAATTACGACGTGCCGTCCGCGCCGGAGTCGTATGTGCACCGGATCGGGCGGGTCGGGCGCGCGGGGCGCGAGGGTGTGGCGATCACGCTGGCGGAGCCTCGGGAGTCCCGGATGCTCAAGGCGATCGAGCGGGCGACCGGCCGGAAGGTCCCGCTCGAGAAGGTGCCCTCGGTCGCGGATCTGCGGGCCAGGCGGCTGGAGCTGACGCGGGCCGCGCTGCAGGAGAGCCTGCTCCAGGACGAGGACCTGGACCGGTTCCGGGTGGTGGTGGAGACCCTCGGGGACGAGTTCGACGTGATGGACGTGGCGCTGGCGGCGGTGAAGCTGGCCCATGAGTCGGGCGGCGCGGCGTTCGACGAGGAGGAGATCCCGGAGCTGGCGCCGAGGGACCGGGACCGCGGGGACCGAGGCCGTGACCGCGACCGGGGGCCGCGCGCGCGTCGGCCCCAGCGGTCCTCGCCGGGGATGACTCGGCTGTTCGTCGGGGCCGGGCGCAGTTCGGGTGTGCGGCCGCAGGACCTGGTCGGCGCCATCGCCGGTGAGACCCGGCTGAGCGGGCGGGACATCGGGGCGATCGAGATCGCGGACCGCTTCTCGCTGGTGGAGGTGCCCGAGGAGGCGGCGGACGACGTGGTGCGCGCGATGCGCGGCGCCAACGTCAAGGGGCGCAAGGCCCCGGTGCGCCGGGAGCGGGACCAGGCCCGCTGACAGCGATGGGCCGGGCGCCTCTCCGGGCGCCCGGTCTCGCCTACCGGAAACTCTCTGGCCCGTCGGCCGGGCGCTCTGCTTGGCTCGGGTCATGAGCGATCCGTACATCCGTCACGCCACCCCCCAGGACATCGACGCCGTGCTGCGGTTCTGGGGCGATGCGGCCGAGGGCACGAGCATCAGCGACGATCACGCCGGGGTGGCCCGGCTCATCGAACGGGACCCAAAGGCCCTGCTCCTCGCGGAGCTGGACGGGGCCCTGGTGGGCACGGTCATCGCGGGGTTCGACGGCTGGCGGTGCTCCGCCTACCGGCTCGCGGTGCACCCCGGCCACCGCCGCCGGGGCATCTCCAGGTCACTGCTGGCGGCCGCCGAGGACCGGTTCGCCGCACTGGGCGGGCGCCGCGTGGACGCGATGGTGCTGGTCCGCAACGAGACGGCGCATCATGCCAGGAGCGCGGCGGGGTATGGGCCGGAGGAGAAGTGGCGCCGCTGGGTCAAGCCGCTCACCGGCTGAGCTCCGGCGAGGCCACTTTGCTGATCCTTTACCATTGAGGCGGCATCTCGGCACTCGATGAAAGGTTGTGAGCGTCCACCCATGGGCGACCCTCCCAGTCCGCGCCACCGACATCGCGCGGTCCACCCCGTCCTGACCGATCCTGGGACGGAGGTGACCCGATGACCGAAGTGCTGCTCCTGCTGGTGGCGATCCTGCTGTCGCTCGCCTGCGGCGCCTTCGTGGCGGCCGAGTTCTCGCTGACCACGGTCGAGCGCGGCGAACTGGAGCGGGCCGCGGCGCGTGGCGAGCGCGGTGCCTCCGGCGCGCTGAAGGCCGTACGCAGCCTCACGTTCCAGCTCTCCGGCGCCCAGCTCGGCATCACCGTCACCAACCTGGTCGTCGGCATGCTCGCCGAGCCGTCCATCGCCACGCTGCTCTCGGGGCCGTTCCGCGCGATGGGTCTCTCCGCCACCGCGGCGAGCTCGGCCGCGCTGGTCCTGGGCACCGCGCTGTCGACGGTGTTCCTGATGGTGGTCGGCGAACTGGTGCCGAAGAACTGGGCCATCTCCTCGCCGCTGGCGGTGGCCAAGCGGGTGGGGACGCCGCAGCGCTGGTTCAGCCTGGCCTTCCGCCCCTTCATCACGCATCTCAACAACACCGCCAACCGCGTGGTGCGCCGCTTCGGCCTGGAGCCCGCCGAGGAGCTGGCGTCCGCGCGCGGCCCGCAGGAACTGGTGGCGCTCGCCCGGCACTCCGCGAAGGCGGGCGCGCTGGAGCCGGACACCGCCGAGCTGTTCGTGCGCACACTGAACCTCGCCGACCTGACGGCGGAGAACGTGATGACCCCGCGCGTCCAGGTCGTCGCCCTCGACACGAAGGCCACCTGCGAGGACGTGGCGAACGCGACGCGGGCCACCGGTCTGTCCCGCTTCCCGGTCTACCAGGGCAACCTGGACTCGGTCGTGGGCGTCGCCCACATCAAGGACGTACTGGCGCTGCCCGCCGAGGACCGCCCCCTCCGCCCGGTCACCGAGATCATGCGCGAACCCCTGCTGGTCCCGGAGTCACTGACCGTGGACCGGCTGCTGGACCGGCTGTCGGGCAAGCGCACCATGGCCGTCGTCATAGACGAGTACGGCGGCACGGCGGGCGTGGCGACGCTGGAGGACATCGTCGAGGAGGTCGTCGGCGAGGTCCGCGACGAGCACGACCCGCACGAGACCCCCGACCTGGCGCCCGCCGGCACCGATGACCAGGGCCGCGCCCTGTACTCGGCGGACGGCGCGGCCCGCACCGACCAGCTGGCGCGGGTGGGCCTGCGGGTGCCCGAGGGTCCGTACGAGACGCTGGCCGGGCTGGTCGCCACCGAGCTGGGCCGCATCCCGGAGATCGGGGACAGCGTCGAGGCCGGCGGCTGGCGGCTGGACGTGGTGGACGCCTCCGGGCACCGGGCCGCGCGGGTGCTGCTGCACGCGCCGGCGGCGGACCCGTCGCACGGCAGGCACGCCGACGAACCGACGGAGAGGACGCGATGATCGCCGTACCGCTGTTGATCGGCCTGGCGACCCTCGTCGTCAACGCCTTCTTCGTGGGCGCCGAGTTCGCGCTGATCTCGGTGCGCCGCTCACAGGTCGAGCCGCTGGCCCAGGAGGGCGACAAGCGGGCCCGGCGGGTGGTGTGGGGGCTGGAGCACGTGTCGGCGCTGATGGCCGCCGCCCAGCTCGGCATCACGCTGTGCACGCTGGTGCTCGGTGTGGTCGCGGAGCCGGCCATCGCGCATCTGCTGGAGCCGGTGTTCCACGCGGCCGGGGTGCCCTCGGGCGCCGGGCACGCGGTGTCCTTCGTGATCGCGCTGACCCTGGCCACCTATCTGCACATGCTGCTGGGCGAGATGGTGCCCAAGAACATCGCGCTGGCCGAACCGGTGCGCACCGCGCTGCTGCTCGGCCCGCCGCTGGTGGCGGTGGCCCGCGCCCTGCGCCCGGTGATCTTCACGATCAACGCCTTCGCCAACGGGCTGCTGAAGCTGCTGCGGGTGGAGGCCAAGGACGAGGTGTCCGCGACGTTCACCGACACCGAGCTGGCCGAGATCGTCAAGGACGCCACCGAGGCGGGCCTGATCGACGGCCGGGCGCAGGAGCGGCTGCACGACGCGCTGGAGCTGGGCAGCCGCCCGGTCCGGGACGTGGTGGTACCGCTGGAGCGGGTGGTCTACGCCGGCGTCGGCGTCACCCCGGAGCAGCTGGAGCGGCTGTCGGCCGAGTCGGGGTTCTCCCGGTTCCCGGTGGTCGACGTGGGGCGCCGGATCGTGGGCTATCTCCATGTGAAGGACGCGCTGGACGCCTCGCCGCGCGATGTGCCGTTCCGGCTGCGCGACATGCGGCCGATCGCGCGGGTACGGGAGAGCTCCCCGCTGGACGACGTGCTGACCGCGATGCGCGGCAGCCGTACGCATGTGGCGGCGGTGACCGGCGCGGACGGGAAGCTGGCCGGTCTGGTGACCATGGAGGACGTGCTGCGGGAGCTGTTCGGGCAGCCCGCCTGAGGCGGCACCGAGGCTGGGTACGGGGGCACCGACCGGTGGGTATGGCGCCGGGATACCATCTCTGTCGCCATGCAGACGAATTTCACACCTCCCGCGTACACCAGCCTCGTCGCCGTGGGCGACTCCTTCACCGAGGGCATGTCGGACCTGCTGCCCGACGGCTCCTACCGAGGCTGGGCGGACCTCCTCGCGGCCCGGATGGCCGCCCGCGTCCCCGGTTTCCGGTACGCCAACCTGGCGGTGCGCGGGAAGCTGATCCAGCAGATCGTCGACGAGCAGGTCGGCCTGGCGGCCGCGATGCGGCCCGACGTGATCACGCTGGTCGGCGGGCTCAACGACACCCTGCGGCCCAAGTGCGACATGGTCCGGGTACGGGACCTGCTGACCGAGGCCGTGGAGCGGCTGGCGCCGAACTGCGAGCGGCTGGTGCTGATGCGCAGCCCCGGCCGCCAGGGCCCGGTGCTGGACCGGTTCCGGCCGCGCATGGAGGAGCTGTTCACCTGCGTCGACGAGCTGGCCGCCAAGCACGACGCGGTGGTGGTCGACCTGTACGGCGCGCCGTCGCTGGCCGACCCGCGCCTGTGGGACGTGGACCGGCTGCACCTCACGCACGAGGGGCACCGCCGGGTGGCGGAGGCGGTCTGGCAGTCGCTCGGCCACGACGCCGAGGACGCGGAGTGGCGCACTCCCCTGGCCGCGACCCCGCCGCCGGGCTGGCGGGCCCGCCGGGTCGAGGACGTCCGCTTCACCCGCCAGTACCTGCTGCCGTGGATAGCCCGCCGCCTCACCGGCCGCTCCTCCGGCGACGGCCTCCCGGCGAAGCGTCCCGAGCTGCTGCCGTACGAGGGGCCGGCCGCCTGAGGCACCCGGCGGTCCGCGGAACCCGGCCGAGATCCGGAACGCGCCCCGTACACACGAGTAGCGCCGCTCGGCCTACGTCACCGCGGTCAGCGTCGCGTAGACCACGACGTTGCTCTGATAGCCGGTGCCCTTGACGTAGCGGCCGCCGCAGGTGATCAACCGGAGTTCGGGCCGGCCGGTACTGCCGTAGACCTTCTCGCTGGGGAACTTCTTCCGGTCGTGGAGCTCGACGGCGCGGACGGTGAACACCGCTGTCCGCCGGTCCGCCCGGCTGATCTCGATGGTCGCGCCCTCGGTCAGGTCGCCGAGGTCGTAGAAGACGCCGGGACCGCCGGTGGGGGTGTCCACATGCCCGGTGGCGATGGCAGTTCCCGCCGAGCCGGGAGCCGTGCCGTCGCCGTACCAGCCGGCGACGCCGGGGCTTGACGCGGCCGGGGTCCGCAGTGCCCCGGCCGCGTCGAGGCCCACTCGTGCCATCGGCGCGTTCACGCCGATGGCACCGATCCGCAGCCGGACCGGCTCCGCGGGAGGCAGCGCGGAGACCGCAAGGCGGGCGGGGTCCGCAGAGGCCCCCGGGAGGCGGCCGGAGTCCACAGCGGTCGAGCCCGCCTGCGGCGGCCGGCGCTGGGACGGGCCCTCGTCGCTCACGCCGGAGATCAGCAGCACCGCACCCGCCGCCATGGCGCAGGCCAGACCGAGCCGTGCGCAGAGGTACGGATCACGGGAAGCCCTGATACGGCGTCCGAGTCCCAGCCCGAGTCCGGGTGCCATCGCCAGGCTCGACGATCAGGCTCGGATGTCGTCCGGGCGGCGGCGCATCAGCACCAGCCCTCCGGCGGCGGCCGTGGCCAGCAGCCCGCCGCCCAGGGCGAGCCCCACGCCGGTGTCCTCGGCCGGCCCGAATCCGGCGTTGACCGAGCCCTTCGGAGAGTGACCGGTGACCTGGTACGTCTCCGTGACCTTGGTCAGCGGCGGACACTTCAGGGTGACGGTGTCACTGCCCGCCCTGGCTCCTTCCGGGATCTGGAACTCACCGGTGAGCTCCCCCTCCTCGTCACCTTCGAAGAGGTGGAAATCCCCGCCCATCTCCGACCGGCCCTTGCCGTAGTCCGCGTCGGGGTCGCAGGCGCTCGTACTGACCGTGACCGTGGAGCCCGGGGCGGCGTTCCACGGGTCGATACGGACATCCGAGTCCTCGCCGGCGGCAGCGACCGGGATCTGTAGTCCGAGGGCACCGAGAGCCAGGCCGATACCTGCACCTATGTGTCTGTAACGCATGCGAATCCTCCAACGGAACGGTGTCCGGCCTACCCGGCGCGGCGCATCTTTCGCGCTCTACCCACGAGGCAACCGACAGCCCGCGGGTTCCGCAACCTGGCGCATCGCCACATATGTCGCCCAGTCAGGTGCCAAGACGGTCCCCCTCGGTCCCCCTGTGCAGGTCACCGACGCGGAGATCATCGACAGCGACCACCCGCCGCCCCGTCGCCATCATGGTGAATGGCCGCCATGACGATGGAAGCCGCACGTTCCCGTAGGTTCCTACATCACGTAGGCGGTTATGAGCCTGTATGGACGGACGGTAAGCTTCGTACACGTGACTTCAGCGCCCGCCAAGCCCCGCATCCCCAACGTCCTCGCCGGACGGTACGCCTCGACCGAGCTCGCCACGCTCTGGTCGCCCGAGCAGAAGGTGAGGCTGGAGCGGCAGCTCTGGCTCGCCGTGCTGCGGGCCCAGAAGGACCTGGGCATCGAGGTGCCGGACGAGGCGATCGCCGACTACGAGCGTGTCCTGGACACCGTGGACCTGGCCTCCATCGCCGAGCGCGAGAAGGTCACCCGGCACGATGTGAAGGCGCGGATCGAGGAGTTCAACGACCTCGCCGGGCACGAGCACGTCCACAAGGGCATGACCTCGCGCGACCTGACCGAGAACGTGGAGCAGCTCCAGATCCGGCTCTCCCTGGAGCTGGTCCGCGACCGCACGGTGGCCGTTCTGACCCGCCTCGGCAGGCTGGCCGGCGAGTACGCCGAGCTGGTCATGGCCGGGCGCTCGCACAACGTGGCCGCGCAGGCCACCACCCTGGGCAAGCGCTTCGCCACCGCCGCCGACGAGCTGCTGGTGGCGTACGGCCGGGTGGACGAGCTGCTGGGCCGCTACCCGCTGCGCGGCATCAAGGGCCCGGTCGGCACCGCGCAGGACATGCTGGACCTGCTGGGCGGGGACGCCGCCAAGCTGGCCGAGCTGGAGCAGCGCATCGCGCACCACCTGGGCTTCGGCCAGGCGTTCACCTCGGTCGGCCAGGTCTACCCGCGCTCGCTGGACTACGAGGTCGTCACCGCGCTGGTGCAGCTGGCGGCGGCGCCGTCCTCGCTGGCCAAGACGGTCCGGCTGATGGCCGGGCACGAGCTGGTCACCGAGGGCTTCAAGCCCGGCCAGGTCGGCTCGTCCGCGATGCCGCACAAGATGAACACCCGCTCCTGCGAGCGCGTCAACGGCCTGATGGTGATCCTGCGCGGCTACGCCTCGATGACCGGCGAGCTGGCGGGCGACCAGTGGAACGAGGGCGACGTGTCCTGCTCGGTGGTGCGCCGGGTCGCGCTGCCGGACGCGTTCTTCGCGCTGGACGGCCTGCTGGAGACGTTCCTGACCGTGCTCGACGAGTTCGGCGCCTTCCCGGCCGTCGTCGCCCGCGAGCTGGACCGCTATCTGCCGTTCCTCGCCACCACCAAGGTGCTGATGGGCGCGGTGCGCGCGGGTGTGGGCCGCGAGGTCGCGCACGAGGCGATCAAGGAGAACGCGGTGGCCACCGCGCTCGCCATGCGGGAGCAGGGCGCCGAGCGCAACGACCTGCTGGACAAGCTCGCCGCCGACGACCGGCTCCCGCTGGACCGTGAGCAGCTGGCCGCGCTGATGGCGGACAAGCTGTCCTTCACGGGCGCCGCCGCCGACCAGGTCGGCGTGGTGGTGGGCCGTATCGAGGAGATCGCCAAGCAGCGCCCGGAGGCGGCCGGTTACACCCCCGGAGCGATCCTCTGACCTCCTTCACCCAGGCGGAACTGGAGGCCGCCCGCGACCGTCTCGTCTCCGACGTGCTCGCGGACGGTCTCCATGTTCTGTTCTGCGGCATCAATCCGGGCCTGATGTCGGCGGCCACCGGCCACCACTTCGCCCGCCCCGGCAACCGCTTCTGGCCGGTGCTGCACCGCTCCGGCTTCACCCCGCGCCAACTGAAGCCCGCCGAGGAGCGCGAGCTGCTCTCCTACGGCCTCGGCATCACCAACGTGGTGGCACGGGCGTCGGCCCGCGCGGACGAGCTGTCGCCCGAGGAGTACGTCGAGGGCGGGCGGCTGCTGGCCGCCAAGGTGGAGCGGTACGCGCCCCGTTGGCTGGCCGTGGTCGGGGTGACCGCGTACCGGGCGGCCTTCGGTGACCGGAAGGCCCAAGTGGGCCCGCAGGAGCGGACGTTCGGGGAGACGCGGGTGTGGGTGCTGCCCAACCCGAGCGGCCTGAACGCCCACTGGACGGTGGCGAGCATGGCGGAGGAGTTCGGGCGGTTGCGCGAGGCGGCCCCTAGGACGGCGCTGTACGGGTGACCGTGGCGAGGAGCTGCATCTCGTCCCCCTCGTCCCGGTCGGCCACTCCCACGGCCAGCCACCTGTCCCCCGTCTGCCACAGGTCGAGTTCGTCGGTGCGCAGGCAGAGGGTGGCCCAGGGCTCGGGTATGGACTCGCCGCGTGCGAGCCTGAGCCGGAGGGTGAGCTGACCCCAGGGCGGTGTCTCGCCCCAGCGGGCGGCCAGCCGCTGGGCTATCGCCCGGCGGAGGGCGTGGAGGTCGTCCACCGTCCGGGCGTCGCCCGATCTCAGCCCGTGACCGGTCTCCAGTTCCACGGTGTGGTGCCCGGCCCCGCCCGCCGGGAGGTCCCGCGCGCGGAGCCGGTCGATGGCGGCCAGATGCCGTGCGACGACGTCCATGTGTTCCAGTAAAGCCGCCGCCACTGACAATTGGCGGCGCGTCAGGCGTCCCGCCGCCGCACGCCCCACGCGCCCGCGCCCAGTGCCGCCGCCGTCCACAGCGCGGTCACGGCGAGCCCGGTCCAGGGGCCGAGCGGGCCCTCGGAGGTGCTGTGCAGGGCGAGTTGGCCCGCCCGGTCGGGCAGGAAGTCGGCGGCGCCGGAGGCCAGGTCTCCGACGACGAAGGACACGATCAGCAGGAACGGGATCAGCAGCCCCAGCGTGCCGGCACCGCTGCGCAGCACGGCCGCGAGTCCGGCGGCGAAGAGGGCCATCAGCGTCAGGTACAGCGCGCAGCCGACGGCCCCGCGCAACCCTTCGGCCCAGGTGGGCCCCGACTCCCCCAGCACCGCCCTGCCCACGGCGAGCGTCAGCAGTCCGGTGAGCAGACCCACGGCGAGCACCGGCAGCGCGACGGCGGCCGCCTTCGCGGCGAACCAGCGCGTCCGGTCCGGCACCGCCGCGAGCGTCAGCCGCAGCGCACCGCCCCGGTACTCACCGGACACCGCCAGCGCGCCGAAGGCCACGGCCGCGACCTGACCGAGGCTGACGCCGAAGAACACCGAGTACAGCGGGTCGGAGCGGTCCGGCTGGGCGGCGGTGACCGCCGAGAAAGCCACGGTGACGAGGAGGATCGCGGTCAGGGCGCCGAGCAGCGACCGCAGCGTACGGATCTTGATCCACTCGGCGTGCAGTACGGGGACGAACGGCATGGTCAGACCTCCTGCGGCTGTGCGGTGAACTCGGCCTCGCCGGCCGTCAGATCGAGATACGCCTCTTCCAGGCTCGCTTCCCGCACGGCCAGTTCGAGCACGGGCAGTCCCGCCTCGGCCAGCAGACGCCCGAGGTCGTCCGGGCGCACGTCCCGTACGGTCCATGTGCCGTCCGCCTCCCGCTCGCCCTCGTGCCCGTGCCGGGCGAGGAGCGCGCCGAGCGCGTCGGCGTCGGCGGTGCGGACCCGGACCCGAGGGCGCACGCGGGCGTCGATGAAGTCCCGTACCGGGGTGTCGGCCAGCAGGCGGCCCCGGCCGAGGACGATGAGGTGGTCCGCGAACGCGGCGGTCTCGCCCATCAGATGGCTGGACACCAGGACCGTACGGCCTTCTGCGGCGAGCCCGCGCAGCAGGGTGCGGACCCAGACGATGCCCTCGGGGTCGAGGCCGTTGGCGGGTTCGTCGAGCAGGATCACCTCGGGGTCACCGAGCAGCGCGGCGGCGATGCCGAGCCGCTGGCGCATGCCGAGGGAGAAGGTGCGCACCCGGCGCCGGGCCACGGAGGCGAGGCCGGTCCGCTCCAGTACCTCGCCGACGCGGGCGGCGGGGAGGCGGTTGCTCACGGCGAGGCCCAGCAGATGGTCGTGGGCGGTGCGGGAGCCGTGCGCGGCGTGAGCGTCCAGCAGGGCGCCCACCCGGCGCAGCGGGTCACGGAGTCCGGCGTAGGGGTGGCCGTCGAGGGTGGCGGTGCCGGAGGTGGGGCGGTCGAGGCCGAGGACGAGGCGCATGGTGGTGGACTTGCCCGCGCCGTTGGGGCCGAGGAAGCCGGTCACCCGGCCGGGGCGGACGGTGAGGGTCAGACGGTCGACGGCTCGTCTGCCGCCGTACTCCTTGGTGAGGTCGCGGAGTTCGATGTTGGTCATGGCACGAGCCTCGCCGGGCGGGCGGCCGCGCGCCTCCCCCGTGGGCGGGGACCCGCTCCCCCGTGCGGGGGAGGCCGGGGGCGGTGGCCGGCTGGGACGATGACGGCATGGTCCGCTTCCTGCGCCCGCTGCTGCGCGGGACGACGTACACGCGCCTGCTGCATCTGTGGGTGCCCATGCTGAGCGTCGCGTTCTGGATGTTCATCGACCCGAGGACACCGTGGGCGCCCGCGCTGATCCTCGTCCCGGTCGGGCTGATCGCGGCCGTGCGGCGGGGCGAGGGCGTGCAGGCGCGGCTGCTGCTGACGCCCGGCGAGGCGGAGCCCGGCATCTCCGAGGCTCCGGCGGCGAGTTGGCGGGACCGGGGGCGCACGCTGCTCTGGCTGGAGCTGCGGATGCTGCTCGGCGCGGCGGCCATGTTCGCCACGGTGTGGTTGCCGATCCTCACCTTCGAGCTGGCGAAGTGCGCCTGGGGGCTACCGCCTTCCGGCGTCCCCTTCCTGGACGGCCTCGCGCCACACCGGGCGTACGCCCTGCTGTCCCCGCTCCCGCTCCTCGCGCTGTACGGCGCCGTGCTCGGGTTCGGGGCGCTGATCACCCGGTGTGCGCGGTGGCTGCTCGGGCCGTCGGCGGCCGAGCGGCTGGCCGCGCTGGAGGAGCGGACCGAGCAGTTGCTCGAACGGACGCGGATCGCGAGGGAGTTGCACGACTCGATCGGGCACGCGCTGACCGTGGCCGTGGTGCAGGCGGGTGCCGCGCGGGCGGCCGGCGACCCGGAGTTCACCGGGCGGGCGCTGGCCGCCATCGAGGAGACGGGCCGGGCCGCGCTGGAGGATCTGGAGCGGGTACTCGGGGTGCTGCGCGAGGCGGAACGGCCGGTGAGCGCCCGGCCGACGCTGGCGGACGCGGGCCGCCTGCTGGAGTCGGCGCGGGCCTCGGGTGCGAAGGTGGACTTCGAGGTGACGGGCGCGGTGGAGTCGCTGCCGGGGCCGGTGTCCCGCGAGGGCTACCGCATCCTCCAGGAGGCGCTGACGAACGTCCTGCGGCACGCGGGCACCGTCCCGGTGCGGGTACGAGTGACCGTCGGCGGGCGGGAACTCGCCCTAGAGATAAGCAATCCGCTCACGGCAAGCCTCTCCGCCGCCCGGGGCGGCAGCGGGCTGCGCGGGATTCGGGAGCGGGCCGCGCTGCTCGGCGGCAGCGCCCGTACGGGACCGGAGGCGGGCGACTGGATCGTGCGTGCCGAGCTTCCCTTGGGCTGATCCAGGGCCTGCCTTCCGGATCTCGCCGGGGTCGGCCAGAAGGGCGCCCTCGGCCCGAGCCGGCCAGATCCGGAAGACAGGCCCTACGCTGGCCGGATGCCGGTCACCGTACTCCTCGTCGACGACGAACCCCTGGTCCGCACCGGCCTGCGGGCCGTGCTCGGCGCGCAGAGCGACATCGAGGTGGTCGGCGAGGCGGCCGACGGGGCCGCCGTGATCCCGTTGGTGCGCGCCCTGCGCCCGGACGTGGTCGCGATGGACGTCCGGATGCCGCTGCTGGACGGCATCGAGGCGACCCGCGCGGTACTGCGCACGGTGCCCGATCCGCCCAAGATCCTGGTGATCACCACCTTCGAGGACGACGAGTACGTGTACGAGGCGCTGCGCGCGGGCGCGGACGGGTTCCTGCTGAAGCGGTCCCGCCCGGAGGAGATCGTGCACGCGGTGCGGCTGGTCGCGGCGGGCGACTCGCTGCTGTTCCCCGCGTCGGTAAGGCAGTTGGCCGCTCGGTACGGCCCCGGCCGGGCCCCCGCCGAGCCGCTGGCGGGAGCCCGGCTGACGGAGCGGGAGGCGGAGGTGCTGCGGCTGATGGCGAGCGGGCTGACCAACGCGGAGATCGCCGCCCGGCTGGTGGTCGGGGCGGAGACGGTGAAGTCCCATGTGAGCGCCGTACTGGCGAAGTTGGGTGCGCGGGACCGTACTCAGGCGGTGATCGCCGCCTATGAGTCGGGGTTCGTCGCGCCCGGCTGAGTGTCCCGTGGCGGCCCGGCCCTCGCCGGGGCGGACCGGGCCGAGTACCATCCGCCCCACACGCCCGCGAGCTGGGAGGACGGACCGTGGGGCAGTTGACCGGTGGTGATCCCTCGCTGCTGCGGAGGATCAATTCCGCGGTGGTGCTGCGCGCGCTGCGCGACACCGACTGCGCGACGCTCACGGAGATCACCCGGGCCACCGGGCTGTCCCGGCCCACCGTCGAGGGTGTCGTGGAGGGTCTGGCCGAGGCGGGGCTTGTGGTGGAGCGGGCGGCCGAGGCGGGCACCGCGCGCCGTCAGGGGCGGCCCGCGCGCCGGTTCCGGTTCCGGGCCGAGGCGGGGCATCTGCTGGGGCTGGAGATCGGCGCGCACCGGGTGGTCGCGGTCGTCTCCGACCTGGACGGCCGGGTGCTGGGCACGCAGACCAGGGAGGTCGACGAGAAGGCGCCGGCCGACGAGCGGCTGGAGCGGCTGCGCGCGACGGTCGCCGAGCTGCTGCGGCGGACCGGGGTCGCGCGGAACTCGCTGCGCGCCGTGGGCGTGGGCACGCCGGGCATCGTGGAGGCCGACGGAACGGTTCGCCTGGGCACCGCGCTGCCCCAGTGGACCGGCCTGAGGCTGGGCGAACGGCTCAGCCGCTCCTTCCGGTGCCCGGTGCTGGTGGAGAACGACGCCAACGTGGCCGCCGTGGCCGAGCACTGGCAGGGCGCCGCGAAGGACACCGGCGACGTGGTGTTCGTGCTGGCCGGGCTGAGTCCGGGCGCGGGCTCGCTGATCGGCGGCCGGCTGCACCGGGGGTACGGCGGGGCGGCCGGGGAGATCGGCGCGCTGCATCTGCTGGGCCGGGAGGCGACCCCGGAGACGCTGCTGTCCACCACGGACGAACCGCTGCCGCCGCTGGACGAGCAGGCGGTCACACACGTCTTCGCGCTGGCCCGGGAGGGCGACGGCTCGGCACGGGCGGCGGTGGAACGGTTCATCCAGCGGCTGGTGCACGACGTGGCCGCGCTGGTCCTCGCGCTCGATCCGGAGCTGGTGGTGATCGGCGGCTGGGCGGCCGGCCTGGACGGGGTCCTCGATCCGCTCCGCCGCGAGCTGGCCCGCTACTGCCTGCGGCCCCCCGCCGTGACGCTGTCCCTGCTGGGCGAGGCGGTGGTGGCCACGGGCGCGCTGCGGCTGGCGCTGGACCATGTGGAGCGGCAGCTGTTCGCGGTCGAAAGCGCCGTCGGGGCGTGACGCCGCAACGCCGCGCGCCCCGGTGGGATTCCGGGGCGCGGCGGTGTGTGCGGTGCGGTCAGGAGGCGCGCCGTTCGGGGTCGTGGTGTATCTCGACGTCCGGGGTGTCACCGAAGGTGAGGCGGCAGGTGTCGGCGCGGTAGGTCGCCACGCCGAGCGCGGCGGTGCGGCCCCGCGCCTTGAACCGGGTGGTGACGACGAGGACGGGCGAGCCGGGCAGCCGGTCGAGTTCCTTCGCATCCTCGGCACCGGCCGAGCCGAGCTCCACCGCCCGTTCCTGGCCGTCGAGTTCGAGGCGCTGGAGTTCACGCAGCACCGCACGCGCGCGGGCCGGCCCGGAGGGCGCGTCGATCGCGCTGAGGTCGGGCACCGAGGCGGCCGGGATGTACAGCAGCTCGGTGGCGACCCGCCGGCCCTGCGACATCCGGGACCGGCGTACGAGGTGCACCTCTTCCGCACCGGTGTCCAGGGCCGCCGCGACCGAGGCGGGCGGTACGGCCCGCTCGCAGTCCATGGGCTGCCAGGCGTCGTCACCGGTACCGGGCCAGGTGTGCCGCCCGGTGCCGAGGGCGACGCCGACGCGCGGTGGCGCGACGGTCGTACCGACGCCCCGGCGGCGCTGCAGCCGTCCCTCCAGCTCGAGTTGCTCCAGCGCCTGCCGGAGCGTGGCGCGGGCGACGCCGAACCGGGCGGCGAGATCGCGCTCGTTCGGCAGGATCTCCCCGACCGAGAACTCGGAGTCCAGTGCCTCGCTGAGTACGGTCTTGAGATGCAAGTACTTCGGTTCCGGCACCGTTTCCAGTTGCGTGGTCCCCACCCTGTCCTCCGCAAGTGCCGTGCTCCGGCGGTTTTGGCGCCCTTGTTTATTAAAGGTTGTTGCAGTTCTTTGCGACCATAGGACGGCCCTGATGCTTGGTCAAGACCAATTGTCCCATCCCTGCCCACTCGCCCGGCGGCCGGGTGACCAAGCGTTCACATGGAGTTCGCACGCCGACAGGGTCAGCTCCCGGCGAGTACGCGCAGCTTGTCGGGGTTGCGGATGATGTAGACGGCGCTGATCGCGCCGTCGGTGATGCCGAGCTGGAAGAGGGTGTCCGGCCTGCCCTCGGACAGGACGAGCACCGCGACACCGCCGTTGACCTCGATGAACCGGTGCGACATCTCGGGCAGGACGTTCTTGCGGGCGATACCGGCCAGGAAGCGCCCCACCTTGTCGGCGGTGAACAGCACGCGCACCGGCGCCTTCGCCTTGCCGCCGCTGTCGCCGACCAGGCGGGCGTCGGGCGCGAGCAGGGACATCAGCCCGTCGAGGTCACCGTCCGTGGCCGCGGCGAGGAAGCGCTCGGTCAGTTTCCGGCGCTGGGCGGGATCGACGTCGTATCGCGGCCGTCGCTCCTCGACGTGTCCGCGGGCCCGCCCGGCGAGCTGCCGTACGGCCGGCTCGCCCCGGTCCAGCAGCTCCGCGATCTCCGCGTACGGATAGCCGAACGCCTCGCGCAGCACGAACACGGCGCGCTCCAGCGGGGACAGGGACTCCAGCACGACGAGGACGGCGAGGGAGACGGAGTCGGCGAGCAGGGCCCGGTCGGCGGTGTCGGGGGCGGTGTCGCCGAAGTCGGTGGCGTACGGCTCGGGCAGCCAGGGACCGACGTACGCCTCGCCGCGCGACTTGACCTGGCGGAGCCGGTCCAGGGCCAGCCGGGTGGTGACGCGGACCAGGTAGGCGCGGGGTTCGCGGACCTCGGTGCGGTCGGCGCGGGACCAGCGCAGCCAGGCGTCCTGCACCACGTCCTCGGCGTCCGCGACGCGGCCCAGCATGCGGTAGGCGACGCCCGTCAGGAGCGGCCGGTTCTCTTCGAAGACATCGATCGCGGTCTCGGTCGTCACGGCTCCCATCCCATCCCGGCGCACCCTCCGGTGTCCAGACGAATTCGGTCCTTCCTGGCGCGTTCCGGAGCCCGGCGGGGCGGGCTCCGGGCGAGGCGGCAAAAGGTTTAGGATCGTCCGCTCGTACGCCGTCGATCAGGGGGAACTGCCGTGAGTATCCGCGACGCCACCGTCACCGCCGAGGGTGACCGCATCCGCTGGGTGGAGCTGCCGGGCAGCGACGCGCCCCGGGTCTATCTGCACGGTCTCGGTGCCACGGCGGCCGCCTACTTCGCCGAGGCCGCCGCCCATCCGCTGCTGGCCGGGCACCGCACGCTGATGGTCGACCTGCTGGGGCACGGTCTGAGCGACCGGCCGCAGGACTTCGACTACAGCCTCGAGTCGCACGCCGACACGCTGGCCGCCGCGCTGACCGAGGCCGGGGTGACGGGGGCCGAGGTGATCGCGCACAGCATGGGTGGTTCCGTCGCCGTGGTGCTGGCGGACCGGCACCCGGAGCTGGTCTCCCGCCTGGTGCTGATCGACGCCAACCTCGACCCGATCGAGCCGTCGAAGGGCGCCCTCGGCAGTAGCGGTATCGCGGCCTACTCCGAGGCGGAGTTCACGGACGGCGGGTGGGAGGAGGTCCGGGACCGGGCCGGGGCGTTCTGGTGGACCACCATGCGCCTGACCGACCGTACGGCCCTGTACCGCAGCGCGGTACAGCTCACCCGGGGCACCGTGCCCACCATGCGCGAGCTGCTGGTGCGCTCGCGTGTCCCGCGCACCTTCCTTCACCCCGAGGCGGACGGGCCGCTGCCCGGCGAGGACGGGCTGCGGCAGGCGGGGGTGTCGGTGGTGGCGGTCGCGGACTGCGGGCACAACATCATGCTGGACGCGCCGGAAGCCTTCGCCGGCCTGACCGCGGCGGCGCTCGCGGCCTGACGGCACACGGGTTCCGCGACACACACCAGGGGCTACCCGCCGGTAGTAATTGCTGACAAGCTGTCTACGGCGTCCGTCAGCAGTCCGGCAGTGCGATTGGGGAGTTTCGTATGTCCGCCACCGTCTCCTTCAAGGTTCCCGCCCCGGCCGGGACGAAGGATGTGACCGTCTCGTACCAGCGGGTGGGGCGGGGTGATCCGCTGGTGCTGCTGCACGGCATCGGGCACCACCGGCAGGCGTGGGACCCGGTGGTGGACAT
This sequence comes from Streptomyces sp. NPDC085596, assembly GCF_044541565.1. Classification (NCBI taxonomy): domain Bacteria; kingdom Bacillati; phylum Actinomycetota; class Actinomycetes; order Kitasatosporales; family Streptomycetaceae; genus Streptomyces; species Streptomyces sp. NPDC085596. The sequence goes on along the minus strand of NZ_JBITTC010000004.1, from coordinate 83,720 downwards.
CCTGGCGACCGAGCGCGAGGTGATCGCCGTGGACCTGCCCGGCTTCGGCGCCTCGCCGGGCCTGCCGAACGGCCTCGCCTACGACCTGCCGACGACCAACTCCGTACTGGGCGCGCTGTTCGAGGCACTGGACCTGGACCGCCCGCACGTGGCCGGCAACTCACTGGGCGGACTGCTCGCACTGGAGCTGGGCCGGGAGAAGTCCGTACGGTCCGTCACCGCGCTGGCCCCGGCCGGGTTCTGGACCGAGGCCGAGCGGCGCTACGCCTTCGGGGTGCTGCTCACCATGCGGGGGCTCGCCCAGCGGCTGCCGCTGCCCGTGGTGGAGCGAATGTCGCGCAGCGCGGTCGGCCGTACCGCGCTGACCAGCACCATCTACCGGCGCCCCGCGCGCCGGGCCCCGGAGGCGGTGGTCGCCGAGACGCTGGCACTGGCCGGGGCCACCGGGTTCGAGGCGACGCTGCGCACCGGCAACACCGTGCACTTCACCGACACCCTGCCGGGTGTGCCGGTCACCGTGGCCTGGGGCGACCACGACCGGATTCTGCTGCGCCGCCAGGGTGTGCGGGCCAAGCGGATCATCCCGCACGCCCGGCTGGTCCGGCTGCCCGGCTGCGGGCACGTCCCGATGAACGACGACCCGGCGCTCGTCGCCCGCGTCATCCTCGACGGCAGCAGCCGGGCGGCCGGGGTCTGACGTCCCGTACCCTCGAAGGCGTGTCGCGCGCCGGCGTCATCCCCCGGAGCGCGGCACGCCAACTGCTCTGTTGAGCTGTGCTTTTGACGGGCCGTCCGCCGGGCCGATCACGGTGGTGGAAAGCGCGACGAACTCGGGCACAACCACGCTTTACCCATCGGTCACAGAGCGTTCGTGATCACGCAACACCATTCCTGCACAGTGGCCGCATGACTGCGGACATCTCTCGAACGAACCGACCATCGACCCGGACCCGGCACGGGCGGCCCATGCACCACTGGCGGCGCGACCTCGTCGAACTCGCGGCGCTGTTCACGGCCGTCGCGGTGGCCGACGCGGTGGCGAACCTGATCGGGCACGGCCCCGACGGTCCCGCCCTGCTGCTGATCTCGGCGCTCGCGCTGGCCGCGACGGCCGGCTTCCACACCTGGTGGGCACGGCGCCATGTGCATGCCCCGCCCACCGGTGAGGCAGGCGATACCGGCGCCCGGCCGAGCGCAGTCGCGCCCTCGGCCGGGCAGTCCTCGCCCGGCACCCTGTGGCGGATGCGGACGACCGTGCGGGACGAGCCCGGCTCGCTGGCCGCGCTGTGCACGGCGCTGGCCACGCACCGGGTCGACATCCTGAGCCTCCAGACCCATCCGCTGGCCGACGGCACGGTGGACGAGTTCCTGTTGCGGGCGCCGGACTCCGTGGCGGCCGCCGAACTGACCCGCGTGATCGCGGAGTCGGGCGGCGGCTCGACCTGGATCGAACGGGCCGACGCCCATGACCTGGTGGACGCCCCCACCCGCATCCTGGGCCTCGCCACGCGCACCGCGCTGGACGCGGCCGAACTTCCCCTGGCACTCCGTCAGTTGCTGGGCCGATGCACGATCCGTTCGCTGCCCGTCGGCACGGGCGGCGAGCCGGTGCCGGCCGAAGGGGTGCTGGAGGACACCGTGCTGCGGCTGCGGGCGCCGGGCGGTGGCGTGCTGAGCGTGGAGCGGCCGTATCTGCCGTTCACCCCGACCGAGTTCGCGCGGGCGCGGGCGCTGGTGGAGCTGGACAGCCGCCTCGGCCCGCGCATCCCGCGCTCGCGTGACGTGCTGACGCTGCCCGAGGGCAACGCCATCACCGTGCGCCGGGTCGACACCGGGGACCTGGACGCGGCCAGGGCGATGCACGAACGCTGCTCGGACCGCACCCTCGACCTGCGCTACCACGGCCCGGTGCGCGACGCCGACCGGTATCTGAACCACCTGCTCAGCCCCCGCTTCGGCCGCACCCTGGCCGCGCAGACCGCCTCGGGCCGCCTGGTGGGCCTCGGCCATCTGCTGTGGGACGGCGAGGAGACCGAGGTCGCCCTGCTGGTCGAGGACGACTGGCAGCGGCGCGGTGTCGGCACCGAACTGCTGGAGCGGCTGGTGCGGATGGCGACGGAGGCGGGCTGCGCGAGCGTGTACGCGGTGACCCGGTCCGCCAACACCGGGATGGTCGCGGCGATGCGCGGCCTCGGGCTGCCCCTGGACTACCAGGTCGAGGAGGGCACCCTCGTCATCACCGCCCGTCTGGAAACGGCCCGCTCCGGCGCCCCGAAGCGGAGCGACGGCGAACAGCTCCGGCTCTGACCGACCGGTGAGGCGGACGGCCCGGCGGTGACCAGCCGCCGGGCCGTCGTCATGGGAACTCCCGTCGGGAACAGCTCAGTTGACGGCCTCGTGCAGCGGCACCGGCACCCGTACCTGCTCCCCCAGAGCGCCGGAGAGGTCCGCCCACAGGTCGTCGGTGTCCTCCAGGCCGACCGAGAGCCGCAGCAGCCGGTCGCTCACCCCGGAGCCGTGCCGGTCGGCGCTGTCCACGATGCGGTGGCTGATGGACGCCGGATGCTGGATGAGGGTGTCGACGCTGCCCAGGCTGACCGCCGGGGTGATCAGCCGGACGCGGGCGATCACCTCGTGCGGGTCGCCGTACGTCTCGAACGCGACCATGGCGCCGCCCAGCCGTGGATAGTGGACACGGGCCACGCGCGGGTCGTCGGTGAGCCTGCGGGCCAGTTCGGCGGCGGTCGCGGAGGCCGCGCGGACCCGGACGGGCAGCGTGGTCAGCCCGCGCAGCAGCAGATAGCCGGCCAGCGGATGCAGCACCCCGCCGGTGGCGAACCGTACCTGCCGCAGCTGCCCCGCGAACTCCTCGTCACAGGCCACCACGCCCGCCATCACATCGCCGTGTCCGCCGAGGTACTTGGTGGCGCTGTGCAGCACCAGCCGCGCGCCGTGCTCGGTGGGGCGCTGCAGCACGGGCGTGGCGAAGGTGTTGTCCACGAGCAGCGGTACGGTCCCGCAGGAGTGGGCGACGGCCCTGATGTCGACCTCGGTGAGGGTGGGGTTGGCCGGGGACTCGACCAGCACAAGCCCGGTGTCGGGGCGCAGCGCGTCCGCGATCCCGGCCGGGTCGGTCCAGGTGACCTCGGTGCCGAGCAGCCCCGCGGTCAGGAGGTGGTCGCTGCATCCGTACAGCGGCCGGACCGCGACGACATGGCGCAGGCCGGCCGCCGAGCGGGCGAGCAGGACCGCGCTGAGTGCGGCCATGCCGCTGGCGAACGCGACGGCGGACTCGGTGCCTTCGAGGCGGGCGAGGCCGGTCTCGAAGCGGGCCACGGTCGGGTTGCCGAGCCGGGCGTAGACGGGCTGTCCCTCGGGGAGGATGCCCTCGGCCGCGAAGGCGTCGATGCGGGCGGCCTCTTCCCGGCTGTCGTGGGAGGGGTAGGTGGTGGACAGGTCGATGGGCGGGGTGTGCAGGCCCTGCGCGGCCAGATCCTCCCGTCCGGCGTGCACAGCCTCGGTGGCCAGTGCCCTGCGTACGGTGTCGGCGGCGCCGTTGCTCGCTGATTCCATGACCGAAGGGTGAACACCGGACGGGTCAACGGCGGTGGATGCCGTGTTACGTTCGGCCGATGGACGCCTCCGTCGTACTGGACCCGGTGGATCTCCATCTGCTCCGACTGCTGCAGAACGACGCCCGGACCACGTACCGCGATCTCGCCGCGCGGGTGGGGGTGGCGCCGTCGACCTGTCTGGACCGGGTGGCCCGGCTGCGCCGGTCGGGCGTGATCCTCGGCCATCAGCTCCGGCTGGACCCGGCGAAGCTGGGGCGAGGTCTGCAGGCGTTGCTGTCGGTGCAGGTCAGGCCGCACCGGCGGGAGTTGGTGGGGCCGTTCGTGGAGCGGGTGCGGGCGTTGCCGGAGGCGCGGACGGTGTTCCATCTGACCGGCCCGGACGACTATCTGGTGCATGTGGCGGTCGCCGACATGGCCGATCTCCAGCGGCTGGTGCTGGACGAGTTCACCTCCCGGCGCGAAGTGGCGCGGGTGGAGACCCGGTTGATCTTCCAGCAGTGGGAGTGCGGGCCGCTGCTGCCGCCGGGCCACGGCGAGGGCTGAAGCCGAGAGCTGAAATGGCCGGTGCACGGGTGACGTGGACGCACTCCCGGTATCAGGATGGACGCCATGTCCGATACGAAGAGCTTGCTGCCCCGTCAGGTCGCCGACGCCTATGTGGACGACCTCATCGCACTCGACCCGGTCACCGGCACCTACCTCGGTGTGCGGGAGAGTTCCAGCCGGATGCCCGACTACTCCCCCGCCGGCCGGGACGCGCTGGCCGACCTGGCGCGGGCGACGCTCGCCCGGCTGGACGAGGCCGAGCGGCAGCCCGGCGCGGACAGTGACGCCGAGCGCCGCTGCGGACGCCTGCTGCGGGAGCGGCTGACCGCCGAACTGGCCATGCACGACGCGGACGAACATCTGCGCGCGGTCGGCAACATGCACACGCCGGGCCACTCCGTGCGGGACATCTTCAGTGTGACCCCGGCGGACACGGAGGAGGACTGGGCGGCGATCGCCGAGCGGCTGCGCGCGGTCCCGGCCGCCTACGAGGGCTACCGCGCCTCCCTCGCCCTCGGTCTGGAGCGCGGCCTGCACGCGGCGCCCCGGCCGACGGCCACCTTCACCGAGCAGCTCACCGAGTGGGCGGACACCGGTGAGGGGCGCGGCTGGTTCGAGGACTTCGCGGCCGCCGGCCCGGAGGCGCTGCGCGGCGAGCTGGACGAGGCGGCGCGTGCGGCGACCGCGTCGGTGGCGGCGCTGCGCGACTGGATGCGGGACGTGTACGCCCCGGCCGTCGCGGGCTCCCCGGAGACAGCGGGCCGCGAGCGGTACGCGCGCAGCGCCCGCTACTTCAACGGCACCGACCTGGACCTGGACGAGGCGTACGCCTACGGCTGGTCGGAGTTCCACCGGCTGCTCGCGGAGATGGAGAAGGAGGCACAGAAGGTGCTGCCGGGCGCGGAGACGCCCTGGGTGGCGCTGGCGCACCTGGACGGGCACGGGCGGCACATCGAGGGCGTGGACGAGGTCCGGGAGTGGCTCCAGGGCCTGATGGACCGGGCCATCGCCGACCTGGACGGCACGCACTTCGAACTCGCCGAGCGGGTACGGCGGGTGGAGTCCCGTATCGCCCCGCCGGGCGGCGCGGCGGCCCCGTACTACACCTCTCCGTCGGAGGACTTCTCCCGGCCGGGCCGGACCTGGCTGCCGACGATGGGCGAGACCCGGTTCCCGGTGTACGACCTGGTCTCCACCTGGTACCACGAGGGCGTGCCCGGTCATCACCTCCAGCTGGCGCAGTGGGCGCATGTCGCCAAGGACCTGTCCCGCTACCAGGCCACGGTGGGCATGGTCAGCGCCAACGCCGAGGGCTGGGCGCTGTACGCGGAGCGGCTGATGGACGAGCTGGGCTGTCTGACCGACGCGGAGGAGCGGCTCGGCTATCTGGACGCGCAGATGATGCGCGCGGTCCGGGTGATCATCGACATCGGTATGCACCTGGGTCTGGAGATCCCGGCGGACTCGCCGTTCCACCCCGGTGAGCGGTGGACGCCGGAGCTGGCGGAGGAGTTCTTCCGGGCGCACAGCAGCCGTCCGGCGGACTTCGTGGTGAGCGAGCTGACCCGGTATCTGACGATGCCGGGCCAGGCGATCGGCTACAAGCTGGGCGAGCGGGCCTGGCTGCTGGGCCGGGAGCGGGCGCGGGAGCGGCACGGTGACTCCTTCGACCTGAAGGCGTGGCACATGGCGGCGCTGTCCCAGGGTTCGCTGGGCCTGGACGACCTGCTGGACGAGCTGTCCCGGCTCTGACTCGGCCGTACGGCCCTGCCCGGGTGGCGTGGCCCCCGTACCGGCTGCTTGCTGGTGCGGGGGCCGTCGCTCGATGGAGGTGGGCCGCTCATGCAGCGCAACAGGCCGGGTCGGCGGGCGTTGGAGACGCCTCGGGCGGCCGGGCTGGCCGGGGTGGTGTTCGCGCTGCTGCTGGCGGCGACGATCGTGCTGATGCGGCTCGGTGTCCCGGAGGGGGCCGACGCGGTCGGCGCCGAGGGGTTCACGGACTCCGCGCGGCGGGACGCGGTGCGGACGGCGCTGGCGCTGATCCCGTTCGCCGGCATCTTCTTCCTGTGGTTCCTGGGCGCGGTGCGCGCGCATGTGGGCGACGTGGAGGACCGGTTCCTGGCGACCGTGCTGCTGGGCAGCGGGCTGGTCTTCACCGCGATGCTGTTCGGCGCGGCCGCCTCGGCGTCGGCGGTGCTGGCCGTGTCGCACCCCGCCGGCAGCACCCCGTCGCTCGCCACCTGGGACTTCGGCCGTCATTTCGCGTACACGCTGATGACGGACTACGCGATGCGGATGGCGGCGGTCTTCGTGTCGTCCATGTCGGTGATCGGCAAGCGGATGGGCGTGCTGCCGCGCTGGCTGACGGTGGTGGGCGCCGTGGCCGCGCTGCTGCTGCTCTTCGTCTCCTCCACCGTGCCCTGGGCGGAACTGGTCTTCCCCGCCTGGTCGCTGCTGCTGAGCGTGCACATCCTGCTGGTCAGCGGGCGTCGGCGGCGCGTGACCCTGACCTGACCGGCTCACCCGATCGGCGTGTCCCGGCGCGCGACCCGCGTCCCGGCGCGCGGATGCTTGCGGTCGGGGGACGACCGGACCAGGCCACCGGAAAGGGCGGAGCGTCGATGCGGATCGTCGTCGATCTCAACAAGTGCCAGGGATACGCCCAGTGCGCGTTCCTCGCCCCCGACGTCTTCACCATGCACGGCGAGGAGGCGCTCCTCTACGACCCGCGCCCCGCCGACGAGGAGCGCGACGCCGTCGCGCGGGCCGCCGCCGCCTGCCCGGTGCAGGCGATCACGGTGGAGGGGCTGCACGAGGGCGCGCCCGTCGAGCGTGAGCAGGTCCTCTCCGGTGCCCCCTGGGAGCCGCGCGATGGCCGCTGACTACGTGGACTGGCTCCGCCGCGAGGGCCGGATCGTGATCGTCGGCGCCTCGCTGGCCGGACTGCGGGGCGCCGAGACGCTGCGCGAGGAGGGCTTCACCGGTTCCCTCACCCTGATCGGCGACGAACCGTACGAGCCGTACGACCGGCCCCCGCTGTCCAAGTCGGTGCTGCTGGGCAAGGCGTCGCCGGAGCACACCGAGCTGCCCCGGCGCCGGCATCTGGACGCCGAGTGGCGGCTCGGCGTCCCGGCGGCCGGGCTGGACCTGACGGGCAAGCGGGTGCTGCTGGCCGACGGGGAGGAGGTGGAGTACGACCGGCTGCTGATCGCCACCGGCGTGCGCGCCCGGCCCTGGCCGGTGCCGGAGGAGGCCGAGCTGGACGGCGTCTTCGTGCTGCGCACCCGCGACGACGCGATTGCCCTCACCGACCGGCTGCGGGCCGGGGCGAAACGGGTCGTGGTGATCGGCGCCGGGTTCGCCGGGTCGGAGGTCGCCTCCGCCTGCCGCGAGATGGGCTTGGAGGTCACCGTCGCGGAACGCGCGGGCGCCCCGCTGGTGGGCGCGCTCGGCGGGGTGATCGGGGCGGTCGCCGCGGAACTCCAGCTGGAGAACGGCGTCGACCTGCGCACCCGTGTCACCGTGACCGCGCTGGAGGGCGACCAGATGGGCAGGGTGCGGGCGGTGCACCTGTCGGACGAGAGCGTGGCCGAGGCGGACGTCGTGGTGGTCTCGCTGGGGTCGCTGCGCAACACCGAGTGGCTCAGCGGCTCGGGGCTCGGGGCCGGGCCGCGCGGCATCGCCAGCGACGCGGGCTGCCGGGCGTTCGACTTCCGGGGGATCGTCACCGACGACGTGTTCGTCGCCGGTGACGTGGCCCGCTCCCCGCACGCGCTGTTCGGCTACCAGTTCCTGTCGCTCGAGCACTGGGGCAACGCCGTCGCGCAGGCGGAGACGGCCGCGCACAACATGATCTGTCCCGCCTCCGACCGGCGCCCGCACATGTGGATGCCCGCCTTCTGGTCCTCGCAGTTCGGGGTGAACATCAAGTCGGTGGGTGTGCCGCCCATGGGCGACGAGCTGATGATCATCCAGGGGTCGACGGCCGAGCGCCGGTTCGTCGGCGTGTACGGGTACAAGGGCCGGATCGTGGCCGCCGTGACCTTCGACAACGCGCGCTGGCTGGAGTACTGCCAGCGGCAGATCGAGCAGGGCGCGCCGTTCCCGGTGGAGTACCCCACGATGGACCGGCGTCCGGAGGGGCGGCAGCCGGTCCCGGCGGACTTCCCCGACCCGTCCCTGCCGACCCACGGCCCGACCGTGACCCTCAGCGGCTACTCACCGGCCGACCGCCGTCTGGTCTTCACCCCCGGCCACCACTGACCGCCGTCCGGCACCGCTGCCGCCCCCGATGCTCCAAGGACCTGTCATGACGCAACGCCCGCTGGTGGCCCGGATCACCGACTTCGCCAACCGCGCCGACCCCTACCCGCTCTACACCGAGCTGCGCCGCACGCCGGTGCTGCACGAGGAGGAGGGCGGCCCGTACGTCATCAGCTCGTACTGGGACATCGAGAGCCTGCTGCACGATCCCCGGATCAGCTCCGACGCGGCGAATCTGGCCGCGGCGGGCGCGGACGAGCTGGCGCAGACGGAGAACACCGGGCTGCCGCCGTCGTTCATCAGGCTGGACCCGCCGGAGCACGACCGGCTGCGGCGCATCGCCAACAGCGCGTTCGGGCCGCCGCACGAGCCGCGCCGGATCGACGACATGCGGGGCGAGCTGCACGGAATCGTCGCCGCGCTGATCGACGGGTTCGCGGGCGAGACCGAGGTCGACCTCGTGGACCAGTTCGCCTACCCCTTCCCGGTGACGGTGATCTGCCGGCTGCTCGGGGTGCCCCGCGAGGACGAGCCCCGGTTCCGGTCCTGGGTGGACCCGCTGGTGGCGAGCCTCGACCCGGAGACCCGGCAGGGCGCGGACCCCGAGTTCGTGAGGACGGCACAGGAGGCGCGGACCCAGCTCGGCATGTATCTGGCCGGGCTGGTGGAGGAGCGCACCAAGGACCCGCGCGACGACATGCTGTCCGACCTGGCCGCCGGGAAGGGGCCGGACGGTGCGATGACCATGATGGAGGTGCTCAGCACGGCCGTACTGCTGCTGATCGCCGGTCATGAGACCACCGTCAACCTGATCACCAACGGCATGCTGACCCTGCTGCGCCACCCCGAGTACCTCCAGCGGCTGCGGGAGGACCCGGAGCTGGCGGTCAACATCGTGGAGGAGCTGCTGCGTTACGAGCCTCCGGTGCAGCTCGTGCCGCAGCGCACCTGCATCACCGACATCGAGGTGCGCGGGGTGACGATCCCCAAGGGCTCCCGGATCTGGCTGATGCTGGCGGCGGGCAACCGGGACCCGGAGCGCTTCAAGAACCCCGACCGCTTCGACCCCGACCGGGACGACCTCCAGCACCTGGGCTTCGGCAGCGGCATCCACAGCTGCTTCGGCGCGCCGCTGGCCCGGCTGGAGACGCAGATCGCGCTGGCCGAGCTGGCCCGGCGGTTGGAGAACCCGCGGCTGGTGGCGGACCCACCGCCGTACCGGCCGAACGCGGTGCTGCGCGGCCCGCGCCATCTGCCCATCGCCTTCGACGGGCTGCTCCCCTGACCGCTCAGGTACCGCGTCGGCGCAGTGACGACCCGGTCCGGTCCTTGACGACCTCCAGCTGGGCGTGGATGCGGCGGCGCAGGTCGCCGACGTGGCTGACGATGCCGACGCTGCGGTCCCGTTCACGCAGCGAGTCCAGCACGTCGAGGACCTCGTCGAGCGTCTGGTCGTCGAGGCTGCCGAAGCCCTCGTCGATGAAGAGGGTGTCGAGCCGGACCCCGCCCGCCTCGTCGGTGACGACATCGGCGAGGCCGAGGGCCAGGGCGAGCGAGGCGAAGAAGGTCTCGCCCCCGGACAGGGTGGCGGTGTCCCGCTCCCGGCCGGTCCAGGCGTCCACGACATGCAGCCCGAGCCCGCTGCGGCCGCGTCCGCTGCGGTCGTCGGAGTGGACGAGGGTGTAGCGCCCGGCGGACATCAGCCGCAGGCGTGCCGTCGCGGCGGCGGCGACCTGTTCCAGGCGGGCGGCGAGGACGTACGACTCCAGGCGCATCCTGCGCTCGTTGTCCGTGCTGGTGCCCGCCGCGAGGGCGGCGAGCCGGGCCACCCGGTCGTACTCCTCGCGCAGCGGGGCGAGGCGCCGGGCGCCGTCCTCGGCGCGGGCGGAGAGCCGGTCCAGCTCGGTCGTGCGGCGGGCGGCCTCGTCGCGGGCGGAGGCGGCTTCCCGCAGCCGTCGCCCGGCCTCGGCGGCGCGCTCCCCGGCGGCGGCGAGGTCGGCGGGGGTCTGCCGGGAAGCCGCCACCGTCTCGGGTTCGGCGAGCGCGGCGCGTACGGCGGCTTCCTCCGACTGCCGTTCGTCCAACCGGTGTTGGAGTGCGCGGTGGGTGGCGGGGTCCAGCAGGGCACCGGCCGCCGCGCCCGGGGTGTCGAAGCCCGCGCGGTAGGCGGCGTCGGCAAGGCGGGCGTCGGCGTCCTTCAGACGTACGGCCGCTTCCCCGGCCGTGCGGGCGGCGTCGGCGGCCTCGGTGAGCACGGCCGCCAGCCGCTCCAGCTGGGCGGCGCGGGCGGCGACGCTCTCGGCGGCTCCGCGCGCTCGGGTCAACTCGGCTTCGAGGGTGACCTGTTCGCGGTCGAGGGTGTCGCGCCGGGTGAGCCGGGCGGCGGCTCGTACGGCGGACCGCTGACGGGCCTGGAGCCGCCGCTCCCGCTCGGCCTCGGCCCGGCGCAGCTCCTCGCGCGCCGCGTGCAGGGCGGAGGCATCCCGGCGGGCCTGCTCGAACTCCCGCTCCAGGTCGGCGACTTCGGCGGTGATCCGGTCGGCGGGAGTGTCGCCGACCTCGGCGGTGACGGCATCCAGGGCGGCTTGCAGCTCGGTCGTGCGGCGCTCGTACGCGCTGTGCTCCCGCTGGGCTTCCTGGTGGGCGTCGAAGGCGTGCTGCTCGGCCTCGCGGTCCACGTGTCCGGCGTCCTTGCGGGCCGGAGCCGGGTGCTCGGTGGACCCGCAGACGGCGCAGGGGGCGCCGTCGGTGAGGTGGGCGGCCAGCTCGGCGGCGATGCCGGTCAGGCGCTGTTCCTTGAGGTCGAGCCAGCGTCCGCGCAGGTCCTGGGCGCGCTGCCCGGAGTCGAGGGCCCGGCGTTCGGCGGCCGCGAGGTCCGAGGTCAGTTGGTCGCGGCGGCGGGCCGCGTCGAGCCGCCGCCGGGCGGGGTCGCGCCGGACGGCGAGGGACTCCGCGCGGGAGGCGGCCTCCTGGGCGGACTCGATCCGGGTCTGGAGGGCCGCGCGGGCGGGCTCCCAGCCGTCGAGCCAGGCATCCGCCTCGCGCAAGGCGTGCTCGTCCTCGCGCTCCTCCCGGTCGAGTACGTCGCGCTCGGCCAGCAGTCCGGTGAGCCGGTGCTCGGCGCGGCGGGCGGAGGCGAGGCCGCCGAGTTCCTCCGCAGCGCGCCGGGCGGCGGCCGCGAGACCGGGGGCGCCGAAGTCCGCGTGATCGTCGGGCAGGGCCCGCCGGGCGTCCTCCTCGGCCCGGACGGCCCGCCGGTGCGCCCGCTCGGCGTCCTCGCGCAGCTCCAGCGCGGGTGCCACGGTCTCGGCCTTGCGGCCGCGCTCCATGCGGGCCCGCGTCTCCTCGTACTCCCCGGCCCGCTCCGCGAGGCGCGCGGCGCGCCCCTGGGCCTCGGCGAACCGGTGCTGGAGCCGCGCGATTTCGCGGGTGCCGGCCAGCTCCTCCTGGGCGCGGTCGTGGGCCGACTCGGCGGCGGCGTGTCCGCAGTGGGCCACGGTGAGGCGTTCACGGGCGGTGCTGCGGGCGACGGCCGCTGCCGCGAGGACGGCGACGGCGAGCCCCGGATCGCCGGGCGCGAGGCCGGGCAGCTCCATGGCGTCACCGGCCGCCTGCTGCATGCGGTGGGCGTCGGCGAGCAGGGCGGTGTCGCCCTCGCGCACCCGTGCCTCGGTGGCGCGCCTGCGCTCCGCGAGCCGCTTCTCCACGTCGGCGAAGCGCTGGGTGTCGAAGAGGCGGCCGAGCAGCTTGCCGCGTGCCTCGGCGTCGGCGCGCAGGAAGCGGGCGAAGTCGCCCTGGGGCAGCAGGACGACCTGGCAGAACTGTTCGCGGCTCATGCCGAGGAGCTGGGTGACCTCCTCGCCGATCTCGTTGTGCGAACGGCTGAGGTCCTTCCAGGTGCCGCGCACGGCGTCGTACTCGCGCAGCCAGGTCTGGGCCTTGTCGAGGGTGGTGCCGGTGCCGCGCTTCTTGGGGCGCTCCCACGGCGGCTGCCGGGTGATCTCCAGCCGGCGTCCGGCGACGGTGAGTTCGAGCCGGACCTCGGTGCGGGTGCCCGGTTCGGCGTGGTCGCTGCGCAGGTGGGTGCCCTGGCCGCCCTGCCGGGCGCCGGGGACGGAGCCGTAGAGGGCGTAGCAGACGGCGTCGAGTACGGAGGTCTTCCCGGCGCCGGTCGGGCCGTGCAGCAGGAAGAGTCCGGCGGTGGAGAGGGCGTCGAAGTCGACGCTCTGAGCGCCGCCGAAGGGTCCGAAGGCGGTGATGTCGAGCCGGTGCAGCCTCATCGGGCGACCTCCCGTACCGCGTCGTCGGCGCGCACGGCGTCGAAGGCGTCGCGCAGCACGCCGGTCTCCCGCTCGTCGGGGGCGGCGCCGCGCACATGGGCGACGAAGTCCTCCGCGATCTGCTGGTCGCTGCGCCCCGCGAGGCGCCGGGCGTAGGACACGGCGGGGTCGTCCGGGGCGCGGTCGGGGGCGAAGACGAGGCTGAGGGTGTGCGGGAAGCGGGCGGCGATCCGCGCCATGGGGTCGGCGGGGCGGACCGCGTCGGTGAGGGTGGCCTCGACCCAGGCGTCCTCGTGGCGGCTCAGATCGGGGTCGGCGAGCAGCTCCTCCAGGGTGCCCCGGATGCGGGCCAGCGGACGCGGGACCGGGCAGTCGAGGCGTTCGGCGGTGACGGAGCCCTCGGCGTCCAGGTCGACGAGCCACATGCTCTTGCGGTGGTCGGCCTCGGAGAAGGAGTAGGCGAGCGGGGAGCCGGAGTAGCGGACGCGCTCACCGAGTTTCTGGCAGCCGTGCAGATGGCCGAGGGCGACGTAGTCGACGCCGTCGAAGATCCCGGCGGGTACGGCGGCCACTCCGCCGACGGTGATGTCCCGTTCGCTGTCGCTGGCCTCGCCGCCGGTGACGAAGGCGTGGGCGAGGACGACGGAGCGGGTGCCGGGGGCGCGGCCGGCGAGGTCGGCGCGGACACGGTCCATGGCGGCGGCGAGCACGGCCTCGTGTCCGGCCTTCGGCACCGCGAACTCGTCCTTGACCAGGGCGGGTTCGAGGTAGGGCAGCCCGTAGAAGGCGACGTCGCCATGGGCGTCGGTGAGGACGACCGGGGTGCCGACGGCGGCCGGGTCGGTGCGCAGGTGGATGCCCGCCCGGTCGATGAGTCCGGCGCCGACGCCGAGGCGGCGGGCCGAGTCGTGGTTGCCGGAGATCATCACGGTGGGCACGCCCAGCTCGGCGAGCCGGTGCAGGGCGTCGTCGAACAGCTCGACCGCGGCCAGTGGGGGCACCGCGCGGTCGTACACGTCTCCCGACACCACGACGGCGTCCACGGCCCGCTCGCGCACGGTGGCGACGAGGTGGCCGATGAACCCGGCCTGGGCACCGAGCATGTTCACCCGGTGGAAGGCCCGGCCGAGGTGCCAGTCGGAGGTGTGCAGGAGTCTCATGGACCCCGAGACTAACGGGAGGGTCGGACAACGCGCCCCGGTCACTTCGGATTTGAGCGTTATGCCCGATTAGCGTCAAATCGGTGAGCGTCCCCGGTTATCAGACGTCGCCGTACGCCTCCCCGCCCAGCTCGAAGCCCGCCGAGCCGGCCGTGGCGTCGGCGAGCCAGCCACGGAAGGTGGCGACGTCGGCGTCCGGCAGGGCGATGTCGATGTCGACCGCCTCGCCGTAGCGAACGTCGCGCACCTCTCGGCCGGTGGCGCGCAGGTCGTTCTGCACCTTGCCCGCGCGCTGGTGGTCGACGGTCACCGTGGCCAGCCGGTAGCGGCGCCGGGTGCGGGTGCCGACGGCGTCCAGCGCCTCGCCGACCGAGCCGCCGTAGGCGCGGATCAGCCCGCCCGCGCCGAGCTTCACGCCGCCGTAGTACCGGGTGACGACGGCGACGACGTACCGCATGTCGCGGCGCAGCAGCATCTGGAGCATCGGCACCCCGGCGGTGCCGCCGGGCTCACCGTCGTCGCTGGCCTTCTGGGTGGAGGCGTCGGCGCCGATGACGTACGCCCAGCAGTTGTGCGTGGCGTCGGCGTGCTCCTTGCGGATGCCGGCGATGAACTCCTGGGCCTCCCGCTCGGTGGCGGCCGGGGCGAGCGCGCACAGGAAGCGGGAGCGGTTGATCTCGGTCTCGTGCACACCCGCGCGGGCCACTGTGCGGTACTCGTCCTGCATCCCGCCAGCCTATTCCAGGGCGCAGACGGCTCGATCCGGTCCCCGCAAGGGCCGAACGAGCGACCTGCAACGAGGAGCAGGCATCGAAAGAAGTATTGCAACGGACAGTCCAAAACAATTAAGGTCGCGCCATGGCCCGACCGAGGACGTTCGACGAGGAAGGCGCCCTGGACGCGGCGATGCGGACGTTCTGGGAGAAGGGCTACGAGGCCACCTCCACACAGGACTTGTGCGACGCCACAGGACTGGGACGCAGCAGCATCTACAACACGTTCCAGAGCAAGCACGACCTCTTCGAGCGCGCACTCGTCCGCTATGTCGACTCCATGACGACCGCCCAGCTGGCCGTCCTGGAGGACACCCGACACAGCGTCGCCGACCGGCTGCGCACCCTGTTCGCCATGGTCGTCGACGGCGAGACGGAGACGGGACACCGGATGGGCGGGCGCGGCCTCGGCTGCCTGACCGTGAACACCACGGTCGAGCTGGCCGCCCGGGACCCGCGAGCCGCGGAAATTCTGGACCGCGACACACAGCACCGACTGACGGCACTGCGCGCGGTGCTCGAGGAGGGACAGCGGGAGGGCGGCATCACCTCCCCCCGCGACGCCGGAGCGCTCGCCCGCTTCGTCAACGCGGCGATCGGCGGCATGCGCGTCGCCAGTCAGGGCGGTGCCGACCGGGCCGCACTGGAGTCGATCGCCGAGATCGCCATGGACGCACTCACCGGCTGACGGCGTACGCCGCCGGGGGCCGCGTCCACGCCTGCCCAAGTTTTGGACCGTTCAATACATAACTGACCGCGAAGGAGACCCCACCCGTGCCTCGTGCCGTATACGTCCTGGCACTCGGCATCTTCGCCATGGTGACCAGTGAGTTCGTGGTCGTCGGGCTGATGCCGCAGATGGCCGAAGGACTGGACGCGACCGTCCCTCAGATCGGCTACCTCATCACCGCCTTCGCGGCGGCCATGGCCGTCGGCGGCCCGTTCCTGACCGTGGCCCTGATGAGGTTCCCCCCACGTACGGCACTGATGGTGCTGTTCGTCATCTTCCTCGTCGGCAACGTACTGGCCGCCACCGCGACCGGCTACGGCACGATGATGGCCGCGCGGATCACCACCGGCATCGCCTCCCAGGCGTTCTTCGGCGTGGGCATCTCGCTGTGCGCCCAGCTCACCCGCCCCGAGATCCGGGGCCGCGCGATCGCCGTCGTGCTGAACGGCCTCATGCTCGGCACCCTGCTCGGTCTGCCCTTCTCAACGCTGGTCGGCGAGCGTTTCGGGTGGCGCGCCGCGTTCTGGGCCATCACGCTGATCACCGTCGTCGCGGCCGGGACCACCCTGTTCGGCGTGCCCCGCATCGAGCGCGCGGAGAGCGGCGGCGGTTTACGCCAGGAGGTCGGCGTCTTCAGGAAGCCCAGGATGTGGCTGGTGCTGTCCAGCAGCACACTGATCATCGGCGCCACCTTCTCCGCCTTCAGCTACCTCAACCCGATCCTCACCGATGTCACCGGCTTCTCCACCGGCACCGTCCCCCTGCTTCTCGTCGCCTACGGCGCCGCCACCGTCATGGGCAACAACGTCGTCGGCCGGTTCGCCGACGGGCACACCGTCCCGGTCCTCGCCGTCGGCCTCGTCCTCAACACGCTGTTCCTGACCGGCTTCGCCCTCCTCGCCGACGTACCCGCCGCGGCCGTCATCTGCATGATGGGCATCGGCCTGGTCGGCGTCACCATGAACCCGGCCATGGTGACCCGCGTACAGCGCACCGGCAACGCAGGCCCCCTGGTCAACACCGTGCACTCCTCCTTCATCACCCTCGGCATCATCCTCAGCTCCTCCATCGGCGCCGTGGTGATCGACTCCTGGGGGCTGCGCGCTCCGCTCTGGCTCGGGGCCGTCCTGGCGCTGGCCGGGCTGGCCACCGTCCTGCCCGATCTCGCCAGTGGCGCCACCTCGGCTACCGGTCCCGCCCCCTTGTCCGCACTGCCGACCGAAGGGAACGAACATCGTCAGGGGGCGACAGGCGCCCGCAGGCCGAGCCACTGATCGGCGTCCCAGGCCCGGAACCGCTCGACCTCGGTGAACCCCAGCTTCGCCGCGAGGCGCATCGAGCCGGCGTTGGCGGTCTGGGTGGCGAGCACCACCGGCTCACCGGGAAGGACGCTTCCGACCCACTCGAGTGCCGCGGCGCACGATTCCGCGGCATACCCGAATCCCCACGCCCGTGGCAGGAACAGGTAGCCGAGATCGGTCTTCCCCGCAGCGGCCGGGCGATGATGCGCGGGCGCTCTCCGGAGCAGGATCTGGCCGATCATCGCCCCGCCGAGATCGACGACGAAGCTCCCGGGCCACCGCTCGGGCACCTCGGGCAACTCGCGCTCGAGCTCGTCACGCGGGCGGGGCCCACCGAGGTAGGTGTGCACATCCGGTGACGCCAGCAGCTCGATGAACGTCGCACGGTCCCGGGCCTCGGGCTCACGCAGCACGAGCCTCTCGGTCCGGATCGGTGCGGGCGGCCACGCAACGGGTCCGAGATCAGTCATGCCGACCAGCCAATCAGCAGGCTCAGCGGTGATCAAGGCTCGCGGACCCGCCTGACTTCTCGGCACCCTGAGATGCCTGTGCGGAGTGCCGCGCGCTGCCGCCGCCGGTGTGCGGGGGAGGATGCGGGGCAGACGCGCTCAGCGATCAGGCGGCCCGCGCGGTGGGCCGCGGGTGAGGAGGCAGCACCGTATGACCAGCGTCCCCGTGCAGCCCGCGGACCCCGGCGGACCCGCCTCGGACTCCGTGCGGGCCCGCTGCCGAGGCTGGCTGCTGGAGGGCCTGAGCGAGCGGACCGCCCGCCATCCGGGACCGCACCGCACCCCGCACCCCGACCAGAAGGAACACCGCTGGTGGCGGGTGATGTGCCTGACCGGCGTCGACTACTTCTCCACGCTCGGCTACCAGCCCGGCATCGCCGCCCTCGCGGCCGGCACCCTCTCCCCGCTGGCGACCCTGGTGCTGATCGCGCTGACCCTGTTCGGCGCGCTCCCGGTGTACCGCAGGGTCGCGCACGAGAGTCCGCACGGCGAGGGCTCGATCGCCATGCTGGAGCGGCTGCTGTCCTGGTGGTCGGGGAAGATCCTGGTGCTGGTGCTGCTGGGGTTCGCCGCCACCGACTTCATGATCACCATGACGCTGTCCTCGGCTGACGCGGCCGCGCACGTGCTGGAGAACCCGTTCGCCCCGCACTGGACCGAGGGCGGCAACGTCTGGATCACCCTGGTCCTGCTCGGACTGCTCGGCGCGGTCTTCCTGAAGGGCTTCCAGGAGGCCATCGGGATCGCCGTGGTCCTGGTCGCCACCTATCTCACGCTCAATGTGGTGGTGCTCGCGGTCTGCGCCTACGAGGTCCTCACCCACCCGGTGCGGATCGAGGACTGGACGACCCTGCTGACGACGGAGCACTCCTCCCCGCTCGCCATGGTCGGCGTGGCCCTGCTGGTCTTCCCCAAGCTCGCGCTCGGCATGTCCGGCTTCGAGACCGGTGTGGCGGTGATGCCCCAGATCAAGGGCGGCGCGCAGGACACGTACGAGAATCCGGCGGGCCGTATCCGGGGTGCCCGCAAGCTGCTCACCACCGCCGCGCTGATCATGAGCTGCCTCCTGCTGCTGTCCAGCCTGGCGACGACGATCCTGATCCCCGAGAAGGACTTCAAGACCGGCGGCCCGGCCAACGGACGCGCCCTCGCCTATCTGGCCCACGAGTACCTGGGCGAGATCTTCGGCACGGTGTACGACCTGTCGACCATCACCATCCTGTGGTTCGCGGGCGCCTCCGCCATGGCCGGGCTGCTCAACCTGGTCCCGCGCTATCTGCCCCGCTACGGCATGGCCCCGGAGTGGGCGCGGGCGGTACGGCCCCTGGTGCTGGTGTTCCTGGTGGCGGCGGTGCTGATCACCCTGTGGTTCCACGCCAGCGTGGACGCGCAGAGCGGGGCGTACGCGACCGGCGTGCTGGTGCTGATGCTGTCGGCGGCCTTCGCCTCCACGGTCGCCGTGCACCGGCGCCGGCACCGGGCGGCCACGATCGGCTTCGGCACGATCACCGCGGTCTTCGCCTACACCCTGGTCGCCAATGTCATCGAACGGCCCGACGGCATCAAGATCGCGTCCATCTTCATCGTGCTGATCCTGCTGACCTCGATCGGCTCGCGGGTGCACCGCGCCTTCGAACTCCGCGCCACCGACGTGGTGTTCGACGAGGCCGCGCTGCACATCATCGACGAGGCGGCCGAGCACGGCCCGCTCCAGCTGATCGCCAACGAGCCCGAGGAGCACAGCAAGCGGGAGTACCGGGCCAAGGAGCGGGAGCAGCGCCAGCACACCCGGCTACCCAAGGGCGCCTCCGTGGTGTTCCTGGAGGTGTTCGTCCAGGACTCCTCCGACTTCACCGGCGAGATCACGGTCCACGGCGACGAGAAGCACGGGGTGCGGCGGCTGCGCGCGGACGGGCCGACGGTGCCCAACACCATCGCCGCCGTACTGCTGGCGCTGCGCGACCGCACCGGCCAGGTGCCGCATGTCTACTTCAACTGGACCGAGGGCAACCCGGTCGGCCATCTGCTCCAGTTCCTGGTCTTCGGCAACGGCGAGGCGGCGCCGGTCACCCGCGAGGTGCTGCGGCGCGCCGAGCCGGACCCGGAGCGGCGGCCGTGGGTGCACGTCGGCTGATCCCTCAGACCGGGTTGCCCAGCTCCCCGGCGAGGTCGAGGGCGAGCAGCCGGTCGGCGTAGAGGAAGGTCTCGAAGCGGGCGCCGTCCGGCAGGTCGGGCGTCTCCGCCACGTCCCGCAGCACCGCCAGTACACCTGGCAGGTCGAGGTCGTCCTCCCAGGCGGCCCGTAGCCGGGCCCGGACGTCGTCCGGCACCGGGCGCGAGGGCCGGTTGCCCCACCGGGCGACCCCGGTCCGCCAGTCGGCCGCGGTCCGTGCGGCCCCGTCCAGCGCCCCCGTGTCCAGCCGGACGGCCTCGCCGCGCGGGACGGAGAGCAGCGCCAGGCGCAGGGCGCCGGGGTCTTCCAGGAGCCGCTGTACGTCCTCCTCGGGCCCGTCCCACCCGGCCGGGGCCACGGCGACCATCACTCCGGCCTCGGGGGGCTCCTGCGTCGCGGCCCGCACATGCACCACCTGGGCCTCCCCCAGGCCGGAGGCCACGTCCCGGCTGTCCTCGAAGGGGCGGATGCTCAACGCGACCGCCGCGGTGCCGAGTTCGGCCTGTTCGCGGGGTGCGGTGAGCATGGTCCAGACGGGGGTGCCGCCGAGTTCCAGGGCGCGGACGAGGAGGTCGGCGGTGAGCAGGACACGCAGCGCCGTCAGGTCGAGGCCGCCCGCGTGGACCTCCACACGGGTCAGCCCGCGGCGGGCGGGGGTGGCGGGGACGGGCTCACCGGTCCGGGCGTCGAGGATGCGCAGCACGCAGCGAGCGTAGGCGCGCGGACGCCCGGACGCAGCACCTTGTACCGATTCCGGTCAGCGTGGCGGGGCAAGCGGGGGAATCGGCGCGCGGCAACCGCTGTTGTCCCGGTGGCACA
The DNA here is from genome assembly GCF_044541565.1 of Streptomyces sp. NPDC085596. NCBI lineage: Bacteria > Bacillati > Actinomycetota > Actinomycetes > Kitasatosporales > Streptomycetaceae > Streptomyces > Streptomyces sp. NPDC085596. Next base: position 63,591 of record NZ_JBITTC010000004.1, on the reverse strand, counting down.
GTTCCCCGCGCTTGGAGGAGGCCGCCGTGTACGGCGACGAGGCGACGATCCGCAGCATCCTGACCGGACCGGGCGACACCTGGGCGGTGGTCGGCCTGTCCAACAACCGGTCCAGGGCGGCCTACGGGGTCGCGGAGGTGCTGCGGCGGTACGGCAAGCGGGTGGTGCCGGTGCATCCGAAGGCGGAGCCGGTGGCCGGCGAGCCGGGGTACGCCCGCCTCGCCGACATCCCCTTCGACGTGGACGTGGTCGATGTGTTCGTCAACAGCGAGCTGGCGGGCGCGGTCGCCGACGAGGCGGTGGCCAAGGGCGCCCGCGCGGTCTGGTTCCAGCTCGGCGTGGTGGACGAGGCGGCGTACGAGCGGACGCGGGCGGCGGGCCTTGCGATGGTGATGGACGCCTGCCCGGCGATCGAGATCCCCCGGCTGGGTTAGAGGGCCACGCCGTGAGTCAGAGCGCCACGCCCAGTCCCTCGATCACGGTCGCGCCGGGGATCTCCGCGAACGCCTTGCCCGGCAGCAGGAGTTTGCCGCGCCTGCGGCCGCTGCCGACGAGGACGTAGGGGAGGTCCACCACGGCCGAGTCGATCAACACCGGCCAGGCGGCGGGGAGTCCGAGCGGGGTGATGCCGCCGTACTCCATGCCGGTCTCACCGGTCGCCAGGTCCATCGGGGCGAACGAAGCCTTGCGGGCGCCGAGTTGACGGCGCACCGTGCCGTTGACGTCGACCTTGGTCCGGGAGAGCACCAGGCAGGCGGCGAGGGTGGTCTCACCGCCGCGCTTGCCCGCGACCACCACGCAGTTGGCGCTGCGCTCGGGCAGGTCCGCGCCGTAGTGCTCGACGAAGACGGCCGTGTCCGCGAGGTCCGGGTCGGTGTCGACGTACAGGATCTGCTCGGCGGGAACGGCACCCTGCCAGTTCCGTACCGCGTCGGCGACCGGTGCGGTCAGCTCGGCCAGGCACTCGGGGGCGGGGATGGCGTTGTCGAAGTCTCCGATGGGCGCGCGCATGTCGGCACCGTAACAGTCCGCGCGGGGCCTTCAGCGCACGGGTGGCACGGAGACCGCCATCACCATCCGCGTAGGTACGTCACCCTCGTTGCCGTAGGTGTGCGGGGTGTCGGCCTCGAAGGTGGCGCTCGCCCCGGCCGGGACCGCGTGGCGTACCCCGTCGACTTCGAGGGTGAGTTCGCCGGAGGTGACGTGGACCAGTTCGACCGTGCCGGAGGGGTGCGGGTCGGCGCTGCTGTGCTCGCCCGGCATCAGCTTCCAGTCCCACAGCTCCAGCGGGCCGGGCGCCTCGGTGCCGGCCAGCAGCCGGCTGTAGCTGCCGCCCTCGGTGTGCCAGAGGCGGACCGCCTGGTCGGCGGGGACGACACGCACCCTGGGGCCCTGTTCGTAGTCGAGCAGGGTGGTGACGCTGATGCCGAGCGCGTCGCCGATCTTGACGACGGTGCCGATGCTGGGGTTGGTGCGGGCCTGCTCGATCTGGATGAGCATGCCCCGGCTCACCCCGGCGCGGGCTGCCAGTGTGTCCAGCGTGAAGCCGCGCTCGGTGCGCCAGCGACGGACGTTGCGCGCCAGGGACTGGGTCAGCAGGTCGAGGTCCGCCACATCACGTCCATCGGGGGGTCACAGGGGCCACACGGGTCCCAGAGGTCTCAGGGGCCCCTGAGGTCACGGAAAAGGAATGACCGGATCGAGTGCACGGGACCACGGTGTGCCGCACCCGACCGTGCACCGCACTGTACTGCGCGGTCCGGTACGCAGCACGCGCGCTCAGCCCTCCGCGTCCAGCTTCGCCAGTTGCTCGACCTGCTCCTCGTCCAGGGCGGCCAGCGCGCCCAGCTGCGCGGAGGTGACCCCGGTCGGGGGCGGCACCGGGGCGGGCGTGCGCAGCGGCGGCTGCCAGCCCTCCTCGGGCGTCCAGCGCCGTACGACGCGGGCGGGCGCCCCGGCGACCACGGCGTGGTCGGGGACCGTGCCGCGTACCACCGCGCCGGCCGCGACCACCACGTTCCGGCCGATCCGGGCGCCGGGCAGGATCACCGCGCCGGTGCCGATCCAGCAGCCGGGGCCGATCTCCACGGGTTCCATCCGGGGCCACTGGCGGCCGATGGGCTCGTGCGGGTCGTCGTAGGAGTGGTTGGTGGAGGTGACGTAGACGTACGGGCCGAAGTAGCAGTCGCGGCCGATGGTGACCGTGGTGTCGGCGATGACATGGCTGCCCCGGCCGAGGACGACGCCGTCGCCGATGCGCAGGATCGGCTCGGGGCCGAGGTCGAGGTCGGGCATGAGGCCCGCGGTGAGGGTGACCTGCTCGCCGATGATGCAGTAGTCGCCGAGCCTGATCCAGGGCTCGCCGAAGACCGTGCCGAGCGGGAAGGCGAGCCTGGTGCCCTCGCCGATCGCGCCGAACCGGAACCGGCCGGGATGCCCAGCGGTCACCGCGCCCCTGCGCTGCGCCCAGCCCCACACGGCATGGACGGCACGCTGGGCGAGCCCCTGCCGCCAGGAGGAGAACGTGTTCTTGCGCTTCGGCACCCGCCCACGTTACTCAGCGGTCGCTCACCGGGAGGGGCCGGGCGGCTGTGATCTTCACCCCATCCCGCGGGCCCTTGGATGCCCTACCGTGCGCGGGGAGGCCGCCCGGCGCGGTCCCGCTCGATTTCGCCCGGCAGAGAGACGGTGGACACGGATGACACACAAGGCCCTGATCGTGGGCATCGGCGGCAGGGAACCGGCGATCGACCCGGAGGCGTTCGTCGCCCCGAACGCCTCGGTGATCGGCGATGTGACGCTGCGGGCGGGGGCGAGCGTCTGGTACGGCGCGGTGGTCCGCGGCGACGTCGAGCGGATCACCGTCGGCACGGACGCCAACGTCCAGGACAACGTCACGCTGCACGCCGACCCCGGCTTCCCGGTCACGATCGGCGAACGCGTCTCCGTCGGCCACAACGCCGTCGTGCACGGCGCCACCGTCGAGGACGACTGCCTGATCGGCATGGGCGCGACGGTCCTGAACGGCGCGGTGATCGGCGCGGGTTCTCTGGTGGCCGCCCAGGCCCTGGTCCCGCAGGGGATGGTCGTACCGCCCGGCTCCCTGGTGGCGGGTGTCCCGGCCAAGGTCCGCCGGGAGCTGTCGGAGGAGGAGCGGCAGGGCGTCACGCTGAACGGCACCCTGTACGCGGACCTGGCGAAGACGCACCGGGCGGTGCACGAGCAGGAGGGACGCGAGTAGGGCCCTACGGCTGGTCGGCGCCGACCGGCTCGGCCTCGGGGGCCCGCTCCGCGGACTCGTTCCGCCTGGAGCGGCGCTTCATGAGCAGGAAGGAGGTGAGGCCGATGACGACGGCGGCCACCAGGCCCAGCCAGGAGAACCGCTTGAGCCAGTCCTCCGCGACCATGCCGACGTAGTAGACGACGGCGGTGGTGCCGCCCGCCCAGACGATGCCGCCGAGGACGTTGGCGATCAGGAACTTCCAGTAGGGCATGCGGAGCACGCCCGCGAGGGGACCGGCGAAGATGCGGAGCAGGGCGATGAAGCGGCCGAAGAAGACCGCCCACATGCCCCACTTCTCGAAGGAGCGCTCGGCGGTGGCGACGTGCGCCTCGCTGAAGTGGCGCGGGAATTTCCGCCCCAGCCAGTTCAGCAGCGGGCGCCCGCCCTTGCGGCCGATCGCGTAGCCGATGGAGTCGCCGATCACCGCGCCGGCCGTGGCACAGGCGCCGAGGACGAACGGGTCGACGCCGGTGTGCTGGGAGGACATGAGCGCGGCCGAGACGAGGACGATCTCGCCGGGCAGCGGGATGCCGAGGCTCTCCAGCCCGATCACCAGGCTCACCACGGCATAGACGGCGACCGCGGGCACCGAGTCGAGCCATTCCTGGACGTGCACCGCCGGTTCCTCCCAGTAGCTGTCGCACCCTGCGGGGGCGCCACGCGCGGGCACCCCGCAGGAAGGCTACCCGGTCGGCGCACCCCGCCGACGAGCCCGACCGGCGGCCAGGGGCGCGGGCCAGTGGCCGACGCGCCCCTGAGAGTCCCCCTGGGGCCTCAGCCGTTCGGCCGCAGGGTCCAGACCACGGTCATCTCGCCGGAGACGGCGCCGTCCTCGCGCTGGATGGTGATGGCGACCGGAAACTCGGGACGGCTGCCCGCGTCCAGTTCCGCGACGACCTCGGCGGCCGGGCGGCCCAGCGTGGCGGTGGCGGTCACCGGGCCGAGGGCGAGCTTCTTGTAGTCGATCTCGGCGCGCACCGCGAGCGGCACCGCCCGCGAGAGCTGGTCACCGAAGGCGGTCAGCACGATGGCCCCGCTCGCGGACTCGGCCAGCGTGAACATCGCGCCGGCGTGCGGTCCGCCCAGGTGGTTGTGGTACTCGGACTGGTCCGGCAGCCGGAGCACCGCGCGCTCCGGAGTGACCTCGATGAACTCCAGGTTCAAGGTCCGCACCATCGGCACCGCGGCGGCCAGCATGTCGCCCATGGAGGCGCTCTCAACTGTCATGACCGTGATGTTACCGACGGGTAGCGAGCCTGACCAGCCCCGCCCTTCCCTCTGTTTCCCCCGTTTCGGTACGCCCCTGACGAGGGACGGTGACCGAAACGTGTCCGGTGGCGCATTAGGGTTCTGGCCATGTGGCCAGGAGAGCAGCCGCCAGGGGGCGCGCAGAACCCGCAGGACAACCCGTATCAGCAGCCGGGTTACCAGCAGCCGAATCCATATCAGCAGCCCGGCTACCAGCAGTACCCGCAGCCGAACCCCTACGGGCAGCAGCCCCAGTGGGGTCCGCCGACGCAGCCGCCGCACAAGCCGGGCGGCGGGAACAACCGGGTCAAGGTCGTCGCCATCGTGTCGGCCCTCGCGGTCGTCGTCACCGCCGGGGTGACGGGGTATCTGGTCCTCGGCTCCAAGGACGGCGGCACCGACGAGGCCAAGGGCGGGAAGAAGACCAGCCAGTCACCCACGCCCGAACCGTCGGTCACTTCGTCCGCGCCGGACGACAACCCGCGCGGCGGGGACGGGGAGAAGCCGGTCATCGCGGGCTGGAAGGTCGTCGTCAACCCGAAGTTCGGCACCGCCTTCGACGTACCGCAGGAGTGGCAGCTCGAGTCCACGGACACCTCCTACTTCATGGAGGACCACGCGGACGACGACAAGCTGATCACCTCGGTGTCCGCGCCCGCCGTCTACAAGTCCAAGTGGTGCACGGACGACAGCGACAAGGACGGCCGCACGGAGGACACGTCGCTGGCGGTGGCCGGCACGCGTGGCGAGAGCGGCGCGAAGAGCCCCGAGCAGGCCGCGGTCATGCGGGTGCCGTGGTACGTCTACGGCGGCTACACCCAGCCGGACAAGAAGAGCCTCACCTTCGACAAGAAGGCCAGATCCTACACCACCTCCTCGGGTGTCAAGGGCGCCTACACGTGGGCGCGTTCGTCGGGCAGCCCGCAGAAGGGCAAGTGCGCGAGCGACGGCAAGGCCCTCTCGTTCGCCTTCCGCAACTCCGCCCAGGACATCGTGTCGTTCGACTTCTACGGCGCCAAGGGCGTGAAGGGGGAGGTCGACACGGCGACCATCATGAAGATCCTCTCCTCGGTGCGGCTGCACGGCGACCCCACGGAGAGCTGACGAGCGGCCGGTAATCGGGTTGGCAGTCACGGGGTCACCCGGCCATAGTCGGCCGGTGATCCCGGACTCCTCCCCCCGCCCCTCCTGGGCGGGCCGCAACTACTCGCTGCTGACCACCGCGGCCGTCGTCACGAGCCTCGGTGCCAACGGCTCGCTGATAGCGGCCGCGTTCGCGGTGCTTGAGGCAGGCGGCGACGGCGGCGACGTGGGCCTGGTGGCCGCGGCCCGCACCCTGCCGCTGGTGGTGTTCCTGCTGATCGGCGGCGCGGTCGCCGACCGGCTGCCCCGGCACCGGGTGATGGTCGCGGCCAACGCCCTCAGCTTCGCCTCCCAGGGCGCGTTCGCCGTACTGGTCCTCACGGGTGAACCCCAGCTGTGGCAGATGATGCTGCTCACCGCGCTCGGCGGCACCGGGCAGGCGTTCTTCAGCCCGGCGGCCGAGGGCATGCTGCTCTCCTCGGTCCAGGGGGAACACGCGGGCCGGGCCTTCGCCCTGTTCCGCATGGCCACCCAGGGCGCGGCGCTCGGCGGGGCGGCGCTCGGCGGCGCCCTGGTCGCGGCGATCGGCCCCGGCTGGGTGCTCGCGGTGGACGCGGCCTGCTTCGCCCTCGCCGGCGCGCTCCGCGCGTTCCTCGACGTCAGCCACATCCCGCCCCGGGAACCGGGTACCGGCATGCTGGCCGATCTCCGCGAAGGCTGGCGGGAGTTCATCGGGCGGCCCTGGCTGTGGGGCATCGTCGTCCAGTTCTCCGTGGTCAACGCGGTGGTCGGCGCGGCCAACGCGGTCTACGGCCCCCTGGTCGCCCGCGACAGCCTGGGCGGCGCGGGCCCCTGGGGCCTGGCCCTGGGCGCCTTCGGCGCGGGCACGGCGGCGGGCGCCCTGCTGATGACCCGCTACCGGCCCCGCCGGCTGCTGCTCGCCGGCACCCTCGCCGTCTTCCCCCTGGCCCTCCCCTCGGCCGCCCTGGCCGTACCGGTACCCGTAGGGGTCCTGTACGGGGTCATGTTCGTGGCCGGTGCGACGGTGGAGATCTTCGGCGTCTCCTGGATGACCGCCCTGCACCAGGAGATCCCCGAGGACAAACTCTCGCGCGTCTCGGCGTACGACTGGTTCGGCTCGGTGGCCCTGATCCCCCTGGCCACAGCCCTGGCGGGCCCGGCCCAGTCGGCCTTCGGCCGCACCCCGGCCCTGTGGGGCAGCTCAGCGCTGATCGTCGTCGCCACGGCGCTGGTCCTGCTGATCCCGGACATTCGCGGGTTGCGGCGCGGGGATACGAAGAGCGCCGCCTCAGCCGATGCCGAAAGCCCCGTCCGGGGGCGCGGGGGAAGGGACAGCGTCGGAGTCGGAGAGGGGGCGGGCCGAGCCGATGAACTTGGCTAGAACCGGGCCGTGTTCGACGCGGGCCGGGAAGGCGTCGGCGGCTGTGCGGCGGGTCAGCGGGGCCGTGTTCAGGGGAGCGTGGGAGGCCAGCAATACCGCGTTGCCGAAGCGGCGGCCGCGCAGGACTCCTGGCTCCGCGATCAGGGCCACTTCCCCGAACAGGGCCGCCAGGTTGGCCAGTTGGGAACGGAGGAAGGTGAAGGGCGCCCCGTCGGCGAGGTTGGCCAGGTAGACGCCGTCCGGGCGGAGCACCCGTGCCGCCTCGCGGGCGTAGTCCAGCGAGGTGAGGTGCGCCGGGACGCGGGAGCCGCCGAAGACGTCCGCGATCAGTACGTCGGCGCTGTCGTCCGGGGCCGCCTCCAGCCAGGCTCGCGCGTCGGCGGCGTGGGTGGTGATGCCCGAGCCGGGCGGCAGCGGCAGGTGCTCGGTGACCAGGTCGAGGAGGCCCTTGTCGGCCTCCACCACGTCCTGCCGGGAACCGGGCCGGGTCGCGGCGACGTACCGGGGCAGGGTGAGCGCTCCCCCGCCCAGGTGCAGCACGTCCAGCGCCCGGCCGGGCTCGGCGGCCGCGTCGAGGGCGTAGCCGAGCCGCCGGGCGTACTCGAACTCCAGATGCTCCGGCTCGTCCAGGTCGACGTAGGACTGCGGGGCCCCGTCGACGGTGAGCAGCCAGGCCCGGTCCCGGTCGACGTCGGGCATCAGCTTGGCGGTGCCGTGGTCGACGGTCCGGCTCACGGGTATGGGTTCGCTCACCCGGCCATTGTCGCCGGTCCGACGGGGTGCGCGGAGACGAGCCCCGCGCCCCCCTACCGCTCAGCCGACCGAGGTGACCGTACCCGCGCCCACGGTCCGCCCGCCCTCACGGACGGCGAACCCGAGCCCCGGCTCCAGCGGCACCTCCCGGTCCAGCTCCACGGTCATCTCCATCGTCTCCCCGGGCCGGGCGACCGCCACCTCGCCCAGGTCGATGTCGCCGGCCACGTCCGCCGTGCGGATGTAGAACTGCGGCCGGTACCCGGTGGACAGCGGCTTGGTGCGGCCGCCCTCGGACCCGGAGAGCACGTACACCCGCGCGGAGAACCGGCGGCTCGGCGCCACACTCCCCGGCGCCGCGACGACATGCCCGCGCCGGACCGCGTCGCGCGGCACCCCGCGCAGCAGGATCGCCACGTTGTCCCCGGCCTGCGCCTCCGGCATCGGCTTGCCGAAGGTCTCCAGTCCGGTGACCACGCTCGCCGCGCTCTCGCCCCCCGCGCCGAGCACCTCCACCCGGTCGCCCAAGCGCAGCGTGCCCCGCTCGACGGCGCCGGTGACGACGGTGCCGCGACCGGTGATGGTGAGGACGTTCTCCACCGGCAGCAGGAACGGCGCGTCGAGATACCGCTCGGGCATCGGCACATAGGTGTCGACCGCGTCGAGCAGCGCCTCCACGGACGCCGTCCAGCGCGGGTCGCCCGCGAGCGCCTTCAGCCCGGAGACCCGTACGACGGGCACGGCCTCCCCCGGATACCCCTGGGAGGTGAGCAGTTCGCGCACCTCCAGCTCGACCAGGTCGGCCAGCTCCTCGTCACCCGCGTCCGCCTTGTTCAGCGCGACCAATATGTGGTCGACACCCACCTGCCGGGCGAGCAGGACGTGTTCGGCGGTCTGCGGCATGATCCCGTCGAGCGCGGAGACGACCAGGATCGCCCCGTCGAGCTGGGCGGCGCCGGTGATCATGTTCTTGACGTAGTCGGCGTGGCCGGGCATGTCGACGTGGGCGTAGTGCCGGGTGTCGGTCTCGTACTCGACGTGCGCGATGTTGATGGTGATGCCGCGCGCGGCCTCCTCCGGGGCGCGGTCGATGCGGTCGAACGGCACGAACGTGCCGGTGCCGCGCTCGGCGAGCACCTTGGTGATGGCGGCGGTCAGGGTGGTCTTGCCGTGGTCGACGTGGCCCATGGTGCCGATGTTCAGGTGCGGCTTGGTGCGCACGTATGCCGTCTTGGGCATGGCTGTTCCTCGTGGTCTTGGTGGTGCGTGGAGAGCACGGGACCCCTGGGACTCGCCGACCCTCCCCTCGCGGGGTCCGCCGGACTTTCCGGAGAGGGTCAGCTTCGGGCGCCGTCGACGGCTGCCACGAGGACGAGGACGGCAGCCTTCGGCGCGTCCGCGACTGCGGATGCTGCGAGGAAGGCGTACCGGAACATGACGCAGATCATGGCGGACACGTCGTCCCACGTCGAACGGTTTTCCGCGCCCGTCCACCGGTCAACGGCCGCGGACCATACGCCGATCACACCCCCGCGTCGGCTACTGTCGCCGAATGCCCGATGCCACCACCCGCTCTGGGGGCACCGCCACGGCCGTTCCCCCGGCCGTCGCCCTGAGGCCGACCCCAGCCGTGCCCCTCACCCCCGTCACCCCGGTCACCCCTGCCGGTCCTACCGTGCGTGTGTGGCCGTCGCCGTACGCGCGTCTCGCGCTGCTGCTCACCCTGCTCGCGGGCGCGGCCACGGCCGTTCTGGTCTTCGACCCGCAGCGCCTGCTCACCGACGGCTGGCCGCCGCAGCTCGGCGGGTTCGCGGCGGCGGGGGTGTTCGCGCTGGCGTACGGGCTGTGCACGGTGGCGTTCGTACCGCGCCCGCTGCTCAACCTGGCGGCGGGCGCGCTGTTCGGCTCCACGCTGGGGCTGACCTCGGCGCTGGCGGGCACGGTGCTGGGCGCCGGGCTGGCGTTCGGGCTCGGGCGGGCGCTGGGGCAGGACGCGCTGCGTCCGCTGCTGCGCGGGCGCTGGCTGAAGGCGGCCGACGGGCAGCTCAGCCGGCACGGGTTCCGGTCGATGCTGGCGGCCCGGCTGTTTCCGGGCGTGCCGTTCTGGGCGGCCAACTACTGTGCGGCCGTCTCCCGGATGCGCACGCTGCCCTTCCTGGTCGCCACGGCGATCGGCTCGATCCCGAACACGGCCGCGTACGCGGTCGCCGGCGCGCGCGCCTCCACGCCGACCTCGCCCGCGTTCCTCATCGCGCTGGCCGCGATCGGGCTGCCCGCGCTGGCGGGTACGGTGCTGGCCTGGCGCAAGCGCCATCACCTGCGCGCGCGTTGACGACACCGCCCGGACGCCCCTGGTACAGGCCCCGGTCCCCCGGTGTTCATGACCATTCGATGACCAACCCCCTGTGAAGGCTTTGCCAACGGCGCCCGCTACGCTGCCCTGCGTCGCATGATCCCCCTACGCTCCCCAGCGCTTGGACGCCTCTCCTCCATGTCTTGGTTTGAATCCCTCGTTCTCGGACTCGTCCAGGGGCTCACCGAGTTCCTGCCCGTCTCCTCCAGCGCGCATCTGCGGCTGACCGCGGCCTTCTCCGGCTGGCAGGACCCCGGCGCGGCCTTCACCGCGATCACGCAGATCGGTACGGAGGCGGCGGTCCTCATCTACTTCCGCAAGGACATCGGGCGGATCATCTCGTCCTGGTTCCGCTCGCTGTTCGACAAGTCCATGCGGCGCGACCATGACGCGCAGATGGGCTGGCTGGTGATCGTCGGCTCGATCCCGATCGGCGTGCTGGGCGTGACACTGAAGGACCAGATCGAGGGGCCGTTCCGCGACCTCAGGATCACGGCGACCATGCTGATCGTGGTCGGTGTGGTGATAGGCGTCGCCGACCGGCTGGCAGCCCGCGACGAGTCCGGCGGCCGGCACCGCAGCGCCAAGCAGCGCAAGTCCCTGAAGGACCTCGGCGTCCGGGACGGCCTGATCTTCGGCCTCTGCCAGGCGTGTGCCCTCATCCCCGGCGTCTCCCGCTCCGGCGCCACCATCAGCGGCGGCCTGTTCATGGGCTACAAGCGCGAGGACGCGGCCCGTTACTCCTTCCTCCTCGCCATCCCCGCCGTCCTCGCCTCCGGCGTCTTCGAGGTGAAGCACTCCCTGGGCGAGAACAGCGAGGTGGCCTGGGGTCCCACCCTTTTCGCCACGGTGATCGCCTTCTTCTCCGGATACGCGGTAATCGCGTGGTTCATGAAGTGGATCTCCAACAAGAGCTTCATGCCGTTCGTCTACTACCGAGTGGCCCTGGGCATCGTCATCATCGCCCTGGTCACCGCGGGCGTACTGAGCCCGCACGCGGCGGAGTCGGCGGGCTGACCGGGCCGGCGGACGCTCATCGCCGCATCGGCAGCTTCACCAGGCCGGCGAGTTCGGTATCGGTCGCCGGCCTGAGCGTCGACAGAAGCCGCCGCGCCGCGGGCAGGTCGGCGTGTGTGCCGTCCATGCTCACGGTGCAGACGAGACCGTCGCGACGCAGGCGCAACTCCTGGTGCTCATAGCCGCCCTCATAGGTCACCAACTGGCGTCCCGCACCGTCGTCCGTGCAGCGGATCGGTTCGCCGAAGGGCACCGGACAGCCGCGCGCGTCCACGCGTCGGGTGTCGTGTCCCTCGCGTTCCACGCCGAGGTGCAGGAGCGGGGAGGCGGGTCGTTCGTAATCGACGCCGAATCCGTCCTCGCTCGCCCCGAGAACGCGCAGCGCATAGCCCGGCGGCGGGTCGCCGACCCTTAGCATCGCCCGGTCCACGCCGTTGGCGGTGATCCACTCCCCGAGCGTGGGGGCCTGTGCGGCCGCCCACACGGCGTACGCGCCGACGGCGGCCAGGGCGGCCGCTGCCCCGAGAGCGCCCAGCTTCACGCGGGCGCCCGGGAGGAAGAGCGCGGCCGCGATCGCGTAGCAGGCGCCTCCGGCCGCGTAGAACTGAAGCGCGCTCTCCGAGTGGTCGATCTCGAAGGTCACCACGGCGGCGCCGAACGCGCCGGCCGTACCGAGGACGTAGACGCCCGCGGTCCATGCCCACAGCCCGCGCTTGCGGCGCATGAGCGGCACCGTCGTGCGCATGCTGAACGCAAGCCCGGCCGTCGCGGCGATCGCGAGCAGCACCACGCCGACGGCGACCGCCGCGAACGGGGCGGCCCAGTCGGCGAAGAGCGCGACGAGCACCGCCTGCGTCTGCACGGCTGTCAGGGCGCACCCGGCCACCCAGACGACCACCAGCTGAGCGATTGCCCGGCCCGCCTCCTGTTTCCGCGTCATTCCCATGATCACGCCGGCGGGCCGGCCGCGGTTCCCCGGGCGCCGGGTGTCAGTGTCTGCCGCTGTTGAACTCCCGGATCAGCCCCGACAGTTCCAGCAGGCTCTCGATGCGGAACAGGGGGAGGCGTTCGGCGTCCTTGGTGTTCCAGGCCGACCTTGCCCACGGACCCCGGTGGATCATGGCCGTGTGCATACCGGCCCGGCGAGCCGGGCGGAGGTCGTTGTCCAGGCGGTCGCCCACATAGAGCATCTCGTCCGGTTCGGCCGGGATCAGGGAGGTCAGGCGGGCGAAGAAGGCGGGGTCGGGCTTGGAGACGCCCCAGTCGGCCGAGGTGCCGATCAGGTCGACGTCAGTGGCGAAGAGTTCGCGCAGGAGGCGGGCGGCGTGTGCGTCCTGGTTGCCCGCGATGCCGAGCCAGAGGCCGTCCGCCCGGAGCGTGGCCAGGGTGTCGCGGACGTCCGCGTACACGTCGGCCTCCCCGAACCCCTCCGGCATCCCGGCGGCGGCCCGCTTCTCCCGCTCCTCCGCCAGGTCGAAGCCGGGCCGGAACTCCTCGAAGACCTCGCGGTGATCACGCCCCTGGGCGACCACCGCGCCGAACACCGCCGAGAAGGTGTGCCGGGGCACGCCCAGCCAGTCGGCCCAGGCCCCGAACTCCGTCGTCTCGTCCACCAGACACTCACCGACATCGAAGACCGCAGCGCGAATCATGACGGCCAGGGTAGTGCGGACACCCCGGCGCGGTGATCTACGCACCCAGGTGGGCCAGCATTCCCTGCCCCACCGGATACGGCCGCTCCTCCGGCAGCAGCCCGCCCGCCTCCTCCAGCCGCCCGGCCCCTACCGCCCCGTGGATCTCCCGCGCCAGCGGTGTCACATCCCGGATGTCCACGATCCACTCGTCCGCGTACCGCGCGGCCGCCTCGCCCGCGAGGCCGAGCTGGAGGGAGCGATGGGACAGCGGGTTCAGGCGCAGATCCCGCTCGGGGTCCCACTGGACGCGGGACGGGGCCTCGCGGAGGCGGCGCTTGAAGTCGGCCGGGGTGCCGTGCAGCTCGGGGACATGGTGCGAGAGGCAGGCGTTCTCGATGGCCCATTCGAAGCCGGTGCGAGTGATGTCGACGGCGAGGACGGTCTCCTGGCCCTCCTTGGTGCCCCAGCCACAGCGGTACATCATCCAGAGGAAGGACGGCTTGATCCAGGTCATCCGGGACCGGCTCCAGGCGGCGGGGAAGCGGCCGGTGCGGGCCGCCGGGGCGCCGATCTCGGGCCGGTACGCCTGGTACACCGTGATCGTGGTGGGCGTGTGGGCCGCGCGGATGCGGAACTTCGGTTCGGTGACGGTGGGTTGGTCGATCATGGGATCAGGTTCGGCCACCCCGCGCCCGGCACGCCACCCGATATCGCGGACGGCCCCTGTCCCGGATCGTGCGGGGCGCGCACACTGGGGGTGTGGGCCCTGGGGAGGGAGACTCCGGATGAGGAGCACGAGGATGTTCGGCCGGCTGCTGGGCTCCCCCTGGCCCCGTTCCGGCGCCGCCGCCCTGGCGGGCGCGCTGCCCGTGCTCGCGTTCCCGGCGCCCGCGCTGTGGTGGTTCGCCTACATCGCCCTCATCCCCTGGATCGCCCTGGCCCGTGACGCACCGACCGCCCGCCGGGCCGCGCTGGACGGCTGGTGCGGGGGCGTCGGGTTCATGCTGGCCGTGCACCACTGGCTGCTGCCGAGCCTGCATGTGTTCATCTTCCTGATCGCCGCCCTGCTGGGCGCGCTCTGGGCCCCCTGGGGCTGGCTGACGCGCCGCTTCCTGGGCGGCGCCCCCTCCGCGGGCCGTGCCTCGGCCGCCCTGCTGGTGCTGCCCTCGGCGTGGCTGGCCGTGGAGCTGGTCCGCTCCTGGCAGGGGCTCGGCGGCCCCTGGGGCATGCTCGGCTCCACCCAGTGGCAGGTGGGCCCGGCGCTGCGGCTGGCCTCGGTGGGCGGGGTGTGGCTGCTCAGCTTCCTGGTGGTGGCCGTCAACGTGGCGCTGGCGGTGCTGATTTCGGTACGCGCCTCCCGCGTCCCCGCCGTCGTCTCACTGGTCGCCACCGCCGCCGCGACGACCGCCGCGTACACCTGGGCGCCGCGCGCGGACATGGACGGCCGGGTGCGGATCGCGGTGGTGCAGCCGGGGGTGTACGACGGTCCGCGCGGCCCCGAGCGGCGGTTCGCGCGGGAGGAGTCGCTGACCCGGCAGCTGGCCGGGCGGGACGTGGACCTGGTGGTCTGGGGCGAGAGCAGCGTCGGCCACGACCTGGGCGATCGTCCCGACCTGGCCCGCCGGATCGCCGAGCTGTCCCGGCAGACCGGCGCCGAGGTGCTGGTGAACGTGGACGCCCGCCGCGCCGACCGCCTCGGCATATACAAGAGTTCCGTACTCGTCGGCCCGGACGGCCCCACCGGCGACCGGTACGACAAGATGCGGCTGGTCCCGTTCGGTGAGTACGTCCCGGCCCGCGCGCTGTTCGGCTGGGCCACCTCGGTCGGCAGGGCGGCGGGCGAGGACCGGCACCGGGGCACGGAACAGGTCGTGATGGACGCCGGTGGCCTGAAGATGGGCCCGCTGGTCTGCTTCGAGACCGCGTTCCCCGACATGGGCCGCCGTCTCACCGAGGACGGCGCGGACGTGCTGCTCGGCCAGTCCGCCACCTCGACCTTCCAGGGCAGCTGGGCCCCGGAGCAGCACGCCTCGCTGGCCGCGCTGCGAGCCGCCGAGACCGGCCGCCCGATGGTGCACGCCACCCTGACCGGCGTCTCGGCGGTCTACGGCCCGGACGGCGAGCGCGCAGGACCCTGGCTCGGCACGCGCGCGAGCGCCGCCCGTGTGTACGACGTACCGCTGGCGCACGGTGTCACCCCGTACGTCCGGCACGGCGACTGGCCGGTGGACGGCGCGCTGCTGGTGCTGGCGGTGCTGGGTGTGGCGGAGGGGGTGCGGGCGCTCAGGCCGCGCCGGACGGGTCCTGAGCCGCTCGTACCACGCGCTCGCACAGCTCGTGGGTCGCCAGCGCGTCCCGTGCGCTGAGCGGTTCGCCCGCGCGTACGGCGTCGAGGAAGGTGAGGACGGCGCCCTCGATGCCGCGCTGGCGGGACACCGGGACCCAGTCGCCCCGGCGGCGCACGGTGGGCTGGCCCTTGTGGTCGATCACCTCGGCGAGGTTGATCACCTGACGCTTGGTGTCCTGCCCGGAGACCTCGAGGATCTCCTCGGCGGAGCCGCTGAGCCGGTTCATCACACCGAGCGCGGTGAAGCCGTCGCCGGAGAGCTGGAGCACGACGTGGTGGAGCAGCCCCGCCTCGGAACGGACCCGCACCGTGACGTCGTCGACCGGGCCGGGGACCAGGAAGCGCAGGGTGTCGACGACGTGGATGAAGTCGTCCAGGACCATCGAGCGCGGTTCCTCGGGGAGGCCGACCCGGTTCTTCTGGAGCAGGATCAGCTCGCGGGGGTGCTCCAGGACTTGTGCGTAGGCGGGGGCGTAGCGGCGGTTGAAGCCGACGAAGAGGGGGACGCCCCGGCGCTCGGCCAGCTCCACCAGCCGCTGGGAGTCGGCGAGTTCGTAGGCGAGGGGCTTGTCGACGTACGTGGGTACGCCCGCTTCCAGGAGGCGGGTGACGATCTCCGGGTGGACGGCGGTGGGCGCGTGTACGAAGGCGGCGTCGAGACCCGCGTCGAGCAGCGAGTCCAGCGTCTCGTGCCGCCGCTCGGCGGGCAGGTGCAGCGAGTCGGCCACCCGGGCCAGGGTGGCGGGGGTGCGGGTCTGGAGGTGGAGGTCGAGTCCGGGCTGTGTGCCGAGGACCGGCAGATACGCCTTCCGCGCGATGTCGCCGAGTCCGATGCAGCCGACCTTCACGTGTGCTCTCCCTACCGCTGTCCTGCGTTTTCCTCCTCGGAAGCATACGGCGGGCGCCAGTCGGCGATGCCGTCGAAGCCGCGCGGCAGCAGCCTTGTTGAGGGCGCGGCGCAATGCCGCCGATTTCGGGCCGGACGGACTCTCCAAGGGCCTGCGGAAGTCGGCGCGAGAACCGTTCGACGTCCGCTGGATCGACACCCACATGATCGAGGAGTACGTCCGCCACAACGGCCACACCGACCTGGTCCGGGAGCGGATCGACGGCCGGACCGGCGACTGACGCGTCAGCCCTCGTCCACGCCACGCCCTCCGGGTGGGCGAGAGATCACTCGTGTGGGGCATCGAGGGCCCGTCGGTGGAGCCGGACCGACGGCGGGGCGCGCAGAGTGGGCGGGTGGATCGAACTACGACTGCCGCAGCGCTTCTGGTCACCGTGGCCGTCACGGCTCTCACCGGGTGCATGACCGTGCACGGGCCGGCGGCGCCCGCTGCGGGACCGGATGCCTCGCCGTCCCGGGCGGCGGAGGCACGGCCGGACGGGAGCGCGCTGCCCCGGCTGGACCAGGGGCCGGGGCGGGAGGCGCTGGAGCGGACCGGCCCCTCCCCCGGTCCAAAGACTCCGCGCCGCTCGGCGGCCGCGCCGGTGCCCGAGCCGAGGCGGACGCCCGCCGTTCCCGCGCCCCGCAGGGCGTACCCGGAGCGGCCGCGCACCGACACCCCGCACGCGCCCCGCGCGGTGCCGGGGGTCCCGAACGTGTGCGCCCTGGGCAAGAAGTACGGCGGCTGGCCCAAGAACAGCCCTCAGTCGACGATCTGCGAGCGGGCGTACGGACGCTGAGGTACGGCTAGTTGACGGGCCGTTGTCTCGGTGGGCCCCAGCCGTCCCCCTCCGCGGGGCCGGTGTCGGGGAGGCGGAGTTCCAGGCGGGTGATCGCGGCCCGGACGCCGGTGCCGTAGCCGTCCTCGGGGAGGGTGTCCGCCGCGCGGCGGGCGCGGCGGAGGTGGGTGCGGGCGGCGTCCGCGCGGTCCAGCTTGAGGTAGTCGGCCGCGAGGTTGAGGTGCAGGGAGGGGTAGAAGCCGCGCACGGTGGTGGGGTCGGCGCCGGGGCGGCCGTCGGTCAGTTCGTCCGCCGCGGACAACGCCCTCAGGTCCCAGGCGAGTTCGTCCGCCGGGTCGTCCTGGGTGTCGGCCAGGTAGTGGGCGAGAGTGCAGCGGTGCAGGGGGTCGTCGGACTCCGCCGTCTCGGCCCACAGCTCCAGCAGCCGGCGCCGGGCCTCCTCGCGGTCGCCGCCCCGGTGCAGCATGACGATCTGCCCGATCCGGGTGAGCAGGGCATCGGGCGCCGTCTGCTCCTGTCGCTCCGCCACCGCGCCCTCCGGACCCGTCATCCGGCCGCTCGTCGGCCGTCCGCCCATGACGCTAACCGCAGCCGGCGGCGATACCGGGCAGGCGGCTCCGGACGACACGGTGACACGCCCGGACCGGCGCCGCCGCGGGTCCGGGCCGGTGCCGGTCAGCCCAGGTCGGGGATGCGCCAGTCGATCGGCTCGTGGCCCTGCGCGGCGACGGCCTCGTTGATCTGGGTGAAGGGCCGCGAGCCGAAGAACTTCTTCGCGGACAGCGGCGAGGGATGCGCGCCCTTGACCACCACATGCCGGGTCTCGTCGATCAGCGGCAGCTTCTTCTGCGCGTAGTTGCCCCACAGCACGAAGACCGCCGGGTCGGGACGGGAGGCCACCGCGCGGATCACCGCGTCCGTGAACTTCTCCCAGCCCTTGCCCTTGTGCGAGTTGGCCTCGCCGGCGCGCACGGTGAGCACCGCGTTCAGCAGCAGGACGCCCTGCTCGGCCCACGGCATCAGATAGCCGTTGTCCGGGACGGGCAGGTCCAGCTCCTCGCGCATCTCCTTGTAGATGTTCCGCAGCGACGGCGGGGTCTTCACCCCGGGCCGCACCGAGAAGCACAGGCCATGCCCCTGGCCCTCGCCGTGGTACGGGTCCTGACCGAGGACGAGCACCTTGACCTTGTCGTACGGCGTCGCGGCGAGCGCGGCGAAGACCTCCTCGCGCGGGGGGTAGACGGGGCGTTTCGCCCGCTCCTCCTCGACGAACTCGGTCAGCTCCTTGAAGTAGGGCTGCTGGAGCTCGTCGCCCAGAACGCCCTGCCAGGACTCGGGCAGCATGGCGATGTCGGTCACGTCAACGTCCTCACGATCCGCGGTCACTTCCAGGCTTCAGAACCTACAGGCGACCACTGACAACGCGTGCGGCAGGCCGCTCACCAGCTGGTCTTGCGGTGCAGCTCCCACATCATCATGATCGTCGAGGGGTCGAGGGCCCGCTCGCCGCCGGCGATGTCCTCGCTCGCGGCGACGTACTGGCGGCCCTGCCACAGCGGGATCAGCCGGGCGTCGTCCACCATGATCCGCTGGGCGGCCGTCAGGTCCTTCACCACGTCGGCCCGGTTCCCCTGCGCCCGCGAGCGGGGCAGCAGCTCACCGGTGATCTTCTTGGTCACATACGGGGTGCCGAGGGCGTTGTGCGTGCCGACGAAGGGCGCGATGAAATTGTCCGCGTCGGGGTAGTCCGGGAACCAGCCCCGGCCGAACACCGGGTACTCCCCCTTCTGATAGCCGGTCACATAGGTCTTCCACGGGCGGGCGCGCAGGGTGATCGTGAACAGCCCGGAGTCCTCCAGCTGCCGCTTCAGCTCCCGGAACATCACCGCGGTCTCGGAGCCGTAGCGGTCGGAGGCGTACCAGAAGGTGAGCGGGACCCGCTGGTCGATGCCCGCGCCGGTGAGTATCGCGCGCGCCTTGCCGGCGCTCGGGTCGCCGAAGTGGTCGAAGTAGGAGGTGGCGTGGCCGGTCAGGCCCTTGGGGACCATCGAGTAGAGCGGCTCGACGGTGTCCCGGTACACCTTGTGGGCGATCGCGCCCCGGTCCACGACCTGCGCGACGGCCCTGCGGACGGCCGCGTTCCCGGCCCAGCGGTCCTTGGGGTTGAAAACCAGGTAGCTGATGTCGGTGCCGGTGCCGTCGACCAGTTGCAGATCGGCCGGGGACTGCTGCTGGAGGGCGAGGATGTCGTCGGCGGCCAGTCCCCGGTAGGTGACGTCGATCTGCTTGTCGCGGAGCGCCTTGACCATCGCACCGGAGTCCTGGAAGTAGCGGATGGTGACCGCACGGTTCTCGCGCCTGGCGAAGCCCTGGTAGCTGTCGTTGCGGACGAGTACCGCCTGCTTGCCCTCGTCGTAGGACTCAAGTCGGTACGGGCCGGAGCCGTGCACGTTCTTGTCCGTGCGCAGCGAGTTGGCGGGGTACTCGCGCGGGTCGACGAGGGACATGGCGGGGGCGGCGAGCACGAACGGGAAGGTGGCGTCGGGCTTCTTGAGGTGGAAGACGATCTCCCGCGTGCCGACGGTCTCCACCCGGTCGAGGCCCTCCAGCAGTCCGGCCGGGCCGCTCGGGGCGTTGATGGTGCGGATGCGGTCGATGGAGTGCTGGACGGCCTTGGCGTCCAGCGCGTCGCCGTCGGCGAACTTCAGGTCCGCGCGCAGCCGGCAACGGTAGGTGCGGCTGGTGGAATCGGTGAAGGAACAGCTCTCGGCGGCGTCCGGCTGAGGGGTGGTCGCGCCGTTCGGGTAGGCCAGGAGCGTCTGGTAGACGTTGCGGAACAGTTCCCACGAGCCGTCCCAGGCGCCCGCCGGGTCCAGGGTGCTCGGTGCGCTCGTCGTCCCCACCACGATCGGGCTGCTGTCGTCGGGGCCGCCGTCGGAGAGCAGGCCACAGCCGGGCAACAGGGTGATGAGGGAGGTCAGGGACACGCCCGCCGCGACCCTGTGCAGGAATCGGTTCCGCTTGAACACGCGCTCGCTCCTCGATCCGCCGTACCAAGGTCGGCAGACCATACCGCAGCACTGGACCTCCTGAACCTCCCCTGAAACATGGGTTGTTGATCGAATTTCAATGACTACGTTGTCATGGCGCCGCCCCGCCGGGAAACGCGTACGGGCGCCGTCCCCCGAAGGGAACGGCGCCCGTGGCGACGCGGGCCGGGAGGGGTCAGCCCACCCCGGCGTTGAGGAAGATGCCGCCGTCCACGACGAGCGTCTGACCGGTGACCCAGTCGGACTGCGCGGAGGTGAGGAAGGCCGCGGCCCCGCCGATGTCGGAGGGGACGCCGAGCCGGCCGAGCGGGTAGGCGGCGGCCGCCTCCTCCTCCCGGCCCTCGTACAGGGCCTCGGCGAACTTGGTCTTCACCACCGCCGGGGCGATCGCGTTGACCCGCACCTTGGGCGCGAACTCGTGCGCCAGCTGCTGGGTCAGGTTGATCATCGCGGCCTTGCTCACGCCGTACGCGCCGATGAACGGCGAGGGCGCGATACCGGCGACGGAGGCGATGTTGACGATCGCGCCGCCGTTCTCCCGCTGCCAGGCGTGCCAGGTCTTCTGGGCGAAGCCGAGCGCCGAGATCACATTGGTCTCGAACACCTTGCGGGCCACGTCCAGGTCGACGTCGGCGATGGGGCCGAAGACCGGATTGGTGCCCGCGTTGTTGACCAGGAAGTCGACGCGGCCGAACGCCTCCATGGCGCGTTCGACGGCCTCGGCCTGGTGGGCGAGGTCGTGGGCCTTGCCGGCGACGCCGATGACGCGGTCGGCGCCGAGCCGCTCGACGGCCTCCTTCAGCGCCTCCTCGTTGCGGCCGGTGATGACGACGCGGTCGCCGCGTGCCACCAGGGCCTCCGCGACGCCGTAGCCGATGCCCCGGCTGGCGCCCGTGACGAGCGCGGCCTTGCCGGAGAGTTCGGGGAGTTCAGTCATGTCCGTGTGCTCCAGGTGCTCCAGGGTTCCCGAGTGACTAGTCGAGCGGTCCGCCGGCGACGTACAGCACCTGGCCGGAGACGAATCCGGCCGCCTCGCCGGTGAAGAAGGCGATGGCGTTGGCGATGTCCTCGGGCTCACCGACGCGCTGGACCGGGATCTGGGTGGCGGCGGCCTTCTTGAAGTCGTCGAAACCCATGCCCACGCGGTCGGCGGTGGCCTTGGTCATCTCGGTGGCGATGAAGCCCGGGGCAACGGCGTTGGCGGTGATGCCGAACTTGCCCAGCTCGATGGCGAGGGTCTTGGTGAAGCCCTGGAGACCCGCCTTGGCGGCCGAGTAGTTGGCCTGGCCGCGGTTGCCGAGCGCGGAGGACGAGGACAGGTTGACGACCCGGCCGAAGCCCGCGTCCACCATGTGCTTCTGCACGGCCTTCGTCATCAGGAACGAGCCGCGCAGGTGCACGCCGAGCACGGTGTCCCAGTCGGACACGCTCATCTTGAACAGCAGGTTGTCGCGGAGCACACCGGCGTTGTTGACCAGGATGGTCGGCGCGCCCAGCTCCTCGACGATCCGCGCGACGGCGGCCTCGACCTGCGCCTCGTCGGAGACGTCGGCGCCGACCGCGACGGCCTTGCCGCCCGCCGAGGTGATCTTCTCGACGGTGTCCTTGCAGGCGGCCTCGTCCAGGTCGATCACGGCGACGGCGTGACCCTCGGCGGCGAGCCGTACGGCGGTGGCGGCGCCGATTCCGCGCGCCCCTCCGGTGACTACCGCGACCCGCTGTGCAGTGGTGGACATTGCTGCTTCTCCTCGCCCTTGAGAGAACCCGACAGGTCCGGCACCGGACCCGCCGTGCGGTGAGCGACCGCTTAGTACCTTCAGCACCCGTGACGCTAGAAGCCCTGGCACCCGGTGTCAACGGGACACCGGGCGGTGTGATCCATTACCTCACCAGGAGGTCCAGCAGACGCTCCGTCTCGGCCACCGGGTCGGCGGTCAGCCCGGTGTGCACCGGGCCGGGCCGGACGACGGTGGAGCGGGGCGCGATCAGCCAGCGGAAACGCCGCCCGGCGTCGTCGTCGGCCGCCTGCCCGGCCTCCTCCCCGCCCGCGCAGACACGCTCCACGGCACCGAGCGCGGCGCGCACCCCGGCGACGTCCGCCTCCGGGTCGAGCGCGAGCAGCCGGGCCTCGTCCAGGTGGGTGCGGGCGCCGACGTAACCCTGGGCGCGGCAGTACACGATCACGCCCGCGTTGATCCGCTCGCCGCGTTCGACACGGGGTACGACCCGCAGCAGGGCGTACTCGTACACATCGCGGTCGCCGCCCTGACCGGCGCGGATGATGTGGCGTTGGACCACATCTCCGGCCATGTGAATGTGGTGCTCGCTCACTTGCTCTCCTTGAGGCCCTCGATGCGTTCGTGGACGGTGCCCGCGCGGGCGAGCAGGGGGCGCGCGTAGGCGCGGCGCAGGTCGTCGGGGGTGTCGAAGCCGGGCTCGTCGGCCAGCCAGGCGTCGGGGATCTGGGCGGTGACCTCGGCGAGCAGATCCTCGGTGACCCGGTCGGCCAGGTCGGCCGCGGCGGCGGTGACGTCGGGCGCGAAGCGGGCGAGGGTGTGGTCGGCGGCGTCGTAGGGCCGCGCGGCGGAGGCGTCGACGGAGGGCCAGTTGTGGTGCCAGATCATGGTGGCGCCGTGGTCGATGAGCCACAGTCCGCCCTGGTGCACCAGGAGGTTGGGGTTGCGCCAGGAGCGGTCGACGTTGTTGACCAGCGCGTCGAACCAGACGATCCGGCCCGCCTCCTCGGGGTCGACGGGGAAGGCGAGGGGGTCGTAGCCGAGGGCGCCGGAGAGGAAGTCCATGCCGAGGTTGGCCCCGCCGCTGGAGCGCAGCAGGTCCTGCACCTGCCGTTCGGGTTCACCCAGACCGAGGACGGGGTCCAGCTGGACGGTCACCAGCCCGGGCACCCGGAAGCCGAGACGCCGGGCGAGCTCCCCGCAGACGACCTCCGCGACGAGGGTCTTGCGGCCCTGCCCGGCACCGGCGAACTTCAGGACGTGGAGCCCGAGATCGTCGGTCTCGACGAGCCCCGGCATCGAGCCGCCCTCACGCAGGGGCGTGACGAACCGGGTGGCGGTGACTTCGGTCAGCATCCGCCCAGGCTATATCGCCTGCGGCAGCCCATCTCGGGCCCCTGATTCCGCCGCCGCCGAACTGGACGACGACAGCCGCGCCGACCACCTCGGCTGACCCCGCTCCGCACGGCCCGGCACGCGCCTACGATCGGCCACGCACCTCCCCGCACGCCCGGACCGGCCCGTACGACCGTCAGGAGAACCGTGGAGACCTCACCCGCCGGAGCCCCGCACCGTCTGAACCCAGCCGGGGGCTGCCCGCACGCCGACAACGCCCGTCTGCTGGCCCTCGGCGCGGTGGCGGCCGTCGAACTGCCGGGCGGGATCGAGGGGATGGCCGTCCTGGGGCACGAAGCGCTGCGGGAGTTCCTCCAGCATCCCGAAGTCGCCAAGGACGTACGGCACTTCAAGGCGCTGCACGAGGGGCGGATCGAACCGGGCTGGCCACTGCTGACATTCGCCACCGTGCGCGGCATGACCACGGCCGACGGGGCCGACCACCGGCGGCTGCGGTCCCTGGTCAGCCGCGCCTTCACCCCGCGCCGGGTGGAGGGACTGCGTTCGCGCGTCGAGGAGTTGACCGACGCACTGCTGGACGGCCTGGCCGCGACCGAGGGCGTCGTCGATCTCCGGCGACACTTCGCGCTGCCGCTGCCGATGGGCGTCATCTGTGAACTCCTGGGCGTGGAGGAGCAGTTCCGCGACCGTCTGCACCGGCTCAGCAACCAGGTGGTGGCGACGGACATCGGCCCCGAAGCGGCACTGGCCGCGAACCGCGAACTCGTGGGCGTACTGGGCGAGATAGCGGCGAGCAAGGCCGCGCACCCCCGCGACGACCTGACCAGCGCCCTCATCGCCGCCCGCGACGAGGGCGGCGACCGGCTCGGGCAGGAGGAGCTGATCGGCACCCTGGTGCTGCTGATCATCGCCGGGCACGAGACCACCCTGAACCTGATCACCAACGCCGCGCGGGCCCTGTGCGGCCACCGCGACCAGCTCGACCTGGTCCGTGCGGGCGGCGCGAGCTGGGCCGACGTGGTGGAGGAGACCCTGCGCTGGGACTCGCCGGTGAGCTACTTCCCGTTCCGCTACCCGGTGCGGGACCTCACCGTCGACGGCACCACCATCCCGGCGGGCACCCCGGTCCTGGCCGGCTACTCCGCCGCCGGACGCGACCAGGCGGCCCACGGCCCGGACGCCGGCCGCTTCGACGTCACGCGCCCGGCCCGCGCCGACGCCGTACGCAACCTGTCGCTCGGACACGGCGCCCACTACTGCCTGGGCGCTCCCCTCGCGCGACTGGAGGCCACGGTCGCGCTGGAGCGGCTGTTCACCCGCTTCCCGGACCTCGAACTCGCCTTGCCGGAGGGAGACTTGCCGCGCCACGCCAGCTTCGTGGGCAACAGCGTGCGGGAGCTTCCGGTGCGCCTCTGACCGGCTTCAGGGCTTGGGCGCCGGCTGGAGGGACGGCAGGGTGAGGTGCCACCACTCGGCCAGGCGGGCGGTGATGGTCGCGCTGCCCTCCAGCGCCTCGGTCAGGGAGCAGAGGCCGAAGAAGGCGCGCACCAGGGCGCGGGCGGTGGGCGCGGGCCGGATGTGCGGGGCCAGTTGGCCGGTGGCCCGCGCCTGGGCCAGGAGGCGGGTGGTGGCGGCGGTCCAGAGGGCGAAGGGATCGGGGAGCGTGGCGTTGATGACCTCGCGCTCGGCCCACAGTCTGGCGCCCCCGCGCGTCACGGGGTCCTCGGCCAGGGCTTTGGCGATGTCGTAGCTCAGCGCGACGAGCCGGTCCATCGGCGGGACCGTCTCGTTCGTATACCGGGCGTTGAGTTCGGGCCAGGTGGCGAAACGATCCTGGACGACGGCGAGGGCGATGCCCTCCTTGCTCGCGTAGTGGAAGTACACGGAGCCGCTCGTCCGTCCCGACCTGCTGCTTATGTCGTTGACGCTGGTCCCCGCGTACCCCCGCTCGGCGAAGAGGGAGGCGGCCGCCTCCAGGAGTGATCGGCGCGTTGCCCTGGCCCGTTCCTGCAACGTCCCGTCCACCCTCGCTCAACGTTCCTGACGCCGAAGAATGTAGTGCGCCCGCGTGCGCCGGGGGCTACCGGAACCACACTCGCGCGGTAATTGCGCTTTTCTTTCGAGGATGAACGCGGGCGAGTGGTAAAGGGCCCGCTCCGCCACCGTTTCGGTACTTCGCCGAGGGAACGACGGTCGCGGCGCGGTGGCGCCGGTTGCCCAGTAAATATGCCTCAACTGTGCTTTCACACAAAGCCGTTGGCGATCCAGGTATCCACTCCGGCACCCGGCTTCCCTGAGGGTGCATACACCCCGAAACCCCCCACAGTCGATAACTCCATGTAGCCATTTCCTCACTCTGTGCGCGCAAATAACGTAGCGGCGACGATGTTTCCGTTTCCCGAGCTATGCCGGGAATGCCCGTTCCAGGGAGGTCCTTGTGTCCACCACGGGTCATCATCTGCTCGACTGGTCCCCCAGGGCCGTCGTCTTCGACTGCGACGGCACCCTGATGGACAGCGAACGCCACTGGCAGGACGCCCGCGCCCGGGCCTTCCGGGGCTTCGGCCTCCAGACCCCACCGGGGTTCGCCGAGCAGGCCAAGGGGGTGCACTACGCCGACTGCGGGCGGCTCATGGCGGAGTCGGTGCACAAGCCGGAACTGACCGCCGATCTGACGGCGGCGCTCCTCCACCACTTCCTGGCGCTCGTCGCGGACGACCCGGTGACGATGCCCGGCGCCGTCGAACTCGTACGACTGCTCTCCGGCAGGCTCCCCCTGGCGGTGGCGAGCAACTGCCCCTCGGAAGTGGTGGAGGCGAGCCTCGAACAGGCAGGGCTGCGCGCCCACTTCGACCACATCGTCGTGCCCTCGGCGACCCCGGCCGGCGACACCGGTACGGTCCGCCCCAAGCCGTGGCCGGACGTCTACGAGACGGCGGCCCGACTGTGCGGGGTACGCGCGGAGGAGGCGCTGGCGGTCGAGGACTCGCTGACCGGCGTCGAGTCGGCCCGGCGCGCCCGGCTGCGGGTGCTGGGCGTCGGCCCCCGGCCGCACGGCGACGACGCCCACCGGGCCGACCTGTGGGTCCCGGCGCTGCACACCCCCGAGTTGCTGACCTGGGTGCGCTCCTGGGCGCCGCTCGCCGGAGGTTGATCCACGACGCCGTCAACTCCGTTGCGTCGGCGGCTCTTACGCCCTCCTCATGCCCCGGCGGCGAGGATCGGGGCCGTCGCTGAACGGCAGGTGCCACGGGGCCGTACCCCTGGACGGATCAAGAACGCTCACTCCGGCGGAAGGAAACCCCCCATGACCAGCGCATCGCCCCGACCCACAGCCGGACCGGACCGGCGGACCGTGATCGCGGCGGCGGGAGCGGCCGGGCTCACCGTGGCGCTGGCGGCCTGCGGTTCACAGGACGGCGGTTCGGACGCGGTCGGCTCGGGTTCCGCCGGGGACGCCCTCGCCAAGACCGCCGACATCCCGGAGGGCGGCGGCAAGATCTTCAAGGACAAGGGTGTGGTGGTCACCCAGCCGAGCGCGGGCACGTACAAGGCGTTCTCCTCGAAGTGCACCCACCAGGGCTGCGCGGTGGGCAGTGTCGCCGACGGGGTGATCGTCTGCCCGTGTCACAACAGCCACTTCTCGGTGACGGACGGCAGCGTGAAGAAGGGGCCCGCGACGGCCCCGCTGCCCGAGGAGAAGATCACCGTGTCCGGCGACGAGATCAAACTGGCCTGACCGGCGAGGGGGGCCGCATGACCGTCACTCAGCAGCGCCGGGGCCGGAAGATCATGATGACGCCCGGTGAGCTGGACGAGTTCCTGACCAGTCAGCGCACCTGCCGGGTGGCGACCGTCTCGGCGGACGGCACCCCGCATGTGAGCGCGCTGTGGTTCGTGTGGGACGGCACCTCGCTGTGGCTCTACTCCGTGGTGCGCAGCAGGCGTTGGACCCAGCTGCGGAACGACGTGCGGGTGGCGGTGGTCGTCGACTCGGGTGAGGAGTACGACCAGTTGCGCGGGGCCGAGCTGTCCGGCCGGGTGGAGTTCGTGGGCGAGGTGCCCCGCACCGGGGAGCTGTGCGCCGAACTGGACACGGCGGAGACGCTGTTCGCGCGGAAGAACTTCGGCATGGACGAGATGCCGCACGACGGCCGGCACGCCTGGGCCCGGCTGACCCCGGACAAGGTCGTGTCCTGGGACTTCCGCAAACTCGGCGGCCGTTGAGGGAGCTCAGCCGAGCTGCGCGGCCGCCGTCCGCAGCGCGTCGACGGCGGCGCGGATGGAGGGGCGGCGGTCGGCGTCCGCGCGCCACAGCACATAGACGTGCCGCCGTATCCGCTGCCTGAGCGGGACCAGGACGACGCCGGGCGGTACCGGGTCCCGGCCCAGCAGGGGCGCGATGCACACCCCGAGCCCGGCGGCGACCAGCGCGAGCTGGGTGTGGGTCTCGCCCGCGCGATGGCCGACGATGGGTTCGACGCCCTTGGAGCGCAGGGTGAACAGCAGCCATTCGTGGCAGAACTCGCCCTCGCCCCAGGTGATCCACTCGTCCCCGGCGAACTCCGCGAGGTCGACCTCGTCCCGGCCGGCGAGCGGGTGCCCGGCGGGGAGGGCGACCTCGGCCGGGTCGTCCAGGAGGGGTTCCTTGACCAGGCCGTCGGGCACGGGCATCGGCTTGTTGTACCAGTCGAGGACGACAGCGAGGTCCAGGTCTCCACGCGCGACTCCGGCGACGCCGAGTTCCGGCTCCAGCTCGCAGGTGCGCAGCCGCAGGGCGGGGTGCCGGGCGCGCAACGCGGCGAGCGCGGCCGGGAAGAGGCCCCGGGCGGCGGTGGGGAACGCCGACATCCTCAAGTCCCCGGCGACCTGCCCCCGGTGTGCCTCCAGATCGGACTGGGCCAGCTCGACCTGGGAGAGGATGCGGGCCGCGTGCTCGGACAGCAGCCGTCCGGCGTCCGTGAGCCGCACCCCGCGACCGTTCTTGGCGAGCAGCCGCTGCCCTGCTTCCCGCTCCAGCTTGCCGAGCTGCTGCGAGACCGCGGACGTGGTCACGTGCAGCGCCTCGGCGGCGGCGCTGACCGAGCCGTGCCGGGCGAAGGCATGCAGGGTGCGCAGGCGCTCCAGGTTCAACATGTAAGCGATCCTAAAACGTATCGCGCGATAATTCTCGATTGTGCTACGAAGTTGCGTCCAGCATCTTTGACGGCATGAGCACGGTCATCCCTTCCCGGACCCAGTCCCCCGCCGCCACCTCCACGCCGGCTCCCGGGCGCCCGCCCCGTCTTCTCGACTGGCGGCTGCGCTTCGGCCTGCTGTCCTTGATCTGGGGCTTCAGCTTTCTGTTGATCAAGGTCGGCACGGGCGCCTACGCCCCCTTCCAAGTCACCCTGGGCCGCCTGTTCTTCGGCACGCTCGTCCTCGCGGCGGCCATGGCCGTGAAGCGGGAGCGGCTGCCGCGCGGGGCCCGCACCTGGGCCCATCTGGCGGTCGCCGCGTTCTTCCTGAACGCCCTGCCCTTCTCCCTCTTCGCGTTCGCCGAGCTGACGATCCCCTCCACCCTGGCCGGCATCTGCAACGCCACCTCGCCGCTGTGGGGCATGGCGTTCTCCGTGATCGCCCTCTCCGAGGACCGGCCGACCAGGGTCCGCGTCGCCGGACTCGGCCTCGGCTTCCTCGGGGTGCTGACGGTCCTCGGCGCCTGGCAGGGCTTCAACGGCCTGGACGCCAGGGGCACCGCGCTGGCCCTGCTGGCCTCGCTGAGCTACCCGGTCGGCTGGATCTACGTACGGCGCACGCTGGCGGGTACGGGCAACTCGCACCTGTCGATGACCGGCGCGCAGCTGCTCCTCGCCACGGTCCAACTCGCTGTCGTCACCCCGCTGTTCACCTCCCTCCCGGCGAGCTTCCCGGTCGGCCCGCTGCTGGCGGTCGCCGCGCTGGGCGCCCTCGGGACCGGCGTGGCGATGCTCATCCAGTACGGCCTGGTCGCCGAGGTCGGCCCGACCACGGCCCAGATGGTCACCTACTTCGTGCCGGTGATCGCCACCGTGGCGGGGGTGACGATCCTCGGTGAGTCGCTGCGCTGGACCACCCCGGTGGGCGCGGTGATCGTCATCGTGGGGGCGGCGCTGACGCAGGTCAGGCGCCGAGCCGCGTCCGCTGAGTAGCGCCGCCGGGAAGGACGGGAGGGCTCACCGCGCCCGGAGCCTGCGCCCGACCCGGCGTGCGGGACGCCCCCTGCGCGAAGAGCTCGGGACGACGCTGCCCCAGGCAAGGCACGGAGCGGCGTCCACCGAGGAGCGCCGCCGGCCGAAGGTGGGGCTCGTCGCACCTGGAGGCGCGCGTCCGCCCCGGCGCGAGGGACACCCCCTGCGCGAAGAGCTCGGGACGACGCCGGCCAGGGCCAGGTGCGGAGCCGCGTCCCCCTGAGCAGCGCCGTGGCCAGGACGGCGGGGCGTGACCCAGGGGCGGCGAGGGGGACTCCGCGGGACGGGCCAAAACTGAGCCCCGTCCCACCCGTCCTCACCCGTAGGACCGCGCCGGGGACGGGCGTACCGCCGCCGCCACCGCGTCCGCCAGCGGTTCGATGTCCGCCTCGGTCAGGGGGGAGACGGTGATGCGGACGGCCGGCGGTGAGTCCAGCCGGAAGCGGGCGCCGGGGGCCACGGCCCAGCCGGACTGGAGGAGCCGGGCGACCGCGCCGGTCTCGTCGGGCACCGGCACCCAGACGTTCATGCCGCTGCGGCCGTAGGCGGTGACCCCGCGTTCGGCGAGCGCGTCGAGCAGCCGCTGCCGGCGCGCGCTGTACGCGGCCGCGACCTCCGGGCCCACCGCCTCCTCCGCCCAGAGCCGGGCGACGGCGCGTTGCAGCAGGTGGCTCACCCAGCCGGGGCCGAGCCGCTGCCGTCCGCGCACCAGGTCGACGGTGCGGGCGTCCCCGGCGAGGACGGCGAGCCGCAGGTCGGGGCCGTAGGTCTTGGAGACGGAGCGGATGAAGGCCCAGTGCCGGGTGGCGCCCGCGAGGGGGTGCGCCGGGAGGTCGACGAAGCCGTGGCCGTGGTCGTCCTCGATCAGTACGGTGCCGGGATGCTCGCGCAGCACGGCGCGCAGCCTGCGCGCGCGGGAGGCGCTCACCGAGGCGCCGGTGGGGTTCTGGGCGCGGGTGGTGACGAGCAGGGCGCGGGCTCCGGAGCGCAGGGCGGCGTCCAGTTCGGCGGGCAGCGGGCCCTCCTCGTCCACGCCGACGGGGACGGGGCGCAGCCCGAGCGCGGGGATCAGGTCCAGCACGCTTCCCCAGCCGGGGTCCTCCACCGCGACCGCGTCGCCCGGCCTGAGATGGGCGGCGAGGACGCGCTCGATGGCGTCGAGGGAGCCGGAGGTGAGGGTGAGCGGCCCGGCCGGGACACCGTCCGCGTCGAGTGCGGCGCGGGCGGCGCGGACGAGATCCGGGTCGGCCGGATCGTCGCCGTAGAGCACCGGGTCGCGGCCGGCGCGGGCGGCCGCATGCGCGAACGCCGGGGCGAGGGCGGGCAGCAGCGCGGGATCGGGGTTGCCGGTGGACAGGTCCCGCGCACCCTCGGGCACGTCGAGGCGCAGCTCGTCCCGGCCGGTCGTGGCGGGCTTGGGGCGGACCCTGCTGCCCCGGCGGCCGGCGGTCTCGATCACCCCGCGCTCGCGCAGGGTGCGGTAGGCGGCCGCGACCGTATTGGGATTCACATCGAGCCGGGCCGCCAACTCTCGCATGGGCGGCAGTGGTTGGCCCGGCAGCAGCTCCCCGGAGCCGACCGCGTGTTCGACACTGGCCGCGATCTCCGCCGCACCGCGCCCCTGAATCCGATACTCTCCTAGCACAAACTCGATTATGCACTAGTGCAATCCAGTAGTCCAGGGAGGGACCGCCATGCAGGGGACCGGACAGGCAGCACCGCAGGCCGACTACGCACCGACCGACCGCACCGTGCCCACACGGGCCGCGCAGCGGGCGTCGTACGACCGGGAGGCGGTGCACGCGATCCTCGACGACGGCTACCTCTGCCACCTCGGCTTCGTCCGCGACGGCGCCCCGGTGGTGCTGCCCACGCTCTACGGCCGGGTCGGTGAGCGGCTGTACGTGCACGGGTCCACGGGTTCGCGCCCGCTGCGGATGACCGGCGCCGCCGATCCGGGGCTCCCGGTGTGCCTGACGGTCACGCATGTCGACGGGCTGGTGCTGGCCCGGTCCGCCTTCCATCACTCGATCAACTACCGCTCGGTGGTGGTGCACGGCGTCGCGTACGAGGTCACCGACCCCGAGGAGCGGCGGATCGCGCTGGACGCCGTGGTGGACCAGGTGGTGCCGGGCCGCTCGGCCGACTCCCGCCCCGCCAACCGCAAGGAGCTGGCGGCGACCGCGGTGATCCGGCTGGACCTGGAGGAGGTGTCGGCCAAGGTCCGCACCGGCGGCGTGAACGACGAGCCCGAGGACCTCACCCTGCCGTACTGGGCCGGAGTGGTCCCCGTACGCACGACCTACGCGGCCCCGCTCGCCGACGCCGATCTGGCGCCCGGCACCGAACTCCCCGACTACCTGGCGGAGTTGACGACCGAAGCCGAGGCCCAGGCGGCCACGGGCGCCTGACGGCCCGCCGCGCCTCCGCGGGCAGCCCCGTCCCTCCCGGCACCGAAAGCACCCGCCTCGGGCTGCCGGGAGGAGGCGGAAGGGCGATCCCGCCTGCCCGCGGGATCAAGACGCCTAGGCAGCCGTGCCCCGCGCGGACAGCTCCCTTTCCGCGCCGCCCTCCGCGACCGGTTCCGCAAGCCCCTTGGCGGGCGCCGAGGACTGTGCGATGAAGGCGCCGACGAGGACGACCGCGCCCCCGGCCACCTGCGGCAGCGACAGATGCTCGCCGAGCAGCACCCAGGCCAGCACGGTGGCGATGACCGCCTCCAGACACGCGACGACCCCCGCGACCTGCGGCGACAGCCGCCGCACCGACAGCACGCCGGTGACGTAGGCGACGACCGTGGCGACGAGCACGATCCAGGCGAGCAGCGCGAGTGCGGGCACCGGGGTGCCGTCGAGGTGCGCGGTGCCGGTCAGTACGGACCGGTCCATGGTCCAGGGCCGGGCGACGACGGTGAGCACGGCGGCGCCGACCAGCAGGCCGTACGCGATCACGCCGAGCGGGTCGGGCGCCCGCTCCCCCGCGTCGCCGCCCTGGTCGGACAGGACGAAGTAGCCGACCTGGCAGCAGGCGGCGCCGAGGGCGAGGAGCAGCCCGAGCGCGTCGAAGCGCAGCCCGGACCACACCTCGACCACGCAGGCGAGTCCGCCGGCCGCGAGGACCACGCCGAGCGCGGCCGCCCTGGTCACCGGCCGCCGCTGCACGAACCGCACCCAGCCGAGCACCAGCGCCGGGGCCAGGTACTCCAC
The DNA here is from genome assembly GCF_044541565.1 of Streptomyces sp. NPDC085596. Lineage (NCBI taxonomy): Bacteria > Bacillati > Actinomycetota > Actinomycetes > Kitasatosporales > Streptomycetaceae > Streptomyces > Streptomyces sp. NPDC085596. The sequence goes on along the minus strand of NZ_JBITTC010000004.1, from coordinate 31,228 downwards.
CAGCAGGGCCACGCCGACCGGGATGCGGGAGATCGCGGCGAAGTAGCACGCCTGCACTCCGGCGACCGCGAGCAGCCCGAACCCGACGAGCAGCGCGGGACGTTGCCGGAGCAGCGCGCGGTGCCGTACGGCCAGGGGCAGCATCACCAGGGCGGCGCCGGTCACCCGTAGCCAGACGACGTGCAGCGGGTCCAGGCCCGCTTCGATCAGGGGCTTGGCCGCGACTCCCGACCCGCCGAAGGCCAGGGCCGATGCCAGCGCGAGGCCGAGCCCGGCGCCTCGGCCGTGGCCGCTCTCACTGTTTCCGGACGAACGCACGCGCACATGATGACAGGCGATGACATGAGCGTCACCCCCGTTGACACCTGTCTCAGGGGATGGACGCGTGCGCACTTCAGTGAGCCGTGCCGTCCGTGGCGCGGGGCGCCTTCCTGGAGGTCAGGCCGCCGGCGGGGATTCCGGCGTGTTCGAGGACCTCGACGGCGCGTGCGCGGGGGTCGGCCACCAGGGCGGCGAGCAGATCGAGGCCGGCGGCATGGGGTTCGCCCCGGCGGGCGGCGCGACGCCGGGCGTCCCGCATGGCCTCGGCCGCGAGGGGCGACCAGCGCTCGGGGCCCTCGAAGGTGCCGTCACCGCGTACCGGTCTCGGTACGGCGCCCGGCGAGCCGCCGCCCTCCGCTCCGCGCTGCCAGCCCAGTCCATAACCGATGCTGCGCTGGACGAGGTAGCCGAGCAGCCGGACCAGTTGGGGGCCGATGGCGGCGCGGGCCTCGGGGTCCGCGTCGAGGAGCGAGTGCAGCAGATGGGCGGTGTCGATCTGACGGTCGCCGTCCCGCACGGCGCGGCGGCGGGCACCGGCGACGACCGCCGCGAGCGTCGCGTCGAGACCGGTGTCGTCCTGTGCGTCGGCGCCACCCTCGTCAGGGACGGGCCGGCCGGCTGTACGGGGTTCCACGGTCCCACCTCATCAGCCACGGCGGCCCCTTCACATCCGCGAGGGGAACCATTCGCGCGTCCCACGCAGAGTGGAGACCCGCGCCCGGCGCCTCCTCCTCACGGATGAGGCCGGGGCCGTCCGCCTCGGGGGCACCCCGGCCCGTCGCACGCCCCGGCGCAACCACACAGCGCCCTCACACGTCTCACACGAAGTGGAGGAAGGATGCCTGTGCTGGCTGGTGGGCCTGCCGGCGGTCGACGGCAAACAGTACGTGTACCGGGTGTACGCCCCGTCGGACGCACTGCCCGCCGACCTGTTCTGGGACGCCTGGCACTGCCATGACGAGGGCCCCTTCCCGCGGGCGTGGGACCTGTTCGACGCGGCGGTGATTCGACGCGTGCCCTCGGCCTGTGTCCCGCCGTCGCGCGCCTGATCCTCAGTCCTCGTCAGTCCTCGTCGGCGAGGATGAGGTACAGCTTCTTCCGGGCGTCGTTGAGGACGGCCAGCGCCTTGTCCCGCTGCTCCTTGGTACCGGTCTTCCATACCTGGCCGAAGGCTTCCATCAGACCGGCCCCGGCCTGGCGGATCTCACTGAGCGCCTCCCAGTCGACGCCGCGCGAAGCCTCCTCCCAGGGGGCGTCCGGGCCCTCCTCGGCGGCGGTGCGGCCACTGTCGGTGAGGGCGAACAGCTTCTTGCCACCCTCGCTCTCGCTGGCGATCAGACTCTCGTCCTCCAGCAGCTGCAGGGTCGGGTAGACCGAGCCGGGGCTCGGCTTCCACGCGCCGCCGCTGCGCTCGGCGATCTCCTGGATCATCTCGTAGCCGTGCATGGGCCGGTCCTTGAGCAGGGCGAGGATCGAGGCCCGCACATCACCACGCCGCGCCCGCCCCCTCGGCCCTCCGCGCCCGCGGCCGCCCCAGGGTCCGCCCCCGAAACCGGGGCCGCCGAAAACCGGCCCGCCGAAGCCGGGGCCACCCGGCCCGAAGGGCCCGAAGGCACCCCGCTCCCCCTCGAATCCACCCCGGCCGTACGGACCGGGCCCGGCACCCCGGTGCCCTCGCTCGAATCCATGACCGTGCATCACGATCACTCCATCCTGTCGTCGATCGATCCCATCCGATCGCGTTCCTTACGCGACACGTCGACGATATATCGGTAACGCACCACCGACAAGCCCCTGCCGCGAAAAAAGTGGTTGCCCGTCCCGCACCGCGCGGGCATACGATCTGCCGCATGACGACGCGTCTGGTACAGATTTCGATCAAGGCTCGGGACAAGTCCGCGCTCGGCCGGTTCTGGGCGGAGGCGCTCGGCTGGGAGGTCACCGGCGACGGGCCCGACGAGACCAACGTCGAACCCGGAGGGATCATCACCTACCCCTCCCCCGAGGCCGTCTGCATCGACGTCCTCACCGTCCCGGTCCCCAAGACGGTGAAGAACCGCGTACACCTCGACCTCGCGACCACCTCCGAGGACCACCAGGCGGAACTGGTCGCCCGGTTGCAGGAGTTGGGCGGCACGCCCGTCGATGTGGGCCAGGGCGACGTCCCCTGGACCGTCCTCGCCGACCCCGAGGGCAACGAGTTCTGCGTACTGGAGCCCCGGGAGATCTACCGGGACACCGGCCCTGTCGCCGCGGTGGTCGTCGACTGCGCGGACCCGCACACCATGGCCCGCTTCTGGGGCGAGGCCATGGACTGGACCGTGCACGAGGTCACCGACGACCACGCGCGACTCCGCTCCGCCAAGGCCGTCGGCCCCTACCTCGAGTTCATCCGCACCCCCGACGCGAAGACCGGCCTGAACCGCGTCCACTTCGACGTCCGCCCCTACCCCGGCGACGACCAGGCGGCCGAGGCGGACCGGCTCCGCGCCCTCGGCGCCACCGACCTCGACCTCGGCCAGGGCGACGTCTCCTGGACAGTTCTCACGGACCCCGAGGACAACGAGTTCTGCGTCCTGGTGCCGCTGTAATGGGGACCGACGTTCCGGCGGCCGCCCCCATGACCGCACCCGGCCCCAAGGCCGACCTGCTCCGCTACCTTCGGTCCGCCCGTGAAGCCCTGCTGTGGAAGCTCGACGGGCTATCGGAGTACGACGCCCGCCGGCCCCTCACCCCGACCGGCACCAACCTCCTCGGGCTGGTCAAGCACGCGGCCGGGGTCGAGCTGGGGTACCTCGGGGACACCTTCGGGCGGCCGTCGGGCGAGCCCTTGCCCTGGCTCGCGGAGGACGCCGAGACCAACGCGGACATGTGGGCCACCGCCGAGGAGTCGCGCGCGGACATCGTGGGGCTCTACCGCCGCGCCTGGGCCCACGCGGACGCGACGATCGAGGCACTGCCGCTGGACACCGTGGGCCGGGTGCCGTGGTGGCCGAGCGGCCGGGACGAGGTGACCCTGCACCACGCCGTCGTACGCGTCCTGGCCGACACCCACCGGCACGCCGGGCACGCCGACATCGTCCGGGAACTCATGGACGGCGCCACCGGCATGGACCGGGGCGACACCAGCATGCCGTCGGACGACCCGGCCTGGTGGGAGGGGCATCGGGCGCGGGTGGAGCGCGCGGCGAAGGAGGCCGGAGGGGACGCGTGACCCGTCGCGTACCGGGCTGCCAGGCGTTTGCCAGAATGGCACCCGGCCCGCAGGTGAGGGCCGCCGCCGAAGTGTGAGGAACGAGCATGACCGACCTGGCCGCCACGTCGCAGCAGAAGGAGATCGCCCGGGATCTCCAGGTGCCCGAGTCCTTCGACGTGGAGCAGGAGATCGAGCGCCGGATCGCCTTCCTCGCCGAGCGGCTGACCTCCACCGGCCTGCGCTCGCTGGTGCTCGGGATCAGCGGCGGGGTGGACTCGACCACGACGGGCCGGCTGTGCCAGCTCGCGGTCGAGCGGGCCCGCGCGGCCGGCCACGAGGCGACGTTCTACGCGATGCGGCTGCCGTACGGCGTCCAGGCCGACGAGGCCGACGCCCAGCGGGCGCTTGCGTTCATCCGCCCCGACCGGACCCTGACCGTCGACGTGCGGCCCGCGAGCGACGCCGCGCTGGACGCGGTCGTGGCCGGCGGCACCGTCTTCCGCGACGCGCACCACCAGGACTTCCTGCACGGCAACATCAAGGCCCGCCAGCGCATGATCGCCCAGTACGCGGTGGCCGGCGCCCATGACGGCCTGGTCGTCGGCACCGACCACGCGGCGGAGGCGGTCTCCGGCTTCTTCACCAAGTTCGGCGACGGCGCGGCCGACGTCGTCCCGCTCACCGGCCTCACCAAGCGGCGCGTCCGCGCCGTGGCCGAGGCCCTGGGCGCCCCCGCCGAGCTGGTCTGGAAGACCCCCACCGCCGACCTGGAGACCCTGGCTCCCGGCAAGGCCGACGAGACGGCGCTCGGCGTCACCTACGACGACATCGACGACCTCCTCGAGGGCAAGCCGGTCGCGGACCCCGCCCTCACCACCATCATCGACCGCTACCGCCTCACCGAACACAAGCGCCAACTGCCGCTGGCTCCCTGAGCCCCCGCCGGCCAAGGCCACCCGTCTCCAACTGGCCTTGGCCGCCCGGTCGCCGGAACCCCTAGGGTCTGCGCATGCGCATCCGAATCGTCGACGCCTTCGCCGACCTCCCCTTCACCGGCAACCCCGCCGGAGTCCTGCTCCTGGACGACGTGTTCCCGGACGACGACTGGCTCCAGCAGGTGGCCTCCGAGGTCAACCACTCCGAGACGGCCTTCGCCCACCGGCTGCCCGAGGGCGGGGAGGCCGACTGGGCGCTGCGCTGGTTCACCCCCGTCACCGAGGTGGCGATGTGCGGGCACGCCACGCTCGCCACCGCGCACGTCCTTTACACCACCGGCGCCCACGAGGGCCCGGTACGGTTCGCCACCCGCAGCGGTGTCGTCATCGCCACGCCGGGCGAGGACGGGGAGATCACCCTGGACTTCCCCACCGCACCGCTCACCGAGGTCGAGATCCCGGAGGGGCTCGCCGAGGCGCTGGGGGCGGAGCCGGTGGCCGCGTTCGATACCGGACCCGACGTCGGGGACCTGCTGGTGGAACTGGCCGACGAGAAGACCGTGCTGGAGCTGACCCCCGACCACCGGGAACTCACCGGCTGCTCCAGCCGGGGCGTGATCGTGACCGCCCGCGCCGAGGACCCCACGCTGGGCTGCGACTTCGTCTCCCGCTGCTTCTTCCCGAACGTCGGCATCGACGAGGACCCGGTCACCGGCAGCGCCCACACGGCGCTCGCCCCCTACTGGTCCCCGCGCCTGGGCCGGGACGACCTCACGGGCCTCCAGGCGTCCCGCCGCACCGGCGTGATCCGCACCGGCCTGCGCGGCGAGCGCACCCTGCTCCGGGGCCGCGCGGTCACCGTCATCGACGGCGAACTCCTCGCCTGAGCGGCCGTATCGGCGCTCACGGCGTCGGCAGCCACCCCACCTTGCCCGCCAGCAGGGCGTAGCCGACGAAGGCGCCGATGTCGAGCAGAGAGTGGGCGACGACCAGCGGCCCGACCCGGCCCCACCGCCGGTACAGCCAGACGAACACCACGCCCATCACCATGTTGCCGATGAAGCCGCCGATGCCCTGGTAGAGGTGGTACGAGCCCCGCAGGACCGCGCTGGCCACCAGCGCGGTCCCCGGACTCCAGCCCAACTGGCCCAGCCTGCGCAGCAGATAGCCGACGACGATGACCTCTTCGAGCACCGCGTTCTGCACCGCCGACAGCACCAGCACCGGGTACTTCCACCACACGTCGGGCAGTGCCTCGGGCACCACCGTGAGGTTGAAGCCGAGCCCGCGCGCGGCCAGGTAGAAGGCGATACCGGTACTGCCGATCACGGCCGCGACGGCCGCGCCCCGCGCCAGGTCGGACCAGGGCCGCCCCCGGTCGAAGCCGATCACCTTGAGGCTCTCGCCCTCCCGGCACAGCAGATACGCGACCAGCGCCACCGGCACCAGCGCGGACGCGATCCCGAAGAGCTGCCAGGCCAGATCGAGCCAGGGACGGCCGGGCGCGGCGGAGGCGTTGAGGGTGGCCGCCTGGTCCTTGAGCCCGCCGGGCTTGGTGACCGAGCCGATGAAGCTGATGAGCGCGGACACCCCGCTCGCCCCGAGCGAGAGCGCCAGCACGATCAGCGTCTCGTCCCGCAGCGTCCGCCGGGAAGGCTGCTGCCATGCCATGGACTCGGCCACCGGTTCCGCCTCCACCCGCGTTCCGGGCGCCGGGCGGCTCGACCTGCCCCCGCGCGCCTGTGTTCCGCAAAGGATCGCAGAAGGACGCGGCCGGCCTACGCACCGGGTCGCGCACGACAGGGCCGTACGCGGACGGAATCGTCCACCCGCGTACGGCCGTATCCCCCAAGGGGTGCCCCTCAGCCCAGCGGCACCGGCTCCGGCAGCCCCACCGGCCAGGTGTGCACCGGTTCCCCGGCGTGCATCAGCTCGGCGTACCGGCGCGTCGTCGCGGCCAGCGCCTCCTCCCGGCCGTGGCCCTTCTCCAGGGCGCGGTGGAAGGTGGCCGCCTGCCAGGACGCGCCGTTGACCCGCTTGCGGCAGCGCTCCTCGATGACACCGAGGTAGAAGTCCCGGTCGGCGGCCTCGATCCCCCACGCGTCCAGCCCCGCCGCGGCGAGCGGCAGCAGCTCGTCGCGGACCAGGGTGACGGCGTCGACCTCGGCCGTGCCGCCGTAACGGCCGCGCCGGGGCCAGACGAAGCGGGCGTCGATGCCGTACCGGCAGGCCGCGTCGAAGTTGGCCTCGGCGGCCTCGAAGGGCAGCCGGGTCCACACCGGGCGGGGCTCCTCGGCGAACGCGCGCACCAGGCCGTAGTAGAAGGCGGCGTTGGCGATCACGTCGGTGATCGTGGGTCCGGCGGGCAGCACCCGGTTCTCCACCCGCAGATGGGGCACGCCGTCGGCGATGTCGTAGACCGGGCGGTTCCAGCGGTACACCGTGCCGTTGTGCAGGACGAGTTCGGCCAGCTTGGGCACGCCGCCGGCGTCGAGGACCTCCAGGGGCTCCTCGTCGTCGCAGATCGGCAGCAGGGGCGGGAAGTAGCGCAGGTTCTCCTCGAACAGGTCGTGGGCGGAGGTGATCCAGCGCTCACCGAACCAGGTGCGCGGCCGGACTCCCTGGGCCTGGAGTTCGGGCGGGCGGGTGTCGGTGGCCTGCAGGAAGAGCGGCGGCCGGGACTCGCGCCACAGCTCGTGCCCGAACAGGAAGGGCGAGTTGGCGCCGACCGCGATCTGCGCGGCCGAGGCCGCCTGCGCCGCGTTCCACACGTCGGCGAACCGGTCGGGCGTCACCTGGAGGTGCAGTTGCACGGAGGTGCAGGCAGCCTCGGGGACGATGGAGCGGGAGGTGCAGCGCAGATGCTCCACGCCCTCGATGTCGAGCCGGAAGTCCTCACCGCGCGCGGCGACGATCTGGTCGTTGAGAAGGGCGTAGCGGTCCACCTCGGAGAGGTTGGACGAGACCAGGTCGTCCCGGCCCAGCGTGGGCAGGATGCCGGTCATCACGATGCCGGCGTCCACCTCGCCCGCCTTGCGGTCGGCGTAGGCGAGGGAGGTGCGCAGCTCCTCCGCGAGCCGGTCGAATACCCGGTCGCCCAGCCGGTGCGGGGCTATGTTGACCTCCAGATTGAACATGGCCAGTTCGGTCTGGAAATCGCGGCTGGCGATCCGCTCCAGTACCTGGCCGTTCAGCATTTTCGGCATACCGTCGGGGCCGGCGAGATTCAATTCGATCTCCAGCCCCATCAGGTTCTTGGGACGGTCGAACCGTTTCTCGGCCAGCAGTCGCTCCAGTCCCGCCAGGCACTTCTGGAGCTTTTCGCGGTAGCGCTGGCGATCGGACAGGTCGAACGGCCCTGCCACGACCTTCTCCCCCATGGAAGTGTCCCTCCTCGGATGGGCGGCCCGAGGGTCCGGCCGCCGGGGTCCCGGATCAGGTGGGATGATGCCCAGCGGAAGCGATCGATAACGCCGCATCCGGCCTCGCCGCCCATTATTCTGACGGAAGTGTCCTGCGGCACATTCACGAGGCATGCCGCATCACGCATCTTCGGGTGCCCTGATCGCCTCGTGAAAAACGCCGACGACAATCGGCCGACCGCGCTGACGGTGTACGACGAGGTCAGGACCGCCGCACGGCCGGGAAATCGGGATGATTAGCACGTATCCACGACCGGATATCGCCTTGCTCGGACTATCGGAATCGGATAGCCGAAACAACTGGTGAACACGTGTCGTATAAACTTCGCGGACAGGGCCGAAGGATGGTGCCTCGGTACCGGTTTCCGACGCGTTTCACCGTGTTCCAGCCGTCCTGTGACGGCCGGCAGACCCCAGTCGCAGTCGCGTCCGCGCCGGACCCCCGCCGCCCCGGCCTTCCACCTGTGAGCTGACAGTGCCGTCCGCCCCACCTTCATCGCGCCGCCGCGCCTGTCGAACGAGAGGCGACCCACCATGCCGCTGCACGTGCCCCCCGCGCCCGCGCCCGCACTGCACTCCGTCCTCACGGCCCTCGGTTCCCCCACCGCGGTCCGCGAGGCGCGCACCCCCACCCTGCGTGCCGCGCAGGGTCCCGTCACCCCTGAACTCCCGCTCGCCCTGCATGTGTTGGACCACATCACCCCCGAGGGCCTGTCCGCGACGCGGCTGACGGGCTGGCGGTTCGTCATCCGCTCCGGCGACCGCCCGGTCGCCGCGGCCGACACCGTGCTCACCCCGGACGGCTGGGCCTTCTCGCACTTCTTCGAGGGCCCCTACATCCCGTCCACCGAGCGGGCGCTCCAGCAGGCCGAGGCCCTGCTCCAGCCCTATCAGCCGCGCCTGCTGTCGGTGCCGGGGCTGTACATGCTCACCCTGTGGCTGCACGGCGACCCCACGGCCGATCCGGCCGAGGGGCATCCCGCGGCCACCGACCTGCTGGTGCCGCTCGCCCCGGCACCGCCCGGCATCCGGGCCCACCGGCCGCACCGGGTCTCGGAGTTGCTGCCCGTGCTGACCCATCGTGCGACTTCCGTACCCCTTCTCGGCTCACCCGCCTGACCGTCGCCCGCGTACCCCGCTTCCCGGCCCGGAAGCGGGGTACGGCCTTTTTTCCGGGTACGCCTGATTCCTGCCCCGGGCACGCGTATTTCCGTGAGCCCCACACATTTCGCTCGTGCGAGTAATTGCCCGCTCCTACGAGCGATAAGGCGGCACTCCGCCGAGTGGACTAGCCCTTTCCGGTCACGCCGAACCACCCAAAGGGACAGTGGGGTTGGATTGAACCGTCCGCGCGGGTGACGCGTCATGAACGAGTAAGGAGCGGTGCTGCGAAATCCCTGCGGAACGACGCCCAGCGGGCAACACTGGATTCCGACCGATGTTTCACCACGGGGGACGGACATGACCACGACAAAGCGAGAGATCCCGCCCATGTGCCAGCATCAACCGACCTGCCCGCCAGCCGAGTCCGCCGACCGCGAGTCGGCCCGACTCGTGGCGCACCACCCGGAACAGGGGTGGAGTCTGCTGTGCAACGGCGTTCTGCTCTTCGAGGACACCGGTGAGCTGCTGCCCGACGGCCGGGTCATCGCCCCCCACCGCCCGCTCGCCGCGACCCAGGTGATGACCGCCGCCTGAGCAGCGCCCAGGGCGGGGCCGCCGAAACCGCCCGACGATCCGAGGGGCCGGACGCACACACGGTGCGCACCGGCCCCGACTCGCATCCGGGGCCGGAAAGCGGGGGTGCCGGAAAGCGGGGGTGCCGGAAAGCGGGGGTGCCGGAAAGCGGGGGTGCCGGAAAGCGGGGGCCGGTAAACCGTCGGCTGGTCGAATCGGCCGGACGGGAGTGGGATGGAAGAAGGACGCGCGAGCGGTCCGTCCCCCGAGGAGCGTGAAGTGATGTCCGGATACAACGCCCCCTTGGCCGCGCGGGTGGTCGTCGGTGTGAGCGGTTCCCTGGGCAGCGTCACGGTCCTGCGCCGGGCCACGGCACTGGCCCGACGGCTGGCCGCCGAGCTGTGGCCGGTGCTGGCCTGGACGCCGCCCGGCGGTGATCCGACCGGCCGGCGCTCCGTCGTCGCCGACCCGCTGACCGAGGAGTGGCAGCGGATGGCGGAACACCGGCTGACCTCCCTGCTGGACGACCTCTTCGGCGAGGAGGGCCCCGGCATCCCCCTGCACGCCGTGATCGTGCGCGGCGCGCCGGGCCGGGCGCTGCTGGCGGTCGCGGACCGCGAGGACGACCTGCTGGTGGTCGGCACGGGCCGCCGCGGCCTGCGCCGGGCCTTCTCCGGCCGGGTCTCCCGGCACTGCCTCGCCCACGCCGGCTGCCCGGTGCTCGCGGTGCCGCCCTCGCCGCTGGAGTCCGACCTCTCGGCCGTGCGCCGCCGCAACGCCTGGCACTGGCGCATGGACATCCGCGGCCTCTGACCCGCCACGCGCTGGGCTGCGGAGCGCCCCCGCCCGAGGCAGCATGGACAGGGTGCACACGACGCCCGAAGGATCTTGTCCGAGATGACGCTCGGTGTCCGCTCCCGGAGCCCAGAACACCTCTCCCCCCGGCGCCGCCCGCACACCGCGCTTCCTGTCCACGCAGGCTCCGGGCCTTCACTTTTCGGTGCGTCAGCAGCCCCCGTCGGCCCATTCTTAACGCAGGATTGACGCCCTCCCGGTCCGGAATCCATGGGTGAAGCGTCACTCTCCGCATACGCTGGTCCGGCTGTCCGCGTGATGACCGCAGGCAGCCGAGCCGCACCACCTGGAGCACGCCGATGGCCACGACCGAGCACCCTCCCAGTCGCCTGCGCGCCTGGATGCTTCAGGGGCTCTCCGACATGGGCAAACGGGGTGGCCTGACCGGGCCGCACGCCGAGCCGGAACCCCCGCACCGGGGCCAGCGCTGGTGGCGGGTGATGTGCCTGACGGGCGTCGACTACTTCTCCACCCTCGGCTACCAGCCGGGCATCGCTGCCCTGGCCGCGGGCCTGCTCTCCCCGCTGGCGACCATCGTGCTGGTCGTCGTCACCCTGGCGGGCGCCCTCCCGGTGTACCGGCGGGTCGCGCAGGAGAGCCCGCACGGGCAGGGCTCCATCGCCATGCTGGAGCGGCTGCTGTCCTTCTGGAAGGGCAAGCTGTTCGTCCTGACCCTGCTGGGCTTCGCGGCCACCGACTTCCTGATCACCATCACGCTCTCCGCCGCCGACGCCTCCACCCACCTGGTGGAGAACCCGCATCTGACCAGCACGCTGGGCGGCCATCAGATGCTGATCACCCTGATCCTGGTGGCACTGCTCGGCGCGGTGTTCCTCAAGGGCTTCCTGGAGGCCATGGGCGTCGCGGTCGCCCTGGTCGGCATCTACCTCGCGCTCAACGTCGTCGTGGTGATCAGCGGCCTGTGGCACGTGCTGACCGCCGAGCACGTGGTGACCGACTGGACCAGCGCCCTGACCACGGAGCACGGCAATGTCTTCGTGATGATCGGCGTGGCCCTGATCGTCTTCCCGAAGCTCGCCCTCGGCCTGTCCGGCTTCGAGACCGGCGTCGCCGTGATGCCCCATGTCCAGGGCGACGAGGGCGACACCGAGGAGCGCCCGGCGGGCCGCATCCGGGACACCAAAAAGCTGCTCACCACCGCCGCCGTCATCATGAGCTGCTTCCTGATCACCACCAGCTTCATCACCACGCTGCTCATCCCGGCGAGCGAGTTCAAGCCCGGCGGCCCGGCCAACGGCCGCGCCCTCGCCTTCCTCGCGCACGAGTACCTGGGCAACATCTTCGGCACGGTCTACGACGTCTCGACCATCGCCATCCTGTGGTTCGCCGGCGCCTCCGCCATGGCCGGCCTGCTCAATCTGATGCCCCGCTACCTCCCCCGGTACGGCATGGCCCCGCACTGGGCACGCGCGGTGCGCCCGATGGTCATCGTCTTCATCCTGATCGCCTTCCTCGTCACCTGGCTCTTCGACGCCAACGTGGACAAGCAGGGCGGCGCCTACGCCACCGGTGTGCTGGTGCTGATCAGCTCGGCCGCCATCGCGGTGACCATCGCCGCGCGCAAGGCCGGGCAGCGCGGCTGGACCATCGGCTTCGGCGTCATCTCCGCGGTGTTCCTGTACACGACCGTCGCCAACGTCATCGAGCGCCCGGACGGTGTGAAGATCGGCGCCTGCTTCATCGCGGGCATCATGCTCGTCTCCCTGCTGTCCCGCCTGGCCCGCTCCTTCGAGCTGCGCGTGACCAGCGTGGCGATGGACCCGATGGCGGAACGGTTCGTCAGGGACATGGCCAGCCGGAAGATCCGGTTCATCGCCAACGAGCCCGACAGCCGGGACCGGGCCGAGTACCGCGACAAGATCGAGCAGATCCGTACCGACAACGACATGCCCGAGCAGGAGGACTTCGTCTTCGTCGAGGTCACGGTGGCCGACCCCTCGGAGTTCGAGACCTGTCTGACCGTGCGCGGCGAGGTCCTGCACAACCGCTACCGGGTGCTGACCGTGGAGTCCTCCTCCATCCCCAACGCCCTCGCCGCACTGCTGCTGCATGTACGGGACCTGACCGGGCGTACCCCGCACATCTTCTTCGAGTGGACCGAGGGCAGCCCGTTCGCCAACTTCCTGCGCTTCTTCCTCTTCGGCCAGGGCGAGGTCGCCCCGGTCACCCGCGAGGTGCTGCGCGAGGCGGAGCCGGACCGGGCCCGCCGCCCCCGGGTGCACACCGGTTGACCCGTCCGGGCGCTCCCGCGTCCCACCTCGTGCCCGCCCCGGTCCACGCCCGCCGACCTCTCGTTTTATGGTGACCAGCATGCAGTCCTACACGATCGGCCAGGCAGCCCGGCTCCTCGGCGTGAGCCCCGACACCGCCCGCCGCTGGGCCGACGCCGGGCGGATGGCCACCCATCGCGACGAATCCGGACGGCGTCTGATCGCCGGACAGGACCTCGCCGCGTTCTCCGTCGAACTGGCCCAGACGGGCGGCGCGGCCGAGGAGGAGACCTCCTCCACCTCCGTGCGCAACGCGTTCCCCGGCATCGTCACCGCCATCAAGCTCGGTGACGTGGCCGCCCAGGTGGAGATCCAGGCGGGCCCGCACCGGCTGGTCTCACTGCTCACCCGTGAGGCGGTCGACGAACTCGGGCTGGAGGTCGGCATGGAGGCCACCGCTCGTGTGAAGTCCACGAACGTGCACATCGACCGCTTCTGAGCGGCACAGGACGCGGGCCGGAGTTCCGCCCGCGTCAGCTCGCCGTGAGCGCCGCGCCGTCCGCGGAAAGGGGCGCCGCGACGCCGAAGTGGTAGCCCCCGTCCACCCGGATGCCGGTGATCCCGCTGATGTGCCGGGCCCCGCAGCGGTCCTGCGGCAGCACCAGCTGGGGCCCGGCCGCGTCCAGCGGCGTCCCGTCCATCGTGACCGCCAGCAGTACGGGGGCGTCCGCGAAGTCGGGGTCGATCTCGGCCCAGCTCAGCACCGCCCGGTGCCCGTCGGTACCAGTCACGGAAATCAGGAATCTCAGCCGGTCCTTGCGGCGCACCGGGTCGAAACCGGGCCCCGCGTCGGTCAGTACGTGATACAGCCGCGGCCCGGAGAACCGGTGCCGCTGAACGCCGCTGGTGGCGCACTCGAAGCTGACGTCCGCCCGGAACTGGGGCCATTCCAGCAGGTCAGGAACGGTAAGCCGAGCAGGTCGGGCCAGATCGCCGGTCATGGCCAACTGAGCGAGCGTCACCGCGACCACCTCCCATGGATAGCTACCCCTCGGGCACCTCCGGACAAACGCATATGCCAGCCCCAGATAACAACTTCGCAGCTCATGCAACGTGACAGATGACTTACGTCTGGCAAATGCGGCAGTATCATCGGCCCTGTGGCCGATCTCCGGCCCCCTTGGAAGGGCGCGACCGCTGTTCCACCGAGACGAGGAGTAGAAACCCGTGATGACCCGTTCCGTACGCCGGACCCGCCGGATGCTGCCGCTGGCCGGTGTGGGAGTCGCCGCCCTGCTGGCACTCAGCGCCTGCTCCAACTCCGACGCGTCCACGCCCGCCAAGGCCGACAGCTCCGACTCCGCCTCCCCGAAGCTGTCCGGCACGGTCACCGTGTTCGCGGCCGCCTCGCTCAAGGAGAGCTTCACGACCCTGGGCAAGCAGTTCGAGCAGCAGCACCCCGGCACCAAGGTCGCCTTCAACTTCGGCGGCAGTGACACCCTCGCCGCGAGCATCACCAGCGGTGCCCCGGCGGACGTGTTCGCCGCCGCCAGCCCCAAGACGATGAAGATCGTCACCGACAAGAAGGACAGCACGGCGGCTCCGGTCACCTTCGCCCGCAACCAGCTGGAGATCGCCACCGAGCCGGGCAACCCCGACAAGGTGTCCTCGCTGAAGGACCTCACCGACCCGAAGCTCAAGGTCGTCCTGTGCGACAAGACCGTGCCGTGCGGCGCGGCCGCGCAGAAGGTGCTGGACGCCAGCGGCGTCAAGGTCACCCCGGTCTCCTACGAGCAGGACGTCAAGGCCGCCCTGAACAAGGTGGAGCTGAAGGAGGCCGACGCGTCCCTGGTCTACAAGACCGATGTGAAGTCCGCCGGTGGCAAGGTGGAGGGCGTGGAGTTCCCCGAGTCCAAGGACGCGATCAACGACTACCCGATCGCCCCGCTGAAGAACGCGCGCAACGCCGACGCCGCCGAGGCGTTCATCGCCCTGGTCAAGTCCGCCGAGGGCCAGAAGGTGCTGACCCAGGCCGGCTTCCTCAAGCCGTGACCGAGCTGAAGCAGCGCGACGCCGCGGCCGGCCCCAGCGGGGGCGGGCCGCGGCGCCCGCGCGTCCGCGCCGCCCGCCGTGGCGTGCCGCTCCCGCTGCTGGTGCCGGGCCTGCTGGCCATGGCCTTCCTGCTGGTGCCCCTGCTCGCCCTGCTGGTCCGCGCCCCCTGGCGCAGCCTGCCGTCCCAGCTGGCCAGCACCGAGGTGTGGCAGGCGCTCCAGCTCTCCCTGATCAGCGCCACCGCCGCCACCGCCGTCGCCCTGGTGCTCGGCGTGCCGCTGGCCTGGCTGCTGGCCCGTACGGAGTTCCCCGGCCGGGGCCTGGTGCGGGCCCTGGTGACCCTGCCGTTGGTGCTGCCGCCGGTCGTCGGCGGTGTCGCGCTGCTGCTCGCCCTCGGCCGCAACGGCATCATCGGCAAGTCGCTGGACGCCTGGTTCGGGATCACCCTGCCGTTCACCACCGCCGGGGTGGTCATCGCCGAGGCGTTCGTCGCGATGCCGTTCCTCGTCATCAGCGTCGAGGGCACCCTGCGGGCCGCCGACCCGCGCTACGAGGAGGCGGCCACCACACTCGGCGCCTCCCGGTTCACCGCGTTCCGCCGGGTCACCCTGCCGCTGATCGCCCCCGGCATCGCGGCGGGCGCCGTACTGGCCTGGGCCCGCGCGCTCGGCGAGTTCGGGGCCACGATCACCTTCGCGGGCAACTTCCCCGGCCGCACCCAGACCATGCCGCTCGCGGTCTACCTCGCCCTGCAGAACGACCCGGAAGCCGCCATCGCCCTCAGCCTGATCCTGCTGGCCGTGTCGATCGCGGTGCTGGCGGGTCTGCGGGACCGGTGGATGACGGGGGCGTGACGGTGCCGCGAGGATGGAAGACACCGACCACGCCGGCGCCCACGGAGGACGACCGCCCCATGACCGACATCGACGCGCCCCCCGCCCTGCTGAAGGCGGCGGACGAACAGGGTCTTGACGCCCGCCTGGTGGTCGACCGGGGCAATTTCCGGCTGGACGTGGGCCTGCGCGCGGCCCCCGGTGACGTCGTCGCGCTGCTCGGCCCGAACGGCGCGGGCAAGACCACCGCGCTGCGCGCCCTCGCGGGCCTCGTCCCGCTCTCGGACGGGCATCTGCGGCTGGACGGCACCGCGCTGGAGCGCACCCCGCCGGAGAACCGCCCGGTCGGCGTGGTCTTCCAGGACTATCTGCTCTTCCCGCACCTGTCCGCGCTGGACAACGTGGCCTTCGGCCCGCGCTGCCACGGCGTCGGCAAGGCCGAGGCGCGCGCGCAGGCCGCCACCTGGCTGGAGCGCATGGGCCTGGCCGACCACGCCGGCGCCAAGCCCCGCCGTCTGTCCGGCGGTCAGGCCCAGCGGGTCGCGCTGGCCAGGGCGCTGGCCACCCACCCCCGTCTGCTCCTCCTGGACGAGCCACTCGCCGCGCTGGACGCCCGTACCCGCCTGGAGGTCCGTTCGCAACTGCGGCGGCATCTGGCCGAGTTCGAGGCGGTCGCCGTGCTGGTGACGCACGACCCGCTGGACGCCATGGTGCTCGCGGACCGGCTGGTGGTGGTCGAGCACGGCCAGGTGGTGCAGGAGGGCACGCCCACGGAGATCGCCCGCCACCCGCGCACCGACTACATCGCACAGCTGGTCGGCCTCAACCTCTACCGCGGCGAGGCCGACGGGCACGCGGTACGGCTGGACGGCGGGCCGTCGATCACCACCACCGAGGACCTGTCGGGGCCGGTGTTCGTCGCGTTCCCACCGGTGGCCGTCACCCTGTTCCGGGACCGCCCGACCGGGGCCAGCGCGCGCAATCTGTGGCGCTGCGAGGTGGCCGGTCTGGAGACCCACGGCGACCAGATCCGCGCGGACCTGACCGGGGAGATCCGGCTCGCCGCCGACCTCACCACGGCGGCGGCCGCCGAGCTGGACCTGCACACGGGCGCACCGGTCTGGGCGACCGTCAAGGCGACGCAGACCCATGCATACCCGGCATGAGCCCGCTCAGCCACTACGGTGTGGCCCCATGAGCATGAGCATCCGCAACCAGCTTCCCGGCACCGTCACGGCGGTCCACCCCGGCGAGGTCATGGCGACCGTCAAGATCCGGCTGGACGGCGGTCAGCACCTGACCGCGGCGATCACCGAGGAGGCCACCAAGGAACTCCGGCTGGCCGAGGGCACCCCCGTGCACGCCCTGGTGAAGGCGACGGAGGTCTCCCTCGCCACCGAGCCCGTCGACCACATCTCGATCCGCAACCAGCTCGCCGGCACCATCAGCGAGATCACCATGGGCACCGCCATGGCCACGGTGAAGGTCGCGGTGCCGGGCGCCGAGGTGACGTCGGCCATCACCCACGAGTCCGCCGCCGAGCTGAAGCTGTCGGCGGGCGATTCGGTGGTGGCGCTGATCAAGTCGACCGAGGTCTCGCTGGCCACGGCCTGAGCGGACAGGAGAAGGCCCCCCGCCCAGATCCGGACAGGGGGCCTTCTCTCATTCGCGTGCTCAGTCCTCGTAAGCGTCCAGCGGCGGGCAGGAGCACACCAGGTTGCGGTCGCCGAACGCCTGATCGATACGGCGCACCGGCGGCCAGTACTTGTCGGCCGCGGAGACACCGGCGGGGAAGACGGCCTCCTCGCGGCTGTACGCGTGCGTCCAGTCGCCGCCGAGGGCTGCCGCGGTGTGCGGGGCGCCGCGCAGCGGGTTGTCCTCGGCGGGCCAGGCGCCGGAGGCGACCTTCTCGATCTCCGCGCGGATGGCGATCATCGCGTCGCAGAACCGGTCCAGCTCGCCCAGGTCCTCGGACTCGGTCGGCTCGATCATCAGCGTGCCGGCCACCGGGAAGGACATGGTCGGCGCGTGGAAGCCGTAGTCGATCAGGCGCTTGGCCACGTCGTCCACGCTCACGCCGGTCGCCTTGGTCAGCGGGCGCAGGTCGATGATGCACTCGTGCGCGACGAGGTTGCCGGGGCCGGTGTAGAGCACCGGGAAGTGCGGCTCCAGGCGCTTGGCGATGTAGTTGGCGGAGAGCACGGCCACCTGGGTGGCGCGCTTGAGGCCCTCGCCGCCCATCAGGCGGACGTACGCCCAGGAGATCGGCAGAATGCCCGCGCTGCCCCAGGGCGCCGCCGAGATCGGGCCGACGCCCGTCTCAGGACCGGCCTCGGGCTGCATCGGGTGGTTGGGCAGGTACGGCGCCAGGTGGGCGCGGACCGCGACCGGGCCGACACCGGGGCCGCCGCCACCGTGCGGGATGCAGAACGTCTTGTGCAGGTTCAGGTGGGAGACGTCGCCGCCGAAGTGACCCGGCTTGGCGAGCCCGACCAGCGCGTTGAGGTTGGCGCCGTCCACGTAGACCTGGCCGCCCGCGTCGTGCACCTGGGCGCAGATGTCCGCGACGTGCTCCTCGAAGACGCCGTGCGTCGACGGGTAGGTGATCATCAGCACGGACAGCTCGTCGCGGTACTGCTCGATCTTCGCGCGCAGGTCATCGACGTCGATCTCGCCGTCCCCGGCGGTCTTCACGACGACGACCTTCATCCCGGCCATCACCGCGCTCGCGGCGTTGGTGCCGTGCGCGGAGGACGGGATGAGGCAGACGGTGCGCTGCGCGTCGCCGCCTGCCCGGTGGTAGGCGCGTACGGCGAGCAGTCCGGCCAGCTCGCCCTGGGAACCGGCGTTGGGCTGGAGGGAGACCTTGTCGTACCCCGTGACCTCGGCGAGCCGGTCCTCCAGCTCACGGATGAGGGTCAGATAGCCCTCGGCCTGCTCGGCGGGGGCGAAGGGGTGCAGCGCGCCGAACTCGGGCCAGGTGACCGGCTCCATCTCGGTGGTCGCGTTCAGCTTCATGGTGCAGGAGCCGAGCGGGATCATGCCCCGGTCGAGCGCGTAGTCACGGTCGGACAGCTTGCGCAGGTAGCGCAGCATGGCCGTCTCGGACCGGTGGTCGTGGAAGACCGGGTGGGTGAGGTAGTCGTCGGTGCGCAGCAGCGCCTCGGGCAGCGTGTCCTCGGCCGCCTGGTCGAGCGCCTCGATGTCTCCCTCGACGCCGAAGGCGGCGAAGACGGCCTCCAGCTGGGCCCGGTTGGTGGTCTCGTCGCAGGCCAGGGAGACGTGGTCGGCGTCGACCGGGCGCAGGTTGACCCCACCCTCGCGGGCGGCGGCGACGACCTCGGCGGCCTTGCCGGGCACGCGCGCGGTGAGGGTGTCGAAGTAGGCGCCGTGCACGATCTCGACCCCGCCGGCGCGCAGGCCCTCGGCGAGGATCGTGGCGTAGCGGTGGGTGCGGCGGGCGATGGTCCGCAGGCCGTCGGGGCCGTGGTAGACGGCGTACATGCCGGCCATCACGGCGAGCAGCACCTGCGCGGTGCAGATGTTGCTGGTGGCCTTCTCGCGGCGGATGTGCTGCTCACGGGTCTGGAGCGCGAGACGGTAGGCCCGGTGCCCGTCGGCGTCGACGGACACGCCGACCAGCCGGCCGGGCAGGCTGCGGGCGAACTTCTCGTGCACGGCCATGTAGCCCGCGTGCGGCCCGCCGAAGCCCATGGGCACGCCGAAGCGCTGGGTGGTGCCGATGGCGATGTCCGCGCCCAGCTCGCCGGGCGAGGTGAGCAGGGTGAGCGCGAGCAGGTCGGCGGCGACGGTGACGAGGGCGCCCAGCTCGTGCGCCTGCCCGATGACCGGCTTCAGGTCGCGTACGGCACCGGAGGCGCCGGGGTACTGGAGCAGGACGCCGGTGATGTCACGGGCGGCGATGTCGGCCGGGATGCCGTCGCTCAGGTCGGCGACGACGACCTCGACACCGGCCGGCTCGGCGCGGGTCTCGATGACGGCGATGGTCTGCGGCAGGGTGTCCGCGTCGACCAGGAAGAGGCCCTTCTTGTTCTTGCCCATGCGCCGGGAGAGCGCCATCGCCTCGGCGGCGGCGGTGCCCTCGTCCAGCAGGGAGGCACCGGAGGTGGGCAGCCCGGTGAGGTCGGCGACCATCGTCTGGAAGTTCAGCAGGGCCTCCAGACGGCCCTGGGAGATCTCCGGCTGGTAGGGCGTGTAGGCCGTGTACCAGGCGGGGTTCTCCATGACGTTGCGCAGGATCACCGGCGGGGTGAAGGTGCCGTGGTAGCCCAGGCCGATCATGGAGCCGAGGACCTGGTTGCGGTCCGCGAGGCCGCGCAGCTCGGCGATCACCTCGGCCTCGGTGCGGGCGCCCGGCAGGTCGAGCGCGTCGGCGTTCTTGATCACATCCGGGACCGCGGCGGCGGTCAGCTCGTCGAGCGAGCCGTAGCCGACCTGCGCGAGCATCTTGGCCCGCGCCTCCTGGTCGGGCCCGATGTGGCGCTGCTCGAAGGGGATGCCCGCTTCGAGCTCGGCGAGCGGAATGCGAGGGGCGGTCATATGCGGAGGCCTCCTGGTCTGACGCGACCTGCGAGGGGCACCACGGCGCGGGTGCCCACCGGCCTCCCCCTCTGTCATCTCTTACCTGAGAGCTTCACCGGGGACCTGCGGAGCCCGGCTTTCACCGTCGGTGAGAGCGGGAGCCGTGGACGCCCGCCCTGCTTTCCAGAGTGACCTCGTCCGTGCGGTACGGGGGCCTGAGAGATTCCGGGGAGGAGTTGCTCCTTCGGCGCCTCCGAATTGCTCGGAGGACTCTCCCGCACGGGGTCAGCAGCCGAGTTCAGCCTACCAGCGGGGTCATGAGCGCGGCGTTCGAGTGGCCGCCCGACTGATTCTGCTCTTTTGTAGTGCTTACGGATGAGTTGCGACCATGTGGAGGGAGAGGGATCGTGCAGACCGACATCGATCCGCGCAGCCTGATCGGCCGCAAGGCGTTCGACCGCGCCGGCACCAAGATCGGCACCATAGACGAGGTGTACCTCGACGACGCGACCGGCGTCCCGGAGTGGGCCGCGGTGCGCACCGGCCTCTTCTCCCGCGACGCCTTCGTCCCGCTGGAGCCCAGCGAACTGGTCGAGGGCGCGCTCCGTGTCCCCTTCGAACGCGCCCTCATCAAGGACGCCCCCGACTTCGGCGTGGGCCGCCACCTCTCCCCCGAACAGGAACTCCAGCTCTACCACCACTACGGTCTCGACGTGGGCCCCTCCTCCCGGACCCCGGACCGCGACTTCGGCAAGGTCGCGGGCACCGAGGAGACCTGAGCCTCCCTCATCCGCCGCCCGTTTCCCCGTTGCCGCCGGGCACCCCCTCCCGCTGCCCGCACACCTCCGCCACCAGCGGCAGCGGGTCGGCCGGCGCCAGGTCGGGATCGTCGGCGCGCAGCGTCCGTACCCGCCCCGGCGCGGAGAGCGGGGTCTCGAAGCGCACGGTGACCCGACCCAGGCCGCTGCCCTGCACCCAGCCGTGCCCGTACTCGGGGTGCCGCACGTCCTGGCCCGCCCGCCACTCCGGCGCGGCGGGCTCGGGTCTCTCCGGGCCGAAGTCGGGGGCGCTCTCCTCCGGCGTCTCCTCGGCCGGCTCCCCCGCCGCCTGGGCGAACAGGTCCTCCTGGGTGTAGTCGGCGAGCCCGGACACCCCCACGCCGAGCAGCCGTACCCCGCCCGTGGTGTCCACGGAGTCCAGCAGCCGCGCGGCCGCCTCCCGGATCACCGCCGGATCGTCCGTGGGCCCCCTCAGCGTCTCGGAGCGGGTCAGGGTGGAGAAGTCGTACCGCCGGACCTTGAGCACGATGGTGCGCCCGGACAGCCCGGCCCCGCGCAGCCGGCGCACGCACCGGTCGGCCAGCCGGCGGACCTCCAGGCCGATGCGCAGCCGGTCGTGGATGTCCACGGCGTAGGTGTCCTCCACCGACACCGACTTGGCCTCCCGCTCGGCCACCACCGGCCGGTCGTCACGGGCCAGCGCCATCGCGTACAGCGCGTGTCCGTGGGCCTTGCCGAGCAGCCGGACCAGTTCGTCCTCGCCCGCCTCCGACAGCTCCAGCACAGTGGTGATCCCGGCGCGCCGCAGATGGTCGCCGGTGGCGGGTCCCACGCCGGGCAGGGTCCGCACGGACATGGGTGCCAGCAGGGCCCGTTCGGTGCCCGGTTCGATGAGCTCCAGGCCGTCGGGTTTGGCCCGCTCCGAGGCGATCTTGGCCAGCATCTTGGAGGCGGCGAGCCCCACCGACCCGGTCAGCCCCGTCACCGCTAGGATGTCGGCGCGCAGCCGCGCCCCGGCCTCCCGCGCCGACGCCTCGTCCGAGGCCGTGCCCCCGGCCTCCAGATCCACGAACGCCTCGTCCAGACTCAGCGGCTCCACCAGCGGGGACAACTCCCGCAGCAGCGCCATCACCTGGTCACTGATCGAGCGGTACAGCGCGAAGCGGGGCATGAGATACGCGGCGTTCGGCGCCAGCCGCCGCGCCTGCGCCGTGGGCATCGCCGAGTGCACCCCGAACACCCGCGCCTCGTACGACGCGGTGGCCACCACCCCGCGCGGCCCGATCCCGCCCACGACCACGGCCTTCCCCCGCAGGCTCGGCTTGGACGCCTGCTCCACCGAGGCGAAGAAGGCGTCCATGTCGAGATGGAGGATGGTGGGCACGTTTCTCACATGTCCGATGCTGCACCACACCACTGACAACGGCCCCGCGCGGGGGCGCTCGACGCGAAGCTGTGCGGCCCGGTCTCAGACGGCGCGGTTGCGCCGCCGCGCCAGTTCATCGGCCGGGTTGTGCCCGATGAGCGTCTCACCGGTGTCGATGCGCTCGCCGTGAAGCTGGGACAGGGCGCTCTCCACGTCCCGCCACACCACGCCCACGGCGATCCCGAAGATGCCCTGGCCGCCCTGGAGCAGCGCGTGGACCTCGTCCGGAGAGGTGCATTCGTAGACCATGGCGCCGTCGCTCATCAGGGTCATGCGCTCCAGGTCGCGGAACCCGCGCTCCCTGAGGTGCTGCACGGCCGAGCGGATGTTCTGGAGCGAGACACCCGTGTCCAGGAACCGCTTGACGATCTTCAGGACGACCACGTCCCGGAAGCTGTACAACCGCTGGGTGCCCGAGCCGTGGGCCGGCCGCACACTCGGCTCGACCAGCCCCGTACGGGCCCAGTAGTCGAGCTGCCGGTAGGTGATCCCCGCGGCCGCGCAGGCCGTGGGGCCGCGGTAGCCGATCTCCTCGGACATCATGGCCGCCGCCCCTTCACCGTCAGGCACCACCGTCGGCCGCTGCGGAGCGTTATCGGCCACGCCGCCGAGCTGTGGGTGTCCCCCGCCCGGTCGAAACCGAGCGCTCGGGGGAGGGTACGGACCGCTCTCCCCGAAACCGTGTCCGGGGGCACCCCCAGCCGTACCGTCGCCGCTCATTCTCACGCCGACCTCCGTCCTTGACCTGCCTTATCGACGGTAGGCAGTCACCAGGGGTGCGTCAACGATCGCCACACTCGGCACGCCGAGTGATAATCACCCTGAGAGTGGTTTCCCGTGTCCCACCGCGGGGAAAGGCTAGCCGAATGCGCTCGCGGAAAGGCGTAGGACGCTCTCACGGGCCGTTGGCAATTGCCCCCGCGACGACGTCACGGCGTGCCATGAACCGGCCGGACGCGGACCCGTCGGTCCACCCGGCCGGCCCCCGGCGTCACTGGCTGCTGGTGCCGAAGTCCTCGGGCGAGATCTGGTCGAGGAACTCGCGGAACTTCTCCACCTCGTCCTCCTGCTCGTCGGGGATGGCGATGCCCGCGTCGTCCAGCACCCCGTCACTGCCGTAGATGGGCGTGCCGGTGCGCAGGGCGAGCGCTATGGCGTCGGACGGCCGCGCGCTCACCTCGACTCCGCTGGCGAACACCAGCTCCGCGTAGAAGACGCCCTCTCGCAGATCGGTGATGCGGACTTCGGTCAGCTCCTGGCCCACCGCCTCCAGCACGTCCTTGAACAGGTCGTGCGTCAGCGGGCGCGCGGGAGCCATGCCCTGCTGGGCGAAGGCGATCGCCGTCGCCTCCCCCGGCCCGATCCAGATGGGGAGGTAGCGGTCGCCTCCCACTTCGCGCAGGAGCACGATCGGTTGGTTGGAGGGCATTTCGACCCGGACACCTACGACATCGAGCTCGTTCACACAGCAACCCTAGGCCGTGCCCGGGACGTTTGGGTAGTCGGGCCGGGAACAGGTGGGCGATCCGGCGCAAGTCCGCCCGGTCGGGACACACCGCCCCTCAGGGCACCCGCACCCCGAGCGCGGCCTTGACCAGTGCCGAGTGCAGCTTCATGGTGAGCGCCGCCAGCTCCTTGGTCCGGGCCTCGGCGAGCACCCTGGTCTGCGGGTTGCGGTGCCGCTTCAGAGGGGCGACGACCTGGTCGACCAGCCCGGCCTCGCGCTCGGCGGCGGCCTTCATCACCCGCAGATGGCGGGGCTCGATGCCGAAGCCGCCCAGTTCGCCCACCAGCGCGGCCACGGTGACGGCCTCGGCGTCATAGACCCCGTCCGCCAGGGGGGTGAGGAGCCCGTACGACTCCCACTCGCGCAGGTCGCCCTCGTCGATGCCGGCCGCCGCCAGCAGCTCGTCCCGGCCGATCCGGGCGACCGTGGGCCGCTCGGCCTCCTCCGGCTCCTCGGCACCGCCGCGCTGGCGGCCGACCACGGGCAGCTGGACCGCGTCGCCGCGCTCCATGGCGTCCAGATGCTCACGGATCACCTTGAGCGGCAGATAGTGGTCCCGCTGCATCCTCAGGACATGGCCGAGGCGCTCCATGTCACGGGGGCTGAACTTGCGGTACCCCGACGGGGTCCGCTGCGGCTCGATGAGCCCCTCCGACTCCAGGAAGCGGATCTTGGAGATGGTGACTTCGGGGAACTCGTCGCGCAGCACGTTCAGCACCGTGCCGATGCTCATCAGCCCACTGTCCCTGGCGGCGGTACCGCTTCCGGCACCGCCGCTCGGTGTTTGAAGCATGGACCTTCCCTGGGGTTCCCCCGGACGGGCGTCCGGGGGTGGGTCAGACTCCCTGCCGGCTCGCGTAGAAGACCAGCCGGTACTTGCCGATCTGCACCTCGTCACCGTTGGCCAGCGCCACCTCGTCGATCCGCTCGCGGTTGACGTAGGTGCCGTTGAGGCTGCCCACGTCGGCCACCGTGAAGGAACCGTCGGGCGAGCGGCGGAACTCCACATGGCTGCGGGAGACCGTCACGTCGTCCAGGAAGATGTCGCTCTGCGGGTGCCGCCCGGCCGTGGTCAGGTCGCTGTCCAGCAGGAAGCGGCTGCCCGAGTTCGGACCCCGGCGCACCACCAGCAGCGCCGAGCCGATGGGCAGCGCGTCGACCGCAGCCTGCGCCTCGGGCGACAGCATCGGCATCGCCGTCTGACCGGTGACCTCCGCGTCGTACGCCTCGATGCCCGAGATGGAGATCGTGGACGTGGTCTCCGACGGACGCTCCGGCGCCACACCGGCACGCAGAGGCGCGCCGCAGTGGGAGCAGAAGCGGGCGTTGTCCGCGTTGCGGTTCCCGCACCTCGTACAGACCAGGGCCGACATGGACGGAGCCTCCTGCCGCGACGGTTGCCCGAAACCTATGCCGCCGCCCTGGCCAGGGTCAACGGACGCCGCGCCCTGTCCACCGGAAGTGCCACCACCCGGACCAGCCACCTGGTCCCGGAACAGCGGACGCTGCCCTTCCTCGTCGGGCTGTGCGCGATGACGGGCCGTCGCGTTGTCGTTGCCCTCTCGCGCGCTCTTGCCGAACAACTTCCCAAACAACTTCACGGGCGATTCCCCTTGACCGAAACAGACCCGCCCGTGGGGCAGGACGAACCCTGAATGCCTACACCGACCGATCCGGACATCTTCACAACGTCCGTATCCACTCGACAGTTTCCACCACGCACCACCCCTTCGGTGCGGCGACCCCCCGCAACCTCATGCCCCCGCCCGACGCCGACCATGCACCGCCGGTTCACCGGGAGGACGACCGAGCGTAGTCAGGCTGCTTCGCTTGCCGCAAGGCGTCCACAACGATCTTGTCCGAGCGCTCGACACTCACCGTGGCCTGCTCCTTCTCCACGCTCTGCACCACGCCTCCAGGGATGTTCAGCGCCGGTTCCAGGTCCTGCGGCTTGCCGATGACCTTGAAACGATAAGGGGCGTTGATCTTGTTGCCGTCGACGGCGACGCTACCGCCGGAGTCCGACAAGTACGTGTTCGCCACCACGCGCACCCCATTGACCTGTATCGCCTCGGCACCGGCCGCGCGCAGTTCCTGGATCGCGTCGAGCAGCATGTCGGACTCGACGGCTCCCTTCGGGTCCTCGACGGTCATGGTGATGCCGGGGCCCGTGGCCGCCACGGTGCCCGCGAGTATGCCGAGTTGGCGCTCCTTCTCGGCGGTCTGCCTGCGCGCCTCCGCGGCCTGGTCCGAGCTGCTCTGCAACTCCTGACGCTGCTTCTCCAGTCCCTGCTTCTCGTCCTCAAGACGCTGAGTACGGTCGTCCAGTTCATCGAGGATGCGGACCAGATCCTCCTGGCGTGCCCCGCGCAGCGCGCTGTCGCCGTCGCTGTTGGACGCCACCTGCACGGCCAGCCCGAAGCCGAGCCCGAACAGCAGCAGCGCCACGATGAGTTGCGCACGCGTCAGCCGGGGCGGCCACAGACCGTCGGCCAGCCGCTGGCGGCCGGTCAGCTGCGGCTGTGTGGTCTGCTCCGACGCGGGCGCGGGCGCGGGCGCGGGGGTGGGCGCGGGCGCGGGTGCCGGCTCAGGCTCGGGGGCCGGGGCCGCCACCTCTGCGGGCAGTTCCTTGCGCAGCCCGTTCTCCGGCCGCTCGTCCTGGTCGCTCATCGCGCTCACGCCCGGAAGACGTGGCGGCGGATCGCCGCGGCGTTGGAGAAGATCCGGATGCCCAGGACCACGACGACGCCCGTGGACAGCTGCGCGCCCACGCCCAACTCGTCGCCCAGGAACACGATCAGCGCGGCCACGACCACGTTGGACAGGAACGACACCACGAAGACCTTGTCGTCGAAGATGCCGTCGAGCATCGCCCGCAGACCGCCGAACACGGCGTCCAGCGCCGCCACGACGGCGATGGGCAGATACGGTTCGACAACCGCCGGAACCTCGGGCCGGACCAACAGGCCGGCCACCACTCCCACGATGAGGCCCAGTACGGCGATCACGATGTGCCCTTCTCAGTCTTCTCGGCCTGCTCGGCGCTCGGCTGTGCTGTTCGTACGATCACACTCGGCGCGGCGGGCAACCGGACATCGCCCTCCGCGGAGATGGCGGTGCGGATACCGAAGTTGTCCTGGAGCGCGTGCAGATACAGCCCGTCGGCGCTGTTCTGGAACTCGGTGCTCAGTTTTTGCCCGTCCCCCACCGCCAGCACCGTGTACGGCGGTACCAGCGGCCTGTTGTCGACCAGTATCGCGTCACCCGCGGCCCTGATCGCGGACAGGGCGGTCAGCCGCTGCCCGTTGATGGAGACCGCCTCGGCGCCGGACGCCCACAGCCCGTTGACCACGCGCTGCATGTCCCGGTCGCGCACCCGCCCGGTGTCGGAGAACCCGGCGGACTCGCGCGGGTTGGTGCCGTCTCCCCCGGTGCTCGACTCCTTGGCGTCGTTCACCACCAGTTTCACGCCGGGACCGTGCACCGCGGTGGCACCCGACAGCAGACCCATGAGGTCCGCCTGGCTGCCCCCGGTCTGCCGCAGCGCCGCCCGCTGCCGCGCGCCGACCTCCTCACGGAGCGAGTCGACACCGCTCTCGAGCTTGTCCGCGGCGGCGGTCTTCCGGTCGATGCGGTCGATCAGCTCCTGGCGCTCCTTGGCAACCACCGGGGCAGCGACATGCGCCTGAGCAGCGCCGACCGTCACCACCAGGGCCGCGAGCACCAGTCCGCCCGCCAGACCCAGTTTGGCGCGGAGGGTCTTCGGCAGACCGCCCTCGCCCAGGGACTCCTTCCGGGCGGCGGCCTCGGCATACCCGTCGTCGAGGCTGTGGTCCATGACGTTGGTGATCAACGACATGGAGGCGTCCGGACGCCCGGGCCGCGCGGGGCTGCTCCGAACGGGGGATTGCTGCGGCATGCCGCACATCGTCGCATGCCGCGCGCGGTACCTCCGAACGAGCCCCGTACACGTGCCGGACAGCGCCCCTGGCGGGGTCGCTGTCCGGCACGTCGGGACCGTCCTCGGGTCAGCGTCCGGCGCTCTCCACGACGGCCGACCACTCGTCCAGCAGGGCCTGCGCCGAGGCGTCGTCGGGCCCTTCCGCCCACAGGTGCGTGACCGCCTCGGCCGGGTCGGGCAGGACCATCACCCAGCGACCGTCGCTCTCCACGACCCGCACACCGTCCGTCGTGTCCACGGACCGGTCGCCGGCCGCCTCGACCACGCTGCGCATGACCAGGCCCTTGACCGCCCACGGCGTCGCCAGGTCCCGCTTGAGCACATGGGCCCGGGGAATCCGGGCGTCGATCTGGCTCAGCGTGAGCTGGGTCCGCGCCACCAGCCCGATCAGCCGCACGAACGCCGCCGTGCCGTCGTAGACGCTGCTGAACTCGGGGACGATGAAGCCGCCCTTGCCGTCACCGCCGAAGATGGTCTCCTCCTCGCCGCCGACCCGCGTGAGGTCGTCCGGCGAAGTGGTCGTCCACTCCACCTGGGTGCCGTGGTACGCGGCCACCTGCTCCGCGATCCGGGTCGTGGTCACCGGCAGCGCCACCCGCCCGCTGCGCCGCTCGGCGGCGACCAGGTCGAGCATCACCAGCAGCGCCCGGTCGTCCTCGATGATGCTGCCCTTCTCGTCCACGAGCGACAGCCGCTCGCCGACCGGGTCGAACCGCACACCGAAGGCGGCCCCGGAGGACGCCACGATCTCCCCGAGCCGCTCCAATCCCTTGCGCCGCATCTCCGCGGTCTCGGTGGGCCGGGACTCGTCCAGACCGGGGTTGATGGTCAGCGAGTCCACGCCGAGCTTGCCCAGCAGGCTGGGCAGCACCAGACCGGCGCTGCCGTTGGAGGCGTCGACGACGACCTTCAGCCCGGACTCGGCGATCCCGGTCGTGTCGACGTTGCGCAGCAGCGAACCGGCGTAGGAGTCGTAGACGCTGGAGGGGAAGTACAGGTCACCGATCTCGCCGGGGAACGCCCGCCGGTACTCCTGCCGTGCGAAGACCCGGTCCAGCTTGCGCTGGCTGCCCTGGGAGAGGTCCGCGCCCTTGGCGTCGAAGAACATGATGTCCACGGAGTCCGGCACACCCGGCGAGGTCCGGATCATGATGCCTCCGGAACTGCCCCTCGCGGTCTGCTGCCGGGCCACGGGAAGCGGCACGTTCTCCAGGTCGCGGACGTCGATCGCGCTGGCCTGGAGCGCCGAGATCACCGCACGCTTGAGCGCACGGGCACCTCGGGAGTGGTCACGGGCCGTGGTGACCGTGGTGCCCTTCTTCAGGGTGGTGGCGTACGCGCCCGCGAGCCGTACGGCCAGCTCCGGCGTGATCTCCACGTTCAGGATGCCGGTCACCCCGCGCGCCCCGAAGAGATGCGCCTGCCCCCTGGACTCCCAGATGACGGAGGTGTTGACGAACGCGCCCGCCTCGATGGTCTTGAACGGGTACACCCGGACGTTGCCCTGGATGATCGACTCCTCGCCGATCAGGCACTCGTCACCGATGACCGCGCCGTCCTCGATCCGCGCGGCCCGCATGATGTCGGTGTTCTTGCCGACCACACACCCGCGGAGATTGCTCTGCTGCCCGACGTACACGTTGTCGGCGACGACGGCCTTGTGCAGGAAGGCGCCGCTCTTGACGACCACATTGGAGCCGATGACGGAGTGCTCGCGTATTTCCGCGCCGGCTTCGACCTTGGCGTAGTCACCGATGTAGAGCGGCCCGCGCAGCACCGCGTCGGGGTGCACCTCGGCGCCTTCGGCCACCCAGACGCCGGGCGAGATCTCGAATCCGTCGATGTCGACGTCGACCTTGCCCTCGAGAACGTCGGCCTGCGCCTTCACATAGCTCTCGAGGGTGCCGACGTCCTCCCAGTAGCCCTCGGCGATGTAGCCGTAGACGGGCTTGCCTTCCTTCATCAGCTGGGGGAAGACATCTCCGGACCAGTCGACGGGGACATCGGGATCGACATAGTCGAATACCTCGGGCTCCATCACGTAGATGCCCGTGTTCACCGTGTCGGAGAAGACCTGGCCCCAGGTCGGCTTCTCGAGGAAGCGCTCGACCTTGCCCTCCTCGTCGACGATGGTGATGCCGAACTCCAGCGGATTGGGGACCCTGGTCAGGCAGACCGTGACCAGGGCTCCCTTCTCCTTGTGGAAGTTGATCAGCTCGGTGAGGTCGAAGTCGGTCAGCGCATCACCGGAAATGACGAGGAAGGCATCGTCCTTCAGCGCGTCCTCGGCGTTCTTGACGCTTCCGGCGGTACCGAGTGGCTTCTCCTCATTGGCATAGGTGAGCTCCATGCCGAGCTCTTCGCCGTCACCGAAGTAGTTCTTGACGAGCGACGCCAGGAACTGCACGGTGACAACGGTCTCGTTGAGCCCATGCTTTTTGAGCAACCTGAGCACGTGCTCCATGATCGGGCGGTTCACCACGGGCAGGAGCGGCTTGGGCATGCTAGAGGTCATGGGGCGCAGGCGTGTGCCTTCGCCTCCGGCCATCACGACGGCCTTCATGTCGGAAGCGTCCTCCTCGAAGAGATGACGGTCTAGCCGACTTCACCCGTCCAGATTGTCCCGCACTTTCACGTCGCGGGCCATCGAAGCGTCACGTCGTGGACGATCGCGGAGTTCCGTCGGCCAACGCGTCCGCGCGCACCAGACGGCGGACCTGGACCATATAGAGCACTCCTGCCCACCAATACAGGGTTGTACCCCATCCGGCGAACGCCCATCCGAAAACGGCGCCGAGTGACGCGATCCAGCCGCTACCGTCGCTGAGTAGCAGCAACGGGAAGGCGTACATCAGGTTGAAGGTGGCCGCCTTGCCGAGGAAGTTCACCTGGGGCGGCGGATAGCCGTGCCGGCGGAGGATGCCGACCATCACCAGGAGAACCAGTTCACGGGAGAGCAGCAGGGCGGTCAGCCAGAGCGGCAGGATCTCCCGCCAGGTGAGGCCGAGAAGCGTGGAAAGGACATAGAGTCGGTCGGCGGCCGGGTCGAGAAGCCGGCCGAGGCTGCTGACCTGGTTCCAGCGCCGGGCGAGCTTGCCGTCCAGATAGTCGCTGACTCCGCTCAGTGCCAGGACCAGGAGAGCCCAACCATCACTCTTGGGGCCTCCGAACTCCGGCCTGAGGATCAGCCACAGGAACAGAGGGACACCGGCAAGCCGAGCCATGCTGAGGATGTTGGGGATGGTGAGGACCCGGTCCGTCTGGACGCGGGTCTCCTGGACCTCCACCCGGAAGCCTCCTGTACGAAAAGTGCCGACAATGCACCCTGACCTTACCGCAACGCAAAAAAGCTCCGGCTCTCGGGCTGTATGCCCAAGAGCCGGAGCTGTAAAAGGAGTTCGGCGGCGTCCTACTCTCCCACAGGGTCCCCCCTGCAGTACCATCGGCGCTGTGAGGCTTAGCTTCCGGGTTCGATATGTAACCGGGCGTTT
>NZ_JBITTC010000003.1:405766-677537 GCF_044541565.1 Streptomyces sp. NPDC085596 | reverse complement strand
CAGCACCTTGGCGGGGGGGTGGTGGGGGGGCGCCCCCCCCGGGTCTGGCGGCCGTCCCCCCGACCCCCCCCCCCACCCCGCCCGCGCCCCCGGGTGCCGCCACCCCCAGGGCGCGCCCCCCCCCCCCCGCCGGCCCCGCCGGGGCGCCGCCCGGCGCGGGGTTGAGGACGGCGGCCACGCGGCCAAAAGGGCGGCGCGCGCCACTCGTCGTTCGGGGCAACTATATGATGCACCGTCAAGTCGCATGCAGGGAAAGGAAGTTGTCATGTCGGACAGTGCGGTTTCAGGTTCCGGGACAGAGCCCGACAAGGCGAGCGTCGCCCGGATGTACGACGCCATGCTGGGCGGACAGCACAACTTCGCCATAGACCGGGAGGCGGTGGCCGCCTTCACCGCCATCGACCCCCAGGTGCGCACCCTGGCCCGGGCCAACCGGGACTTCCTCGGCCGGGCGGTGCGCTTCCTGACCGAGTCCGGGGTGCGGCAGTTCATCGACCTCGGCTCGGGCATCCCCACCCAGGGCAACGTCCACGAGGTGGCCCAGGCCGCCGACCCGGACGCCCGCGTGGTGTACGTCGACAACGACCCCGTGGCCGTGGCGCACAGCGCGTCCCTGCTCGCCGGCAACCCGCACGCCGGCATCATCGACGGCGACATCCGCAAGCCGGCCGACATCCTCGACTCCCCCCAGCTGCGCAAGCTGATCGACTTCGAGCGACCCGTCGCCGTACTGATGAACGCGATCCTGCACTTCATCACGCCCGAGGAGGACCCGGGCGGCATCGTGGGCGCCTTCCGGGACGCCCTGCCCCAGGGCAGCTGGCTGGCGATGTCCCACGCGACCAACCAGGACCGGCCCGACACGGCCGCCGCGGTGGGACAGCTGTACCGGTCCCGCGCCACCTCCCCCGTGACCGCCCGCTCCCACGACGAGATCCTCGGCCTCTTCTCCGGCTTCGACCTCGTGGAGCCCGGTCTGGTCCACGTACCGCTGTGGCGCCCGGACCCGGCCGGGACCCTGCCGGACAATCCGACGGAGTACTGGGTGTACGCCGGCGTCGGCCGCACCGCACCCAAGTAGGGGACCGGGAGGATTGAGGCCGGGGCGCACGGGCACCTGGGGCCAGAGGACGGCGGGCGTTCCGCCGTCCGGCTGGTGGCAGGGAGAGGCCATGCTCATGGACAGAAGACCGACTCCGGGGCCGGACGAGCTACGCCGTGCCCCGACGCCGCCCCTGCTGCCCGGCGGCTACGACCCGGCCGACTACGCCGGAACCGTGGCCCGCGGTGCCGAGGCGGCCGGGGTGTCGCCCGTGCTGCTGATGACCGTGCTGCACAACGAGGCGTACAAACCGCACCACCCGCTCCTCGAACGGCTCTGGCAGTGGTGGAAGCCCGGCGCGTCCTTCGGCGTGGCCAACATGCACCGCGCCGCCTTCGAGTCGGTCCGGCGCGCGTACGGTCTGTCGGGGCGGTTTCAGGACCTGCGCGACGATCCCGCGTTCGCCGTCCGCGTCGCGGCCCTGCATCTGAGGGACCTCGACCGGGTCCTTCCCTCGCGCCATGTGCGCCGCTACACCCGCGACGAACTCCTCGCCCTCGGCTACAACGCGGGCGAACGCAACATGCGGGCCTTCGCGCGGGGCGTGCCGCCGGGGCCGATGGCACGGTCGTACCTGCGGCGCTTCCGGGACTGCCGGAGCCGGGCCGTCGACGCCCTCGCGGAGGGTGGCAGGCCGCGCGACGCCGACGCGGTGGCCGGCTGAGCCGCCGGGTCCGGGTGCGGCCGTGGCCCACCGGATGCAGACGGCCGGGTTCTGGGTGACGGTAGTCGGAGAGGCCCAGCCGGTGTGCCTGCGCACCGCCGGAGAGTCAGCCCGGTCTCGTCGACCGGGCGGCGGGGTCCACCACGGCGCGACGGCGAGGAGGAACTGTGGCTACTTCCGATCACCAGCACGAGGGCCCCGCGGACGGCGGCGCGGCCGGCGAGCCCGGCGTTCACGACGGCGGTGCGGACGGCAGCGCCGAGGGTCCTGCGGACGGCGGCGCGGCGGGCGTTCCCGGCGTCCACGACGGCGGCGCCGACGGCGGAGCCGAAGGCCCCGCGGACGGTGGCGCGGCCGGTGAGCCCGGCGTTCACGACGGCGGCGCCGACGGCAGCGCGGACCACGGCGCGGATCATGGCGCGGACCACGGTGCCGACCACGGCGCCGAGGGCCCGGCCGACGGCGGCGCGGCCGGTCTCCCCGGCGTCCACGACGGCGGGGCCGACGGCGCCGCGGACGGCGGGGCTTGACCAGCCCGGCCGGCGACTCCCGTGATCCCGGCGCCCACGCGGGTGCCGGGACGCTGGAGCGCCGTCTGACCGACCTCGGTTTCGACGACTTCGCGCGGGACGTCTGGTCGCGCACCGCGCTGCTCACCCGCCGCGCGAGCGACTTCTCCGACGTGTTCGACGCCGGCGCCGTGGACGAACTCCTGTCGCGCCGGGGCCTGCGTACACCTTTCCTCCGCGTCGCCAAGAACGGCACCGTGCTCCCCGAGTCGTCCTACACCTCGCCCGGCGGGGTCGGCGCCACCATCTCCGACCAGCTCGACGACACCGCCCTGTGGCGGCTGTTCGCGGACGGCGCCACGCTCGTCCTCCAGGCGCTCCAGCGCACCTGGGGGCCCGTCGGGGACCTGTGCGCCGGGCTGAGCGCCGAGCTGGGGCACCCGGTGCAGGCCAACGCCTACATCACCCCGCCGCAGAGCCAGGGCTTCGACGACCACTACGACGTCCACGACGTCTTCGTCGTCCAGATCCAGGGCAGCAAACGCTGGCTCGTGCACGAGCCCGTCCACCGGGACCCGCTCCGGGACCAGCCCTGGACCGACCACCGGGGCGCCGTCGCCGAGGCCGCGGAAGGACCCGCGTACATCGACACCGTGCTGGAGCCCGGAGACGTCCTCTACCTGCCGCGCGGCTGGCTGCACGCCGCCCGGGCGAAGGGCGAGGTCTCCATCCACCTGACCCTGGGCGTCCATGTCTGGACCCGCTACGCGCTGGCCGAACAGCTCGCCGAGGCCGCCCTCGCCGCGCTGCGCGACGACCCCTGGACCCGCGCCTCGTTGCCTCTGGGCGCCGACGCCACGGACCAGGTGCTGGACGGCGTCCGCGAACGCCTCGCCGAGGCCGTCGAGGGCACCGACTCCGCCCCGCTGTTCCACCGGACCCGGCGCGGTCAGGGCCGCCCGGCGCCGCTCGGGCCGCTGGCCCAGCTCGCCGCCGTCGACGGCCTCGCCCCCGAGTCGCCCGTACGACTGCGCGACGCGCTGGAAGCACGACTGGAGGGGGCCCGACTGATGACACGGGTCGGCTGGCTCGACTTCCCCGGGACCGACCTGCCTGCGGTGGCCCGCCTGCTCGACAGCGAGGTCCGTACCGCCGGTGACCTCGGGCTCCCACTCGCCGGACGGCTGCTCCGCGCGGGCGTACTGGTGCCGGCCGGACAGTAGCGGCCCGGTGACCACCACAGACCGGTTCTTCTGCGCCGACGCCGCCCGGATGCGCGGCGACTCCATCGCGGGCACGGCGCCGCGCGGCACGGTCTGGGTACTGATCGAGTACCGGGGCGCCTGGCCGGCCAACGGCTACGACGGCATCGACCTCGACCCGGTGGTCAAGGCCCACGTCTGGGCGGCCGCCCACGCGGTCCGGGCCCGCATCTTCCTGATCAGGCGCCTCGCCCGTCCCAGACCCGAGGGGCCCGGCCGGTGGGCCGTACTGCACTACGAGCGGTCGGGCGCCTCCCGCCAGCGCTGGGGCAGCTGGAGCAGCGACCAGGACCTCGTGGAGATCGCCGAGGCCCTCCAGTCGCCGGGGCAGCTCGACCAGCCGCCCGTCGTCCTGGTCTGCGTCCACGGGCAGCACGACATCTGCTGCGCCGTACGCGGCCGGCCCGTGGCGAGGGCCCTCAGCGAGCGCTGGCCCAACCTCGTCTGGGAGTGCACCCACGTGGGCGGGGACCGGTTCGCCGCCAACGTCGTCGTGGTGCCCGACGGGGTCTATTACGGCTGTCTCGACCCCGCGTCGGCCGTGGGGGTGGTCGAGGAGCACCTGGCCGGGCGCATCCACCCTGACCATCTACGGGGGTACACCGACCTCGCCCCGCCGCAGCAGGTCGCCGTCGCCGCCCTGCTCGCCCGCTTCGGCCCGGCCGGCCGCCACGACTACACGGTCACCGGGACCGCCCGCGAAGGTGACGACTGGCGTATCCGCGTCGAACTCCACGCCCCCCGCCCGACCGCCTTCGACATCGAGGTGCACGCCCACCGCACGGCCCCCTACCGGCTGACCTGCCGGGGCCCCGTGCCGAGCCCCGCGGTCGCCTACGAAGTGCGGTCCATCCAGTCGGTCTGACCGCCGCCCTTGCCTTCGAGCGGACGCGAAGTCCTAGTGTCTGAACGCGAAGTCCTGGCGTCGTAGGGCGACTTCACCGGAAGGAACTCGAAAGGTAGGACACCATGACCGGAACCTGGTTCATCACGGGCACCTCGTCCGGGTTCGGCCGCCTCCTCACCGAGCGGCTGCTCGCGCGCGGCGACCGGGTGGCGGCGACCCTGCGCCGCCCCGAGGCCCTGGACGACCTGCGCGCCGAGTACGGCGACCGGCTGTGGACCGCCCGGCTCGACGTCACCGACACCGCGCAGGTCGGCCGGGTCGTCGCCGACGCCTTCGCGGACCTGGGCGAGATCGACGTCATCGTCAACAACGCGGGGTACGGCGTCTTCGCCTCCGTCGAGGAGGCCACCGACGAACAGATCCGGCGGGTGATCGACACCAACCTGCTCGGCTCCATCCACGTCATCCGCGCCGCACTGCCCCACCTGCGCGCCCAGGGCCACGGCCGCATCCTCCAGGTCTCCACCGCGGGCGGCCAGACGACCTACCCCGGCTTCGCCTACTACCACGCCTCCAAATGGGGCATCGAAGGCTTCTGCGAGACGGTCGCCCAGGAGATCGCCCCCTTCGGCATCACCCTCACCATCGTCGAACCCGGCGCCACCCCGACCGGCTTCGGCACCGCTCTGGACACCGCCCCACCCATGCCGGAGTACGCCCCCACCCCGGCCGGCGAGATCCGCCGAGCCCTCACGGACGGCACCTTCGTCCTCCCCAACGCCCCCGAGAAGATCGCCCAGGCCATGATCGACCTGGTCGACACCGGCGCGGCTCCGCTCCGCCTGCCCCTCGGCTCGGACACGTACCACGACATCCGCGCCGACCTGATGGCCCGCCTGACGGAACACGACGGACAACGGGAAGCGGCCTTCTCGGTGGTCAGCGACGAGGTGGAAGCCCCGTAATAGGCGCCACGCAAAAAGAAAGGTGACGTGATCTGTCACCTTTGGCGTGCACCGTAGAAGCATGACCAAAGACCTCGACACACAGCTCGCCGGCCGGATCGCACTCGTCGCCGGGGCCACCCGTGGCGCCGGGCGGGCGATGGCCGTCGAACTCGGCCGGGCCGGAGCCACCGTCTACGTCACCGGACGCACCACCCGTGAGCGGGCCAGTGAAGTCGGGCGGGACACGGAGACCATCGAGGAGACGGCGGAGCTGGTCACGGCGGCCGGGGGCACCGGAATCGCCGTACCCACCGACCACCTGGACCCCGACCAGGTGCGCGCACTCGTCGGGCGGATCGACCGCGAACAGGGACGGTTCGACATCCTCGTCAACGACCTCTGGGGCGGCGAACACCTGCTCGTCAACTCCGTCTTCGGCAAGAAGAGCTGGGAGACACCGCTCGAAGACGGCCTGCGCATTCTCGAACTCGGGGTGCGCTCGCACGTGATCACGGCCGCGCTCGCCCTCCCGCTCCTGATCCGCTCCGACGCCCCGCTGCACGTGGAGGTCACCGACGGCACGGCGGTCTTCAACCGCCGGTACCGGGAGAACCTCTACTACGACCTCGCCAAGAACGCCCCGATCCGCATCGCCTTCGGCCTGGGCGAGGAACTGGCGGAGTACGGCGGCACGGCCGTCGCCGTCACGCCCGGCTTCCTCCGCTCGGAACAGATGCTCGGCCACTTCGGCGTGAGCGAGGAGAACTGGCGCGACGCAGCCGCCCAGGAACCCGACTTCGCCACCGCCGAGTCGCCCTACTACCTCGCCCGAGGAGTCGCCGCCCTCGCCGCCGACCCCGGCCGCGCCGCCCGCTGGAACGGCAAGTCCACCTCCAGCGCCGAACTCGCCCGGACCTACGGCCTGACGGACGTGGACGGCAGCCGGCCGGACGCCTGGGCGTACTTCGAGGAGGTCAAGTACGGCGGCAAGGAGGGCACTCCGGACGACTACCGCTGACCGGCCACGCCGTACAGCTCGGCGAGGGCCCGCGCCTGCTCGCGGAAGCGGGCGCGCAGGCCCTCCGGGGCCAGCACCTCCACATCCGCGCCCAACTCGCTGAGCTGGGCGAACGCGACCTCTTCCGACTCCACCGGCAGCTCGAGCGTGACCCGGCCCTCGGTGTCCGGCGCGCCCGCCGACGCCAGCGCCTCGGTGACCCCGGCCGGGTCCGCGACGGCGGGCAGGCGGCCGAGACCGCGCCCGGTCAGGCGCAGGGTGGCCGTCGTCCGCAGCAGCGTCCGGGCGAACTCGGCGGCGTTCGCCCGCCAGTGCCCGGTCAGGTCGAAGGACGGGTCGCGGACGAAGGGTTCGTCCTCGGTGGGGGCGAGGGCCGTGACCCGGTCGACGCGGTACGTACGCCAGGCGCCGCCCCGCCCGGCCGGGACCCGGCCCACGACGTACCAGACCCCCGCCTTCAGGACGAGCCCGTACGGCTCCAGCAGGCGGGTCACCGCGTCGTCCCGGCCCGGCCGCGCGTAGGTGATCCGGACGGTGCGGTCGGACCACACGGCACGGGCCAGCTCGGGCAGCAGCTCGGGTGTCGACGGCTCGCGGAACCAGGCCGGGGCGTCCAGGTGGAAGCGGCGCACCGACGACTCGGCCGCCGCGCGGAGTGACGGGAGCAGGGTGGCGGAGAGCTTCAGCCGGGCGGTGTCCGCCGCATCGGACAGCCCCAGGTCGCGCAGGGCGGACGGCAGGCCGGAGAGGTAGAGCGTCTCGGCCTCGGTGGGGTGGAGCGTGGTGAGCCGGGTCCGGTGGCCCGGCGCCAGGTGGTAGCCGCCCGCCCGGCCGCGCTCGGCGCGGATGGGCACGCCCGCCTCCTGGAGCGCCTGGGCGTCGCGGATCACCGTACGCCGGGAGACGTCCAGTTCACGGGTAGGGCCTGGCCGGCGGATCGGGGTGCGGGGAAGCAGCGGTGTCGATCGATCCCGGTGAGCGGGGTCTGGTGCGTCCAGGTGCAAGGCGGAGGAGGGAGTCGACGCGGAGCGTCGGCGAGTGACGACAACGCCGCAGATGGGCGTGCCAGACCCCGCGTCCGCACCTGGATCCGCCGGCCAGGCCCTATGGGCGTCGGCGGTCAGGCCGGGGCTGGACTGGACGAGAAGGGCCATGCGGATCAGACGGGCGGCACGCATGGCTCAAGCATCGTGCACTTGGCCTGGCCCATGCTCGCGGGCCGGCGCGGTCTCCGGCAGGCGCCAGGTGCACAGGGCGCTGGCGAGGCCGGCCGCCGCCATGTACGCGGCCAGGTACCAGGGCCGGTCGCCGCCCGCGCCGACCAGGAGCGTGGCGATGAAGGGGGAGGTCCCGGCGAAGATCACGCCGTTGATCTCGCGCACGAAGACCAGCCCGCTGTAGCGGACCTCGGTGGGCAGCGACTCGGCGTAGAAGGTGCCCGCGACGGCGAAGATCGAGTTGAGGAAGAGGGCGAACGCGATGGTGATCGCGGTGTAGATCAGCCAGGGCTCACGCGTCTCCACCATCAGGAAGAACGGGTACGCGAACAGCGTGATGGCCACCGCGCCGCCGATCATCACCGGCTTGCGCCCGACCCGGTCGGACAGCGCGCCCGCCAGCGGGATCGTGAGGATCGAGACGGCCGAGGCGATGGTGATGCCGAGAACAGCCGTGCCGGAGGACAGACCGAGCTGGTTGGTGAGGTAGCTCGGCAGATAACCCTGGATCGCGTACGAGGCGATGGCCGTGGCGCAGCCGGAGCCGATGAGCAGCGCGATCGCCTTGGGGCGGGCCTTGATCGCGGCGAGCACGGGCAGCTTCTCGCGCCTCCCGCTGTCGCGGGCGGCCTCGAACTGCTCGGTCTCCGGCGCCGCGTTGCGGATCAGCAGCGCGATCACCACGACCAGGGCACTGGCCAGGAACGGGATACGCCAGCCCCAGCTGAGGAAGTCGTCCTCGGGCAGCGTGGAGACCGCGGCGACCGCGCCGGAGGCGATGACGACACCGATGAACTCGCCCGCGCCGGGCAGCGATCCGTAGAAGCCGCGCTTGTGCGCCTCGGCCGCCTCCGTCGACATCACGTACGCGCCGCCGAGTTCGGCACCGACGCCGAAGCCCTGCATCATCCGGCACAGCACGAGCAGGACCGGGGCCCAGATGCCGATCTGGTGGTACGTCGGCAACAGACCGATGGCGAGTGTGCCCGCGCCCATCAGGACCACGGTGAGGATCAGCACCGGGCGGCGGCCTATCCGGTCACCGAGGTGGGCGAGGAGCAGGCCGCCGACGGGTCGTACCGCGAAGCCGAGTCCGAAGGTGGCGAAGGACGCCAGGGTGGCCGCGAAGGGCGAGATCGACGGGAAGAAGATCTTGTTGAAGACGATCGCGGCACAGGCGCCGAAGAGGAAGAAGTCGTACCACTCCAGGATCGACCCGACGACGCTCGCGGCGGCCGTTCTGCGCTGACGCGCTCGGGCGGTCAGCGGCGGGCGCGGGGCGGATTCCTGGCGGGCGGATGCGCTCGTCGTCGGGCTCATCGCACTCCCTTTCACCATCGGTCGGGAACTCGTGCACCCTGCATGTTGCAACATATGCACGCCTGTTGCGCAAGGGCTGCTAATGTTCTTCACGGCCACAGCCGCATGTCAATGGAGGGGATGGCGATGACCGGTACGACGGTCTGCCTCGGCGAGACGATGGCGCAGGTCACCCCGGCCGACGGCGAAGGGCTGGAACGCAGCCGGGAGTTGCGCCTCGCCGTCGCGGGGGCAGAGTCGACGGTCGCGCAGTATCTGGCCGACCTCGGGCATCGGGCCGCATGGGTCAGCCGGGTCGGAGATGACCCGCTCGGGCGGCGGATCGTCGCGGCTGTCGCGGGGCGCGGGGTGGATGTCGGCGGGGTGCGGGTCGACCCGGATGCGCCAACTGGCGTCTATTTCAAGGACCCTGGCCCGGAGGGCACCCGTGTGCACTACTACCGGCGTGGCTCGGCGGCCTCACGGATGGGGCCTGCCGATGCCGAACGCGTCGATCTGGCCGGGGCTCGACTGCTGCATCTGACAGGGATCACGCCCGCGTTGTCGGACGGCTGCGCTGAGCTGGTGGACCTGCTCATGGAA
The DNA here is from genome assembly GCF_044541565.1 of Streptomyces sp. NPDC085596. Classification (NCBI taxonomy): domain Bacteria; kingdom Bacillati; phylum Actinomycetota; class Actinomycetes; order Kitasatosporales; family Streptomycetaceae; genus Streptomyces; species Streptomyces sp. NPDC085596. The sequence goes on along the minus strand of NZ_JBITTC010000003.1, from coordinate 668,069 downwards.
CGGGCTTCGCGGGCCGGGGTGTTGGTGTCGTTCGATGTGAACCACCGTCCCGCACTCTGGGGTTCAGTGGGTCAAGCGGCTACGGCGCTGCGTGAGCTGGGCCGCCGAGCCGACATCGTGTTCGTCGGCCGTGACGAGGGGGAGCGGCTGTGGGGCACCGCCACCGCGGAGGACATCCACGCCCACCTCGCACCTCGCGGCACGCTGGTCGTGAAGGACGGTGCGGTCGGCGCCACCGAATTCACCTGCGGTGAGCGGGAGTTCGTACCCGCCCCTGCCGTCGACGTCATCGAGGCCGTCGGCGCGGGAGACGCCTTCGCCGCCGGACACCTCAGCGGACTCCTGCGCGGGTCGGCGCCCCGCGAGCGGCTCGCCCTCGGCCACCGCCTGGCCGGGCGCACCCTGCGCAGCATCGAGGACTATGTGCCCGCCGATACCTTGGAAGGAAACTGACGTCATGTCACAGACGGTGAGACGGGCCATCGACATCCTGGAGTTCATCGCCCGTGGACCCCGCACCCAGACCGAGGTGGGCGACCACTTCGGCGTACACCGGTCGACCGCGCTGCGCATCCTGGAGTCGCTGACCGACGGCGGACTCGCACGACGGCTGCCCGACGGGCGGTACGCGGTCGGGCACCGGCTCGCCGGACTCGCCCAGCTCGCCCTGGAGCAGTTCGGGCTCAAGGAGATCGCGGCCGGACACCTGCGCACCCTCGGGGAGCACTGCGGACACACCGTGCACCTCGCCGCGCTGGAGGGCGACCGGATCGTCTACGTCGACAAGGTCGACCCGGTGGACGGCGTGCGCCTGTACTCCCAGATCGGCCGGCCCGTGACCCTGCACACCGCCGGTGTGGCCAAGGCGATCCTCGCCCACCTGCCGCGTCCCACGGCCGAAGCCCTGCTCGCCACCTGCGACTTCGCCCCCCACACCGGCACCACGATCACCGACCCGGCCGCCTACCACAAGGCGCTGGACGAGACCCGCGCACGCGGCTTCGCCGTGGACGACGGCGAGTACGAGGACTACGTGAACTGCGTCGCCGTACCCGTACGGGACAGCGGTGGCGAGGTGATGGCCGCGCTCTCCGTGACCGCACTCAAGGCGAAGGCGGACCTCGCCGCCCTGGAGCGGGAAGTGCTGCCCGGGCTGGTGACCACCGCAGAGACGATCTCCAGGGAGCTGGGATGGCGACCGTGAATCCATTGTCCTTCGACCGGATCTTCGCCGACGCGCCCGTGATGGCGATCCTGCGCGGGATGCCGCTCGACAGGTCCGTCGAACTGGCCGTCCGAGCATGGGATCTGGGCATCGAGTGCGTCGAGGTGCCGGTGCAGAGCCGGGAGGCCGCGGATGTCCTCGCTGCCGTGGTGGCCGCCGCCGCCGAGCGCGGCAAGCCGGTCGGCGCGGGCACCGTCACCACGGCGCAGCGGCTGGACCGGGCGGTGTCGGCCGGTGCCGCGTTCACCGTGGCGCCCGGGCTCGACGCCGAGGTGGCGCGGGCCAGCGTCGCCGCCGGGCTGCCGCATCTGCCCGGCGTGGCGACGGCCACCGATGTCCAGGCCGCGCGGGCGCTGGGCCTGGACTGGCTGAAGGCGTTCCCGGCGAGTGTCCTCGGCCCGGACTGGTTCCGTGCCATGCGCGGGCCCTTCCCCGAGGTGCCGTTCGTCGCCACCGGCGGCATCGACGCGTCCGACGCGGCCGCGTATCTGGCGGCGGGCGCCAAGGTGGTCGCCGTGGGATCGGCATTGGAGGACCCCGGCCAACTCCGTGCACTGGCCGCTCTCTTGAGGCCCTGAACCAGCAGTTCACCTCAGTCGCAGACAGGAGCCGCACCACATGAAGATCACCGCACTCACGACCTACCTCGTCGCCCCCCGCTGGCTCTTCCTCAAGATCGAGACGGACGAGGGGACAACCGGCTGGGGCGAGCCCGTGGTCGAGGGCCGCGCGCACACCGTGGCGGCCGCCGTCGACGAACTCTCCGACTACCTCACCGGCCAGGACCCGCTGCGCATCGAGGACCACTGGCAGGTCATGACCAAGGGTGGCTTCTACCGCGGCGGCCCCGTGCTGTCGTCCGCCGTGTCCGGCATCGACCAGGCGCTGTGGGACATCAAGGGCAAGTACCACGGCGTCCCGGTCCATGATCTGCTCGGCGGTGCCGTCCGGGACCGGATGCGGATGTACTCCTGGATCGGCGGCGACGACCCGAGCGAGGCCGCCGAGCACGCGGCCCAGCGCCTCGAACAGGGCTATCGCGCCGTGAAGATGAACGTCGGCGGCCGGCTCAGGCACCTGGAGACCTCCCGCGAGATCGACGCCGTACTCGCCCGCGTCGCCTCCGTGCGCGAGGTGATGGGCGAGGACGGTGACGTCGCCGTCGACTTCCACGGCCGCACCTCACCCGCGCTCGCCAAGCAGCTCGCCCGCGCCCTGGAACCGCTGCGGCCGATGTTCATCGAGGAACCGCTGCTGCCCGAACTCACTTCCCAATACGGCGACTTCACGGCATCCACCAGCATCCCCGTGGCCACCGGCGAACGCCTCTACTCCCGCTGGGACTTCGACCCGGTACTGCGCTCCGGCATCGCCCTCGCCCAGCCCGACCTGTCGCACGCGGGCGGCATCTCCGAGGTGCGCCGGATCGCGGCCCAGGCCGAGGTGCACGGCGTCGGGCTCGCGCCGCACTGCCCGCTGGGCCCCATCGCCCTCGCGGCCTGCCTCCAGGTGGACTTCGCCAGCCCGAACGCGTTCATCCAGGAGACCAGCCTCGGCATCCACTACAACGTCGGCTCCGACCTCGGCGACTACCTGGTCGACACGTCCGTCTTCGACTTCGACACCACCGACGGCCACATGGCCCGCCTGACCGCACCCGGCCTCGGCATCGAGATCGACGAGGACGCCGTCGCCAGGGCGGCGGAGAACGGCCACCGTTGGCGCAACCCGGTGTGGCGGCACGCGGACGGCTCCTTCGCGGAGTGGTGAAGCCGGGACAGTGAGCGGTGACGGCCGATCTGGTCCAACCAGTTGACCAGTACCCGGCCGTCACCCACTCTGTTCGCCATGACTCCCTTACCCGTGCGGCGTGAGGCGGTCTCCGACCAGCTCTACGCCGTACTGCGCGACCGGATTCTCGGCGGCACGCCCCCGCCCGGCTCCCCGCTCACCGCCGAACGCGACCTCGCGGCCGAGTTCGGGGTGAACCGGCACGCGGTCCGCGAGGCCGTCAAGCGGCTCCAGCAGGCCCGGCTGGTCGAGGTCAGCCACGGCGGCCGCACCCTCGTCCTGGACTGGCGGCGCACCGCCGGACTCGACCTCGCCCTGGGCATCGCGGCGGCCGACAGTGGCCCCACGATCGCCGAACTCACCCGCGACGCACTGGAGATGCGTGTCTGTGTCGGCGCCGACGCGGCCCGGCTGTGCGCGCTGCGCTGCTCCGACCAGGCAGCCTCGAGAATCATGGAGAGCGCCGGCCGGTACGCCGTACAGGGCCCCGATCTGGCCGAGTTGGGCGAGGCGGACGTCGCCTGGTGGCGGCTGATCGTGGAGGGCTCCGGGAACATCGCCTACCTGCTGGCCTTCAACAGCCTGGTCACCGGCGCCCTCCCGGTCGCCGAGGCGCCCGACGCCCTGCGCGCCGACGAACTCCTGGACGTCGAGGCCCGCTTGCGGCTCGGCACGCTGATCGCCGCGCGCGAGGCCCAGGCCGCCGAACGGCTCGCCCGTGAACTGCTCTCCCGCAGTGTCCCCACCGAAGCCCCGGAAGCGGTGAACTGACATGATCCCGGCCGTGGTCTACGCGATCCCCGCGTTCGTGCTCCTCGTCGTCGTGGAGGCGCTGTCGTACCGCTTCCTCCCCGACGACGACGAACGCGGCTACGAGCTGCGCGACACCGTCACCAGCATGTCCATGGGCGCCGGAAGCCAGGTCATCGGGCTGCCGTGGAAGGTGGTCACGGTCGTGGTGTACGCCGCCGCCTTCACCCTCGCGCCCTGGCACCTCTCGCCGTCCTCGCCGTGGACCTGGCTGCTGCTCTTCTGTGCCGACGACCTGGCGTACTACGTCTTCCACCGCGCCCATCACCGGGTGCGGGTGCTGTGGGCGAGCCATGTGGTCCACCACTCCAGCCTGCGCTTCAACCTGTCGACCGCGCTGCGGCAGAGCTGGACGCCGATGACGACGCTGCCGTTCTGGCTGCCGCTCGCACTGCTCGGCGTACCGCCCTGGATGATCCTCCTCCAGCAGTCGGTCAGCCTGGTCTACCAGTTCTTCCTGCACACCGAGCGGGTGGACAAGCTGTGGCGGCCGGTGGAGTGGGTCCTCAACACCCCGTCCCACCACCGCGCGCACCACGGCTCCAACAACGTCTACCTGGACCGCAATTACGGCGGCATCCTCATCGTCTGGGACCGCCTCCTCGGCACCTTCGAGGCCGAGGGCGAGCGCGTGGTGTACGGCCTGACGAAGAACATCGACACCCACAACCCGCTCCGCGTCGCCTTCCACGAGTACGCGGCGACCTGGCGCGACGTCCGCGCGGCGCGCACTTGGCGGGACCGCGCCGGGTACCTGCTGGGCCCGCCCGGGTGGGCACCGGCGTCCCGCTGACTCAGGCGAGGGGAGGCAGCGGCCGGTCCGTCCCGGCGACGCGGGTGAGCCTCGCGGTGAGGGGCGCGAGGAGCGGCGAGGTCAGGGACCTGACGACCAGGGTGCGCAGGGCCAGCCCGAGCCGGGTCCGGGGGTAGGCGGCCCGCACGACGCCGGGCGGGAGCTTCTGCACGGAGTCGACGAGGGGCCGCATCCACCGCTCGTACGCCGCGAGGGCGGCCTCGGTGTCCGCGGAGGACAGGCAGGCGGCAAGGACGTAACCGCTGGTCAGGGCGAGCGAGGCGCCGCCTCCTCCCATCGGGGTGACGCACCAGGCGGCGTCGCCCACGAGGCAGACCCGTCCGCGGTGCCAGGTGGGCATACGGATCTGGGTGAGATGGTCGACGTAGACGTCATCGGAGGCGTCGAACCCGTCCAGGACGCGCCCCGCCTCCCAGCCGGCGTCCGCGTACCGGGCACGGACCAGTGCCAGCGCCTGGTCGCGGTCGAGCGAGGCGAGGTCCTCGTCGCGGGGGTAGGAGAGGATGGCGCGGGTGGTGCCGTGGTTGTCGGGCCGCAGATGGACCTGCCGGCCGCCGACCGTGCTGTACCAGCGCCAGCGGTCGTCGTCACCGGCCGTGCGCGGGATCGTGCCGAACACCATGTTCACCCCGAGCGCACGGCGGTCCACCAGCCCGTCGAACAGCCGGTCCCGCGTGGCCGAGCGCACGCCCTCGGCGACGACGAGCAGGTCCGCGCGGAGCACCCGGCCGGACGCCGTGGTCACGGTGATCGCGTCGTCGTCCTCGGCGGTGCCGGTGATCGTGTCGCCGTAGACGATCTCGACGCCGGCGGGCAGATGGTCGAGGATGGCGCGGGCGAAGTCGCCGCGCAGGATCTCCAGTTCGGCCGTGGCTCCGTCCGGCCCGGCGGGCAGTTCGGCGGTCACCTCACCCCGCTCGTCCACGAAGACAGCGCCGGTCTCGGTCGTGTTCAGCGCCTTCACCGCGTCGAAGAGCCCCATCCGGTGCAGAACCTCGCGCGCGACACCCCGGACGTCCACGTTCTGCCCGCCGTCCCGGAAGCCCGGCGCGCGCTCGACCACCGTGACCTCCCAGCCGGTCCGCCGCAGCCAGTAGGCGGCGGAGAGACCGGCGATGCCGGCACCGGAGACGACGGCGTGGGGCGGGCTCATGACGTCGTTCCTCACGGATACACCTTCGGGGGTGGAGGGCCGACCGGATGCGGCTCGTCCGCGACGCCTCGGGGCGAACTCGCCCAGGGTTGTTCGAGTCCGCCTCGGCGTCAGGGCAGTTCCACGGGTTCGTAGACGAGGTGGTCGGACTGTGGGGCTGCGGGGAGCATGGTGCGTTCTTCCCAGGTGTCGTCCAGGAGGCCGGGGCGGAACCACATCTCGTCGCCGTCACGCTTGAAACTGATGCGGAAGCCTCCCACCGCGCGGAGGCCGGTGAGCGGGTGTTCGCGCGAGGGCGCCAAGCCGTGAGGCTCCTTCTGCCACGAGGGGAGCTGGTCGAGGGGCCGGTCCGCATCACCGAGGTCCACGGTGGTGGGCTTGCAGGACTCGTCCAGCCCGGCCACCCACAGTCCTCCGGAGATGCCGTCCCAGGAGGTGGTGCCGGTTTCCTCGTCGTACAGGGCGACCAGTGGCTCGAGGACGGCCACGCCGTCCCTGGCGGACAGTCTGAGGCCGACCATGACGTACCGGGGATCGAACACGTAGTGCTGCGGGTAGTAGCGCAGGTACTTGTGACGCGCCCCTGTGGCGGGGTTCTCCTCCTTGGTCGCCGTCGCCAGCATGATCGGCGACACGGGTGTGGTCCCCCTCATCCATGGCACGGTGCGTACCGAGGAGTCGTCGATGTCCCTGCTGCCCGGTACGGCCTCGCCGACGTAGAACTCCACGGCCGTGCGCGGCTCGCCCGGTACGGCGGACGTCTCGTGCGGGAACCCCATCGCTCCGATCAGCTGACGGTTGTTCTCCACGACGAAGTAGACGGGTTCCGTCGGCAAGGCGGGGACGTATCCCTTCAGCCCGTACGAGAGCCAGCCCTCCCTGGGCACGACGTCGTTCCACTCGGCGACGCCGTAGGCCGACTCCAGGGCCGCGTTGACGCTCGCGGTCTGGGCGAGCAGCCGCTCGCGAAGCAGGCCGGCGTAATCGACGTCGGGCAGGTTGATGGCCTGGCGGGCCTTGGCCAGGGCGGCGAAGCCCTGGGCTTCGACGGAGGCGAGCTTGAAGAAGTACCGTGCCGCGCCCCGGTAGTCGACCTCCTCCTTGTGTGCCATCAGGTGGCAGAAGACGTGCATCAGCGACTTGCCCAACAGGGTGTCGCCGACGAGCACACGGTGCAGGCAGTACAGCGAGTACGGCAGTCCGCCGACCTCGTCGGTGACCGCCCGCGCCCAGGACTCCAGTCCGTCGGCGTCCACCTTCAGAGCGGGGCCGCCGGCGCCCTCCCGCGCGGGGTCGGTGGGCAGGACGGTGATCGCCATCATCATCTCGATGCAGTAGCCGACCCGGTGCTCGTGCTCGGCGAACATGGAGATGACCGCGTTCCAGTCGACCCGGTCGTGAAGTTCGGCGACCTCCGCCAGCACCTCTTCGAGAAGTTCCTCGATGCGAGCGAGCTGCTGCTGGATCTCCGCCAGGGTGTCGGCCATGCCGGCGATCGCGGTGATCGTCAGCGCGAACCAGCTGTTCATCTCCGTCCACATGCCCTGGACCTGGTTGGAGATGAGCTGCAGATTGCGGTTGATCTCCCGTGCCATCCTGCGCTGCTCGGCGAGGATCCGGTCGAGCATCTCCCTGGCCTCGTCCTGGCCCTCGCCGATCTGGCCGATCAGGTCCTTGATCTGATCGATGTCGGAACCGATGCCCTGCAGGTCGTCGTTGATCCCGCCGATGCCGCTGGAGATCTCCTCCTGCTGCTTCAGGATCTGATCGAGGAGCTCCTGGTGGTTTTCGAGGATGTCCTCGATGTCCATGCCGGGCCCGCCGCCCGCGATGGAGTCGACCAGGTCGACCAGATCGATGATCGTGCCGATGTGGTCGAGGAAACGTCCCGACCGTGGCCCCTGCCGCAATGCCACGCCTACCGGTGTGGCGAGGAACTCCCGAGCGCTCATCGGCCGCATCTCAAGGGCACTTGTCATCCGCATCCCTCTCATCGAGCACACCACGGCATGCTGCGTCGCGGTCGGCACACACCAACCGTGGTCACCTTAAGTCGCGGATCGATTGCAGAAAGCTTTCAGGCGGGGGCCGCCACGCGGGCGGGACCGAGGGCGCCGTCGGTCCCGGTGCCCAGGCCGTGGGATCGCACGGCCCGGACCCGCGGGGGTGGGCAGCCGGGACGTGTCGGCGACCTCAGTTCATCTGCACGAGCTTGAACTGCTGGTTCTCCGCGAGATCGGAGTTCCGGCAGGGAGACGACATGACGTCGGTCTGCGCGGTGGGGTATTCCACGTCCGCGCACTTGCCCGCGTGCGCATCGGGCTTGATCTGGTACTTGCCGTTGCCCAACGACACGAACCTGAACAACTGGTCGTAGGAGTCCCAGTCGCACCTCTGCCCGCGGATGGCATCGTGCACGTAGAACCCGTCCGCTTCCAGGCACTCGCCCTTAGAGGTCCGGACCCTCTGCTCGACGCGGTCGTAGGACGGCATGAGCTCGAAGACCTGGTCCGCGTTCGCCTCCTCGCAGGTCTCCTGCGTGAGTTGCGCGCCGCCTGCGTCCCAGCACAGGTCCGAGTACGTGACGATGCGGTACCGGCCTGGAGGCACCGCGTCCGATGCCGCAGATGCCTGCGGGGCCGCGGCCAGCGTCGCCGCAGCTCCCAATGTGACCGCGCACAGACAACGCGCCGTGCGGCGGATCGCCGATCGAGCCGACATGATCTCTCCCTGCTGGCAGGCTGCATTCACCGGAACGTTCCGGGAGCAGCGGACACCATGTGAAGGCGCCCGCGACAAGAGTGCCCATAGGGTTTCGTCAGCGAAATGGATCTTCCGTTGTTTCGCTCCCTTGGGTGGATAAAGCCGATAGGAAGATCGGAAGCGTGTCAGGCCGCCTAATTCGAGGGGCGTCCAGCAGGGGCGGCTGATTGCCGTAGCCGAGACGTGGGGGAACGATGATCTCGCGCCGACCGCCGACCTTCATCCCCCTCCCCCCCCGGGTCCCAGCCCTTGATGACCTTGCCGCCGCCCAGGGCGAACTTGAACGACTCGCCCCGGTCCCAGGAGGCGTCGAACTCCTTCCCGGATTGCCGGTCCCCGGAGCACGCCAGACCCAGCGGTCACACGTGGTGATCCTTCGCACAGCCGAGGAACGCGAGTGGGAGCGCACGCTGTTCGGCCTGGGGGAGTGAGGGGGGCGCGTGCGAGTCTTCGACGGTGCTTCGCGAGAGGAGCTCCCGCTGGTCGAGTGACAAAGCCGCGCAACTCTTTGAAACGGCATCGGTTTCTAAAGACTCTTTAGTCAAATGCGGCGCTCGGAGATGCAGGGCGTCCAGCGACCTGCGTGCATTAGGGACGGCGGCACCGAAGTTGGCCGCCGTGCGGCGGTCATCGGGTATGTGAGGACGCCACCCCCACTATGTCAGTCGACCTTCTGTGGCGATCCATCCATCAATCGCCACCTGAGGAATCTCGCAGACCATCCATGTGAAATGAGGTCTCCATGCAGTCCATCCGGACCTGGACCGTGGCCGCTGTAGCTGTGCTGAGCCTTCTCGGCAGTGGGACCGTTTCGTCGGAAGCCGTCACCGCTGCTAGTGCTCTGACCGCATAGGTTCGCCGGTTGGCGGTCGCGGCGGTTGGATGGGCGGTGATGTCCGATTCGGCTGCTGGAGGCGCGGTGGCCGAGCCTGTCCGTGTGCGCAGACTGACCGACCAGGAGGGGCAGCGGCTGCAGCAGATCGTGCGGCGGGGCAGCACCAGCTCGGTGCGCTACCGGCGCGCGATGATGCTGTTGACCTCGGCCGGCGGGAACCGCGTGCCGGTTATCGCCCAGCTGGTGGCGGCCGACCGTCGGCGGCGGCTTGAGGCTTCCCGTCATGACGGCCTACTCGGCCATCTCCTCGGGAGAAAGACGAGTGATCTTCTTTCCCGCTTCGGTCTCGACCAGGGTCAACGCGCCAATCCAGTTCCCGTCTTCGGGATACTCCCAGTTGGCCGCGTCTTCGAGAATCGCCGGAAGCTGATCACGAGGCACCAGCTCGCCGGACTGGAAGCCGTTCTCCCCGGAGGGGGAGGTCCACGGCGCGAGTCGGCGGACCTCGATCCACCCACGATCGATGAGAGCGAGCAAGATTCCCGCCAGCTCTTTGGCCGGTCGGGACTGGTCGGCTTCGTCGAGATCGCCCCAGACACCAGCCAGGATGTCGATCTCATAAGAATTGACCATGAAGGCTTCTTCAGACTTGGTCAATGTGTCCCACTCTTGCTTGCTCACTCAGCAATCGTCGCAGTGCCGGGGCACGACAGTCTGCTACACCACCCACCAGGCCATCCCAACTCGGTGCTCACCCTGACCGCCCGGACCCGGTGAGCCTTCGCGGTCACAGCACTAAGGGAGGACCTGGGCTTCACCTGCGGGTTTCCTCCCGGTGCAGTGCCGCCTGGGTCCTCTCCGACAAGGGGGACGATGTGTGGGAGGGATGGATTCAGATCCGCAAGGGGGTTCGTACCCCGTCCACGCGTCGCCCTCTCGGCCGGCGTACTCCCTGATGGTCGGCACCAGCCACGCGTACCGGGCCTGCAAGAAGAACATCACCGACGACGGCCACGTCTGCGGCGCTTGGCATTGAGCCCAGCGCGGCGAAGTGTCCTGGGGTGACGGTGCGTCAGAAGTCGTAAGGCTTCTTGGTGTTCCAGTTCAGGACGTCGGCCTCGTTCCAGATGAACTGGCCCTTGGTGTCGACGGAGTAGAAGGGGCCGGTGTGGCCGTTCGCGCCGCGCAGCGCGATGGCGAACGACTGCGCCGTGTGGTTCTTCGAGCCGTAGCCGAAGAGGTCCACCGCGCTGTATGCCTTGCCTCCGGGCGGGAGCGTGATGTGCGTGTCGCCGCCCGGGTTGTCCTTCTTCGAGTGCGGCAGTGTGGCCCCGTCGACGTTCCCGCCGAGCTTCACGGCCGGGTACGAGGTGACCCAGCAGGGCTTGGTGCCCTCGTTCGACGCGGTGACCAGCAGGTGGTCACCCTGCTGACCGGCGAACCGGTGCACCGCGGTGACCAGCATCTCGTCTCCGCGGCACTGCTGAGCGCCGGCCGTTGTGCCCTTGCTCGCGACCTCGCGCGTCCCGCTCGAGACGGTCGCCGAGCGAGCCCCATCCTTAGGGGCGCCACCGCTGCCGTCCCCGTCAGACGCGGACCGGCTCAGCGAAGTACCAGTGGTGTGATCGCCGCCTGCCGCCTCCGAGCCCTCATCGGCGCCGCCGCAGGCGGTCAGGCCCAGCGCCAGCGCGGCGGTAACGGCGGCCAGGGCGGCGGAACGGGTGGTACGGCGGGCACGCTGCGTGGTCATGATGAAAGCTCCCCCATGGTCTGTCGGCACGCGTCACCTCCTCCTGCTCCCGCAAGAGGGTCGGCCGCATCGGCTGTTTCGCTGCACCCCGTGAGATGACGCCGGGGCGGGCGTCGTTCACCCGGGTATGTCCGCATTCGGTAACGAGGCAACTGGGCGGCGGGCACGCCGGTGTTCATCCGCGCACCGGCTGGGCCGGGTCGCCCTCGGAGTCGGTAATCGGTCAGCACGAGTCCGGAAAAACCTGGGGACGGCTGCCGCCCTTGAATGCGACTCGTTGTAAAGTGTGGAAATAGCACTTGACCTGCAAAAACGCAGGCAGGGAGCCTACATTTCGGAGTATTTCGATGCTGCGCACCATGTTCAAATCCAAGATCCACCGAGCCACCGTCACCCAGGCCGACCTGCACTACGTGGGATCGGTGACCATCGACGCCGAGCTGCTGGACGCGGCGGATCTGCTGCCCGGTGAGCTTGTGCACATCGTGGACGTCACCAACGGGGCCCGGCTGGAGACGTACGTGATCGAGGGGGAGCGTGGGTCCGGGGTGATCGGGATCAACGGGGCCGCGGCGCACCTCGTGCACCCCGGCGACCTGGTGATCATCATCAGCTACGCCCAGGTCTCCGACGCCGAGGCGCGGGAGCTGAAGCCCAGGGTCGTGCATGTCGACGGGGACAACCGGATCGTGTCCCTCGGCGCCGACCCGTCCGAGCCGGTGCCCGGGACGGACCAGCAGCGCAGCCCGCAGGCCATATCGGTCTGACCTTGGACGACGACCAGGAGCGTGCGTGCCCATGAGTGGTGTCGAGATCCGTGACGACCGGGCGGGGGGCCGGCTGGAGGCCGTCGCCGGAGGCGAAGTCGTCGGGCACATCGAGTACTTCGTGCTGGACTCGCCCGCGCGCGCCCTGGTCCCCGTCCACACGATCGTGGAGCCCGCCCACGAGGGCAAGGGCATCGCGGGTTCACTCGCCCGCGAGCTTTACGCGCTCGCGGGGCGGGACGGTGTGCCCGTCGCTCCGCTGTGTCCGTACGTCGTCGCCTGGGCCGAGCGGCATCCGGACGAGGCGCCCGCCGCCGATCCCGCGCTGGTCGCCGCCGCGAAGGAGTGGCTGCGCGCCGGTCGCTGATCGCGGGGGAGTGGGGCGGGGCGCGGCGGGTAGTCGGGAGGTGGTCACCACGAAGTCCGGCGACCGCACGGAGGCAGTCATGACCCAGCCGAACCCCGACCCCGTCCCCCCGGTACCCGGCCCTGGCCCCGGGCCCACTCCGCCGGACCCGTACCCGACGCCGGTACCGCTGCCCCAGCCCGGACCCGAGCCGACACCACCGGCCCCCGGACCGCCCGCACCGGGGCCAGTACCTCCGGGCCCCGCCCCGTCGCCCATCCCGCCGGGCCCGGAACCCGCCCCCAGTCCGGAGCCGGGTCCCCCGCTGACCCACTGAGCCGGGTCCCCCCCGGGGGGCTGCCCCACGGAGCCGGGTCCCCCGTTGACCCGCTGAGGGGTACGAGGCGGGCTCCGATCCCACCCGATCACGGGGCTCCGCGACGCTCGTGAGGCAAGAGGCAACCCCGGCCAAGTACGAGAGGCAGCCCCGCCCAATGGACGGCGCGCGCTTCGCCAATGCCCTGGACCACCTCGGTACCAGCCCGGCCGAGATGACCTGGAAGGCCGGCGTCGACGTCCTGTCCTTCGGCGCCACCAAGAACGGCGCGATGACCGCCGATGTCATCGTCTCCTTCGACCCCGCACTCGCCGCCGAGCTCGCCTTCCGCGTCAAGCGTGCCGGCCAGCTCGCCTCCAAGATGCGCTTTCACACGGCCCAGATCGACGCGTACCTCACCGACGGTCTGTGGCTGCACAACGCCCGCCAGGCCAACGCGATGGCCGCCCGTCTCGGGGATGGCCTCAAGGCCATCCCCGGCACCGGCCTCCTCGCCGTGCCCCAGGCCAACATTCTCTTCTGCCGCCTGCCCCGGCACGTCACCGAAGGACTCCTCGCCGAGGGCTACGCCTTCTACCACGACCGCTGGGAGCCGGGCATCGTCCGGTTCGTCACCGCCTTCTCCCACACCGCCGACGACATCGACCAACTCCTCGACGCAGTCCGCCGCCACTCCCGCTGACCGGGAGACGCGAGCGGATTCCCCGCGAGATGTGACGAGTCCCGTGGTGGTCGGGCAACGCCCCCTCGCCTCCGGCGGCCCGGCTCTCGCCGCCGAGGCCGCCGAGGCTGATCGAGGCAGGGGCCTTGGCGTCGAAGCGGGGGACGGGCGAGGATCAACGCTGGAGAACGGGGGAGTCTCCCCCCTTCCTCGACGCGGGAGTTGCCATGACTGATGAGCAGGACGCGCTGTCGGAGTTCGTCGAGGCCACGGCCACGAAGTACGGGGTGCCGGGTGTCGCCGTCGGGGTGTGGGTGGACGGCCGGGCGATATACGGGTGCCACGGCGTGACGAGCGTCGAGAACCCGCTGCCCGTCGACGAGGACACGCTGTTCGTCCTGGGCTCGGTCACGAAGCCCTTCACGGCGACGGCACTGATGCGGCTGGTCGCGGAGGGGCGGATCGAACTGGACGCGCCGGTGCGGCGGTACGTTCCCGAACTCGCCCTCCCGGACGAACGGGCCGCGGCCGAGATCACCGTGCTGCAGTTGCTCAACCACACGGCGGGCCTCGACTGGCGGATGAGCGCCGACACCGGGGAGGGGGACGACGCCCTGGGCGCGTACGTGGCGAAGATGTCCGAGGTGGAGCTGATCGCACCACCCGGTGCCCGCGCCTCCTACAGCCAGGTGGGGTACAACCTGGCCGGGCGGATCATGGAGAGAGTCACGGGCCGGACCTACGAACAGGCCGTAGCCTCGCTGCTGTTCGAGCCGCTGGGTCTCTCGAACACCTTCTTCGCCACCGGTGACGTGATGACACGCCGCTTCTCGGTGGGGCACAACGTCGGCGAGGACGGAGCACCGGCCGTCGCGCGGCAGTGGAAGGACAGCCGCGGCAACAACCCCGGCGGGGGCGGCGCCTCCTCGGTGGCGGACCTGCTTCGCTGGGCCCGCTTCCACCTGGGTGACGGCCACGCACAGGACGGCACCCGGGTGATGTCGGCCGAGGCCCTGCGGCGGATGCGGGAGCGGACGGTCGAGCTGCGGGGCAGCACGCTCGGTGACGCCTTCGGCATCTGCTGGTTCCTGCGTGACGTGGACGGCGTTCGCACCGTCGGTCACGGCGGCTCCGCCAACGGCCAGTTCACCGAGCTGCTGATCGTGCCCGAACGTGACTTCGCGGTCGTCGCGATGTCCAACGCCGGCCCGGACGGCGGCCTCGCCTTCAACCAGACCGCCGTCCGATGGGCGCTCGAGCATTACCTCGGAGTCGTCGACCGGGACCCGGAGCCGCTTCCTCACGACGAGGAGCGGGCCGACGAGGTGGCCGGGACCTACGCGAACGACATGATGACGCTCACGATCGCCGTCGAAGGGGCCGGGCTGACGATCGCCTGCGCGATCAAACCGGAGATCCGCGCGGAGGCGGACACCGAACTGCCCCCGGATCTCCCGCCGGCCGGTCTCGGCCTGCTGCCCGGCGACGCGGACGCGTACATCGTCACGGGCGGTGGCCTGAAGGGGCAGCGCGGCTTCTTCACGCGCGACGAGGGCGGTGTCATCACCGGCGCCGATCTCGCCGGGCGGCTGTTCCAGTGGGTCTCCTCGCAATCCGCGAGCGGCCAGCGGCGTCTCGGGAGGCGTCCTGCTGGACCTACGACGACGCGGTGAGATTCGTGATGGTGCCGGGTGGCTGGCAAGGCGGATGGGCCTTCGACCCGGTGGCTGACGAGCTGCGCCGAGACGGGCACCAGGTCGAAGCGGTGAAGCTGTCGGGGCTGGAGGCGGACGGGCCCCGCCGATGGGTCGCAGTTCCCGAGGGGGCTCGACCCGCGCGCGTGGTGGCTGGCTGGCAACCCCGGCCCGGCGCTCGGCCGGACGTTCATCAGCGGTGGCGCGTGGGAGGGGAGCCCGTTCGGGACCCTGACCGAACGGCTGCGTGACGACCCGGGCCGGCGGTTCCACGAGATTCCCGTCGGCCACAACATCGCCCGCCGCGATCCGCACGGCCTCGCCGCCGTCCTCGGCGCACTGCCGCCCGACCGTGCCTGACGCATGGGGTGTCACGTCTGCACGCGGTCGAGGGCCTCGTCCAGGGTGGTGGCGGCCATGATGAGGGAGAGGTGGGTGAAAGCCTGGGGGAAATTGCCGAGTTGTTCGCCGCTCGGGCCTATCTCCTCGGCGAACAGGCCCACATGGTTGGCGTACGTCTGCATCATCTCGAACGCGTAACGCGCCTGCCGTACACGGCCGGCCAGGGCGAGCGCGTCGATGTAGAGGAAGGTGCAGAGGCTGAACGTGCCCTCGGAGCCTTGCAGTCCGTCGGGAGACGCCGTCGGGTCGTAGCGGTAGACCAGGCTGTCCGAGACGAGGGTGCGGTCCATCGCGTCGAGCGTCGACAGCCAGCCGGGGCTCCGGGGCGCGAGAAATCCGACGCGCGGGATGAGCAGCAGCGAGGCGTCGAGGACGTGGCCGTCGTAATGCTGGACCAGGGCCTGCTCCTTGTCGCTCCACCCCCGTTCCATCACCTGTTCCAGGATGGCGTCGCGGGCGGCCGTCCAGGCCACCGTGTCGGCGGGGCGGCTGAACTCCCTCGCCAGGCGCAGTCCGCGGTCGAAGGCGACCCAGCACATCACCCGGCTGTAGGTGAAGTCGTTGCGACCACCGCGGGTCTCCCAGTTGCCCTCGTCCGGCCGGTCCCAGACGGTCGCGAGCCAGTCCAGGGTCGAGGCGAGCCCCTTCCAGCCGTGGTACCCGGTCCGGTCTCCCACATCCCTGCCCTCGGCGAGGGCGTAGAGCGCCTCGCCGTAGATGTCGAGCTGCAGTTGGTCCATCGCCGCGTTCCCTGCCCGTACCGGCGCGGAACCGCGGTACCCCTCGAAGTGGCCGAGGATCTCCTCGGGGATGTCAGGGTCCCCGTCGGCGCGGTACATGACCTGGAGACGTTCGCCCGGCGCGTCGGCGCGGTCGCGCATCCGGTCGCCGAGCCACTGCGTGAACCGGGCCGCCTCGTCGACGAACCCCAGGTCCAACAGCGCCCGCACGGAGAGGGAGCCGTCGCGGACCCAGGTGCACCGGTAGTCCCAGTTGCGTTCGCCGCCGACCTGCTCGGGCAGCCCCATGGTGGCCGCGGCGACCGGTGCGCCCGTGGGAGCGTAGGTGAGGAGCTTGAGGGTGATGGCCGAGCGGTTCACCATGGCCGGCCACCGGCCCCGGTAGCGGGAGGTCCGCAGCCAGTTCTGCCAGAACTCACCCACGACGAAGAACCGCTCGGCCAACTCCTCCAGTACGACGGGGGCGGGCGGCTCCCCTCCGGCGTCGCAGACGGTGAAGACGGCGACGGCGGTCTGTCCGGCCTCGAGTGTGATCTCACCTCGGACGTCTCGCTCGTCGCGCCGCAGAGGGACGTGGCCTGGAGGTATCCGGTCTGCGCCGGTGCCCGGAACACGGCTGCCGCAGGCGTCATATCGAGGTCATGGAGGGCGCGGCCGTAGTCGAAGCGGGGTCGGCATTCCAGAGCGAAGCGCACGGTGCCGCGCACGGCGCGTACGAGACGCATCACAGTGTGCCGGTCCGTCGGTGTCAGAGCCGTGTCCGGCGGCATGCAGTCGATGACCTCACCGACACCCGCCGGCGACATGAACCGCGTCACCAGCACGGCCGTGTCCGGATAGTAGAGCTGTTTGCAGACAGCGTCACGATCCGGCGGGGCGAACAGGAGATACCCGCCTCGGTCGTGGTCGAGCAAGGCGGCGAAGACACTCGGGGAGTCGAACCGGGGAGCGGCGAACCAGTCGATCACACCGCGGGAGGAGACCAGCGCAGCGGTCTGCAAGTCACCGATCAGACCGTGTTCGGCGATGGGCGGATAGCGGTCCATGGTGACTCCCGTACGTGCGTCGGGTGCCTCGGGCGGGCTTCTCCGGGGGGCCGGGAGAAGGAGGCCCGAAGGAGCGCCCAGCCGCACCACGGGTCTCGCACCGCTGCGTCCATTGCATCACCGGGACAGACCGGGCGCACCCCGGACCGCGCCGCCGCAGGCCCCTGTACCGCTCGCGACGGGCTGCCCGCGAGGCCGTCCGGAGCCGGAAAAGCGTGCTGCCGACCGGCTGGCCGAGGCATCGTCAAATCCCGGCGAGGCAGGTACAGCCACGTGCTGTCACGCTCCCGCCGCCACCGGATCGCCGAGTAGCCCGACGAGGCTCCCGTCACGCACCACCGTGATCTGGTTCCTGGACGGCTCCTCCAACTTGGCTACGACTTCGGCGATCTGGTCGACGCCGACGGACATGGCCCTGCGGAGGCGGGCAGGGTCCCGGGCCCCGGCTGCGTGCCCACCGGGAAGGTGCGTCAGATGTCGGCGAGCCTGTCCACCAGCAGGTCCACCCTCGGCTTGGTGTCCTCCGGCGGCAGCCGTCCCGCCCGGGTCAGGGTGGCCAGCCCGTGCAGGGCCGCCCAGAACGTCTCGGTGAACAACCCCGGGTGGACGCCGTCCCCGGCGACCTCGCCTAGGCTTTCCAGCAGAGCGGCGAAAGCGTCCTTGAGGGGCTCCGGTGTGTCCTCCCGCGCGTACGCGAGACCGCCGTCGAGCTGGAAGATGGCGTCGACTGGGCCGCAGGCACAGCCAGTCGAAGCCGGGGGAAGCGCCGGAGTACCTCCCGCAGGGCGATCTCGGCCTCCGCCTTGGCCAGGGGCGCGCCGACGCAGCGGTGGATGCCGTGGCCGAAGCCGAGATGGGCGGCGGCGTCCCGGTCCGAGTCGAGTTCGTCGGGTGCGACGCAGATCCGGCCTCATCGGCCGTGCTTGCCCGCGCAGACCTCGGTGAGCCGGGCCACGTCACCCCGCGCACGGGTCTGGTATACGGGTCCTGGAATGGCTGAAGATGTGCACACAGCTCCCCACCGAACTTCCGTCTCGGCCACCTCTACCTGAGCCCGTGCTGACTGCCCGCGATGAGTGTGCCCTCCCGTCGGCCGGCGGGGAGCAGGGCCCGTCCTAGGCCCCGTCGTGTCAGAGGTGGGTTCTACGCTAATAAGCTCTGCAGCGCCGAGCAAGGAGCGGGTCCCATGGCCGTCGACTTTGTTGCCCTACATGAGCCGCTTGTGGAGTGGGTGCACGAACAGACAGTCGCAGCCTCGGCGGAGTACGTGACGATCACCGCCTTCGGCGAACAGTATGGTCTCGACGAACAACAGTGCTTCCGGCTCCTGCAGACATGCAAGGAGTGGGGCCTGCTGACCGATCTTTGGGCCGGGTTGGCTGAGCCAACAGCCAATCTGACACCAAAGGGACTGCAATGGGTACAGGAACGCCAATGTCGGCGCGCTGACCCCCGAGAGCGAACTGCCACTGCACGTAAGGGCCTGCTGACCTGGTTGTGGGAGCAGAAGAACGGGGGCGTGGGTTATCCCATCGTGAAGGGCGTCCTTCAGACCCCGCACTCGCTTCACGAGGGAGGTCGACTCACGCCAGAGGAGATCGACCGTGCCGGTGCCTATCTCCTCGCCAAGGCATTGATCACAGGAAAAAAGACGGGGCAGACCGAGGGGCCCGTACGGGCTGAGATCACGGCAGAAGGGCAGGACTGCGTGGAGCACTTCGACGGCGACGTGAGCGCGTATGAGCGTCGAAACAGTGCTGGCAACACGACATTCAACATCGGGGAGAACACGGGCAACATCGCCGCGAACAGCCGTGACTTCACCATGAATGCCACAACCCACAAGGACGGGATTGACCCTGCGGCAGTCGTCATGCTCGCCCGCGCACTGCGTCAGGCTGCGCCTGCTTTGGAGCTGCCGGAGGAAGACGGCCTCGAGTTCATCCAGCTCGCCACGCGTCTCGAAAATGAGGCCGAAAACGGCTCGCCCGACCCCAGCAGGCTCCAGCGCTGGGGCGGATCCATCGTCGGCATCCTCAACTCTCCCGTGGTCAGTGGAGCCCTGGGAAGCGTGCTCGCCGCCTACACCGGGACGGTGCTTCCGGGCCTGCCATCCGGGTAAGACCGCAGCCCAGAATGACCACAGGGTGGTTCGAAAGAGGAAAGAAGCACTCACCGCGACATCCACCTCGCTCAGTCACACCGGCGGCACAAGCGTGGCCAGTGGGAGGCCCTTGTCAGTGGCGGCTGTCAGGATCCGCCGTTATGAGTAAACGGCGAAGTGCTACCGAGGTGGCTGCAGTTCGTGCTCGGCTGAAGGTCGAGTTCGTGTCCAACTTGTCCAGTCCGGGTATGGCGCTGGACGCTATGCCGCTGTCCTCCACGGACCAGTGCCGGTGGCGCTGCTCGACGGAAGGATGTGGTCACCAGTGGCCTGCCCGGTTACAGTTTCGCACCCGTACAGTCAAGCCCTCAGGGTGCCCTGAGTGCTGGCAACGCCGCAATCGGGCCCCAGGGCCGGGAGAATCGCTCGCTGAGCTGAATCCTGTGCTGGCACGGCAATTTCGCCGCAACCTCAGTCGTCCCGACCGTGGCCCAGGCACCCTGCGCCCGCAGTCCTCTGACCTGTGCGAGTGGGAGTGCGCTCAAGGGCATGTCTGGTCGGCGAAGCTCGCCAACCGTACCAATGGACGCGGCTGCTCGGCCTGTACCGGCCACGGCCGCTCCCCGTTCGAGTGCAACGTCGCCATGCTGGTCGAGGCCGCATCCGGGCTCAGCGTGGAACTGGACCACCGCCTCCGCCTGCCCGGGCGCCGTCAAGACCGCTTCGACCTGCACCTGCCCGAGCCGGCCCCTGGCCTGCTCATCGACCTGGACCCGCTATGGACCCACGGGCGGCCAGGAAGCCTGGCGCGTGACACCGCGAAGACTGCGGCAGCACTCGCCGCTGGACTCGATGTGGAACGCATCCGAGGCCGCGGGCTGCCGCCCGTCTCGGTACACGGCCTCCTCCACCATGAGGCAGGGCCGGGGGTGAATCCCGAAGACTGGGCAGAGGCAGTGGGTGTCGTACTGCGACGCCGCGGCCTGGCCTGGCGACAGCTCACACCAGTGGAGACCACTGCGGCACTCACGAAGGGTGCGCAACTGTGGCAGAGAGTCGTAATGGGCCCCGAGGTGTCAGCCGTGGACGTAGCGCCGCACCTGGAGGAGGAGTTCGTCGCGAACCTCACCAACCCGGGCAAGACACCTGAGCGGATGCCGCCTGGCTGCAACGACGTGTGTCTGTGGCGGTGCCAGAAGCCGGACTGCGGCTACGAATGGAAGGTTAAAGTGAACAGTCGGGCACTTGCCGGACACGGCTGCCGCCAGTGCGGTCACGCACGGGTGGGTGCGGCAAACAGCAGGCCCGGCCCGGGTGAATCACTCGCCGAAGTGAATCCGACGATGGCCGAAGAACTCGTCGAGGTCGTCGGCCACCCCGGCTGGACCGCGTTCAACTTGCTCCCCACGTCGAACAAGACCTGCCAGTGGCGGTGCCCCGAATCACACTGCCGCTTCGAGTGCCCCGCCCCTCCAAGCCGCCGCACAAGCCAGTTGAGCGGATGCCCCCGATGCGCTCGCCGACGCACCATTGCCGGCAGAGTGCGCCCCAAGCCCGGCAAATCCCTCCAGGAGGTGCACCCTGCCCTCGCTGGCGAGCTTGTCGAAGTGGTCGACGAACCGCACCTTACTGCGAAGGACCTGAGGCCCAGCTCCGCCAAACTGTGCCTGTGGGCGTGTTCGAAGCCCGGCTGTCCGGGACGGTGGGATGCCACGCCTGATCAGCGCTCCCGCCGCGGGGCCACCGGCAAACGCTGTCCCGTGTGCCACCCCCCGGGCAAGAGCCGCACCCAGCCTTAACCCCTCGGCTCGCGCATCGCACCTTCTCGCTGCGCGGCCGACCATGTCGCCTCACCGCCTCACCGCGTCGCATCGCCGCAGGTCATTGCATCCGGAATGTTGCGGTATCACTGCTGCGCTGTCAGGGGATCTGGGTGGCGGCTTGGCGGACGCGTGCGCTGTTGTCGGTGCGGAGGCGTTCGGTGATTTCCTGGTAGCCGGAGCCCTCGTCTGAGGGGAGTTCTGTGAGGACCTGGGCCAGGTTGTAGCGGACGCCCGTGTTGGAGTCCTTGACGAAGAGGCGTGCCAGGTCCGGGTCCCGGTGCGGGGCGCGCCCCCAGCAGACCACGGCGATCTGTCGCAGGAAACGTGAGGGGTGGTCGGCTATGAGGGAGATCGGTGCGGGGACCAGGTGGTCGAGGGCAAGGACCGTTCGTGCCTGCAGCCACTGCGGCCCTCGCTCCTGCTTGGAACGCGTCAGCTGGGGGAGCAGGCGTTGTCCCACGAGGGCGGCTTGCTCGATGGTGACGGCGAGGACGGCGGCTGCATGCAGGATCTCTGCGGGCAGGCGCCCGTCTCCTCCCGTGTTGACCTTGAAGCGGCTCAGAGGATGCTGGCTGCGCCGCTCGAAAGCGTCTGCCGGGTGCTCTCCGGGACCGGGGTGCAGGTCCATGAGACGTGCGAACATGTCCGTCCGCACGGGAATCGGCAGGATTCCAGCGAGGACAGCGAGGGCGCGCGCCGCAGACGCGCGCCGCTCGGCCATATCGTTGCGGTCTTCGGCCCACTGCAGCAGGTGTGCTGCGACACGTTCACGCAGACTGCTGATCGGCTCGTCCGCTCCCGGCGGGGTCTGTTCATTTGCGCAGGCTGCGAGGAAGGCTGCGCACCGGTGCGCGGTGCCGTCCACGGAGAAGTAGGAACGCACGGTGCCCACCGGTTCGGCCAAAACAGTGCCAGCCAATTCCCGCGCGGTGTCGGCGACAGACGGGTCGTCGACCTGCCAACTGGCCAGGAGAGCTGCAGCGCCGCGGTGCCCTGCATGCGCCCTTTCACGTACCAACGGCACGGCAGCCGAAAGGCGCGCGCCGACGCCGGCAAGGAGGTCTTCGGCACCGTTTATGTCGAGCTTCCACGCTTGCAGCAGAGCTTGGCCGGCTTGATCTGCCACTGGCAGCTCGGCCCTGATGCAGGCACCGAGAAAGGACAGTATCTGCTCGTCGGTGAACCGGTAAGTGTTCGGCTCCCTGGGAACCCATTCGACCACCAAGGGCAGGACCCGTTGCGCTGCCTCCGCTGGCAGCCTCCCGTCGAGTGCTCCGAGCGCTCCAAGTGCTTCCTTGACGGGATCGCTTCCCGTCAGTCCTGGCTGCGGACCCGTAGTGACCATGTCTGCCAGGTGTGCGGCGATACCCGGCACCGCGTCGTCCGGGATCAAGTCCGCCTGCTCGCCGGTCACCGCTGCGGCTGCGCCGCACACCCATCGCGCCCGAACCTGGAGCAAGCCGCACACATCGAGGTATTCGCGTGCGGATCGAGTGGCGCTTCGTGCGTCCTTCCTGCGGCCGGCAAGGACCAGGTGACGCACGGCAGCTTTCACTTCCCCGGCACGGTTGAAGACCTCGCCGTAGCGCTGATGGGCGAGGAGTTCATCAATCAGGGCACCGGAAATCCGGTCTTGCCACAGCCACTGGTGCGAGGCTCGTGACGCGTCCGGCAGCTTGCCGTCGGTCAATGCCTCCAGGGCGCTGACGGCCGGGTCGAAGGAGAGATCGATGAGTCGTGCGCCCTTGGCGCCGACTGTGCGAGCCGACTGCATGGCCCGCGACGACTCCCCGAAACCGAGACCATACTGGTCGGACAGGTAGGAAATGGCCCGCAGGGCGTGCCGGGCATCGCCTCCAAGGCCTTCGCGCGTAGCAGCCAGTACGGCACGCCTGTAGGCCTCAATGGCCTCGTCCCCCAGGTCCCCCAGGGCCAAGGCGCGACCACGGCGCATGTGCACCAGGACCGCGACCCGTTCCGGAATGCGGCCGCCCAACGCACGCCGGTCGAGGTCGGCGTAGGCCTCTTCCGGACTCTGCCCGGAGCGGACGGCCAGATCCGCCAGACAGCACTCAAGCCGAACACGTAGAAGACCTGACTGGGAAGCGACCAGTCCGGCAGCCAGACCGCACAGCCCCGCCGGATCATCGCCAGGATCTTCATCGACAACGATCTGCTCGATGACCGCCAGCACCAAGCGGGGCGCCAAGAACTCACCTGTCTGGACCACAGCCTCAAGTGCAGCGGTCACCGGCGCGAGGTCATAGCCGTGTTCGAACCAGTCCGCCAGCGCCTTCAACACCACATAGATGCTGGGTGCGGCGCCACCAGAGTCAGAAGCGAGCCGCTCCAGGTGGTCCCCCGGGAACACGCGATCCCCCGCCTCAAACTGGTCCAGTAGCAACTCCGCCGCGACCGCGAATGCCGCACCATTCTGGCCATCCGCCACCAGCAGGTCGCGCTGCCGCACGCGCAACTGACCGGCATGCCCCGCAAACGACACTCGTTCCAGCTCCTGCGCCAACTCTCCAAACAGCTCGGCAGCCGGCCCGGGATGCGTTTCCGCAAGTTGCTCAGCGCGCTGCAGAGCGTCGGACAGCCCCATGTGCTCAAGGGGATCGTTGAGAAGCGCATACCCGTGCGGGAGCGACGGAACGGGAGGGGGCTCCACCCCACAGAATGCCTTGGCCCACTCCGGACCGAACACGCCCGCGACAAGATGCGGACGCTCATGTAGGAACCGAGACAGGGCGCCAGCGTCGTACAGATCGATTTCTATGTCGCCCTTGTACTCCTCCTGCAGGGCGACAAGTTCTTGCTCTACCTTTGTGTCGTCGACGACACACCCTGCAGCCAGGACGAAGCGGACTGACTCGAACCGCCGCTCAGACCAATCCTCTTTGGGGGTGGCCGTGCGGGGCGGGCCGGTGAAGTCGGTGACAGCCTTACGGAGGGCAGGCGCGGAGAGGGAACCGATCCTGCGCACCTGGTAGACGTGTGTCTTCCCCATCCTTCTGCCGATGAGGTCCAGTCCGCCTTGGTCCTGACCAGAGCGACCGTAACCGCGGATGTCATTCATTCCGTCGACGAGCCACATGACTTCGCCGACTACACGCTCAAATACGGGCGGTGCGAGCTGCCCGAAGGGCAACACGTCGGGGGCAGATAGCGGCGGCGTGAGGGCGGTCTCATTGCGTCGACTGACAAGAGTGCCCAGACGGACCCTCTCAGGAGTGAGCTCAACAGCCATCTTGCATCCTCGCCTACTACCTGCCTACAAACGCCTCGTCAACTTATCCCGAGGCAAGCCCAGGACGGGAGATGTTTGTACGGGCCATTGCCTGCAAAGCCAACCTTCAAGCTAGTGCGTACGCGCCATTGGGCACGGTGGTTGCCGATGCCCGTGGGTGCCTCCGTTGTGGGGGAATCATGCCGGTGGTGACTGACCACCGAGGGCGTTAGGGTCCGTGATGCTGGTCGCCCGCCCGAAGCAGCACAGGGTTTCCGGCAGCCGCGTCGCCCTGATGGCGCCGCACCGTCTCCTGTACGGTTATGCCGCACCCTCCTAGGCCTGGGATTTTTGCCCATATGAGTCCGAGTCCGGCGAGCTTCTCGAGTCGTTCCGCCCGAGCGGGGCGCGCCGCTGCTTGGTGTGGGAGAGCCATACCCCGAGCCGGACCTCCGTCCCGTCTTCCAGTACCTCGGTGTGGGTAGGGCTGACGGCCTCCACCGTGCCCGCGCGCCCGGTACTGCTCCAGCCCTTGCACCCCCACAGGAACGCGGCGGACATACCCTTGGGGCCCCTTTCGGCCGTCTTCCCGCCCGTCTCGACCCCGCGACGGCGGCCATCTCCGGTCCCACGGTCGCCGAGGGCGGGAGTGACCCCGAGGCTGTGAGGCATTCCCGCTGCCCGGCCGCGAACTGCTCCCGCACGACGTGGTCCTGCCGCCGCTGAAGCCACCGCCCCCGTCCGCGCCGGAGGCGGTCACGCCCGGCACGATGTCGTCTAGGACGGTCTACAGCGCGAGCATCTGCGCCACGGCGACGTAGGTGCGCTGCCAGTCCACCAACCAGTCCGGGTCGATCTGTTGGGGATAGCCGGGCGCTGTACGTGATCGGGTCGTGAGGCGGCGCTAGGCTGCCGACCGTGACAAGGCGACAGTCTTCCCAGCCTGCGGGCTCCGTGTCCCGCTGTGCCATCTGCAAGAAGCCACTCGGTACAGCCGCGCGGATGAAGGCCCGGTCCGGGAAGGTCTGCCACGAGACATGCTTGAAGCAGGCGAAGGCTGCGGGCGCGGGTGGCGCGAGCAATCAGCCGCCCGCGCCGCACCCCCCGATCGTGTCTCGGCGTGACCGCCCGGACAAGTCGTCCAAGGAGCCGTCGCGGCCGAAGTTGCCGATGCCCACTCTTGCGCAGATCCTGCGGGTGTCGTGCCCCGCCTGCCAGGCTTCACCCGGCGCGGCGTGCACTCTCCGCAGCGGCCACCAGGCCCGTGTCGAGGCGTACCGCGCGGTTGCGGGCCAGCTGAAGAGCAGGGCACAGGCGCAGAGAAACGCTCGTCGTTCACAGCGTGGGTCTAGTCCCGTCGAGGTCTTCCGTGTCGCCCCGGCGGCGGTTCCACCGCCCCGGTCGAAACAGGTCACCGTTTCGCCGTTCCAGGGCCGGCCGGCCAGCTTGCAGACGTGCCCCCGGTGCGAGAAGCCGATCGGGCCCCGCGATCCCGTGGCACCCATCGAGGAAGGAGGCTCGGGCCATTACCGGTGCGTCACGGGGCACAGCTTCGAGGGTGGCAAGGCCCTCATCGAGTCGGGTGAGACGTTCCGTGCGCGGCGGTCATCCACGTGGAAGCTCCGAGGATCCCCGTCCAACACGGGCGAGAACAAGCGGTAGCAGTCATGGCGCTGTCCCCACCCTTCACGGTCATCCGGAAGGTGGGGCCACACCGTCATGCTCAGCCGACGTCGGGCCATTCTTCCCGACGTTCAGGTGCCCGTCGCGCTTCGGATCACCCCCGCTCGCGCGGGGATGGTCCCAGCCCGTCAGCATCTGGGCAGCGCACCTCGTGTTCGCTGCCCGATGGTGCCCAGCCGTGCGCGGCTTTCCGGCATCCAGCTACGCGGCCGGTCCTAAGAAGGCTCGGGACGGAGCCGTCTGTCCCGAGCCTTCGTGTTGTTCGGCGAGTGTCCCCGTGAGGGGCCGCTTCGGGGTGGTCTCGTAGCTGTCAGGCGCTGATTTCGGTGCGGTCGCCGCCCCAGAGGGTGTGGAAGGTGCCGTCGCGGTCGGTGCGGTGGTAGGTGTGGGCGCCGAAGTAGTCGCGCTGGCCCTGGGTGAGGGCGGCGGGGAGGCGGGGGGCGCGCAGGGAGTCGTAGTAGGCGAGGGTGGCGGCGAAGGCGGGGGTGGGGACGCCCTGGGTGACGGCGGTGGCGATGACGTCGCGCCAGTCGTCCTGGGCGGCGGCGATCTCGTCGGCGAAGCCCTCGTCGGCCAGGAGGCTGGGGAGGCCGGGCTGGGCCTCGTAGGCCTGGGTGATGCGGTCGAGGAAGGCGGCGCGGATGATGCAGCCGCCGCGCCAGATCGCGGCGACCTTGCCGAGGTCGATGTTCCAGTCGTACTCCTCGCTGCCCGCGGCGATCTGGTGGAAGCCCTGGGTGTAGGAGACGATCTTCGAGGCGTACAGCGCCTGCTCCACCTTGTCCGCGAAAGCCGCCGCCTCCTCCTTGCCGAGGGTGCGCGGGGAGGGGCCGGCGAGGTGCCGGGATGCCTCGCGCAGCCCCGCGTGACCGGAGACGGAGCGGGCGAAGACGGCCTCGGCGATGGCGGAGACCGGCACACCGAGGTCGAGCGCGATCTGCACCGTCCAGCGCCCGGTGCCCTTCTGCTCGGCCTGGTCGACCACCACGTCCACGAACGGCTCGCCGGTCTCCGCGTCCACGTGGGACAGCACCTCGGCGGTGATCTCGATCAGGTAGGAGTCCAGCCGCCCCCGGTTCCAGGTACGGAAGATGTCCGCGATCTCGGCGGGCGAGTACCCGGCGACATCGCGCAGCAACTGGTAAGCCTCACCGATGAGTTGCATGTCGGCGTACTCGATGCCGTTGTGCACCATCTTCACGAAGTGACCGGCGCCGTCGGGACCCACGTGCGTCACACAGGGGGCGCCGTCGTCCGCCTTCGCGGAGATCTTCTCCAGCATCGGGCCCAGCGAGTCGTACGACTCCACCGAGCCGCCCGGCATGATGCTCGGCCCGTGCAGCGCGCCCTCCTCGCCGCCCGAGATCCCGGTGCCGACGAAGTGGATGCCCTGCTCGCGCAGCTCACGCTCCCGGCGCCGGGTGTCCGCGAAGTGCGCGTTGCCCCCGTCGATGATCATGTCGCCGGGCTCCAGCAGCGGCGCGAACTCCTCGATCACCGCGTCCGTCGGCTCCCCGGCCTTCACCATGATCACCAGTCGGCGCGGCCGCTCCAGCGCTTCCACGAACTCCTTGGCGGTCTCGGCCGGGACGAACTCGCCCTCGCCGCCGAACTCCTCGACCAGCTCGCGCGTCTTCGACGCCGTGCGGTTGTGGACGGCGACCGTATAGCCGTTGCGCGCGAAGTTCCGGGCGAGATTGCGGCCCATGACCGCCAGGCCCGTGACGCCGATCTGCGCGTGTGTGCTCATACCGCCTGCTCCCTAGCTGCGTCGTTGCTGCGGCTCCGTCGGAGCCGGAACCTGCGGCCATCCTGTCGCGCCGCTCCGGCGAGCGCACATCCGGCTCGCCAGGCATCAGTACGGACGCGGGACCGCTCCCGGCTCAGTTCACCGGGCCCCGAAAACCTCCGACCTCAACCAAAGCCGGTTCCTGGCCACTTGAACCGATGACAGGCCGGATTCCGCTCTTGTCCTGGCCTGTTCCCGGCGCTTACTTTTGCCCCTCCTGACGCATGTCGAGGGGATTTCGGACCATGGCCGTACGCGGCCGGCATCGCCGGTACCAGCCGAGCAGGATCAACCGCGCCTCACTCACCGTCACCGCCGGCGGCGCCGGACTCGCCATGCCGCTGGTCGCGGCGGGCACCGCGGACGCGGCGGACGCCTCCACCTGGAACAAGGTCGCGGCCTGCGAGTCCAGCGGCAACTGGAGCATCAACACCGGCAACGGCTACTTCGGCGGCCTCCAGTTCACCCGCTCCACCTGGGAGGCGTACGGCGGCACCCGGTACGCGCCCCGCGCCGACCAGGCCACGCGGCAGCAGCAGATCGTCGTCGCCGAGAAGGTCCTCGACGGCCAGGGCCCCGGCGCCTGGCCCGCCTGCGGACCGCGCGCCGGACTCGCCCGGGGCGGGAACACGCCCCACACCGAGAGCGCGCCGAGCCAACCGGCCAGGACGGCCAAGAGCCAGGCGAGACCCGCCGCCGCCCAGGACGTACGGCCGCAGACCACCCCGCAGTCCCGCGCCGGCCGCGCCGAGATGTACACCGTGGTGCGCGGCGACACGCTCTCCGGCATCGCCGGTGAACACCGGGTACGGGAGGGCTGGCGCGGCCTCTACGAGGACAACCGCACGGTCATCGGCGCCGACCCCGACCTGATCGTCCCCGGCCAGCGGCTCAGCCTGCACGGCGCCGCCAAGGCGCCCACCACGGCCGCCCCGAAGCACCGGACGCACCCTCGGACGACCGAGAAGAAGGCCGCTCCGAAGCCGCAGCGCAAGACCGCCACCGAGCACAAGACCCCTTCGAGCCACTCCGGTAACACCGTCGTGGCCCCCGTGCACGCCTCCATCGGCACCGGCTACCGCACGGCCGGGTCGCACTGGTCGAAGGGTTACCACACCGGCGTGGACTTCCTGGTGCCCACCGGCACCTCGGTCCACTCCGTCGCCGGCGGCGTCGTGGTCTCGGCGGGCTGGGGCGGTTCCTACGGGTACCAGGTCGTCGTCCGGCACCATGACGGCCGCTACTCGCAGTACGCCCACCTCTCCGCGATCTCCGTGCGGTCCGGGCAGAGCGTGGGCGCCGGGCAGCGCATCGGCCGCTCCGGCTCGACCGGCAACGTCACCGGTCCCCACCTGCACTTCGAGGTGCGCACCGGCCCCGGCTTCGGCAGCGACCTCGACCCGGTCGCCTACCTCCGGGCACACGGCGCCCAGCTCTGACCGTCAGGCGCACAAGGGGACGTCGGGCCGGGGCAGGGGGTGAGCGGTGGCGGGGGTGTCCCCGTCATCGTCACCCGGCCCCGGCCCGGCGTCCCCGTCGTCCACCGGAGTGAGGACCGCGACCACGGGCGCGTCCGGGTCCGGCGGCCACTTCGGCTCCCGCCTCCCGGCCGGGGCGGCCGGCCCGCGCGCGGCGTCCGCGCAGGCGTGGACGGCGGGCACCGGGCCGCGTACGTCGCCCACCGGGGCATCCGTCGCCTCCACCTCCGACTTCGCCGAGCCGCCCAGCCGCTCCGTCGTCAGCAGGATCAGCCCGCCACCCGTCACCACCGCGCAGCCCAGCGCCAGTACCGTGCCCGTGGTGCCGTGGCGGAAGGTCTCGCCGAACATGGCGATGCCGACGGCCGCGGCCAGCACCGGGTTGACCACGGTCAGCGTGGCCAGCGGCGCGGCGAGCCCGCCGTCCCGGTAGGCCGACTGGGACAGGAACACCCCGGCGGCCGAGAGGACGGCGATCACCCCGAGGGAGGGCAGCGCGGTGAGGGCGACGCCCGCGCTCCAGTCGACGGCGACCGTCTTGGTGAACACCGACGACATGCCGAAGGCCGTACCGGCGCCGGTCGCCAGCAGCACACTGCGGACCGCCGGATGCCGGTGCGCGGCCCGCGCCGCCACCATCAGCGCGACGATCGCCCCGCCCGTCACCAGCGCCAGCCCCGTGCGCTGCGCCGGGCCCAGGGAGCCCGCGCCGGACGAGCCGACCAGCGAGAGCAGGCCCGCGAGACCGGCCGTGGCCATCACGGCACCCCGCCAGGCGGTCGCCCCCGCGCCGCGGCCGACGAACAGCGCCGCCATGGGCAGCGCGAACACGATCGTCAGCGCGCCCAGCGGCTGGACCAGGCTCAGCGGACCAAAGGCAAGCGCCACGACATGCAGCACCCCGCCGAGGCCGTTCAGCCCCAGCGCCGCCCACCACCCCGGCCTGCGCAGCGGCGCGAACCGCTCACCGGAACAGGACACCGCGACGCGCTCCTGCACGACGGCACCGCCCGCGTACGCGACGGCGGACACGAAGGACAGCAGCACGGACAACGCGAGGGCGCTCATCTGCGGCCCCCCGGGTCGTGTCCCAGCAGCAGGCGGGCCCGGCTCAGGGCACGGTCGGCTTCCATGCCGGACACTCTGCCCGCTCGCGCCCGTTCGGTCGTCGTCCCTGAGCACGCGATGAGTCCTACTGCCGATGGAGTACGACGGCGCCCCGGTCATCCCCAAGGCGGGTGACTGGACTCCCGCACACCTGGGGACTGGTACAAGTGCTGACCGTGGAACTCGATCCCGGCCTCACCGCGTTGCGCCCGCTCGGCGGCTTCTTCGTCCTGCGCACCGGCGGCCCCGCAGACCTGAGCGCACCTCCTCTCGACCAGACATACGCGGGACACCTGACGGGCGTTCAGGCCGACGCCCTCGCGGAGAGGATCGGCGTCGTCGCGGACCGGCTGCGCGTCCGTGAGCCCCGCGTCTGCGCCTCCCTGGCCCAGCAAGGGCTCGCCGCCCGGCTCTGGTCGGCCGCGCTCGCCTGCGCCGCGCTGTACGGGCAGCTGCCCGACCTCGACCCGCGCCTGCTGCGCTGGGACGTCGCCGCCACCGCCCCCGACGACCTGTGGCTGACCGAGGTCCGCCCGTTGCCCGGCGACGCGGACACCCTCGCGGACACCGTGCTGGGCGCCCACCTCCAGCCCCTAGGGGAAGCCCTGACCCGCCGGTACGGGGTCGCGCCCGGCCTGTTGTGGGGCAACGCCGCCTCCGCGCTCGCCGGAGCCGCTCGGCAACTGGACCACTGGGCCCGCGCCAACTCCCGTGTCGATGTGGCCGAGAAGGCCGCGACTCTCACCAACGCCCTCTTCGCGAACCCCCTGTTGCGCGACGCCGGAGTCCGCGAGGGCACCGCGTTCCGCCGCCGCAGCTGCTGCCTGTACTACCGGGTCCCCGGCGGAGGCGTCTGCGGGGACTGCTGCTTCAGCCGCCCGCCGGGCTCTTCCCCGCGCGCCGCTTCTGGGTGACCATGAAGGGAACTGCCGCCGAAACCCTGGGGGTTACCGGGTGCGAGTGGGACTGCTGACGCGTGAGTACCCCCCGGACGTGTACGGCGGTGCCGGCGTCCATGTCGAGTTCCTGGCCCGCGAGCTGGCCGGACTCGTGGACCTGGAGGTGCACTGCTGGGGCGAGGGCCGGGGCGTCGGTGTCGTCCGGCACCGCCCGTGGCCCGTGCTCGACGGCTCCAACGACGCCCTGCGCACCTTCTCCGTGGACCTCTCCATGGCCGCCGCCCTCCAGGGCAGCGACCTCGTCCACTCCCACACCTGGTACGCGGGCCTCGCCGGCCACCTCGCCAAGCTGCTCTACGGCATCCCCCATGTGACGACCGCGCACTCGCTGGAGCCGCTGCGCCCCTGGAAGGCCGAGCAACTGGGCGGCGGATACGCCCTGTCGAGCTGGGCCGAGCGCACCGCGATCGAGTCGGCGGACGCCGTGATCGCCGTGTCCGGTGCCATGCGGGACGACATCCTCGCCTGCTACCCGGCGCTGGACGCGGACCGCGTGCACGTCGTGCACAACGGCATCGACACCCGCCTCTACCGCCCCGACCCCGGCACCGACGCCCTCCGCAGGCACGGCATCGACCCGGAGCGGCCGTACGTCCTCTTCGTCGGCCGCATCACCCGGCAGAAGGGCGTACCCCAACTGCTGCGCGCGGTAAGGGGGATCGACCCGGATACCCAGGTCGTGCTGTGCGCGGGCGCCCCCGACACCCCGGAGATCGACCGGGAGTTCCGGGACCGCTACCAGGAACTCAGCGCGGTCCGGGCCGGGGTGTTCTGGATTCCGCAGATGCTGCCGCGTGCCGAGGTGGTCCAACTCCTCACCCACGCAGCCGTGTTCGTATGCCCCTCGGTCTACGAGCCGCTCGGCATCGTCAACCTGGAGGCCATGGCCTGCGGCACCCCGGTCGTCGCCTCCCGCGTCGGCGGCATCCCGGAGGTCGTCGAGGACGGCCGCACCGGGCTGCTCGTCGACGCCGACGGCGACTTCGAGGGGAACCTCGCCCGCGCCCTGGACACCGTCCTCGCCGACCCGGCGGCCGCGCGGCGGATGGGGGAGGCCGGACGGGCCCGCGCGGTGGGGGAGTTCGGCTGGGACGCGGTGGCCCGGCGCACCGCGGGACTGTACGAGGAGATCCGTAAGCAGGATTGACCCGGCGGATGCCAGGGCATTCGTGGATTCAACCAAGGGTGAGGGGAGGCGCCATGCGCCGAGGAGGTCCTTCGGTTCTCGGGATCGTGCTGGCCGGCGGTGAGGGCAAGCGGCTGATGCCGCTCACCACGGACCGGGCCAAACCCGCGGTCACCTTCGGCGGCACCTACCGGCTGGTCGACTTCGTCCTGTCCAACCTGGTCAACGCCGACGTGCTGCGCATCTGCGTGCTCACCCAGTACAAGTCGCACTCGCTGGACCGGCACGTCACCACCACCTGGCGGATGTCCAGCCTGCTCGGCAACTACGTCACCCCCGTCCCCGCCCAGCAGCGCCTGGGCCCCCGCTGGTACCTCGGCAGCGCCGACGCCATCCTCCAGTCGCTCAACCTGGTCCACGACGAACAGCCCGAGTACGTCGCGGTGTTCGGCGCCGACCACGTCTACCGCATGGACCCCCGGCAGATGCTGAGCCGGCACATCGAGGGCGGCGCGGGCGTCACCGTCGCCGGTATCCGGGTGCCGCGCTCGGAGTCCTCGTCGTTCGGCGTGATCACGCCGGGCTCGGACGGCCGCATGGTGCAGCGCTTCCTGGAGAAGCCCACCGACCCTCCCGGCCTGCCCGACGACCCGGCCAGCGTGTTCGCCTCCATGGGCAACTACGTCTTCACCACCAAGGTCCTCATCGAGGCCCTCCAACGGGACGCCGAGGACGAGCAGTCGGCGCACGACATGGGCGGCTCGATCCTCCCCCAGCTCACCAGCCGCGGCGAGGCCCAGCTGTACGACTTCCAGGACAACCACGTCCCCGGCGAGACCACCCGCGACCAGGGGTACTGGCGGGACGTCGGCACCCTCGACGCCTACTACGACTCCCACATGGACCTGATCGCCGAGCGGCCCGCGTTCAACCTGTACAACCGGCAGTGGCCCATCTACACCCACGCCAACCAGCTCTCCCCGGCCCGGTTCAGCGCGGGCGGCATCGCCAGCGAGTCCATCATCAGCGCCGGCTGCCTCATCCGGGGCCAGGTCAGCCGCTCGGTACTCTCGCCCGGCGTGCGCGTCGACCCCGGCGCGGTCGTCCAGGGCTCGGTGCTGCACGACAACGTGCGCGTCGGCCGGGGCGCGGTGGTGCGGGGCGCGGTGCTGGACAAGAACGTGGAGGTACCGCCGGGCGCGACCATCGGCGTCAACCCCGACCGCGACGCCGAGCTGTACACCGTCTCCCGGGGCGGGGTGATCGCTCTGGGCAAGGGCCAGCTCGTCACCTGACCCGCCGCCGGGCGGCCCCGCGCGCGACGCGCCGCCCTCGAACCGTCCCGGATGCCCGAGTTCACGTCGTTCGCCCCGCACGATGCAGGCAACGACGTCGAACCAGCGGAGGTCATCCGACATGAGAGGGACCCGGCGCACCCGGCTGTGCCTGGCCGGGGTGATGGCAGCGTCCGCGCTGGCCGCCACCCCGGCCCGCGCCGCCGAACCGTCCGACGGCCACCTCACCGATCTGGTCAACCCGTTCATCGGGACCCAGAACGAGGGCAACACCTTCCCCGGCGCCGCCGTGCCGTTCGGCATGGTCCAGCTCTCCCCGGACACCGGGCACAGAACGGGCTACGACCACACCCACGACCACATCCGCGGCTTCTCCCTGCTCCATGTCTCCGGCGTCGGCTGCCGCATCGGCGGCGACCTGCCCGTGCTGCCCACCACCGGCGAGGTCACCGCCACCGACAACGCCCGCTACGCCGCCGCCTTCTCCCACGACGACGAGGAGGCGAGCCCCGGCTACTACCGCGTCGGTCTCGGCACCGGCATCCGCGCCGAACTCACCGCCACCGCCCGCACCGGCGTCCAGCGCTACACCTTCCCGGCCACCCAGCAGGCCAACGTCCTGCTCAACGCCGCCCAGTCGCTGCACAAGCCGGGCGGCGCCGAAGTCGAGATCCTCGACGACCGCACCGTACGCACGAAGATCTCCGGCCATGGCTTCTGCCGGGACACCGGCCCGTACACCGTGTACACCGTCACCCGGTTCAGCCGGCCCTTCACCGCGTACGGGGCCTGGGACTCCGGCGCGGTCACGGCC
The DNA here is from genome assembly GCF_044541565.1 of Streptomyces sp. NPDC085596. Classification (NCBI taxonomy): domain Bacteria; kingdom Bacillati; phylum Actinomycetota; class Actinomycetes; order Kitasatosporales; family Streptomycetaceae; genus Streptomyces; species Streptomyces sp. NPDC085596. The sequence goes on along the minus strand of NZ_JBITTC010000003.1, from coordinate 633,528 downwards.
GGGGCACGGAGTGGGACGGGCGGGGCGTACGTCCGGTTCGACACCACGCAGGACCGCACGGTCGAGGCGACCACCGCGCTGTCGTACGTCGACGTGCGCGGCGCGGCCGCCAACCTGCGCGCCGAGGGCGGGCCGTCCTTCGACACCGTGCGCCGGCGGGCCCGCGAGGCGTGGGAGGAGCGGCTCTCGACCGTGCGGGTGCGCGGCGGCGACCCGGCGCTGCGCCGCACCTTCTACTCCTCGCTGTACCGCTCGTTCCTCGCGCCCAACATCGGCAGCGACGCCGACGGCCGCTACCTGGGCTGGGACCAGAAACCGCACCGCGCGCGGGGCTTCACCTACTACCAGAACTGGTCCCTGTGGGACACCTACCGCACCCAGGCCCAGCTGCTCGGCCTGCTCGCCCCGCGCGAGGCCCGTGACATGGCGCGCTCGGTGGTACGGATCGACGAGGACGGCGGCTGGCTGCCCAAGTGGGGATACGGCCCGGTCGAGACCAACATCATGACCGGCGACCCGGTGACCCCCTTCCTCACCACCGCCTTCCACCTCGGCCTGCTGAAGGGCTTCGAGGACCGCGCCTACCAGGCGCTCAAGAAGAACGCCGACGGCGTGCCGCCCACCGCCCATCCGGGCGTCGGCCGGGAGGCCAACGCCGAGTACCTGGCGCACGGCTACGCGCCCTACATCAAGGGCCGCCCCTACGCCAAGGTGGGCGACTCCGACTACCACTTCGGCGCCTCCGCCACCCTGGAGTACGCCCTCTCCGACGCCATGCTCGCCCAGATGGCCCGCGCCCTCGGCCACCGGGACGACGCCGCCCGCTACGCCGCCCGGTCCCGTAACTACCGCAACCTCTTCGACCCCACGACCGGCTTCTTCCGTGCCCGCGACGCCTCCGGCGCCTTCACCGGCTCCGCAGACCCCGCCCGGGGCACCGGCTTCCACGAGGGCACCGCCTGGCAGTACCAGTGGCTGGTGCCCCAGGACCTGCCCGGCATGATCGGCCTGATCGGCGGCAAGGAAGCGGCCGAACGCCGCCTGGACACCTTCTTCGCCTACGACAAGCTGCTCGCCGACCCCGCGCTGACCGCCCGCCAGGTGTGGGTGCACGGCGACCCGTACGACTACTACAACGCCGACAAGTACAACCCGCAGAACGAACCCGACCTGATCGCCCCCTACACCTACCTGGCCACCGGCCGGCCCTGGAAGACCACCGACGTGGTGCACGCCGCGCTGACCCTGTTCACCGACACCCCGACCGGCATGACCGGCAACGACGACCTCGGCACCATGTCCGCCTGGAACGTGCTGACCTCCATCGGCGTCTTCCCGGTCCAGCCCGGCTACGACACCTGGGGCCTGTCCACCCCCGTCTTCGAGCGCGTCGACCTCACCCTGGACCGCCGCTACTGGCCCACCGGTGCCCTCACCGTCACCGCGCCCGGCACCTCGGCCGCCGACCGCTACATCCAGACCGTCCGCACCGACCGCACCGCGCACGACCGCACCTACCTGACGACCCGCGCCCTGCGCTCGCTGCGGACACTCGCGTTCACGGTCGGCCCGCGCCCGTCCGAGTGGGGCACCGCACCCGACGCCGCGCCCCCGGCACTGAAGTGACCTCCGGGTCTGCGGAGTCCCGCCCCCTTCGAGGGGCGGGACTTTATCTGCTGTTAACTGAGCGTAGCCTGATCGCACTTGACCGTAATCAGGGTTCGGGGATTGACTCGGGGACAGACAGCAGACCCACCCGTCGACGACGCGAGGCACGCCCTTGACTTCCGATCTGCTCGCCCCTCTCGACCTCGCCTTCTGGAACATGGAGTCCGCCCGGCACCCCATGCACCTCGGCGCGCTCGGCGTCTTCGCCACGCACTCGCCCGCCGCCGGCGCGCACGCCGCCGACCTGCTCGCCTCCCGCGCCGCCGCCGTCCCCGGCCTGCGCATGCGCATCCGCGACGTCTGGCGGCCCCTCGCCTTCGGCGGCGCCACCCGCGAGCCCGTACCGGACTTCGACCCGCTGGACCACGTACGGCTGCACGCCCCGACCGACGACTTCCACGGCATGGCGGGACGGCTCATGCAGCGCCCGCTGCGGCGCGGGCGGCCGCCGTGGGAGGCGCACGTACTGCCCGGCGCCGACGGGGTGTCCTTCGCCGTGCTGTTCAAGTTCCACCACGCCCTCGCCGACGGGCTGCGCGCCCTGAAGCTGGCCGCCTCCCTGCTCGACCCCGTCGACCTGCCCGAACGCGGCCCGCGCCCCGCCGAGCAGCGGCCCGGCCTGCTCTCCGAGGTGCGCGCGCTGCCCGGCCGCGTCCCCGACCTGCTCAGGGGCGCCGTCTCCGACCTGGGCCGGGCCCTGGACATCGGCGCCTCACTGACCCGCTCCACCCTCGGCATGAGCCCCGCCCCGGCCCTGACCTCCGCCCCCAGCGGCACCCGGCGCACCGCCGGGGCCGTGCTCGACATCGACGATGTGCACCGGGTCCGCAAGAGCGTCGGCGGCACCGTCAACGACGTACTGATCGCGGTCGTCGCGGGCGCCCTGCGCCGCTGGCTGGACGAGCGCGGCGACGGCAGCGAGGGAGTCGCCCCGCGCGCCCTCATCCCGGTCTCCCGGCGCCGCCCGCGCACCGCCCAGCCACAGGGCAACCGGCTCTCCGGGTACCTGATACGGCTTCCGGTCGGCGACCCCGACCCGCTGGCCCGGCTGGAGACGGTGCGCACCGCGATGGTCCGCAACAAGGACGCCGGCGCCGACCGGGGCGCGGGCGCCGTCGCCCTCCTCGCGGACCACGTCCCGGCGCTCGGACACCGGCTCGGCGGACCGCTGGTCGGACAGGCGGCGCGGCTCTGGTTCGACATCCTCGTCACCAGCGTCCCACTGCCCGGCATCGGCCTGAAGCTCGGCGGCCACGAGCTGGCCGAGGTCTTCCCGCTCGCCCCGCTCGCCCCCGGCCAGTCCCTGGCGGTGGCGATCTCCACCTACCGGGGACGCGTCCACTACGGCCTTGTCGCCGACGCACGCGCGGTGCCCGACCTCGACGTCCTGGCCCGCGCGCTCACCGACGAGATGGAGATGCTGCTCACAGCCTGCGAGGTCTGACCTCGGCCGTTCCCGGCCCCTGGGCCGCCCGCCACCGGTGCGGGTTTGGTCCAGGAGCCGGGCGCTCCGTAAAATTCCCCGTTCGACAGCGGGCGCGCCCTTGCCCCCGCGCGGGTGATCAGGGAAGCGGCAGCGCGATGACGGTGACAGAAGGCGGCTCGGCGTCCACGGACGCGGTGTCCGCGGACGCGACGGCCGTGGACGAGGTCGTTTACGGGCCGGGGATCGACCCGGAGCGCCTGGCCGTCTGCCTGAGCGTGCTGGAGGAACTCGACCGGATCGACGTCGACCACCCCGACGCCATCCAGGTCCGCCGGGCCACCTCGCACATCTACCGCACGGTCAAGCAGCGCCGCCGCCAGGATCGCCGGGCCGCCAAGACCGCGCACGACCGCTCGGTCACCGAGGCCACCGCCACCGGCTCCGCCGAGCGCATCGACGACGAGACCGAGGGCATCCTGCCCACCTCCAAGATCGAGGCCGGCCGGATCGCGGGCATACTCCAGCGCCCCCGCTCCTGCTACATCTGCAAGCAGCGGTACACCGAGGTCGACTACTTCTACCACCAGCTCTGCCAGGGCTGCGCCACCGAGAACCGGACCCGCCGCGAGGCCCGCGCCGACCTCACCGGCAAGCGCGCCCTGCTCACCGGCGGCCGCGCCAAGATCGGCATGTACATCGCGCTCATGCTGCTGCGCGACGGTGCCCACACCACGATCACCACCCGGTTCCCCAAGGACGCCATCCGCCGCTTCAAGGCGATGGAGGACTCGGCGGACTGGCTGCACCGCCTGGAGGTCGTCGGCATCGACCTGCGCGACCCGGCCCAGGCCGTCGCCCTCGCGGACCAGGTCAGCGAGGCCGGCCCGCTCGACATTCTGATCAACAACGCGACGCAGACCGTACGCCGGCTGCCCTCCGCCTACGCCGCCCTGGTCGACGGCGAGAGCGCCCCGCTGCCCGCCGGTGAGCTGCCCGCCCACCAGGTCATCGGCGCCTTCAACTCCGGCGCGGTCGACGGCCTGGCCGCACTGCCCGTCGGCACCAGCGGCCTGGAGGCCCAGAAGGTCGCCGACCTCGCCCTGGTCGCGGGCAACGCCAGCGTCGCCCGGCACCTCGACGGCACCGCCATCGACGCGGGCGGCCTGCTGCCCGACGTCGTCGACACCAACACCTGGGTGCAGTCCATCGAGCAGATCTCCCCGGTGGAGCTGCTGGAGACCCAGCTGTGCAACTACACGGCGCCGTTCATCCTGATCAGCAAGCTCCGCCCGGCCATGGCCGCCGCCGCGAAGCGGGCCGCCAACGGGCGCGCCTACGTCGTGAACGTCTCCGCGATGGAGGGCGTCTTCGCCCGCGGCTACAAGGGTGCCGGCCACCCCAACACCAACGCGGCCAAGGCCGCCATGAACATGGTCACCCGGACCAGCGGCCAGGAGATGTTCGACACCGACCGCATCCTCATGACCTCGGTCGACACCGGCTGGATCACCGACGAGCGCCCGCACTACGACAAGCTGCGCCTGGCCGAGGCGGGCTTCCACGCCCCGCTGGACCTGGTCGACGGCGCGGCCCGCGTGTACGACCCGATCGTGCGCGGCGAGCAGGGCGAGGACCTGTACGGCGTCTTCATGAAGGACTACGCGCCCGGCAAGTGGTGACGTCTCCCGCCCCCCCGTACTTGACGGCGCGGCATCGGACCCCTCGGTCCGGTGCCGCGCCGTCGTATGACGGGGCGTCGGCCGGGCAGACGCATCACTGGGCCGAGTGGGTGAATCGGTGGCCCCCGCAGCGGATGCGCTTTGCGGTAAACGGCCCCATATTAAGGGGGATTGAGGGGGCGGCGGTCGGGCGGAAGTTACGTCTTGTTTGCATTCCCTATCGAGCGCGGGTCCGCTCATTTGGTTAATCTGGAGGTCCGGGACGCCCCCGAGGGTGATCCGACACATAAGGAGTGCGCGGTGACACCGGAGAAGACGACCAGCGAACAGGGCCCCGACGAACGCACGGAGCGTTCCCGCCGCAGGCCCGGAGAACTCGGCAGCCTGGACGTGTGGGCTCGCTCCGCCCCGATCCGCCTGGCGGGCTACGAGGACGACCTCGCGGAGCCCCATATCCTGCCCAGCGTGGACTGACCCCTTCCGCACCCCGCGATCGTCGGGCGCATGGGCGTGACAGACTCACGCCCATGCTGATCAGAGAAGCCGAGGCCGGGGACTGGCCCCGCATCTGGCCCGTCTGGCACCGCATCGTCGCCGCCGGTGACACCTACACCTGGGACCCCGGCACCCCCGAGGAAGCCGCCCGCGCCCTCTGGATGAGCCCCGCCAAACGGGTGTACGTGGCCGAGGACGCCGATGGCACCCTGCTCGGCTCGGCCTACCTCACCCCGAACTACGGCGGCCCCGCCGCGCATGTGGCCAACGCCGGCTTCATGGTCGACCCCGACCGGGCCGGACGGGGCGTCGGCCGGGCGCTGGCCGAGCACCTCCTCGCCGAGGCCAAGGCCCAGGGCTACCGCGCGATGGTCTTCAACGCCGTCGTCGAGACCAACCCCGCCGTCCGCCTCTGGACCTCCCTCGGCTTCAGCATCCTCGGCACCGTCCCGGCCGCCTTCGACCACCCCCGCGACGGCAGGGTCGGGCTGCACATCATGCACAAGGCCCTCTAGCCCGGCTGCTCAGCTCAGCGGCGCCGTGCGCGCCCAGGGGCGCAGTCGCTCCAGGTCCTCGGCCACCGCCAGCAGGTCCGCCTCCGTGCCCGGGCGGCCCACCAGCTGCACCGCGGCCGGGGCACCGCTCGGCAACGCGCCGAAGGGCACCGACATCGCGGGCCAGCCGGTCAGGTTCCACACCGGGGTGAAGGGTGAACTGGCCGTGTTCACCGCCACGTTGGCGAGCCAGCCGCGCTCGTGCCAGGGTGCGGCGGCGGGGGAGCGGCGGGCCAGCGCCGGGGTGAGCAGCACGTCGTACTCGGTGAAGAACGGCAGCAGGCGGGCGCGAAGCCGGTCGCGGGCGTCGCCGGTGCGCACCGAGCGGACGAAGCGTCGGCCCACGGCCGCGTGCGTGCGGGTGCGCCGGGCCAGCCGGGCCGGGTCCAGCTCGGCCGAGTCCACCGCCGTACCGGCCGTCCAGTGCCGCAGCGCGGTCAGACCCAGGTCGAGCGGGTAGGGCGGCTCGGCCCGCCGCACCGTGTGGCCGGCGCCGTTCAGCAGGCCCGCCGCCTCCCGGACCGCCGAGCGGAACGGCTCGCTCACGCCCACCCCGGCCAGCGGGCTGCGCACGGCCGCCGCGATCCGCCGGGGCGCCCGCTCCTCGGGCACCGGGTACGCGCTCTCCGCGAGGACGCCGAGCATCAGCCGCAGATCCTCGACCGTGGTGGCCAGCGGGCCGTTCTCCGACATGCCGAACCAGTCGCCGTGGCCGATGCCCGCCGGGACCACGCCGTGGCCCGGCTTCAGCGTCACCAGGCCGCAGGCGGCCGCCGGGATGCGCAGCGAGCCCATGCCGTCGTTGCCGAGCGCCAGCGGTACCAGGCCCGCCGCGACCGCCGCCGCGCTGCCGCCGGACGAGCCGCCCGCCGTGCGGGTCAGGTCCCAGGGGCTGCGGGCCGTGCCGTACACGCCCTCGGTGGTGCCGAACACGCACAGCTCGGGCACGTTCGTCAGGCCGACCACCACCGCGCCCGCCGCGCGCAGCCGGGCCACGGTCACATGGTCGTCGGCGGCCGGGGTGTCCGGCGTCGCGGCCGAGCCGTTGCGGGTGGACTCGCCGCGCACGCCGAGGTTGTCCTTCACCGCCACCGGCACGCCCGCCAGGGGGAGTTCGGCCAGATCCGGGCGGGCGCCGACCTCGTCCGCCTCCGCCAGAGCCGCTTCCGCGCGCACGGTGCGGAACGCGCCGACGCGTCCGTCCAGCTCCGCGATCCGCGCGAGATGCTCCGCCACCACCTCACGGGGGGTGACCCGCTTCTCGCGGACGGCGGCGGCGATCCCGGCGGCCGTACGGCCGGCCCAGCTGCTCACGTGCACTCCTCGTCGACTCCCGGCGCGCGGACGGCGCGCACGGGAGCACTGTGCCCGCTCACGCGCCCCACGTCGAGAGGCAGCGGCCCGTCAGCGGATCGTGCCGAGCCGGGTCGGCCGCAGGAAGTCCCGGACATACGTGCGTTCCCAGCAGGCGCCCGTCTCGCGCAGCTCGCGCCAGGTGGTGAAGCGGTAGCGGAAGAGGCGGGCGCGGATGTAGCGGGGCGGGGCGCCGGGCGGGAAGGGGGAGCGGCGCAGCAGGCGCAGGGTGTCGCGGTCGTCCTCCAACAGCCGTTCCACCAGCTTGCCGAACCAGTCCCCGGCGTACGCGGGCGACAGCGCGGCGAACCACATCAGCCAGTCCAGCCGCAGATGGTAGGGCGCGAACTGGCGCGGCCAGCGCCGGGGATCGCCCGGCTTGCCGTGGAACTCGTACTCCCGCCAGTCGCCGTCCTCGCGCGGCCGCTCGTCGTCGGTGCCCTCGATCACCACCTCGTAGCGGACCCGGCTGACGCTGCCGAACGCGCCGTAGGTGTTCACCAGGCGCAGGGGGTCGAAGGAGCGGTTCATCACCTGGCGCCGCGAGACCATGTTCATCACCGGGCGGGAGCTGAGCGCCAGCAGGATCACGCCGACCGCGAGCACCAGCACCTCGTACCAGAGCGGCGCGGCGGCCACGGCGGGCGGATCGGCGGGGAGTCGCAGCGCGGACAGGGCGAGCACGATGGTGATCCAGTTCAGCCAGGAGAAGTTCCCGGACAGCACCAGCCACAGCTGGGTCACGATCATCAGCGCGGCCGCCGCCGACGCGATCGGCTGCGGGGTGAACAGCAGTACCGGTACGACGAGTTGGGTCACATGGTTGGCGGCCACCTCCACCCGGTGCAGGGGCTTGGGCAGATGGTGGAAGAACCAGCTCAGCGGGCCGGGCATCGGCTGGGTCTCGTGGTGGTAGTCCAGACACGTCAGCTTCCGCCAGCAGGCGTCCCCGCGCAGCTTGATCAGCCCCGCGCCGAACTCCACCCGGAACAGCACCCAGCGCAGCAGGAACAGCACCACCACGGGCGGCGCCACCTCGTCGTTGCCGAGGAACGCGGCGAGGAAGCCGACCTCCAGCAGCAGCGTCTCCCAGCCGAACGCGTACCAGGTCTGCCCCACGTTGACGATCGACAGATAGAGCGCCCACGGCACCAGCCACAGCAGAATCCCGGCCCACAGCGGCAGAGCCGAGTCCGCTCCGGCCAGCAGGGCCGCGCTCACCGCGCACCCCGCCCAGGCGCACCCGGCGAAGAGACGGTCCGAGTAGTACGCGTGGAACAGGCTCGGCGACTCCCGGAACGGCACCCGCGCGGTGTAGCGCGGCACCGGCAGCATCCCGCGCTCGCCCAGCAGCGGCCGGAACTGGCGTACCGCGGCCAGGAACGCCACCAGGTAGAGCGCGGCGAGCCCGCGCTGGAGCACCAGCCGGCTCAGCCAGTAGTCGGGGGCGGTGAACCACTCCATCGCGCTCGCGCTCCTGCCTCCACGGCGGTCACCCGGGCCGGGCCGCTCCCCACCCGTCGTATCCGCCCGCCCTTCCGTGTACCGCGCCGCCCGGCCCGCATAACCCGTACGGGCCGGGCCGCCACACCCTGCCACGCCCCACTCGAAGATTCGGACATTTACTGGCAAGGTGGCCCCATGGCTGATCGGGGAGCGAGTGCCCTGTCACTCCCGGAGAACCGGCCCGCCGACCCGGACACGATCCTGGCGCTCAACCACGTGGGCAGCTTCGACTGGGACCTGGACGCGGGCCTGTTCCACATGGACGCCCGGGCCCACGAGATCTTCGACCTGCTCCCCGAGGAGTACGACGGCAAGGCCACCTCCCTGGCCCTGCGGGTGCCCCCGCCGGACGCCGCCAGGCTGGACGAGGCGGTCGCCCGCGCCATCAAGGACGGCAGCGAGACCTACGGCGCCTACTTCCGCGTCCGCCGCCGTGACGGCACCACCCGCTGGGCCCACAGCCAGGGAGCCATCCTCCGCGACGGCACCGGCCGCCCGCGCCGGGTCGTCGGCCTCGTCCGCGACGCCACCCGCGAACTCGCCGACAGCCCCGCCCGCGCCCCGCGCACCGCGCAGGAGGAGGCGTTCCGCCAGCAGACCAGCATCGTGGAGGCCATCTCCGCCGCGCTCGCCCACGCCCGTAGCGTCCAGGACGTCATCGACGTCCTCAAGGACACCCACGGCATCCGCCACCTCGGCGCGGCCAGTGTCGTCATCGGTCTGGTGGAGGCCGGCCGCATCCGGCTGGTCGCGGAGGGCCCCACCGAGAGCTTCGTGCCCGGCACCCGCATCACCCGGATCGACGAGCCCTACCCGATGAGCGAGGTCGTGCGCACGCTCGCCCCCCGTTTCATCGAGTCGCCCGAGGAGTTCGCGGAGCAGTACCCGATCCTCTGGCCGCACATCACCGAGCTGCACATCACCTCCGCCGCCTACCTCCCGCTGATCGCCCAGGGCCGCCCGCTCGGCGCCATGGGCCTGCTCTACGGCGACCGGCGCGGCTTCTCCGCCGAGGAGCGCGCCGTCCTGGTCGCCCTCGGCAGCAGCATCGCCCAGAGCCTGCAGCGCGCCATGCTCTACGAGCAGGAGAAGGACCTCGCCCAGGGCCTCCAGCAGGCGATGCTGCCCCGCACCATCCCCAGCGTCCGGGGCGCCGACGTGGCCGTGCGCTACCGCTCCGCCGCCCTCGGCCGGGACATCGGCGGCGACTGGTACGACCTGATCCCGCTGCCCGGAGGCAGGGTCGGCGCCGTCATCGGGGACGTCCAGGGCCACGACACCCACGCCGCCGCCGTCATGGGCCAGCTGCGCATCGTGCTGCGCGCCTACGCCGCCGAGGGACACACCCCGGCCACCGTCATGGCCCGCGCCTCCGTCTTCCTCGACGAACTGGACACCGACCGGTTCGCCACCTGCCTGTACGCCCAGGCCGACCTCACCACCGGCGTCGTGCAGGTCGTCCGGGCCGGCCACCTCGACCCCCTGGTCCGGGACGCCGACGGCACCACCCGGCGCGTCGAAGTCGAGGGCGGGCTGCCGCTCGGCCTCTCCGCCGAGTTCGGCCGGCTGGAGTACCCCGTCGCCACCCTGGAGCTGGACCCCGCAGACACCCTGCTGCTGTGCACCGACGGCCTGGTCGAGCAGCCCGGCACCGACCTGGACGACGGCATGCGGGACCTCGCGGAGGTCTTCGCCGCGGGCCCGGACGACGTACGCGAACTCGCCGGACGCCTGATCGCCATGGCCGAGGAACGCGGCGGCGAGGACGACGTCGCGCTGCTCCTGCTGCGCCGCCGGGAGCCCGAGGACCCACGGGCGCGCGGGCGGCTGCGCCTGCGCATCGCCCCCGGCGACCCCGACGCCCTCACCCGCGCCCGGCACCTGATCGGCGCCGAGGCACGGGCCTGGGGCGCCGGCGACCGGGCCGACGAGATCGAACTCGTCGCCGACGAGCTGATCACCAACGCGCTGATGCACACCGAGGGCTCGGCGACCGTCACCCTGCGCCTGCTCTCCGGCGGTGAGCGGCGGCTGCGCGTCGAGGTGGAGGACTCCTCCAGCGCGCTGCCCCGCCGCCGCGAACCGGAGGACGACGGCGTCTCCGGACGCGGGCTGCTCCTGGTCGACATGCTGGCCGACGCCTGGGGCGTGGAGGCGCGGGGCGGCGGCAAGGCCGTGTGGTGCGAGTTCCGGACGGCCCCGGACGGCTGACCGCCGCCTGGCGCCGCCGCCCGCCGGTGGCACCCTGGACACATGCCGGAACTGCCCGAGGTAGAAGCGCTGAAGGACTTCCTCACCGAGCACCTGGCCGGGCGCCGGGTGACCCGCGTGCTGCCGCTCGCCATCAGCGTGCTGAAGACCTACGACCCGCCGGTCACCGCCCTGGAGGGTACGGGGATCACCGCCGTGCGCCGGTACGGCAAGTTCCTGGACCTCCACAGCGACAGCGGCCTGCACCTCGTCACCCATCTGGCCCGCGCGGGCTGGCTGCACTGGCGGGACAGCGTGCCGGACACCCCGCCGCGCCCCGGCAAAGGACCGCTGGCGCTGCGGGTGGCGCTGGAGGGCGGCGAGGGTTTCGACCTGACCGAGGCCGGCACGCAGAAGCGGCTCGCGGTGTACGTGGTGCGCGACCCGGCCGAGGTGCCGGGGATCGCCCGGCTGGGCCCCGACCCGCTCGCCGACGGCTTCGACGAGGAGCGCTTCGCGGGGCTGCTGAAGAGTGAGCGGCGTCAGCTGAAGGGCGCGCTGCGCGACCAGTCCCTGATCGCCGGGGTCGGCAACGCCTACAGCGACGAGATCCTGCACGCCGCGAAGATGTCCCCGTTCAAGCTGGCCGCCTCCCTCACCCCTAAGGAGACCACCCGCCTGTACACCGCCCTGCGCACCACGCTCACCGAGGCGGTCGAGCGGTCACGGGGGATCGCGGCGGGACGGCTGAAGGCGGAGAAGAAGAGCGGACTGCGCGTCCACGGCCGCACCGGCGAACCCTGCCCGGTGTGCGGGGACACCATCCGCGAGGTCTCCTTCAGCGACTCCTCGCTCCAGTACTGCCCCACCTGCCAGACCGGCGGCAAGCCGCTCGCCGACCGCAGGCTCTCCCGCCTGCTGAAGTGACCCGGACCCGTCAGCGCGCGGGCAGTGTCACCAGCCGCTCGCCCTTGTCCGTGCGCACCTCGTAGTGGTCGATGTCGTCCGGGCCGAGCGCGGAGCCCGCCATGGTCGCGGTGGTGCCCTCGTCGTGCGCGCCGACGGTCCAGCCGCCCGCCACCTGCTCCGAGCCGTCCCGGCCGACCACGATCAGCCGGCAGGAGTGCGGACCGGCGCTGTCCCGCACCTCCAGGCGCAGCCCGCTGCCCCACCGCTCGCCCTCGACGGTGACCCGCGCCCACACCCCGGTGCCCGGATCGGTGGCGGCCGTGACCTGGGCGGCGGGCTGCCCGTGCCCGGCGAAGGCCATCACCGCGGGCCCGGCCACCGCCAGCACCACCGAGGCCGCGAGGCCGTACAGCATCCGGCGGCGCCGGGCGCGGTGGCGTACGGTGATCTCGCCGAGCAGCCGGTCCAGCATCCGCGGGCCCGGCTGGGCCAGCGCGGGCACGAAGGCCGGAGTTGCCTGCCGGTACAGCATCAACTGCCGTGCCGTGGGGCCGAATTCGGTCGCGTCGGTCGCGCACCGGGGGCACTCGGCGAGGTGGTCCTCGAAGCGGAAGGTCTCCGCCTCGTCCAGCACGCCGAGCGCGTACGCGCCGACGGCGCGATGCCTTTCCAGGGACCTCATGCCGAATCCTCGTGCCTATGGGTGCGGGTGGGGTTACGCGGTGCACCCATTGGTACGCACCGCACGGCGGAATCACTCAAGCCGCGCGCAGAAACCCGCCGAGGGATTCGGAGCGGTCGGGCCCCCGGATTGGTCCGAGTTCCAAGTGGCCCGAAAAAGAGCCTGGATCGCGTCGGAGCCTGCTTCAGAACAGATGGATGGCCAGGTGTCCGAGGGGCAGACCGAGCCGCCAGGCCGGGGTCCACACCTTCGGCCCGTCGTCCTCGCCGTACGCCGCGCCGCCGCCCGGCACCGCGTCCAGGTCGGGCGCGAGCAACTCGGTCTCCTCCAGCCAGCGCCAGGCGTCCCCCGCGAGCGCCAGGTCCGGATCGGGAGTGCCGGACGCGGCCGCCGCGGCCGCCTTTGCCGTCAGTTCGGCCATCCGGCCACCGACCCACTCCCGCCACGGCTGGTCGTACGCCGTCAGCGACAGCCACGTCTCCAGCTGTGAGATGACCCGGACGCCGGAGAGTTCGCCCTCGGTGTCGGACAGGAAGACGGTGAGCGCCAGCGCGTCCCGGCCCGCCCGGAACTCGAAGGACGTCGGTGGCATCAGATCGCCGGTGCGCAGCAGTTCGTCCGCGATGTACTCGGCGTACAACCAGGCCATGGGGACGGTGAGTTCACCGCCGCCGGCGCCGCTCGTGCTCTCGTGACCTCTGTGGAGCATCCCTGCCTGCCTTCCTCCGGTGCGTGCGCGTCGCCCGAACCCGGCCCCCGCCCGGAACACGGATGAGGACAGCTCATGACCCCGACGGGGGTCACGGCAAGGCGCTTTGCCGAGGCTTGACCAGGCTCTCGGTTTCACCGCAGGTCAGTCGCGTATCCCGGAAGAACCTGGCGCAGGGCACGCAGCGCGTAGTACGCGCGGGACTTCACGGTACCGGGCGGAATGCCCAGGATCTCGGCGGCCTCCGCCACGCTGGCCCCGCGGTAGTACACGAGTATCAGCACGTCACGGTGGTGCGGAGTGAGTGTCTTCACAGCCTCGCGCACATCGAGCGCGGCGGTGGCCCGCTCGGCGTGGTCGGCGGTGACGCGCGCGTTCTCCGGTACCTCGTCCACCACCTCGGGCGGCCGGGCCCGCCGCGCCCGCCGGGCGTCGATGGCGAGGCGCCGGGCGACGGTCAGCAGCCAGGGGCGGGCCGAGGCGAAGTTCTCGGCACGCAGCGCCTCGGGATGCTGCCAGGCCCGTACGAGCGTCTCCTGCACCAGATCCTCGGCGCGCTGGCGGTCCCCGTCGCTCAGCCGCAGCAGCAGCGCGAAGAGGGGCCGCCCGTGCTCCCGCGCCAGCGCGGCGAGTTCATGCTCGGCGGTCGTCGTCCCTGGGGCAGTGGTTCCGGCCGTCATGGCCGTATGGCAGCGCAGCCCGCCCTCCGGCGACACCCCGCGCGCACGCCGGTGCGACGGGCGGTCGCCAGGGCTCGGTGAGCGGTCGGACGAACGGTCACCAAGGGGGCCGACAGCACCGGATGGGCTAGGCCCTGTTTGCGGGGGAGGTCAGTTTCATACCCATATGCCCGTCAGAGCTTGTCTGTCAATACGACAAGTCCCATGCGACAACCCTGGGGTGAGTTGATGATCGGACGCAGGCATCAGGTGGCCCTCGCGCTGACCGCCGCGCTCGCGGCGGTGGCCGCCTGCCAGAACCAGGACCGGGCCGAGCCCGGCGCCTCCGGGCAGCCCGCGCCGGGCGCCGGGCGGGGCTTCACACTCGTCGCCGCCGGCGGCATCCAGCCGTACGCGTCCGCCGCCGACCGGGCGGGCTTCGACGCCTCCGGCGCCGGACGCGACTTCCGCCCCATGCTCGCCGGGGCCCGCCCGGCCGTGTCCGGCGCCGATCTGGCGCTGTGTCACCTCGAACCCGTCCAGGGCGCCGACGGCGACCCGGCCGTCACCGCCCTGCCCCAGCTCGCCCAGGGCATCGCCGCGACCGGCTACGACAGCTGCTCCACCGCCTCCCCGCAGGCCGCCGGCGTCGGGGTCACCCGCACCCTGGACGCCCTCGACCAGGCGGGCGTACGGCACGCCGGGACCTCCCGCACCGACACCGAGGCCCGTACCGTCACCCTGCTGCGGGCGGGCACCGCCAAGGTCGCCCATCTGTCGTACGCCTACGACACCACCGGGCAGTCCGGCACGGTCGACCCGGCCGACGCGGGCCGGATCGCCGCCGCCGCGCGGGCCGCCCGGAAGGCGGGCGCCGATGTGGTCGTGCTCTCCGTCAACTGGGGCTCCGCCTGGCAGGACGCCCCCGACACCGGTCAGGTCACCCTCGCCAAGCAGCTCACGGCGGCCAAGACGGGCGGCCGCCCCGACATCGACCTGGTCCTCGGCACCCACGCCCATGTCCCCCAGCCGTACGAGAAGGTCAACGGCACCTGGGTGGTCTTCGGGCTGGGCGACCAGATCGCGGACGGCGGCGCGGGCGCGGGGGAGTGGCGCGGCAACGAGTCCACCCTCGCCCGCTTCACCTTCACCCCGCCCGCCAGGCCCGGCGCCCGCTGGGAGGTCCGCCACGCCGAGTTCCTGCCCCAGGTGTACGACCTCGACGCCGGACGCGTGATCGACGTCAACGGCGCCATCGCCGCCGGCGCCGACCTCGCCGCGACCCGCGACCGGGTACGGAACACCGTACTGAGCCGGAACGCGGCGAAGGCCGGGCTCACCATGGGGAAGTGATCACTCGGCGGGCGGCCGCCGGGCGAGGACCGAATGCCGGTAGGAGTAGCCGAAGTAGATGACGCAGCCGATCAGGAACCAGATGGCGAACCGCACCCAGGTCTGCCACTGGAGGAAGGAGATCAGCCAGAGCGAGAAGAGCACGCCCAGCGCGGGGATGAACGGCATCCACGGCGTACGGAAACCGCGCGGCAGTTCCGGCTGCCGGTAGCGCAGCACGATCACCGCGGCGCACACCACCACGAACGCCAGCAGGATGCCGATGTTGGTCAGCTCGGCCGCCTCGCCGATCGGCACGAACGCGGCGATGCAGGCCGCCCCGATGCCGACGATCCAGGTCACCCGGGTCGGCACGTGCCGGGTGGGGTGCGTCTTGGCGAACCAGCGCGGCAGCAGCCCGTCCCGTGCCATCGAGAACCAGACACGGGTCACGCCCATCATGAAGGTGAACATCACGGTGAGGATGCCGATGATCGCGCCCACCGCGATCACGTCCGCCAGCCCGCCCAGCCCGACCGACTTGAACGCGGTGGAGAACCCGCTCTCGGGGTCGATGTCCTTGTAGTTCTGCATGCCGGTCAGCACCAGACAGGCCGCCACGTACAGCACCATCGAGATCACCAGCGAGTAGATGATCGCCTTCGGCATGTGCTTCTGGGCGTCCTTGGACTCCTCGGCCGCCGTCGACATCGCGTCGTAGCCGAACACCGCGAAGAACACCGTGGCCGCACCGGTGAAGGCGCCGCTGATCCCGAAGGGGAAGAAGGGGTGGTAGTTCGACGTGGTGATGTGGAAGGCGCCCACACCGATCACCAGCAGCACCACCAGCACCTTCAGCGCGACCACGAACGTCTCGAACCGGGCCGCGCTGCGCATGCCCAGGTTCAGCAGCCAGGCGATCAGCAGACACAGGATCGCCGCGAACAGGTCCACCCGGTGCCCCTCGCCGGTGCCGGGCGCGCCCAGCATCCACGCGGGCAGGTTCGCGCCCATCTGCTCGACGAGGAAGCTGAAGTAGCCGGAGATGCCGATGGCGACCACCGCCACGATCGCGGTGTACTCCAGCAGCAGGTCCCAGCCGATGAACCAGCCCGCGAACTCACCCAGCACCGCGTACCCGTAGGTGTACGCCGACCCCGCCTTCGGGATCATCCCCGCGAACTCGGCGTACGACAGCGCGGCGCAGGCGCTCGCCGCACCGGCGATCAGGAACGACACCAGCACCGCGGGGCCGGCCGTGCCATTGGCGACCGTGCCCGCGAGCGTGAAGATGCCCGCGCCGATGATTCCGCCCACCCCGATCGCGGTGAGCTGCCACAGGCCGAGCGAGCGGTCGAGACCGCCCTCGGCCGCCTCGGTCTCCTCGATGTGTTCGATGGGTTTGCGACGGAGAATTCCCTCACCCGAACGGATCTTGGCCACACGCCTCACCTCTTCCCCGACGGCAAACGGCTGACGGCGGATCATGATGGCTCAGGGGCGGCCGGTTCGGAAGGCGCCACGCACGGCGGCTCAGGTCCCGGCCCAGTCCGGTACCCACGTGTCCGAGGCGCCCGAAGCCGCGGACCCGCCGGTCAGCCGCGCGCGCAGGGCGGCCAGGGCGGGGTGGGCGTTGGCGCGGTCCCAGATCAGGGAGTGCGGATAGACCGGCGTCGGACCGGTGATCGGAATCCGCCGCAGATCGTGTCCGGCGGGCCAGGCGAGCCGGGGATGCTCACCCATGAAGGTCGCGAGCTCCGGTGACCCGGCGAGCGTGTCCAGCATCGCCGCGCTGCCGAAGTTGGGGCCGGCCGAGTCGATGGTGAGCCCGAACTCCGCCGCCAGCGAGGCGTAGTACGCGGCCCACTCGACGCCCTCCACGATGCTCGGCATCCAGATCCGGTGCCCGGCCAGCTCCGCCGGTGTCACCGAGCTTGCCCCGGCCAGCGCGTGTCCCGGCCCGGTGAGCAGATGCAGCGGCTCGTCCAGCACACGGGTGCTCGCCAGGCCCTCGGGCAGTCGGCGCCCCGGCATGCCGACCGCGCGGAAGGTCGCGTCGAGCCTGCCCGCGTGCACGGCGGCGACGGCCGTGTCCGCGTCGAACAGGGTGACCACGTCCAGCTCCACACCGGGATGCGCCTCGTGGAAGCCGCGCAGCAGGACGGCCGGGGCGACGCGCGGGCCGATCACGTCCACTCGGAGCGCCCGCCGGCCCGGCCGGACCGACGCGGCGGCCCGCTCCTCGGCCAGCAGCAGCGCCCGCGCGTGCGGCAGGAACGCCCGCCCGTCCAGGGTCGGTTCGGCGCCCCGCGCGGTACGGGTGAACAGCCGCACCCCGAGATCCCGCTCCAGCGCCGCGATCCGCTTGGAGACGGCCTGCTGGGTGAGGGCGAGCACGGCGGCCGCCTCCTGGAACTGCCCCGTGTCCGCCACGGCGACGAAGGTGCGCACGGCCTTGAGATCCATGACCGCCAGGATAGCCGTACAACCATTGGTTGTGCCCGAGGGGGGTTTGGTTGTTTGCTCCCGCCGTGGTCCGGCCGATTTCATGACCCCGGTCAACGGGAGGTTGTACATGAAGCTGGGGTCGCGGTTCGGGTGGCTGTGGGCCGCGTACGCCGTGAGCGCCGCCGGAACCTGGCTGGCGTTCGACGCCTTCGCGCTGATCGCGCTCCTCGTGCTGCACGCCGGCTCCGCCCAGGTGGCGCTGCTGGCGTCCGCCGGACCGGCCGTGGGCGCGGTGCTCGCGGTCCCGCTCGGGCCGTGGATGGAGTTCCGCCGCAAACGCCCCGTCATGATCATGGCGGACCTGGTCCGGTGCGCCGCGCTGCTCGCCGTCCCCGCGGCCCACTTCCTCGGCGTCCTCGGCTTCGGTCAGCTGCTGCTCGTCTCCATGGTCGTGGCGGCCGCCGACCTGACCTTCACCGCGGCCTCCGGCGCCCACCTCAAGAGCCTCGTACCGCCCGCCGGACTGCTCACCGCCACCAGCAGGTTCGAATCCACCACCTGGACGGCCACCGTGCTCGGACCCCCGCTCGGCGGGGCCGCCGTCGGCCTGTTCGGGCCGGTGGTGACGGTGGCCGCCAACGCCGTGAGCTTCCTGCTGTCCGCCCTCGGCATCCGCGCCATCAAGGGCACCGAGACCGCCCCCGAACGGCCGCCCCGCGACACCTCACGCCCGCGCGCCGCCGACCTCCTCGACGGCTGGCGGCACCTGCTCACCAGCCCCGGGCTGCGCCCGCTGTTCCTCAACACGGTCCTGGTGAACGGCCTGATCATGGCCCAGGCGCCGCCGCTCGCCGTCCTCATGCTCGGCCCGCTCGGCTTCGCACCCTGGCAGTACGGCCTCGCCTTCGCCGTCCCCTGCCTCGGCGGCCTGCTCGGCTCCCGGCTCGCCCGGCCGCTCGCCGCCCGCTACGGCAGGCGGCGGGTGCTGCTCACCTCGGGCGTGCTGCGCGCCTGCTGGCCGGTGGGCCTGGCCCTCGTCCGGCCCGGCGTGCCCGGCCTGGTCCTCGTCATGGCGGTCGAGCTGTGCCTGATCACCTGCGCGGGCGTGTTCAACCCGGTCCTCGCCGCCGAGCGGCTGGAGCGCACCCCGGACGACCGGGTGGCCCGTACGCTATCCGCCTGGTCGGTCTCCACCAGGACCGGTACCGCCGCGCTGACCGCGCTCTGGGGGCTGCTGGCCTCGCTCACCGGCCCGCGTACCGCCATCGCCGCGGCCGGGGTGCTGCTCCTGGCGACCGCGCCCATGCTGCGCTCCCTGGCTACGGGACGACCGTCACCGGCCAGCGCCCCGCCTTCACCAGCCGGACCGCCACCGACCCGATGATCCGGTGCCCGGCCTGCTCCGAGGCGCCCACCACCACCGCGTCCGCCTTCAGCTCGTCGGCCGCCTGCACCAGAGCGTTGAACGGGTCGCCGCGGAAGGTGTGGAACTCCCAGCGCACCTCGAATATCCCCTTCACCCGCTCCGCCGCCTCCCTGATCTGCGCGATCAGATCCTCGGCGATCTCGTCCGTGGCCTGCGCCACCGGCACCCCGAGCGCCGCCCCGGCCGCCAGCACCGGCTGCACGTACACCACCGCCAGCAGCGCCCCCTGCCGCCGGGCCAGACCGCCCGCGTACGCCGCCGCCCGGAGCGAGGAGTCGGAGCCGTCCACGCCGACGACGATGACCTTGGGACCGTCCGTGCCCCGCTCGAACCGGTGCCGCTCGTGCTCTGCCTGCTGTTCCGTCACGGCGGTGAGGCTATCGGAAGCCGTGCTTCCGTCCAGCGGACGGGCAGGGGGCTGCCGGGATCGCGCCGTCGCTGCGCCGACCGGGTGGACCGGACCCGCCGCACCGGTGTCGGTGCGGTGCGGCGCGGGGTCGGCGGGCGACTGATGGTTCATGGAGAAGGATCAGTTGTTCACACGGCGCCGGATGCTGCTCGGCTCGGCCGCCGTCCTCGGCGCCGCGGGCGCCGGAGGAGTCCTCATGACGGGCGGCGGCGACCAGGCCGCCCGCACCACCCCCGGCCTCGCCGGGCCACAGGCCCGCCAGGCCCTCAAGCCCTCCGCGTTCCGCCTCCAGCCCCTCATCGGCTACGGCCCCCCGCACACCGCCCCCGCCAGGCTGAAGGTGCGTCACCAGCCCATCCTGCGCCTGGCCGGCAAGGGCAAGAACATGATGCTCACCTTCGACGACGGCCCCCACCCCGACTTCACCCCGCACATCCTGGACACCCTCGCCAAGTACGACGTGCGCGCGA
Source organism: Streptomyces sp. NPDC085596 (assembly GCF_044541565.1). Taxonomy (NCBI): domain Bacteria; kingdom Bacillati; phylum Actinomycetota; class Actinomycetes; order Kitasatosporales; family Streptomycetaceae; genus Streptomyces; species Streptomyces sp. NPDC085596. The sequence continues at coordinate 613,613 of NZ_JBITTC010000003.1, read as the reverse complement.
TGTTCTTCGTGTGCGGGGAGATGGCAGTCGACAACAAGGAACTCCTGGCCCGGATGGCCGAGGAGGGGCATGTGGTCGGCAACCACACCTGGACGCATCCGCTGCTGACCGAGATGGCGCGCAAGGACATCCGTGACGAGATCGAGCGCACCAGCGACGTCATCGAGGACGCCTACGGGGACCGCCCGCAGTGGTTCCGCGCCCCCTACGGAGCCTGGAACCGGGCCACCTTCCAGCTCGGCGCGGAGATGGGCATGGAGCCGATGGCCTGGACCGTCGACACCACCGACTGGATGACCCCCGGCACGAGCACCGTCGTCAAACGGGTGGAACACGGCGCCGCCCCCGGCGTCGTCATCCTCTCCCACGACGCCGGGGGCGACCGGACGCAGAGCGTCCGCGCGATCCGTGAGTACCTGCCCTATCTGCTCGACCACGGCTATCACCTCACCGTCCCGCCCCGCCGCATGACCTAGGGCCGTACGCCCGCCCGGTCGCGGCGGCTCAGGCCCCCGTGACCAGGCGGGCGAAGACGACCACGTTTCCGTCGTAGCCGTTCTGCTTGGAGAAACCGCCGCCGCAGGTGATCACCCGCAGCTCCGGGGTGCCCTTGGAGCCGTAGACGCGGTCGCCGGGGAACTTGCTCTTCTCGAAGACCTCGACCCCGTACACCTCGAACACCGCGGTCCGCCCGTCCTGCCGGCCCACCTCGACCCGGTTGCCCTTCTTCAGCGCGCCGAGCCCGTAGAAGACGGCCGGACCCCGGGTGTTGTCGACATGGCCGACGATCACCGCCGTGCCCTTCTCGCCGGGAGAGACCGCGCCCGTGAACCAGCCCGCCAGGTTGGGGTCCTCCGGCGGCGGCGCGCCGACCCAGCCGTCCGCGTCCAGGCCCACCGGGGTGACCGGGGCGTCGACCTGGATCGCCGGGATACGGACCCGGTCCGCGGGTGAGAAGGACAGACCGACCGGGGCCGAGGCGGGCGCGCTCCCGCTCGCGTCCGCGCTCGGCGAGGACCGTACGTCGGGGGCCGGGGCGGCGGCCGCGGCGGGCTGGGGCGGGCCCACGTCGAACTCGCCGGACCCGTTCCGGATCAGCGCCACACCGGTCAGCAGCACGAGCGCCAGCACGCCCCAGGGGGCGCGTCTCTTGCGCCGCTCCTCCCGTTCGCTCCACTCCGCCAGCTCGGACGCAGACATTCGCCATCCCCTCTCGACGTGGATGCCGCCACGTCCGTCGCGCATGGGAAAACGCTAAGTCCCGCGCCGGTGAGCGGCGACGGGGCGACAGGCGAACGGGTGGCGGCCCGGCTTTCGGGTGCGCCATCCGAGTTGCACTCCGGAGAGAATTTCTGACGGGCCGTGACCTGCGGCAATATCCGATTGTGTGGTTGTCGCGCGGGGGGTCTGCTCACCAGGACGGACCATTCTCGACATGCGGGCGTGTTCCGGGCCCCGGAGGGTTCTGTCGGGAGGTGCTTTCTCGCCGATCGCCCGGGGACCGGCCCCGGCGTGCCTCTCGCGGAGGAACACATGCGTAACCAACGTGCCTTGGCGGCCACGTGCGCCGCGATCGCCGTGCTCGGTCTTGCCGCCCCCGTCGCCGTCGCGGACGGCATGGGCAACGGGAACGGCACCACGGGCGTCGCCCCGAACACGGGCATTGTCGTGCCGAACCCCGGTGTCGTCCCGAACACCGGTGTCTTCAACGGGAACGGCAACTTCAACGGGAACTTCAACGGCAACGGGCACGGCAACGGCAACGGCAACGGCAACGGCAACGGCAATTTCGGCAACGACGGGAACTTCGGGAACGGCAACCGGGGCAACGACAACGGCAACTTCGGCAACGGAAACGGAAACGGAAACTTCGGCAACGGGAACAACAACGGAAACGGCCGGGGCAACGACTTCGGGAACGGGAACGGGAACGGCAACGGCAACTTCGGCAACGGAAACGGGAACGGCAACTTCGGCAACGGGCACGAGAACGGCGGCAACGGCAATGGTGGCCACGGCGGCGGCAACAACGACGGCAACCTCCGCGACATCACCGTCACCCCCAGCGTGCTCCCCGCAGGCGGCCGGCTGACCATCACCGTCCGGGGCTGCCGCGGCGGCACCGTCTCCTCGCGCGCCTTCGGCAGCGCCCGGCTGAACTCGAACGGCAACGACAACTCCCGAGCCGTCGTCACCATCGACCGCAGCGCCCGCCCCGGCCGCTACGACATCACCGTCGACTGCGGCGGCCGCTCCCTGACCCGCCCGAACGCCTTCACCGTGCTCGGCGGTGTCAACGGCGGCCTCGGCGGCAGCAGCACCACCGGCGCCACCCGCGCCGACACGGCCATCGGCGGCGGACTCGTCGCCTCGGCCGCGCTCGGCGGCGGCGTCTTCTGGCTGCGCCGCCGCCACGAGAAGCACGCCTGAGCGCCGCCCCGCGTCCTCGCCGGCGCGGGACACGCCACCACGGGCCCTCGCCCCACCCCTCGCCGGGCCGGGACGAGGGCCTCGGCGTGCCCCGTCCTAGGCGTGCGGGAACAAGGTGAGGAACGAGTCCGCCGTCACCGCGATGCCCCGGCTGAACGGGGCATCGAAGTCCCAGATCAGGAACAGCATGAACGCGATGGTGGCCGAGAACAGCCCGGCCAGGACCAGTTCACGCGCGGTGCGCCGGATCTGGAGCGCGAACACCATGCCCACGGTGATCACCGCACCGGAGAGCAGCCCCCACCACACCACCGACGGCATGGTGGCGCCGGTGGAGTCGGCGCGCGCGTTGCGCGCCTGGTCGGCCGCGGCCACCTGGTCCACCAGCGGCTGGTACGCCTGCGCCTCGAAGTCGCTGCGCGGCTGGTAGTCCGTCACGTCCTGACGGACCCGGTCCAGCAGCCGCGCCCCCTGCTCGGTGACCTCCCCCCGGTCCGTCATCGACTTCCACTCGGTGTCCACGACGTAGGAGACGTACGCGTCGACGTCCGCGCGCACCCGGTCACGCACGTCCGCCGGGTAGACCCGGACGCGCTCGGAGACCTCGTGCAGCGCCTGTGCCTCGGCCTGGACGGTGTCCTCGGCCGCGCTGCGCGCCTCCCAGACACCCGCGATGGCCAGGCCCAGGACGATGGCGTACACGACGCCGATCCACATCGTCATGTACTCGATGACGTCCGGGGTCTCGCTGGGGTCCTCGTCCTCGGGGGCCCGACGGTGCCGGACGAGGGTGATGATCACCACCACGGCACAGGCCCCCAGCATGGCCAGGACGAGAACGAGCCAATCCGACAACGGATACCTCCAGGGGTGGGTGCGGCCGCGTCACCGCGGGCGCAGCGCCGCGACGGCGACGATCGCGGGAATGGTGATGAGCAGGACGTAGCGGACCGGCGAGGTGTGGGAGGGAGCGGTGTGCCGGGCGGGACGGGCGTGGTACGCCGGGTAGCTCACCGGGGTCATGGTCGGCCGGGGGGTGGGCCTCGGCGGGGGAGTGGGTTTCGGTGCGGGCCTGGGCGGCGCGGGTTCGGGCGCCGGGGCGGGCGGCGGTGGCGGGGTCGGGCGCGGTGCCGGTGGGGGCGGCGTCGGCCGGACGGGCGGTTTCGGGGCGGGCGGTGGCGTCGGCCGCGGCTGGGGCTTCGGCGGCGGCGGAGGAGGAGCGGGGGTCGGGGTCGGGGTCGGGGTCGGCGTGGGTGTCGGTGTCGGAGTGGGCGTCGGGGGTGGCGGAGTCGGGGTGGGCGTCGGCGTAGGGGTCGGTGTGGGCGTCGGAGTGGGTGTCGGCGGGCACGGTGGCGGGGGTGGCGGAGGGCATGGCGGGGGACCCGGATGGTGGCCTCCGGCCACCGCCACGGCCACCGTGCCGTCCGGGCCCGTGGAGGCGTAGGCGCAGGCGTCGGCCGACGCCGAGCCGACCGGGCAGCCGACCACGCTCCACACCACCGCGAGCAGCGCCAACGCCCTGGTGGCGACCGCGCATCGGGTTGCTTGGGGACCTTGCACGAGCGAGATCATGAGGGCCGCGCGACGCCACCGGGCCGAACAGCGCGCAGATTGGTCCGAAGGAGGGACAACGCGCGCTCACCGGTTTGACGGGCCGTGCGACCCCGTCCAGCCGATGGGTACGCGCGTACGGACCGCCACCCCTTCGGCACACCCCGTCGAGTCCCGCCGAAAGAATTTCGCCGCCCGTTGAACGCTCCGCCCCCCGCGCCCCGTACCCATGGCCGTGCGGTGACTCATTGGACGCCGCAACAAACTGGCGAAAATGGGGAGTTGAGGATGAAGACCTCCTGGCGGACCGCCGCACTGGTGGCCACAGCCGCTTCGGTGCTGGCGCTGACGACGGCGTGCGGTCAGGACAATGTCACGCCCCCGGCGTCGGCGGCCCAGAACGTGGGAGCGTCGGCCAGTGCCGCGGGCATCGGCACCGGACTTGGCTCGGGCAACGGCTACGGCGCCGACGGCGCCCAGAGCAGCGCCTCCCCGACCCCCGCCGCCCCCGCGGGCAAGCTGACCGTGGCCACCAACCCCCAGCTGGGCAATGTGCTCACCGACGGGTCCGGCCTCACCCTGTACCGGTTCGACAAGGACACGGCCGAGCCGCCGAAGTCCAACTGTGACGGTGACTGCGCCACCACCTGGCCCCCGGTCCCCGCCGACGACGCCAACGCCGGCGCCGGCATCGACAAGGCCATGCTCGGCGAGGTCACCCGCGCGGACGGCACCAAGCAGCTCACCATCGGCGGCTGGCCCGCCTACCGCTACGCCAAGGACCTCAACTCCGGCGACGTCAACGGCCAGGGTGTGGGCGGCAAGTGGTTCGCGCTCGCCCCCAACGGCAAGAAGGCGTCCCTCGCTTCGCTGCCCGGCCTCTCCGTCCGCAAGGACCCCAAGCTCGGTGACATCGTCGTCGACAAGAACGGCCGCACGGTCTACCGCTTCCTCAAGGACAAGGCGTGGCCGAAGTCCGTCTCCAACTGCACCGGGGCCTGCCTGGAGAAGTGGCCCGCGGTCGCGCCGGTGAGCGCCGACGACACCCAGGGCGTGAAGAAGAAGGGCCTGATGCCCTTCACCCGGCCCGACGGCGTCAAGCAGATGTCCGTCAACTGCTGGCCGATCTACACCTTCTCCGGTGACAAGGTCCCCGGCGACACCAACGGCCAGGGTGTGGGCGGCACTTGGTACGCCGTCTCGCCGGAGGGCAAGCCGATCGGCGCGCCCGCCGAGTAAGGGTCCCGCCCGAGCGAAGGGCCCGTACCGTCCGTGTCACGCGGAGGGGACGGGCCCTGTCCCATGCGCCCGGGCGGTCACCCAGCGGGGTCGGACGGGTGCTTTCCGCAGGCGGTGACCGGGAACGGATGGTCAATTTCCGTTTCGGGTCGCCCCTTTGGCGGGCGATCAGTAGCCTCAGCTCGAACACCGGCTCACCCGTCCCTGTCGCCTACGCCTTGGAGTGATACATGGAGCGCCCCGCCTGGGCCCCCCGGAGCATCGACATCTCGGTGCCGAGCGTCTCGCGCATGTACGACTACTACCTGGGCGGGTCGCACAACTTCGAGGTCGACCGGGAAGCGGCCCGCAGGGCGATGGAGTTCCTCCCCGGCCTGCCCAAGATCATGCAGGCCAACCGGGCGTTCCTGCGCCGGGCGGTGAGCTTCGCGGCCGAGCAGGGCATCGACCAGTTCCTCGACATCGGTTCCGGCATCCCCACTTTCGGCAACGTCCACGAGATAGCCCAGGGGGCCCGGCCCGGCGCCCGCGTCGTCTACGTCGACCACGATCCCGTGGCCGTCGCGCACAGCCAGTCGGTGCTCGCGGGCAACGCGGACGCGGATGTCGTCGCCGCCGATCTGCGCAAGCCGCAGGAGATTCTCGCCAGTCCCCAGGTGGCCCGCCTGATCGACCTCGACCGGCCGGTGGCCCTGCTGCTCGTGGCCGTCCTGCACTTCCTGGAGGACGCCGACGAACCCCACCGCGCGGTGGCCGAACTGCGCGCCGCGCTCGCGCCGGGCAGCCTGCTGATCCTCACCCACGCCTCCTTCGAGGGCATCCCGCTGCCCGAGGAGCGCGCCGAGGGCGCGGTGGACGTGTACCGGGACATCCGCAACCCGCTGGTCATGCGCTCGCGGGACGAGATCGCCCGCTTCTTCGACGGTTTCGAGCTGCTCGACCCCGGACTGGTCCATCTCCCGGACTGGCGCCCGGAGTCGGCACCGGAGGACGAGGACGACTTCGCGTTCTCCGGATTCGCCGGCGTGGGGCGCAAGGCGTGAGCGCGGAGCCGGACGGGCCGGAGGGCAGAGTGCGGCGGCTGACGACGATCTGGAGCCGGGCCGTCTACCCCGTCACCTCCACGTCGCTCACCCGCGCCGAGTTCGAGGAGCGGCTGCTCCCCCTCGCCCACCGCCTCAGCCACGCCCTGCGGGCCCACAGCTTCGATGCCGGGGAGGCCAGGGCGGTGGGCGCCGCGCTGGTCGACGCGCACGGCACCGACCCCGAGGTGCTCGCCCGCACCCTGGACTGCGTCGACGCCTACCTCGTCCTGTACTGCGGCGACGACAGCCCGCAGGACCAACTGCGCATGCGTTCCTCGCGGTTGCAGCACGCCATGGCCGCCGGGTACGCCCAGGCGCTGCGCGAGCGGACCCTCGCCGAGCAGGAGTCCATCGCGCAGGCCGCGCTGCGTGCCCAGGGCGTGGTCGCCGAGGCCCTGCACGCCAGCGAGGCCCGCTTCCGCGCGGTGTTCGAGGGCGCCGCGATCGGCATCGGCATCGCCGACCTCGACGGCAACGTGCTCCAGGTCAACGGCGCCCTCCAGCGCATGTTCGGCATCTCCGAGACCGCGATGCGCGGCCGGAAGGTCCGGGACTGGACGCACCCCGAGGACGCCCCCCAGACCTGGCGGCTCTACGAGGAACTCGTACGCGGCGAACGCGACCACTACCACGTCGAGAAGGCGTTCAACCGGACCGACGGCACGGCCCTGTGGACCAACCTCACGGTCTCCCTGCTCCGCGACGCCGACGGCACCCCGCAGTACCAGCTGGCCCTGATGGAGGACACCACCGAGCGCCGCCTGCTCCACCTCCGGCTGCGCTACGAGGCCACCCACGACGCCCTCACCGGGCTGCCCAACCGCACCCTGTTCTTCGAGCGCCTGGAGAAGGCCCTCGCGGCGGGCGAGGGCCAGCGCTTCGGCCTGTGCTACCTCGACCTCGACGGCTTCAAGGCCATCAACGACAGCCTCGGCCACGCGGCGGGCGACCGGCTGCTGGTGGAGGTCGCGGACCGGCTCCAGTCCTGCACCACCGCGTCCGGCGAGATGGTCGCCCGGCTGGGCGGCGACGAGTTCGTGGCCCTCACCACCGGCCGCGACACCGAGCGCGGGGTGGAGGAACTGGCCGAGCGCATCACCAACGCGCTGCTCACCCCGGTCGGCATCGACGGCCGCGATCTGCTGGTGCGCGGCAGCCTCGGCATCGTGGAGGGCCCGGCGGGGGAGCGTACGGCGGCGGAGGTGCTGCGCAGCGCCGACATCACGATGTACCGGGCCAAGTCGGCCGGCGGCAACCGGGCCGAGCTGGCCGACCCGGAGGCGGACGCCCGCGCGATCACCCGGCACGGGCTCACCACCGCGCTGCCGAGTGCGCTGGAACGCGGCGAGTTCTTCATCGAGTACCAGCCCCTGGTCCATCTCGGCGACGGCACCGTGAGCGGCGCGGAAGCCCTGGTCCGCTGGCTGCATCCGCAGCACGGGGTGCTCGGCCCGGACCGCTTCATCCCGCTCGCCGAGCACACCGGGCTGATCGTCCCGCTGGGCCGGTGGGTGCTGGAGGAATCGATCCGGCAGGCCCGCGCCTGGCGGGAGAAGCAGGGCGAGAAGGCAGGTGGCCCGCTGCGGATCAACGTCAACCTCTCGCCGTGCCAGCTCACCCACCCCGGCCTGGTGCAGGACACCGTCGACATCCTGGAGCGCGCGGGGGTCGCCCCGGACGCGCTGTGCCTGGAGGTCACCGAGTCCGCGCTGATCGGCGCCGACGACGGCCTCCTCAAGCCCCTGCGGCGCCTTGCCGAGATGGGCGTCGACATAGCCCTGGACGACTTCGGCACCGGCTACTCCAACCTGGCCAACCTCCGCCGCCTCCCGGTCAGCGTCCTCAAACTGGACCGCTCCTTCACCCAGGGCATGCAGCAGTTCCCGGCCGACCCGGTCGACCTCAAGATCGTCGAAGGCATAGTCTCCCTGGCCCACAGCCTGGACCTGGCGGTCACGGTCGAGGGCGTGGAAACCAGCGCCCAGGCGGAACAACTCCGCCTCCTGGGCTGTGACACAGCCCAGGGCTGGTACTACGCAAGACCGGGCCCCCCGGAGAACCTGCACACGCTGGCCCTGGCGGACGCGACGCGGTAGAGGCTGGAGGGGGTGCAGCCGCGAGGCAGGCTGCACCCCCTCAGGGGCGCTACCGCTCCAACAACATCCTCTGCAACTCCCGAGCCCCCCGAGGCGGAGCCACGTCACTCCGGTGAGCCAGCGCGATGGTCCGGGACAACCCGGGCCGCGCCAGCGGAGTCACCCGAAGCCCCCGGCCCGCGCGGGTCGCCACCATCCGAGGCACGACAGCCACACCGAGCCCAGCCCGCACAAACCCGAGAACGGCATCCATCTCACCCCCCTCGACGGCGAACTCGGGCTCGAACCCAGCGGAGCGGCAGGCGTTCACGGTCAGTTCGCGCAGGTCGTAGCCGTAGCGGAACATCACCAGGCGCTCGTTCTCCAGGTCGGCGATCTCCACGGAGCGTCGGCCGCCGCCGGGGGCGGGGGCCTCGGGGGAGGAGACCACGACCAAGTCCTCCCGCAGCAGCTCCACCGTGGTCAGCGCGGGCGACGGCGCCGGCAGTGGCAGGACGATCAGGGCGAGGTCGAGCGCGCCCCGGCCCAGCTCCCGGACCAGGTCCCGCGAGCCGCTCTCCTCAACCAGCAGCTGGATGCCCGGATACCGGTCGTGGAAGGCACGCAGCACGTCCGGCAGCAGCCCCGTACAGAGACTCGGCGTGGCGCCGAGACGGACCCGCCCGCGTCGCAGCTGCACCAGTTCCTGCACCTCGTGCCGGGCGGTGTCGGCGTCCGCGAGGATGCGCCGGGCCAGCGGCAGCAGCGCCTCGCCCGCGTCGGTCAGCGCGATGTTGCCCCGCGCCCGGACGAACAGATCCGCGCCCAGCTCCCGCTCCAGCGCCCTGATCTGCTGGGACAGCGAGGGCTGTGCGACATGGACCCGCTCGGCGGCACGGGTGAAGTGCCGGGTCTCGGCCACGGCGACGAAGTACTGGAGCTGCTGGAACTGCACCCCTCCAGGATAGCGAGGGCCTATGGAAACCAGCCGAACCATGTCTTGGACCGATCGGCGGCGCGGTCGTAGCGTCCTGTCCATGGCTCTGGCAACGCGGACGGACCGACGGACGTCCATGGCGCGCTCGATCTGGGACAGCTCCGTCGGCAAGAAGACCGTGATGGCCGTCAGCGGCATCGTGATGCTGCTGTACCTGGTCGCGCACATGATCGGGAACCTGAAGATCTACTTCGGGGCCGGCGAGTTCAACCACTACGCCCACTGGCTGCGCACGGTCGGCGAGCCGTTCATGCACTACGAGTGGACGCTCTGGCTCATCCGGGTCGTCCTGGTCGTCGCGGTGGTCGCCCACGCCACCGCCGCCTACCAGCTCAGCCGCCGGGACATCAAGGCCCGGCCCAGCAAGTACGTGCACAAGAAGGCGCGTACGAGCTACGCCACCCGGACCATGCGCTGGGGCGGGATCATCCTCGGCCTGTTCATCGTCTGGCACCTCCTGGACCTGACCACCGGTACCGCGCACCCCGGCGGCTTCCAGGAGGGCCACCCGTACCAGAACGTGGTGGACACCTTCTCCACCTGGTACGGCAACGTCATCTACATCGTGGCGATGCTCGCCCTCGGCCTGCACATCCGGCACGGCTTCTGGAGTGCCGCCCAGACCCTCGGCGCCGGCAGCCGGGCCCGCGACCGGGTGCTGAAGACCGCTGCCAACGTCCTCGCGCTGCTGCTCACGGCCGGTTTCATCGCCGTACCCGTGGGCGTCATGACCCAAGTGGTGAGCTGACCATGACCTACACCGACTACGTGACCGGCACTCCGGTCACCGACACCAAGGCCCCCTCCGGCCCGGTCCACGAGCGCTGGGACACCCGGCGCTTCGAGGCCAAGCTGGTCAATCCGGCCAACCGGCGCAAGCACACCGTCATCGTCGTCGGCACCGGTCTCGCGGGCGGTTCGGCGGGCGCCACGCTGGCCGAACAGGGCTACCACGTCGTCCAGTTCTGCTACCAGGACTCCCCGCGCCGCGCCCACTCCATCGCGGCGCAGGGCGGCATCAACGCGGCGAAGAACTACCGCAACGACGGCGACTCCGTGCACCGGCTGTTCTACGACACCGTCAAGGGCGGCGACTTCCGCGCCCGCGAGTCCAATGTGCACCGGCTGGCGCAGGTCTCGGTCGAGATCATCGACCAGTGCGTGGCCCAGGGCGTGCCCTTCGCCCGCGAGTACGGCGGCCTGCTCGACACCCGCTCCTTCGGCGGCGTCCAGGTCTCCCGCACCTTCTACGCCCGCGGCCAGACCGGCCAGCAGCTGCTGCTCGGCGCCTATCAGGCGCTGTCCCGGCAGATCGCGGCCGGGAACGTGGAGATGCATCCGCGCACCGAGATGCTCGACCTGATCGTGGTCGACGGCCGGGCGCGCGGCATCGTCGCCCGCGACCTGGTCACCGGGAAGATCGACACGTACTTCGCGGACGCGGTGGTCCTGGCGAGCGGCGGCTACGGCAACGTCTTCTACCTGTCGACCAACGCCATGAACTCCAACGCGACCGCCATCTGGCGGGCGCACCGGCGCGGCGCGCTGTTCGCCAACCCCTGCTTCACCCAGATCCACCCCACCTGCATCCCGCGCACCGGCGACCACCAGTCCAAGCTGACGCTGATGAGCGAGTCGCTGCGCAACGACGGCCGTATCTGGGTGCCCAAGGCCGAGGGCGACACCCGTCCGCCCGGCCAGATCCCCGAGGACGAGCGCGACTACTACCTGGAGCGGATCTACCCCTCCTTCGGCAACCTGGTCCCGCGCGACATCGCCTCCCGCGCCGCCAAGAACGTCTGCGACGAGGGGCGCGGTGTCGGACCCGGCGGCCAGGGCGTCTACCTGGACTTCGCCGACGCCGTCGCGCGCATGGGCCGCAAGGCCGTCGAGGCCAAGTACGGCAACCTCTTCGACATGTACCAGCGGATCACCGACGAGGACCCGTACACGGTGCCGATGCGGATCTACCCCGCCGTGCACTACACGATGGGCGGTCTCTGGGTCGACTACGACCTCCAGACCACGGTCCCCGGTCTCTTCGCCATCGGTGAGGCCAACTTCTCCGACCACGGCGCCAACCGGCTCGGCGCCTCCGCGCTGATGCAGGGCCTGGCCGACGGCTACTTCGTGCTGCCCGCCACCCTCAACGACTACCTGGCCCGCCACCCGCACCAGGAGCCGCTGAGCGACGAACACCCGGAAGTCCAGGAGGTGCTGGCCGAGACCGAGGACCGGGTCAACCTGCTCCTCGCCGTCGACGGCGACCGCACCCCCGACTCCTTCCACCGCGAACTCGGCGAACTCATGTGGGAGTTCTGCGGCATGGCCCGCAACGAGACGGGCCTGCGCAAGGCGCTCGCCGAAATCCCCCGTATCCGCGAGGAGTTCTGGCGCCGCATCAAGGTGCCCGGCACCGGGGCCGAGTTCAACCAGTCGCTGGAGAAGGCGAATCGCATCGTCGACTACCTCGAACTGGCCGAGCTGATGTGCCTCGACGCCCTGCACCGCGCCGAGTCCTGCGGCGGCCACTTCCGCGAGGAGTCCCAGACCCCGGACGGCGAAGCGGCCCGCCGGGACGACGAGTTCGGCTACGCGGCCGCCTGGGAGTTCACCGCCACCGGCGAGGCCCCCGTCCTGCACAAGGAAGACCTGGTCTTCGAGTACGTCCATCCCACCCAGCGGAGCTACGCATGAGGCTCACCCTGCGCGTCTGGCGCCAGCGGAACGCCGACACCGACGGCGCCATGTCCACCTACGAGGTGGACGGCATCTCGCCCGACATGTCCTTCCTGGAGATGCTGGACGTGCTCAACGAACGGCTCATCCTTCAGGGCGAGGACCCCGTCGCCTTCGACCACGACTGCCGCGAGGGCATCTGCGGGGCGTGCAGCCTCGTCATCAACGGCGACGCCCACGGCCCCGAGCGCACCACCACCTGCCAGCTGCACATGCGGTCCTTCCGCGACGGCGACACCATCGACATCGAGCCCTGGCGCGCCGCCGCCTTCCCGGTGATCAAGGACCTGGTGGTGGACCGCTCCGCCTTCGACCGGATCATCCAGGCCGGCGGCTATGTCACCGCGCCCACCGGCGCCGCCCCGGAAGCCCACGCGACACCGGTGCCGAAGCCCGACGCCGACTTCGCCTTCGAGAACGCGGAGTGCATCGGCTGCGGTGCCTGCGTGGCCGCCTGCCCGAACGGCGCGGCGATGCTCTTCACCGCCGCCAAGGTCAGCCACCTGAACGTCCTCCCGCAGGGCGGACCCGAGCGGGAGACCCGTGTGCTGGACATGGTGGCCCAGATGGACGCGGAGGGCTTCGGCGGCTGCACCCTGGCCGGCGAATGCGCCACCGCCTGCCCCAAGGGCATCCCGCTCTTCTCCATCACCGGCATGAACAAGGAGTGGCTGCGCGCGACCCGCAAGGCGGGCAAGCGCTAGGCACACAGCAGACGTTCGCCAAGGGGGCGGACGGGCGGGGCCGGGAGTGGTGCTCATCCCCGGCCCCGTCTGCTGTTGTCAGATACGGCGGACCGTGTGAAGGGACGTGGCGTACGTGCCGGTGCCGTCGAGGAGGGACGCGCCGCCCAGGTCGGACATGGTGGGACCGTCGACCGTCTTCCGGCTGGACAGGAAGCGGCGCTTGCCGTCGGCGTCCGGGCCCAGGTAGATGCCCACGTGGTCCACGGTGACCGTCGGGTGGTCGTCGCCGGAGTCCGCGTTGAACAGCACCAGGTCTCCGGGCTGGAGCAGCGCGGCGGCGGGCGGTGCCGTGCCGTTCGTCCGGTCGACGACGACACCGGGCGCGTAGTCGACGATGTCACGCGACTTGCGCGGTATCCGCGTCCCCGAGGTGTCCGCGCCCGCGGCCAGCGGCACGCCCATGTGGTAGCCGTACACCATCCGCGTGTAGCCCGAGCAGTCGAGGTTGCCCACCTGCTTGCTGGACGGCCCCGTGTAGGTGCCGTCGGGGAAGGTCCAGCCCACGTTCATGGACTCGTGGAAGTCGGCGCCCTCGTAGCGGTAGCCCTGCGGGTCCAGATAGCCGTAACCGGCCTCGCCCAGCACCTGCTTGCCCTGCGCGGGCCCGTCCCCGGCGGTGACCGCCGGAGCGCCGCCGAGGAACATCGCGGCGTACGCGAGCACGTCCGGCGCGGTCGATCCGGCCCAGTCGCGCACCGTGCGCTCCAGGTCCGCCGTCCAGGTGCCGTCGAAGGGCTGCGGCAGCACGCGTACCCAGTCTCCGTGGGTGACGGTCGGCGGGGTGTCCCAGTTCGCCGCGTCCACCTCGAAGCGGCTCACCTGGAGCTTGACCGGCAGGTTGGTGCAGCCCTGGTTGGCCAGCGCGCGCAGGCCCACCCGGCCGGCGCCGAAGGCCGCGTCCGTGACGTCCACCGCCCACCCGGACGGCTCCGCCGTGCTCGTACGCCACGCCTTGACCCTGATCCGGGTGCCCTCCCGGCGCACCCGGACCGTCCAGTCGGTGCCCGCCGGGACGCCGGTGGCGAGGGTGGCGGCCGTGGCGAGCTGGGTGACCGTGTCGGCGACCTCCTTCTCGACGCGCAGCTCCACCGCGCCGCTGGTCAGGAAGGACAGCCGGGCCCGGTAGTTGTTGTGGGTGTCCTGGTAGCCGAAGGACAGCGCGTAGGAGCACGCCTGGCCGGTGGGCACCTTGTCGAAGCGGGCCGTCGCGCGCACGTCCACGTCGGTGATCCGGTCGTCCCGCAGGGTCGCGTGGCGGCTGGCGTAGTCCGTGGTCAGCGCGATGACACCGGTGCCGGGCGCCACCGAGTAGTCGGTGTCGGCCGGGCCCAGCGTGGACCAGCTGCCGCCGCCCGGCGAAGTCCCCCAGTACGAGCGGTCGGCGGCCGGGAGCGAGGTGTCCGGCAGGGTGCGCCCGAAGTCGTCCACGAAGGGCCGCTTGTTCTCGGCGAACGTTCTTCGCGGGCCCGGCACCAGCACGGTCCTGGCGCCCTGGGTGAGCAGGGCGACCCGCCTGCCGCCGCTGGTTATCTCGGTGCGCGCCGGGGTGCCCGGCAGCACGGTGGCGGTGAGCGGCGCGGCCAGCGTCACCTGGGCGAAGTAGGAGGCGTCCAGCGGCGGCAGGGTCACCGAGGAGCGTGCCGTGGTCAGCCCGGCCGGGGCCGGCAGCGGGTCCACGGGCGTGGCGGTGGCGTCGGCCCGCGCCGGAGCGGTGGCCAGGGCGCCGAGGGGCAGGGAGGCGGCGGTGACGGCGAAGGCGGCCAGCAGGCCGCGGCGTGAAGTGTGGATCATGGGACGCATGATCTCTCAGTCGGCCGCGCGCACACGACCGCGTCCGGCTCGGAGCAGATCCGAGCCGGACGCGGACGTCATGGTTCACAGGAGTTCTGCGCGGGGTGACGCCGTACGGGCCTGCCCCGGCGGGGTCAGGAGTGCGGCGGGTTGTCGCGGTGCTGCTGGGAGCCGAACTGGTCCCTCAGCTTGTCCTGTGCGCCGTCGACCTGGGACTGGTGCTTGTTGCCGGTCCGCTGGTCGAGATAGTCGCCACCCCTGTCGATGCCCTTGTCGGACATGTCTTCGTGGCCCTTGAGCATTCCCTTGATCTTGTCCATGAAGGACATGGCAGCCCTCCTCGTCGCTTGAGGCTTCCCTTCCCAGGGTCACCGGCCCGGCCCGGCTTCGCATCTTGAACGCCCGGTGCCCCGGACGGCGGCCCTAGAGTGGGCCTGTGACACACAGCAGCGGGCGCCCGGTCGCCGTCTTCGACCTCGACAACACCCTCGCGGGGACCGCGCACCGGCAGCACTTCCTGGAGCAGCGCCCGCGCGACTGGGACGGCTTCTTCGCCGCCGCTCCCTTCGACCCGCCGCTCGCCGAGGGCGTGGCGATGGCCCGCACCGCCGCCCGCACCTGCGATGTCGTGTACCTCACCGGGCGGCCCGAGCGGTGCCGCCGCGACACCCTCGACTGGCTCGCCACGCGCCAACTGCCCGACGGTGACCTGCACATGCGGCCCAACCACGACCGCAGGCCCGCCCGGACCACCAAGCTGGAGATCCTGCGCCGGCTCGCCCGCCGCCGTGAGGTGCTGGTCGTCGTGGACGACGACGAGCTGGTCTGCGACGCGGCCGAGCGGGCCGGGTTCGCCGTCGTACGGGCCCGCTGGGCCGACCCCTCGGCCGCGCTGGAGGAGGCCCAGGAGCGGGAGGGCCGGACCTGACCGGCCGGTCAGTCGGCGTCCTCCAGGCGGAAGCCCACCTTCAGGCACACCTGGTACTTCTCGATCCGCCCGTTCTCGATCTGCCCCCGGACCTGCGTGACCTCGAACCAGTCCAGGTTGCGCAGGGTCTGGTCGGCACGGCCGATGGCGTTGCGGATGGCCTGGTCGACACCGTCGTTGGAGGTGCCGACGATCTCGCTGACCCGGTAGGTGTGGTTCGACATGGGCGGGTGCTCCTCTTCGCCGTACGGCAGGGTGGCGGCGCCCGGCTGTCCCGAGATGGCCGGTTTGTGGCGCCGTAATCCACCGTGCCGCATCCCCGCCCGGCGCGCGAGACGTCGCCCGCCGGGCGGGGAGGGGGGCAGCCCCGTTCGCCGGCCCGCTCAGCGCGCCACGCTGAGCGAGAGCGCGAAGCGGTCCTCGGAGTCGGTCCACCAGTGGGTCAACTCCAGCCCCGCCTTCTCCAGTTCGGCGCCGACGCCCTCCCGGCGGAACTTCGCCGACACCTCGGTGCGCAGCTCCTCGCCGGCCGCGAAGTCCACGACCAGTCCGAGCGCGGGGACCTTCACCGTCTGCGCGGTACGCGAGCGCAGCCGCATCTCGATCCACTCCCGCTCCGGGTCCCAGCGGGCCACATGGTCGAAGGCGTCCGGGTCGAAGTCGGCGCCCAGCTCACGGTCGACCACGTTGAGCACGTTCTTGTTGAACGCGGCCGTCACTCCGGACGCGTCGTCGTACGCCCGGACCAGCACCGCTTCGTCCTTCACCAGGTCCGTGCCGAGCAGCAGCCCGTCGCCGGGCGCCAGCAGGGAGCGCACGGTGGCCAGGAAGTCGGACCGCTCGGCGGGCAGCAGATTGCCCAGCGTGCCGCCGAGGAAGGCGACCAGCCGGGGGCCGGGCGTCCCGGGCAGCGTCATCGGCGCGGTGAAGTCGGCGATCAGCGCGTGCACCGCGAGACCGGGCCGCTCCTCGGTGAGCGCCTGCCCGGCCTGCACCAGCGCGCTCTCGCTGACGTCGACCGGGATGTACGCCTCCAGTGAGGTCAGCGCGTCGATGAGGTGGCGGGTCTTGCGCGAGGAGCCCGATCCCAGCTCGATCAGGGTGCGGGCGCCGCTGGCCGCGGCGATCTCACCGGAGCGGGTCTGGAGGATCTCCCGCTCGGCACGGGTCGGGTAGTACTCGGGCAGCTCGGTGATCCGCTCGAACAGCTCGCTGCCGCGCGCGTCGTAGAACCACTTGGGCGGCAGTGTCTTGGGGTCGGTGGAGAGGCCGTCGAGGACGTCGGCGCGCAGCGCGGCGTCGGTCGCGTCCTCGGGGAGGGTGCGGGTGACGTGCAGGCTCACGTACAGGGCTCCTTCGGTGGCATGGACACAAGGTCCTCGACGGGATCGAGCCGCACCTCGGTACGGCTCGCGGTGACCACGCTGCGGTCGGGGACCTCCCGCCACAGCGGATCGTCGTCGTACGGCTCCGAGGCGACGATCACGGCACGGCCCGGTTCCGCGCGATACCAGAGGCTGTCGCCCCAGGCGGTCGCGGTGATGGTGGCGCCGTCGGTCAGCAGGAGGTTGAGACGGGAGGCGGGGGCCGCCCCGGCCAGTCGGCGAACCGCGTCGGCGAGGGCCCGCTCCGGCGCCTCGCCCGACCGCAGCCGGTGCAGGACCAGGGCCCAGACGAACGCCGAGTCGGTGCGCGCCTGGAGCGACAGCACATCGACCGGGGGCAGCAGGGAGACCAGCGGGGCGGCCGAGTCGGGCCAGCCGGCGACCGCCCCGTTGTGGCTGAACAGCCACCGCCCGGCAGCGAACGGCGCCGCCGCGGCCTCCGCGTCCGCCCCCGTCAGGGTGGCGTCGCGCACGGCCGCCAGCACCGCGCCCGAGCGCACCACACGGGCCAGGTCCAGCAGCGACTGGTCCGCCCAGATGGGCCCGGAGCGCCGGTAGCGGGCCGGCACCGGGTCGTCGCCCGCGTACCAGCCGACTCCGAAGCCGTCGGCGTTCACCGTGCCGTTCCGCTGCCGCCGGGGCGCCCAGGACTGCCGGTACAGGCTGTGCGGGGGGTCCAGCAGAAGGTGCTTGAGTGGCTGCTCGGGGCCCAGGTAGGCCAGGTGGCGGCACATCAGGCGGACTCCGAGCGGGCGGTGCGGAACCCGGAGAAGATCTGCCGCCGGATCGGATAGTCCCAGTTGCGGAACGTACCCCGGCAGGCCACCGCGTCCACGGCGAACGAACCGCCGCGCATCACCTTGTACTCCGGCCCGAAGAACACCTCCGAGTACTCCCGGTACGGGAACGCGGCGAACCCCGGGTACGGCGCGAGGTCGCTCGACGTCCACTCCCACACGTCCCCGATCAACTGGCGTACACCGAGCGGTGATTCACCTGCCGGGTAGCTGCCCACGGGGGCGGGGGAAAGATGCCGCTGACCCAGGTTGGCGTGTTCCGGGCCCGGCTCGGCGTCGCCCCACGGGTAGCGGGTGGAGCGGCCGGTGACCGGATCGTGCCGGGCCGCCTTCTCCCACTCCGCCTCGGTCGGCAGCCTGCGCCCGGCCCAGCGGGCGTACGCGTCCGCCTCGTACCAGCACACATGCAGCACCGGCTCCTCGGGCGGCACCACCTCCGTGACCCCAAAGCGGCGCCGCAGCCACTGTTCCCCCTCCCGGCGCCAGTACAGCGGCGCCGTGAGGGAGTTGGCCCGTACGTGCGCCCAGCCCTCCGGGGTCCACCAGCGCTCGGTGTCGTAGCCGCCGTCCGCGATGAACGCCTGGTAGGCCCCGTTCGACACCGGCACCGTGTCGATCCAGTACGGCGCCACCTCCCGTACGTGCGCCGGGCGTTCGTTGTCCAGCGCCCAGGGCTCGGTGGAGGTGCCCATGATGAACGGGCCGCCGGGAACAAGGACTTCGGGCGGACCGGGGTGCGGCGGCGCCGGTTCGTGGCCGGGCGCGGTCAGGGCGGCCGGGCCGGTGCGGAGCTGATGGGTAATCAGCATCGTCTCGTCGTGCTGCTGTTCATGCTGGGCGATCATCCCGAAGGCGAAACCGGCCTCGGTCAGCCGGGTGCCGCCCTCGAAGTCCGCGTCCTCCAGCAGGTCCAGCGCCCGCCCGCGCACCTCGGCCGCGTACTTCCGCGCCTCCTCGGGCGGCAGCAGCGGCAGCGAGGGGCGTGCGGAGCGCGGATGCTCGAAGGCGTCGTACAGCCCGTCGATCTCGGGCCGTATCGCGTCCCGGCCGCCGACGTTCCGCAGCAGCCACAGCTCCTCCTGATTGCCGATGTGCGCGAGGTCCCAGACCAGGGGCGACATCAGCGGGGAGTGCTGGGCGGTGAGGTCCGGGTCCTCGACACAGCTGGTCAGCAGTGTGGTGCGGGCGCGGGCGGTGACCAGCGAGGCGAGCAGCCGCTCACGCAGCGTCTCGGTGCCGGCCGCGGCCGTTCCGTTCTCCTGGGCGGTCATGCGCGGATGTCCTTCCTCGCTCGGGCGCGCGGGTCCCTGGCGCCGGGCCCCGCCAGCAGATCGTCGGCCGGGCAGCGGCCCCGCAGGACGTAACGGCCCAGATACCCCGCCACCGCGTCCGACACCTCGGGCGTGGCACCGAGCCGGGGCAGCGCCGCCAGCGCCGCAGTGAAGCAGGCGATGGCGGCCTCCCGCAGTCCCGGGTCGGCGAGCCCGAGCCGGGCGGCGTCCGACCACAGCGGGTTGTGCGGGGCGGGCCGGTCCAGCGCGCGTTCCGTCAGCGGCTTCACCGCCCGGTGCGCGGCCTCGGCGGCCTCCGGGTCGTCGAAGAGGGCCGCCGTCACCGCGAGCGGGACGATCCAGCCGTCGTCACCGGGCTGCGCGTCGATCATCCGCAGCTCCAGATGGCCGCGCGGCCGCACCGGTGGGAACAGCGTGGTCAGGTGGTAGTCGAGATCCGCGCGGCTGGGCGGGCGCGGGGCCCGCGAGCGGGTCCACTCGCGGAAGGTCAGCGACTCGGGCACGTCCCAGGGGCCCTCGTCGCGGCGGACGCACATCACCGGGGAGTCCAGCACGTGCCGGGCCCAGTCGGCCCGTGGTTCGCCGTCGGTCGGGGGAGCCCCGGCGCGGCCGGGACCGATCTCCATCCAGTGCAGCTGCCGGGTGGAGCGCCAGCCCGTGGGCCGCCGTCCGGTCAGCGGGGAGTTGGCGAACGCGGCCACCAGGACCGCACCCAGCTGGTGCGCCAGCCACCAGCGCCGTTCGTACCCCAGCGGGCCAGGCTCCTCGTAACCGGCGTCCACGCAGACCTGCACCGACGCCGACGCGCACATCATGTGCCGTCCGGCCCGGCCGGTGCGGTCCAGGCACGCCTCCATGGCGTCGTAGCGGGGTTCGCGCAGGAAGCGGCGGGGTTCCTGCCAGGGATCGTGGCCCACACCGACGAGGGCCAGGCCGTGCCCGGCGAGGACCTTGCGGACGGCGGCCAGGTCGGCGGAGACGGAGGTGACGCACTCCGTCAGGGAGGCGGCGGGCAGGGAGCTCAGCTCCAGCTGGCCGCCGGGCTCGACCGTGAGCGGCGAGTCCAGGGGGAGGGTGCGCACGGCCGCGTGGGCCGCTTCGAGCCGTTCGGGCGATACGGTGAGCCACGGCCGCTCCGGGTCACGGACCAGCCACTCCACCTCCACCCCGAGGGTGCGGGGCGGGCCGGTCTTGAAGCAGATGCCCCGGATCAGGGCGTCCACCTCGGCCTCGGTGACAGCGCCGCGGTGCCGGGCGCAGTCGTGCCTCGTGCAGTGGTGCTCCGTACAGTCACCGTTCTGGGCGTCAGACATGTCGGGACTCTCCTGGTATTCCAGCGTGCCGACGGAGCCCGGCCGGGGGTGCGCCGGGCAGAGACGCGTACCACCCAAGACCCTCGCACCGCATCGCACAAGAGCGCCCAATGGGACGTCCGGGATCGTTCATCTCCGTCTCCTCGCGCGTTTCCTCCCGTACCGGGGTCACCGGTTCCGGGCGCCGTCGCGGCACCTCACCAGCATTACCCGAGGGGCGCTTGCGGGCACGGCGGGGAGAACGGTGAACGGTGCTGGTTCGGGCAGCTCAGGAGGGCGCGGGGGCGGTCCGGGCGGCTCTGCTCCGACCGGGTGAGCGGGGGTCGTTCCCAGGAGACATAGCGATGGTCGTTCCCCGGAGGCATGCGGAGGGCCCGCCCCGGCCGGGGCGGGCCCTCTGGGCGATCAGGTCCAGCCGTAGCGCTCGTACAGCCGCCGGCGGACCAGGTTGAAGCGCATCCGGTCCAGCGCGCACGCCTCCCGGCGCATGCCGTCGTCGTGCAGCCGCAGCACTCGCTCCACGGACACCCAGGAGTCGCGGCCGGTGCGGTCCCAGGGGCCCTGGCCTATCGCCACCCACTCGCGCTCGCCGGCGTGCTCCTTGCTGGACAGCTGGACGGCGAGGAAGGTGCCGGTGGCCTCCCTGGCGACGACCAGCACCGGGCGGTCCTTGCCCCGGCCGTCGTTCTCCTCGAACGGCACCCAGGTCCAGACGATCTCGCCCGGATCGGGGTCGCCGTCGCGCTCGGGGGTGTACTCGGTGCGCACCGGGCCGACCTGGCGGGGGTCGGCCTCGGTGGTGGCGTGGGGGCCGAGGCGGCCGGGAATGTTCTCATCGCTGTACGTGCTCACGCCGTGCACCCTAATGGCCGGCCAACGGGCCCTCGGACCTCGGGGTTTGATCCTTCCGGTCGTCGAGCAGCCGTCTCAGCCAGCCCAGTTGGGCCCTGCGGGCCGCCTTCGACAGGGCCGCCTCGGGCGCGAAGGCGTCGAATCCGTGGAACCCGCCCGGCCAGACGTGGAGTTCGGCCACCCCGCCGCACCGCCAGATCCGGGACGCGTACTCCACCACCTCGTCCCGGAACGTCTCCGCCGAGCCGACGTCGAGGAAGGCCGGGGGCAGCCCGGACAGATCCGTCGCGCGGGCCGGGGAGGCGTAGGGGGAGACGTCCGGGCCGCCCCGGCGCTCACCGAGCAGGGCGTTCCAGCCGGTCTCGTTGGCGGTGCGGTCCCAGACGCCGGTGCCGGCCATCTGGTGGCTGGAGGGGGTGTCGTTGCGGTCGTCCAGCATCGGGTACATCAGCAACTGGCCGATTGCGGGCGGCCCTTGGCGGTCCCGCAGCATCAGGGCCAGCGCGGCCGCCAGACCGCCGCCCGCGCTGGCACCCGCCAGGACGATCCGGTCCGGGTCGCCGCCGAGTCCCTCGGCGTGCTCCGCCGTCCACAGCAGCCCGGCGTACACGTCCTCGACCGGCGCCGGATGCGGATGCTCGGGGGCGAGCCGGTACTCCACGGAGACGACCACCGCGCCTCCCAGGTCCAGCGCGAGGGCCAGGGCCGCGTCCACGCCCGCGCGGTTGGTGCCGAGGATCATGCCGCCGCCGTGCACGTAGTAGATCACCGGCAGCCGGGCGCCGGGCGGGGCGTCGACGGGGCGGCAGATGTACAGGGACACGTCCGGTGCGTCCGGCGGGCCCGGCACCTCGCGGTCCTCGACCTCGAAGGCGCCGTCCATGGTGAGGTCCAGCGAGCCGAACACCTCCATCGCCGCGTCCTGCCTGGCCGCCTCGATCCCGTCCGGGGTCAGTCCAGGCTCCATCACGTCCTTGAGCGGTTCCAGAGCGGCGGCGAGTTCCGGGTCGAACGGAGGCGGGTCCATGGTCATGATCGTGCCCCTTCCCTCGCTCGCGGACGATTCACCTCTCCAGCATCGGTGCGCGGGCGTTCCGGCGCAGGTCTCCGGCGCGTCCTTGTGCCGCGCTTGACTTCGAGAGCACTCCAATTCGTAGCGTTTCGGGTATGAGTACTCCTGCACAGCACAAGATCGGTTCGGGTTTCGGTGCCGACAGCACCGCCGACGAGGTCCTGCGGGGCATCGACCTCACGGGCAGGCTGGCGATCGTCACCGGTGGCTACTCGGGCCTCGGCCTGGAGACCACCCGTGCGCTGGCCAAGGCCGGCGCCCATGTCGTCGTCCCGGCCCGGCGTCCCGACGTGGCCCGGGAGGCGCTGGCCGGGATCGACGGCGTCGAGGTGGACGAGCTGGACCTCGGCGACCTGGACAGCGTGCGCGGCTTCGCCGAGCGGTTCCTTGCCTCCGGGCGGACCATCGACTTCCTCATCGACAACGCCGGGATCATGGCCTGCCCGGAGACCCGTGTCGGGCCCGGCTGGGAGACGCAGTTCGCCACCAACCACCTCGGCCACTTCGCCCTCGCCAACCGCCTCTGGCCGGCGCTCGCGCCCGGCGGCGCCCGCGTCGTCTCCGTCTCCTCCCGCGGTCACCACCTCTCGCCCATCCGCTGGGACGACGTCCAGTGGAGCGAGGGCTACGACAAGTGGCAGGCGTACGGCCAGGCCAAGACGGCCAACGCGCTGTTCGCCCTCCAGCTCGACAAGCTGGGCCGGGGCGCGGGTGTCCGGGCCTTCTCGCTCCACCCCGGCGGCATCATGACCCCGCTCCAGCGGCACCTGCCCAAGGAGGAGATGGTCGAGCGCGGCTGGATCGACGAGCAGGGAAACCCGCTGAACCCGGCGGGCTTCAAGACCCCGGAGCAGGGCGCGGCCACCCAGGTCTGGGCCGCCACCTCGCCCCAGCTCGACGGCCTGGGCGGCCTGTACCTGGAGGACTGCGACATCGCCGAGCCCGCCCCCGAGGACGGCACCTGGGGCGGGGTCAAGGACTGGGCGACCGACCCCGAGCAGGCGGCCCGCCTGTGGACGCTGTCGGCGGAGCTGACGGGCGTGGACGCGTTCGCGAAGTAGGTTTCCCCGCACGCGCCGAGGGCCGGAGTCCAGTG
Organism: Streptomyces sp. NPDC085596; assembly: GCF_044541565.1. NCBI lineage: Bacteria > Bacillati > Actinomycetota > Actinomycetes > Kitasatosporales > Streptomycetaceae > Streptomyces > Streptomyces sp. NPDC085596. The sequence goes on along the minus strand of NZ_JBITTC010000003.1, from coordinate 590,225 downwards.
GACTCCGGCCCTGTCGAAAGCGCGTCGGGGTCAGGCGGCGATGACGTCGCCGACGGTGCCGTGGAGGCGGGTGACGACCTCGGTCAGCTGGGCGGCGACCTCGGTGTCGTCGGCCGGGTGGGTCTCGGCGAAGCGGGTCACGGAGCCGGGGATGGAGAGCTTGATGTCCTCGATCACCTTGCCGCCCGCGATGCCGACGGCCTTGCGGGTGTCGTCCTGCGCCCACACGCCGCCGTACTGGCCGAACGCGGTGCCGATGACGGCGACGGGCTTGCCGCCGAAGGCGCCGGCGCCGTACGGGCGGGACAGCCAGTCGATGGCGTTCTTCAGCACGGCCGGCATCGTGCCGTTGTACTCGGGGGAGAAGAGGAGGAACGCGTCGGCGGCCTGGGCCGCGGCGCGCAGCTCGGCGGCGGCGGCCGGGACCTGGCCCTCGACGTCGGTGTCCTCGTTGTAGAACGGAACGTCGGCCAGGCCCTCGTAGAGCACGACCTCGGCGCCCTCGGGGGCGAGCTTGGCGGCCGCCTCGGCGAGCTGGCGGTTGTGCGAACCGGCGCGGAGGCTGCCGACGAGCGCGAGGATGCGAACGGACATGGGGTACTCCAAGGGGTGGTGAAACACGCTGGAAACGATCCGGACCGGGGTCCGTTTAATTTTCTACCACCCTAACCGGACCGGGGTCCAGTTTTGTTCCCCATGCTTTACGCTGTCTTCATGTCCAGCGCTCTGCCGCCCTGCCCGCAGCCTTCGGAGCCCGTCGACACGCCCCAGCTGCTGGAGGTCGGCACCGGTCCCGAGGAGCCGTGCCTGCGCGCCGACGCCGCCCGCAACCGGGCCCGGCTGCTGGAGGCCGCCACCCGGCTGATCGCCGAACACGGGGTGGCCGGAGTGACCATGGAGGCCGTCGCCTCGGCGGCCAAGGTCGGCAAGGGCACCGTCTTCCGCCGCTTCGGCGACCGCACCGGACTGCTCACGGCCCTGCTGGACCATTCCTCCCGCCGGCTCCAGGCCGACTTCCTCGGCGGCCCGCCCCCGCTGGGCCCCGGCGCACCCCCGCGCGAGCGGCTGCACGCCTTCGGTGTCGCCGTGGTCCACCTGTGCGCCGACCAGCTCGACCTGCAACTGGCCGCGCTGCCCGAGCCCACCCGCCGCCACCTCCACCCCTCGACCCAGGCCATGCGCGCCCACCTGCTGGTCCTGCTGCGCCAACTGCTGCCCGGCGAGGACTGTGAACTCCTCGCCCCGGTCCTGCTGGCCTACCTCGACCCCGCCCTCATCCACCACCTGACCCGCCAGCTCGGCATGCCGATGCCGCGGCTGGAGGCGGGCTGGTGCGACCTGGTCGACCGGATCACGGCTGCTCCGCCCACGGCTGGTGTCCCGCGAACATCGCCGACAGGCGCTCCGGCGCGTCCGCCTGGAACAGCATCCCGCCCATGAGCTTCGAGGCGGCGGCCGACTGCTCGGCGCGCGGGAACATCCGCTCCTCGTAGGCCGTGAGCGCGGCCTCGGTGTCGCCGGGGTGGGCGAGCAGGGCCAGGGCCAGGTCGGCGCCGTCGATCAGGGCCAGGTTGGCGCCCTCGCCGGCGAAGGGGGACATCAGGTGGGCCGCGTCGCCGAGGAGGGTGACGCCCGGGGTGCGGGGCCAGCGGTGGCCCACGGGGAGGGCGTGGATGCGACGGGGGATCAGGGGGGCGTCCGCGTCGGTCACCAGGGCGCGGAGGTGGTCCGCCCAGCCGTCGAACTCCTTGAGCACCGCGACCCCCGCCCCCTCGGCGTCGGTGAAGTCGATGCCGTCGAGCCACTCCTCCGGGGCCTGGACGGCGGCGTACACATGCAGGCTGCCGTCCGGCTCGCGGTGGGCCAGGAAGCCGCGCCCGGCGCCGAGCGCGAACAGCATCCCGCCGCCGACGACCTCGGCGCTCACCGGGTGCCGGGTGTCGGCGGACACGAGGTCGGCCTCGACGAACGACATCCCGGTGTAGGCGGGCACCGCGTCCGACACCAGCGGCCGCACCCGCGACCAGGCGCCGTCCGCGCCCACCAGCAGGTCCGTGGTGAAGGCGGTGCCGTCCGCGAGCGTCACCTCGTGCCGCCCACCGCCCAGCGCACGCGCCCCGGTCACCTTCGCGCCCCAGCGGATCGGACCCTCGGGCAGCGACTCCAGCAGCAGCGCCCGCAGTTCACCCCGGTCGATCTCGGGGCGGCCGCCCGTGCCGTCGTCCGCGTGCGACCAGTGCGCCTCCGCATGCCGGTCGAGGACGCGGACGGCCTGGCCGCCCACGTGGACCCGCGCGAGGAACGCCTCGTGCAGCCCGGCCGCGCGCAGCGCCTCCTGTCCGGTGTCGTCGTGGATGTCGAGCATCCCGCCCTGCGTGCGCGCGGCCGGCGAGGGGTCGAGGTCGAACACCGCCGCCTCGACGCCGTGCGCGTACAGCACCCGCGCGAGCGTGAGCCCGCCGAGCCCGGCGCCGACGATGGCTATCGGGTGGTGGGGGAGTGGGGAAACAGGTCCGGTCATGGGTGCCTCCGTGTGGCTCATTCGGGTACGGCGGTCCGCTCGATGCCGTTGATCAGGGTCTGGAAGGCCCACGACAGCCGGTTCTCGGGGGTGCCCGAGAGCAGCACATGGGCGCTGCCCGCGATGTGCGGGTGAGTCCGCTCGGACACCTCGCGAAGGACGCCGACCAGGTTCCGCCAGTCGTCCACGAGCTCCTCCCCGGCGTGCTCGGCGGCGGTCGCGGTGGCGTGCTGGAGCAGCAGGTCGACGCCCCAGGCCGCGCGCTCGCGGGGCACCCCGCCCTCGGCGAGCAGGCCGAGCAGGGTCTCGATCAGGTTCAGGTAGTGCGGTCCGCTCGGCCGCGCGGTCAGCGCGGAGCGCGCCAGCTCGGGGTGGGCCAGCAGCATTGCCGTACAGGACGTGAGCACCTGCTCCAGGCGGTGCCGCCAGGTGCCCTCGGCGGGGACGGGCGGGAGGGTGCCGAGGAGTTCGTCCAGGACGGCCGCGTGCAGCTCGTCGGTGTTGCGGACGTAGACGTAGAGCGAGGCGGGGCCGGTGTCGAGTTCCTGGGCCAGCCGCCGCATGGTGACCTTGCGCAGCCCCTCGGCGCGCAGGATCGCCACCGCGGCGGCCACGATGCCCTCGCGGGTGAGGGCGGGCTTGGCGGGTCGCTCCCGACGGGAACCGGGGGGTGGTGTCATGGCTGGACAGTAACGAACATGTTCGCTCCGAACAAGTTCGTGGCGAACGTGTTCGTGCATCGATGCGCGAATCCCCAGGTCATCCGACCCGCTTCAGTCCAGTCCTGTACGGCCTCGCCCCGCCCGAACCCGCCCCCGCGCCCTCTGCCAAGATGCGCTCTGTCATGGTGCAGATACCGAACACGCCCACGAGCGCCGACGTCGCCCGCCTGGCCGGCGTCTCGCGCGCGACCGTGTCCTACGTCCTCAACGACACCGACGCCGTACGGATCAGCGAGCCCACGCGCCGCCGCGTCCACGCCGCCGCCCGCGAACTCGGGTACGTACCCCACGCGGCCGCCCGCACCCTGCGCGCCGGACACAGCCGTATGGTCCTGATGCCCGCCCCGGCCGTCCCGGTGGGCCCCCTCTACCACCGCTTCCTCGGCGAACTCCAGGCCGCGCTCGGCCGGCTCGACTACACCGTCGTCCAGCACGGCGCCGTCGGCCAGGGCGACGAAGCCGCCCGCGCCTGGGCCGAGTTACGCCCCGTAGCCGTCCTGGTCCCCGGCTCCGGGCTCGGCCCGCGCGGCGTCGCGGTGCTCAAGCGGGCCGGAGCCCGCGCCGTGGTGACCCTCGGCCCCGCGCGCGTCGAGGGCGCGCACGCCCTGCTGATGGACCACACCGTCGTCGGCCACCGCGCCGCCACCCACCTGCACGCCCGAGGCCGCCGCCGCATCGGCGTGATCCTCCCCGAGGAACCCGGCCTGGAGCTCTTCTCCCGCCCCCGCCTCGCGGGCGTCCGCCGCGCCCTCACCGGTACCGACACGACCGTGACCGAGCTGCCCCTCGCGTACACGGAACGGGCGGCCGGTGAACTGGCCGCCCGCCTGCCCGAGTTGGGCCTCGACGCCGTGTTCGCCCACAACGACGAGTACGCGATGCTCCTGATGCGCGCCCTCCAGGACGCGGGGCTGCGTGTACCGGAGGACGTGGCCGTGGTCGGCGCCGACGACCTGATGCTCGGCCGGCTGCTACGGCCCCGGCTCAGCACCGTCCGCATCGAACTGCCCTCCGGCCGCGACCTCGCCGAACTGGTCGACCACGCCGTACGCCATCCCGGCGCCGAACCCGAGGTCCGCACCGTACTGGACGCCACCCTCATCCACCGGGCGTCCAGCTAGCTCATTCGCCCGGCTGCTGCTGTCCCTGGCCCTGCGCCTCCTGGGCCGCGATGTCCTTGCGGACCTCGTTCATGTCCAGCTTGCGGGCCTGGTCGATGACGTCCTTGAGCGCGGTCTCGGGCAGCGCGCCCGGCTGCGCGAAGATCGCCACCTGATCGCGGACGATCATCAGCGTCGGGATCGACTGGATGCCGAACGCCTGCGCCAGCTCCGGCTGGGCCTCGGTGTCGACCTTGGCGAACACCAGGTCGGGATTCTCCTCGGCGGCCTTCGCGTACACCGGGGCGAACTGCTTGCAGGGTCCGCACCAGTCCGCCCAGAAGTCGATGAGGACGAACTCGTTGTCCGCCACCGTCTGGTCGAAGTTCTCCTTGGTCAGCTCCACGGTGCTGCTCATGGTGTGATCCCTCTTCCTGGTGTGGAGGTAGTGCCACCGGCGGAAACATGCCCGCCAGGGCGCCTATTCCGGGCTGTCCCGCCCCGTCTTCCCTGATTCGGTCCCCTACAGCTTCCCCTCAAGGAAACCTTTCGGCATTCCCGCGCCCCCGGACCACGTATGTGGCCCCCGAGACGCCCACCCACCAGACTGGCCGCATGACGGAAACGGAAACCATCGCGTACGACGTCGTGGTGCTCGGGGCCGGGCCCGTGGGGGAGAACGCCGCCGACCGGGCCCACGCGGCCGGGCTCAGCACGGCGATCGTGGAGAGCGAGCTCGTGGGCGGTGAATGCTCGTACTGGGCCTGCATGCCCAGCAAGGCGCTGCTCAGGCCGGTCATCGCCCAGGCCGACGCCCGCCGCCTCCCCGGCCTCGCCCCCGCGAACCAGGGCCCCCTCGACGCCGAGGCGGTGCTCGCCCGCCGGAACGGCTTCGCCTCGCACTGGAAGGACGACGGCCAGGCCGCGTGGCTGGACAGCGCCGGCGTCGCCCTCTACCGGGGGCACGGCCGCCTCGCCGGACCCCGCACGGTCACGGTCACCGCGCAGGACGGCACGGTCACCACCCTCACCGCCCGGCAGGCGGTCGTCGTCGCCACCGGCACCCGCGCCCAGCTCCCCGACCTGCCCGGACTCGCCGAGGTGCGGCCGTGGACCAGCCGGGAGGCGACCAGCGCGCAGACGGTGCCCGGCAGGCTGATCGTGGTCGGCGGCGGTGTCGTCGCCACCGAGATGGCCACCGCCTGGCAGGCGCTCGGCTCGCACGTCACCCTGTTGGTCCGGGGCAAGGGCCTGCTCAGCCGCATGGAGCCGTTCGCCGGGGAACTGGTCGCGCAGTCGCTCACCGAGGCAGGCGTGGACGTGCGCACCGGCACCTCGGTCGAGTCCGTCAGCCGTGAGAACGGCACCGTCGTGGCCGTCACCGGCACCGGCGAGCGCATCGAGGCCGACGAGATCCTGTTCGCCACCGGCCGCGCCCCGGGGACCGACGACATCGGCCTCGACACCGTCGGCCTCGAACCCGGCTCCTGGCTGGAAGTGGACGACACCCTCCAGGTCCCGGGCACCGACTGGCTGTACGCGGTCGGCGACGTCAACCACCGGGCCCTGCTCACCCACCAGGGCAAGTACCAGGCCCGGATCGCGGGCGCCGCCATCGCGGCCCGCGCCTCGGGCAGCCCGCTCGACGAGGCTCCCTGGGGTGCCCACGCGGCCACCGCCGACCACTACGCCGTACCCCAGGTCGTCTTCACCGACCCCGAGGCCGCCGCCGTGGGGCTCTCCCTCGCGGAGGCCGAGCAGGCCGGGCACCGGGTCCGCGCGGTCGACGTCGACTTCGGCTCCGTCGCGGGGGCGAGCCTGTACGGCGACGGTTACAAGGGGCGCGCCCGCATGGTCGTCGACCTGGACGAGGAGATCCTGCGCGGGGTCACCTTCGTCGGGCCGGGTGTCGGTGAACTCGTCCAGTCGGCGACCGTCGCCGTCGCCGGACAGGTGCCGCTGGACCGGCTGTGGCACGTGGTGCCGCCGTTCCCGACGCTCAGCGAGGTGTGGCTGCGGCTGCTGGAGGCTTACCGGGACAACTGAAGCGTCTCTTACGGGAGTTGGAAGCCCAGTGCCGCGGCGGCCGCCTCCGGTGACGGCTGCGCCCAGCGGGCCGCCACCGCCTCGTTGGTCGACAGTGAGCGGAGCTCGGCGCGGTCGAGGTACAGGGTTCCGTCCAGGTGGTCCGTCTCGTGCTGCACGATCCGGGCGGGCCACCCGGCGACCACCTCGTCCAGTTCCCGCCCCCGCTCGTCCTGCCCGCGCAGCCGCACCCGCGCGTGCCGCGTCACCACGGCCTGCCAGCCGGGCACGCTCAGACAGCCCTCGTAGAAGGACGCGTTCTCGGTGCCCTCCGCCTCGTACGCGGGGTTGACCAGCACCCGGAACGGCTGCGGCACCCGGCCCCGGGCCACCGCGATCTCCTCCGGCACCGGTGCCGGGTCCTCGATCACGGCGATCCGCAGTCCCACCCCGACCTGTGGCGCGGCCAGGCCGACACCGGGGGCCGCGTGCATGGTGTCGCGCAGGGCCTGCACGAAGCGGGCCAACAGCTCGGGGGCGAGCTGGCCTTCGTACGGCTCGGCCGGGTGGCGCAGCACCGGGTGCCCGGCCGCGACGATGGGCAACGGACCGCCCGCCGCGAGGAGTTCGGCCACCCGCTCGGCCAGGGGAGCGTGATCACTGACAGGTGTCATCGCGCCAGGATGCCACGCCGGCCTGCGCGGAAGAGGGGCGCGCCGCACCAACAACCGGTGCGAAACCGGCCGTTCATACGGCGCACCCCGACGCGCTCACTCTTGCGGGAAGTCACCCGCGAGGGCGGCGGCGAGCCGCAGATGCGGCGCGGCCTCCTCGCCGCGTGACTGGCGCTCCAGTGTGCGGCCCAGCATCAGCCGGGCGTAGTGCTCCACCGGGTCCCGCTCCACGATGATCCGCAGCTCGGCCTCGGCGCGGCCCAGCTGCGCGGAGTGGTAGTAGGCGCGGGCCAGCAGCAGCCGGGGCGCGGTCTGCTCCGGGACCTCCTCGACCAGCCCGGTCAGTACGCGCGCGGCGCTCGCGTATTCCTTGGCGTCGAAGAACATCCCCGCCCGCTCCCAGCGCTCGGCGGCGGTGCCGTGCTCGTAGTACTCGATGTCCACCTGAGACCTCCTTCGGTGGGCACAACGCGAGGGGGTTGTTGAATATTCCACTAAAGCTGGGGGGTGTCGCGGGAGGCTCCGGCGGAGGCAAGATCGTCGGTGTCCCGCTTCCACCGGACCCGGAAGGAACGAACGAGATCATGCGCGTCATCGTGGCCCACTGCCTGCTGGAGGCGATCGGATGACCGGCGCCGAGGCACCCGTACTGGTGCACACCATCGGCCGTGCCGCCCACCTCACGCTGAACCGGCCCAGGGCCCTCAACGCCCTGAACCATGCCATGGTCCGGCTCATCGACGAAGCGCTCACCGAGTGGGAGCGGGACCCGACCGTGAAGACGGTGGTCGTCACGGGTGCGGGGGAGCGGGGCCTGTGTGCGGGCGGCGACATCCGCGCCGTCCACGACGACGCCCGCGATGGTGACGGCACGGCCTCGGCGGAGTTCTGGCGGGACGAGTACCGGCTCAACGCCCGTATCGCCCGGTGTCCCAAGCCGTACGTGGCCATCATGGACGGGATCGTGATGGGCGGGGGCGTCGGTATCTCGGCGCACGGCAGTGTCCGGGTCGTCACCGAGCGGTCCAGGATCGCCATGCCCGAGACCGGCATCGGCTTCGTGCCCGACGTCGGCGGCACCTACCTGCTCAGCCGCGCCCCCGGCGAACTGGGCACCCACCTGGCGCTGACCGGCGCGCAGATCGGCGCGGGGGACGCGCTGCTGTGCGGACTGGCCGACCACTACGTACCGTCCGCCGCGGTCCCGGACCTGGTGGCCGACCTCCCCGCACTCCCCGTGGAGGACGTGCTCGCCCGCCACGGCCGTCCGGCGCCGGACGGCGAACTGGCCGCCCAGCGGGAGTGGATCGACTCCTGCTACGCCGCCGACACGGTCGAGGAGATCATCGCCCGCCTGCTGGACCACGGCTCACCCGAGGCGAAGGCGACCGCCGACACCCTGCTGACCAGGTCCCCGACCGCCCTGAAGGTCACCCTGGCGTCGATCCGCCGCGCCCGCCGGCTCGACTCCCTGGAGGCCGTCCTCGACCAGGAGTACCGCGTCTCCTGCGCGGCGCTGACCACCCTCGACCTGGTGGAAGGCGTCCGCGCCCAGATCATCGACAAGGACCGCACCCCGCGCTGGACGCCGGCGACCCTGGCGGAGGTCTCCGACACAGACGTGGAACGGTTCTTCGCTCCGCTGGGCGAACGGGAACTGGGGCTGGCGGACGCTGTGGGCGGGTGAGCGCCCGCCCGCGTGACGAGTAGCCCCGCCCCCTCAGCTCGCGTGGACCGACTCCACCCGGAACAGGCGGGGCTGGACGTCGGTGGCGATGGTGGCCGCCTTCTCCATGTGCACCCTGGCCTCGGGGTCGGCCAGCATCGCGCGGTAGTGCTCCTCGGTCTCCCACTGGGCGTAGTTGATGACGCTCTCGCCGTCCAGGGAGGCGTGGAAGTTGGCGCAGATGAAGCCCGGTTGGTACTTCATCGTCTCCTCCGTGGCGTGGGCGAGGAGGTCGATCAGCTCCAGCTGGCGGTCCGGGGCCACGGTGAACACGTTGATCAGCGTGGCCACCGGGCGCGTGGTGTCGAAATGTGCCGTAAGGGTCATGCTGGAATGGCTCCCCTTACGGCACCGGCGTGCCGCTCTCGGCGGACCGTATTCGCCCGTTCGGGCGTGCCGTAGGTGAGCGAGCCCTCCGTACACTCACCCGCATGGCATGCCGCATCAGTGAGCTGGTCATCGACGTCGCCGATCCCGAGCGGCTCGCCGCGTTCTGGAGCGACGTACTCGGCTATGTGGAACTCGGCAGGGAGGACGACGGCAGCATCGAGATCGGGCCGCCCGGCGCCGGCTTCGGCGGGCCCCAGCCCACGCTCGTCCTCAGCCCCACCACCGACCCCCGCCCCGCCAAGCTCCGCCTGCACATCGACGTCAACGCCACCGACCGCGACCAGGACGCCGAACTGGAGCGACTGCTCGCCCTCGGCGCTCGCCCGGTCGACATCGGCCAGACCGGCGCCGAGACCTGGCACGTCCTGGCCGACCCGGAAGGCAACGAGTTCTGCCTCCTGCGCACCCGCCTCAAGCCCGTCTGACCCAAGTCCGCTCCAGGCCCGCCGGTACCCGGCTACCGTGGCGGGATGGATGCGGGGCTCGCAGCGGTGATCGGCGCTGCGGTGGGGGTGCTGGGCGGCGCGGGCAGCGGACTCATCGCGCTGCTCGGCCAGAACGGTCAGCAGCGGCGGCAGTGGTCGATCGACCGGGAGACGCGGCTGGAGCAGACCCGGCGCGAGGCGTACCTCGCCTGCATCGAGATGTCCAAGCAGGTGACCGCCGACTGGTGGAAGCTGGTCAACTGCCTCCTGACTGATGACAGTTCACCTGAACAGCGCCGGCAATACGCGACCGAGGCGCAGCACGGCTGGGTCAGCTTCACCAAGACCGCGGACGCGGTGAGCATGGCGGGCCCCAACGAGATGGCCGAGGTGGTCCAGTCCCTCCGCGAGGCCATGTGGCGCATGGACCGCGCGGGTACGGCCTGGTGTGAACGCGTGCGCTCGGCGGACACGGCGGACTTGGCGGACACGGCGGACTTGGCCGTCTGCGAGCGGGAGTTCAGGACTGCGGAAGCGGCCAGGACCCAGCAGGGGTTCGTCTTCCTGGCCGCCGCTCGCCGGGCCCTGATGACCGAGCACTGAGCGAGCGGCGGCCCCGCCGAAGAGGGCTACTGCCTCTGTTCCACAGGGGACCCTTCCTCGCCCAAGTCCCGCTCCTGCCCAGCCCCTTGTTCGCGGGCGAGCCCGCTGGGCCACCACACCGCCGGGCCGATGTCGCGGACCAGGGCCGGGACCAGGAGGGAGCGGACGACGAGGGTGTCGAGGAGGACGCCGAACGCGACGATGAAGGCGATCTGGACGAGGAACGCCAGCGGGATCACGATCAGCGCGGCGAAGGTCGCCGCGAGAACCACGCCCGCCGAGGTGATGACGCCGCCCGTGGCGATCAGCCCGCGCAGGATGCCCTCCCGGGTGCCGTGCCGCACCGTCTCCTCGCGGACGCGGGACATCAGGAAGATGTTGTAGTCCACGCCGAGCGCGACCAGGAACACGAACCCGTACAGCGGTACCGACGCGTCCGTGCCGGAGAAGCCGAAGCCGTGCCGGAAGACCAGGCCCGCGATGCCCAGCGTGGCCAGGTAGTTGAGCGCCACCGTCGCCACCAGCAGCACCGGCAGCAGCAGGCAGCGCAGCAGGGCGACGAGGATCACCAGGATGATCAGGAGGACCACGGGGACGATCAGGTCGCGGTCGTGCTCGGCGGTGCGCTGGGTGTCGTACTGCTGGGCGGTGTAGCCGCCCACCAGCGAACCGGGGTCGAGGGTGTGCAGCCGGTCGCGCAGCAGCTGCACGGTCCGCTTGGCGGCGTCGCTGTCGGGCGCGTCGGTCAGGGTGGCGTCGACGCGTACCCGGCCGTCCACCACTCGGGGCGCGCCGCCCGGTTCGCCGGTCGCGCTCAGGGCGGCCGCCGAGGCGACACCGGGCGTCTTCTCCGCCGCCGCGGTCACCTCCGCGCGCTCGGCCGCGTCCGCGATGACGACCACGGGCTGCCCGGAGCCGCCGGGGAAGTGCTCACCGAGCGTCTGCTGCGCGGAGACGGACGGGGCGTCGTTGACGAAGAGTTCGTCCAGCGGGACACCCTTGGACTTGAGCGCGGGGAAGAAGGCGGCCCCCACGACCAGGACGACACAGGTCGCCAGCCACACCTTCCGGGGACTGCTGTCGACCCGGTGCGCCACCCGGCGCCAGATGCCGTGGCCGCCCGTCGCCGCGTCGGCCGGGCGGGGCTTGGCCGGCCAGAACGCGGCGTGACCCAGCAGGGCGAGCACGGCGGGCAGGAAGGTGAGCGTCGTCAGCACCGCGCACCCGATGCCGATCGCGCCCACCGGGCCCAGGGCGCGATTGTTCGTCAGGTTGCTGAGCAGCAGCGCGAGCAGCCCGAGCGCCACGGTGGCGGCACTGGCGGTGATCGCGCCGAACGAGCCGCGCAGCGCGCCCCGGGCCGCCTCCGCCCGCGCGGCGCCCCGTGCCAGCTCCTCGCGGAAGCGGGCGGTGAGCAACAGGGCGTAGTCGGTGGCCGCGCCGATCACCAGGATCGACAGGATGCCCTGCACCTGGCCGTCCACCCGTACGACACCGTGGTCGGCGAGGACGTAGACGATCGCGCAGGCGATGCCGAGTGCGAACACCGAGCTGAGGATGACGACGAACGGCAGCAGCACGCTGCGGTACACCAGCAGCAGGATGACCAGCACCGCCGCCAGCGCCACGCCCAGCAGGATGCCGTCGATGCCGCCGAAGGCGTGGGTGAGGTCGGCCTGCGTGGCGGCCGGCCCGGCGACCTGGGCGCGCGTACCGTCGACGCCCGTCGCCGCCCGCTCGACCCGGTCCACCACATCGGTGACGCGCTTGCCCAGCTCGGGGCTGAGCGGGACGACACCCTCCAGCGCGGCCCCGTCCTTGGACGGGAGGGCGGGGGAGGGTCTGCCCACGACGCCCTCGGTGCCGGCGAGCGATGCCAGGGCCCGGGTGGCCGCCTCACGCTGGGCCGGGGTGATCCTGCCGCCGTCCTTCCCGGTCCAGACCACGACGGCCGGCAGGGTCTCCCGCCGCTCGAACTCCTTCTGGAGGGCGACGGCCTTCGTGGACTCGGCGCTGCGCGGCAGGAACGCGGTCTGGTCGTTGGTCGACACCTCGCCGAGCTTGCCCGCGTAGGAGCCGAAGGCTCCGCCCAGGCCGAGCCAGACGAGCACGAGGACGAGAGGGACCAGCCAGCGGACCGGTCGGCGTACGGAGTTCATTCGCTCCCCAGGAGGAGTGGACGGATGCCGAGCAAGTAGCTCAATCACAAAGTATCTCAATGATTGAGGGATCTGGAGATCATATCCTTGCAGGCATGCAGCCCGAACGCCCGGACGAGCGTCTTCCCAGCGACCTCCAGGGGTACGCCGTCCTCCTGCGGACCCTGAACAGCGAGATCAACCGCATCGCCCACGCGTTTGCCCAGGCGCACGGTCTCCACGCCACGGACATCCACGCGCTCGGCGCGATCATGGACGCCTCGGCCCTGGACGGCGAGCCCATGACCCCGTCCCGCCTGCGCGAACGTCTCAACCTCACCTCGGGTGCCGTCACGGCGTGCCTGGACCGCCTGGAGCGCGCCGGCCACATAAGCCGCGTCCGGGACAGCGCCGACCGCAGAGTGGTGCACCTGCACTACAACTCCGGGGCACGCACCCTGGCCCGCGAGTACTTCAGCCCCCTCGCCCGCGGCACGGAGGCGGCCCGGCGCCGCTTCACCCCGGAACAGCTCGACACCGTCGCCGAGTTCCTCCAGGTCCTCAACCACGAACTCGCGGCGGAGCGCTGAGGGGTTCGAAGGCGGCGACGTCTCCGGGTCACGTCAGGAAATGCTCATCCGCCCGCTGGTGCGGCACGGACACCAGTACCGGCTGCTCGCACCGGGCGAAGGCGCCCTGACCGCCGTCCAGTACGTCGATCCCGACGCCGACCGGACGGTGGTGCTGGTGTGGCGGCCCAGCGCCTTTTTCGGTCCCGCGCACCCGCCGCTCCGGCTGCGGGGCCTGGACCCCGGCGCCCGCTACCGGGACGAGGACACCGGCGCGGAATGGTCGGGAGCGACCCTCGCGGGCTTCGGCCTGACCATCCCCGGCCTGCCGGACGGCGACTGCGCGAGCGCGCTGGTGCGCCTGCGCAGGGTGGTGTAGCCGGGGACCCGTCAGCGGGCGGCGGGCGGACCCATCGGGCCGGGCCCGTGCGAGGAGGCGGTGGGCAGACCGGTACCAGGAGGCATCACCCGAGCCAGGTCGCGGTGTATGCGGTCGGCTTCGCCCCGCACCTCGGCGGGGACGTCGCCGCGCTCGGCGACGAGACGGCTGAAGATGGGGGTGTCGGTGAACATGACGGGGTCTGCTCTTTTCCAGTGGGTCGCCGGGTGGTGGGGGGCGCGACGGGACGGGTGACGGTCACCTGCCGAGGCCGGACCATCAACGGCCGAAAGACGGCGGCCCCGAGGAACGCCCGGCCAGGAACGGGCACACGACACCTTAAAGGGCGGTACCGACAACGCGCGCCCGGGGACCCGGCGCGAACCGCGCAGCTTAGATGATCATGTATTCCGAATTCGAGGGTAGACGCGGCCGACGAGTCAGAAAGCCATCGAACACGGAGTTGTTGTGCCGACACCGCACCTTTCCCCACAGCCCGGCGCGTCCGGAGCCACGCAGCTGGCCGCGTCCTGGCCGAACTGGCTGGAGGAGCACACCACGGCGCTGGTCGAGGTGCCGCTGCGCATCGCCCTCATCGTCGTCGTCCTGGGGGTGATCCGCTGGGTCGCCAAGCGGGCCATCACCCGCGTGGTCCAGCACATCCTGCAACCCTCCGGCGACGAGGGCGAGTCCCGGCCGCCGCGCCGCTCCGGACGCGGAGCCGCCGTCCTGCTGCGCGACCGCTCCCGCGCCTCCCAGCGCCGCGAGCAGCGCGCCCGCACCATCGGCTCGGTGCTCAGCAGCGGAGTCACGATCGTGCTGGCCCTGCTCGGCACGGCCATGATCCTCGACCAGGTCGGCATCGCGCTCGGACCCCTGCTGGCCAGCGCCGGAGTGGTCGGCCTCGCCATCGGGTTCGGCGCGCAGAGCCTGGTCGCCGACTACCTCTCCGGCCTGCTCATCATGGTCGAGGACCAGTACGGCGTCGGCGACACCGTCGACCTCGGCGAGGCCATCGGCGAGGTCGAGCACATCGGCTTGCGCCTGACCCACGTCCGCGACCTCAATGGCGGCCTGTGGCACATCCGCAACGGCGAGGTCCTCCGCGTCCGCAACGACAGCCAGGACTGGGCCCGCGCCGTCCTGGACGTCGCCGTCGCCTACGACGCCAACCTCGACACCGTCTACCAGGTGCTGGAGGACGCCGGCCGCACCCTGCGGCAGAACCCGGCCTTCGCCGGCGTGCTGCTGGAGGACCCCAGCGTGTGGGGTGTGCAGTCGCTGGACGCGGACGGGGTCGTCGTCCGCCTCGCCGTGAAGACCGTGCCCCTCCAGCAGTGGGCCGTCACCCGTGAGCTGCGCCGCCGGGTGAAGGACGCGCTGGACGCCGCCGGCATCGACATCCCGTTCCCGCAGCGCACCATCTGGCTGCGCAACGAGGACCCGGAGGCGGCCGTCGTCGCCCGCTGAACCTCCCGCACACGACGAGGGGCCCGGCCTACCCAAGGCCGGGCCCCTCGTCATGTCATCCAACGTCCGCGCGCTGTCCGCCTACCAGCGGTACCAGCGGCCTCGACGGCCACCGCTGCCCGACGGACGCACGAAGAAGCCGACCAGCCACACCACCAGGACGATCACCGCTATCCACCACAGCGCCTTCAGGGCGAAGCCCGCGCCGAAGAGGATCAGAGCCAGCAGAAGAACCAGAATCAAAGGAACCATTGTCATAACCTCCTGACCACCGATTGCCCCTGACCAGGGAATACACGCACACAACTGTCAAGTTATCCGCACGACTTGAAGGGCATGAGGACGTGTTGCGGTGCAGGTCCCCGGTGGTGCGGTGCCCCGTTCGGTGCGGTGCGGGCACGGGGAGGGCTGACAGGGCCGGTGAAGGGGGATTCTCCGCGTGCGCGGGGGTAACCGCCCTGCATGAACATCGCTGCTGAATTCCTCGCCGCGTCCGGCAAGAGCGCGCTCTGGCTCCTGGTCGTGGGCGTGATCGTCGCCGTGATCCTGCTCGGCGGGTTCCTGCTGGGCAGCCGACGCGCGCGCTCGCGCCGCCTCTCCACCCCGCCCCCCGGCGCCGAGGCCCGCCGCGGCCCCCAGGAGCACCCGGGCGTCGGCTGGCAGACCCCGGAGGACAACCCGGAGAACCACACCCACCGCCGCTGACCGCTACCGCGCGGGCTGCCGCTCCAGCTCCCGCTTGAGGTTGCGCAGCGTGGTGCGGATGTTGCGGGTCTGGAAGTCGGCGAAGGTGCTGCCCGAGGTGACGACGCGGTCGAAGGCACCCGCCGCGAGGTCGGGCCAGGCGCGGCGGTCGTCGGTCCAGGTCTCGGTGACGCGGGTGCCCTCGCCGGCCGGCTCGAAGCGGTACTCCCAGGTGGCGATGGGGCCGCGCAGGCGCGGGCGGCCGACGCCGATCGCGTGGACCCGGAAGGCGAAGTGACGGCCCGGTTCGGCCGCAGTGACCGTGCACCGGGTCACCCAGCGGAACCTTCCGCGCTTGTTCCGTCCGACGAAGCTGGCGCCCACCTCGGCCGGGCCGTCCGCCGAGCCGGGGGTGGTGCCCAGGTTCTCCGGGCTCCAGCGGCCCATGTCGCCGGGGTTGCTCACCGCCCGGTAGGCGACCTCCGGCGAGACGTCGATGACGATGCTGTCGCTCACACTCAACACACGGGCCACTGCGCTGCCTCCTACCGCGAACACGAAGCTACTGCCGGGTAGGAATCATGGCACGGCCCATCCGGCCGGGTCAGGTCCCCAGCGCCGACAGAGCGGCCGCGACCCGGTCACACACCTCCCGCGGGGTCGAGGCGTGCGGGGAGAGCCTGAGCGAGTCGGCGCGCACCGTGGGGGTGACGCCCTCGGCGTGCAGCGCCTTCGCCACGAGGGACGGGTCGCGGTCCGGCACCGTGAAGGAGAGGATGCCCGCGCGCCGCGCCGGGTCGGTGGGGGAGAGGACCCGGCCTCCGTACTCCCCGATCACCTCGGTGAGTTCGCCGACCCGCTCGGCGATCGCGGCCTCGATCGCTCCTACGGTGTGCCGCTCGACGAGGTCCAGCGCGGCCGCGAACGCGGCGGCCGTCACCGGGCTGAGGTTGGTGATCGACCACCGGTGCGCGTCCGGGGCGGGCGGGTGTTCCGCGCCGTCGAAGAGGCCGACCTCCTCCACGCCCGTCCAGCCGGTGAGGACCGGCTCCAGGGATTCCAGCGCGCGGTCGGACAGGGTGGCGAAGCCCGTGGCCCATCCCGCGCGCAGCCACTTCTGGCCGCCCGCCACCACCACGTCGGCCGCGTCCCACGGCAACTCGGCCGTGCCGAACGCCTGGATGGCGTCCACGATCAGCAGCCGGTCCGGCCCGATCGCCTCGCGCAGCCCCGCCAGATCCGCCCGGAAGCCGGTACGGAAGTCCACGGCGCTCACCGACAGGGCGACGACATCCTCGGTCAACGCCGCCCGGACCAGTTCCGGAGTCACCCCGCCGCCGGGCTCCGGGTCCAGCCAGCGGGGCGCGACCCGGCCCAGGCCGGCGGTGCGGCGCCACGGGTAGTGGTTGGCCGGGAAGTCGGTGCGGGGCACGAGGACCGCGCCTTCCCGGATGCCGAGTGCGGCATGGAAGAGGCCGGTGGACGCGTTCGGCAGCAGCACGGTGTGCCGGGCGTCGGTGCCCGCGAGGCGAGCGGCCGTGTCCCGCGCGGTCTCCTCCGCGCGCATCAGACCGTCCACGGTGGTGTGGTCCGCGCGGGCGGACTCCGCCAGGGCACGCGCGGTGGCGTCCACGGCGTCCCGCGAGGGCGGGCCGAACCGTGCGAAGTCGAGATACCCGGCAGGTGTGTCGAAGTGGGCTGCGTACGAAGTGAGCACGGGGCTCATCCTCCCTGGTGCAGGGCGGGGCGGGCATCCCCGCCGTGGGAATGCCCGCCCCGCCCCGTCGCTCAGTGCCCGGCGGATTCCTCGGGGCGCGCGTGGCGCGGCAGGAGGAAGGCGAGCAGGAACGTCAGGACGAGCATCCCGTCCACGATCCACAGCACCGTCTTCATGACGGAACCGAAGCCGCCCTGGAAGGCCGATGTCGCGGTGGTCTGGAGCGCGGCCGGTATCCGGGCGCCGTCCTGCGGCGAGGTGATGACCGACCGGGTGTCCTTCTCCAGCGTCACGCAGGAGGCCGGGGTCGCGGCCGGGTCCTTGGCGACCGCGCGGTCCGAGGCGCAGGTGCGCAGATCCGCCACGACGCGGTCCTGAGCGGCCGGCGCGACATGCGCGGCGGTCAACTGCTTGCGCAGGCCGTCCGAGTGCTGGTCGACGGCGGTGGCGATGCCGCCGCCCAGCAGGCCGAAGAACACGGTGCCGAGGATGGCCACACCGAAGGCGCCGCCGAGCTGCTGGACCGCGGTCATGGTGCCCGACGCCGAACCCGTCTCATGCTGCTCGACGCTGGCGAGCACGGTGTCGAAGAAGGGCGCCATCAGCAGGCCCATCCCGATACCCGTGACCAGCAGCGAGGGCAGGAGCTGCCAGGGGCCGACACCGCTGCCCGCGAGATCCAGGGTCAGCCACACACCGAACACGCCGGCCGCCATGACCAGCGCGCCCCCCTGGAGCACGGCGCGGCCGAACCGGGTGACCGCCTGGGCGAGCCCGAAGCCGACGATCATGCCGCCCGACCAGGGCACCATCACCAGGCCAGCCTTCAGCGGCGAATAGCCCAGCCCGATCTGGGTGTAGAGGTTGAAGACCAGCATGAAGCCCTGCGTGGCGGAGAAGAAGACCAGCCCGAGGATCATGCCGCCGCTGAAGCCGCGCTTGCGGAAGAGGCTGATGACCACCAGCGGGTCCCGGCCCGCCCTGCTGCGCCGCGACTCGTACAGGGCGAAGGCGACGAAGACGACGACCGAGGCGGCCATCATCACGAAGGTCCACACGGGCCAGTCGTACTCACGGCCCTGGACCAGCGGGAAGATGAGGAGCAGAGCGGCCAGCGAGACCAGGAGCATGCCGGGGATGTCGAGCCGCGGCTTGCTCTCGGAACGGGTCTTCGGCAGGTAGCGCACGGCGCCCATGAGGGCGGCGGCGCCCAGCGGCAGGTTCAGCAGGAAGATCATCCGCCAGCCGGTGCCGAAGTAGTCGGCGTCCACGAGCCAGCCCGCCAGGATCGGCCCGGAGACCGCGGACAGCCCCATGACCGGGCCGAACATGCCGAACGCCTTCTGCGACTCCTTCGGCGGGAACATCTCCTTGATCATGCCGAGGCCCTGCGGCAGCATCACCGCGCCGAAGAGCCCCTGTATGACGCGGGCGCCGATCAGCATCTCGGGGGACACCGACACCGCGCACAGCAGCGAGCCCACGGTGAACCCCGCGGCGCCCACCAGGAACATGTTGCGGCGGCCGTGGATGTCGCCGAGGCGGCCGCCGGTGACCAGGCCGACGGCCATCGAGAGCGTGTACGCGGCGGCGAGCCACTGGAGGGTGGAGGCGCTGCCGCCGAGGTCGGCGCGCATGGAGGGGCCGGCGATGTTCGTGACGACGGCGTCCAGGAGGTCCATCACCTCGGCCGCGAGGATCACGAAGAGCGCAGCCCAGCGCCACCGATAGGGCGCTGGTGAGTCAGTGGGCGTCTCGGCGGACGCGACACCGGTGGTGGACATCGGTACTCCTCGCGGAAGGGGCCGCGGCACCCGGTGATGAGCCGTGGGCGCGGTGGGACGGACGGATCAAGCTGGAGAACACTGTTCACCGTAGCAGAACAGTGCTCACCCGGAGAACGCTGTTCATTAAGATATAGCGCAAGTGGGCCGCGAGGACAAGATATATCGCGTTGGGTGTGGACAAGTGCCGCTCACCAGCCGTGAACACTGTTCTCCGGCGGCCCTAGACTGTCCCCATGAGCGACGCGGCCGCCGGCAACTCCGCACCCCCTCCGCCGTCCCCCTGGGAGCGCGAGCGTCCCGCCCGCCCGCAGACGGCACCCCAGCGCACCCCGCTGTCGCGCGAGCGGATCGTCGAGGCGGCCTTCGCGGTACTGGACCGCCAGGGGCTCGACGGGCTCTCGATGCGCCAGGTGGCGGCCGAACTGGGCGTCACGGTCTCCGCCCTCTACGCGTACGTCAGCTCCAAGGACGACCTGCTGGAGCTGATGTACACCCGGCTCTTCGACGGCTTCCGGATGCCCGAGCCCGACCCCGAGCGGTGGCGCGAGCAGATCCGGGACTACGCGCGCGCCGGGCGGAAGCGCCTGCTGTCCCACCGGGACGTGGCCCGGATCTCCATGGCGCACGTCCCCTTCACGGCCGAACTGCTGCCGCACGTCGAGGGGCTGCTCGCCATATTCCGCACGGCGGGGCTGCCCGACCGGATCGCGGCGGAGGCCGGTGACCTCATCTCCACCTACATCGACGGCTTCGTCCTGGAGGAGGGCATGTGGCAGGACCGGGCCGCCGCCCGGCCCGACGACGGCGACTCCTCACTGGCCCGCCCGGACTGGCGCGAGATGGCCGGCGAGATGCAGGACTACTTCGCGTCCCTGCCCCCCGCGGACTTCCCCCACCTGCGCGCACTGGCCGACGTGATGGTGACCGACTCCTCCGACGAGCGGTTCGACATCGGTCTGGAGATCATCCTGCGGGGGCTGGCGAGCTACCTGCCGGACGCGGCAGCCGAGGCGACACCGGACGTCTGACTCAGCGCCCGCCCTCCGCCCGCGCCTTCGTCGTGTCACCGAAGGGCAGCGCACCCCCGCTGAGGTGGGCCCGGATGCCGTCCCGCTCCACCGTGATCCGCTGGATACGGATGTCGCCCGGCGTCCTCGGCAGCTGGAAGGACAGGTTGAGCCGGTCCGCGAGCTGGGGCTTGGTGACGCCCCGTACCGCGCCGAGCAGCTTGGGGTCGATGCCGAGCTTCGCGGGCAGGTCGGGCTGCTCGGCGACCACGTCGAACAGGTTGACCTGCATCAGCTTGCCGACGAACCCCGGCGTGCCGGTGAGCCGCGTCAGGGCCGACTCGCTGCGCATCGCGTCGCGGATCTGCGACCGGTCGATCCCGGCGCGCTCCGCGATCACCGGCACGGCCAGCATGGCCCGCACCTTGTCCCGCTGCTCGGCGACGGCGCGCGCCGCCTCGGGGGTGAGCTGGAGCCCCGCGTCGCGGCCGGGGCGGTAGACGGCCACGTCCCCGATGTCGAGGCGCATACGGCTGATGCCGGTCGACACCCCACGGTCACCGGACCGCCCGATACGCGCCTCCGCGTGCACTCCGAGGCGCTGTCCGGCGACCGGTAGCTGCCCGTCGGCCTTGATCGCGCCGGGGCCCAGGCGGCTGAACTCCACCTGCGAAGCGCCCAGTTCACGGTCGAGGTCCTCGAACGAGAGCAGTACGTCCCCGTCGAGGGAGCGGACGGTGCCGCCCTTGAGGTGGGAGGGGAGTTCACCGTCGAGCCGTACGTCGTGCGCCGTGGCGTGGACCCTCGCCAGTGACACCCGGTCGGCGGCGAGGTCGGGGACGGTGACGTGCGCGGTGTCGATCCGCTTGTCCAGCACCTGGGTCAGGAACGGGAAACCGTCGATGTCCACCTGCGGCGCGGCCTCCAGGTGCAGCGACTTCTGCAGCTGGTCCTCGGTCTTCCGCTCCGCGAAGAGCACCGCGAACCGGTCGCCCAGCACCAGGAAGGCCAGTGCGACGGCGACCGCGATGCCCGCCTTCACCAGGCGCCGCAGGTTCTTGAACCTGCGAGGGCGCTTCCCCCCGGCCTTGCGGCGGCCGGGAGGCTGCCGGTCTCCTGACTGCCCATCGGATACGGCGTGTTCCTGGTCGTTCATCGAGCGGTGCGACGCGGGGCGAGTGGAGGAGCGCATCACGCCACCCAAACACGTCACCGCAGGTCGGACGCAAGTTCAGCCCTTGGCGGGCGACGGTTCTCACACCGCTGTGACGGGGACACGTGGCGTGGGTGAAGGGGTGCGGTGGATCATGTGGCGTTCACGTGCGGCCAGGGCGCCATCGGGTTCTCGGCCTGGCTCGACGAATCCGGAATGTATCTCTCCGGATTTGTGACATTACGTAATGTGATGGAAATCATGACGGGGCGTCAGGGCGACGGTGCCCCGTAGCGCCCGTTTTTAGTGATCTTGATGCTGTTGTGTCTGGGGTTACTTTGCGAATCGATCACTGTTCCTTTACATAGCTGATCCACAGGGAGATTCGTGAGACCTGAAGTGCTGTCCTCTCGAGGGAGGGGACGGAAGTGGCAGGGAAAGAGCCGCGGTCTGCGCTGGGTCGCGGGCGGGCTGGCGGTGCTGATGTCGGTGTCGCTGCTGGAGGGCACGGCTGCCGCGTCGCCTGGTGAGCGGCCCGGTGGAGCGCCGAAGCCGAAGGCGACTGCGGCGGCCACCGCGGCGGACGTCGCGTCGGCCAGGGTCGCGGCGCGCCTGTCGGGCCATCGGGTGGAGGCGCTGTCGGAGCGCACCGAGACGTCGCGGACGTGGGTGAACAAGAACGGCACTCTGACGACGGAGCTGTCGGCGGGCCCGGAGCGGTTCGAGCGGGACGGCAAGTGGGTCGACATCGACGTGAGCCTGCGCGAGTCGGGGACGGGTGTGGAGCCGGTGGCCCACCCCAACGGCCTGCGGCTCGCGGGTAGGACCGGTGTGCCTGTCGCGTCGCTGAGGGCGGCTCAGCAGGCGAAGGCCGTCGACCTGGTGACGCTGGGTGAGGGCAGTGAGCAGATCACGCTGCAGTGGAAGGGCGGGCTGCCGGAGCCGAGGCTGCACGGCACGCGCGCCGAGTATCCCGAGGCGGTGCCGGGCGCGGATGTGGTGGTGGAGGCGACCCGGACCGGTTTCGAGCAGTTCGTCGAGATCAAGAAGAGGCCGGCTGCCGGCGGCTACTCCTACACGCTGCCGCTGAGGGCCAAGGGGCTGAAGGCGAAGCAGTCGGCGGACGGCAGTGTGCTCTTCACCGACCGCAGGAACAGAAAACGGGCTGTCATGCCCGCGCCAACCATGTGGGACGCGTCCGTCGACAAGCGCTCCGGTGAGAATCTCAACCGGGCCAGGGTCGCCATGAAGGTCGTCAAGGCCAAGGGCGGCGTGGATCTGGTGATCACGCCGGACGCGAAGTTCCTCGCCGACCCCGGCACCCGGTATCCGGTGACGGTCGACCCGTCGACGTCGTCGCTGTCGAACGTCTTCGACACCTATGTCCAGCAGGGCGAGACGGTCGACCTGTCCACGGACACGGAGCTGGACTTCGGCAACCCTGGCACGACCAACCCCGACGGCACACCGCGCACCGCGCAGTCGTTCGTCTCCTGGAACACGTCGCCGATCGTCGACGCGCTCGTCTCCAGCGCCAAGCTGTCGCTGTGGAACTTCCACTCGGGCAACACCGACTGCACGCCCCAGTCGTGGGAGGTGTGGTCCTCTCCGGCGGCATCGACGTCCAGCCGGTGGTCGAACCGGCCGACGATGACGGCGAAGAAGGCCACTTCCACCGAGACCCGCGGCAATCAGTCCTGCACCGCGGCTCCTGACGGGTGGATCAACGCGGATGTGACCACGCTGGCGCAGGAGTGGGCGTCGGCGAAGGTCACGCGCGGGCACATGGGTCTGCGAGCCACGAGTGAGTCGGTGATCCCGCAGTGGAAGCGGGTGAACTCCGCCAACGCGGCCGCGAACCCGCCGAAGCTGGTGGTGAACTACAACTACCGCCCGCGCACCGGCACCGACCAGCAGGCCGGCCCGCCGTTCTTCAAGGACTCCGGCGGTACGTGGTTCGCCAACACCACGACGCCGACCCTGCAGGACACCTTCGTCGACCCCAACAACGACAAGGTCGACGGCACCTTCCAGATCTTCGACAACTCCACCGGTGCGCAGGTCGGGGACGTCCTGGTCTCGCCGTTCGTGGCCTCCGGGCAGCCGGCCGCGGTGAAGGTGCCCTCGGGGCTCCTGGCCAACGGCAAGACGTACAAGTTCCGGACGTCGCCGTACGACGGCCTGCACTACAACACCGGCTGGTCCGCCTACGCGTACTTCACCGTGGACACCAGCGCCCCCTCCGCGCCCGGTGCGGTGACCTCCACCGACTACCCGGCCAACGCCTGGGTCAAGGGCGTCGGCCAGAGCGGCGACTTCACCGTCACCCCGCCGTCCGGTGACCAGAACGGCATCGAGTGGTCGCTGGACGGCGCGGTCTGGGAGAAGATCCCGACCAGCGGCACCACCCCGGTGAAGATCACCCTGGCGCCCGAGAAGGCCGGTACCAACGTCCTCCAGGTCCGGGCCACGGACAAGGCGGAGAACAAGTCCGACCCGGTCTCGTACACCTTCCACGTCGGCCCCGGCGGTGTGACGCTGCCCGACGACGGAACCCGCACCGCGGCCCGGGTGCCGCTGGCGGCGGAGGCCGAGTCACCGAAGTTCGACGCGGTCACCTTCCAATGGCGGCGCGGCGACGCCGACGACTGGGTGAACCTCCCGGCCGGCGACGTGACCTCCGGTGGCACCCCGGTGGCCTCCTGGCCGCTTGCGCTCTCCTCCGGCAAGACCCCGAAGCTCACCTGGAACGCCACCACGACCGTCGACCCCGACGGCGTCGTCCAGATCCGCGCGCAGTTCACCGGGAGCGCGGGCGCGGCCAGCGCCTCCGACCCGGTCGACATCGTGGTGGACCGCAACGCCGACGGCGCGGCCACCGAGAGCATCGGCCCCGGCTCGGTCAACCTGCTGACCGGTGACTACACGCTTCCCGGCGGCGACGCCTCGTTCTTCGGCATGAGCGTCACCCGCAGCGCCTCCTCCCGTTCCCCGCAGGCGGGGGCCGCCAACGAGCAGGCCCCGATCTTCGGCAAGGAGTGGCTGTACAGCGCCGCGGCCGACCAGATCACCACCCCGTTCTCGTACCTGCACAAGACCTCGGCGACCTCGCTCAGCATCGGCCTCTCCGGTGACGACAGCCAGATGCACTTCACCGCCAACGCGGCGCGCACCGGGTGGATCGCGGAGCCCGGCTCCGAGGACTACGCCCTCACCGGCGGCTTCGGCGGCGACTTCACCCTGAAGAGCACCGAGGGCGGCACCACCACATTCGTCCCCGTCGAGGCCGGCGGTACCACCTGGCGGGCCGACACGACCTGGATCGAGGGCGTGGACAACTCCACGACCACCACGGTCTCGGAGACGATCACGGTCGGTGACACCAAGATCGCCCGGCCCAAGAAGATCATCGCCGGCAACTCGGCGGTGTCCAACTCCTCCTGCGCCGCCGACTCCGCCGTCAAGGGCTGCCGCGTCCTGGAGTTCGTCTACGCGACCTCCACCACTGCCACGTCCTCGGCGTTCGGCGACGTGAAGGACCAGGTGTCCTCGGTCAGGCTGTGGGCTACCGCCCCCGGCGCCTCGGCGTCCACCGCGACCACGGTCGCGCGCTACGCCTACGACGCCGACGGCCGGCTCCGCGAGACCTGGGACCCGCGGATCTCCCCGGCGCTGAAGACCGAGTACGGCTACGACTCGGCCGGGCGGGTCACCTCGCTCAAGCCCGCGGGCCAGCTGCCGTGGTCGTTCGCCTACGGCGAGGCGGGGGCCAGCCCGGCGTCCGGCCCCGGCATGCTGCTCAACGTCTCCCGGGCGACGCTCACTCCGGGCAGCGCCGACCAGACCAACGGCACCGCCGCCACCAACGTCGTCTACGGAGTGCCGCTGACCGGCTCCGCGGCGCCGGAGAACCTGGGCGCCGCCGCCACGGCCTCATGGGGTCAGTCGGACATCCCCACCGACGCCACGGCGGTCTTCCCACCCGACCAGGTACCCGCCTCCAACGAGGGTTCCTCGCTCGCCGCGGGTGACTACGGCCGGGCCGGCATCAACTACCTGGACGCCAGCGGCCGCGCGGTGAACAAGGCCGAACCGGGCCACCGCCTGTCGGTCACCGAGTACGACCGCTTCGGCAACGTGGTCCGCACCCTGTCAGCGGCCAACCGCGAGCTCGCGCTCGGTGCCACGGACACGCTCAAGGACAAGCTGACGGACCTGGGCATCATGTCCCTGGCCTCCGCCGAGCGCGCCCAGCTGCTGTCGAACGGGTCGGTGTTCGACGCGAACGGGGAACGGGAGACGGACACCTACGGGCCGCTGCACCGCGTCACCCTGGCGGCGAACCTGACCAGCGGTAGCACCACGCTGGCAGCCGCCGGCACCCAGCTGATGGCGCGACAGCACACCGTCCGGGAGTTCGACTCGGGACGTCCCAGCGACGGCACCGCTGTCGTCCGTGACCAGGTCACCAAGGTCACGGTGGGCGCGCAGCCCCGATCCTGGCCCACCTCGACGGCAGACCCGCGGGTCACCACGACCGCCTACGACTGGGCCAAGGGCCAGCCGACCAGCTCCACCGTCGACCCGGGTGGCCTGGCGATCACCACGACCACCGGCTACGACGCCCAGGGCCGGGTGAGCCGCGAGTCGCAGCCCGCGTCCAACGGCTCGGATGCCGGTACGACGATCGTCACGTACTACACCGCGGACGGCACCGGCACCTGTGGCGGCAAGCCGGAGTGGGCGGACCAGATCTGCCGCCTCGCCCCGGCCGCCGACATCACCGGCGGCGGCTCCAACCCGGCGCAGCTGCCGACCAAGGTCCTGGAGTACGGGCTGTTCGGCCAGGCCACCAAGATCATCGAGACGGCCAACGGGGTCACCCGCACCACCACGACGGGCTACGATTCGGCGGCCCGGGTCACCACCCTGACCATTTCCGGCGGTGTCGGCACGGCCGTCCCGGTGGGCACCACGGCCTTCGACGACGCCACCGGTCTTCCGGTCAGCACCACCTCACCGACCGGCGGCACCATCAGCAGAACCTACGACAAGCTCGGGCGTCAGATGACGTACACCGACGCGGACGGGGGCACCACCACCACCAGGTACGACGCGCTCGACCGGCCGACGACCGTCACCGACAACGTGCCGTCGACCACCACCTACACCTACGACACCGGCGTCGACCCGCGCGGTCTGCTCACCTCGATGACGGACTCCGTGGCCGGCACGTTCACCGCCCGGTACGACGAGGACGGCGAACTGGTCACCCAGGGCCTGCCCGGCGGCTACACGACGAAGGACGTCATCGACCCCGCGGGCACGGCCACGGCTCGCACGGTCACCCGCAACAGCGACAGCTCCGTGGTGATCGCCGACAGCGTCACCGAGACGGTGCACGGCCAGACGGCCACCCACGCCGGAACCCCGGGTGTCACCGCCTCCCAGGCGTACACCTACGACAAGGCAGGCCGGCTGACCCAGGCGCAGGACACCGCCACCGACGCGGTCTGCACCACCCGCGCCTACACCTTCGACAAGAACTCCAACCGCAAGACGCTGGCCACGGCCACCGCCGCGGTGAACGCCGACTGCACCACCTCCGGCGCCACCACCACGTCCTACACCTACGACACCGGCGACCGGCTGATCGGCACCGGCTACGTCTACGACGCCTTCGGCCGCACCACCGCCAAGCCGGGCACCACACTGGCGTACCACGTGAACGACCTGGTGCGGCAGCAGACGGCGGGCACCGAGCGGCAGACCTGGACGCTGGACGCCACCCTGCGCAACCGGTCCTGGACCACGGAGTCCAACGCCTCGGGCACCTGGACCCAGACCGGCTCCCGTCTGAACCACTACGACTCCGACGGGGACAGCCCCCGCTGGATCGTGGAGAGCACGAGCGGCGGCGCGGTCACCCGCAACGTCGTCGGTCCGGACAGCAACCTGGCGGCGACCACCGCCAAGACCGGCGGTACGGTCCTCCAGCTGGCCAACCTGCACGGCGACATCACCCTGCAGCTGCCGGCCGACACGGCGGTCGCCCCCACGGTGCTGGACGCCGACGAGTTCGGCAACCCCCGGCCGGGACAGGCGGCCACCCGCTACGACTGGCTCGGCGCGCACCAGCGCTCGTCGGAGACCCTCACCGGTCTGAAGCTCATGGGCGCACGCCTGTACGACCCGGCGACCGGACGCTTCCTGTCCCTCGACCCGGTCCGGGGCGGCAGCGCCAACGCCTACGACTACGCCAACGCCGACCCGGTCAACCAGTTCGACCTGGACGGCCGTGTCTCGGCCTGGCGCAAGAAGTACGAGGAGGCCAAGGCATGCAGAAGCCTGGGCAGCGGCGGCTGCGCCTTCGCCACGATGCTGTCCGGCGTCCTGCTGTGGAAGCTCCCCGGCAGCAAGTCCCGGAACAACGCCCTGCGGCACTTCATCTGGATGTCCGCGCTGACCTATTTCTTCGGCTGGCGTGCCGCCAAGCGGCTCGGCGACGCCCACGAGTACGGGCAGACGAGCCGCGACTCCCGGAAGGACCAGTACAACAACAGGGTGGCGCGCAACTTCGTCGCCAGCAGTTACAACCGGTACTGGATGCGCTATTACAACAGCCGCGGCTATCTGTTCCAGTATCTGTACAGCGCCGGCAGCTGGCTCTACAGCCACGGGTACCTGGCCAGGTGATCCCGGGCCTGCCGTGGGGCGTTTCCGTCCCGTGACAGGTTGAGCCGGCAACAACCGTGTGCCGGGGCCGGCCCCTCCAGGGGGCCGGCCCCGGCATCGCCTTACTCTCTCCTCGCTCAGGCTGCTCTTCCCCCTACCCAGCCCGCCCACCCAAGACCCTCGGGAGACCCCGTGCAACCCCGGACGCACCTCACCCGGCCGCTCGCCCCGGCCGGCGCACTGCTCCTGGCCACCGCCCTGCTCACCGCCGGCCTGACCGGCTGCTCCTCGCTGTCCCCGTTCAACACCTGTGACGACACCGCGGCGCGGCTGAAGGACCTGCGCTCCCAGTCGATCCTCGACTCCGCCCCCGAGGGTGCGACCGCCCCCAAGGGGCTCGACTCGGTCGACTCGCACTGCATCGACGACAGCGGCGACGCCTGGCTGTACGCCGCGCGCGTCCACGCCTTCCCCGGCTCCCGGCAGGAGGTCGTGGACTTCTACCGCACCACCGCCGAGGCGGACGGCTGGCGCCTGCAGCACGACCCTTCAGACCCGGACACCCCCGAAACAACGGCGGGACTGTGCTTCACCAAGGGCGGGGACGGTGACGCCCTGCTGCTGACCGTGCAGTTCACCACCGCCCGCCAGCTGAAGATCGAGCACGGCTACAAGGCCGGTCCGGAGTTCGACTCGGGCTCCGGATTCGAGATAGAGGTCGGCTCCGAGACGGACGGGGCGAAGACCGGCTGCTTCGACTGACACCCCTGGACCTCCGGCTCCACCCGGAGGCCGTCGAGCAGCTCTGCCTCCTGGGCCGCCTTCTCGTGCCGTTCGCCGGGCACGGAGCCGGTGTCCTGAGGGACCATGGAGGCAGAGCAGTGTTCCGCCTCCGGCTGCGAAGGAGGTCACCATGGCAGCCGAACCGCCTTTCGTGCCGCCGATCGGGCCTGTCCTGACGGTCTCGGCCGCCGATGTCCGGCTGCCCGAGCTGATCCTGGCCGGGGACATCGGTGCCGACGCCCTGCGTGAACTGGAGGAGGTCCTCGGTGCCCCGCCACTCCACACGGCGGCCGCGTGGACCGTGGACATGAGCCAGGTGACCCGCATCGACCTGGCCTGCGCCTACGCCCTCCTGCGCGGAGCCACCCTGCGCCCGGAACCCGCCGCCCTGACCATCCGCGGCCCCCGCCGCGCGGTCCAGCGGACCCTCCGCAACGCCGGGCTCGACGTGGTGGCCGTCATCGAGGAGTAGGGGCGCCCTACCGCGCCCTGCCCTGCCCCGCCCCTCCCGCGACCACCGCCGACTCGGAGCCGGTGATCCGCACCGGCGCCGGGAACGTCGTGCGGAACACCGTGTGCGGCATTCCCGCGCCCGCCCGGTCGGCGGACCGCGAAGCGCTCGCGCCGTGACCACCCCGCTCCAGGGCTGGCCACCGTACGGGCGATGCTGGTCGACATCCTGCCGCTGACACCGGCCGACCCGCACGCGACCGCGTGCGGGTCGGCTCATGGGGCGCACGCCGACCCGGACCAACTCGCCGCCACCGCCGTCGCGTTCACCGAGGGCGTTCAAGTCACCCTGCTGGACGGCCATTTCGTCTGCTTCGCCGCGCCCTGAACCGGCCCGCTCCAGTAGCACCGTCGTTCGATTCGAACGTTCACGCATATGTGCGAGACCCACGGGCAACCGAAGCGGAAGGCGTAGAGGACAGGTGAAGGACCTCCTCGAAGAATCCCGTTGAGGGGAGGGGATCGTGGACAGAACAGACAGCGAGAACGAGAAGAGCGGTCAGGGTCCGGAAGAGCGAATGGACCTGCCGACCGTGATGCGGCAGGCGAGCGTACAGCTCTCCGGACTGCTCCAGCGTGAAGTGGGCGCGGTATCCGCCGTGAAGGCCACCGACGACGGCTGGGCGGCGGACGTGGAAGTCGTGGAAGTCGAAAAGGTGCCGGACACCATGAGCGTCATGGCGTCCTACCGCGTCGAACTCGACCAGCAGGGCCGGATCATGGCCTATGAGCGCGTACGCCGTTACGCCAGGGGCCAGATCGACCGCCGCTGAATCAATCGGGTACCGCAGCGGAATTCAGCCGCGCGGCGCCCTGAACGGATCAACGGAAAGAAGTCAGCATGTCACTCGTACAGCAGACCAGCACCCAGTCCGGCGGTAGTGGCGGCGGAGGAAATCTCTACGACGTCCTCGAACTCATCCTGGACCGAGGGCTCGTCATCGACGCGTTCGTGCGCGTCTCCCTCGTGGGCATCGAGATACTCAAGATCGACGTCCGTGTCGTCGTCGCCAGCGTGGACACCTATCTGCGCTTCGCCGAGGCGTGCAACCGGCTCGACCTGGAGTCCGGCCGCAAGGCGCCGAGCCAACTCACCGACCTCGTGGGCGACATGACCGAGAGCGGGGCCAAGGGGAAGTCGAAAGGAGCGCTGACGGGAGCCGTCGAGGCGTTCACCGACTCGCTCGGGAGCAAGCGCGAGGAGTCCGAGGAAGAGCAGCAGCCCCGTAAGCGCGCACCGCGCAAGTCCACGTCCAGCCGCCAGTCCAGCCAGAACCGCGGGGAGTAACACGTGCCCACCTACGTCTACGGCATCACCGGAGCCGACCATCCGCTGCGCCTGGAGGAGGTCGCCGGCGTCGGCGAGTCCCCGGCACCGCTGCGCACCGTACGGACCGGCAGCCTCACCGCCGTCGTCAGTGACGCGCCGGACGGGCTGCGGGCCAAGCGCCGCGATGTGCAGGCCCACCAGCGTGTGCTGGAGGTCCTGATGGGCGACGGCGCGACCCTCCCCATGCGCTTCGGTCTGCTCGCCCCCGACGACGAGCAGGTGGCGAGCGCGCTGGACGCCGAGGGCGACCGCTACCGCGCCCGCCTCGACGAGCTGGACGGCCGCGTCGAGTACCACCTCAGGGTCGCCCGCGACGAGGACGACCTGCTGCGCGAGATCGTCACCCACTCCGACCAGGTCCGTGAGCTGCGGGAACGCACGCGGGACCAGCCCGGCGCGCACGACGAGCGCGTCGCCCTCGGTGAACTGATCTCCCACGAGGTGTCCGCCCGCAGCAGCGCGGAGGCCGAGGAACTCACCCAGCGGCTCGCGCCCGCGGCGACCCGCCTCTCGGCCGGAGAGCCCAGCTCGACGCACTTCCTGAGCGTGTCCTTCCTCGTCCCCGAGGACGAGGTGGAGACCTTCGTCCAGGCCGTGGGGCGCGAGTCGGACCAGCGGGGAGACGCGTACACCTTCACCCTCACCGGGCCGCTGCCGCCCTACAGCTTCGTCTGAGCGGACCTGCCCGGCCGACGACGGAAGGGAGCGTCGCAGTGGGACTCATCACCGGCATCGTGACCTTTCCCCTCGCCCCCGTACGCGGATCGCTCTGGGTCATCGACCAGGTGCTGACCGCGGCGGAGCGGGAGTACTACGACCCCGAGCCTGTGCGACGCGAACTGGCCGCACTCGAAAGGGCGTTGACGAGCGGCGAGATCTCCGATGAGGAGTACGACCGCCGGGAGGACGAACTGCTCGACCGGCTGGACGAGATCGACGCCCACCGGCGGGAGAACGGAGGAAGTGGCTGACCGGACAGCGCAATCGACGACCCGCAGAGACTGAGGTGCTCACCGAATGACGAAGAACGTCAAGATAGCCGCAGCCCTGGTAGGCGGATACGTACTGGGGCGGACCAAGAAGGCCAAGATGGCCATCGGGCTGGGCATGTTCCTGGCCGGCAAGAAGCTCGACCTCGACCCGAGGCGCATCGGCACGCTGCTCGCCGAGTCGCCCGCCCTCGCCGGTCTCAACGCCCAGGTTCGCAAGGAACTGGTGGAGACCACGAAGGCCGCCGCCACCGAGGCGCTGACCAAGCGCGCCACCGGTCTCGCCGACTCGCTCACCGACTCCCTGGCCCAGCGCACCAAGGCCCTGGACGGGCCCCAGGACGACGAGGTCGAAGAAGAGGAAGAGGAGGAGAAGCAGCCCGCCAAGCAGCAGCGGTCCGCCGCCTCCGAGGGCACGCGCCGCAAGACCGCCCCCGCCCGCAAGCGGACCGGCACCGCGAAGTCGGCCGCCTCCCGCAGCGGGGCCTCCCGGGCCGGCGGGGCCGCCAAGAAGCGGGCCTCCTCCGCCGCGCGCAAGAGCGGCGGTGCCGGCAATGGCTGATTCCACCCTGAGCAAGGCCAAGGACGAGGTCGTCCACAGCGAGTCGACCGACCGCCTGAAGGAAGCGCTGGGCACCTACCTGCGCGCTCGCGCCGAGCACACCGTCAGCCGGCTCGGTCACCGGCTGGGCGAGAGTGTCACCAAGCTCGGACAGGCGGGCGAGGGCGGCCCGCTCAAGAGCCTCGCCAAGGGCGGGCAGGCGCTCGCCGACGGCAAGTCACCCGCGCAGGCGGCCGTCTCCGCGGGCGTCTCCCACCTCAAGGACACCGTGAAGGACAAGGTCAAGGGCCTGTTCGGCAAGGGCCGCAAGTCCGGCGGCGGCAAGTCCAAGAGCGTGACCATCGTCGAGGACATCGACGTCGGCGTGCCCGTGCGCGAGGCGTACGACCAGTGGACCCAGTTCCAGGAGTTCTCCACCTTCGCCAAGGGCGTCGTGAGCGTGGAGAAGGCGGACGACACCACCAGCAACTGGAAGGTCAAGGTCGCCAAGTCCACCCGCAGCTGGAAGGCCAACGTCACCGAGCAGGTGCCGGACGAGCGGATCACCTGGACGACCGAGGGCGCCAAGGGCACGGTCAAGGGCGTCGTCACCTTCCACGCCGTCACCGACAACCTCACCAAGGTGCTGCTGGTCCTCGAGTACTTCCCCAAGGGGCTGTTCGAGAAGACGGGCAACATCTGGCGCGCCCAGGGCCGCCGGGCCCGGCTCGACCTCAAGCTCTACCGCAAGTTCATCATGATGCGCGGCGAGGCGACCGACGGCTGGCGCGGCGAGGTCCGCGACGGCGAGGTGGTCGTCACCCACGACGACGCCATCGAGCAGGAAGAGGCGGAAGAGGCCGAGCAGGAGCAGGACGAGCCGCGAGCCGAGGACGACGGGGCCGAGGGCGAAGAGGGCGACGACGGCGAGCTCACCGACGCGGCCGACGAGGACGACCTCGAAGACGCCGAAGACGCTGACGACGAGTTCACCGACGAGGCCGGCACAGCCGACGAGGACGAGTACCTGGACGAGGACGCCGACGACGCCGAGGAATACGAGGCGGAGGCCGACGAGCCGGACGCCGAGGAGTCCTACGACGAGCCCGAGGAAGAAGAGGCGGCTCCCCGGTCCTCCCGGCGCCGGCGCACCGCCGACGCCAGGGCCTGATCCGGGAACCAGCCGAAAGACAGGGTTGAGAACGTGTCCGATTCACTCGCCGGTCGAATGCCGGCCCCTCCGCGCACCGCGCCGTCCTACGCGGGGCAGGGAAACAGCGCCAACCTGGCCGACATTCTGGAGAGGGTCCTCGACAAGGGAATTGTGATCGCGGGGGACATCCAGATCAATCTCCTCGACATCGAGCTGCTGACCATCAAACTCCGCCTGCTTGTCGCATCCGTCGACAAGGCGAAGGAGATGGGTATCGACTGGTGGGAGCACGACCCCTCGCTCTCCTCCCGCGCGAAGCCTTCTTCCACCGCTCCCGCCGCCTCCGATCCGGCGCTGAGCGAGGAGAACGAGCGGCTGCGCGCCGAGATCGCCCGGCTGCGCGCCGCCGCCGAGCTGCCCACCGGCCACACGGCCGGCGGGGACGCCCGGCAGGAGCCCGCGGAACGGGAGGCCGGCCGTGAGTGAAACGGAGATGGCGTACGTCTACGCCGTCGGCCTCGGTGACCTGGCCCTGGACGGGACGACGGCCCCGGTCACCGGGGTCGACGGCGGCACCGTACGCACGGTCGGCGGCGGCCGGGGACTCACCGCCCTGGTCTCCGCCGTCCCCGCCGACCGGTTCGGCGAGGAGCACCTCGCCCCCCAACTGGAGGACCTGGAACGGCTGGAGGCGATCGCGCGGGCCCACCACGCGGTGGTGGACGCCGCTTTCGCCACGGCCACGGTCCTCCCGATGCGCCTGGCCACGGTCTACCGCGACCAGGCGCGCGTGGCCGCCATGCTCGACGAGCAGCACCCCTGCTTCGAGGAGCTGCTGCGCACGCTGGACGGCCACGTCGAACTCGGGCTGAAGGTGTACGCCGAGCCCCGGGCGGCGTCGGCCGCGCAGGAGCCCGAGCCGGCGTCCGCGAGCCCCGGCCGCGCCTATCTGCAGCGCCGTCGCGCCGAGCGACGCCTCGCCCAGGACACCTACGGTGCCGCCCGCGACACGGCGGAGCAGGCGGCGCGGGTGGCGTCGGCGCTCGCCTCCGCCCGCGCCGTCCACCGGCCCCAGCAGGGGGAATGGTCGGCCGGGCGGGGCGAGAACGTGGCCAACGAGGCGTACCTCGTGCCCCGGCAGGACGTGGACCGGTTCCGTACGGAACTGGGCGCGCTCGCCCTGGACACCCCCGGTGTCACCATCGAGGTGACGGGGCCCTGGGCGCCGTACTCCTTCGCGGGCGGGGTCTCGAGTTGAGCATGCGGCCCGCGAACGGGCAGGGCGTCGAGCCGGTCGCCCAGCCGCCCGTCGCCCTGATCGACCTGCTGGACCGGCTGCTGAACGGCGGGGCCGTGCTCACCGGCGACATCGTGCTGAGCATCGCCGATGTCGACCTGGTGCACATCAACCTCCGGGCGGTCATCCGCTCGATCACGGGAGACGCGCCTGGGCCCGCCATCATGCCGCCGCGTTCCCGTACCGAGGAATGCTGAGGAGTGCTGAGGAGTTCTGTGATGCCGGAAACACCCGCGAACGCCCTCGCCGCCCATATGCGGACGGACCCCGACACGGTGGAGCGGGATCTGATGAAGCTGGTGCTCACCATTGTCGAATTGCTGCGCCAGCTCATGGAGCGCACCGCCATTCACCGGGTGGACCAGGGAGATCTCGATGACGACCAGGAGGAACGCATCGGTATGACGCTGATGATTCTCCAGGAACGCATGGAAGAACTGTGTGACCGGTACAACCTGACAATGGACGAACTGAATCTGGATCTCGGGCCGTTGGGATCTTTGCTGCCCCGAGACCTCTGAATTCGAGAACCCTGTTTTGCCGCCGGGGGAAAGGACAGTAGGGAATTATGACTGACGACAAAAAGAACACCAGGAGCACGACCGCGGCGAACGCCAAGAAGACCGCGTCCTCCGCCACCTCCACCACGCGCGCGGCGGCCGCCGGCACCAAGGAGACGGCACAGGAGGCGAAGAAGACCACGGTCTCCGGCGCCCAGTCGGTCGGTGACACCACCCAGCGCGTGAGCCGCGCGGCCGTCGCCGGTCTCCAGACCGGACAGCAGGTCGTCGCGGCCAACACGGCAAAGGCGGTCGAGGCGGCGGGCACCGCGTGGACGGTCATCAAGCACCGCAAGGCGGTCGCCGCCGCGGCCGCCGCGGGTGTGGCGGGCGTCGCCGGAGCGGCGTTCGCGATAGGCCGCTCGACGGCCAAGCCGCAGATGGGCCCCCTGACCAGGCTGGCCCGAGGCCGGATCTGAGCACATCCGCTTCCGCGAGGAACGCGATGACCACGGCGACCTCCCCCGCGTCCACGGACGCGCGGGAGGTGCCCGTGTGTGCGGGTCAGGACGTACGCGCTCGATTGCCCGGATCAGGGAGCGCGGTCATTCCTCACCGGTCAGGCGTACGCACTCGGTGACGACGGCGCGGAGGCTGTCCGTGCGGCGCAGGATCGCGCGCTGGGTCATCGCGCCGTTGCCGTGCTTCAGCAGGCCCGACAGGGTGTCCTGGGCGCCCTTGGCGTCACCGTGGTCGTCCAGGGCGTCGCGTACGTGGTCGAACAGCGCCCGGACCACCGTCTCCGCCGGGGCGGGGCGCATGGTCAGGGGATGCAGCAGGCGGTCCTCCAGGCCGTAGCGGGCGGCCTGCCAGGCGGCGAGCCGCACCAGGGAGGAGCCGAGCCGGGCCGGGGGTTCCCCCGCCTGCCACTGGCGGGCGGCCGTCTCGACGAGAGCGCGGCACAACAGGGCCAGGAGGACCGTGGTGTCCGGGTCCAGACAGACGTCCGCGACCCTGATCTCGACCGTGGGGTACTGGGCGGAGAGCCGGGCGTCGAAGTAGATCATCCCCTCGTCCCGGAGGACCCCGGTGCCGACCATGTCCCGTACCCGCTCGTGGTACCGGTCGGCGGAGCCGAAGAGATCCGTCGGCCCGGCCGACGGCCACCGCCCCCACATCTGGCTGCGGTAGCTGCTGTAGGAGCTGTCCTGGCCCTGCCAGAAAGGGGAGTTGGCGCTCAGGGCGAGCAGCACGGGCAGCCAGGGGCGGATGCGGTCCAGCACGGCCACGCCCTCCTCGTCGGAGTCCACCGAGACGTGCACATGACACCCGCAGGTGAGCTGGTCCGACAGGGTCAGCCCGAAGCGCTCGGCCATCCACCGGTAACGGCTGTCCGCGGTCAGCGTGGGACTGACCGGCAGGGGAGAGGTGGCGAGGGCGGCCACGGCGGCCCCCGTCCGCCCGGCGAACCGCGCCGCCTCGGCACGGCACCGGCGGATCTCGGCCGCGAGTTCGTCCGCCCGTGTCTGCGGGGCGGTGGCGAACTCCACCTGCTGGCGTTGCAGCTCCGACTCGAAGACCTGCTCCCCGTCCGCCCTGGCGGCCCCGCCGGCCTGCGCCAGCACCGCCGCCGCGACGGCTCGTGGTTCACCGCTCTCCGCGTCCACCAGGAGAAGCTCCTCCTCCACTCCCACGCTGCGCACGCGGCCGTCCTCCCTGGCCGGTCCGGGGACCGGTCCCCTTCAGTGCGTCCCGTCGGTCAGTCCTGCTCGCCCGAGCCGGGTTCGGCCATCCTGCCGTGGGCCTCGGCCTTGAGCCTGTCGGGGAGCACCTTGGCGGCCATTCCCTGCGCCTTCGTCCTGGCGGACCCCGCGACTACCTTGTCCTTGCCCTCGAAAAGGGCGTCCAGTCCCTCCCGCGCGACCTCGGCCGGGTCGTCCTTCTCCTGTTGGCCGACCTGGGTGTCGTCCATGTCCGCGCGGTGGAAGAACTCGGTCTCGGTCGGGCCGGGCATGAGCGCGGTCAGGGTGACGCCGGTGTCCTTCAGCTCGCTCTGCAACGCCTGGGTGAAGGACTGCACGAACGACTTCGACGCGTTGTACACGGCCTGGAAGGTGCCGGGCATCGTGGAGGCGATGGACGAGGTGACGAGGATGCGGCCCCGGCCGCGGGAGACCATCTCGCGCACGACCCGCTTGGCCAGGTGCACGGTCGCGCGCACATTGAGGTCGACGATCTCCAGCTCGTCCTCCAGGTCGGTGTCCGCGAAGGCACCGCCCTGCCCCACACCCGCGTTGAGCACCGCGACATCGAGGGGACGGTCCGTCGCGGTGACCGCCGTCCACAGCTCCTCGGCCTGGTCGTAGTGGCGCAGGTCGGCCCGGACCGGCTCCACCGACACCCCGGCCACCGCCCGGATCTCCTGGGCCGCCTGCCGCAGCCCGG
This sequence comes from Streptomyces sp. NPDC085596, assembly GCF_044541565.1. Taxonomy (NCBI): domain Bacteria; kingdom Bacillati; phylum Actinomycetota; class Actinomycetes; order Kitasatosporales; family Streptomycetaceae; genus Streptomyces; species Streptomyces sp. NPDC085596. The sequence goes on along the minus strand of NZ_JBITTC010000003.1, from coordinate 552,912 downwards.
TGTCGTTCTCGGCGTTGATGATCAGGTCGTAACCGCGCTCGGCGAGCTGCTTGGCCAGCGCGAAGCCGATACCGCTGGACGCGCCCGTGACCAGGGCGAGAGGCTTGACGTCGTTCATGGCCGGATCTCTCCCTGGGTGAGGTCGGTGCGGGCGGGACGCGCTTGGCGTACCTCCCGCAGTTCCCAGATCGGCCGTTCCTGAACGGCTGTGACGCGATGGCCTCCCACGAGGGCGTTTCCGTGGTCCCGCGGGTGGAAACTCGCCGTGCATGGTGGCCAACCGTGTGCCGGTCCTGCGGGCCCGCTGGCTGACGCAGACCTTCGTCAGCTGGCCCTACGAACCCCGGACGGTCCAGGCGCTGCTGCCCGAGGGGCTGGTCGTGGACGAGTACGAGGGGGCCGCGTGGGTCACCCTCACGCCGTACCTCATGGCGGACGTCCGCGTCCTCGGTCTGCCCGCACTCCCCACCTTCGCGGAGACCAACCTGCGGACCTACGTGCGCGGGCGGGACGGCGTCTGGTTCTTCTCCCTCGACGTGACCTGCCCGCTGCTGCTGGCGGGCCGGGTCCCGGGCGTGCCCTACCACCTGGCCGACCTGCGCGTCTCCGTCGGCGAGGACACCGTCACGTACACCGGGGCGCGCCGGACCGGGCACGCCGCCTACCGCCTGACCGTCCGGCCCGGCGCGCCCGTCGAGCCGACGAGGCTGGACGTGTGGCTGACCTCGCGGTGGCGGGCGTACAGCCGGCGGCTGGGCGTGCTCTGGGAGACGCCCGTGGGGCACGAGCCGTGGTCCCTATCCGGGGCCCTGGTCGAGGTGCTGGAAGAGACGGTCACCGGCGCGGCGGGGCTGCCCGCACCGCGTGGGGAGCCCGTGGCGCGGTTCTCCGAGCGCATCAGCCACGCATGGGTGGGCGCGACCCGGCCCCTGCGATCCCCGACCCCACCGAACACCCGACAAGGAGGCCGGTCATGAGCGAGTGGACCCCGTCCCAGGCAGAGGGCGAGCGGGAACCGGACCCCGAGACCGACGGCCGGCCCGGCCGGACCGTCCACCCCGACGTGCCGCGCACGACGCCCTCACAGGCCGAGGGCGAGCGGCTGCCGGAGGACGACGAGTAGAAACCCCGGCTACCGGAGCGCGTGCACCGCCGCCGCGAACACCGGGGGCAGCCGGGACGCCACGGGCACGATCAGCCGGGCGGTGCCCGGACGGCTGCTCGCGGCCAGCAACGCCCTGGTCAGCATGCGGTGGCGCCGCGTCAGCAGGGTCCAGTCCCGCTCGTACCGCTCCGGCCGCCCGGCGGCGACACCGCGCACGGCGGCCTCGGCCGTCGCCAGGGCGAGCGCGATGCCCTCCCCGGTGAGGGCGTCCACATAGCCCGCCGCGTCCCCGACGAGCAGCACGCGGCCCGCGACCCTGCGCCGTACCCGCTGGAGCAGCGGTCCGGCACCGCGCACCTCGGTCGCGGGAGCCCCGCGCAGCGCGGCGGTGAGTGCCGGGAAACCGGCCAGATGCTCGTCGTACCCGCGCCGGACGCGGCTGAGGACCGCGACGCCCACCAGATCGTCGGCGACCGGGGTCACGTACGCCTCGCCCCGGCCGGACCAGTGGACCTCCACGAAGTCCGTCCACGGGGCGACGCGGTAGTGCCGGCGCAGTCCGTAGCGGCCCCGTGCGCCACCGGGCAGCTCCAGCCCCAGCCGGCGGCGCACGGGTGAGTGCAGGCCGTCGGCGGCGATCAGCCAGCGGGCGGTGATCCCGGCGGCGGTGACACTGTCGGTGTTCTGGCGTACCTCGCCGACCTTGCCGGGCTCGATCCGCACGCCCAGGGCGAGAGCGCGCTCGTGCAGCGCCTGGTGGAGGGTCGTACGGCGGATGCCCAGCCCCGGGCGGCCACGGAAGGGCGCCTCGGCCCGGCGGACGCCGTCCACGTAGCGGATGCCGCGCAGATCCCGGCCCGCCGCCTCCACACCGAGCGCCCGTAGCGCCGCGACCCCGCCGGGCATCACGCCCTCCCCGCACGCCTTGTCCACGGGCGCGGTGCGCGGCTCCACCACCACGGCGGTCAGCCCGGCGAGCCTGGCGTGCACGGCCGCGGCCAGCCCGGCCGGACCGCCACCGGCCACCAGGACGTCGATCACGCCGGAACCGGTGCCTCGGCCGCGGCCAGCGCCTGGTTCTCGCACCGGATACGCACGCACAGCACGGCGGCGTTGAGCACCGTGAACGCGGCCGCGGTCACCCAGGCCGTGTGCACCAGGGGCAGCGCCAGCCCCTCGGCCACGACGGCCACGTAGTTCGGATGCCGCAGCAGCCGGTACGGCCCCCGCGCCACCAGCGGCAGACCGGGTACGACGATCACGCGGGTGTTCCAGCGCGTCCCGAGCGTCCCGATGCACCACCAGCGCAGCGCCTGGGCACCCACCAGCACGGCCAGCATCGGCCAGGCCAGGGCGGGCACGAAGGGCCGCCCGGCGAGCCATACCTCCAGCGGGCAGCCGATCAACAGCCCCATGTGCAGGGCGACCATCGCCGGGTAGTGGCCGTCGCCCGCCACGATCGCGCGGCGGGCCCTGCTCCACCGCTCGTTGCGGCGCGCCACGACGAGTTCGGCGACCCGCTCGCCCGCGACGGCGGCCACCAGCAGCGCGTACCAGATCATGTGTCCTGTGCCCCAAGTCCAGTCCGGAAGTTCCCTGTGGTGCTCACCAACGCAACAACACCAACTCGCAGGCCAGACCCGGCCCGATGGCCAGCAGCAGCCCCGGAGTGCCGGATGGCGGGCGGCGTTCGGTGAGGGTGTCGCGCAGTACGTGGAGCACGGAGGACGAGGAGAGGTTGCCGACCTCCGCCAAGTGGCGCCAGCTCACGGCGAGTTCCTCGGCGGGGAGGTCGAGTGTCTCCGTGACGGCCTCCAGGATGCGGGGTCCGCCGGGGTGGCACACCCAGCCCGTCACGTCCTGCGGTTTCAGGCCGTGGTCGCCGAGGAACTCCTCGACGTCGTCGGCGAGATGGCGGCGCAGCACCTGGGGGATCTCCGGATCGAGGACGACCTTGAAGCCGGAGTCCCCGATGTCCCAGCCCAGGGCGCCACCCGCGTCCGGGTACAGACGGCTGCGGGTGTCCACGATCGTGGGGCCCGTGAACCCGTCCGCACGGTCGGCCCCGCAGGCCACCACGGCGGTGGCGCCGTCGCCGAAGAGGCCGGTGGCGACCAGGTTGGCCGTCGAGGCATCGCCGCGCTGGAAGGTGAGCGAACACAGCTCGACCGACAGCAGCACCGCCACCTGATCCGGCCGCCCCAGCAGGAAGTCGTGCATCCGGGCCAGCCCGGCCGCGCCCCCGGCGCAGCCCAGCCCGAACAACGGCACCCGCCGCACGTCCGGCCGCAGCCCCAGCCGGCCCGCCACCCGCGCGTCGACGGACGGGACGGCGACACCGGTGACCGAGGTGAAGACCAGCAGATCCACGTCGGCCGCCGACAGCCCGGCCCCTCGCAGAGCCTCCCGGACCACCCTGGCGCCCAGGTCGGTGGCGGTGGCGATGAAGATGTCGTTGGCGGCGCCGAAGCCGTCCAGCGTCTCGTACCGGTCGAGCGGCAGGGTCATGTGGCGGGAGCGGACCCCGGCGTTGTGGTGCAGCCGGTCCAGCACCTGGCGGTCCGCGCCCTCGGGCAGACAGGCACGGGCCACCATGTCGGTGATCTCGGACTGGGCGAAGCGATGCGGCGCGAGGGCACCGTGCACGGCGGCGATCCGCGTCATGAGGCTCCCGTACGTCGACCGGCCCGGGGTGGACTCAGCAGACCTTCCCAGGACCGGTACCCCGGCACCAGAGATCGCCCGTCCGGCCGTTCCGGGCCGTGGCGCGCCCTGACCGGTCCCGGCGGGGCTCCTACGATCGCCGGGTGGTGACTCCCGAGCAGTCGACGATCCCGGCCCGCAAGGCTTCCGCTCTGGCCGGGGCCTGCCACCCCGGCCCGCTGGTGGTGGTCACCGCGCTGACGGCGGCGCTGGCCGTGACCGCCGGCCAGGAACCGGGCCGCTGCCTGCTGACCACCGGCGCCGTACTGGCGGGGCAGCTGTCCATCGGCTGGTGCAACGACGCCTTCGACGCGCGCCGGGACATCGCGGTGGGGCGCCGGGGCAAACCCGTCGCCGACGGCGCGATCGAGGCCGGGCAGGTGTGGACGGCCGCGTGCGCCGCCCTCGCCCTGTGCGTGCCCCTCTCCTTCGCCTGCGGATGGTCGGCGGGCGCCGTGCACCTGACCGCCGTCGCGGCGGCCTGGGCGTACGACCTGCGGCTCAAGGCCACCCGCTGGTCCTGGGCGCCCTACGCGGTGGCCTTCGCCGCGCTCCCGGCCTTCGTCACCCTGGGTCTGCCGGGGCGGCCGTGGCCCGCCTGGTGGGTCGTCGCCGCCGGGGCACTCCTGGGCGTCGGGGCCCACCTCGGCAATGTGCTGCCGGACATCCGCGGGGATCTGGCGACCGGCGTACGGGGCTGGCCGCAGCGGCTGGGCCCGGATCGCGTACGGCTGCTGCTGCCGGTGCCCCTGGTCACCGCCTCCGCCCTGCTGGCGCTCGGACCCGCCGGACGGCCGGGCGCGCGGCAGCTGGCCGCGCTGGCGGTCGCCGGGCTGATCGCGGTGACCGGGACGGTGCTGGGCCGCCGCCGCGAGCGGGCCGCGTTCGCGGCGGCGGTCGCCGTGGCCGTGGTGGACGTGGTGCTGCTGCTGGGCAGCGGCGGCCTCGGGACCGGGGCATCCTGAGAAGGGGGGCGGGGCCGCATCCGAGCGGCTCCGGCGGAGCGAAGTACCCACGTGTCGCCCGGCGCCGGTGGCGGCATCGTCGCAGGTGAACAGAGGTGAACCATGCCCGATTCATTGCAGCCGCCCGGCGAGACCCCGCCCGTCGAGGGATCGACCGCCGAGGCCCACCCCGAGCGGCCGGACGGCGGCCCCTGGGAGCACCCCCGGATCTGGCTGTTCCTCATCCTCCTCGGCTGCGCGCTCATCGCCGCGTTCTTCCTGGTCAGGATGATCGACCTGTAGAGCCGCTCACTTCAGGCCGCTGAGCATGATGCCTCTGATGTAGTGCCGCTGGAGCAGCAGGAAGAGGACCAGCACCGGAAGGATGCTCAGGACCAGGCCCGCCATCACGATCGGCATCGTGCGCGTCGGGTCCACATAGTCCTGGAGCAGCTGGATGCCGACCGGCAGCGTCATCACGTCCGGGTTCGCGGTCGACACCAGCAGCGCCCAGATGTACTCGTTCCAGGCGTCGACGAACGTCAGCAGCCCCAGCGTCACCATGACCGGCTTGGTCTGCGGCACCACGATCCGCCACCACACGGCGAACTCCCCGGCCCCGTCGATCCGCGCGGCCTCCAGCACCTCGTCCGGGATCGAGACCATGAACTGGCGCATCAGGAAGATCCCGAAGCCGTTGACGAGGAAGGGCATAGCCAGCGCCACGATGCTCACGGTCAGCCCCGCACCGCCCCGCCCCAGCAGGTCGTTGCCGCCCGCCAGCGGCCAGTGCACCAGGATCAGGAAGTGCGGGATGAAGAAGAGGAACGGCGGGAACATCATCGTCGACAGCACCAGCCGGAAGATGAAGTCCCGGCCGGGGAAGCGGAGTTTGGCGAGCGCGTAGCCCGCCAGCGACGAAGTCAGCAGCACCGACGCGTTGATCACGGTCGTGGCGATGACGCTGTTGCGGAACAGCACCGGCAGATCGAGCTGGTCGATGGCCGCCCGGTAGTTGGCCAGGTCGAACGCCTCGGGCAGGAACCGGTACGGCAGCGTGCCGGACTCACCCGGCCCCTTGAACGACGTCATCACCATGTCGAGGAACGGCACCACCGTGAGCACGGCGCCCGTCACGACCACCAGATACGACAGCCACGGGAAACGGCGGCGGATCACGCGTCCTCCCCCTTGCGCCGGAAGATCCACAACTGCACCAGGGTGACAAGAAGGATCACCACGAACAGCACGAAGGCGGCGGCACTCGCGGTGCCCCAGTCGCCGTAGGAGAACGCCTGCCGGTACATCTCCAGCGCGGCCACATTGGTCGCGTCGCCGGGACCGCCCTTGGTCATCACGATGATCAGCGCGAACGACTGGAGCCCGGTGATGAACTGGGTGACGCACACGAACAGCAGCGACGGCCGCAGCAGCGGCAGCGTGATCCGCCAGAAGACGGTGACGGGCCCGGCGCCGTCCAGCGCGGCCGCCTCGTAGTACGACCCCGGGACGGACTTCAGCCCGGCGGTCAGGATGAGGATCGCCGAGCCGACCGACGCCCACGCCTGGACGACCACCACCGCGGGCAGCGCGGTGTCCGGGTCCTGGAGGAACGCCACCGAGTCGAGCCCGACGGCGTTCAGGGCGCCGTTGACCAGCCCGCCCGGCTCGTACATGTACTTCCACACATTGCCGACGGCGACCACCGTGGTGACGATCGGCAGCAGGTACAGGGTGCGCCACACCCCCTGGAAGCGCAGGTTGTCGATGCAGGTGGCGACCAGCACCGAGCCCGCCAGCGCGAGGGCCACGGTGCCGAGGGCGAACAGCAGGGTGTTGGTGAGGATCGGCGTCAGGAACGTCGAGCCGTCCGCGAACAGGCCGGCGAAGTTGTCCAGGCCGACCGGCTGGATGTCGCCGAGGTCGAACCCGGCCCAGCGGGACATCGACAGCAGCAGCGCGAAGCCGAGCGGCAGGATCAGGAAGACGGCGAAGAACAGCAGCGTCGGCGCCAGGAACAGATAGGCGACCACCGCCTGATGGCGCCGGGCCCGGCCGCGGTGGTCCACGGCCGTCCGGGTGGGATCGACGGAGCGCGGGCGCGGCGGCCGTGCGGTCGTCTCCGGGGTCAGGGCGTTCACCATGAGCGCGACACCTCCTGGTCGACCTGGCGGCGGATGGTGCGCAGCGACTCGTCCACCGACTGCTGACCCGTCCACAACGCCTCGATGTTCTTGCGCAGCAACGACTTGGCCTGCTGCGCGCCCGGCACGTTGGGCTCCGGCACCGCGTACCCCAGCGCGTCCAGGAACGGGCGCAGGTTGGGATCGCCGCCCTCGCCGAGCAGCGTCCGCATGTCGTCGGCGCGGCCGGTCAGAGAGCCCACCGACACCTGGAGAGCACTCATCCGCGTCGCGGCCGCCCCCTTGCGCACACTCACCTTCTCGGTGTTGAGCCAGCGCAGGAACTCCCAAGCCTCACGCGGGTGTTGGCTGGAGGTATTGACCCCCAGCATGAATCCGGTGGCGAGCGTGGCACGCCTGTCGCCCAGCTTCGGGACGGGCACCGGAGCCACCCCGACATCGCGATAGGCGTCGCCCATCTGGGCCTTCAGGCTCCCGGTCCACCATCCGGCGCTGATCACCATGGCCACCTGCCCGGACTGGAACGCCTTGTAGACGTTGACACCGGGCGCGCTCGCCCCTCTGCTGACGAGACGGTGCTCCAGATCGAGCACGGCCCGGCCGGCCGGAGAGTCGATGGCGGTGCTCCTGCCGTCCCTGGACATGAACGTGCCCCCGGACGCGTTGAGCAGGGCGAGGGTCTGGCCGACGGTGGTGGAGTCGTCGTAGGTGGAGAGGCCGAAGCCCTGGACCAGGGTGTTGCCGTACCGGTCGCGTCTGGTGGTGCGGTACGCGGTGTCCTCCAACTCCCGCCAGGTGCGCGGGGGATGAGCGATGTCGGCCTCGCGCAGCAGGCGCCTGTTGTAGTAGAGGGCGTAGGTCTGGGCCTCGGTGGGGTAGCCGTGGATCTCGCCGCCCACAGAGGCGGAGCCGACCGCCGCCGCGCCGTAGCCGCGGGTGATCTCCGCCGCGTCCTCGGGTGGGGCGGGCCGCAGGACACCCGCCCGGACCAGCTGGCCGTTCCACAGGCAGTACGGCTGGAGGATGTCGGCGCCCTGGCCGGCGGCCTGCCGGACCATGAACGTGGTCAGCAGGTCGTTGAACTCGACTGCCTTGGTGCGCACTTTCACCCGGTCGTGCGTGGCGTTCCACTCGTCGACCGGACCTTGCAGGGCCGCCTTCAGCTCACCGCTCGCGTAATGGGAGAGCACCGTGAGGACGATCGGGTCGCCGGGCCGCCCGGTGCCCCGGTGCGGTGCCGCGCAGCCGGCGGCGAGCAGCGCCGAGGGGAGCGCGAGCGCGAAGCGGCGGCGGCTCAGACCGCGCGCCGAGCCGGTCATCGGGCCGCCTCCCGGCGCAGCACGCGGAACACCCGTGTCGTCGTGAACCCGGCCCGGCGGTACAGATGACCCGCCGGGGACCGCTCGCCGGTCCAAAGGAACCAGGCCGAGCCCGCGCCCAGCGCCCGCATCCGCTCCAGGACCAGATGGAGCAGGACCTTGCCGAGCCCGGTGCCGCGCATCTCGTCCAGCACCCCGAACGGGCCGAACCGCTCGGTCACCGACTCGTACGCGCCGTGCATCGCCCAGCCCACCAGACGGCCCGAGGGGTCCCGGACGACGACGATCCGGTCCAGTGGCGCGCCTTTCAGCAGGCACTCCCGGATCGCGCGCGCCCAGTCGGGGGTGAAGTGGTGTGCGGCGAGGGCGAGGAGTTCCGGCAGGTCGTCGTCGGCCGGGGTGCCGAACCGGTAGCCCCGCGCTGTCAGTTCGGCGGCCCGGTGCCCGGCCTCCGCCGGGAAGGCGTAGCCGGTCAGGGTGCGGTCCATCGCCGCCGCCTCGTACAGCGTGCGGAAACCCAGGGACTCCAGCAGCCCCGCCGCCTCCGGGTACGTCCGGGCGTCCAGGCCGGGGAGGAGGTAGTTCGGGGTGTACGGGGCGAAGTCCACGCGTGTGCGGCCGTGGCCGTGCAGCCAGTCGAGGGCGTCGGTCAGCAGCCCCCGGCCCACCCCACGGCCACGGGCTTCCGGGTCGACGAAGAAGAACGGGACCCAGCCCTGCGCCGGCTCCAGGTCGGTGCCGGTCATCGGCGTCAGCCGGCGCACCGCGTAGGCCGCGCCGACGAGGCGCCCGTCCTCCACGGCGATCCGGAGCCCGGCCGGGTCGAAGTTGGCGTCGAGCAGCACCAGGGAGCGGAAGCGGTCCGCGGTGATGGGGTCGGCGGGCGCGCTCCGGCACCACGCCGCCACCAGCGGCGGACCGTCACCCGCCCGGAACCCGCGGAACTCGGTCCGGGCTCTCGTCGTGCGATCGGTCATCGACGGGTCGTCCTTCCATGCGCGGGCCCTCGGCCGTCAGGGATAGAGCAGTACGTCGTCACCGGCCCACCAGCCGGGTGGTGCGGGCGGCTCGCACAGCGGCAGCGGGTCCTCGCCCGCGTCGATCGCGCGCCGCAGCCGGTCGGAACCCCACAGCTGGTCGATGAAGCCGCTGTCCGCGCCGCCGGCCCAGGCGAAGTCGTCCGGATACAGCCGCCGCAGCGTGCCGAGCATGGCCACGGCGGTGCGTACGGGCGCGAACGCCTCGCGGTCCGTGACATGGAGCTGGACCCCGCGCAGGGGACGTCCGGCGTGCTTGTCGAAGGTCGGTACGTAGCGCAGTTCCCTGAAGTGCACGCCGGGCAGGCCGAGTTCGGCTAGCGCGGGGGCGAAGCGGGCGTCGATGTACGGGGCCCCGACGATCTCGAAGGGCTGGGTCGTGCCCCGGCCCTCGGAGACGTTGGTGCCCTCGAACAGGCAGGTGCCGGGGTAGACGACGGCGGTGGCGTGCGTCGGCATGTTGGGCGACGGTGCGATCCATGGCAGACCGGCGGCCTCCGTGTCCATCTCCCGCCGCCATCCGGCAGCCTTGATCACCGTCAGGTCGACCTGTCGTCCCGCGACCTCGGCCACGGCAGACCTGTTGAGATACCAGGCGAGTTCACCGCAGGTGAGCCCGTGCCGGATCGGCACCGGCGCCCGCCCGACGAAGCTCGCGAACGCCGGATCGAGCAGCGGGCCCTCGCTGACCAGCCCACCGAGGGGGTTGGGCCGGTCCGCCACCACGAACCGCACGCCCGTGCGCGCGGCCGAGACCATCAGGTCGAACATCGTCCACACATAGGTGTAGAAGCGCGCCCCGACGTCCTGGAGGTCGTACACCAGCGCGTCCACGCCGCTGTTGATCAGCACCTTGTCGAGGCGCTCCTCGTCGCACCGGTATGTGTCGTAGATCGGCAGCCCGGTGGCCGGGTCGACCTCGTCGGGCTCGCTCTCGCCCGCCTGGGCGGTGCCGTACAGCCCGTGCTCGGGGCCGAACAGGGCGGCCAGGTTCACGCCCGCCTCGATCAGCGCGGGTGCCGTCGGGCGCAGGTCGGGGAGGACACACGTGTGGTTGGTCACCAGCCCGAGCCGGCCGGGCCCGGCGAGCCCGGGCACCGCGCACAGCCGGGCGATCCCGGTGGTCACGTTGAAGTGGTCGTCCGTACTACTCATTCTTCACTACTCATTCTTCGCCCCTTATCGGAAATTCTCTTGAATGTCCCGGAATTGGGCAATGCTGCGGACACTACCTCTCGGTGGGGGCGGGCCCATGGCGCCGACGTTCGGCCATCGGAGTGGAAACCCGTTCGACTCCGCTCGCCGCGCGGCCGATCAACGCCTGGCCTGATCACGCAGTTGGCTGAAAGAAGGTCCCTCTCATAGGGGTTGGCGCCTCGGGGAGGGTTTGCGGTCGCTACCTCGGCGGCTGGGCATCCGGTGCGCATGGGGTCTTTCCGGGCCCGGTAGCAGGGGTGAAGGCCGTTCGGTCCTCTATCACGCCCTGTCGTCCGAATGGTTGCTTCACGACGACTTCAGGTCCGGGGGTCCCTGAGGGGTCAATCGGAACTTCGCACACCGCGGTGTGACTAGCATGTGGGCGTAACCGGCCGGAAGATCGCCTTCCTCCGAGGCAGCCGCTTCCGGACCCGCGATCGAGCGCTCGGTCGCCGTTTCTTCTGCTCGCAGACCGAGGGACCGCGGAATGTCAGTTCCTGCACCGTCCGTTCAACACCGCTCGAGGGCCGTTCAGCGCAGTGCGTGGGCGGTGCCCGCGGCCGTGGTGGCGGTGACCGCCGTGGCCGCGGGTGTCGCGGTCGGGGTGGCGCCTTCCGGCACCCGCAGATGGACACTGGTGGTGGCGGCCGCGGGCTGGGGATGCGTCGCCGTGGCCGTGCTCGTCGGCCACCTCCTCGTCCGCCGGGCCAGGCATGCCGCCGCCACCCAGGCCGCCGAGAACGGCCGACTCCGCGCGCAGGCGCAGCAATCGGCCGCGCAGACCGGCCACTTGGTGAACGTGACGCTGCCTTCCCTGCACAGCCTGGTGCTGGCCGGCAGCGGCGCCGCCAAGGCGCTCGACGGCGTGTCGATGCCCAACGACCAGAACCTGCGCCGGCTCGCCCAGCTCTCCGCCGGTGCCCTGGAAGAGGCCGTGAACCGGGCGGCCGTAGCGGACGAGGAGCGACGGCAGACCCAGGACGCGCTGAACGAGGTGCTGGCCGAGGTGGACCGGCTCGCGCGGGAGATGCTGCCCGCCGCCGTGGCCCGGCTCGCCGAAGGCCGCTCCGCCGACACGGTCCTGGGCGAACTCACCCTTCCCCAGCTGCCGTTGATGCAGGACCTGAGTGATCGGTTCGTACGCGAACTGGCGCGCAGCGAGCGGCGTCAGGGCGGTACCCGGATCGCCTCCACCAAGGCGCTCAGCCGGGTGCAGGCCAAGGCCGTCAGCATGCTCGCCGACCTGCGGGCGATGCAGGACGAGCACGACGGCAAGATGCTCGGCGACCTGATGCGGCTGGACCACAAGACCTCCCAGCTCGTGCTGATCGCCGACCGGCTGGCGCTGCTCATGGGTGGCAAGACGAGCCGTACCTGGAACAAGCCGATCCGGATGGAGAGCATCCTCCGGGGCGCCATCGGCCGCATCGCCGCCTACCAGCGGGTCCGGCTGCACTTCACCTCCCAGGCCGCGATCTCCGGATTCGCCGCCGAAGGCGTGATGCACCTCCTCGCCGAACTGATCGACAACGCGGCGAACTTCTCCCCGCCCACCGACGAGGTCCACGTCTACGTGGAGGAGCACCGGGCCGGGATCGTCGTCACCGTCGAGGACAGCGGACTGACCATGTCCGAGGCGGCGATGAAGCACGCCGAGGGCGCCGTCGCCGGAAGCATGGCCGACCTCGCCTCCCTCCAGGGCACCCGGCTGGGCCTTGCCGTGGTCGGACTGCTCGCGCTCAAGTACCGCATCAACGTCAGCTACCGTCCCTCCTCACGCGGCGGTACCGGGGTCGTCGTCCTGCTGCCCAGGCACCTCATCGCGCAGCAGCGCGACCCGTGGCCCGCGCAGCGGGAGGCGGCCCGCGCGGCCACCGCCCGACCGGTCCCGGCACCCGAACCGCCCCCCGCCCCCGAACCGCCCCCCGCGCCCGAAGCGCCGACGCCCGCCCCGGCCCCCGTCGCCGAGGCACCCGTCCGGTCCGAGCCGCCCGTGATCGTGCCGGAAGTGCCCGGGCAGACCCGGCACGAGCCGCCCGCCTCCGCCACCCCGAACGGACTCCCCGTCCGCAAACCCGGCCGCACCATGAGCGACGCCGAGCGCGCCCAGCGGCCCGCTCCGGAGGTCACCCCGCCCCGGAAACGGCCCGTGCACGACGTGGGCTCCCGCTTCGGCGCCTTCCACCGTTCGCGCAAGCCCGGAGGCACCCAGGGCGGCCGGTCCGACACCGAGCCTCCGACCGCCGGGTAGCTCCGCCCCTCCCATACCCCGCCGGGCCAGCGTCCCGGCAGCCACGCCCCCCTCGTGCCCATGAGATTGGAGGAACGGGCCGGTGGCCGATCAGCCGGACACCACCGTCCCATCACCCATCATGCAGACCACCGACAACAGCCTCGTCTGGCTGCTGCAGAACCTGCTGGAGCAGACCCCCGGTGCCCGGCACGCCCTGGTCCTGTCACGGGACGGCCTCAAGCTGTGCTGGACCCCCGGCCTGGCCGCGGATCAGGCCGACCAGCTCGCCGCGATCTGCTCCGGCCTGCAGGCCCTGTCCCACGGCGCGTCCGTGGAGTTCGGGGACGGCTCCGGCGGCGTACTCCACTCCATGACCGCCTTCCACGGCGGACTGCTGTGCATCGTGGGAGCCGGCGAGGGCGCGCACCTGGCGGTCGTCGCAGCCGAGGACGCCGACCCCGGCCGCCTCGGCGAGGAGATGACCGGCCTGGTCGACAAGATCGGCGAGCATCTGCGGGCCGCGCCCCGGCAGCCGTTCCAGGGGAGTACCCCGTCGTGACCCGCAAGCCGGTGGACACCGGCGCCCCCGACCGGCTCTACACGGTCACGAACGGGCGCAGCAGCGTCGACGACACCCTGGACCTGGTCACACTCATCGTCGCGGAGTGCCAGCCGACCACGGGGATGCAGTCGGAGCACTCCCGCATCCTGACCCTCTGTCAGCACCCGACCTCGGTCGTCGAGATCTCCGCCGAACTGGAACTGCCGATCATGGTCGTGCGGATTCTCCTCGGCGACCTGCTCGACACCGGACGCATCACCGCACGCCATCCACCCGTGAACCCCCTCCCCGATCCCGCCCTTCTCAAGGAAGTGCTCCATGGGCTCCGCAATCTCTGAGCTGCCCGCCCACCGCACGCCACTGGCCGACGCGGCGGAAACCGGTCTGAAGATCGTCGTCGTGGGCGGATTCGGTGTCGGCAAGACCACCCTGGTCCGCTCCGTGAGCGAGATCCGGCCGCTGAACACCGAGGAGGTGATGACGGAGGCCGGTGTCGGCATCGACGAGACCAGCGGTGTGGCGGCCAAGTCGACCACCACCGTCGCCTTCGACTTCGGCCGGATCAGCCTCAACGACACCATGGTGCTCTACCTGTTCGGCGCGCCCGGCCAGGAGCGCTTCTGGTTCCTGTGGGACCGGCTCTTCTCCGGCACCCTCGGAGCCGTGGTCCTGGTGGACACCCGCCGGATGGACGACTCCTGGTACGCGATAGACCGGCTGGAACACCACCGCACGCCCTTCGTGGTGGCCGTCAACCGGTTCGACGACGACGCCGCCCACCACTCCCTGGACGAGATCCGGCAGGCGCTCGCGCTGCCCGATCACGTGCCGATGCTCGACTGCGACGCACGGGTCCGGCAGTCGGGCAAGGACGTGCTGATCACTCTCGTGGACCACGTGTACACGCTGGCCACCGCCCAGGAGGCGACCCCGTGACCGACCCCGGCTCCTTCTCCGCGCAACCGGCACCGCCGCCCGGCTGCCCCGCCCACACCGACGCGGTGCGCCTGGCGGGCTTGGAGTACCAGCAGACGCCGTCGCAGATGTACCGGGCGCTGCGCCGCGACCACGGTGCGGTCGCGCCGGTGCTGCTGGACGGCGACATCCCCGCGTGGCTGGTGCTCGGCTACCACGAGGTCGCTCAAGTCACCAGCCATGACGAGCTGTTCGCGCGGGACTCCCGGCGCTGGAACCAGTGGGACAACATCCCGCCGGACTGGCCGCTGATGCCCTTCGTCGGCTACCAGCCCTCGGTGCTGTTCACCGAGGGGGAGGAGCACCGGCGGCGGGCCGGGGTGATCACCGAGGCGCTGTCCGGGGTGGACCAGTTCGAGCTGGCCCGCGACTGCGAGCTGATCGCCGACGAGCTGATCGCCCGGTTCGCCGGCAGCGGCCAGGCGGAGCTGATGGCGTCGTACGCGCACGCGCTGCCGATGCGGGCCGTGGTGCAGGTGTGCGGGATGCCGATCTCGGGCGCGGACACCCAGCAGCTCGTGGACGACCTGCGGATCTCCCTGGACGCGGCCGAGGGCGACGACCCGGTGGCGGCTTATGGGCGCGTGGGCGAGCGGCTGGTGCGGCTGGTCCAGGACAAGCGGGCCGACCCCGGCAAGGACGTCACCTCGCGGATGGTGCTGCACCCGGCGGGGCTCACCGACGAGGAGATCGTCCAGGACCTGATCTCGATCATCGCCGCCGCGCAGCAGCCGACCGCGAACTGGATCTGCAACGCGCTGCGGCTGCTGCTGACCGACGAGCGGTTCGAACTCAGCGTGTCCGGCGGCCGGGTCAGCGTCGGCGAGGCGCTGAACGAGGTGCTCTGGCTCGATACGCCCACCCAGAACTTCATCGGCCGCTGGGCCGTACGGGACACCCAGCTCGGCGGCCGTCAGATCAAGGCCGGCGACTGCCTGGTCCTCGGGCTGGCGGCCGCCAACACCGATCCGGGGCTCTGGCCCGAGGGTCATGTGGGCGCGGAGAACGCCGCGCATCTGTCGTTCAGCAACGGCGAGCACCGGTGCCCCTACCCGGCCCCGCTGCTCGCGGACGTCATGGCGCGCACCGCCGTGGAGACGCTGCTGGAGCGGCTGCCCGACCTGGTGCTGACGGTGGACCCGGAGAAGCTGACCTGGCGGTCGTCCATCTGGATGCGGGGCCTGACGACCCTGCCGGTGCGGTTCACCCCGGTCGACGGATAGCCGGTGGCCGGCTGGGCCCCGGGCGGGGCCCAGCGGCACGGCGCCGGTCGGGCGGTCGGACGGTGAGCCGGTCGGGCGGTGAGGCGGTCAGGCGGTCACCGGGGTGAACCGCACCGGCAGCGCCTGGGGTCCGCGGGTGAACACGCCCTGCTCGACCAGGTCGAAGCCGTCCGCGACCCGCAAGTCCGGCATCGCGTCCAGCAGTTGGGCCACGCCGATCTCGACCTCGGCCTTGGCGAGCAGCGCGCCGACGCAGAAGTGCCGGCCGAGCGCGAACGCCAGGTGGTCGGCGGCCGCGGAGAAGGCGTTCGTGGCGGTGAGGTCCTCGCGGAAGATGTCGAAGCGGTCGGGGTCGCGGTAGCGGTTCTCGTCGCGGTTGGCCGAGCCGATCAGGCAGGTGACGGTGACCCCGGCCGGGATGGTGCCGCCGCTGAGCTTCACCTCCGTCGCGGACTGTCGCATGATCATGTGCACCGGCGGGGTGAAGCGCAGGGTCTCGGCGAACGCCCTCGGGATCAGGCTGTGGTCGGCCTGGACGGCGGCGAGCTGGTCGGGGTGGCGCAGCAGGTTGGCGAAGATGCTGGCGATCGCCTTGTCGGTGGTCTCGCCGCCGGCCGCGAGCAGCAGGCTGCAGAACGCCTTGATGTCCTCGTCGCTCATCCGCACCCCGTCGACCTCGGCGGCGCACAGCACGGACAGCAGGTCGTCGCCCAGGTTCTCGCGCCGCTCCCTGATGATCGGCAGCATGTACTCGGCGAACTCCACCCGGGTGCGCTCGCCGGCGGCGGCCACCTCCTGGTCGCCGGACAGGTTGCCGAGGAAGGCGATGACGGTCGTGTACCAGCGGTGGAAGCGGGCGTGGTCGGCCTTGTCCAGGCCCAGCATGTCCGCGATCACATTGACCGGGAAGCGGGTCGCGTAGTCCGTGACCAGGTCGGCGGAGCCGGTGTGCCGGAAGCCGTCGATGAGCTCGCGCGAGTTGCGCTCGATGACGGGCAGGAACTTCTCCTGGAGGTCCCGGCCCCGGAAGGCGGGGGCGACCAGGGCCCGGCGCACGGCGTGCTCACGGCCGCTGAGCTGGAGGATCGTCTTGCCGTGCACCGGCTCGATCTGCCAGTCGTAGTTGTCGGTGGTGAACTCGCCGTCCTTGTCCTTGAAGACGCGCTCGACGTCTTCGTAGCGCGAGATGATGTAACTCTGCGTGGCCTCGTGCCAGATGAGGGGCGAGGTGTCCCGCATCAGGCGGTACGCGGGGTAGGGGTCCGCCGCGAACTCGGGCGAGAGGATGTCGGGTATCTGTGCCGCAGTGGTCATGATGCTCCGTCGGGACCGGGAATGGCGTGTTCCGTAAGGTTATTGATCATTCGTCAGCCATGACAGCCCCTAAAAGCTTCGACTGGGGCGCGGGGTGCTCCTTGGCCGGAAACCGGTCGGCCAGAAGCAGGGCGCGCGGTCGGTTCTTCCGCTCTCTTGTCTTGTTCTGGACGGTGCGACGGACGGGTGCGGCCGGAAACGGGGCGCACGGTCGGCGCATGGGAGCGTGGCGCCGAGCCATGTGCGCTCATGTGAGAACGCGGGGACACAGGCGCGGGGTCAGCCGGATCGGCATGGGTCATACAGGGGTGAACTGCCGCACTTCGGGCGCCTGTTGGCTGAATGGTGGCCATTGAGTGCCGTTCGGCATATGCCTCGGGCAGCAATGATGGTTATTGCGCGCTCTATTACCAGTGGGTAATCGATCGAACGTGTACCTCCGATCGTGGACTTTCCCTTAGTGTGATGAGTGTGAATGCACAGGGTCCGGGCAGTCTGGTTCCGACCGACCGCACGGCAACTGTCATCTCGGGGATGGAGCGATTCGCTCCTTCGTTCGATCTGACCCACTGTTCGGATCGGGCAAGACGTCCGGGGGCCGCGGAAGTGGTATTGCGCGGCTACTCGGAAAACAAGCTGATGTACGTGCCGCCAAGGGGGGCGTCGTGGTCAATCCTTTCGACGATGAGTCGGGCAAGTTCCTGGTGCTCGTGAACGAAGAGGGTCAGTACTCGCTCTGGCCGGCGAATCTCGCCGTGCCGGGCGGCTGGCGCGCGGGCGGTCCGGAGGGGTCGCGCCAGGAGTGCCTGGACGCGATCGAGGCCGCCTGGACCGACATGCGGCCCGCCGGCCTGGTGCGGGCGATGGCGGCCGACGCCGGATAGGCCGCCGCGGCCCCGGTCTGTCCGGGGTGTCATGCCAGGTCAGCGGTGTTCCGCCGCTCCGTGATCCCCTGGGCGCCGCTCTCGCCCCGGGGGTCACCGGGCCGGTCGCACCGGATGACCGTCGTCGTCGGCGAGGCGCTCGCGCCGGTTCCCGTTCCCGCTCGCGGAGGCCCCGGCGTCGCGTCCGGCTGCCTGGTCGACGCGCGTGGACACGGCGGGCTGCCGTGCGCCGGTAAGCGGAAGTGCGGATGGCGCGGCCGCGTTCGTCATCTCGGATACGCACTTTCTTCCTTTCACCGTCATGGAAACGTCATGGGGGAACCGCGTATACGCGCGTTCTTTTTACCCCGGCTTTCCTTACCGTCCCCGAAACCTCTCCCCAAAGGTTGATCCCGCATGCGTGAAAACCGCTCGGCCGCGTTCGATGCGACGCCCGAAGAACCGTTCGAACTGACCGCCGCGCAGCAGGGTGTGTGGTATGGGCAACTGGTCGATCCGGACAGCCCCAAATACAACATCGGGGAATGCCTGGAGATCCGGGGCGGCCTCGACGAGGATTTATTCGCCGCCGCTGTGGACCGGGCCGTGTCCCTCCACGACAGCCTCCACCTGGAGTTCGTCACTGACGGTGAAACGATTCGCCAGAGGGTGGCCCGTACCGGACCGGACGCCCCGAGCAGGCTGCGCCGGGTCGATCTCAGCGGCGCGGACGACCCCGCCGCCGCGGCCGAGCGGTACATGGCCGACGACATGGCCACCGTCGACCGACTCCACGCTCCGCAGCACCATTTCGCGCTGCTGCGACTGAGCCCCACGCTGCACTACTGGTACGTCCGGTACCACCACATCGCCGTCGACGGCCTCAGCGGCGCCCTCGTCGCCCGCACGGTCGCCGACCTCTACACCCGCGCGGCACAGGGCGAGGACGAGGCCGAGATCACCGCCGCGCCCCTGCGCGATCTCGTGGCCGAGGAAACCGCCTACCGCACCTCCGGCCGCACCGAGACCGACCGCGCCTATTGGACCGGACGGTTCACCACCCCGGCCGGGGACAGCCCGGAGGCCGACGCGGACACCCGCGCCGCCACCCCGCTCATCCGCCGCCGCACCGACACCCCCGCCCCGAGCGCCACTTCCGAGGCGCCGGTGCAGCTGCACTCCGGCGAGACCCTCCCCGTCACCGTCCTGGACGAGCTGCGCCGCCTGGCCGGCGACAGCCGCACCACCTGGACCGCCGTCCTCGTCAGCGCGGTCGCCGCCTACGTCGCCCGCGTCACCGGGACCCAGGACATCCGGGTCGGGCTCGCCTCCCACGGCCGGCACGCCGGACTGCGCCACATCGTCGGCATGACCTCCAACATCCTGCCGCTGCGCCTGTCCGTCGCCCCTGACATGACGGTCGGCGCCCTGGTCCGCGCCGTCGCCGCCGAGATGCGCGGCGCGCTGCGGCACCGCCGCTTCTCCCGCGAACAGCTGGCCCGCGAGCTCAACATGGCCGACGACGGGGCACGCCTCACCGACGTCGTCGTCAACATCATGGGCTTCGAGTACGGCCTCGACTTCGCCGGCAGCCCCGCCACCTCCCGGCTGCTGTCCATCGGCCCGGTGGACGACGTGTCCCTCTTCGTCTCCGAACGCTCCGAGGGACAGGGGCCGTTGATCGGGTTCGACACCAACCCGGAGCTGTACCACCCGGACGACGTCCGGCTGCACCAGCACGCCGTCGTCTCCTTCCTGACGGCCCTGGCCGGTGCGGACGCCGAAACCCCGCTCGCCGAACTGCCGTTGCTCGACGACACCGCCACCGCCGCCGTACTCGCGCAGGGGCGCGGCACCGAACTGCCCGCCGTGGACACCGCTCTTCCGCAGGCGTTCGCCGCGCAGGTCCGCCGTACGCCCGATGCCCCGGCCGTCGTGGACGGGGCGCACACCCTCACCTACCGCGAGCTGGCCGAGACGGCGGCCGAGCTGTCCGGCGCGCTGAGCGGCTGGGGCGTCGGCGCCGAGGACGGCGTCGGCGTACTGGTGGGCCGTTCGGCCGCCGTGGTGACGGCCACCCTCGGCGCGGTGGGCGCGGGTGCCGCGTACGTACCGATGGACGCCGCGTGGCCCGTCGAGCGGCTGGACCGGGTCGCCGGGACCGCCCGGGTCCGCGCCCTGGTGGTGGACGCCGCCAACGCCGACGAGGACTGGGTCGAGAGGGCGGCCGGGACGCTCCCCGTCCTCGTCGTGGACGAGCGCGGCAGCCTCCTGCGCGGCGCTCCGGAGCGGCCGGGGACCC
Organism: Streptomyces sp. NPDC085596; assembly: GCF_044541565.1. Classification (NCBI taxonomy): domain Bacteria; kingdom Bacillati; phylum Actinomycetota; class Actinomycetes; order Kitasatosporales; family Streptomycetaceae; genus Streptomyces; species Streptomyces sp. NPDC085596. Next base: position 532,991 of record NZ_JBITTC010000003.1, on the reverse strand, counting down.
CGCCCGAGGTGAAGCAGGGCGACCGCCTCGCCTACGTCATGTTCACCTCCGGCTCCACCGGCCTGCCCAAGGGCGTCGGCGTCACCCACGCCGACGTACTCGCGCTGGCCGCCGACTCGGCCTGGCGGGACGGCGTCGCCGACGCGGTGCTGATGCACTCCGCGTACGTCTTCGACGCCTCCACCTTCGAGATCTGGGTGCCGCTGCTCAACGGCGGCCGGGTGGTCGTCGCGCCGCCCGGCGGCCTGGAACCGCACGTCCTCAGGGAGATGACCGAGCGGTACGGCGTCACCTCGCTGTTCCTGACGACTTCCCTGTTCAACATCGTGGCCGAGACCGACCCCGCCGCCTTCGCCGGGCTCCGCCTGGTTGCCACCGGCGGCGAGGCCGCAGCCCCCGGCCTGACCCAGCGGGCCGCCGAAGCCGCCCCCGGCATCCGCGTGCTGCACGTGTACGGGCCCACCGAGACCACCACCTTCGCCACCCGCCACCCGGTCACCGCGCACACGCCGGGCGTGCCCCCGATCGGCCGGGCCCTGGACGGCATGAGCCTGTACGTCCTCGACGACCGGCTGCGCCCGGTGCCGCCCGGCGTGGTGGGCGAGCTGTACGTGAGCGGCCGGGGCGTGGCGCGCGGCTACCAGGGGCGTGCCGCGCTCACCGCCACCCGGTTCGTGGCCGACCCGTACGGCCCGGGCGGCGCCCGGATGTACCGCACCGGCGACCTTGCCCGCTGGACCGCCGACGGCGACATCGAGTACGCCGGGCGCGTCGACGGGCAGGTCAAGCTGCGCGGGTTCCGTATCGAGCCCGCCGAGATCGAGAACACCCTGCTCGCCGACCCCGCCGTACGCTCCGCCCGCGTCCTGGTCCGCGAGGACGTGCCCGGCGACCGGCGCCTCGTCGGCTACGTCGTACCGGCACCCGGTGCGGCCCCGGACGCCGCCGCTCTCGCGCGGGCCGTGGCCGGGACGCTGCCCGCCTACATGGTGCCGTCCGCGTTCGTCCTGCTCGACGCGCTGCCGCTGAACGCCAACGGCAAGCTCGACCACCGGGCCCTGCCCGCGCCCCGCGCCTCCGCGGCCGCCGGGCGCGCCCCGCGCACCGCCCACGAGGAGGTGCTGGCGGGCCTGTTCGCCGATGTGCTCGGGGTGTCCGCCGTCGGCGTGGACGACGACTTCTTCGCCCTCGGCGGCCACTCCCTGCTCGCCACCCGGCTCACCGGCCGGGTGCGCACCGCGCTCGGCGCCGAACTCGACCTGCGGACCCTCTTCGAGCACCCCACGGTCGCCACCCTCGCCGCCGTGCTCGACACCTCCGGCGAGGCCCGCCCCGCGCTCGTCCCGCAGGACCGGCCCGACACGGTGCCGCTGTCCTTCGCCCAGCGGCGGCTGTGGTTCCTCAACCAGGCCGAGGACTCCGGCGACACCTACAACGTCCCCCTCGTCCTCGACCTCGAAGGCCCGCTGGACACCGACGCCCTGCGCGGCGCCCTCGCCGATGTCGTCGCCCGGCACGAGAGCCTGCGCACCGTCTTCGCCGAGGAGGACGGCGTGCCCCGCCAGGTCGTCCTGGACGCGGGTACCGCTGCCGCCCTCGTCCCGCTCGCCGTCGAGGAGCCCCCGGACGCGGAGCACGCCGACGCGTGGGCCGAGGAGGCGGTCCGCCGCCTGTCCGGCGCCCCCTTCGACCTCGCCGGCGAAGTCGCCTTCCGCGCCGGGCTGCTGCGGCTCGGTCCCGACCGCCACGTCCTGGTCCTCGTCCCGCACCATGTCGTCGCCGACGGCTGGTCCCTCGCCCCGCTCAGCCGCGACCTCGGTGCCGCCTACCGCGCCCGGCTGGCGGGCGAGGACACCCCCGACTGGCCCGCGCTGCGCGTCCAGTACGCCGACTACGCCCTGTGGCAGCGCCGGCTGCTCGGGGAGGACGGCGACCCGGACAGCCTCGCCGGGCGCCAGCTCGCCTTCTGGCGCGAGGCGCTGCGCGGCGCCCCCGACCTGCTCGAACTGCCCCTGGACCGGCCCCGCCCGGCCGCACCGAGCCACCGTGGCGGGGCGGTGCCCTTCGACCTGCCCGCCGACGCGCACGCCGCACTGGTGCGACTGGCCCGCGCGGCCGGCTGCACCCCGTTCATGGTGCTCCAGGCAGCCCTCGCCGTGACCCTGCGCGCCCACGGCGCGGGGGAGGACATCCCGCTCGGCACCGCCGTCGCCGGACGCGCGGACGAGGCCCTGGACGACCTGGTCGGCTTCTTCGTCAACACGCTGGTCCTGCGCACCGACCTGTCCGGCGACCCGACGTTCCGGGAACTCCTGGGCCGGGTCAAGGAGTTCGACCTCGCCGCGTTCAGCCACGGGGACATCCCGTTCGAGCGGCTCGTGGAGGCGGTCAACCCCGAACGCTCCGGCGACCACCACCCGCTCTTCCAGACCATGCTGGTCCTCCAGAACCAGGAGCGGGCCGGGATCGACCTGCCCGGCATCACCAGCCGCGACCGCTCCGGGCACACCGGGATCAGCAAGTTCGACCTGACCTTCTCGCTCACCGAGAACGCGGCGTCCGCCGACCGGACCGAGCCCGCCCAGGGCATCGGCGGCTACCTCGAATACGCCACCGACCTCTTCGACGAGGCCACCGCCCGTGCCCTGTGCGACCGGTTCGCCCGCGTCCTCACCGAGGCCGTCGAGAACCCCGACCGGCCCGTCGGCGACCTCGACCCGCTCGGCCCCGGCGAACGCGACCGGCTCCTCGCCCAGGGGCACGGCACCGCACGCCCGCTGCCCACGGCCACCGCGCCGGAAGCGGTCCGCCAGTGGGCCGCCCGCACCCCCGACGCGACCGCCGTGCGGGACGCGGACACCCACCTCACCTACGCCGAACTCGACGCCCGGGCCGACGCGTTGGCCCACGTGCTGCGCGAACGCGGCGCGGGACGCGAGACGCTCGTCGCGCTCGCCCTGCCCCCGTCCGTCACCTCCGTCGTCGCCATGCTGGCCGTCCTGCGCGCGGGTGCCGCCTACCTGCCCGTGGACCCGCGCTACCCGGCCACCCGCATCCGGCACATGTTCGCCGACGCCCGCCCGGTCCTCCTGCTCACCACGAGCGACGTCCACGAGGCGCTGCCGCACACCGACGTGCCGTGGCTCGACCCCGGTCGACCGGGCGACAGCAGAAGCGAGCCGGAGTTGAAGATCCACCCCGCCGACCCGGCCTACGTCATCTACACCTCCGGCTCCACCGGCCGCCCCAAGGGCGTGACCGTGCCGCACGGCGCGCTCGCCAACCACATGGCCTGGATGGGCCGGCACCTGACGCTCACCCGGGGCGACCGTGTCCTCGCCCGCACCTCCACCAGCTTCGACGCCTCCGTGTGGGAGCTGTGGCTGCCGCTGATGAACGGCGCCGAGGTGTGCGTACTGCCCGACGGCGCCAACCAGGACCCGCGGGCCCTGGTCGGCTGGATGGACCGGTTCGCCGTCACCGTCGCCCAGTTCGTGCCCTCCCACCTCGCGCTCGTCCTCGCCGAGGCCGCCGACGCGGCGCCGCTGCCCGCGCTGCGCGCCGTCCTGTGCGGCGGCGAGCCCCTGCCGCGCCCCCTCGCCGACGAGATAACCCGCACCTGGCACGCCGAGGCGCACAACCTGTACGGCCCGACCGAGGCAACCATCGACGCCACCGCCCACCGCGTCCCCGAGGACGCCGAGGGCCACGCGGCCGAGACCGTGCCGATCGGCCGGCCCGTCGACACCATGCGCGCCTACGTCCTCGACACCCGGCTACGGCCCGTCCCGGCCGGGGTCACCGGGGAGCTGTACCTCGCCGGACCCAACCTCGCGCGCGGCTACCTGGGCCGCCCCGGCCTGACCGCCGAGCGCTTCGTCGCCGACCCGTTCGACACCACCGGCGCCCGCATGTACCGCACCGGCGACCTGGTCCGGTGGAACCGGCACGGGCTGATCGAGTACGTGGCCCGCGCCGACGACCAGGTCAAACTGCGCGGCTTCCGCATCGAGCTGGGCGAGGTCGAGGCCGCGCTCCTCGCCCGCCCCGGCGTCACCGCCGCCTGCGCCGTCATCCGCGAGGACGCCCCCGGCAGGCGCCGGCTGGTGGCCTACGCCGTCACCGCCGAAGGGGCGCCGCGCGCCCTCACCCTGCGCGACGACCTCGCCGAGGCGCTGCCGCACTACATGGTGCCCGGCGCCGTCGTCGTCCTCGACGAACTGCCGCTGCTGCCCAACGGCAAGGTGAACCGGCGGGCCCTGCCCGAACCCGAACCCGAGCCGGAGGCCGAGACCTCGGTGGCCCCCGGCCGGGGCACCCCGCAGGAGGAGCTGCTCGCCGGGATCTTCGCCGACGTCCTGCACCGCCCCGCCGTCGGCCCGCACGACAGCTTCTTCGACCTCGGCGGCCACTCCCTGCTCGCCATGCGCGTCGTCAGCCGCGTCCGCGCCGTCCTCGGGGCCGAGGTCGCGGTACGCACCCTCTTCGAGCACCCGACCGTCGCCGGACTGGCCCGCGCCCTCGACACCCCCGGCCGGGCCCGCCCCGCCGTGCTGCCGGCCGCGCACCGCCCCGAGCCGCTGCCGCTGTCCTACGCCCAGGCGCGCCTGTGGTTCCTCAACCGGCTGGAGGGGCCCAGCTCCACGTACAACATCCCGCTCGTCCTCGAACTCGACGGCACCCTGGACCCGGACGCCCTCAGGGCCGCGCTCGGCGATGTCATCGAGCGGCACGAGGCGCTGCGCACGCTGTTCCCCGAGCGGGACGGCGTACCGCACCAGACGGTCCTGCCCGCCGAGGCCGCCACGCCCGGGCTGCCCGTGGTGAGCACGGCACCGGCCGACATGGACGCCACCGTGCTGGCCGCCGTGCGCGAGCCGTTCGACGTCACCACCGACCTGCCGCTGCGCGCCCTGCTGCTGCGCTCCGCGCCCGAACACCATGTGCTGGTCCTGGTCGTCCACCACATCGCCGGTGACGGCTGGTCCCTCGCCCCGCTCGCCCGCCACCTCGGCACGGCCTACCGGGCCCGGCTCGAAGGCACCGAGCCGGGGCTGACCGTCGGCACCCCGCTCCAGTACGCCGACTACACCCTCTGGCAGCGCGCCCTCCTCGGCGAGGGCGACGCCGGGTCCGAGGACGACGGCGTGCTGCGCGGCCAGCTCGATCACTGGCACACCGCGCTCGCCGGGATGCCCGGACTGATCGACCTCCCGCTGGACCGGCCGCGCCCGGCCGCCGTCGACCCCAGGGGAGGCGTCCACACCTTCGAGGTGCCCGCCGAACTGCACACCCGGCTGCGGCGACTGGCACGGGAGTCGGGCAGCAGCCTGTTCATGGTGCTCCAGGCGGCCGTGGCCACCCTGCTGCACCGGCACGGCGCGGGCGACGACATCCCGCTCGGCTCGCCCGTCGCCGGCCGCACGGACGAGGCGCTGGAGGACCTGGTCGGGTTCTTCGTCAACACCCTCGTCCTGCGCACCGACCTCTCCGGCCGCCCCACCTTCCGCGAACTCCTCGTACGTGTACGGGAGTTCGACCTCGCCGCCTACGCGCACCAGGACGTGCCCTTCGAGCGGCTGGTGGAGCACCTCAACCCGGTCCGGGCCCGCGACCACCACCCGCTGTTCCAGACCATGGTGGTGCTCCAGAACCAGGAGAGCGCCCGCCCCGAACTGCCCGGTCTCACCGTCGAGGACCGGCTCGTGCACAACGGGCTGAGCAAGTTCGACCTCACCTTCGCCTTCACCGAGGACCGCGACGGCGGTCTCGGCGCCGGGGTCGAGTACGCCACCGCGCTGTTCGACCGCAGCACCGTCGAGAACCTCACGGCCCGGCTCCTGCGCCTGCTGGAGCGGGTCGCCGCCGACCCTGAACGGCCGGTCGCCGAACACGACTTGATGGCTCCGGACGAGCACACCCGGGTGACCAGGTGGGGGACCGGCCGCGCCCTGCCCGCCACCGACGAGCCCGCCGTCCTGCCCGCGCTGTTCGCGGCCCAGGCCGCCCGCACCCCGGACGCGAAGGCCGTCACCGCCGCCGACGCCACCCTCACCTACGCCGAACTCGACGCCCTCTCCGCCCATCTCGCCGGCACCCTCGCGGGCCTGGGAGTCGGTGCCGAGACCGGAGTCGGCGTGCTGCTCGGCCGGTCCCCGGCCGTCGTGACGGCCTCGCTCGGCACGGTCCGCGCCGCCGGGGCCTATGTCCCGCTGGACGCCCGCTGGCCCGAGGAACGGCTCGACCAGGTCGCCGGGGCCGCCGGAGTCCGCGTCCTCCTGGTCGACGAGGCCGCCTGCGACTCACCCTGGGTGGGCGCCGCCGCCGAACGGATACCGGTCGTCGTGCTGGACCGGCTCGGCCGCGTCCTGCGGGGCGGGCCCGAGCACCCCGGCCGCCCGGTCCCCGTCCCGGACCCCGCCGCCCTGGCCTACGTGATGTTCACCTCCGGCTCCACCGGCCTGCCCAAGGGCGTCGGCGTCACCCACGCCGACGTGGTCGCGCTGGCCGCCGACTCGGCCTGGCGGGACGGCGCCGCCGACGCCGTGCTGATGCACTCGGCGTACGTCTTCGACGCCTCCACCTTCGAGATCTGGGCCCCGCTGCTGCACGGCGGCCGGATCGTCGTCGCACCCGACGGCGTCCTGGACGCCCGCGCCCTCGACGACGCGGTCCACACCCACGGGGCCACCGCCGTCTTCATGACGACCGCCCTGTTCAACGTGATCGCCGAGACCGACCCCGGCGCCTTCACCGGCCTGCGCCTGGTGTGCGCCGGCGGCGAACTGGCCTCCCCGGACGCCATGCAGCGGATCGCGGCCCTCGCGCCCGACACCCGCGTCCTGCACGTGTACGGCCCCACCGAGACCACCACCTTCGCCACCCGCTACCCGGTGACCGCCGACCTCCCGGCCGGGCCGCCGCCCATCGGCCGCCCGCTGGACGGCATGCGCCTGCACGTCCTCGACGGCTCGCTGCGGCCCGTACCGCCCGGCGTGGTGGGGGAGCTGTACCTCGCCGGACACGGCGTGGCGCGCGGCTACACGGGCCGGCCCGGCCTGACCGCCACCCGCTTCGTCGCCGACCCGTTCGACGCGGCCGGCGGCCGGATGTACCGCACCGGCGACCTGGTCCGCTGGACCCCGGACGGCCAGATCGCCTACGTCGGCCGGTCCGACGGCCAGGTGAAGCTGCGCGGCTACCGCATCGAGCTGGGCGAGATCGAGAACACGCTGGCCTCCTGCCAGGGTGTCGCGGACGCCTTCGCCGTCGTCCGCGAGGACACCCCGGGCGACCGGCGTCTCGTCGCCTATGTGGTCCCCGCGAGCGGCGCGAGCCCCGACCCCGCCGACCTCGCCCGGGCCGTCGGCCGGTCGCTGCCCGCCTACATGGTGCCCAGTGCCTTCGTCCCGCTCGACGCGCTCCCGCTCACCCCCAACGGCAAGGTGGACCGGCGCGCGCTGCCCGTCCCCGAGCACGCGCCGGTGAGCGGACGCCCCGCCCGTACCGGCCGCGAGGAGATCCTCTGCGGACTCTTCGCCGATGTCCTCGGTCTGGACGCGGTCGGTCCCGACGACGACTTCTTCGCACTCGGCGGCCACTCCCTGCTCGCCACCCGGCTCACCGCCCGTATCCGCGCCGCGCTCGGCGTGGAAGTCCCCGTCAAGACCCTGTTCGAGCACCCGGCGCCGGCCGCGCTGGCCGGCGTGCTCGACGGCGCCGAGGTGGCGCGGCTCCCACTGGAGCGGGCCGAGCACCGGGTGGAGCCGCTGCCGCTGTCCTTCGCACAGCGCAGGCTGTGGTTCCTCAACCGGTTCGAGGGCCCCAGCGACACCTACAACGTCCCGCTCGTGCTGCGGCTGGACGGCCCGCTGGACGCCGACGCCCTGGAGAGCGCGCTCGCCGACGTGGTCGAACGCCACGAGAGCCTGCGCACCGTCTTCCCCGACACCGACGGCGTGCCGCGTCAGCTGATCCTCGACGCCGGGGCCGCCGACCTCGACCTCACGCCCCGCGACACCGACCCCGCCCGCCTGGACGAGGTGCTGGCCGCCGAGGTCGCCCACGCCTTCGACGTGAGCGCCGAGGCGCCGGTGCGGGCCCGGCTGGTGCGGCTCGGCGCCGAGTCGCACGTCCTCGTACTGGTCCTGCACCACATCGCGGGCGACGGCTCGTCGCTCGCGCCGCTCGCCCGCGACCTCGGCGAGGCGTACCGGGCGCGCCTCGCGCACGAGGAACCCGGCTGGACCGATCTCGCCGTCCAGTACGCCGACTACACGCTGTGGCAGCACGCGCTGCTCGGCGACGAGGAGGACCCGGACAGCCGGGCCGCCGGACAACTCGCCTTCTGGCGAGAAGCGTTGGCCGGAGCGCCCGAGCTGCTGGAGCTGCCCGCCGACCGGCCGCGCCCCGCTGTCACCGGGCACCGCGGGGACGCGTTCGCCTTCCCCGTGGACGCCGTCACCCACCAGGCGCTCGCCGCGCTGGCCCGCGCCCGCGGGTGCAGCCTCTTCATGGTGCTCCAGGCCGCCCTGTCGGTGCTGCTGTCCCGGCACGGCGCCGGGGAGGACATCCCGCTGGGCACCGCCGTCGCCGGACGCACCGACGAGGCCCTGGACGACCTGGTCGGCTTCTTCGTCAACACCCTGGTGTTGCGCACCGACCTCACCGGCGACCCCACCTTCGACGAAGTGCTCGACCGGGTGCGGGAGTTCGACCTCGCCGCCTACGACCACCAGGACGTGCCCTTCGAGCGGCTGGTGGACGCCCTCAGCCCGGACCGGGCGCAGAACCACCACCCGCTGTTCCAGACCATGCTGGTGCTCCAGAACCAGGCCGGCGCCGACATCGAGCTGCCCGGCCTCACCGTCTCGGAGCAGCCGGTGCGCACCGGCATCAGCAAGTTCGACCTCACCTTCACCTTCACCGAGACCGAGGACACCGCCGGGCGGCCCACGGGGCTCGACGGGGTCCTGGAGTTCTCCACCGAGCTGTTCACCCACGCCACCGCGTACACCCTCGCCGACCGGCTGACCCGCCTCCTCGCCTCCCTCGCGGCCGACCCCGGCCAACGGGTCCATGAGGCCCAGGTGCTGAGCACGGGCGAGCGGCAGCGGCTGGCGGAGGCCGCGCTCGGGCCGGTCCGGGCCGTGGCCGCGCGGACGGCACCCGAGGCGTTCCGCGCCCAGTGCGCCCGGACCCCGGGCGCCGTCGCGGTACGCGGTGCCGACCACAGCCAGACCTTCACCGAACTCGACCAGCTCTCCAACGACCTCGCGCACCACCTGCGCGGCCGGGGCATCGGCCGGGGCGACCTCGTCGCCCTCGCCCTGGAGGGCACCCCGGACCAGGTGGTGGCGATGCTCGCCGTGACCAAGGCCGGGGCCGCCTACCTGCCGATCGACCTGGACCACCCCGAGGCGCGCATCGCGTACACCCTGTCCGACGCCCGCCCCGTCCTCCTGCTCACCCACGCCCACCGGACCGAACGCCGTCAACTGCCCCTGCCCTGCCTCGCGCTGGACGACCGGGCCACCTGGTCCACCGGGCACGTCGCACCGCCCGCCACCACGCCCGACCCGCGCGACGCCGCGTACGTCATCTACACCTCGGGCTCCACCGGCCGCCCCAAGGGTGTCGTCGTCACCCACGCCTCGCTCACCAACCACATGGCCTGGATGGCCGACCACCTCGCCCTCACCGACGACGACCGTGTCCTCGCCCGGACCTCGCCCAGCTTCGACGCCTCGGTGTGGGAGACCTGGCTGCCGCTGCTGCACGGCGGCTCCACCTGCCCGGTACCGGCAGCCCTCAACCACGACCCCGCCGGACTGCTCACCCGGACGCGTGAACTCGGCGTCACCATCGCCCAGTTCGTGCCCTCGCACCTCTCGCTGGTCCTCACCGAGACGGCCGGCGAGGAAGCACCCGCGACCCTGCGGGCCGTCCTGTGCGGCGGCGAACCCCTGCCGCGCACCCTGGCCCGGCGGGTCCGGGACGCCTGGCGGGCCGAGGTGCACAACCTGTACGGGCCCACCGAGACCACCATCGACGCCACCGCCCACCACCACACCGACGACACCGACACCGCCGAGGGGAGCGTGCCGCTCGGGCGCCCCGTCGACAACGCCCGCGCCCACGTGCTCGACGCCCGCCTCCAGCCCGTGCCGCCGGGCGTCACCGGGGAGCTGTACATCGCCGGTGACGGGCTGGCGCGCGGCTACCTGGGCCGGGCCGGGCTCACCGCCACCCGCTTCGTCGCCGACCCGTACGGGCCCGCCGGAAGCCGGATGTACCGCACCGGCGACCTCGTCCGGCGCGACGCGAACGGCCTGCTCACCTACGTCTCGCGCGCCGACGACCAGGTCAAGCTGAACGGCTTCCGCATCGAACTCGGCGAGATCGAGGCCGCGCTCACCGCCCTGCCCGGCATCACCGCCGCCTGCGTCCTCGTACGCGAGGACCAGCCGGGCGAACGGCGCCTGGTGGCCTACGTGGTGCCCGGCGGGGGAGAGGGCGCGGACCTGGCCGACGACGCGCTGCGCCGGGGGCTGGCCGACGTGCTGCCGCCGTACATGACGCCCGCCGTCTTCGTGCGCCTGGACGCGCTGCCGCTGATGACCAACGGCAAGACCGACCGGCGCGCCCTGCCCGCCCCGGCGCGGGCCACCGGCACCCGGCCGGGCGGGGAGCCGCGTACCGAGCGCGAACGCGTGCTGTGCGAGGTGTTCGCCTCCGTACTGCGGGCGGACGCCGTGCGCACCGACGACGACTTCTTCGCGCTCGGCGGCGACAGCATCCTGTCCATCCAGCTCGTCAGCCGGGTCCGGCAGGCCGGGCTCGCCGTCACCCCGCGCGACGTCTTCGTGCACCGCACACCCGAGGCCATCGCGGCCGTCGCCACCGTGCTGACGGCGGACTCGGCCGAACCCGCCGAGGCGGGCACCGGCGAGATGCCGCCCACGCCCATCGCGGCCTGGTTCCTGGAGCGGCCCGGCGCCACGGACGGCTACAACCAGTCCGCGGTCCTGCGCACCCCGGCCGACGCCGACGAGGAATCCCTCATCGGCACCCTCCAACTCCTCATCGACCACCACGACATGCTCCGGATGCGTGTCGCCCGCTCCACCGAGGAAGAGCCGGTCCTGTACGCACAGCCGCCCGGCTCCGTGCTCGCGCGCAAGCGCCTCACCCGGCTCGACATCACCGGGCTCGACGCGGCCGCCGCGTCCGCCGCGCTCGCCGAGGCGGGCGAGCAGGCCCGCGCCCGGCTGCGGCCCGCCGACGGCCATGTCATCGAGGCCGTGTGGGGCGACGCGGGCCCGCGCACGCCCGGCCGGCTGCTGATCGTCGTCCACCACCTGGCCGTCGACGCGGTCTCCTGGCGGGTGCTCGGCGCCGACCTGGCCACCGCCTGGCAGACGTTCACCGGCACGCCTTCGGCACTTCCGTCCGTCGCCACGCCGTACCGGAGCTGGGCCCGCCTCCTCGCCACCCAGGCCCGCACCCCCGAGCGGGAACGCGAACTCCCGCTGTGGGAAGGCGTGCTGAACACCCCCGACCCCCGCATCGGACACCGGCCGCTCGACGCGGAGCGCGACACCGCCGAGCACACCCGCACCGTCACGACCCACCTGGACGCCCGCTGGACCGGCCCGCTGCTCACCACCGCGCCCGCCGCCTTCCACGCGGGAGTCGACGACGTCCTGCTCACCGCGCTCGCCCTGGCGATCCGCGCCTGGCGCGAGGACCGGGGTACGGGCCGCACGGACGACACGGCCGTCCTGATCGACCTGGAGGGGCACGGCCGGGAGCAGCTCGCCGACCACATCGACCTCTCCCGCACCGTCGGCTGGTTCACCAGCCTCTACCCGGTCCGCCTCGACCCCGGCCCCGGCCGGGTCGTCGACCCCGCGCGCTTCGACGCGACCCTGATCGACCGCGCCGTGAAGCAGATCAAGGAACAGCTGCGGGCGATACCCGACCACGGCGTCGGCTACGGGATGCTGCGGCACCTCAACCCCGCCACCCGCGACCGGCTCACCGTGCCGGCCCCGCAGATCGGCTTCAACTACCTGGGCCGCTACGCCGGTTCGGCCGGGAGCGCGGGCGACTGGGAGGTCCTGCTCGACGGCGGCCAGCCGCGCAGCCAGGACCCGGACATGCCCGTCCACCACGTCATCGACATCAACGCGCACACCGAGGACCGCCCCGACGGGCCCGTCCTCGTCACCCGCTGGGCCTGGCCCGGCGACCTCCTGAAGGAGGAGGACGTGGCAGACCTGGCCGACGCCTTCGCCCGCGCCCTGCGCGCCGTCGCCGAACACGCCGAACAGCCCGACGCGGGCGGCTACACGCCCTCCGACCTTCCCCTGGTCTCCCTCGACCAGGCCCAGATCGACCGACTTCAGAACAAGTGGGGTGGACGCAAGTGACCGGGTTCCAGCTGGAGGACGTACTGCCCTTGACGCCGTTGCAGGCGGGCATGCTCTTCCACTCGCTCTACGACTCCCAGGCCGTGGACGTCTACACCACCCAGTTCGTGTTCGACCTCGAAGGCACCGTCGGTGTCCCCGCGCTGCGGGCCGCCATCGGCACCCTGCTGCGGCGCCACGCCAACCTCCGGGTCGGCTTCCTCCACGAGGACCTGGACCAGCCCGTCCAGGCGGTCGCCGCCGAAGTACCGGTACCACTGGTCGAGTTGGACCTCACCTCGGCCGACGGCTCCGAGGCGCTGGACGCGTTCCTCGCCGAGGACCGCACCCGCCGGTTCGACCTCACCACCCCGCCCCTGATGCGGTTCACCCTCGTCCACACCGCGCCCGGCCGGCACCGCCTGGTGATGACCAGCCACCACCTCCTCTTCGACGGCTGGTCCGTCCCGCTGCTGGTGCGCGAGCTGTTCGAGCTGTACGCCCGCCAGGGCGACGACATCACGCTGCCCCGCGTGACCCCGTACCGCACCTACCTCGCCTGGCTGGCCGCGCAGGACCGGGCCGCCACGCTGGGCACCTGGCGGGACGCGCTGGCGGGGCTGGAGACGCCCACCCTGCTCGCCGGGCGTGGCGCGCCCGAGGGACCGGACTCCGCCGAGCTGCCCGACACCCTCGTGCTGGAGCTGGACCGCGCCACTACGCACCGGCTGCGCGAGACAGCCCGCGCCTCCCGGCTCACGCTCAACACCCTGGTCCAGGGCGCCTGGGGCCTGGTGCTGGCCCACCTCACCGGACGCTCCGACGTGGTGTTCGGCACCACCGTCTCCGGGCGGCCGCCGGAGATCCCCGGCATCGAGACGATGATCGGCCTCTTCATCAACACCGTCCCGGTACGGCTGCGCCCCGAGCCCGGCGAGAGCCTGGCCGCGCTGCTCACCCGGCTCCAGGAGGAGCAGGCGGGGCTGCTGGGCAACCAGTACGTGGGCCTCACCGAGATATGCGAGACCGCCGGACTCGACCGGCTCTTCGACACCCTCGCCGTCTTCGAGAACTACCCGCTCGACGCCGAGGCCCTGCGCACCGCCCAGCAGGGCATGGCCGGGCTCACCGTCGCCGGTATCGACGGCACCGACGCCGCCCACTACCCGCTCACCCTCACCATCGCCCCCGGCGAGGACAGCCTGAGGATCACCTTCGGCTACCGCTCCGCCCTGCTCGACCGCACGGAGATCGAGCAGACCGTGGCCCGCATGCGCCGCCTGCTCACCCGGATGGCCGAGGGCCTCGACGTACGGGCCGACAGCCTGCCCCTGCTGCTGGAGGGGGAGCGGGAGCGGCTGCTGGAGACGGGACGCGGCGCGGAACTCCGGCTGTACGTGCGGAACTTGAGCGTCCCCGACGCGGTGGCCCGGCAGGCCGAGCGTCACCCCGGCACGGTCGCCGTCACCGGTGCGGGTGAGGAGCTGACCTACGGGCTGCTCCAGGAACTGTCCACCGGGCTGGCCCGAGCCCTCACCGGCTCCGGGGTCGGCGCGGAGGACGGGGTCGGCATCCTGCTCGGCCGCTCCTCGGCCCAGGTCACCGCCTCCCTGGCGGTCCTGCGCGCGGGCGCCGCCTACGTCCCGCTGGACCCGCGCTGGCCCGCCGAACGCCTCGACCGCGTCAATGAGTCCGCCCCGCTGCGCGCCCTGATCGTGGACGAGACCACCCGCGAGAACCCCTGGGTGCGCGGACTCGACATCCCCGTACTCACCGTGGACCCCGCCGGACGCGTCCTCAGCGGCGGCCCCTTCGCCCCCGGCGCCCTGCCCGCCGTGTCCGGCGGCGACCGGCTCGCGTACGTCATGTTCACCTCCGGCTCCACCGGCCTGCCCAAGGCCGTCGGCGTCACCCACGCCGACATCGCCGCCCTCGCCGCCGACCGCACCTGGGCCGACGGGGTGGCGGAGGCGGTGCTGATGCACTCGGCGTACGTCTTCGACGCGGCCACCTTCGAGATCTGGGCGCCCCTGCTGAGCGGCGGCCGGGTCGTCGTGGCCCCCGAGGGCACGCTCCAGCCCGCCACGCTCCGGGACCTCGTCGCCCGGCACGGGGTGACCGCGGCCTTCCTGACGACCGCCCTGTTCAACGTCATCGCCGAGACCGACCCCGGCGCCCTCGGCCTGCTCCGGCTGGCCGCCGCCGGCGGCGAGGCCGCCACGCCCGGCGTGCTCCAGCAGCTGGCCACGGCCCACCCCGGCACGACGGTCCTGAACGCCTACGGCCCCACCGAGACCACGACCTTCGCCACCCTCCACCACGTCCCGGCCGACACCCCGCCCGGCATGCCACCGATCGGCCGCCCGCTGGACGGCATGCGGGCCTACGTCCTGGACGCGGCCCTGCGCCCGGTACCGCCCGGCGCCGAGGGCGAGCTGTACATCGCGGGCCCCGGCGTCGCGCGCGGCTACCTCGGGCGGCCCGGCCTGACCGCCACCCGGTTCGTCGCCGACCCGTTCGAGGGCGGCGGCGCGCGGATGTACCGCACGGGCGACGTGGTGCGCTGGGACAACGAGGGCCTGATCCATTACGTCAGCCGCGCCGACCAGCAGGTCAAGCTGCGCGGCCATCGCATCGAGCCCGCCGAGATCGAGGCCGTGCTCCGCACCGACCCGTCCGTGCGCGCCGCCTGCGTCCTGGTCCGCGAGGACCTCCCCGGCGACCGCACCCTCACCGCGTACGTCGTCCCCGCCCCCGGCCACACCGCGGACCCCGGCCGGCTGGCCGCGCACATCGGCCGCCACCTGCCCTCCTACATGGTGCCGTCCGCCATCCAGTCACTGGACGCCCTGCCGCTGACCGTCAACGGCAAGCTCGACCGGGCCGCCTTGCCTGCGCCTGTGAGTTCGGGACCGGGAGCCGCGGGGAGGGCGCCGCGCGGGGCGCACGAGGAGATCGTCGCCGGACTGTTCGCCGACGTGCTGGGCGTGGCCCAAGTCGGCGTCGACGACGACTTCTTCGCCCTGGGCGGCCATTCCCTGCTCGCCACCCGGCTCGTCGGCCGCGTCCGTACCGCGCTGGGCACCGAGACCGAGATCCGCACCCTCTTCGAGCACCCGACCGTCGCGTCCTTCGCGGCCGTCCTCGCCGACGGGGACCGTCCGGCCCGCCCCGCCCTCGTCCCGCAGCCGCGCCCCGCCGTACTGCCGCTGTCCTACGCACAGCGCCGCCTGTGGTTCCTGCACCGGCTCGACGGCCCCTCCGCCACCTACAACATCCCCTTCGCCGTACGCCTCGACGGCCCGCTCGACCAGGAAGCCCTGCGCGCCGCGCTCGACGACGTGGTGGCCCGGCACTCCGCGCTGCGCACCGTCTTCCCCGCCGACGGGGACGGGCCGCGCCAGCACATCACCGAACCCGGCGCGGCGACCGTGCCGTTCGTCGTCCGGAGCGCCGACGAGGGCCGGCTCGACGCGGCCGTAGCCGGGATCGCCGCCGAGGCCATCGACATCGAGCGCGAACTCCCGCTCCGGGCGACCCTGTTGCGGCTCTCCGACGACTCCCACGTGCTGGTGCTCGTCGTCCACCACATCGCCGCCGACGGCTCCTCGCTCGCACCCCTCACCCGAGACCTCGGCACCGCCTACCGGGCCCGCGTCGGCGGGCAGGCCCCGGCGTGGACCGCACCGCCGGTCGACCACGTGGACCACGCCCTCTGGCAGCGGGCCCTCCTCGGTGACGAGGACGACCCGTCGAGCGTGCTGTCCGGGCAACTGGACCACTGGAAGCAGGCGTTGGGCGGGCTGCCCGAGCTGATCGACCTGCCGTGGGACCGGCCCCGCCCCGCCGTCCCCCAACACAGCGGCGCCACACACGACTTCACCCTGGACGCCACCACCGCCCGACGGATCGCGGACCTCGCCCGCACCAGCGGATGCAGTGTCTTCATGGTGCTCCAGGCCGCCCTGTCCCTGCTGCTCTCCCGGCACGGCGCGGGCGAGGACATCCCGCTCGGCACGGCAGTCGCCGGACGCACCGACGAGGCCGCCGCCGATCTGGTCGGCTTCTTCGTCAACACCCTCGTCCTGCGCACCGACCTCTCCGGTGACCCCACCTTCCGCGAACTCCTGGACCGGGTGAAGGAGTTCGACCTCTCCGCCTACACCCACCAGGACCTCCCCTTCGAGCGCCTGGTCGAACTCCTCAACCCCGCCCGCTCGCAGAGCCACCACCCGCTCTTCCAGACCATGCTGGTCCTCCAGAACCACAGCCCGGCCGCCCCCGTCGAGCTGCCGGACCTCACCGTGAGCCCGGTGCCGGTCGAGCTGGACGTGGCCAAGTTCGACCTGTCCTTCACCTTCGCCGAGACCCACGACGACCAGGGCGCGCCGGGCGCCATGCGGGCCGCCGTGGACTACGCGACGGAACTCTTCGACGCGGCCACCGTCCACGCCCTCGGCGAACGCCTCGTCCGGCTGCTCACCGCCGTCACCGCCGACCCCGACCGCCCGCTGCGCGCCTACGACGTGCTCACCGACGCCGACCGCGCCCGCGTCACCGCCTGGGGCACCGGCCCCGAGGCCGGCCGGCCCGAGAGCGTCCCCGCCCTCTTCCGGCGCTGGGTACGGAGCACCCCGGACGCCCCGGCGGTCCGCGACGCCACCACCACGCTCACCTACCGCGAGCTGGACGCCCGCGCCGACTCCGTCGCCGCCGGCCTCGCCGCACGCGGTATCGGCCCCGAGGACCGGGTCGCCGTCGCGCTGCCCCGTACCCGCGAGCTGCTCGTCACCCTGCTCGGCGTCCTCAAGGCCGGGGCCGCGTACGTACCGCTCGACCCGGACTATCCGGCCCGCCGCCTCACCCACATGGTCGAGGACTCCCGGCCGCGCCTGCTGCTGACCACCCCCGAGGTGCGCGAGCGGCTGCCCGAGCTGCCGGTGCCGTACGTCCACGTCGGGGACCTCACGCAGAGCGCGGCGCCCGCTTCGGGTGACCCCGACCCGGCGCACCCGGCGTACGTCATCTACACTTCCGGCTCCACCGGCCTGCCCAAGGGTGTGGTGGTCACCCACCAGGGTGTCGGCGCGCTGGCCCGGACCCATGCCGAGCGGCTGCGGGTCGGCCCCGGCGACCGGGTGCTGCACCTGGCGTCCGTCAGCTTCGACGCGGCGTTCTGGGAGATGTGCATGGGCCTGCTCACCGGGGCCTGCCTGGAGATCGACGAACGCGACGCCCTGCTGCCCGGCCCCGCCCTCGCCGGCACCGTCCGGGAACGCGGCGTCACCCACCTCACCCTGCCCCCTGCCGCGCTCGCCGTGATGCCGCCCGGCTCGCTGCCCGAGGGCACCACCATCGCCCTCGCCGGTGAGGCGTGCCCGCCCCACCTCGTGCACACCTGGGCGCGCGACCGGCACCTCGTCAACGCCTACGGCCCCACCGAGACCACCGTCTGCGCGACCATGAGCGCCTTCCAGCACGCCGACGGCCCCCTCGCCCCCGACCGCACCGTGCCCATCGGCGTCCCCGTCGACGGCACCCGCGTCCACGTCCTGGACGACCGGCTGGCCCCCGTACCGCCCGGCGTGGTCGGTGAGTTGTACGTCTCCGGCGCCAGCCTGGCCCGCGGCTACCACGAGCGGGCCGCCCTGACCGCGACCCGATTCGTGGCCGACCCGTTCGACCGCGCGGGCGGCCGGATGTACCGCACCGGCGACCTGGCGCGCTGGACCACCGACGGTGAACTCGTCTACGTCTCCCGCGTGGACGACCAGGTCAAACTGCGCGGCTTCCGCATCGAGTTGGGCGAGATCGAGGCCGCGCTCACCGCGCTGCCCGGCATCGCCTCGGCCTGCGCCACGGTCCGCGAGGACCGGCCCGGCGACCGTCGCCTGGTGGCGTACACCGTTCCCGAGGAGGGACAACAGGTGCCGGACGCGACCGAGTTGCGCGCCCGCCTCGCCGAGACCCTGCCCGACCACATGGTCCCGGCCGCCTACGTCACGCTCGACGCCCTGCCCCTCACCCCCAACGGCAAGACCGACCGGCAGGCCCTCCCCGCGCCCGAGCAGACGGCACCCGGCGAGGGCACGGCCCCGCGCACCGACCTCGAACGCGAGCTGTGCACGGCGTTCGCCGAGACCCTCGGTGTGCCCCAAGTCGGCGTCCAGGACGACTTCTTCGCCCTCGGCGGCCACTCCCTGCTCGCCGTCACCCTCGCCCAGCGGATCGAGGAACGCTGCGGCCGGCGCCTGTCCCTGCGGGACCTGTTCGCCGCGCCGACGGTGGAGGGCATCGCCCGCCTGCTGGACCGCATACCGGGAGAGCAGGGGTACGGCAGCGGGCCCGACCTCGCCGCCGAGGTCCGCCTCGCACCGGACATCACCGCTACCGCCCGCAGGAGCGCCCGCCCCACGGCCCGTCCACTGCTCACCGGTGCCTCCGGGTTCCTGGGCGCGTTCCTCCTGCGGGACCTCATCGACAGCACCGACGGCCCCGTCGACTGCCTCGTCCGCGCCGAGGACCCCCGCCGGGCAGCCGAGCGGCTGCGCGCAAACCTGGAGCACTACGGCCTCTGGCAGCCCCGCTACGAGACCCTGATCAACGCGGTGCCGGGCGACCTCGCCGCCCCCGGCCTGGGCCTGACCCCGCAGGACCGCAGCGCACTGGTCCGCCGTCTCGGGCCCGTCCTGCACAACGGCGCCCGCGTCAACTTCGCCGCCGGGTACGGGGATCTGCGCGCCCCCAATGTCGCGGGCACCGAGGAACTGCTGCGGCTGCTCGCCGACTCGGCGTCACCGGGCATGCACTACATCTCGACCACCAGCGTGTTCGCCCCGGCCACCGGGCCCGACCCCGTCACCATCACCGAGGCCACCCCGACCGGTCCGCCGTCCGCCCTGCCCGACGGCTACGCCCGCAGCAAGTGGGTCGCGGAGGGCCTGGTCGGACTCGCCCGCGAACGCGGCTTGCCGGTCACCGTGCACCGCCCCGGCCGGATCAGCGGCGACACCGCCACCGGCGCCTGCCAGGACCGTGACCTGCTGTGGCAGCTCATCAAGGGCTGCCTCCAGGCGGGGGCCGTACCCGACCTGCCGTACGGCTCCACCGACTGGGTGCCGGTGGACCACGTCAGCAGGGCCGTCGTGGCGCTCGCCGGGTCGGTGCAGACGGGCGGGGAGGTCCATCACTTCACCAACCCGGACGCCCCGGACCTGGGGCGCGTCTTCCAGGCGGCCGCCCGGCTCGGCCACGAGCTGAGCACCGTCCCGGTCGAGGAGTGGCAGGCCCGCGTCGCCGCCGACCCCGGCAACGCGGCCCAGCTCTTCCTGGGCGACGAGCCGCAGACCCGGCACGAGGCGATGGACCAGCGCCGCTTCGACTCCCACCAGACGGCCAAGGCCGTGGGCGTCCTCGGTGTTCACCAGCCCCCGCTGACCGACGAGGTCCTCGCCCGCTACCTCACCTGGTTCCACCGCACGGGCTTCCTGCCGGAGCCGGGGAAGGGAGGGACCGCGCGCTAGCGGGCGGACTGCTCGGCGGCGCGCTTGATGCCGTGCAGGGCCTCCTCCAGGCCGCGGGTGACGTGCTCGCCCTCGACGTTGTCGGTGTGCAGCTCGACGGTCAGCCGCGAGCTGCCCGCCTCGTCGCCCGCGGCCACATGCAGCCGGCCGTGGTAGTCGTCGGGGCCCGGCGCGCCCCACTCCAGGCTCTTGCCCTCTTCCAGCACATGGACCCACGCCTGGCTGGTGACGTCCTGCTCGGGCTCGCCGGGCGGGTCGATGTGCGCGGTGACGGTGACCCGGTCCCCGCCCTCCGGCTCGACCGAGGTCAGCCGGGGGAGGTAGGCCGGGAGGTTCTCCACGTCCGCGAGGTAGGCGAAGAGGCGGTCCACCGGGACGGCCACGTTGATCGAGTTGTCGTAGTTACCCATGGTCCGGCTGTGCCCCGGCCTGGGGGCCGGTAACGGAACGGCGGGGCCGATTGATCCACATGGGTGAACCGAAGCAGACGGGTGGCGCAGTACCGGGTTCAGGCCCTCGACTCCGCCTCCTCGCCGAAGAGATGGCGCGTCGTCGAGCGGTAGTTGGCGCGGACGTGGCCCAGGGCGTGGGCGCGGGCGCGGTCCGGGTCGCCGGAGGCGATGGCCGCGTACAGCTCGTGGTGCTCGGCGAGGAGCTGGGGCCACTCGGCGTTGCGCCGGGTGAGCCAGCGCAGGCGGCCGTCGACCGGCTCCATGACCGAGATGAGCAGGCCGTTGCCCGCCATGGCCAGGATGCGGTCGTGGAAACGGGTGTTGACGTCCGTGATCGCCTCCGCCTCGCCCGCCTCCGTGGCCGTCGCGGCCTCCGCCAGCAGCTCCCGCAGCCGCTCCAGCGCTTCGGGGGTCGCCCGAACGGCGGCCAGCCCGGCCGCGTACACCTCCAACGCCTCCCGCAGCTCGAAGAGTTCACGTACGTCGTCCGGGGTCAGCCGGCGCACCACCGTGCGGCGGGCCGACTCGAACAGGACGAAGCCCTCGCCGACCAGCGCGCGGATGGCCTCGCGCACCGGGACCCGTGAGACGCCGTACCGCTCGGCCAACTCCCGTTCCACCAGCCGGTCGCCGGGGCCGAGGCGCCCCGCGATGATGTCCTGCCGCAGCGCCGCCAGGACGCGCTCGCGCACCGAGCCGAGCGGTTCGGTCTTCGCCGTAGTGGGGCTCATGGGCTCATCCTCGCTGCCGGGCGGTGCTTTTACGGAGCCGTAACGGCGACGACATCGGTCCGGACGGTTGACGGCGGAACCATGACGGCAGTTTGGTATACCAAATGACCGCCGCCCTCCGCCCCCTCGCCCCTGGAGGTCCCGTGTCCCTCGCCGACCGCGCCGAAGCAGCGGGCGCACCCGCGTTCACCCCCGACCCACGCCTGACCAACGAGGACCTCGCCCCCGCCCAGCGGCGCAACTGGAAGGTCTTCGACCTGTTCGCGCTGTGGATGTCGGACGTCCACAACCTGGGCAACTACACCTTCGCAGCTGGTCTGTTGGTGCTCGGCATGAACGTCTGGCAGGTGTTCACGTCCCTCCTCGTCGGCTTCGTGCTGATCTTCATCGGGATGAACTGGATGGGCCGCATCGGCCAGCGCCACGGCGTGCCCTTTCCCGTGGTCAGCCGCATCGCCTTCGGCGTCTGGGGCGCCAACATCCCCGCTCTGATACGGGCGTTGATCGCCATCATGTGGTACGGCATCCAGACCTACCTGGCCTCCGTCGCCGTCAATGTGATGCTGCTGGCCGCCTGGCCGGGCCTTGCGTCGCTGACCCACCACTCCTTCCTCGGCCTGGATGCCCTGGGCTGGATCTCCTTCCTGACCCTGTGGCTGGTCCAGGCGCTGATCATCAGCCGGGGGATGGAGTCCGTACGCCGGTTCCAGGACTTCTGCGGGCCCGCGATCTGGCTGGTGATGATCGCGCTCGCCCTGTGGGTGCTGGCCAAGGCCCACTGGACCATCTCGCTCACCGCCACCCCGCACCCGGTCTCCACGGGGGAGCAGTGGCGGCAGTGGTTCGGCGCGATCGGGCTGATCCTGGCCACCTACGGGACGCTGATGCTCAACTTCTGCGACTTCTCCCGCTTCGCGCCCGACTACCGGACCGTGCGGCGCGGCAACTTCTGGGGCCTGCCCGTCAATTCGACCGCGTTCGTCGTCCTCTCGGTCATCGTCACCGCCGGTTCGCTGGAGGTGTTCGGCGAGGCCGTCACCGACCCGGCGGAACTGGTCGCGCGGGTCGGCAACACCTGGGTACTGGCGATCGCCGCGCTGACCTTCGCCATCGCCACGATGGGCGTCAACATCGTCGCCAACTTCGTCTCCCCGGCCTACGACCTCGCCAACGTCTGGCCGCAGAAGATCACCTTCAAGGTCGGCGGCATGATCAGCACGGTCGCCGCCCTGGTCGTCACCCCCTGGAACCTCTTCTCCAACCCGACCGTCGTCAACTACTTCCTCGGCGGCCTCGGCGCCTTCCTGGGCCCCCTGTTCGGCGTGATCATGGTCGACTACTACGCGGTCAAGCGCGGCCGGGTGAACGTGGACGAACTCTTCGACGCCACCCCCGGCTCCCGCTACCACTACCGCCGGGGCTTCAACCCGAAGGCCCTCGGCGCGTTCCTCCCCTCGGCCGCCGTCGCCGCCACGCTGGCCCTGGTGAAGGACTTCAGTGACGTCGCGCCGTACTCCTGGTTCATCGGCACGGCGCTCGCGGCGGGCCTGTACTGGCTGCTGAACCGGAGCAGGACCGGAGCGGAGGCGTGAGGGCCATGCGGATCGTCGTCACCAACTGCAACACCACGCCCGAGATGACCGAGGAGATCGTCCACGGCGCCCGAGCCGCCGCCGCACCAGGCACCACCGTGACCGGCCTGACCCCGACGTGGGGCCCCGAGTCCGCCGAGGGCTGGCTCGACAGCCATCTCTCGGCCGCCGCCGTCCTCGACACCCTGCGCACCTACGACGGACCGCCGTACGACGCCGTGGTCATGGCCGGGTTCGGGGAGCACGGGCGTGAAGGCGTACGGGAGTTGGTCGACGTACCCGTGGTCGACATCACCGAGGCCGCCGCCCACCTCGCCTGTCTCCTCGGCCGCCGCTACGGCGTCGTCACCACGCTGGACCGCTCGCGCGGTCAGATCGAGGACAGCCTGGAGACCGCCGGAGTCGCCCGCAACTGCGCCGCCGTCGTCGGCACCGGCCTCGGCGTCCTCGACCTGGCCGCCGACCCCGCCCGCACCGAGTCCGCCTTCCTCACCGCCGCCGAACGAGCCCACACCGCCGGAGCCGAAGTCCTCGTCCTCGGCTGCGCCGGAATGACCGGCCTCCAGCGAAGCCTCTCCGAAAAGCTCGGCCTCCCGGTCGTCGACGGCGTGGCGGCGGCGGTGAAACTCGCGGAATCCCTCGTCACCCTGAACCTCACCACGAGCCGCGCGGGCACCTACGCCAAGCCGCTGCCGAAACGCCGGGTGTGGGGGCGCCCGGCATACTGACCGGGCCGACGGCGCCGGACGAGGGAGAACGCATGCTGAAGGACTTGTTCGAAGCGGTGCCGGGTACGACCGCCGAGGCTCTGGACGTGTTCGACGCCTCCGGGACGGTCGAGCCGGACTTCATGTTCGGGACCTGGCACGGTGCCGAACTCCCCACCGGGCACCCGATGGACGGGCTTCTCGGCGGCAGTGGATGGTGGGGCAAGCAGTTCGTCGACGCCGAGACCGTGCACCCGCTGCTCTTCCCGTCCCCGGACGGGAAGTCGCTGTGGGCGTTCGACCCGGCCAAGGCGTTCCTCGGGCTCGGACTCACCCAGAAGCTGCCGGTGTTGAGGAACCGTTCGCTGGTCGCCCCGATCAGCAGCCTGCGGCCCGTGCTACGGACTCGGTCCCCCAAGGCCCGTCTGCGCACCACCCGTCACCGTGGCAGGGACACCGCGACGATGATCTACGACCAGGTTCCCGTCAACGACGTCTTCCGCCGCCTCTTTGACGACGCGGTGATCGGCCTGATGGACATGCGTGGCCTGCGCAGCCCGTACTTCTTCGTACTGCGCCGCGACGACTCGCTCCAGGTGGCGTAGGCGGGTCCTTACCGAGTGATGACGTCGGGCCGGTGTGCCGGGGGAGCGGGCGCCCGGGGGCCTAGTTTGGGGCCATGCGTGTATTGGTCACCGGCGGTGCCGGGTTCATCGGGTCGCATGTCGTCGACGCGCTCCGGGTGTCCGGGCACGAGGCCGTGGTCTTCGACGTCCGCGACGACCCCGCCGCGGACGTCCGCGACCACGCGGCCGTGGCCCGCGCCCTCGCCGGCGTGGACGCCGTCTGCCACCAGGCGGCCATGGTCGGCCTCGGCGATGGTGTCACCGACGCGGCCGAGTACGTCTCCCGCAACGACCTCGGCACCGCCGTCCTGCTGGCCGCGATGGCGGAGGCGGGCATGCGGCGGCTGGTGCTGGCCGGGTCGATGGTGGTGTACGGCGAGGGCCGCTACGAGTGCCCGGCCCACGGCGTCGTACGGCCCGGCCCGCGCGCCGAAGCCGACCTGGCGGCGGGCCGCTTCGAGCCGCCCTGCCCCCTCTGCGGCACCGCGCTCGTCCCCGGCCTGGTGGGCGAGGACGCCCCGGCCGACCCGCGCAACGTCTACGCCGCCACCAAGCTGGCCCAGGAGCACCTGGCCGCCGCATGGGCGCGCGCCACCGGCGGCACGGCGCTCTCCCTGCGCTACCACAACGTGTACGGCCCCCGGATGCCCCGCGACACCCCGTACGCCGGAGTCGCCGCGTTCTTCCGCTCGGCGCTGCGACGAGGCGAGGCGCCAAAGGTGTTCGAGGACGGACGTCAGCGGCGCGACTTCGTCCATGTACGGGACGTGGCCGCGGCGAACCTGGCCGCGCTACGGGCACCGGACCGGCCCGGCACACTCACCGCGTACAACACCGGCAGCGGCGAGCCCCGTACGGTCGGCGAACTGGCGCACGCGCTGTCCGCCGCGCACGGCGGCCCGGAGCCGGTGGTCACCGGCGAGTACCGGCTCGGCGACGTACGGCACATCACCGCCGACTCCGCCCGGCTGCGCGCCGAGCTGGACTGGCGGCCGCGGGTCGGCTTCGCCGAGGGGATGGCGGAGTTCGCGGGGTCCGGCTGAGTCAGGCGGCCGGGGCGGGCAGCGTCACCTCGAAGCGGCAGCCGCCCGGGATGTTCCGCACGCTAGCCCGCCCCTGATGCGCCTCCACGATCCCCCGCACGATCGCCAGGCCGAGCCCCGCCCCCGCCGGTGGCGTCCGCGCGTCCGTGCCGCGCCAGCCGGTGTCGAAGACGCGCGGCAGATCCTCTTCGGGGATGCCTCCGCAGCCGTCCGTGACCGACAGCACCACGCCCTCCGGCGCCCGCCGGGCCGCGACGGCGACCGTGCCGTCGGCCGGGGTCCGGCGGATGGCGTTGACCAGCAGGTTGGCGATGACCCGGCTCATCTCCTTGCCGTCCACCTCGACCGGCACCGGCCGCACCCCGTCGCCCACCAGCCGTACGCCGTGCTCGCGGGCGAGGGGGCCGACCCCGGCGAGGGCGTCGCCCACCAGGTCGTACAGCGAGATCCGGGAGGGGCTGAGCGGGAGCGTGCCGGCGTGGATGCGGGAGAGTTCGAAGAGGTCGCCGACCATGCCGTCGAGGCGTTCCACCTCGGTGCGGATCTGCCGGAGATAGCGAACCGGATCGGCGGCCACCCCGTCCTCCAGCGCCTCCGACATGGCGCGCAGACCGGCCAGCGGGGTACGCAGATCGTGCGAGATCCAGGCGACGAGTTCCCGCCGGGACGCCTCCAGGGCCCGTTCGCGTTCACGGGAGGCGGCCAGCCGGACACTGGTCGCGGCCAGTTCCCGGCTCAGGGCGTCCAGTTCGGCGGTGGCCGGTGCGGCAGGCGCGGCGAAGGCGCCGGCGTCGCCGAAACTCCGTGCCGCGTCGGTCAGTTCCCGGCTGCGGGCGACCACCCGGCGGCCCAGCAGCAGCGCGGTGGGCAGGGAGACGACGGCCGCCATGGCGACGACCGTGGTGACCACCCGCAGGTCGTGCGGGGACAGGAACATCGCCCACGCCACCGCCATGGTGCCCGCCAGCATGGCGAACACGCCGACACCCGCCACCACGGTGAGCGAGGTGGTCAGCGAGCGGCGCCGGACCAGCCTCAGCACGGCGGCGCCCAGCAGACCGGAGGTGGCGGCACCGAGGAAGGCGTAGAGGGCGATGAGGAGGTTGTCACGCACGTCGGTCCTCCACCTCCTCGGCGGACGCGTCCGGT
This sequence comes from Streptomyces sp. NPDC085596, assembly GCF_044541565.1. Taxonomy (NCBI): domain Bacteria; kingdom Bacillati; phylum Actinomycetota; class Actinomycetes; order Kitasatosporales; family Streptomycetaceae; genus Streptomyces; species Streptomyces sp. NPDC085596. The sequence goes on along the minus strand of NZ_JBITTC010000003.1, from coordinate 506,755 downwards.
TCGAACCGGTAGCCGACCCCCCAGACGGTGCGGATCAGCCGGGGCCGGGCCGGGTCGTCCTCGATCTTGCCGCGCAGCCGGCGGACATGGACGGTGACGGTGGACAGATCACCGAACTCCCAGCCCCACACCTCCCGCATCAGCTCCTCGCGGCCGAAGGCGCGGCCCGGATGCCGCAGAAGGAACGCCAGCAGATCGAACTCCCGCAGGGTCAGCGAGAGTTCGGTGCCGTTCTTGGTGGCACGACGGGCGCCCGGATCAATGGTCAGGCCCGCCGCCGCGAGCGGGCCGGAGGCGGCCGGCGCCCGGTCGGCGGGGCGGGTGCGGCGTAGCACCGACTCCACGCGCAGCACCAGTTCGCGTGGGCTGAACGGCTTCGTCACATAGTCGTCCGCGCCGACCTCCAGGCCGAGCACGCGGTCGTCCTCGTCGCCGCGCGCGGTGAGCATGATGACCGGTACCGGGCCGCGCTCGCGCAGCCGCGCGCACACCTCCAGGCCGTCCATGCCGGGCAGCATCAGGTCGAGCACCACCAGGTCGGGCCGGTGTCCGGCGGCGCGCGCGAGGGCGGAGGGTCCGTCGGCGGCGCGGTCCACCACATGTCCGGCACGGGACAGGTACCCGGCGACGACCTCCGCGACGGTCGGGTCGTCGTCCACGACCAGGACACGTCCGGCGGCCTGGGAAGGCGGGGCTGTGTACGGCTGCTGCATGCCTCCCAGCCTGGCACCACGCCTGGGTCCGGGCTGCCCCAGGGCTCCGACGTCCGCGTTTCGTAAGGAGCGGAAGTCCGGTTTGCGGCGATTCGGGTTCGTAGGGTGAAAGACGTGACCACCTCACCCCCACCCCCCGGTCCCGACGTGGACGTCGTGCTGCCCTGCCTGGACGAGGCCGAGGCCCTGCCCTGGGTGCTGGCCCGCATCCCGGCGGGCTGGCACGCGCTCGTCGTGGACAACGGTTCCACCGACGGCTCCGCCGAGGTCGCGCGCGCCCTGGGCGCGACCGTCGTACGCGAGGAACGGCGCGGGTTCGGCGCCGCCTGCCACGCCGGGCTGCTCGCCGCCACCGCCGACGTGGTGTGCTTCTGCGACTGCGACGCGTCCCTCGACCCACGCCTGTTGCTGCCCTTCGTCGAGGAGGTGCGCGCGGGTGGGGCCGACCTGGTGCTCGGGCGCCGTCGGCCGCAGGGGCGGGGGAGCTGGCCCGCGCACGCCCGCGCGGGCAACCTCGCGCTCTCCCTGCTGCTGCGCCGCCGTACCGGCCTCACCCTGCGCGACCTCGGCCCGCTGCGCGCCGCCCGCCGCGAGCCGCTGCTCTCCCTCGGCCTCACCGACCGGCGCAGCGGCTACCCACTGGAGATGGTGGTCCGCGCGGCCGACGCGGGCTGGCGGGTCACCGAGCACGACGTGCCGTACCTGCCGCGCTCCGGCGCCTCCAAGGTGACCGGCACCTGGCGCGGCACCTGGCAGGCGGTACGCGACATGAGCCGGGTCCTGCGCGACACGCCCCCGGCGGAGCGGGAGCGGACGGCACCGGGGGGTACCCGGTGACGGCGGGGCCTCCCACCGGCGGCGACGGCGAGCGAATCGCACCTGACCGCGCCCCCCTCGTCCCGGCCCCAGGAGACAGTCCATGACCACTCTCCTCGTGATCGCCAAGGAACCCCGGCCGGGCAGGGTCAAGACCCGGCTCACTCCGCCGTTCTCGCCGGCGCAGGCCGCCGCGCTCGCCGAGGCCGCGCTCGCGGACACGCTGCGCGCGGTGGCCGCCACCCCGGCCCGGCGGCGAGTGCTGGTGCTGGACGGGCGGCCGGGACCCTGGCTGCCGGACGGGTTCGAGGTCGTACCGCAGTGCGCGGGCGGCCTCGACGAACGGCTCGCGGACGCTTTCGCCCACTGCACCGGCCCCGCCCTGCTGGTCGGCATGGACACCCCCCAGATCACCCCGGACCTGCTGACCGCCGACTTCACGGACTGCGACGCCCGCTTCGGCCCGGCGGAGGACGGTGGTTTCTGGGCTCTCGGCCTCGCGCGCCCCGAACCAGAGCTGCTGCGGGGCGTCCCGATGTCCGTGCCCGAGACGGGGACGGTGCAGCGGGAGCGGCTGGTGGCGGCCGGGCTGCGGGTGCGGGATCTGCCCCGGCTCCGGGACGTCGACACCGCCACCGACGCCCGCGCCGTCGCCGCCCTCGCACCGGACACCGCATTCGCCGCGCGACTGGCGGCCTTCACCCACCACGGAGCGTCATGAGCACCTCGACCACAGCACCCGCGTGGGAAGCATCCGACCCGTACGCCACCGCGCTGCGCACCGGCCGGGGACCGCTGTTCCTGCGCCGTGGCGACGGCTGGCTGCTGCCGCTGGACGTCGAGCGCTGGTGCGCGCGCGCCGACGCCGTGGACCGGGCGGTGCTGGAGCGCTGCGAAGGGCCCGTGCTCGACGTGGGCTGCGGACCCGGCCGGCTGATCGCGGAACTCGCCGGGCGCGGCCGCAGCGCCCTCGGCGTCGATGTGAGCGAGGCGGCGGTGGCCCGTACCCACACGCTCGGCGGCCGGGCGCTGCACCGCTCGGTCTTCGACCCGCTGCCCGGCGAGGGTGACTGGGGCACGGTGCTGCTCATGGACGGCAATGTGGGCATCGGCGGCGACGTACGCGTCCTGCTGCACCGGATGAGTGAACTCCTCTGCCCAGGCGGTCTGTTGATCGCCGAGACCGTGCCCGGTGAGATCGACGAGCGGGCCCGCGTGCAGGTGGTGGACGTGGCCCACGGCGGGGAAGCGGTGGGCGAGCCCTTCCCCTGGGCGCGGGTCGGCAGCCCGGCGCTGCTGAAGCGCGCACGGCGGGCCGGCTGGCGGGCGGTCGCTCAGTGGGCCGCGGGCGACCGGTGCTTCGTCGCCCTGCGCAGCCGCAGGGCGAGCAGCAGCGCGGAGCCGCCGAACAGGGCGGCGGTGATCAGCAGCCAGCGGGGCAGGAACAGATTCGGGTCGAGTCCGGTGGCCGACCGGTAGCGGTCGGCCGAGGCACCGAGGATCAGCGGCCACCACACCAGCAGCGCCAGCCCGGACAGCACGGCCGGCACCCGCACGTACAGCATCCAGGAGCGCCGCCCGGCTGCGACGGACCCCGCCGCCAGCGCGCGGTCGAGCGCGGAGTACAGCGGCAGCAGCACCAGGTCGTGCAGCAGTGCCGCCCCCGCGAACCAGAGGGCCACCGCGAGCCAGTCGTCGGCGAGCAGACGGACGCCCGCGTAGGCGGCGAGCGCGAACGAGCCGGCCAGCAGCAGCAGTTGCAGCGGGCTGCCGAACGGAACACGGGTCGGCCTCGGCAGTCGCATCACAGTTCTCCGAAGGTCAGCCGGGCCACCCACTTGGTGTTGAGGACGCCGGGTGCGGCGGGCACGATGATCCGCGCCGGAAAGCCGTGGTCGGGTGAGAGAGCCTCGCCGTTGACGTACAGGGCGAGCAGGGAGCGCGGGTCGGACACCTGGTTGGCACGCAGCGCCGCACGGCGGAAGGCGCCGTGCCGCTGGAGGGACTCCACGAACACGTCGGGCGGGTCGCCGCCGTACCCGGCGAGCGCGGCGAGGTCGCGCAGCCGCACCCCGCGCCACCACTGGTCGCTCGTGGACCAGCCCTCCACGCACGCGATCGGCAGCGACGAGCTGTGCTGGGGCAGGCGGAGCAGGTCGGCGCGGCCGAGCCGCACGGTCCCGGCCGGTCCGGTGACGACCAGCCGCCAGGCGTCCGGATGCGTGTCCGCGTCGGTGATCCCCGCGTAGCGGGCCGTCTTGTTGATCTGGAAGCCGTTCGGGCCGCCACCGGGATCGGAGCCGCCGTGCGGCGCGAGCAGCGCGGTACGCCGCAGCGGGCCGCCGAGACTCTGCCCCACGGTCGTCACGAACAACAGCAGCGAACCACCGCCGACCAGCCACAGCGCGCCACGCCGGGACACGGTGGGCGGGGCGGGGTCCGGTGCCGTCAGCCCAGCCTCGTCCCGCCGCCACCCCCGTACGGTCCGCACGGCCATCGGTGTCCTCAAGGCCGCGTGGACGACGAACGCGGCGATGAACACCCAGGCGCCGTAGAAGTGCAGGGGGTAGAACGAACCGGGGAAGACGTACTCCAGTTGGATGTTGAGCAGCCCGGTGACGAACTGGAACAGGGCACCCCCGACCAGGAGCAGCAGGGAAACGCGCTCCAGCGCGTGCGCCACCGAACGGGCCGGCGGCAGCGTGAACAGCTTCGGCACCACCGACCAGAGCTTGGCCAGCAGCACCGGGACCAGGGTGACGCCCAGCGTGACGTGGACGCCCTGGGTCAGCCGGTACAGCCAGGACGGCCCGGCCGGCCAGTCGAACAGGTAGAAGCCGAGAAGACCCTTGTCCGGGGTCGTGTCGTTCACCGGTGAGAGGTCCGGGTTGTAGGCGGCGTAGGACACCAGACCGGTCACGAACAGCACGCTGATGCCGCCGAGCAGCACCAGCCCGAGCACCGCGGTGAACCAGGTGCCGCGCACTGGACTGCGCCAGAAGCCGGGAGAGGTGGGAAGCCGTGGATCGTCGCGCATGCCCCGACCGTAGGCCCGGGAACACCCCGGAACGGCGGTGCGACCCATGACGAAACGCTGACGTCCGGCCCGGAAGGCGGACCCGGCCCGCCCCTACGGCCTAGCGTGCCGGTGTGATCCACCGCCAGCCCCACACCCCACGCCGCGACCTGTACGCCGCCGCGGCGGCCGTACTGCTGGTGACGGCCGCCGTCCTGGTCGGCCGTCACATCCAGGACGCCCACCACACGCTGTTCGTGCACTGGCCCCCGCTCTTCGCCGACTGGGACCCGCACCTCGGCCCCGGCACCCCGGCCGCGCTGGTCCTCGCGGCAGCCGGAGTGGCGTACGGGCCCACGCTCGCCGCCCGGCTGCCCTGGCGGGCACTGCCCTGGGTGACCTGGGCGGGGTCGGCCGCCTGGATCGTCTCCCTGGCCCTGATCGACGGCTGGCACGACGGCATCGCCACCCGGCTCACCACCGCGAACGAATACCTCCAGGTCATCGGCCGGTTCCACGACATCCCGGCCACCCTGCGCGGCTTCGACGACCACATCCTCGCCGGCGTCCCCGGCAATTGGCCCGCCCATGTCGCCGGCCATCCCCCCGCCGCCACGCTCACCTTCGTCCTGCTGGACCGGATCGGGCTGGGCGGTGGCGGCTGGGCCGGGATGTGGTGCGTGGTGCTCGGCGCGTCCGCCTCCGCCGCGGTCCTGGTCACCGTGCGAGCGCTGGCCGGCGAGAGCCTCGCCCGGCGGGCGGCGCCCTTCCTGGTCCTCGCACCGGCCGCGGTCTGGATGGGTGCCTCGGCCGACGCCTACTTCGCGGCGGTGGCCGCCTGGGCACTGGCCTGCCTCGCGCTCGCGCTCACCCGGCGCTCCCTGCCCTGGGCGGGTGCTTCCGGCCTGCTCGCCGGCCTGACCTGCTACCTCTCCTACGGCCTCACCCTGATCGCCCTCATCGGACTCGCGGTGGTCGTCCTCGCCCGCGCGGATCTCCGGGCCCGCCCCGTGATCGTGCTGCCCTTCCTCGCCGGACTGGCCGTCACCCCCGTCGTGTTCGGCCTGCTCGGATTCAACTGGTGGACGGCCTACCACCTCCTCGTGACGCGCTACTACCAGGGCGTCGGCGGTACCCGCCCGTACAGCTACTGGATCTGGGCCAACCTCGCCTGCGCCGCGATCATCACCGGCCCGGCGACGGCAGCGGCCCTCCCGCGCACCGCCGGCTCCCTCACCCACCGGGACGACCGCCCCGCCACCCACCTCGCCCTGATCGTCGGGGCCGCCCTGGCCGCTCTGCTGATCGCGGACCTGTCCGGCATGAGCAAGGCGGAGACGGAACGCATCTGGCTGCCCTTCGCGGTGTGGCTGCTGCCCGCCGGCGCCCTTCTCCCACACTCCCGAGCGTGGCTGGCCGCCCAGGTGATCCTGGCACTGCTGCTCAACCACCTTCTGCTGACGGGGTGGTGAGTCACCCTGGGTCAGCTGGAGGTCCCGCGCTGATGCGTCAGGCCGAGCTGGTACCAGCTCCCGGACCTGCCCCCGAGGTCGGCCGGGCCCGCCGGGCCGGTCCGCATGAACCCGGCCTTGACCAGGACCCGTTGGGACGCGGTGTTCTCGTGCGCGGTGGCCGCCCGGAGGGTGTGCAGGGCGTGCCGCGTGATCGCGAGGTCGCACAACCTCCTTACGGCCGCTGTCGCCACACCCTGTCCGGTGGCGTGCTCCGCGACCCGGTAGCCGAGTTCGGCGGTGCCGTCCAGGAGGTCGTAGAGGTTGAAGCGGCCCAGGACCGTGCCGTCCTCGGTGACGAGCACATAGAAGGCACAAGCGCCGGTGGCCTGTTCGGCGAGCAGGGCGTCGTACCGGTCGGTGAAGCGGGCGAAGTACTCGTCGCCACGGTCGGGGACGGCGGCGGCGAAGTAGTCCCGGTTGGTCAGCTCGAACGCCAGGACCGACGGGGCCAGTTCGTCGCTCAGCTGCTTCAGTTCGGCCGCCGCCCGGCCCCGCTCAGCGGCGGACATCCACCGAGGCCAGGAAGTCGCCGATCAACGCCGTGAGAGCTGCGGGCTGTTCGAGCGTGCTGCTGTGCCCCGCCCCAGGCACCACTTCCAGCCGGGCCCCCTCGATGGCGGCCGCCACCCGCTCCGCGTCGGCGAGGGGAGTGGCCACGTCGTCGGCGCCGACGGCGACCAGCGTGGGTACGGAGACTCGGCCCAACTCAGCCTGCACGGACGCCCGGTCGATGACGCCGAGTACCGCCTTGCGTATGCCTGCCCGCTCGCAGCGCCGCAGGCGTCGTACCCACTCGTCGATCACGGGCCGGCTTGCCGGGGCGGTGAGGAAGCCGGGGCCGAACATCGCGGCCTTCACCTTCCCCAGGACCGGCCCGACCCCCGTGAAGCGGTAGACGCGCGCCAGCAGCCGGTACTCGGCGGCCTTTTGCGCGTGCTCGCCGTCCGCGCTCGTGTCCAACAGCGTGAGTGAGCGCAGGAGTTCGCCGTGGCGTGCCGCGATGCGCTGACCGACGAAGCCGCCCATGGAGAGGCCGACGTAGTGCACGGGCCCGAGGCTGAGATGGCCGATCAGGGCGACGGCGTCGGCGGTGAGGGTGTCCATGTCGTACCCGGACGCCGTCGCGGGGGTGTCGCCCTGGCCCCGCCAGTCCACGGTCACACAGCGGTAGTGCTCCCGGAGCACCTCGATCTGCGGATGGAACATCCAGCCGCTGAAGAGCAGCCCGTGACCGAAGACGACGGCGGGCGCGTCAGGCTTTCCGGGAGGTGCCCCGGTGTCGGTGTACGCGATCGCTGCGCCATTGACCTCGACAGTGGGCACGTGCGGCTCCTTCGCTTCGCAAGCGTCTGCGGGTGGGAGCCGAGCATAGGGACGTACCGAGCCAATGGCACAGCGGCGTGGGCGAGTTGGATCTACTTCATCGCCTTGGGTTGGCGGAGGTCGTCTGATTTGGCCCGTCAGGAGCTGACGCTGCGGCTACTTTGAACGCGCACAGCCCACAGACGTCTCGTCCCGCGAGGAGCGCCATGAGCCTGAGCATCCGCAACCAGATCCCCGGCACCGTCACCGACATCGCCCACGGCGAGGTGATGGCGACCGTGAAGGTGCGCCTCGACGGCGGCCACGACCTCACCGCCGCGATCACCCTGGAGTCCGTCAAGGACCTCGGCCTCGCCGAGGGCTCCGCCGTCCGCGCCCTGATGAAGGCCACCGAGGTGGCGCTCGCCACCGAGCGGGTGCGGGGGCTGTCCATCCGCAACCAGCTGCCCGGCACGGTCAGCTCCGTCGCCCTCGGCGGCGCGATGGCGACGGTGACCGTCACCGTCGACGGCGGCGCGCTCACGGCGGCCGTCACCAGGGACGCGGTGACCGACCTCGGCCTGGCGGCCGGCTCACCGGTCGTCGTGCTGATCAAGTCGACCGAGGTGTCGCTGGCGACTGCGTAGGGACCGGTGACCGGCTAGGCGGGCGGGTGCGTGCCGACCTCGGCCCGTGCCCGTCCTCGCGGGGGCACACCGCCCCAAATGGCTCCGCGCCATCGACTACCTCACCGAGGACCGCCGCGGCTTCTGGGAGAACGCGGCCACCACAACATCGGCGCCCCTTGGCGGGAACAGCGCTACTCGCATCAGGAGTGACCAGGGAGCCTTCGTCCGCCTGGGTAAGCGTGTGCCCGGCTGGGCACGCATTGCCCTGACGGGTGGCCGGAGGTGCGGGCGGGTCGGGTGGTCCGGCCGTGTGCCGGGCGCGAGGGAGTGACGACGTCGAAGGCGCTGCCATGGAGCTGAATCACGAGGACCGGGCGACCGCGGGCCGCAGGCCGTCGGTGCGGGCGCTCGCCGCCGGGTCGGTGGGCAACTTCATCGAGTGGTACGAGTTCGGTGTCTACGGCTACTTCGCCACGGTCATCGCGGAACGCTTCTTCACACCGGCCGGCGGCGGCACGGTCGAGGGCCTGGTCAAGACGTACGCCGCCTTCGCGCTCGCGTTCTTCTTCCGCCCGGTCGGCGCGGCCCTGTTCGGGCGGCTCGGGGACCGGATCGGGCGGCGGCCGGTGCTGATCCTGGTGATCTCGCTGATGACGGTGACGACGGCACTGATCGGCACGCTGCCGACCTACGCCACGGTGGGCGTCCTGGCGCCGTGGCTGCTGACACTGCTCCGCGTGCTCCAAGGGCTTTCCGCAGGAGGGGAGTTCGGGGGCGCGGTAGCGATGATGACCGAGTTCGCGCCGCCGGGCAGGCGGGGACTGTACGGGGCGTGGCAGTCGTTCACCGTGGCGCTCGGGCTGCTGGGCGGGGCGGGTGTCGCGGCGGGGCTGGCGAGCGCGCTGAACGAGGCCCAACTGAGCCAGTGGGGCTGGCGGTTGCCCTTCCTGCTGGCGCTGCCGATGGGGCTGGGAGCGCTGTGGCTCCGGTTGCGGCTGGACGAGACGCCGTCCTTCCGGGAGCAGGGACGGCAGGACGCGGCCGAGTCCCTCCCCGCGCGGGACGTGGTGTGGGCCGTCGCGCTGGGCGCCGGACGGGTGATGGGCTGGGCGGCCGCCGGCTATGCCTTCCTCGTCGTGCTGCCGTCGTACCTCCAGACGGCCCTGCATGCCACCTTCCGGGAAGCGCTGACCGCGACCGTGCTCGCCAACCTCGGCTTCGCCGCCACGATCATCCCGGCGGGCCTGCTGAGTGACCGGATCGGGCGCCGGCCGGTGATGCTGACAGGGGCGGGCCTGGTCGTGGTGCTGGCGGTTCCCTTGCTCAACCTCCTTCAGAGTCAGAGCACTTCGACCCTCCTCAAGGGGCTGGCCGTGCTGCTCGCGGGCGCGATCGTCGGGCTGATGGCCGGGCCGGGCCCCGCGCTGCTCGCGGAGATGTTCCCGACACAGGTGCGCTGTACGGGGCTCGGACTCGCCTACGCCCTGTCCAATGCCGTGTTCTCGGGCTGTGCGGGGCTCATCATCACGGAGGCCGTGAAGCGGACCGGGAACGTGGACGTACCGGCCTACTACGCGGCGGTGGCCTGCGCGGTGAGCATGCTCGCCCTCTTCAAGAGCACCACTTTCAACGGCACTGCGGGAAAGGCGGGTTGGACGGATGCTGGTGATCGGCCTGATGTCGGGAACGTCGTTCGACGGCATTGACGCGGCGGCGGCCGAGCTGCGCCTCGCCGGGGACACGCTCCTCCTGAAGCCGCTCGGGATGGTGAGCGAGCCGTACGACGCCGGCCTGCGGGAGCTGCTCGCCGGAGCGCTGCCACCGGCGGCCGTACCGCTGGCCGACGTGTGCCGGCTCGACACCCTGATCGGGCAGGCGTTCGCGGCGGCGGCCGCTCGGGTGAACTCCGAAGTATGTGGCGGAAGAGCTGAGTTGATCGCCTCGCACGGGCAGACGGTGTACCACTGGGTGGACGGTGACCGGGTGCGCGGCACCCTGCAGCTCGGGCAGCCCGCCTGGATCGCCGAGGCGACCGGGCTGCCCGTCGTCGCCGACTTCCGGCCCCGTGACGTGGCCGCGGGCGGCCAGGGCGCGCCGCTGGTCAGCCTAGTCGACCTGCTGTGGCTGCGGAGCAGGCCGGGAACGCCGGTCGCGCTGAACATCGGCGGCATCGCCAACCTGACCGCGCCCGACGGGACGGCCTTCGACACCGGTCCGGGATGCGCGTTGACGGACGCGGCGGCCCGCGAGTCCAGCGGGGGCCGGCTGGCGTACGACGCCGACGGTGCGCTGGCCGCTCGCGGCCGGGTCCACCGCCCGCTGCTGGAAAGGCTGTTGGCGGACCCGTACTACGCGCGTCCCGCGCCCAAGACGACCGGCAAGGAGCTGTTCCACCCCGGCTATCTGCGGGCCACGGCCGACCCCGGGACCCTGTCCGGTCTGTCCGCCGAGGACATCCTCGCCACGCTCACCGAGCTGACGGCCCGCACGATCGCGGACGCCGTACGGTCGGTCTCCGCCACGGAGGTCATCGCCTCCGGCGGCGGCACCCGGAACCCTGTGCTGATGCGCTGCCTTAGCGCCATGGTCCCCGGCATCCCGGTACGCGTCTCGGACGACCTGGGCCTCCCCTCGGCCGCCAAGGAGGCGTACGCCTTCGCCGTCCTGGGCTTCCTCACCCTGCACGGCCTCGCCGGGACGGACCCCGTCAGCACGGGCGCCCGCCATCCGAGCATCCTGGGCTCCGTGACCCCCGGCCGCGACGGACTGAGGCTGCCCGCACGGGTGGAACAGGGGCCCGCGCGGCTGGAGTTGGAGTGAGCCGGCTTGGAGCTAGCGGCCTCAGAACGCGTACCGCACCCGCAGCCAGGGCGCGTGCGCCGCGACCAGCTCCGTCAGCCGCCGTACGCCCTCGCGCTTGACGTCGTCGCGGTAGCGCACGTTCAGGGCGCCGTTCTCCGAGCGCTTGGCCTGCTGGATCTCCGGGCGCCACAGCACTTCCTCGGCGCGCGGGTGCCAGCGCAGGTTCACGTCGTGCAGCTGCCGGTTGTGCGTCAGCATGATCATCTCGGCCGCCGCCTGCGCCTTCACGCGCGCGGGCAGTACGTCGTCCAAGTGCCGCAGCAGCTCCGCCCAGTCCTGCTCCCAGCCGGGGCGCAGCACGACGGGGGAGAGGTTGAAGTGCACCTCGTAGCCCGCGTCCAGGAAGTCACCGGCGGCGGCGATCCGCTCGGCAACCGGACTGGTCCGCACGTCCAGGAGCCGGGAGTCGCCGGGCGGCATCAGCGAGAAACGGATGCGGGTCGAGCCGCGCGGGTCCAGGCCGAGCAGGTCCCGGTTGACGTACTTGGTGGCGAAGGAGGCCATCGCGGTGGGCCACCGCCGGAAGGCGGCGACGAGGTCGGCGGTGTTGTCGCTGATCAGCGCGTCCACCGAGCAGTCCCCGTTCTCACCCGTGTCGTACACCCAGCGCTCCTCGTCGCACTGCGTGGGCTCCTGCTCCGGGCCGAGGGAGGTGATGTGCCGGTCCAGGGCGTCGATGACGTCCCCGATGTTGGTGAAGACGGTGATCGGGTTGGCGTACCCCTTGCGGCGCGGCACGTAGCAGTACGCGCAGGACATGGCGCAGCCGTTGGACGCGCCGGGCGCGATCCAGTCCGCGGAGCGCCCGTTGGGCCGTACGGTCAGCGACTTGCGCACCCCGAGGACCAGCGTCTGCCGCTTGACCCGCACCCAACGGTCGGCGTTGCCCTCGTTTCCGTGCAGGTGCGGGATGTTCCAGTGCGAGCCGACCTCCACGAGCCTCGCGCGGGGGAAACGGGCGATCACTTGCCGGCCGCGCGGTGAGAGGGCGGCGGCCGGCTCCGCGTAGATCTCCCGCACATCGAGCAACCGGGACGCCGGCTCCGGCGCACCGCTCGGCTCCGCCTCTTCGGCACCCAACATCTCGGCCAGCCCGAACAGGGCATCCGGGTCGCCGGAGGCGGAGGAGTAGGGCGAGGACACGGCAGCTCCAGGCGTACGGGAAACGAGGACTGGCGGCTCGGTCCCCTCCCGGCATCCCGCTCCGGTGGGGCTGTCCCATCCGCCTGCGGGGGCGAGGATCAGCAGTCGCCGGTGGAACCGGGTGAGTCGTCGCGCTGGGTGGTCTGGGCGACGCGCGTCAGCAGGCGGCGGAGCTGGCCCGCGTCGTTCTCGTCGAGATCGGCCAGGAGGCGGGCCTCGGCGGTGGAGAGCTGGCGGCGGCTGCGCTCCAGCTCGACACGGCCCTCGTCGGTTATGAGGACCTGCCGGGCGCGACGGTCGCGGGGGTCGGGACGACGGGTGATCAGTCCGCGCTTCTCGAGATCGTCCAGCAGGTACGTCATCACCGTGCGGTCCAGGCTCACCTGCTGCGCCAGGGCGAGCTGGGACGGCGGCTCGCCCGTCGCCAGGGCGACCAGGACCAGGTAGCCGCGCGGACCTCCGGGCAGGTCGGCGACCGAGCTGGTGGCGATCCTGCGGAACGCCGAGGAGACCTGGCGGATGGCCCAGCCCAGGTCGGTCTCGAGCCCGGAGCCGTCGGCGGCGGTGTCTGAAGCGGTCACCGCACCAATGTAGCGCACATTCCTGTGAGTGGACAGATAGTCTTGCGGGCAGAACATCTGTGGTGCATAGTTTTTGTGGGGCCCCGGAGACGGGACCCGAGACCGACCGCTCGCGGAGAGCAGGGATGAGACAGGAATGAGAACCGCGCCATGACGAAGAACAGCAACGGCTTGCAAGGCAGCACCGCACTGGTCACCGGCGCCACCTCCGGTATCGGCCGCGCCGTGGCGGAGAGCCTGGCCGCCCAGGGCGCGAAGGTGATCCTGCACGGCCGGGACCGAGCCCGAGGCGAAGCCCTGGCCCAGGACATAGGCGCCGCCCGCTTCATCGCGGCGGACCTCACCGACGCCGAGGAGGTCCTCCGCCTGGCGGCCGAGGCGGGCGAGGTGGACATCCTCGTCAACAGCGCGGGCGTCTACGACTTCGCGCCCACCGCGTCGACCGGCGCGGCCGCCTTCGACCGCCACATCGCGGTCAACACCCGTGCCCCCTTCCTGCTGGTCGGCGCCCTCGCTCCCGCGATGGCCGAGCGCGGCCACGGTTCGATCGTCACGATCGGCTCCAGTGCCGCCCGTATGCCGGCACCCATCGGCGCCGCCTACGGCGCGTCCAAGGCCGGCGTCGAAATCCTCACCCGCTACTGGGCCACCGAGTACGGCTCCCACGGAGTCCGCGTCAACACCGTCTCCCCGGGCCCCGTCCGCACCGAGGGCGTCACCGCCATATTCGGCGACCGGACCGCCGTCCTGGACCAGGTGAACGCCCGCGGCCGGGCGGGCGAGCCGAGCGAGATCGCCGAGATAGTGACATTCCTGGTCAGCCCGGCGAGCAGCTACATGAACGGCGCGATCCTCTACGCGGACGGAGGAGAACTCAGCACCCTGCCCGGCTGACCGCTCACCCGCCGGGCGCCCGCACGGTCGCGAGGAGGGCGCTGATGATGCCGTCTCTGGTCCTGACGGCAAGACGATTGCTGGTGACCAGGGTCAGGGGGATGGAGGGGAGGGGCGGAAGGGAGCCGATCCTCATCAGGCCCGGCTCGCTCATCCGGGCTTGCGGGAGAGCCGTAATGCCCCCCGTGGCTTTGACGGCGGAGAGGAGACCGACCAGGTCGGCACATTCCCGGACCAGCGATCCGCCTGCCGCCGCTGCGGACGCCAGAATGTGGTCCCGGACGGTGCAGGGGGCGGTGAAGGTGACCAGCGCGCCCGTGTTCGGAGCGCGGTCCGTCGGGCCGACCCAGGTCAGGGGCAGGTCGGTGATGTGACGGGTGCCGTGGCCGAGGTCACCGATGCCCAGCGCCACGTCCGCCGAGTGGTCGTGCACGAACTCGCGCACGCGGGCGCTGCGGTGGAACCGGAAGCGGACGGCCCGGTCCGGGTGGTCGCGGGAGAGAACGCGCGCGACCGCGCGCAGCAGCGCCTCGGTGGCGTGCTCGGTGGAGACGACCAACAGCTCCCCGCTTCGGGGGCCCAGCAACCGGTGCAGCGCGTCGTCGTGCTCGCCGAGCAGCCGGTACGCCTCCCGCAGTACGTCCTCGCCTCGGGACGTGAAGGCGATGTTCCGGCCCTGCCGTGTCACGACGGGGAAACCCAGCTCCGCTTCCAGACGGCGCAGATGACCGCTGACACCCGCCTGCGACAGATGCAGGGCCTCGGCGGCCCTGCGGACTCCGCCGAAGGAAGCCACGCTGACCAGGCTGCGCAGGCAGGTGATGTCGAGGGTTGCCATGGCTCATTGTCACCGGTGAACGACGTACGGAGGGGGGACTGTTCACGAATCCCGATCGGTCACGCACGCCGTCCGGTATCGGTGCTGAGGTCGAAGCATGTTCCAGCGACTTCTCCCGGCCCTGACCGTCCTGTTGTACGCCCTGGGCTACCCCCTGGGCGCGCTCACCCTCGGCCATGTCACGCCGTTCCTCCTGATCCTGCTGCGCTTCCTGCTCAGCGCCGTGCTGATGTGGACCGTCGTGGCCGTGCGGCGGACTCCGCTGCCGCGCGGACGTGTGCTCGCCTGGACGGTCACCGGCGGGCTGCTGGTGCAGGGAGTGCAGTTCCTCGGTCTCTACTGGGGCATGGCCCACGGGGTGGGGCCGGGTGTCGCGGCCCTGGTGATCGCCATGAACCCGGTCACCACCGCGGTCCTCGCCCGGCTGGTGCTGCATCGGCGCGAGAACCCCTGGGGACTCGTCGCGCTCGCCCTCGGCACGGTGGGCGTGGTCACGGCCTGCCTGCCACGGCTGCTGTCCGATCCGTCGGTCGGACCGGGACTGATCACCGTCCTGGTCGCTCTCGGTGGCTTGTCAGGCGGCTCTCTCCTCCAGGAGAGGAAGCTGCGAGCGGTGGACCCCGTCGTATTCACCGCGATCGGGGTCACCGGTTCCATCCCGGCGGCCGCCGCGCTCGCCCTCACCACCCCGCAGCACTTCACCGACCCCCTGCCCGCCGTCGCCCTGCTCCTTCTGCTCGTACTCGCCAGCGCGCTGGGCATGGTCTGCTACGCGGCCTGCGTGCGGAACAGGGGAGCGCGGGGAGCGTCGATCCTGTTCGCCCTCATCCCCGCGGTCTCCGTGATCGCTGCCTGGAGCCTGCAAGGCACGCCCCTCGACCTCACCACAGCCGTCGCCCTCACCTGTGGCGCAGCCGCCTGTGCCGCCCAGAGCCGGTCGACGCGGCCCACGCCCGACACTCCGGGCCGGAGCGGGCAGGGCAACACGTACGACGCGGCCACCGTCCCGGAACGAGTTCGCTGAAAACGGAGGCCGGCCACCGCACACCGGGCCCCGCCCGCGTCACCTACGCCAACAGCACCAGCCCCCACCTGCGGCACGCCCGCGACAGCGACGAAGGCGGCCGTGGCCTCTACATCGTCCTGCGCCTCAGCACCCGCTGGGGCGTCCGGCACAGCCACCAGGACAAGACGATCTGGTCCGAGCAGCGGCTCGACGGGGAACCTGCAGACATCGCGGAATTCCTGTGAGCGGCCGCACTCAGACCGACCGGCGGACGTACGCCGTCCAGGTCACCCCCGCGCACACCACGTACGCGGCGATGAACGCGACGTACGCCGCGTCGCCGTTGCCGACCGCCAGGAACGACTGGCGGAAGGCGATGTTGACCAGGACGCCGCCGAAGGCGCCGACCGCGCCGGCGAAGCCGATGAGGGCCGAGGTGCGGGCCTCACTGTCGTGGGTGGTGCGGCACAGGGCCGGGATCATCTTGTAGGTCGAGCCGTTGCCCAGGCCGCTGAGGACGAAGAGGGCGGTGAACGCCGTCATGAACAGGGGGAGCGAGTGGGCCCGGGAGGCGGCCAGCGCCAGCAGGGCGCCGCCCGCCATCGCCACGAAGGTCGCCAGACTCACCCGTGCCCCGCCGAAGCGGTCGGCGAGGCGGCCGCCCACCGGGCGCACGAGGGAACCGAGCAGCGGGCCGAGGAAGGTCAGGTACGCGGCGCTGACCGGAGTGGCGAACCTGTCCGCGAACTGCACCTGAAGCACCTGCCCGAAGGCGAACGAGAAGCCGATGAACGAGCCGAAGGTGCCCACGTACAGGAGCGAGATCAGCCAGGTGTGCCGCCACTTGAGCAGGACGCCCAAGTGACCGGGCGTCCGGGGCAGGCGCAGGTCGTCCATCCGGAGGAAGGCACACACCGCGGCGGCGACGATGAGCGGCACGTAGAGCAGCACCAGCAGGCGGGGATGCCCGGCGCCGACCGTGGCGAGGACGGCGAGGCCCGCCAACTGCACCGCCGGGACACCGAGATTGCCGCCGCCCGCGTTGACGCCGAGGGCCCAGCCCTTGAGGGCCTGCGGGTAGTACGCGTTGATGTTCGCCATGGAGGAGGCGAAGTTGCCGCCCCCCACCCCCGCGAGGCAGGCCGTGAGCAGCAGGGTGCCGTACGAGGCACCGGGCTTGAGCACGACGGCGGTCGTCACCGTGGGGACGAGCAGGAGCAGCGCGCTGACCACCGTCCAGGTGCGCCCGCCGAAGACGCCCACGGCGCGGGCGTACGGCACGCGCAGCAGCGCGCCGAGCGCGGTCGGCAGGGCGGTGAGGAGGAACTTGCCGGCCGGGTCGATGCCGTACTCGGGGCCGAGGAAGAGAACGAGGACGGACCACAGGCTCCAGACGGAGAAGCCGACGTGTTCGGCGAGGACGGACCACAGCAGGTTGCGGCGGGCGGTCCCGGCGCCGCCCGTCTGCCAGAAGGCGGGGTCCTCGGGGCGCCAGTCGGTGAGTTCGCGGCGTCGGCCGGGGAGCAGCCGGCGCAGGGCGGGCGCGGCTTCACGGACGTCAGGAGAGCTGGTGGGGTGAGTCACGGGCATGCGGGACCGCCTTCGGGGTGAGTGGTGCGCACCGGCCACACGGGCAGCCGGGCGGGAGTGCCGTCGGGTGCGGTCGGCTCGTCGAGACAGGTGCCGGTGCTGAGGTCGAAGACCTGCTTGTACATGGGGGAGGAGACGACACGGGTGGCTCCCCGGCTGCCGAGCAGGCCGCGGGACATGACCTGGGCGCCGCTGAACGGGTCGCGGTTGCCCACGGCGTGGAGATGCCCGTCCCGGCCACGGAAGAGGGCGACCTGATCGTCGCCGAGGAGTACGGCCACACCACGGCCGGGGACGAGATCGGCGTACCGCAGGACGGGGACCCAGCGGGCACCGTGCCGCACCTCGACCAGGACATCCGTCATCGCCCGGCCTCCTGGGCGGAGGTGAGGACGAGGTCCCGGAGCGGGCGCCCGTGCTCGCCCGGCCGGGCGGGGCGTATCTGGTCGCGTTCGGGCACGAAGGTGACCGTGGGGTCGGGCACGTCCGGGGCGTTGGCGAAGGAGGTGAAGCGGCGCAGCCGGTCGGGGTCGTCCAGGACGGCGGCCCACTCGTCCGCGTAACCGGAGACATGCCGGGCCATCTGGTCGTCCAGGTCGGCCGCGATGCCCAGCGAGTCGTCCAGCACGACGGCACGCAGATGGTCCAGGCCGCCCTCCAGCCGTTCCAGCCAGGGCGCGGTGCGCTCCAGGCGGTCGGCGGTGCGGATGTAGAACATCAGGAACCGGTCGATGGTGCGGACGAGCGTCGCCTGGTCCAGGTCGGTGGCGAGCAGGTCCGCGTGGCGCGGGGTGGTGCCGCCGTTGCCGCCGACGTAGAGATTCCAGCCGGTGGAGGTGGCGATGATCCCGAAGTCCTTGGACTGCGCCTCCGCGCACTCGCGGGCGCAGCCGGAGACGGCGGACTTCAGCTTGTGCGGGGCGCGCAACCCCCGGTAGCGCAGCTCCAGTTCGATGGCGAGTGAGGTGGAGTCCTGTACGCCGTAGCGGCACCAGGTCCGCCCGACGCAGGACTTCACGGTGCGCAGCGCCTTGCCGTAGGCGTGGCCGGACTCGAAGCCGGCGTCGACCAGGCGACGCCAGACGGCGGGAAGTTGGTCGACGCGGGCGCCGAAGAGGTCGATGCGCTGGCCGCCCGTGATCTTGGTGTACAGGCCGAAGTCGCGGGCCACCTCCCCGATGACGATGAGCTTCTCCGGGGTGATCTCACCGCCCGGCACCCGTGGCACGACCGAATAGGAGCCGTTGCGCTGGATGTTGGCGAGGTGGTGGTCGTTGGTGTCCTGGAGGGCGGCCTGTTCGCCGTCCAGGACATGGCCGTTGCCCAGGCTCGCCAGGATCGAGGCGACCACGGGCTTGCAGACGTCACAGCCCTCGCCGATGCCGTGGTGGTCGAGGAGCGTGGTGAAGTCGGTGATGCCCCGGACCCGGACGATCTCGTACAGCTCGGCGCGGGTGTGGGCGAAGTGCTCGCACAGGTCACGGGACAACTCGGCACCAGAAGTGGCGAGTTCGTCCCGGACCACGGTGGTGAGCGCCTTCAGACAGCTGCCGCACCCGGTACCGGCCCTGGTGCACTTCTTGACCTCGGCGACGTCGGTGAGCCCCCGCTCCCGCACGGCGGCGCGGACGGCACCCCCAGTGACGTTGTGGCAGGAGCAGAGCACCGCCTCGTCGGGCAACTCCGGTGCGGAGAAGCTGCCCTGCGTGGAGGGCAGTACCAATTGCTCCGGCGGTACGGTCAGCGGCCTCCCGGCGAGCGCGAGGGGCCGCAGCAGGCCGTGCGCCTCGGTGTCGCCCACCAGGACGCCGCCGAGGAGGGTGTCGTCGGCGCCGATGACGAGCTTCTTGTAGACGCCGGAGCGGCTGTCGGTGAAGGTGACGTCGAGGGCGCCGTCGGCGGTGCCGTGCGGGTCGCCGAAGCTGGCCACGTCGACGCCGAGCAGCTTCAGCTTGGTGGAGAGGTCGGCGCCGGTGAACTCGCCCTTTTGGTCGCACAGTTGGCGAGCAGCTGCCTCGGCCATCGCGTAGCCGGGAGCGACGAGGCCGTAGACCCGGCCGTCGGCCGCCTGGGCGCACTCGCCGATCGCCCAGACGTGCGGGTCGGCGGTACGGCAGGAGGCGTCGACGGTGATGCCGCCCCGCTCTCCCACCGGCAGGCCGCAGTCACGGGCCAGTTGGTCGCGGGCGCGGACACCGGCCGAGAACACCACCATTTCGGCGGGGAGTTCGGTGCCGTCGGACAGCCGTGCGGCGCGGACACGTCCGTCGGCGCCGGAGTCGACGGCGGAGGTACCGGCGCCGGTGTGCACGCGCACGCCCAGCTCCTCGATCTTGCGGCGCAGCACCGCTCCGCCGCCCTCGTCGACCTGGAGAGCCATCAGCCGCGGGGCGAACTCCACCACGTGCGTGTCCAGCCCGAGGGCGCGCAGGGCGCCGGCCGCCTCCAGGCCGAGCAGTCCGCCGCCTACGACGATCCCGGTACGGGCGCGCACGGCGTCCTCGCGGATGGCGCGTACGTCTTCGAGCGTGCGGTACACATGGCAGCCGGGGGTGTCGTGGCCGGGCACGGGCGGCACGAAGGGGTACGAGCCGGTGGCCAGCACCAGCGCGTCGTAGCGCAGGACGCGGCCGGAGGTGCTGGTGACGGTGCGGGCGGCGCGGTCGACGGCGGTCACGGGATCGCCCAGGTGGAGGGTGATGCCGTGCTGAACCATGAACCCCGCGGGCACCAGGCTCAGTTCCTCGGCGGTGGTGCCGGAGAACCAGCTGGTCAGGTGGACGCGGTCGTAGGCGGGCCGGGGCTCCTCGGCGAGGACGGTGACGTGCCAGGCGTCGGCGCCGGGCTGCTCGTACAGCGCCTCCAGGAAGCGCTGGCCGACCATGCCGTGGCCGACGAGCACCAGCTCCTTCGGAGGCCGGGGGGTGGGGGCGGTCATGGGCGGGACTCCTCGGTCGCTCGGACGGACAGCGGGGCGGTGAGCAGGGACAGCGGGTCGGGCCCGACGGGCCGGCCGGTGAGACAGGCGCGGGTGAGGGTGCCCGCCGTGGTGAGATCGCCGACGAGGACCGCGCCGACGATCCGGTCACCGCGCAGCACGAGCTTCTTGTAGGCGCCGCGAGTGGCGTCCCCGATGCGCAGCACGTCGGCGCCCTCCTCGGCGGCGTCGTCACACGCGCCGAACGCGGCGTACTCCACGGGGCCCGCGGTGAGCCGGATCATCGGCCGGGAGCCGGTGTAGCGCGCCTCGGGGCCGGCGCCGGAGAGCCGGGCGGCGAGCACGTCGGCCTGCTCCCAGGCGGTCGTGGCCAGGCCGTACGGCGCACCACGGTGTTCGGCGCAGTCCCCGATGGCGTAGGTGTGCGGGGCGCAGGCGAGGGTGTCGTCGACGATGACGCCACGCCGTACGGGCAGTCCGGCGGCGCGGGCGAGGCCGGTGCGGGGGCTCACCCCGCAGGTGAGGACCACGAGGTCGGCGTCGAGGCGGTGGCCGCTCGTCAGGGTGACGCCGGGGCCGCCGTCCAGGGCAGGGGCGTGTTCGCCGGGGTGGACCCTGACGCCGAGGCGGGCCAGCGCGGTGCGCAGGGCGGCGCCGGCCAGGCTGTCGAGATGACGTTCGACCAGGTGGGGGCCTTGGTGGACGATGTGCACGGGCAGACCTCGGGCCGCGAGGGCGTGGGCGGCACCGACGCCCAGTACGCCGCCGCCGATCACCACGGCGCGGGTGGCGGTGCCCGCGTCACGGGAGAGGCGGGCGCAGTCGGTGAGGGAGCGCAGCGTGTGCACGCCCTTCGCGTCCGAGAGGCCGGGCAGCGGCGGCAGCACGGGTTCGGCGCCGGTGGCGAGGACCAGGTCGTCGTAGGTCTCGCGGCTGCCGTCGGCGAGGGTGAGGGCGCGGCCCCGGACGTCGACGGCGACCACCTCGGTCCCGGTGTGGACCTTTGCGTCCCCGGTGGGCAGCGCGAGCGTGTCGGCACGGTGGCGCCCTGCCAGGACGTCGGCCAACAGGGCGCGGTTGTAAGGGGATTCGGGTTCGGCCCCGTAGAGGGTCGTCTCCGTGGGTCCGGCGTGGGCATGGAGCTGCTGGGCTAGGCGTGCGGCGGCCATCCCGGCGCCGACCACGGCGATCCGGCGGGACTTCACGCGGTGACCGCCACCGGCGCGGCGGGCGCACAGGCCCGAGGGAGTACCGCCTTCTCGACCCGCACCGCGCACACCTTGAACTCCGGCATCCGCGACACGGGATCGAGCGCCGGGTTGGTGAGCAGGTTGGCGCGGCCCTCGCCGGGCCAGTGGAACGGCATGAAGACCGTGTCGGACCGGATGGCGGGGGTGGGACGGGCCGGGGCGGTGACGGTGCCCCGGCGGCTGGTGACGGTGAGCAGGTCCCCGTCCCGGACGCCGAGTCCGGTGGCGAGATCGGGGTGCAGCTCGACGTACGGTCCGGGCGCGGCGGCCGCCAGGTCCGGCACCCGCCGGGTCTGGGCGCCGCTCTGGTAGTGGGTGACGGTGCGCCCGGTCGTCAGGTACAGCGGATAGGCGTCGTCGGGTTCCTCGGCGGCGGGCCGGTGGGACGGCGCGGTGAAGCGGGCCCGGCCGTCGGGGTGGGCGAAGCGGTCGAGGAAGAGACGCGGGGTGCCGGGGTGGCCGGGAGCCGGGCAGGGCCAGAAGACGCCGTCCTCGGCCGTGATGCGGTCGTAGGTGATGCCGGAGTAGTCGGCGGGCGCCCCGGCGGTGGCCCGGCGCAGTTCGGCGAAGACCTCCTCGGGGGCGTCGGGGAACCCCGTCGTGTGGCCGAGGCGTTGGGCGAGCCCGTGCAGTACGGCCAGGTCGCTGCGGACGCCGGGCGGCGGGGCGACTGCGGCTCGGCGCAGCAGGACGCGGCCCTCCAGGTTGGTGAGGGTCCCGCTCTCCTCGGCCCACTGGGTCACCGGCAGCACGACATCGGCCAGCAGCGCCGTCTCGGACAGCACCACGTCACACACCGCGAGGTGGTCCAGTGCGGCCAGCCGCCCTGTGATGCGGGCGGCGTCCGGGGCGGAGACGACCGGATTGGACCCCATGACGAGCAGCGCGCGGACCCCGCCGGGCCGGCCGAGGGAGTCCAGCAGCTCGTACGCCGACGGCCCGGAGTGCGGCAGGGCGCCGGGTTCGACGCCCCAGACGGCGGCGACATGTGCCCGCGCCTCGGGGTCCTCCAGGGAGCGGTAGCCGGGCAGTTGGTCCGCCTTCTGCCCGTGTTCGCGACCGCCCTGCCCGTTGCCCTGCCCGGTGAGGCATCCATAGCCGCTCAGCGGCCGTCCGGCCCGGCCGGTGGCCAGACACAGGTCGATCCAGGCGCCGACGGTCGCCGTGCCCTTGCTCTGCTGCTCGGGTCCGCGCGCGGTGAGCACCATGGAGTGCGGGGTGCGGGTGAACAGGGCTATGGCTTGGCGCAGTTGAGGCACGGAAACGCCGGTCAGCGCCTCCACGCGTTCGGGCCAGTGGGCCATGGCGGCGGCGCGGGCCTCGGCCCAGCCGGTGGTGCGGGCCGCGATGAACTCCTCGTCCAAGTGGCCCTCGGCAATCGCGAGATGGAGCAGACCGAGCGCCAGGGCCAGATCGGTGCCGGGCAGGGGCTGGAGGTGGAGGTCGGCCAGTTCGGCGGTACGGGTCCGGCGCGGGTCGACCACCACCAAAGTGCCGCCGTTGTCCCGCAGTTCCCGTAGGTAGCGCACGGCGGGCGGCATTGTCTCGGCCGGGTTGGCGCCGACCAGGATCACGCAGCCGGTGCGGGCCACGTCCGCGAGGGGGAAGGGCAGACCACGGTCCAGACCGAAGGCGGCGCGCGAGGCGGCGGCCGCGGAGGACATGCAGAAGCGGCCGTTGTAGTCGATCGAGCCGGTACGCAGCGCCACCCGGGCGAACTTGCCTAGCAGGTAAGCCTTTTCGTTGGTGAGCCCACCACCGCCGAACACCCCCACCGCGTCCGGCCCGTGAGCGTCGTCGGTGGCGACCATCGCCGCGGCGACCCGGTCCAGTGCCTCCGCCCACGACGCCTCACGCAGGCCGTCCGCGTCGCGCACCAGCGGCGCGGTGAGCCGGACACCAGGCGCCAGGAGCGCGGCCGAGGTCTGCCCCTTCCCGCACAGCGCCCCCCGGTTCACCGGGAACTCGTCGCGCCCGGTGACCTCGGGCACCCCTCCGGCGGGGCTCCGATGGAGCCGCATGCCGCACTGGAGGGAGCAGTACGGGCAGTGAGTGTCGGTCATGACAACGAGGCTGGCCCGCCACCGTTTCCGCCGGCGCTCGGCCGCGTTGCCCGTGCGGAACGGGACGCGCACAGGCCCGCCGGAGCGATGTGCGGGAGAGGACATCTTCCGTAACGCGCCAGCCCGTTGAGGTAACCGCGACGTGACCGGCGGGCAACGGCCGTGAAATCACGCCCCCGCAGCCTCGGTGCATGAAGACCGGTACCAGGGAGACGGCCGCCGAACTCACCGGTTTCACGGTGGGCGTCACGGCGACACGCAGGCGTGAGGAGCTGACGGCGCTGTTGCGCCGGCGCGGAGCGCGGGTGATGGAGGCGCCCGCGCTGCGCATCGTGCCGCTGGAGGACGACGCGGCATTGCGCGCGGCCACCGAGCGGTGTCTTGCCGCCCCGCTGGACTACGTGGTGGCGACCACCGGCGTCGGCTGGCGGGGCTGGATGAGCGCCGCCGAGGGCTGGGGGTACGGCGCCGCCCTCACCGCCGCCTGCCGCGAGGCCGCGGTGCTCTCGCGGGGCCCGAAGGCGACGGGCGCGGTACGGGCCTGCGGCACGACGGAGACGTATTCGCCCGCCTCGGAGGCGGTGGACGAGCTGCGCACCTGGCTGCTCGCACGGGATCTGCGGGGGCGGCGGGTCGCGGTCCAGGAGCACGGGGCGCCGTTGCCGGGGCTGGCGGCGGCGCTGCGGGAGCGCGGCGCGGAGGTGGTGGAGGTCCCGGTGTACCGGTGGGCGCCACCGCAGGACCCCGAGCCGGTGCGACGGCTCGCGGAGGCCACCGCGCGCGGCGAGGTGCACGCCCTGCTGTTCACCTCCGCGCCCGCCATCACCTCCTTCCTGGAACACGCGGAGGCGGCGGGCCGGTACGACACCGTTCTGGAGCGGCTGCGGCAGGACGTGCTGGCCCTGTGCGTGGGCGCGGTGTGCGCCCGGCCGCTGCTGGAGGTGGGCGCGGAGCCGGTCTGGCCCGAGCGAGGCAGACTGGGAGCGATGGTCCACCTCCTCACCGCCACGCTCCCCGACCGCAACCGCCACCTGGTCCCGGCCGGCGACCGCACGCTGATCCTCCAGGGCAACGCGCTGCTCCTGGGCGATGACGCTCAGGCGGAGGCGGTCTGGCTGACGCCGGGCTCGGCACGGGTACTCCGGGCCCTCGCCGAACGTCCCGGCTGGGTGGTCGGCCGCCCCGAACTGCTGCGCCGGGTATGGCCGGGCCGCGCCGCGGACGAACACGCGGTGGAGGCCGCGGTGACGCGCCTACGGGCGGCGCTGGGCCCCTACGCGAGCCTGATCCGCACGGTGCCCAAGCGGGGCTACCGCCTGGCGACGGAGCCGGACGGAGGCACCCGGTGAACGCCACGCTGCTGGCGGTCGCCCACGGCACCCGCGACCCGGAGGGCGTGCGCACGGTACGCGCCCTGCTGGACGAGGTCCGTCGCCTGCGCCCCGGCCTACGAGTGCGGCTCGCCTGGCTGGGCCTGGTGGAACCCTCGGTGCCGCAGGTACTGGCATCGCTGTCCGGCCCGGTCGTGGCCGTCCCGCTCCTCCTGGCCAGCGGCTACCACGTACGGTCCGACCTCCCGGCCCTGCTCGCGGACGCGGACCCCGGCACGGTACGCGTGACCCCGGCTCTGGGCCCGTCCCCCTTGCTCGCCGACGCCCTGGCGTCCCGCTTGGCGGAAGCAGGCCGCCCACCGAACGAGTCCCCCGTCGTCCTCGCCGCCACCGGCTCCTCCGACCCCCGCGCGCGGGCGGACACGGCGGAGTCGGCCCGCCTGCTGGCGACCCGCCTGAACGCCCCGGTGACGGTGTCCTTCGCCTCCGGAGAAGGCCCGACACCCGCCGAAGCGATAGCCGCCTGGCACAGGGCGGCCCACCCGGACGTGTCCCTGGCCACCCACCTCCTGGCCCCCGGCCACTTCGCCCACACCCTGACCGACACCGCCGCCCGCTGGACCTCGGCCCCTCTGGGCACGCATCCGTCGGTCGCGGAACTGGTGCTGCGGCGGTACGACGAGGCGGCGGTGCATACAGAGGTGAACGGTCCGGCCTGGGCCCACTAGGAAGCCCTATTCGTCACCAACAGCCCTGCGAAGGTCGTGCCACGCGACCGTCCAGCGCCCTGGCGATCTCGCCGTCGAAGGCGGTCGGCACATCGCCCACGGCAAGGCTCGCCTCAAGGAGCCCCGCGTCACGCGGGCGGCGCTGGAGAATAGGCGTCACACAACCGCCAACCCCATCCCCGCACAAGCCTCTTGCAGCGTCTCCAGCCCGAAAGCCTCGACCGGCCCCATCACCCCCGCCGTACCCCCGGACCGCCCGACGAGCGACTCCGCGGCCCACGCCATCAGCTCCCCGGTCAGGCTGTACGCGCTCGGTCCCTCCAAGTGGACCTCGGCCAGCGGTGGGTGGCCCGGAGTGTCGGTTGACGCGACGGCCACGACGTAGGACCGGGTGCGGGCCCGTTCCGTGGTGTCCGGGCCGCCTGCCGGGCCCCACGTCAGGGGGCGGGTGAGGGCGTCGGCCAGACGGCGGCCGCCGGGGAGATGTACCAGGGTGTTCGCCACCGCCGAGATCAGGGAGAGCGGTCGGCTCAGGGCGGGGAACCAGCCGTTGTACACGGTGAGGTCGGTCAGGGACGGGAAGTCCGGGGGGAGGAAGAGGACTTCGGTGCCGGAGACCAGGAAGGCGGACTTCCGGTGGCCGCGCAGGTCGAAACCGCGCACGCGGGACGCGGTGCGTTCGTCCACCAGGCGGTGCCCGCGCCGGGTGGCGGACGGCAGGGTGAGGCCGTCGCGCATGGTCGTACGCGTGCCTTGGCTGATGCCGCGCCACAGCGGCCCGGTGGCGAAGTAGCCGATGTCCAGGGCGCGTACGGCGTCACCGGCGCGGCGGGCGGCGAGCGTTCCGGCGAGGATGCCGGGGACGTAGTCGTAGCCGAAGGCCGGGAGCATGACGGCGCCGGTCTCCCGGGCGCGCTCGTCGTACCGGTCGCGCACGGTGCGGACGAAGCCGACCTCGCCGGTGGAGTCGATGTAGTGGGCGCCCACCTCGGCGGCGGCCTCGGCGACCGGGTACCCGAGGCGCTCGAAGGGGCCGACGGTGGTGACGAGTACGTCCCCGCGTCTCAAGTGCCGCCGGAGGGATGCGGGTTGGGTGGCGTCCACCAGCACGTGGTCGAGGCCGCCGTGCCGTTCGGCGAGGGCTGTCAACGCGGCGGCGTTGCGGCCGGCCAGGACCGGGCGGGCGCCCCGGCGCAGGAGGGCGGCGAGGACGAGACCGCCCGTGTAGCCGGTGGCACCCAGGAGGAGGATGCGGTTGTTCTGCTCAGGAGTCATGGCTCAGCTCCCGCTCAGGTCGGACACCAGCCGCTTGGCCAGGCGTTCGGAGGAGACGGGGTTCTGGCCGGTGTACAGATTGCGGTCGACGACCACGTACGGCAGCAGGGGCAGCCGGGCCTTGCTGTAGTCCGCGCCGAGCTCGCGCAGACGGTCCTCCAGCAGCCAAGGTGCCTTGCGGCCGAAGCTGTTGAGCTTCTCCTCGGTGTTGGACAGGCCCGTCATCCGGTACCCGGCGAACGGCCACGAGCCGTCCGCGTTCCGGGAGGCCAGGGTGGCGGCCGGGGCGTGGCACAGCAGGGCCAGCGGCCTGCCGGAGCGCAGGACGCGGGTGAGCAGCGCGCCCGAGACCTCGTCGTAGGCCAGGTCCTCCATCGGGCCGTGCCCGCCGGGGTAGAAGACCAGGTCGTACTCGGCCGGGTCGACGCCGTCCAGCGGGCGCGGGCTGTCCAGTTCGGGCTGGATCGACTCCAGATATCGGCCGACCTCGCGGAGCTTGCCGGGCAGGCCCGCCGTGCGGGACATGCTCAGTCGGTCGAGCGTCGGGGGCTTGCCGCCCGGTGTGGCGATCGTGATCTCCCAGCCCGCCTCGCTGAAGATCTTGTGCGGCATCGCCAGCTCCTCACCCCAGTAGCCCGAGGGGTGATTGGTTCCGTCGTCCAGCGTCCAGTGATCGGCCGCCGACACGACGAAGAGGACCTTGGTCATGGCTGTTTCTCCCTTCATCGCCAACCTTCATCGCCAACGTAACACCGTACGCCATTTCTGGCACAGTGTGACAGCTATGACACTGCTAGCCTCTCGGTATGAAGGAGACCACCACGCCGGGGCTGCGACTGAGGACCCGCCGACTCGTCACGGAGGCGCTGGCCGACACGGCCCTGGAGCTGTTCGACGCGTCCGGCTTCGACCAGGTGACCGTCGCCGACATCGCGCGGGCGGCAGGCATCTCCCCGCGCAGTTTCTTCCGCTACTTCGGCAACAAGGAGGACGTGGTCTTCGGCGACCGCGTCCCCACCGCCGAGGAGGTCCGCGACGAGCTGTGCCGCCATCTCGCCGGGCGCACGCCCTGGGACGCCCTGCGTGACACCTTCGTCGTCGCGGCCGAGCAGATGGACGCCGACGCGGGGCGCTGGAAGCGGGCGACCCGCGTCATCTGCCGGACCCCGGCCCTGCGCGCCCGGTACCTGGAGAAGCACCTGGCGTGGACCGGGATGCTCGTGCCGGAGATCGCCGCCCGGACGGAGCCCGGCGACGCGGTCGCCCGGCTGAAGGCGCAGACCATGGTCAACACCGCCCTCGCCTGCTTCGACGTCGCCCTGGAGAACTGGGCCGAGGACGACGAGGGCCGGTCGCTCGCCGAGCTCGTCGGGGAGATCTTCGGTTTCGTGCACATCCCGCACGCCTGAGCCGGGCGGGGCCCGTGGTGGCCGGTTGCGCGCCATGGCCGGGCCCCCAAGCATGGACGAGGGGACCTCCGGCGCGGACGCACGCGTGGGTGATCTCCGACTCGGGGTAGCCGTCACCGTCAGCGGCCGGACGCGCCGCGCGACGAGGCACTCGCGTGCCCAGCCCACGGAACAGCCCAAGGAGTGGCCATGACCGAAATCCCGCCGCCCGTCACCCCGTACCTCGAACCCGCCGCCAAGGAGCTGGCCGAGGCGACCGATCCGCACCCCCGGATCTACGAGGTCCCCCCGGAGCAGGGCCGGGCCATCCTCGCCGACCTGCAGAGCGACACCAGCGTGCCGCGTCCCGAGGTCGACGAGGAGTGGGTCGACGTGGACGCCGGCGAGTGGGGCACGGTCCGCACCCGCATCATCCGCCCCAAGGGCGTTACCGGCCCGCTGCCCGTGCTGATCTACATCCACGGCGCGGGCTGGGTCTTCGGCGACGACAAGACCCATGACCGCCTCTTCCGTGAACTCACCGTCGGCGCGGGCGCGGCGGGCGTCTTCCCGGTCTACGACCGCGCGCCCGAGGCGAAGTACCCCACCCAGGTGGAGCAGAACTACGCCGTGGGCCAGTGGGTCCTCGAGCACGGCGCGGAGCACGGCCTCGACACCTCGAGCATCGCCGTCACCGGCGAGTCCGTCGGCGGCTGCATGTCGGCGGTGTTCGCGCTGATGAACAAGGACCGCGGCGGCATCGACCTCAAGGCCCAGTGCCTTCTCTACCCGGTGACCGACGCCGGCTTCGACACGCCGTCCTACCACCAGTTCGCCGAGGGCTACTACCTCACCCGCGACGCCATGAAGTGGTTCTGGGACGCCTACACCTCCGACCCGTCCCAGCGCACCGAGAAGTACGCCGCCCCGCTCCAGGCGTCGCTGGAGGAGCTGAAGGGCCTGCCGCCCACGCTGGTCATCACCGACGAGGCGGACGTGCTGCGCGACGAGGGCGAGGAGTACGCCAACAAGCTCCGCGAGGCGGGCAACGACGTCACCTCGGTCCGGGTCGCGGGCATGGTCCACGACTTCCTGCTCCTGGACAGCCTGCGCGATACCCGGGCGGCCAACATCGCCCGCAAGATCGCCATCGACTTCCTGGGATCGGCGCTGCACCAGGACGACTGAGGCAGCCCGCGCGGCTATGTGTTGACGGTGCTTACATTGGTGGCTACGCTGATGTAATCACCGTCAACATGCGACTCAGGAGCCGCGTCATGTCCTCGTCCCCGCAGGAAACGCAGCAGGGAACAGTCAAGGTCGACCTCGGCGGCCGTACGGTCCCGGTCCCCAAGGGCGGTCTGTACGACCGGTACCGGATGGAGACCGACCTCGACGAGATCGCCCGCGATCCCCGCGTCAGCGGCGTGGAATTCTTCCGCAAGCTGCCGAAGACCCGGGTCGACTCCCCGATCGGCCCCACGCTGACCCCGAACTTCTACTACCGCATCTCCACCGCCCGGCTCACGATGCTCGCGCCCACCCGTGCCATCCGCTCCCGGCTGCCCCGCGAGCTGGCCCCGCTGGAGGTCGCGCCCGGACTCGGCCTAATCTCGGCGATGTTCTTCCGGTACGACGTGTGTGACATCGACTTCTACACCGAGGCCGCCATCGGCATCGCGGTGAAGCCCGCCCGGCACGGCAGGCTCGGCCTCTTCGACCTCGTCGCCGCCCTCAAGAACGAGCACCTCGACACCTACGTGCTCTCCCTGCCGGTGAGCACGGAGATCGCCCAGGTGCGCGGCCACGACGGCTATGGCTTCCCCAAGTGGGTGACCGGGCTGGAGGTCGACATCGACGCGCGGCGCACCACCGCGCGCGTGGCCAACGACTCCGGTGGCACGGACCTCGCGCTCTCGGCGCTCACCCCGGCCCAGACCGTCTACCCGAGCGGCAAGCGCGTCGCGTCCCTCACCTCGTACACCACGATCGGCGACGCGTGGCACTCCACCCTGAGCCAGACCAACGTGCTGGCGTCCGGCACCGCGCTCGTCCCGCGTGATGTCGAACTCGAGGTCGGACAGGGCCGGATGGCCGACGACCTGCGCTCCCTCAAGCCGATCCGGCCCGTCCAGTTCGACGTCGTGACCGAGGGCCAGCTCGCCCTGCACATGCCGGTCCCGACCTCGGTCCGCAGCCGGTAGGAGAGGAGCACCGCCATGGCCGTCGACCACGCCACCCCCGCCACCCGCTCCTCCGGACTGCCAGCGTCCCTGACGCCTGCCCGGACCGAGCGGCTCGCCACCCTGGTCAGCGCGTCGCCCGGCGCGGCGCGCGTGACCACCAACGCCCCCTACACCGGCGTACCCCTGGCCGACCTCCCGGTCTCCACGCCCGCCGACGTCGAGGACGCCTTCGCCCGGGCCCGCGTCGCTCAGCGGGGCTGGGCCGCCACGCCGCTGAGCGAGCGGAAGAAGATCCTGCTGCGCTTCCACGACCTGGTCCTCGCCCGCCAGGAAGAGGCGCTGGACCTGATGCAGGCCGAGAACGGCAAGACCCGCCGGGACGCGTTCCTCGAAGTCGTGGACATCGCCATCGTGTCCCGGTACTACGCCCGCAACGGCGCCCGGTACCTCGCGCCCAAGCGGCGCCGGGGCGCGATCCCGCTGCTCACCCACACCACCGAACTGCGGCACCCCAAGGGCGTGGTGTCGGTCATCTCGCCCTGGAACTACCCGCTGAGCATGGCCGCAAGCGACGCGATCGCGGCGCTGATGGCGGGCAACGCCGTCGTCCAGAAGCCGGACACCCAGACCGCGCTCACCGCGCTGTGGTCGCTGGAGCTGATGCGGGAGGCCGGACTGCCCTCCGGTGTCTGGCAGATGGTGATCGGGCGGGGCAGTTCCATCGGCGGCGCGCTGATGGCGGGCGCCGACTACATGATGTTCACCGGCTCCACCGCCAGCGGCCGGAAGATCGCGCGGGACGCGGGGGAGCGGCTCATCGGCGCCTCCCTCGAACTCGGCGGCAAGAACGCCATGCTGGTCCTGGACGACGCCGACATCGAGAAGGCCGCGGACGGCGCCGTCGCCGCGTGCTTCCCCTCGGCGGGCCAGCTCTGCGTCTCCATCGAGCGGCTGTACGTGGCCGAGTCGGTCCACGACGCGTTCGTGGCCGCGTTCGTCGCGCGGGCCAGGAACCTCGTGGTGGGCGCCGCGTACGACTTCAGCGTGGACGTCGGCAGCCTCACCACCGAGGCCCAGCTGAAGACCGTCACCGAGCACGTCGACGACGCCGTGGCCAAGGGGGCGCGGGTCCTCGCGGGCGGCAAGGCGCGTCCGGATCTCGGACCGCTGTTCTACGAGCCGACGATCCTCGCCGACGTCACCCCGGACATGACGCTGTGCGAGCACGAGACGTTCGGCCCCGTGGTCTCGATCTACCCCGTACGCGACGACGACGAGGCGGTCGCGCGGGCCAACGCCACGCCGTACGGCCTCAACGCCAGCGTCTGGTCCCGCAGTTCCTCGCGGGGCCGTGCCGTGGCGGCCCGGCTGCACGCGGGCACCGTCAACGTCAACGAGGCGTTCGCCGCCGCGTGGGGCAGTGTCGACGCGCCGATGGGCGGCATGGGCGACTCCGGGCTCGGCCGCCGCCACGGAGCCGAGGGCATCCTCAAGTACACCGAGGCCCAGAACGTCGCCCACCAGCGCGTCCAGGGGTTCACCCCGCCGAAGAGCATCCCGCCCGAGACCTGGGCGGCCCTGCTGACCGGCGCGCTGAAGGTGCTCAAGGCGGTCGGTTCCCGCTGAGACACCCGAAAACAGGCGGCGCGGCTCCCGACGGAGCCGCGCCGCCCGCGTTGCGGGAGACGGGCAACCGAAGAGGCGCCCCAGGTACCCGAGTACCCGGGGCGCCCCTTCCGCGCCGTGTTACGCGGCGCCCCTCGTCGTGCCCAGCCACGCGCGATAGCGGCGCAGCGCCCTGCGCTGCTTGCCGCGCTCGGCCAGGAGGGCGACCGCCGGGTGGGTGCCGGGCGTGGGGCGGCTGCCGCGGGCTATCCGGCGCATCTGGTGGCGGACCTGCGCCATGCTCGCCGCCGAGGCGAGCGCCTTGTCCGACCAGGTCACCGGCCGGAGCTGCCGCTCGGCCTCGCCACCGGAGCGCCAGCGCTCCGGCAGATCCGGGGTGACCGCGAGGGCGGTGCCCATCCCGATGACCGCCACGCCGCTGTCGAGGACGCGCTCGGCGGTCTCGCGCCGGGTGATGCCACCGGTCAGCATCAGCGGCAGCGGGCTGGACCCGACCAGGTCCTTCGCCAGGTCGAGGAAGTACGCCTCGCGGGCCTGAGTGCGCGCGTCGGCCGCCCGGCCGGACATCGCCGGGCTCTCGTAGCTGCCGCCGGACAGCTCGACCAGGTCGACCCCGAGCGGCGCGAGCATCTCGATCACCTGGCGCGCGTCGTTCGCGTCGAAGCCACCGCGCTGGAAGTCGGCGGAGTTGAGCTTGACCGCGACCGCGAAGGAGGGCGAGACGGCGACCCGTACGGCGCGGACCACGTCCAGCAGCATCCGGGCCCGGTTCTCCAGCGATCCGCCCCACTGGTCGGTGCGCTTGTTGACCAGGGGGGAGAGGAACTGCGAGAGCAGATAGCCGTGCGCCGCGTGCACCTCGACCCCGTCGAAGCCCGCCCGCTCCGCGCGCTGGGCGGTCACCGCGTACCGGGTGACCGTCTCCTCGATCTGCTGGGCGGTCATGGCGACCGGGCGGCCGAAGCGGCTGCTGTGCTTGCCCAGGTCGACGCCGACCGCGGAGGGGCCCCAGACGACGCCGGGCATGTCGGAGCCGATCTGGCGGCCGGGGTGGTTGATCTGCATCCAGATCGCCCCGCCTCCCGCCTTGCCGGCCTTCGCCCACTCGGCGAACGGCTCCAGCGGCGCGGCCTCGTCGAGGACGACACCGGCCGGACCGGTCAGCGCCTCGGCGTGGACCATGACGTTGCCCGTGATCAGCAGTCCGGCACCGCCCTCGGCCCAGCGCCGGTACAGGCCGGACAACTCGGCTCCGGGCAATTGGCCGTCTGCGGCCATGTTCTCCTCCATGGCCGCCTTGGCGATCCGGTTGCGCAGTACCTGCCCGGAGCGCAGGGACAACGGCGAGAACAGTTCGCTGGTCATCCTGCTTTCCCCTCTCGATCTCCATCGCTTACAATGTGTACAGCGTTCACATTAAGCCAGAAATGTAAGCGCCGTAAACTTCAAGGAGTGTGACCTATGCCGCAAGCGAGCAGCTCGTATCACCACGGCGATCTGCGCGCGGCCTGCCTGCGTGCCGCGCGGGAGTTGCTGGAGGAGGACGGCAGTGCCGGGCTGTCGCTGCGCGCGGTGGCGCGGCGGGCGGGCGTGTCGGCCACGGCCCCCTACCGCCACTACGCGGACCGCGACGCCCTGGTCTCCGCGGTCGCCGCCGAGGGGTATCGCGAACTCGCCGAATACCTGGGCGCCGCCCACCCCGAGCCCCGGACCCCGGACGAGCTCGCCTCGGTCGCCGTCGCGTACGTGCGGTTCGCGCTCGACCGGCCCGCGATGTTCCGGGTGATGTTCGCCGAGCCGTGCGATCCGAACAGCGAGGAGCGGGTCGCGGCGACCGCTGCCATCTCCGAGTACGTCCGCGGCATCGTGCACGCCGTCTTCCCCGGCGTCGACCCGGACGCGTTGTCCACCACGGTGTGGGCACTCGTCCACGGCCTGGCCTTCCTGCACCTGGACGGCAAGCTCGACTCCTCGACGCCGGAGGTGGTGGACGCCCAGGTCCGCGCGGCGGTGCAGGCGCTGTTCAGCGCGTCGGCGGCGCGGTAGGAGCTGCACTACGCCGGGCCATGTTGACAGTGCACACACTCGATGCCTAATGTGTGTGCTGTAAACATGCGGGCGGGAGAGCCCGCACTTCTCTGAGCGGAGCGTCATGAAGGCAGTGTCGATCAAGGAGCCCGGCGGTCCCGAGGTCCTGGAGTGGGTGGACGTCGAGGACCCGACGCCCGCCGCCGGTGAAGTCGTCGTCGACGTCGTCGCCAGCGCCCTCAACCGGGCGGACGTCATGCAGCGTTACGGTCTGTACCCCCTCCAGCCGGGCACCTCGCCGTACCCCGGTCTCGAGGTCTCGGGCCGTATCAGCGCCCTCGGTGAGGGCGTGACCGGCCGGCAGGTGGGCGACGAGGTGTGCGCGCTGCTCACGGGAGGCGGCTACGCGCAGAAGGTCGCCGTCCCGGAGGGGCAGCTGCTCCCTGTGCCCGAGGGCATCGGCCTGGTCGAGGCGGCCGGTCTGCCCGAAGCGGTGGCCACCGTCTGGTCCAACATCGTCATGACCGCCCACCTCGAGAAGGGCGAGACCCTCCTTGTGCACGGCGGCGCCGGCGGCGTCGGCACCTTCGCCATCCAGATCGCCAAGGCGCTGGGAGCCCGGGTCGTCACCACGGCAGGCGGCCCCGAGAAGGCCGCCCGCGCACGGGAGCTGGGCGCCGACGTCACGATCGACTACCGCACCGAGGACTTCGCCGAACACGGCCCCTACGACGTGATCCTGGACGTCGTCGGTGGCAGCTACCTCGAGCGCAACGTGCGCTCCCTCGCCCCCGACGGACGCCTGGTGCTCATCGGCCTCCAGGACGGCCTGGAGGCCAACCTCAACCTGGCGGAGCTGGTCTTCAAGCGCCTGTCCGTGCACGGCACGACCCTTCGCACGCGGTCGAAGGAGCAGAAGGCCGAGATCATCGCCCAGGTACAGGACGCGGTCTGGCCGATGATCGAGAGCGGCGCCGTACGCCTCGTGATCGACCAGCGCCTGCCCATGTCCGAGGCCGCCGAGGCACACCGGCTGATGGAGGTGGGCGGCCACGTCGGCAAGATCCTCCTGGTGAACGAGTAGCGCGAGGGAGCACCCCATGGACACCCACGTCGATCTCGGTGACCTGCCCGTCGACACGAGCGCCCCGGTGCTGGTCACCGGTGCCACGGGCTACGTCGCGGGCTGGATCGTGCAGGCCCTGCTCGACGCGGGGGTCACCGTGCACGCCGCCCTCGACTCCCCACCCGGCGTCGCGTGACGACGTCCTGCGCCGGATCGCCGCCACACGCCAAGTCAGGGCGAGGCGGGGTCTGTTCGGCAGGATTCCCGGAAGGTGCTGAGCCGGCGATCGGCGGGACCGGCCCAGGAGCGAGGGCCGGTCCCACGGCTCCTGCCAACGCCACGCCTCTTGTCCTGAGCAGGCCGGTCTGGTTTCGTACCGCGCGACGAGTACATGATCACGCGGACATGAGGAGAGCGAGCGGCGTGGAGCGGGGAACGGAGACCGGCACCAGGGATTCCCTGCCCGAGGGGCTCGGCCGGGCGATACGGGAGACCGCCGAGGCCATCGCCGCGCTCCTGGACGGCGCGACGGACACGACCGCTCCCGTACCCGGGCTGGAGTGGACCGTCGGTGAGACGGCCGCCCATCTGGCCCTGGCCAACGGGCTGATGGCCGAACTCGCGGCCGGACAGGAACGCCCCTACGGCGACGGCACACCGCAGAGCCTCGCGGCGGCCAACGCGCGGAGCCTCACGGAGTTCCCCGAGCGCGCGGCGGAACCGCTGGCCGCGATGATCGTGGAGCAGGCCGAAGCGTTCCTGGACGCGGTGGACCGAGCCGAGCCGGACCGGACGCTGCTGACCCCGCTGGGCCCCATGGGCAAGGACGTGCTCGCCTCGTACCTGCTGACCCACATGCTGGGCCACGGCTGGGACCTCGCACGCGGGGTGGGCCGTCCGCACATGATCGACCCGACGCGGGTGCGGTTGTGCCTGCCGTTCCTGAAGGCGGCGATGCCGCGCGTCGCCGTCGCGCCCTCCACGCTGACGGCCCGTTACACCCTGCGCGTCCGGGGCGGTGAGTCATTCGGCGTCACCTTCACCGACGGCACGGTCGAGGTGCTCCCCGGCCCGCCGGAGCGCGCGGACTGCACCGTCCTCACCGAGCCGGTGACCTTCCTCCTCATCGCGCTGGGACGCCTCGGCCCGTGGCAGGCCATGGCACGCGGAGGCGTGCTCGCCTGGGGCCGCAAACCCTGGCTCGCGCCCCGCTTCCCCACGCTGTTCAAAGCGCCCTGATTCAGGGGGTAATCGGCGGGTAGGCGTAGCCGGGAACGACGTACGCACTGAACGCAGGAGGCTTCCCATGAGCAAGTTCGGGGATCTGGCGAACAAGGCCAAGGACCTGGCCAAGGGCCACCCTGACCAGGCCGACAAGGGCGTGGAGAGCGTCGAACGACTGATCGACGAGCGTACGGGCAACAAGTACGACTCCCAGACCGACAAGGCCGCCGACGCCATCCGCCGTTCCTACGGGAGCGAGGGCACGGCCGGGAGCCACGGCGCGACCGGAGGCGACGGCACCCCCGAACGCTGACCGGCCTGCGAACGGTACGGGAACACCGAGGGCGGGAGACGCCGCGCGCGTCTCCCGCCCTTCGCTGTCCGTGCCCGCTGCTCACTCCTCCTCGCTGGCGATCGCGTTGAGCGCGGCGGCGGCCATGGCGCTGCCTCCGCGCCGGCCGCGGACGATCAGGTGCTCCAGTCCCGCCGGATGCCCGGCCAGGGCGTCCTTCGACTCGGCGGCGCCCACGAAGCCGACGGGGACACCGATGACGGCGGCGGGGCGGGGAGCGCCCTCCTCGATCATCTCCAGCAGCCGGAAGAGAGCGGTGGGCGCGTTGCCGACGGCGACGACCGCGCCTTCGAGCCGGTCGCGCCACAGCTCCACCGCGGCGGCGCTGCGCGTGGTGCCGAGCTTCGCGGCCAGCTCCGGAACGGCCGGGTCCGACAGGGTGCAGAGCACCTCGTTGTCGGCCGGCAGCCGCTTGCGTGTCACACCGCTGGCCACCATCCGCACATCGCACAGGATCGGCGCACCGGCGCGCAGGGCCTCGCGGGCGCGGGCCACCACCTGAGGCGTGTACGCCAAGTCCCGCACGAGGTCGGTCATTCCGCAGGCGTGGATCATGCGGACCGCGACCTGGCCGATGTCGTCCGGAAGACCCGTGAGGTCCGCTTCCGCGCGGATGGTGGCGAAGGACCGGCGGTAGATGGCCGCCCCGTCCTTCTCGTAGGCGTGGGGACTCACCGTGCTGCCCTTCTCGCTGCTCTTGTCCGGCTGGTGACTCAAGAGGTCGTCTCCGCCCGGCGTCCGGATGCGGTCGGAGGCAGCCACGGACATGGCGGTGAGCATACAAGTCCTAGGGCTGATGCCGGATCAGCGGGGCACCTTGTCGCTGATAGCGTGCAACTGCACATCACTCGCAATTATGTCGGAGGACGTTGACCATGGCGGTGTACACGCTCCCTGAGCTCCCGTACGACTATGCGGCGCTCGCCCCGGTGATCAGCCCCGAGATCATCGAGCTGCATCACGACAAGCACCACGCCGCGTACGTCAAGGGCGCGAACGACACTCTGGAGCAGCTGGCGGAGGCGCGGGACAAGGAGTCCTGGGGCTCGATCAACGGCCTGGAGAAGAACCTGGCCTTCCATCTGTCGGGCCACATCCTGCACTCGATCTACTGGCACAACATGACGGGCCAGGGCGGCGGCGAGCCGCTCGGCAAGGACGGCGTCGGTGAACTCGCGGACGCGATCACCGAGTCCTTCGGCTCGTTCCAGAACTTCAAGACCCAGCTCACCAAGGCGTCCGCGACGACGCAGGGTTCCGGCTGGGGCGTCCTCGCCTACGAGCCGCTCAGCGGCCGCCTGATCGTCGAGCAGATCTACGACCACCAGGGCAACGTCGGTCAGGGATCGACGCCGGTCCTGGTCTTCGACGCCTGGGAGCATGCCTTCTACCTGCAGTACAAGAACCAGAAGGTGGACTTCATCGAGGCCATGTGGCAGGTCGTCAACTGGCAGGACGTCGCCAAGCGGTACGCCGCCGCCAAGGAGCGCGGCGACGCCATGCTGCTGCCGCAGCACTGACGGCACAAGCCCTTCGACGGGCGTCCGAGGTGACTGACGCACCCCTTCCCGGGCATCCGGACTGTGTTCCGGAAGACCTCACTCATCCGAAGGGGAGCACATCGTGCTGGCCATCATCTCGGCGGTCCTGTTCTTCATCGCCTTCCTGATCAACGCGGCGGACATCTCCACCAACGACACCTTCAGCTCGACCAACGTCATGCTGATCGGGCTCGCACTGCTGGCGCTGCACGTCGCGGGCATAGGCGCCGGCTGGAAGACCCGCGGCCGCAGACGCTGAAGCCTCCGCGCCGAGCGGCCGACCGTCCGCTCGGCGCGGCCGGGAAGCGGCGGCGGGACCCACGCCTCGAACTCACATGCGTTCCTTACCCAACGGCGGCATGAGAGCCGCGACAGGGGTTATCGGGGAGGGCATGGTGCGTTTCGGGGCCGTGGGTCTCCTTCTGATCGGTGCCGCGGCCGCGGCGTCCGCCGCTGTTCTCGTGTCGCCGTGGTGGTGGTTCGCCGCGGGCGTCCTCGCCGCCGTGGGCCTGCTGGGCACCTACGACCTGCTCCAGCGCCGCCACACGGTGCTGCGGAACTACCCCGTGATCGGCCATGCCCGCTATCTCCTCGAAGCGATCCGCCCGGAGCTCCAGCAGTACTTCGTCGAGCGCAGCTTCGACGGCCGCCCCTACGACCGCGACACCCGCGACATCGTGTACGAGCGGGCGAAGGGCATCGACGCCGAGGAGCCCTTCGGCAGCGAACGCGACATGTACCAGCAGGGCTACGAGTTCCTGGTCCCGTCGATGGCCCCCGTCGACACCCCGGACACGCCGCCCAGGGTCAGGATCGGCGGCCCCGACTGCGCCCAGCCCTACGACATGGCACTGCTCAACGTCTCCGCCATGAGCTTCGGCTCCCTCTCCGCCAACGCGGTCCTCGCCCTCAACACCGGTGCCGCGCGCGGCGGTTTCGCCCAGGACACCGGCGAGGGCGGTCTTTCGGAGTACCACCTGCGCCCCGGCGGCGACCTCGTGTGGGAGATCGGCACGGGCTACTTCGGCTGCCGTACCAAGGACGGCGGCTTCGACGCCGAGCAGTTCGCCGAGAAGGCGGCCCACCCCTCGGTCAGGTGCGTCTCGCTCAAGCTGTCCCAGGGCGCCAAGCCCGGCATCGGCGGTGTCCTCCCCGGCAGCAAGGTCAACGCCGAGATAGCCGAGGTGCGCGGCGTCCCGCAGGGGGAGACGGTGATCTCACCGCCGTACCACCGGGAGTTCCACACCCCGCGCGAGCTGGTCGGCTTCCTGGCCAGGATGCGGGAACTGGCAGGTGGCAAGCCGGTCGAGTTCAAGCTCTGTCCCGGCTCGCGCACCCAGTTCCTCGCCGTATGCAAGGCGATGCTGGCCGAGGGCGTCACCCCCGACTTCATCGTGGTCGACGGTGCGGAGGGCGGTACGGGCGCCGCGCCGCTGGAGTTCGCCGACCACCTCGGGATGCCCCTCACGGAGGGGCTGATCACCGTCCACAACGCGCTGACCGGCGCCGGACTGCGCGACCATATCCGGGTCGGCGCGAGCGGCAAGGTCGCCACCGGCGCGGACCTCGTCAAGCGGCTGCTCATGGGCGCCGACTACACCAACGCCGCCCGCAGCATGATGTTCGCCGTCGGCTGCATCCAGGCCCAGCGCTGCCACACCAACCGCTGCCCCACCGGCGTCACCACCCAGGACCCGCGCCGCGCCCGGGCCCTCGACGTCCCCGACAAGTCCGACCGGGTCCGCCGCTACCAGGAGGCGACCGTCCGCAGCGCCCAGCAGATCATGGCCGCGATGGGTGTGACCGACCCGAAGGATCTGCGCCCGGAGATGCTGCGCCGCCGCGACACCCCCACCGGCGACTTCCGCTCCTACGCCGGGCTCTACGACTGGCTGGCCCCCGGCGAGCTGATCTGCCGGCCCCCGGCCGCCTGGGCGGCCGACTGGAAAGCCGCCGACCCCGACCGTTTCGCCGGCTGAACCGCAGGCACCCGTACCTGTACGGCGGCACACCGCCCGCCGTACGGACACCAGCGGGCCGTGAGGGCCCGCGGAGAGGACGATCCCCATGGCCCGCACCGTCGCCCGTCTTGTCGTCGACACGCTGGAGGAACTCGGCGTACGCCAGGTGTTCGGCGTCGTCGGCGACGCGCTCAACCCGTTCACCGACGCCATCCGCGCCTCCGAGGCCGTGTCCTGGGTGGGCTGCCGCCACGAGGAGGTGGCGGCGTTCGCGGCCGGTGCCCAGTCCCAGCTGACCGACACGCTCGGGGTCTGCATGGGCACGGTCGGTCCCGGCTCGGTCCACCTGCTGAACGGTCTCTACGACGCCGCGAAGAGCGGCACGCCGGTCCTGGCCATCGCGGGGCAGGTCCCGCAGGCGGAGATCGGCACCGACTGCTTCCAGGAGGTCGACAACGACCTTCTCTTCAAGGACGTCGCCGTCTTCCGCGCCACCGTCACCTCGCCCGCGCAGCTTCCCGCGCTGCTGGAGGTCGCGGTGCGCACCGCCGTCGGCCGACGCGGTGTCGCCGTGCTCACCGTGCCCGGCGACGTCGGCGACCAGGAGCTGCCCGACGACCGGCCCGTCCGGCTGTCGCTGACCGGCTCCGCCAACCGGCCCGACGACCCCGCGCTCGACGAGGCCGCCTCGGTGATCGACGACGGCGGCAAGGTCACGCTCCTCGTCGGCAGGGGAGCGCGCGGCTGCCGCGAGGAGGTCCTCGCCCTGGCCGAGCGGCTGGCCGCGCCGATCGTGCTCACCCTCAAGGCCAAGGAGGGCTTCGAGGGCGACAACCCCTACCAGGTCGGCCAGACCGGGCTCATCGGCAACCCGGCCGCCGCCCGTGCGATGGACCAGGCCGACACCCTGGTCCTGCTCGGCACCGACTTCCCCTACCGCGACTGGTATCCGGAGGGGAAGAAGGTGATCCAGATCGACCGGGTCGCCGAGCACATCGGGCGCCGGGTACCGGTGGACGTCGGACTCGCCGCGGACGTCGGCCCGACCCTGCGTGGTCTGCTGGAGCGCGTCCAGCCGCGTACGGACCGAGGTCATCTCGACTCGGCGCGCGAGAAGTTCAGCAAGTGGCAGGACGGCCAGCGCGACCTCGCCTCGCCCGGCCACGACCGGGGACTGCTCGGCAAGGTCCGCTCCAAGTTCGACAACCGCTCCCACCTCGTACGGCCCGAGGCCCTGGCCGCGGCCGTGGACGCCGTCGCGGACGAGGACGCCGTCTTCACCTCCGACACCGGCATGGCCACGGTGTGGCTCTCCCGGTTCGTGGAGATGCGCGGCGACCGCCGCCTGCTCGGCTCCTACAACCTCGGCTCGATGGCCAACGCCATGCCGCAGGCGATCGGCGCCCAACTGCTCGACCGGAACCGGCAGGTCGTCGCCTT
The DNA here is from genome assembly GCF_044541565.1 of Streptomyces sp. NPDC085596. Lineage (NCBI taxonomy): Bacteria > Bacillati > Actinomycetota > Actinomycetes > Kitasatosporales > Streptomycetaceae > Streptomyces > Streptomyces sp. NPDC085596. The sequence goes on along the minus strand of NZ_JBITTC010000003.1, from coordinate 465,454 downwards.
CTGCGGCGACGGCGGCCTGTCCATGCTGCTGGGCGACCTGATGACCATCCGCACCGAGCGGCTGCCGGTCAAGCTCGTCGTCTTCGACAACCAGCGCCTCGGCATGGTCAAGCTGGAACAGGAGCAGGCCGGACTGCCGGAGTTCGGCACGGTCCTCGACAACCCCGACTTCGCGGCCGTCGCCCAGGCCCTCGGCATCACCGGCATCCGGGTCACCCGCGCCGAGGAGCTGTCCGACGCGGTGAAGCGCGCGTTCGCCGAACCGGGACCCGTCCTGCTGGACGTGCTCACCAACCCCGACGAGATCGCCGTACCCGGCAAGACGACCGTCCAGCAGGGCTGGGGGTTCGCCATCGCCAAGGTCCGGGAGAACCTGTCGAGTTCGAGCCGGTAGGCACTCCTCGCGCGGCGGCGCGCCCGGTGCGCACACCGGGCGCCGCTTCCGTCCTCCGATGCCCGTCCCGTCGCGAGCTGGTCACATTTGAGCCACTCTCCCTCGCACGGCGCACCGGCTGGGCAGACTTCACAGCACTCCTTGTCCGAACGGAGTACGAAGTCGACCCTGAGGAGCACGAGTTGGTGACCCGCCCGGGCAGCGCAGACAGCCGACGGCACTACGCGACCACCCCGCATCTCATCGAGATGCTGGACGCGATCTTCCAGGCGTTCCGGCGCCGCAGCCCCATGGCGCTGCCGGAATTCGTGCTGTACGCGGAGGGCGGTTCGCGCGAGGGCGACGAGGCCGCTCGCGGCAGCCTCGCCGAGCTGCGGCAGGAACTGCGGGCCCGTGGCGTGCCGTTCGCCTCGGTGCGGCAGTCCGCGCTCGTCGACCCCACCGACGGCGGCAGCCCCATGGTGCGCGCCCTGCGGGTCGTACAGGCGCTCGGCGGTAGACCGGCCGACTCCGGGAGCGAGCCGTACGTGGAGCCCCACGCCTGGCGTGGCAGCAGGCGCCAGTACGGCCAGTACATATTCCCGCGCAGCGAGTTGCTCCTGGCGATCGAGAGCGTGGTGCGGGAACTCGGCCCCGACGCCGAACCGGACGAGCTGCTGCACGGACTGAACCGGACCGGCTGGCGGCCCGGCGGCGTCCAGTGGACGGCCCGGCTGCGCGACGCCGCCACCGACGCCTCCAAGACGGTGCCCGCACTCCTCATCGCGGTCGTCGCGGTACTGATCACCGACAAACCCTGGTACGTCACGCTGCTGTTCCTCGCGGTGATGATGGCCGCGCTGCTGGCCCTGAGCATCCTGCCGGGCCGGGCGCCGGTGTTCCTCGGGCTGCGCCGCGAGGTCCGCTGGTTCCTCAGCACCACCTATCTCAACCAGGGACCACGCGCCGACCGCGGCGAGGGCCTGACCTGGCGCCTGCTGCGGCTGTGGCCGCCCGGCCCGGTGCGCCAGCGGGTCGCCGCCGTCGCACGGGACATCCAGGACGGTGCCCTCCTCGACGAGCACCGCGCCGGCAGCGGCGACGAGGACGCCCAGCGCCGCCACCTCCAGCTGCGCGTACACGCGCTGCGCGAGGACCTGCGCGACGCGCACCGCGCCTGGTCGCGGGACCTCCGCGGGCGCAAGCGCCCCACTCCGCCGGTGCTCGTCCTGCCGGACGCCACCGCGGACAACGGCCTGATCGAACTCCTGCGCGCCATCAGCGACATCCGCAGCATCCGCAGCGAACTCGACCCTCTGCTCGTCGTCGCCGCGGTGCGGCACGAGGACATCGGCCTGCTCGAGCGCAGTTACGCGGCCGAGCCCGCCGCGAACCACCTGGCCGGCCCCGGCGCCGGCCTGCCCGCCTGGTACGCGAACTGGAACCGGGCCCGCCGTGTCAGCCAGTCGCCCAGCCTGGAGGGCCGCACCCTGCCGTGGGTGCTGCGCGTGCCGCTGCCGGAGGGGCTGCTGCTCCACCCCGACCTCGGCGTCAGCACCGTGCGCCGCTCCCGGCTGTCCACCGGACGCCCCCGCTGGACCTGGCTGTGGTCGCTGCCCGCGCTGGCTCTCGTCCTCGCCGCGAGCGGGCTCGGCCTCGGCGTCCGCGACCAGCGGCTGCGCAGCGAGTACTGCTCCAGTGACCTCCGCGGCGCCAACCAGGACACCCGCCGCGTCGAGTCGCTGAGCGGCAAGGGCTCGGAGTGCGTGGGCGTGGCGACCGGCGGAGTCACCTTCCCCGTGGCCCGGCAGCTCCAGGAGCTGATCCACAAGGAGAACGAGGCGATCAACGGCAGCGATCACGTCACGCTGGTCTACGCGGGTCCACTGAGCGGACCGGACGCCGAGGGCAAGAACGGCCAACTGGTCAAGGGCATGGAGGAGTTGCGCGGCGCCTACATAGCCCAGCATGCCAACAACCGCTCCCAGCCGGTGAAGCTGCGCCTGCTGGTGGCCAACGGCGGCTCGGACATGGGAAGTCAGGTCGAAATGGCGAAGCGGATCGTGGAGGTGGCGCGCCGGGACCGTACGGTCGTGGGCGTGGTCGGTGTCGGCCGCGACATGACCGACACCAATCAGGTGCTGGAGAAACTGCGTGAGGCCGAACTCCCGGTCGTCTCGGGCACCAACTCCGGCACCTGGCTCCTGGACAAGCCCAACTTCTTCAACCTGGCCGCCACGGATCAGTGGCAGGTACGGCAACTCAAGCTGATCGCCCAGCAGTTGCGTGCTCCCGGCAGCCATGGCTACGGCACCGCGGGCCGCGCCGTGGTACTCGGCCGCAACCCCGAAACCCACGACCGCTACACCCGCGAGCAGATGGACCACGGCGGCCGGATGCTCACCGAGGTGGGCTACCGCGTGGACCGGCTGCCCCAGTACGGACTGAGTAACGGCCGCCCGGTCCTCGGCCGCCAGGTCAGCCAGATCTGCCAGGAGGGCGAGGTACCTCGGGTCGTCTACTTCGCGGGCCGCACCGAGGACATCAACGCCCTGATGGACGGCATCACCTCCGAGCCCGGCTGCAACGGCAAACGCATCGCCCTCCTCGCCGGGGACGACCTCTCGCAGGCGGGCTTCGACTCCGAACGCAGCAGCGTCGCCGCCAACGTCACCCTCTACCACCTGGTCCTCACCGCCCCCGGCACCAAGAACCAGGGCACCATCTTCGTCAACAACCTGCGCAAACTCGGTCCCGAGCAGGAGAAGATACTCGGCCTGAGCGCGGACACCCCGCAGACGGACAGCGTGTTCAACGACGGCCAGACCATGCTGATGCACGACGCCACCGAGGTGCTCTACCGGGCGGCGACGGGCGACGGCCGGCCACGCGGCCGCGCGGAGGCATGGTCCGGCCTCCTGCGCACCAACATCGACAACCTGGCCACCGGCCGCATCGACTTCACCGCCGCCACCCACGACAACGCCCATGACCAGGGCCTGGAACCGGGCACCCGCGACAACTACGCCATCTCACTGGTCCGCGTCGCCAACACGGGCGGCGCCCACTACGACCGCACGGTCCTCTGCTCCCGCCGCGCCGGCGACCGGCGCCCACTGACCGAGCGGGAGTGCGACGCGGACCGCCGGACCGCACCCTCCCCATAGTCGCGCCGCTGGGCGGACTGCCGTACGGCGTCAGGGGTGCTGCCGGGTCATGCCGGCGAGTGCTTCGCGCAGCCACGCCTCGGCCGCGCCCGGCGTCGGCTCCGGTGGGGCGCCGGGCGGGGTCGCCAGCTCCGAGACCAGGTCCCAGTAGTGGTCGAGGCGGGGCTCGTCGGCGAGGACAACGGTGAGTTGCCGCCGGAACGCCGCGTTGTCACGGGCGGCTCCGGCTTCCGCCCAGGCCGCGACGAAGCGGTCCAGGGCCGCACCGCCCGCCGGGGCACGCCGGGCCCGCAGCTCCGGGGCGGCGAGGTCGTACGCCTCCCGGAGCCCGGAGTAGAGGACGGCTGGGCGGAAGCCGTCGCCGAAGCGTCGGGGCGCGGGCGGGCGGTCCACGCGGCCCGGCGGGCATGGCGCCGTGACGATCGCCTGGAGCCGTCCGAAGGCCAGTACCTGTGCCGGGGTGGGGTCGTGGGGCGGTGCGGGTACCGCGGTGTCGACGATCCCGGCCAGCAGGGGTGCCGGCAGCCGGGCCGGGAAGAGCCACCGGCGCCAGAAACGTGCGAGGACATCGGTGTCGGGTGGGAGGCCCATGGCGCCGATGAGGTCCAGCCGCCGGGCACGCTCGTCGTGCGAGCAGTCCGTGAGGAGGTGGAGCGCCGCTTCCCGCCAGCGCAGCGCGGTGAGTTGGGGGCGCAGTTCCCGCAGGCGTCCCGCTACCAGTTCTTCCAGCGCGTCGTCCCGCTCCAGCGCCCGGCCCACGTCCGGTACCGGCAGGTCGAGGGTGCGCAGGGAGCGGATCAGCCGCAGTCGCCCCAGTGCCTCCGGGCCGTAGCGGCGGTGGCCTCCGGAACTGCGCCCGGCCTCGGGAAGCAGTCCCTGGTCGGAGTAGAAGCGGACGGTCTTCACGGTGACGCCCGCCCTCGCGGCGAGTTCCCCGATGCTCCAGGACACGTCGCCCGCTGTACCGCTCGACGAAGCACTGCCGGTCACGCCTTGAACCTCCTCCAGGGGGAGTTCCTACGGTAGCGGCGCGCGCGGCCGGTGACCGGGCCGCGCCGAACCAGCGGGAGGAGACGGGGATGACAGAACTGACAGGGGCCGAGGCCGCGTTCGTCCTGGTGCCGGAGGCGCACACGGGTGACTGGGTGTGGGAGCGGGTGGCGGCCGCGCTGCGGCGCTCGGGGGCGCGCGTCCACTGCGCGACACTCTCCGGCGGCAGTCCGGCAGCGGGAGAGGATGCCGACAGCCCCTCGAACTCGGCCGACCTGGAGACGCACATCGCCGAGGTGATCCGGCAGGTGGACGCCGCGGGGGAGTGCGTGGTGCTCGTCGGGCACGGTTACGGGCTGATTCCGGCGCTGGGCGCCGCCGACCGGCGCCGGGACCGGGTGGTACGGGTCGTCCACCTGGACGCGGCCGGGCTGCCCGAGGACGGTGACACCGCCCTCGACGTACTCCCCGCACTGCCGCGACCCGGGAGAGCCGAGACCGAGGTGCCGCCGCCGACGCGCGAGGAATGGCACCGGCTGGGCAGCACCGACGGGCTCGCCCCCGCCGCACTCGACCGCCTGGCCGCGCGGGCCCTGCCGCAGCCCGCCGCCACCCTCACCCAGCCGCTACGACTCTCCAAGGGGGCTGCCCGCATACCGAGGACCGGTGTCCTGTGCACGGCGGACGGCTCGACCATCGTCCGGCTGCGCTGGCTGGTCTCTCTGGGTGACCCGCGTCTGAGCCCGCTCACCGAGCCGGGCAACACCTTCCTCGAACTGCCCACCGGGCACTGGCCGATGCTGTCCGAGCCGGAACTTCTGGCCCAGGCCCTGCGGTGGGCGGCGGCCGGCGAGGGGGAGAGCCTCGCGGCGTCCCCGGACCAAGTACCGGGCCACCTAAGGCCGTTCGTACTGGAGGTGCCGGACCGGCCGCGCGAGCGAATGGAGCACATCGACCTGTATCCGCCGGACGACCAAGTGGCTTGCCCCGCAGTGGTGTTCGTGCACGGCGGCCCGCTGCCGGCCGGTATCCGGCCGACGCCGCGAGACTGGCCGTTCTTCACCGCGTACGCCCGGCACGCCGCACAACTGGGCACCGTGGGAGTCACGCTGGACCACCGGCTGCACGCACCGGGCGACCTCGCACGCGCTGCCGAGGACGTGTCCGCGGCCGTCGAACTCGTCCGGGCGCATCCCCGGGTCGACGGTGACCGGGTGGCCCTCTGGTTCTTCTCCGGCGGCGGCCCGCTGGCAGCGCCCTGGCTGTCCGCGCCGCCGCCGTGGCTGCGGTGCCTGGCGGTCAACTACCCGATGCTGGAACCGCTTCCGGGTCACGGCACGGACGGCGACCGGTTCCGTCCGGCGGCCGCGGTGCGAGGTGCCGGCGATCTGCCGGTCATCCTCACGCGCGCCGGACTGGAGGACCCGGCCCTCGACGCGACGGTGGAACGCTTCCTGGACGCCGCTGCTGAGTGCGGGGCGTCGGTGGAGGTGGTCGCCGCTCCGCATTGCCATCACGGCTTCGAGACGCTGGACCACACGACCGAGGCGCGTGCGGCCGTACGGGAGGCCATGCGTCGGGTGCTCGGCCACCTCGGAGCCTGATCCCGTCCTCCACGGACACCGGCCACGGACACCAGCGCGGTCGGAAGCGTTTGGTTTCTGGTTGCCCCGCCACCCCGGACTGGTATCTCACCAGCGTCCAGGCGGGATTCGAACCCTGGGAGAACGGAGCGGGGTTGGCGGTCACGGGGTTCTCGGTGGGCGTCAACTGACCCACGTCCAAAGGCCGCGCCGGGTGGCCGTGACCGCCCCGGCGCGGCGCGGTCCGTCAGGCGTGGTCCGTCAGGCGGCCGGGAGCCATTCCGGGCGTTGGGAGCCGCGGGGGACGAGGATCTGGCGGTAGGCGCCGGGGGTGTCCGACATCCGTACCTGGTCGGTGATGCCCTGGTAGTGGCCGAGGGGGGTCTCGGCGCTGAAGAGGTCGGGGTCCGGGTAGGCGTGCAGCTCGCCGGTGCCCGCGACCTGCTTCGCGTAGTCCTGGTCGAAGATGCCCATGGAGAGGATCCACAGGGCCACGCGGGACAGCGAGACATGGACGCGGTAGCTGCCGCCGTCCACGGCACGACGTCGCAGCGCCTCGGCGATACCGGCGGTCATGAACCAGGAGACCAGGTAGTCGTTGACCACGGTGATGGGAGGCAGCGCGGGCTTGTCGCCGTCGCCCTCCAGATGCAGCAGGCCGGTGAGCGCGCCCGCCGTCTGGTCGAAGCCGAGGTAGTCCTTCCACGGCCCGGTACGCCCGTTCAGCGACACCGTCGCGTAGATCAGTCCGGGGCGGCGGGCGATGGCCTCCTCCTCGGACAGACCGATGCGGTCCAGGAAGCCGGGGCGCCGGTTGGCGTAGAAGACGTCGGCCTCGGACTGGAGCCGGTGGATGAGGGCGAGGCCCTCCTCGGTGTACGGACTCACCGTGGCGGAACGCACGCCGACACCCGTCGAGTTGTACGTGACGTCGTGCTCCAGCTCGGTGGGCCGCCACAGGTTGAGTACGTCCGCGCCGTGCAGGGCCATGGCGCGGCCGGCGCCGGCACCGGCGATGATGTGGCCCATGCCGAGCGCGCGCACCCCGTCGAACGGGGCGACGGGATCGGCGGGCAGCGGCTCGGGATCGCTGTCGCCGATGCGGGTGATCTCCACCAGCGGCAGCGTGGACAGCACCTGCCGGTACTGCTCCTCGTCCAGGATCTCCTGGGGCGTGCGCACCATCGGCATGACGCACCCCGCCTCGGCACCGGCCCGCTCCAGGTCCCGCGCGTCCCACTTCGAGATCGCGGTCTCGACGTGCTCGGGCACGTCACCGACGCCCAGCAGGCGCTGCGCGGCGACCTTGATGTTGGGGTAGATGTTGAACGGCATCATCCAACGGCCGTCCGCACTGCGGTAGAAGTTGTTGACGAAGGCCATGTTGATCAGCGACGGGGTCCCGCCGGGATAGCCGTTGAGAAGCTCCCACTTCCTCTCGTAGAAGGGGCACAGGCGGTGCGGACCCTTGCGCAGGTCCATGTGGATGTCCTGGCCGCGGCCGGTGCGGTCCTTCCACAGGGCGGCGATGGCGGCCGACTTGGCGACCAGCGCGATCCCGGAGGCCGCGCCGAGGCGCAGGGTGCTGGGTACGACAGGGTCGGCACCCTCGAAGGTGATGTCGCCGCCGGTGTCGCCCGGCGTCAGGCCGATGCCCGCGAGTACCTGCTCGGTCTCGGCGTGGACGTCGAACGCGTCGTCGGTGGCCGGGGCGACGATGGCCTTCTTGATCTTCTCGGTGAGGTCCATGTCTCTTCGCCTCTTGTGTACGTGATCGGTGGATCAGGCGTGCGTGCTGCCGGAGCCGGGCGTCTCGCCGAGGGCGCGCATCAGCGTGATCTGCGCCCGGTCGCGCTCGGCGGCCAGCTCCTCGGCCGAGTCCCCGCCGAAAGCCTCGTCGGCCTGGCCGATGAGCGTGGTGACGGTGGCGTCGTCGAAGGTGGGGTTGCCCAGGGCCGGCCACATGGTGTCCTCCATCGCGCGGCCCAGGTGCTCGATGAAGTGGGGGAGACCGCCGGGGCCACCGCCCAGGTGGAAGGTGCGGAACGGGCCGGCGACCGCCCAGCGCAGCCCGATGGAGGAGGTGACGATCTCGTCCAGCTCCGCCTCGGTCACCACGCCCTCGGCGACGAGGTGCACACACTCGCGGAACAGCGCGGACTGGAGACGGTTGGCGACGAAGCCGGGGATCTCCTTGCGCAGCACCTGAGGCTTCTTGCCGACAGCGGCGTAGAACGCCCTGGCCCGCTCGACCGTCTCCGCGGACGTCTTCGCGCCCGGCACGATCTCCACCAGCGGCACCAGGTGCGGCGGGTTGAAGGGGTGCCCGACGACGAGACGCTCGGGCTGCCGCAGCGCGGCGGCGATGGCGCTCGCCGGGATGCCGGAGGTCGAGGTGGCCAGCAGCGCGTGCGCGGGAGCCGCGTCCTCGATGGTCCGCCAGATCTCCCGCTTGAGCTCCAGGCGCTCGGGGCCGTTTTCCTGGACGACGTCCGCGTCCGCCACGGCGGTGGCGAGGTCGGCCTCGAAGGAGAGCCCCTCGGTGAGGTTCCCGGTCGGCAGGCCCAGCTCGGCCAGGGCCGGGGTGATCTCGGCGAGGCCGGTACGGACGAGGTCCTCGATGTCCTCGCGCGGATCGCTGATCACCACGTCGATGCCGTGGGCCAGGAAGAGACCGGCCCAGGAAACCCCGATCACGCCGCCGCCGATGATCGCGGCACGCCGGTAGGAGTTCGGGAGGGGCTCGGTGGGAGGGGTCATGGTTCTGTGCTTTCTCGATCAGGTGCGATCAGGTGCGATCAGGTGCGCTCAGGCGGCGAGGTAGTCGAAGACCGGCTCGACGGGGGCGAGGGTCAGGTCGGCGACGATGTGGCTGGCCCGGACGATCTCCAGCACCGGCAGGTCGGCGAGCGGCGCCATGACATGGGCGAACAGCTGGAGCCGGGCCGGGGCGGTGGAGGCGCTCTTGACGGTGACGTCGGTGATCCGGGTGCGGACCAGCTCGCAGATGCGCGGGGTGCCGTCGTAGTTCGGGACCGTCTTGACCATGAAGTTGGGGGTACTGATCTCCGCTCGGGCCTCGTCGAGGTCCAGCGCGTGGTGCTTGTAGCCCATGGTGGCGGTCGCCACGCGCAGGGTGCCGTAGTCGAGCGTGCCGACCAGCGTGTCGGAGTCGACGTAGAGGCTGGGGGAGCCGCCCTTCTTCGGGTACGCGCTGTACTCACGGCCGCTGGAGATCGCCGGCACGCTGTCCACGTACATGGCGAGGTTGAATTCACCCCGCTCGCCCTCGTGCTCGACGGCAATGAGCTGGCCGGCCTCGGTGTAGTCGCCGAGACCGGTGGTGTCGGGCATCCGCATCATCTCGAAGCGGACGACCGGGTCGGTGACCGTCAGCGGCTCGGGCACCAGCCGGCGCAGCGCCTCGGGGTCGGTGCGGTAGTAGATGTTGAGGTACTCGCGGTCGGTGAAGCGGTACCGGGTGGGGGCGTAGGCGGGGGAGTCCACCGGGGTGGTGAAGAGCCGGGCGACGTCCTGCTTGCGCATGAGGGCCTCCAGGGAGAGGGCCGTGTGTGGGGGGAGGTGCGACACGCTGTTCCGGTGACGCTCACGTTCCAGTGGACACCTCTTCACCCCTGTCCGTCCAATATATGATGTGGTCATGAGCGATATGCTTGAGGATATTCAGCTCACCAAGAGGCTGCTGGAACAGTTTCTGGTGGTGGCCGACGAGCGGCACTTCGGGCACGCGGCCGAGCGCCTCGGCATGAGCCAGCCGCCACTCAGCCAGTCGATCCAGCGGCTTGAACGCGGACTGGGGGTGCGCCTGTTCGACCGTGGCCCCGGCGGAGTGGCGCTGACCGCGGCGGGCGAGGTCTTCGCCGTGGACGCGCAGCGCCTCCTCGACTCCCAGTCCGCGGCCATCGAACGCGCCAGACGCGTCGCCGCCGGCCTGGAGGGCGATGTCCGGGTGGGCTACGTGAGCATCCTCAGCCACCACTACCTGCCGGGGCTGCTCCGGGCGGCGGCGGAGGAACTCCCCGGCCTCCGCGTCCACCTGCACCAGGACTCGGCCGCGGCCCTGGCCGAGATGATCCGCAACGGCACGCTCGACCTGGCCTTCCTGCGCGACCCCGCGCCCCTGTCGGCCGATCTCGTCAGTCTCGACTTCGCGGTGGAGCGCATCGCGGCGGCGGTGCCGCGCCGCCATCCGCTGGCGGACGCGGGGGAGATCGGGCTGGGCGACCTGCGCGACGAGGACTTCGTCCTCCCGGACCCCACCGCGCTGCCCACCCTGGCCCATCAGGTCCAACTCGCCTGCCGTGAGGCGGGTTTCACCCCTCGCAGCCGCGCCGTCTCGGACGACCTGACCGGCCTGTTCAGCTACGTCGCCTCCGGGCTGTGCGTCAGTCTCCTGCCCGAGCGCCTCCGCGACTTCCACGTCTCCGAGGTCGCCTTCGTCCCCCTCACGGAGATGTCGCCGTACCTGGAGACCACCCTGGTCGCCGTCCGCCGCCCGGACGCCGACGCGGCCGTCATGCGGCTGCTGGAGCTGATCACGCGCCGTATGACCGTGTGATCAGCGCATCCTGGTCATCGTCCCGTACGAATGCCGTGGACTGTCCGGCCGGGTAGATGGCATCGTCAGTGATCGTGACGAAGCACGGTTTTCTGGCGTTGGCGCCGCAGTACACCACGACATCCGAGCTGCTCTCGACGTCGGCGCGGCGGCGGGGGATGGATGTGGAAGTACTCGCGGGCACCGCCGTGAGGAGGCGGGGCGGCCACTACTACGGCGGCCCCGCCTTCGCGGCACGCGTCGCGGACGACCTCGAGGTCGCGCTCTTGGAGCCGTCCGACGACTGGCTGGCCACGTTGCCCCACGAGTACACCGGACGGCACATCGCCATGGCGACCCTGGGCGAGGCGCGCAGCCTGTCGCGGCCCGCGTTCGTCAAGCCCCCGAGCGACAAGAGCTTCCCGGCCGCCGTCTACGCCGACGGCAGCCACCTCCCGGCGGGGCCGGAGCCGTCACCGGACGTGCCGGTACTGATCAGCGACGTGGTGACCTGGGCGGCGGAGTTCCGCCTGCACATCCTGGACGGCGAGGTCCGTACGGGTTCGCAGTACACCACCTTCGGCCGTCTCGACGCCGAGCCGCTGCACGGGCACCGGTACGAAGGCGCTGCCCTGGAGTTCGCGGACGGTCTCCTGACCACGTGCGGCGACGGCCTGCCCAGCGCGGTGGTACTGGACATCGGGCTCCTCACCGCGCCCGAGCACGGCGCCGCCGGCCAATGGGCGGTGGTGGAGGCGAACATGGCATGGTTCAGCAACTGCTACGCCGCCGACCCTGACCGCGTCCTGGACGTCGTCCTGCGCTCAGCCGGTCCGCGGACGCAGTTGGCCGAGCGAGACCGCCGGTTCTGCCGGACCATCGAGGATGCTCACCTGGCCGGCTGAAATACCGGCGCCCCAGCTCCGATTACGGTGCGATGGCTTCGAGCCAGTCCTGGACGGTGACGACGTCTGCCCACTGAGGGAACAGTTTCCCGATGAGCATCGTGTGTACCTCGGGGTCGGTGTCGAGGCAGGCATCCGCCAGGACGGTGAGCCCGAAGTCCAGGTCGATGGCGTGCCACAGGGTGGACAGGACGACAGCGCTGGTGGCGATGCCGGTGAGAATCAGGGTGTCGATATCGCGAGCCCTGAGTATCAAGTCGAGGTCGGAGCCCGAGAACGCGCTGCCTCGTCTCTTGGTGACCACCACGTCGCCCTGCCGGGGCGCAACGTCCTGATGAATTTCGGTGCCAGGCGCCCCCTCAGTGAACAGGCCGGCCCGCACGACGTTTGCCATCACCTTGTTGCGAGGGCTGGCTTCCGGATCGCCCGGCCGCAATGTCATCACCACGTAGATGACGGGGATACCGGCAGTCCGGGCACCGTCGATCGCACTGCGCAAACGCGGCAGATACCCGGAGCCGTCGTCAGCGATGGCCACGACGTCCCGTTGGACATCCATGACCAGAAGCGCGCTGTTCGCCATGTTCACCGTCCCCTCTCCGTCGGGAAGCACGAGCAAGTCTGGTGGATCAATCGAGCCGAGGTGGCGGTTTCGGAGATCCTCACCGAGGAGCGATCGCACTCGCGGCCTGACACCCAGAGGGTCCAGCCGAGCTTCTGCTGCTGAGCCCAGGCATGTACGTCCGAGCGTTCGAGGTCCCGTGGTGACGGGTCAGCGCCTGTTGGTGGGGGCTGTCTTGGAGTCGGTGGTCTTCGTCCAGGAAGTGAGGAAGCTCAGGGCCTGATGGGAGGGGGTACCTTGGGCGGCGGTCATGACCATGAGCTGCTGGTCGGGGTCGCCGGTGCTGGCGAGCATTTCCCAGTCCAGGGTGAGGTCACCGGCGACGGGGTGGTGCAGGAGCTTGGTGCCGCTGTTCCTGCTGGCCACGTCATGGGAGGCCCACCAGCGTCGGAAGTCCTCATCCTGCACGGAGAGTTCGCCGACCAGGGAGGCCAGACGGGAGTCGGTGGATGACTGGGCGGCTTCCATGCGCAAGAACGCGACGCAGGTCCGGGCGGTGGTCTCCCAGTCGTCGAAGAGATTCCGTACCGCGGGGTCGAGGAAGGCGAGACGGACGTAATTGCGCTGGGACGCGGGAATTGCCGAGAAATCGGTGATCAACGCGGCCGCCAGGGAATTCCACGCGAGAATATCCATATACCGGCCCAGGACCATGGCCGGTGATTCGGTGAGCTGGTCCAGCAGCAGCTGCCACTGGGGCCGCACGCGCTGCGCGGTACGGCGCCGGGGGCGCGCGGCGTCCTTCCCGGCCAGGCCGTACACATAGGTCCGCTGATCCTCGTCCAGACGCAGCGCGCGGGCGACGGCGGCCAGCACGTGGGCGGATGCCGGAAGGCTGCCCTGTTCGAGGCGGGTGTAGTAGTCGGTGCTGATCGACGCGAGCTGTGCGACCTCCTCCCGGCGCAAACCCGGTACCCGGCGGGGCCGGTCCCCGTCGGGCAGCCCGACCGCGTGGGGACGCAGCTCGGCGCGTCTGGCCTTCAGGAAATCGCCCAGTTCATTGCGTCGCGCATTGTTGCCGCTCATGAAACCAGTGTCGCAGCCGAGTCCGTCGGCATGGGACGGAAGGATTCTTCCTACGAAGACATCCTCCGCTTTTCGCAGGCACACGGGCGTGTGAGTCTGGATATGCGCCCGGCGGAGAGCTCTTCTCCGACGGCCGGGAAAGAGAGCGGTGGTTCCGTCGCCCCGCCCCGGACAGGTGCAATGCGATAACGCTGCACAGAAGAGAGACATCATGAAGACGAACGTCACGTTCCCCAGCAACGGCCTGGAACTCGCCGGGCAGCTGTACCTGCCCGATGACTACACCGGCGACCGGCGCCCGGCTGTCGTGGTGTCCCACCCCTTCGGCGGGGTGAAGGAGCAGACAGCGGGTCTGTACGCCGAGCGGCTGGCCGGTGAGGGCTTCGTCGCTCTGGCCTTCGACGCCTCGTACCAGGGCGAGAGCGAGGGAGAGCCGCGCTTCCTGGAGAACCCCTTCGCCCGCGCCGAGGACATCAAGAGCGCCGTCACCTTCCTGACCACGCGCGACGAGGTCGACCCCGAGCGCATCGGCGCCCTGGGCATCTGCGCCTCGGGTGGCTACGTCCCCTACGCCGCGCAGACCGACCACCGCATCAAGGCCGTGGCCACGGTCAGCGCGGCCGACATGGGCGCCCTCTTCCGCGAGGGCCTCGGCGGCGGCCAGAGCGAGGACGTCGTCCGCGCCATGCTGGACCAGGCCGGCGAGGACCGTACCGCCGAAGCCCGCGGTGAGAAGCCTCGCCTGGAGCACATCGTCCCCGAGACCGCACAGGACGCGGAGGGGTGGCCCACCCTCTACCAGCAGGGAAGCGACTACTACCGCACCCCCCGCGCCCAGCACCCCAACTCGCCCAACTGGTACGTCGCCCGCAGCGTCGACCAGATCGCCCAGTACTCCTCCTACGACCTCATCCACCTCATCTCGCCGCGCCCCCTGCTGATGATCGCCGGCACCGCGGCGGACACCGCGTACTTCAGCCGCGAGGCGATCGAGAAGGCGAACGAGCCCAAGGAACTGTTCTGGATCGACGGCGCCACCCACATCGACCTCTACGACAAGGAGGAGTACGTGCCCACCGCCCTGACCAAGCTGACCGGCTTCTTCAGCGAGCACCTCACCGTCTGACGCCCACCGCCGCACGTGATGCGTGCGGCGGGGCAGGTGGTCTCGTTGCGGCCGCACTGCCGATCTTGGGCGGCGGGCGGGACATGCCAGTGGTCCCACTCTTCACGCCGCTGTCAGCCCTTGGGGGCCGGGACGGTACGTGCCGACCGATCCGGCCCCACCCTGCCGAGCGACGAAAGAGGCGCAGATGAGTCAGCCCAGCCACGGCCCGAGCAATGGTCGGCCGGTGACCCGACTGCACCGTGGCCGTGATCGGCTATCTGATCATGCGCGTCGCCCTCACGTGCCAGTGGCTGCGCGCCGCCCACGGCGAGACAGGCACTGCCCGCACCGTTGCCCTGCGCTACGCCGCAGGACTCGTCCTGGTGCAGGCCGGCTGGGTGGTCCTGTTGCTGCTGCCGGACTCGTGGTGGTGGTGGGGCTTCGCCCCCCTGGTCGTCCTCGACCTGGCCGTCCCGGCCATCGCCGAACGCGACGCTACAACCCCCTGGCACCCCCACCACATCGCGGAACGGTACGGCCTGTTCACGATCATCGTGCTCGGCGAGAGCGTCCTTGCCGCCACTCTCGCCATCCAGGCCGCCCTGGACGAGCGTCCGCACTTCGCGGAATTGCTGCCGATCGCCGCAGGCGGGCTCGTCATCGTCTTCGCCGCGTTCTGGACCTACTTCGCCGTCCCCGCGCACGAATACCTGCAGACCATCCGCCGCCCCTGGTGGTGGGGCTACGGCCACTACGTGATCTTCGGATCGGCCGCCGCGATCGGCGCGGGTGTCGAAATCGTCGTCGAGCAGATCACCGGTCACGCCCACCTCTCCGCCGTCGCGGCCGCACTCGCGGTCACCGGCCCTACCGCACTGTTCATGATCGCGGTGTGCCTCATCCACGCCCACCGCTTCAAGCAAGGGCCGGCCCAGCAGCTTGTCCTCCCGGCCGGCGCACTCCTGATCCTGTCAGCGACCTTCGCCGGTCAATGGGCCGTCCCGCTCGCCGCTCTCGTAGCAGCCGCCACCGTCGCCGCCGGGATCATCATGGCCAACCATCCCGGCGCACTCGCCAAGACAGGCCGGCGGAACGAGAACACGCTCACTGAGCCAGGTCGTCCCCATGAGTGACCTCGGCGACGGACGGGCGCTGGCAGTCGCCCAAGACTTGTCCCGTAAGTCACGGCCGAGGGGGGCAGGGCAAGGTGCGGTGGCAAGATGACGGCTCCGTCACGCTGGTACGCGGCCAGCCCCGGGGCGATCGCCTCGTACGCTGCCGCCAGGCGTCGTTGTCCACGCAGGAGTGTCCGATGGCCCGGTACTCCTCGGCGGAGACGGCACGCAGCTGGGTCAGCGCCCGGTACTGGGCGTCGATCCCGGTCTGTACCGGCTCGGCGTCGGCCCCGTGGCCCGAGGCCATGAGTTCAGCCCGATCTCCGACAGGCCGACGCCCAGCGCCCGCAGCACGAGGATCTGTTGCAACAGCTGGAGCTGGTGCTCCTCGTAATTGCGACCCTACCCAGGACGCCGGTGCCTCCCGAATCCCCGTAGAAACGCTGTCGTCTCACGACGGCTCACCTCTGAACGTGGCATGTCCGACGACCAGCTCAGAACTCCTGTCCAACGACTTCAGGCGTCTCCGACAGATCAGTGCGCATCCGAGGGTGAGGAAGGCATCGTCCCGCTCGCCGGGTCTTCGTCCGGTCTTGACTCCCCCTTGTAAGGCGCCTGGGATGATCGCCATCATGGACATACGCATCGCACCGGCCGGGGTGGCCGACTTCCACCGGGTCCTGACTGATCACCCCCGTTACTGGGGCGAACGCGATCTCCGGTCGCTGCACCTTCTTGCACTGGTGCAGGAGTTCGGTTCCACCTGCCTGGTCGCCCGTGCCGAGGACGGAATCCGTGGGTACATCTTCGGGTTCGTCACCCCGGACGGCACCGGGTACGTGCATCTGATCGCCACACGGGACGACGTCCGTGGCACCGGTCTCGGGCGTCGTCTGTATAAGGCGTTCGCTGAAGCAGCGGAACGCCATGGTGCACAGCAGTTGAAGGCGATCACATCGATCGCGAACACCGGCTCAATCGCCTTCCATCGCAGCCTCGGCTTCGATGCGAAGATCGTCGACGACTACAACGGCCCTGGCCTGGCCATGGCCGTCTTCCACCGAGCTCTGCCGCTCGACGTCGCGTGGCCCTGACCAACCTTCCGCCGCCGGCAATCGCTCCCCAGCCAGGCCGCGCGTCCAGTGGTGGCCGGCCACCGAAGTTCGGCCCAGAGGACTACAAGGCCCGGCACGCGGTCGAGTGCGGCATCAGATCGCCTCAAGAGACATCGAGCCGTGGCCACCAGGTAAGACGAACTCGTGGTCCGCTACGAGGCCACCGTCCTCGTTGCCGCCATCAACGAGTGGTTGCGGCGTACTGGTCCGACGACAACTCGAACACCCGTACTCGCCGGCCGCCGGTGGGGTTGACGGTCTCACGGACCGGACGCATCCCCAGTTTGGTCATGATCCGTTCGGAGGCGTCGTTGCCCACTTGAGTGATGCTGACGATCCGCTCCAGCCCTCGCTCTTGGAACCCGAACCGGACAGCGGCCGCAGCGGCCTCGGTGGCCAAGCCCTGCCCCCAGTGGGCACGTCCCAGCCGCCAGCCGACCTCAACCGCCGGCAGTACCTCCGGCAAGAAGTGGGGCACCGAAAGGCCGGTGAACCCGGCCAGCTCGCCAGTGGACCGGATCTCCACGGCGAACAGGCCGAAGCCCTGTGACTCCCACTCGCTCTCCCATGCCTGGACCCCGCAGCGAGTCTGCTGTTCGTCACGGACGCTGCCGTCACGGATCCACCGCATGACCTCGGGGTCGGCATTGACGGCAGCCATGGGCGCAACGTCTTCCTCGCGCCAGCGACGCAGGATCAAACGGGGAGTCTCAAGCGTGACCATCCAATCATTCTGGATCACAAACGGGCTCACCACCATCCTCACCAGGCACTTTCAAACCCGCTCTGCATCTGGGCAGAGGAACTCCGCAGCCGCTGACTGTGCGTCCCGTCCGGACTTCCGTGCTGGCTGAATCCGGTTCTGCGGGCAGCCATGCGCGTTCGGCGCTCGACAGGAGCCCGAGCAGGTAAGCGCGCGTTGCTGTCCGGGTGCTCAACTTGCCTGAATTTTCCCGCGCTTTCCGGACCATGCTGGAAGATCCTTCGAGACTGCCGACTCAGAGGCGACGGCGTTCACCACGCCATGCACGGGACATCCCTTAGGTCTGCTACAAGCTCGTGGTGTCCACGTTGGTCGCCTTTTGAGGACCGGTCGAATATGAACTGCCTGCGACCCGCTCATCCGGCTGCGGCGCCTCTGCCTCGGCGGTCACGGCCAGGAAGTCCAGCAGCCGGTCGTTCAGCTGCTTCGGTGCGGTGAGTGGCAGGGAGTGGTGGGTGGCTCCGGGGAGCAGTGCCACCTCGCCCTGCGAGAGCGTCCGGCGGGCCCTCTCGGCGACCTTGCGGACGCGGTGGGCGCGGCTGTGCTCCGCGAGCAGGACCAGCACCGGCATGCGGAGGTCGGCGGTCCGGGGGCGGCCACCGACGACGAGCTTGCGGCCGGGGATGGTGGTGGCCAGCGCGTAGAGGCGCTGCCAGGTCTCGTCCAGGTCGATATCCGCTGTCTCCCAGGCCAGGAAGGCGCGGGCGCGGGCCTCGCTCGGGCGGATCAGGTGGGGCAGCGCGCGCAGCAGATAGCCGGGGCGGAACCCCGCGAAGACCTGGGTGGGATCGACAAGGGCGAGGCGGTCGACCCGCTGCGGTGCGTGCATTGCGTATCTGGCGGCCAGCCAGGCGCCGTACGAGTGGCCGCACAGGTGCGCGCGGGCGAGTCCGAGCCCGTCCAGCAGCGCATCCAGCCAGGCCGTGAGGTCGTCGGCGCTCTTCAGTGGTGTGCCCCGGCGTTCGGTGCGGCCGGCGTCGCCCAGCAGGTCGACCGCGTGGACCCGGTATCGCTCGCCGAGAGCTGGTGCGTTGGCGAACCATGCCAGGCCGGTGGCGGAGCCGCCGGGCAGCAGCACCAGCGGGGTGCCGTCCGCCGGGCCGTACACATGGACGCGGGTGCGCCCGTACGGCGTGGCGACGTCGCGCTCCTCGGTGGACTCGGGCCAGCGGGCGCGAAGCTCGTCGTAGGCAAGGTCGAAGCCGGACAGTGACACGGGCATCCCTCTCGATGAGCGATAATCTCGATGAGCGAGACATTACTGGGGTGCGAGGGAGCGTGCAATGGACGATCAGGGCCCGGCGATGCGGTTGGTTCACCTGCTGCGCGCGGTCACGGTGGAGTTCGACCAGCTCGGGGCAGAGTTCGCCGCGCGCAACGGGCTGCATCCCACCGACGTGCGCGCGCTGATCCACTTGCTGGACGCGGCACGAGTCGGTACCCGTGCCACGCCCGGGTGGCTCGGCGAGCAACTGCGCCTGAACTCCGCCGGGACCACCGCTCTCGTGGACCGGCTGGAGCGACTCGGACTGGTCCGGCGCAGCAGGGACACGGCCGACCGGCGGCGCGTGCTTCTGGAGGTGCAGGAGAAGGCCACGGAACTCGGGTGGACCTTCTTCGGGCCGGTGATCGGCGAGGTGGTGGCAGCCGCGGAGGGTTTCGAGGCGGGCGAGTTGGAGACAGTACGTCGCTTTCTGACCGCAGTCCTGGAGTCCGCCGAGCGGGCGGCGCTGTGACGCGAGGTCAGGGGGGCGAGGACGGCCCTTGACGATGATGTTGCAGGGGTGTTCGCACCAACGGGTCAGCGGAATCTTTGGACTTGACGCCCACGAAACGACGACACATCTCCGACTCAGGTCACCGACTACTCACCCTCGTCCTCCTGCAGCACGTTGCGGCGTTCCTGCTCGCGCTTGGAGAAGGCAGCCGCCCGGACCGCCTCGTCGCTCTCCCAGCCCGATCCCAGCGCGCCGCCCACCGTGGCGACCGAAGCGACGAACCAGGAACCCACGGTCACGATCGTCGAGGCGTTGTAGAGGGTCGTCCTCTTCCTCTCCTCCGGCGAGGCGTCTGTCGACCGGTGCCACAGGTGCGCGTCCACGATCAGCCAGCCGATCATGAGTGCGACAGACCCGACCATGGCGATCACGAGGCGCGGCGCGCTCAGGGACTCGGCCAGATAACCGCGCGGCCCGCTGACGACGTACCGCCCAGCGGAGGAAGGGACAGCAGCGCCAGGCCGTGCTCGTGATCCAGATTCACGACGAGCTTGCGCCCGTGTGAGTGCAGCGGAAGGTCGGTGAGGGCCACGACGATGTCCCAATTCTCCGCTCTTCCGCGGTCCATGATCCGGCGCATCAAGGTGGGCGGGTCCTCGGTCCCTGCGGTGACGGGCTCACTGACCACCTGCACGTCGAACCGTCGCCCCTGACCCGACTTTTCGGCGAGCCGAGCGGGAAGCACGCGGGCCATGCGCTGCGCGATCTCCGTCGGCGCATCCGGATCCGCCAGGAGAGCCACGACCGTAACGCCCTGAGACGACACCCGCATGACTCCTTCACGTCGGCTGCCCTCCCCGCGATCGCACGTGCCCACAGGATGCCTCCGAGGCAACGCCGCCGCGTGACACGCTGGCCCCCGCCAGTCAGTGAAGGCGCCTGCCGCGCGGTTCCCGGCGCGATCAGGTAGTCAGGAAGAGTGGACAAGGACGCGACCGACCCCTTCGTGCATGTCCGGGGCGCCAGTGAGAACAACCTGCGGAACGTCGATGTCGACGTTCCCCGGGACGCGATGGTCGCCTTCACCGGCGTCTCCGGTTCGGGCAAGTCCTCGCTCGCGTTCGGCACGCTCTACGCGGAGGCCCAGCGGCGCTACTTCGAGTCCGTGGCACCGTACGCCCGAAGGCTGTTGCAACAGGTCGGCGCACCGCACGTGCAGGAAATCACCGGACTGCCACCGGCCGTGGCCCTTCAGCAGCGACGCGGGTCGCCCAGCTCTCGCTCGACGGTCGGCACCATCACCACGCTGTCCAATCTGCTGCGCATTCTGTACTCCCGCGCCGGCACCTATCCGCCCCGGGCGGCCCGGCTGGAGGCCGAGTCGTTCTCACCCAACACCGCGACCGGCGCCTGCCCGGAGTGCCACGGACTGGGCGTCGTGCACGACGTCGCCGAGGACCTGCTCGTCCCGGACCCCTCGCTGAGCATCCGCGAGGGGGCGATCGCCGCGTGGCCGGGCGCCTGGCAGGGC
Organism: Streptomyces sp. NPDC085596; assembly: GCF_044541565.1. Classification (NCBI taxonomy): domain Bacteria; kingdom Bacillati; phylum Actinomycetota; class Actinomycetes; order Kitasatosporales; family Streptomycetaceae; genus Streptomyces; species Streptomyces sp. NPDC085596. Next base: position 444,880 of record NZ_JBITTC010000003.1, on the reverse strand, counting down.
GCCAACCTGCGCAGTGTCGTGAACGGCCTGGGGATCGACATCGACCGACCGTGGCGCAGGCTCAGGAAGAAGGACCGGGACTGGCTGCTGTACACGGACGAGCAGCCCTCCGTGTACATCGAGCCGGAGGAGGACCGCGTCGACTACGGCTACCAGGGCAAGTTCTGGAGCGCCCGCAAACACGTCATGCACGTCCTCGCCGACTCCAAGAGCGAGAAGACGCGCGAACGGGCGCTCCGGTTCGTCAGGAGTGTGCCCTGCCCCGAGTGCCACGGCAGCGGACTACGGCCCGAGGCGCTCGCCGTGACCTTCGCCGGACGTTCCATCGCCGAGATCAACGCGATGCCGCTCACCGAGGTCGTGGCGCTGCTGCGGCCCGTCGCGGGGCGGTCCGAGGCCGACGCCACCACGTCGACCGCCCGATCCGGGGAGACGACCGAGGTCGCGGTCCGGATCTGCGGCGATCTGGTCACGCGGATCGACGTACTGCTCGACCTGGGCCTCGGATATCTCAGCCCCGGGCGCCGCTCGACGACCCTGTCGCCCGGCGAGGCGCAGCGCCTGCGGATCGCCACCCAGCTGCGCTCGGGGCTGTTCGGCGTCGTCTACGTCCTCGACGAACCCTCCGCGGGCCTGCACCCGGCTGACGCGGAACCGCTGCTGGACGTGCTGGACCGCCTCAAGGCGGCGGGCAACTCGCTGTTCGTCGTGGAGCACGACATGGACGTCGTACGGCGGGCGGACTGGGTGGTCGACATCGGCCCCGGCGCGGGCGAGGGCGGCGGACGCGTGCTGTACAGCGGCCCGGTAGCCGGTCTTGAGCGGGTCGGGGAGTCGGCCACGAGCCAGTACCTGTTCGGGCGCGCCCAGCCGCTCGATCACCGCCCGCGCACACCGCACGGCTGGCTGCACCTGAGCGGCGTCTCCCGCCACAATCTGCACGACGTTTCCGTCGACGTACCGCTCTGCGTACTGACGGCGGTGACGGGCGTGTCCGGTTCCGGAAAGTCGACGCTGGTGACGCAGGTGCTCGCCGAGGTCGTCCGTAGCCACCTCGGACTCGTACCCGACGAGCCCGGCGAGGCGCGGCTGGAGGTCGACGTCCAGGACGCGTCGGGGGTCGAGTCGTTCGACCGGCTGGTCCGGGTCGACCAACGGCCCATCGGCCGGACTCCCCGGTCCAACCTGGCCACGTACACGGGGCTGTTCGACGCGGTGCGCAGGCTGTACGCCGCGACGGACGAGGCCCGGGCACGCGGCTACTCGGCCGGTCGGTTCTCCTTCAACGTGCCCGAAGGGCGGTGCGAGACCTGCCAGGGCGAAGGGTTCGTCGCGGTGGAGTTGCTGTTCCTGCCCGGCACCTACGCGCCGTGCCCGACCTGCGAGGGCGCCCGGTACAACGCCGAAACGCTGGAAGTCACCTATCGCGGCAAGAACATCGCGGACGTGCTGGCGCTGTCCGTCGACGCCGCCGCCGAGTTCCTGTCCGCCGTCCCGGCCGCCTCTCGCAGTCTGGAGACGTTGCGCGAGGTGGGACTGGGGTATCTGCGGCTGGGCCAGCCTGCGACGGAACTCAGCGGTGGTGAGGCGCAGCGCATCAAACTGGCCACCGAACTGCAGCGAGCCCGCCGCGGGCACGCGCTCTACCTGCTCGACGAGCCGACGGCGGGGCTGCACCCCTCGGACATCGCGCTGCTGCTGCGACAGCTGCACCGGCTCGTCGACGCCGGCAACACGGTCGTCCTCGTCGAGCACGACCTCGACACGATCGCCACCGCCGACTGGGTCGTCGACCTCGGGCCGGGCGGCGGCGACGCGGGCGGGCGGGTGGTCGCGGCGGGCCCGCCGGGCAAGGTGGCGAGGGCCCGCCGCAGCGCCACCGCGCCCCATCTCGCGGCCCGGCTCGCGCGCTGCCACCGGCGGAGCAGCTCGTAGGCCCTGCCCACGGAACACCGGCGTCATAGTCGACGGCCGAAACGGGCTTCACCTCCTTCGATACAATGGTGGACGAGGCCAACCGGCTCCCCGAGGACACACCGAGGAGGCCAACGGCTGGCCCTGGGAGCGCCGTAGAACAGTCGTACGCCGCGCTGCGCCCCCTCCCGCCCCGGCTACGTGACCGGCTGCCCGTCGATGGAGCCGCTACGCGGTCGACGGCAGTAACGAGCGAGTCCTCGAATCCGGTCTGCCGAACTCGCTGCCTCCGTACTGCCGTGACTCCTCGGGGTACGCCGACCGCCGACCAGGAAGAGAGCGCGGTCGAGCGGTCCCCTCCACGGAAGGTGAAGCCTCATGGTCACGATTCCCGACCCGCACCTGGCGATGGTGCGTCCGGTGACGCCGCGTACCCCGCGGGGCTGCGAGGAGTGCCTCGTGGAGGGGTCCCCGTGGGTGCATCTGCGGCTCTGCCTCACCTGCGGGCACGTCGGCTGCTGCGACTCCTCGCCCATGAAACACGCGAGGCGGCACGCGGGCAGTGCCGACCACCCCGTCGTGCAGTCCTTCGAACCGGGCGAGGACTGGCGCTGGTGCTTCGTCCACGAGGCGCTGGTCTGATGAGCACGGCCGAGCACGACCATGGCGCGGTCCGCGAGACACCGGACCGATACGGGGCGTTTCCGCGCCTGACACCGGAGCAGCTCCAGGACCTGGCCGCGTACGGTGAGCGCCGCACGACCACCGCGGGCGAGGTGCTGTACCGCGAGGGCGAGCCGTTCCGGGAGTTCCTCGTGATCCTCAGCGGGACCGTCGAGGTCCTCGAAGATCACGGCGGCCCCGGGGAGCGCACGGTGGCGGTGCACGGACCCGGCAGGTTCCTGGGTGAACTCGGGTTGCTTGAGGGCCAGGCGGCGTTCGAGACCGCCGTGGTGCGCGAGGCGGGCGAGATCCTGGCCGTACCGGTGGAGCGGCAACGCGCTCTTGTCGCCCGCGACCCCGTCCTCGGCGACCTGATCCTCCGCGCTTACCTGGGTCGCAGGTATCTGCTCATCGGCCTCGGCGCCGGCTTCAGGATCCTGGGATCATGTTATTCACAGGACACGCTGCGGCTGCGTGAGTTCGCCGCTCGTAACCGCCTGCCCCACCGCTGGGTGGACCTGGAGAAGGACAAGGAGGCGGAGGCGCTGCTGCGCCGGTTCGCCATCCGTCCCGAGGAGACTCCGGTGGTCATCTGGAAGGGCGAGCAGGTGCTGCGCAACCCGAGCAACGCCGAACTCGCCCGACTCATCGGGCTGCCGGCCCCGGCGCCGGAGGCCGGGCGGTGCGAGGTGATGGTGGTGGGTGCGGGGCCCGCGGGACTCGCCGCCTCCGTGTACGGCGCCTCCGACGGCCTCACCACGGTCACCGTCGACGCCGTGGCCACCGGAGGGCAGGCCGGTACCTCGTCCCGCATCGAGAACTACCTTGGCTTCCCGTCGGGCATCTCCGGGGGCGAGCTGATCGAACGCGCGGTGCTCCAGGCCCACAAGTTCGGGGCTCGCCTGATGGTGCCGGCCCAGGTCAGCGGGCTCACACCACAGGACGACGAGTACATCGTCACCTTCACGGACGGGTCCCAGACCCGGGCGGGCGCCGTGGTGCTCGCGTCGGGTGTGCGGTACCGCAGGCTCGACGTGCCCGGCATCGACCGTCTGGAGGGCACCAGCGTCTACTACGCGGCGACCGTCCACGAGGCGAGCCTCTGTCAGGCGGACCCGGTCGCCGTGGTCGGCGGCGGGAACTCCGCCGGGCAGGCGGCGCTGTTCCTCGCCAACCACGCGTCCAGGGTCCACCTCCTCGTCCGGGGCGGTGACCTCAACGCGGACATGTCGCGCTACCTCGTGGACCAGGTGGAACGGCACCCGAAGATCGACGTGCTGCTCCATACCGAAGTCCGGGGCGTCTCCGGGGAGGAACGACTGGAGTCGCTGATCGTGGAGGACAACGCAACCGGCGAGCGTCGGGAGGTGCGGGCCGTGGCGCTGTTCGTGTTCATCGGGGCCCGGCCGCGCACGGACTGGCTCAGCGGCGTGCTGGCCCTGGATGAAAAGGGCTTCGTCCTCACCGGCGCTGACGCCCAGGCGGCGGCCGACGCCACCCGGTGGGACTCGCTCGGCCGTGGGCCATTGCTGCTGGAGACCACTCTTCCCGGAGTCTTCGCCGCCGGCGACGTCAGGAGCGGCTCGGTCAAGCGGGTGGCCTCGGCGGCCGGTGAGGGTGCCATCGCGATCCGCCTCGTGCACGAGCACCGGGAAAGGACGGGCAACCTGGTCCGCACCGCGGGACCCGAAGGGCCTCGGCAGTGGCAGGCCGATCCGTGTCCTGGCGATGACCGAGAGGCAGTAGAGACAGGCGATGCCGACAGGTGACCCCAACACCGCTCCGCTCCAGCTCGTCGACGGACTCGCCCCGGCAGAAGGGCAAGACCACCGCACCGGCCGTCGGCGGCACAGCGCCGGACTGGGACCGCAGCGTCTCCTCGGGGAGGGCTCGACCGTTCTGGGCTTCGGCGAGGTAGGCGGCGGCGCCGAAACCCCGGTTGGCGCCGTGAACGTGAGGATGGAGCCAGGGCGTGCCCGCCGGCGGGCACGTCGTCTCGTACAGCGCGAGGTGCGGCGCGGCCAACGGTGAGGAAAGGGGAAGGGTCACGGGGCCCATGACGGCATGCCGGCCTTCCCGCGCGCGGGCCGGCTGGTGGGCGAGCCATCCGGCCGGGACGACGCTGTCGGCGTCGGTCGTGGTGAGCGAGGCATCGTTCGAGCGCGTGCTGGACGCCGGCCGCGCGGGCCCGGCGGGGGCCGGGCCGACGTGGGGAAGGCTCGGGACCATCCGGCCCAGGTCGCGGCCGTCCAGCGCCGCGGTATAGCGGGCGATCAGCCGGGGGGCGTCGAGCTGCCCGCGTCCGGGCGGGGACCGCAAGGCGAAACGGGCCCATCCGAGCGGTGAGTGGACGAGTCCGTTGGAGGGGTGGCCCCTCCGCCCCGGCCACGCTGCTGCGCCATCGCCACGGCGTCCGGACGCGGCCCCCATCACGCGGTGCCCCCGCTGTGCCGGCCCCAGAGGAATCAGCCGGACACCCCGCCTCGCCAGTGTTCGAACGCCGTGAAGTGCTCCAGCATCGTGGAGAGATGGTGCTCCCCCTCGGCGTACAGGGAGCCGACGTGGGAGAGGGGGACGACGGTGGGGAGTGGGTCTTCGCCCGCTTCCTCGTCGGTGGCGAGCGCGTCGGTCTCGGGGGCGGTCAGCCGGTCGCGCGGGTAGGTGAGGCGGGGGCAGCCGGGCCAGTATTCGCCGGGGTGCGGGCCCTCGGGGGCCCATGCCCAGACGGCACCGTGATGACGGACGGCGATCTCGCCCATGTACCAGGCAGCCGCCATCAGGACGGGGTCGTCCGGATGCTGATAGACGTCTTCCCAGGTGTCGTAGCGGGAGAGCAGAAGCCGTTCGAGGCGATCGAGCGACGCGGGGGAGTAGTCCCAGTCGCCTCCTGTCCCGCAGTCCAGGGAAACGAAGGCGGTGCGCGCCGCTTCCAGCCATGCGTTCAGGCGCGGGTTGTGGTGCCAGGCGGGGTCGTCGATGCTGCGCATGACTGCGACTCTACGACCCGCGCCGACGGGGGTTCGCGGTGCCGCCACTCGCGGACGCCAGGATGTAACGATCCTGTGCGCGGAGGGAGTTGACGCAGACATGCAAGACGACGCGATGGCAGAGTGAGGATCTCGGCGCCACAGTCACGGGGGCCCTGGCGCCGACCGTGAACCCGTATTCGCAGGGCTCCCGTTCGGAGAACCCTCGTGACTCAAGTGATAGCGGCGTCGCGCCGCCGGGTGTGGACGCGTGCCGCGCTCGCGTTAACCGCGGCGGGCGTTCTGACGTTGACCGGCCTGCCAGGTCTGCACGATGACATCGCGTACGCGGCCAAGGGAAAGCGCTGCGACAGCCTCCCGGGCGTCACCGGTACCCGGCCGGGCACGAACAACCTGCCGTGGGACCGCGGCCTCCAGGTCCGTTCCCCGAGTGACCGGGACTCCTACACCTACGACGCGCCCCGGCAGAGCTTCGACGGACTCTCGCTGCCCGGAGACGTCGAGAACCCCACCGACGAGCAGGCGGCGCAGCGCGCGAAATTCCTCGCGAAGTTCGACAAGCCCTACACCTCCTACCCGGAGAACAGCGAGGAGCGTGTCTTCGCCCGCTACAAGAGCTACTTGAACAACGCGAACCCGAAGTACAAGACGTTCGCGGACTGGCTCGAGGGCGGCTACATCATGCCGCACAACAACAACAAGCGCGGCGCGGCCTTCGAGACGAAGGTCATCAACGATCTCGGCCTGGTCGGCGAGGACTGGCTGTGCCAGGAAGAGATCGTCATCAAGGACAAGAACGGCAAGACCATCATGGTCAGTGATGGCAAGGGCGGCCAGAAGCCGCTCGTCCGCAAGTTCGACGCCGTGAACTACAAGACCGGACAGTTCCTGGAGTTCAAGGCCGGACCCGGCCGCGACACCGGCCAGGACCTGGCGAACAGGAGATTCCTGGAGGACCCGCGCTTCCAGAACGGCGAACTGGCCAGGAACAGCCGCATCTCCTACGTCAACGGCCAGTCCAAGGACTCGGCGACCACCAAGTACCTGGGCAGAATGGCCGAGCAGTACAAGGGGACCGACGGTCAGCCCCGGGTACGCGCCTACGAGCACCTCTCCACGGACGTCCCCAAGTACAAGTCCGTCAGCTACAAGAACGTGTCCGGCTCCACCAGGCCGGACCCGAACTTCGCCGCGAACGGCAACAACCGTCTCGGCGGGGCGGCCTCACGCACCATCGGCCAGTCCCCGGAGACACCGAAGGAGATGGCCGAACGCATCCGCCGCCTCGGCGGCAGCGGCCCCGCGCGCTTCGGCGTCCGCGGCCCCGGCGGTGTGGACTTCTCCACCCTCGACCTCGCCTACGTCGGCAAGCCCGTCAAGGGCAAGGGACTGCCCTACGCCTTCTCCGCGGACAAGGTGCGGGACGAGACCGAGGACAAGGGCTGGGGCGGCAAGGCCAAGGCCCAGCTCATCTCCGACTCCTTCTTCACCTGGCTCGCGCTCACGCCGGACAAGTTCTGGGTCAACCTGAACCCCGACCAGCCCGACAAGATCATGGACAAGACCTTCGGCAGGACCGACGCCGGCCGGGTCCTGCTCCAGGCCGACCTCCAGATGAAGCACGACTACGCCAAGGACGTCGACTACCGCAAGGACCCGGGCAAGCAGTACGCCGAGGCCATGCGGGCTGCCAACATCCCCTGCGGCGACACCATCCGGCTGTGGATCACCCCGAAGACGGCCAAGGTCCGCGCCGACGACGGCGGTCTCTACATCCTCGACACACCGCTGAAGGTCAACGTCGACCACATCGACCGTGAGACCCCCGACCCCAACGGCAACGACTGCAAGCTGACCGAGGCCCAGCGCGACACCGCTAACGGCCTGCTCAAGCAGTACATCATCCCGAGCGTCGAGAAGAAGGTGAACACCTCCGCCGACTACGCCGACCTGCGCCGTGTCTACAGCGCCCGCGTGGCCGCCGAGTACGTCCGCCAGAGCGACGCGGAGCAGGCGGGCGACTACCACTCGGTCATCAACAGCGGTGACATCTCCCGCTGGCCCGTACGTTCGCCCAACCGGGCGTGGACGCCCAAGCAGACCTGGGACGACTACATGAAGTCCTTCACCAAGGGCGACTACTCCCTGCCGTGCGAGGTGGGCGGCCAGCAGAAGATGTGCGTCATGGGAGGCGTCGACTTCGGCAAGGCGCCCAGGCAGAACATCAGCCGGGTGGAGTTCAAGGCCCAGCATCCGAACCTGGAGAAGACGACGAAGATCGCCACCGAGGGCCAGACGGAAAGCGCCGACAACCCCGCGCTGGCCCTCCTCGGCGGCGGCAGCGCGTCCGCCAGTGGCGGAGGCGGGTCGACACCGACTCCGACGCGTTCGTCCGAGCCGACCCATCGGCCCACCACGCCTCCGGCGGACCACAGCAGCACGCCTCCGGCGAACCACACCCCGTCGCCGAGTCCCTCCACCCCGGCCGGCGGTCTCACGCCACCGGCCACCCCGCCCTCGGACGGCAGCGGGGGCGGCGGCCTCGCCGCCACCGGCACCCAGGTGCTCACCATCGCCGGACTCGCCGCCGCGCTCCTCGCGGCCGGACTCGGCCTGATCTGGGCCAAGCGCCGCAGGACCGGCCGGCAGTAGCCGCAGCCGGCGCATGAGGAGATCCCGGCCCCGCATCCACAGCACCTCGGATGCGGGGCCGGGACGTGTCCCGACAGCCTGGGCGTGGCGTGCCAGGCGGGGTTCGGAACACAGTGCTGCCGTGAGTATCAGCCGTCGCTGAGAGCACCGCGCCAGGCGAGCAGGTGGAGCGCGGCACCGATGCCGACGGGGTCGTCGGCGAGGCGGCGCGGCAGGATCTCGTCGCAGCACCCGTCGGCCTCGGCGACACCGTGACTGAGCAGGGCCACCAGTTACGCGCGTTCCCGCACCCATCCGCGCTGGGCAGTTCCAGGGGATCCGGGACCCCCTTTCGGCGCCCCGCCCGACGATGTCGACTCCGTGGATTCAGCGGGCTCAGCGCGCGGTGAGAGCTCCCGGGGGGCCATGCTCGACGAACACCAGAACGTGCAACCGCTTGAGCAACACGATTTCCGCCGCCAGGAAGTCGTGGTGAACGCTTACCGTACGGAACCGGGCCGTGCGGGCGCAGGGCACGGCCTTCGTCATCACTCCCCGTCCGTGTGCAGCTCCCAGGGCTGCATGCCGAGAACCTTCGCAAGGACCCGCTGCAGCTCGACGCCGGCCGGCAGCGGGCGCCACCAGATGGTCACCTCGGCGATCTTGCCGTCCGCGTTGAGCAGGACCTGGTATACCCCGTCGATCGCGGCGTCCTCGACTTGCAGCCGGAAACGTGCGGCGTGGTGGGTCGGGCCGCTGAAGACCTCCTTGTAGCTGTCTTCGACCGCCAGTTTGTTGACAGTCTGTGTGACGTCCACGACGGCCTCGCGGCCGGTGACTGGCTCATCACCGAGCGGGCTGTACAGCACCACGTCCTCGGCGAACAAGCGGGTGAGGGCGTCTTTGTCCGCGCCACCGTGGATGCAGTCGACGAAGGACTCCATGGTGGCGCGGTGCGGGGCGATTCTGGGCATAGTCACTCCTCGTTGAGCGTGATGGAACTTGGCCGGCGCGCCCAGGCCGTCAGGTGGCGGGGAAGTAGTGGCCGTTGTCCAAGTCGGCGAGCAGGCTGGGCTGTGTGGGTTCCCAGCCGAGGGTCTGGCGTGTGATGAGGCTGGTCGCCGGGCAGTTGAGGGCGACCAGATTTGCGAGGAATCCAAAGAATCCGGGGAGCATCAGTACGTCCGCGGGAATGCTCACGGCGGGCAGGCCCAGGCGGCTGCCAACGGCCTCGGCGATCTCGCGGAACGGGATGTCCCCGTCCTCGACCGCGTGCCAGTACTTGCCGGCCGGACCCTTCTCCAGCGCCAGGCGGAACACGGCGGCGGCATCGCGCATGTGCACGGCGCCCCACAGGTTCTCGCCGTCTCCGGGGTATCCGACGACGCCCTTCTCCTTGGCGAGCGCGATCAGCAGCGGGAGGAAGCCCTCACGGTCGGTCGCGCTGTGCGCGATGTTGGGAAGCCGCACGACCGAAGACCGCACTCCCCGCTCGGCGAGGCCGATCACGGTGGTCTCCACGACGTTGCGGACCCGCAGGGTGCCCTTGTACTCGTCGCCGCCGGGAAGCGCCGGGTCCTCCTCGGTGGCGGGCCGGCCCAGGTAACCGGGCGAGGCCATGGTCCCGGCCCAGACCAGCGGCTTTCCGGTTCCCTCCAGTGCGTTGCCGTACGCGAGTACGGACGAGAGCTCCGATGCGGCCAGGGCGTCGATCCCGCCGGTCATGAGCACATCACGCCTGTAGGCGACGTGGATGACGCCGTCGGAGTCCGCGGCCGCCTCCTTGAGCCCGTCGAAATCCTCGAGGTCGCCGCGACGCACCTTCGCGCCGAGCTCGGACACCGCCGCCGCAGCAGTGTCCGACCGGGCCAGGCCGGTGACCTCGTGCCCGGCGGCGACAAGATCTTGGATGACGTACGAACCGGCATGGCCGGTCCCGCCAACGACCAAAACGCGCATTTCGCCGTCCTGTTCAGGTAGATGCAGGGGTGTTCTTCTCGTGCCGAAAATCGCCTGGAGCGATGTGGCGTGAGAAGGGGTGGTGCGGGTGGGCTCAGCTGAGATCGGTGACGCCGAGGAAGAAGTTGGCGTGCTTGAAGGTGTGGGTGGCGAGGCCCAGTTGCAGCAGGCCGACGTTCTCCAGTGTCCGCGCCATTGGCAGCTGCCCGATGTCCAGCGGGCGCAGTCCCAGGCTCTCGATGAACTCCGACACGCGTGCCTTTGCCTGCGCGTCGTCGCCGGCGATGAACACGTCCAATGCGCGCCCCTTGGTCGAGTCGGCCGTCAGAACATGGGAGAACAGGGTGTTGAACGCCTTGACGACATGCGCGCCAGCGGTGGCGGCCTTGGCGATCTCCTGCGCGCCGGAACTGCCGTCGGGGGTGTCAAAGCCCTTGAGATCGGGGCTGACGGGGTTGGTGATGTCGACAATGACCTTGCCGTGCAGTGCGTCCCCGTACTCGCTCACCACCGCCGCCGCGCCGGAATACGGCACGGCGAGGATAACGATGTCCCCGGTCGGAGCGGCACCGGCCGTCCCGACAGTGGCGCCGGGGAGCTTGGCGGCCGCTTCCTCGGCCTTGGCCGGGTCGCGGCCGATGATCTCGACCGTGTTGCCGCCGGCGAGAGCCCGGGCGGCCAGGGCGCTGGCCATATTCCCCAGGCCGACAATGCTGATGCTGCTCATGGAATGCCTGCTTTCTGAAGCTGGATAGAACGCCACATCCACCCCGTCGTTGTAACGGATGTGTCGTCGATGGCGTCGAAAGACGCGACGGTCAGCGCTCAATTCGACGGTGCCATTTGGAGTGAGCGGGTGTCCAAGACCCTTTTTGACCGTGGCGATACCCTGGAGGCATCGCCGGACAGACCGGAGGCACCATGGATCTGGACCTGCGCAAGTTGCGCTACTTCGTCGCCGTCGCCGACAAGCTGCACTTCGGCCGCGCCGCCGATGAGCTTCACATCGCGCAGCCGGCGCTCAGTCGGGCGATCCGCGCGCTGGAACAGGATCTCGGCACCCCGCTGCTGACGAGGGACAGCCACGGCGTGGCGCTGACCGACGCCGGCAGGCAGCTGCTGACCGACGCCGGCCCGCTGCTGGCCTCCGCGCACGCGGTCCGCGGCCGGGTGACCGTGGCCGCGCGCGGCGGCCGGCGGCTAATGGTCGGCTTCCGGGCAGGCATCGCGGTCAACCCGGCGGTACGGCTGTTCAACGCCCGGCACCCGGACGTGATCGTGGACGTGCAGCGGATCGAACGGCACGACCAGGCCACGATGCTGCTCGACGGCAGCGTCGACGTGGGCTATGTGCGGCTACCCATCGACGAGGCCGGCCTGCGCGTCACCCCGCTGTACACCGAGCCGACGGTGGCGGTGCTGCCCGCCGGCCACCGGCTGGCCGGCAAGGATCAGGTCACCGAGGCCGACCTGGCCGGCGAGCCGCTGGTCTGGCATGGCGACGCGAGCACGCAGCCCACCAGGCGCCCGCACCCCAATGCCGGGTACCTGGTGCGCGGGGTGGACGAGACGCTCGAGCATGTCGCGGCCGGCCGGGGCATCTCGTTCCTGGCCCGTTCGGCGACCGTGTTCTACTCACATCCGAACGTCAGCTTTGTGCCCATCCCGGATCTGGCGCCCGACCAGGTGTGCCTCGCGGTGCCCGCATCTCGCACCTCGCCGGTGGTCGACGACTTCCTCACCGCAGCTCAGGAGACGGCCGAGATCACGGCAGAATGCGGGAACTATGAAATGTGGCTGCTTGGAAGCAGTGACGTTTCAAAGGGATAGGGCCAGGTGGCAGCGCATGTGCTCGGTGAGTCGTCGTTACTGTGCAGTGCTCGGAGTGTGAGGACTGCTTCGGCGCCGGGCAGTCCCCAGCAAGCTCTGGCGATGTCGCGTTGCAGGTCAGCAGCACTCTCCACTCTTTTGATCAAGACCCCGGACAAGCCCGCTCGTGAAAGCGCGAGGCCAGACACTCCCCCGCAGACGCGCTTCCGCGGTCATCGCTGGGCGGCCGTGGGGATGGCGTTGTCGACGAGGACGGCGGCGATGGCTGCGGCGGTGGGGAAGGAATCGGTGTTGAGGACCCGGGTGCGGGCCGCGGCGCCGTCGAGGAGCAGCGCGAGTTGTTCGCCGAGCCGTTCGGGGTCGGTGGCGCCGGCTTCGCGGGCGGTGTCGGCCAGGCGCGCGGCGACGGTTTTCTTGTAGTCGCGTGCGTATTGGGACGCGGGGTGTTCGGAGTCGTGCAGTTCGACGGACGCCGCGATGTAGGGGCACAGAGGGGTGAGGCCCTGTTCTCCCGTGGGCGGCTCGAAGGCGGCGATCAGTCGTTCGCGGGGGGTCAGGTCGGTGCGGTCGAACACCCCGGCCGTGACGTTGGGATCGAATCGGCGCAGGTATTCGGCGACGAGTTCGTCCTTGCTGGTGAAGTGCTGGTATGCCGTGCGCTTCGAGACCTGTGCGACCGCGCACAGTTGGTCCATGCCGGTGCGGTTGATGCCTTGATCGCGGAACAGTTGCTGCGCCGCGCCGACGATGCGCTCGCGTGCGCCCCTGCCGCGACGCAGGCCCTGGGGGCCCTTCTCCAACTCCGTCATGCTTCCAGTTTAGCCCAGTCGGGTACCGACCGGTGTGCATAAGTTGCGCCCCAGCCGACCCTTCGATACGCTACGTATACAATTCAGTGTACTTAAGGTGCCGTTCGGAATAACCTCAGCTCAATGGAGTGATCGTGGGAAAGCTCGATGGCAAGGTAGCGGTGATCACCGGCGGATCAACCGGCATGGCACTGGCCGGCGCCCAGCTGTTCGTTGACGAGGGAGCTCACGTCTTCATCCAGGGCCGGCGGCAGGAAGCGCTGAATGAAGCCGTCAAGCTGATCGGCCGGAACGTGACCGCTGTGCAGGGCGACGCGGCCGACCTGGCCGACCTGGACCGCCTGTACGGCACGGTCAAGAAGGAAAAGGGCTCGATCGACGTGCTGTGGGCCAGCGCCGGGATGGGTGAACCGGGCAAGCTCGGCGAAATCACCGAGGAGCAGTTCGACCGCGCCTTCTGGCTCAACGCGCGCGGCACCCTGTTCACCGTGCAAAAGGCACTGCCGCTGCTCAACGACGGCGCCTCAGTCTTCATGACCGGATCGAACGCATCCCTCAGGGGCTTTCCCGGGTGGAGCGTCTACGCGGGCAGCAAGGCCGTACAGCAGGCCTGGGCCCGCGTATGGCTCAACGAACTCAAGGACAGGCGGATCCGGGTCAACGTGCTCACCCCCGGCCAGGTCGCCACCGCCAAGCAGGCAGAACTGTTCGACGAGGCCACCAAGAAAGCCTTCGAGTCCCTGATCCCACGCGGAGAGATGGGCCGCCCCGAAGAGATCGCGAGCGTGGCACTCTTCCTCGCCTCGGACGACTCCAGCTACGTCAACGGCCTCGAACTCGTCACCGACGGCGGCGCCACCGTCATCTGACCCGGAGCCGACCGGAAGAAACCGGTGTACGCGGCATACCCGCACATACTGGTGACGTCACGTCTCACACACCACGACAGGCCTCACGCACAACGAGGGGTAGCGATGACCACATCAGCCTCGAACCGCTCCTCCATTGAGTCCTTCATCGAGTGCATGCACAGCGGCGCCGACAAAGACGCCCTTGCCCGTGTACTGGCCGAGGACGTGGTACTGGTCGGTCCGCTCGGCGATGAGCCGCTCACCGGCCGCGAGGCCGTCACGGCAGCGATACAGACCGTCAGCAAGGTGGCGGCTGACCTCACCTACAAGGAGGTCCTCAGCGGCGAGACCCACCACGCCGCATTCTTCCGACTGCAGATCGCGGACACCGTGGTCAACGGCATGGACTACATCCTGCTCAACGAGGACGGCGAGATCGCCGAGGTGACCATTTTCTGGCGCCCGCTGCCGTCCGCCGTCGAGATGCAGGGGCATCTTGCGCAACTTCTGGGCACGCGGTCCTGGGAGCTGCGTACGGACGGGGAGTAACGATCGTGGATGCCCTCGCTCCACGTCTATGACCTCATCCCCTTGGAAGGCGCAGCTCAGCGACGCGCTGAGTGAGCCTGACCCGGCACGAACAAGACAAAGCGAAGGCTCGAGAACGAGGAAAAGGGCACACCGTATGAGCAGCGTCAGCATCATCGGCACCGGGGACATGGCCCGTACCATCGGCGCGCGGGCGGTGGCGGGCGGCAACACTGTCGAGGTCATGGGTCGCGATCGGTCCAAGGCCGCTGGCCTGGCCAAGGCTCTCGGCGGCGGCGCCACGATGGGAGAGTGGGGCGCGGTCCCGGCCGGGGACATCGTCATCGTGGCCCTGTTGTTCGACGGTGTCGTTCCGGCCGTAGCCCGGTACGGAGACGCCCTCGCGGGCAAGGTCATCGTCGACATCAGCAACCCCTTCAATCCCACGTTCGACGGGCTGGCCCACCGCGAGGAGACCTCGATCGCGCAAGAGGTCGCCAAGGTGGCCCCGGCCAGCGCCAGCGTGGTGAAGGCATTCAACACCGTCTTCCGTCAAGTCCTGGAGAAGGGCCGGCCCGACGTCTTCATCGCCGGCGATGACGCGCAGGCCAAGGCGGGCGTAGAGACATTCGTCAAGAGCCTCGGGCTGCGCCCGCTGGACGTCGGCGGCCTGAAGATGGCGCACTGGCTGGAAGGAGCGGGCCTGGTCGCGGTGGGCCTCGCCCAGCACGGGGTGGGGCACTGGGATTTCGCCCTCGGCGCCACTGAATTCCGCGACTGAGCCGCTCCGAGCCGTCGACGGAAAGGGGCGTGCGCCCTGACCATGGTTGACGGATCACCGAAATGACTCGCCCCCGGACAACCCCGCTCATGAAAGCGCGAGGCTAGAACCTGACAGGGCGGGAGCGGCACCCGCGACAATATCAGTTGGGGCGAACGCCCCTCCAGTCCACAGCCTGTCTGGCCCGGTCGAGTCTGTGCGTGAATAGCAGTCTGCCGATGCTCAACCGCGTGGACCCGTACCGCACCCAGATCCTTACGTCGACGGACATGCCACAGTTCATCTCCGAGGTCGACGCCACCTGCGACATGGTGAAGGGGCAGCGGGAGCGGGAAATTCTGGAGAGGATCCGCAAGCTGGCAGAGCGTTGCGCGGAAGCTGCGAGCCTGGAACTACACCTCCAGGGCGACTAGGGGTTGCCTCATCGCCGTCGGCCATGGAGGAAATGATCTTGGTGTGGCTGGTGTGATCACGGCGTCCGAGCCGTCCTGGATAGCCCCGTTCACCGGGCTGAGCCCGCGCTGCTTCGGCAAGTTGATGACCATGGTCCGCCGCGAGGTCGGCGACAAGCCCCGGCGCGGGCGGCCGTGGAGTCCGCCGCTGGAGGACCGGGTGCTGCTCGTCGCGGCCTACTGGCGCACGAACTTGACGATGCGCCAGCTCGCCCCGCTCCTCGGTGTCTCCAAGTCGGCCGCCGACCGGATCATCGATCACCTCGGCCCCAAGCTCGCACTCCAGCCGCGCAAGAACTACCGCTACTCCACCAACCACCAGGTCGTCATCGACGCCGACACCCGCCTGGTCGTGGTCATCGGCCGGCCGCTTTCCGGCAACCGTAATGACTGCAAGGTCTGGGCGGAATCCGGCGCGAAGGACGCCGTCGGTACGACGATGACCATCGCGGAAAATCGGCAGCGGTCGTCGCCGTAGCACCGTGATGGTTATCGGTGTGGGTTGCCGGGTCTTCGATGGGGGTGCCGATGTTGGACGTTGTGAGGCCACTTCGGTGACAGCTCTCCGTGAGGACTGATGGGTACTCAGACATCTCTGACGCATCACCGACCATGCAAGATCATCTCGCAGTGGCGTTGCGCAAGGTGCTGAAAAACAACAGTGATCAGTGGAGGGTCGTGAAGGTAGATATCTGCAGGTCAACTGGCTTGCTGAGGTGTTGTGCCCCTTGCCTCCTAGGGGCACAACACCGCCGCTCAGATGTCCCGGAACATCTCTACCGAGAACAGCACGCTCCGATGCTCAGTCAGGAACGCGAACACACTGCCTGCCAGCCTTCTAGCCTGACGCGTTCACCGGGCAAGTCCGGATCTTGATACCGGAACGCAGAAGTGCGCCCTGAGCCGCGATGATCCGACTTGTCGAGGATCAAAGCGCCGCAGCCGGAGCATTCACGTGAGCTCTACAACGCCGCCCGGCTGGAACTCGCCCTGGCTGGCATCGACCTCATCGCCTGGACCCAGATCCTGCTCCTTGACGGCGAACTGGCCGAGGCCGAGCCCAAACGACTGCGCTACCGACTGTTGCACACCGCCGCCCGCATTACCCGCGGCGGCAGACGGACCTGGATCGCCGAACACTGGCCCTGGGCCCGGGGCCTCGTCACCGCATTCGCCCGCCTGGCCGCGCTGCCCCGTCCGGCCATCTGCTGGCCGGCCGCTTCGCGATGCCGCCCGCCCACGACCCCGGCGAGCCGGGACGGGCCGGTAGTTCCTCGGGCGCGTCCTGGCCCGGGGCCCGCGATCCCCTTGGCATGATGGCCGCCCGGGTTCCCGAGGACAGAACGGAGCCGGTGTCGTGCCCTTCGCGGAGTCGACCGGTGGTGGTGCGTCCGGGCCCCCTGGAGCTCCGCCGGCCGTGCGGCGGTCCGTGGCGCCGCTGCTGGCCGTGTGCACGGGATACTTCATGGTCATCCTGGACGTCACGGTCATCAACGTCGCCGTGCCCGTGGTGGGCCGGGAGCTGCCGGCCTCGCTCACCGGCATCCAGTGGATCACGGACGGGTACACCCTGGTCTTCGCCGGATTCCTGATGACCGGTGGCGCGCTGGGCGACCGCCTGGGCAACCGGCGCGTCTTCAGGGCGGGCGTCTCGGTGTTCACGGTGGCCTCGGCCGCCTGCGCGTTCGCGCCGGGCGCCGCCTTCCTCGTCGCGGCCCGGCTGGTGGAAGGGCTCGGTGCGGCGCTGATCGTCCCCGGCTCGCTCGCCCTGCTCCAGGAGGCGTACCCGCTGCCCGCCGCACGTTCGCGGGCTTTCGGGCTGTGGGGGTCGATGGCGGGTGTCGCGGCCTCCGCCGGGCCGCTGCTGGGCGGGCTGCTGGTGTCCACCGTGGGCTGGCGCTGGGTCTTCCTGATCAATCTGCCCGTCGGTGTGGCCTGCCTGTTTCTGACGTGGCGGCACGTGGCGCCCTCGCCGCGTCACGCCGGCCGGTCCCTGGACTGGCCGGCGCAGTGTGCCGTGGTGGCGGCGGTGGCCCTGCTGACCGGCGCGCTGAACGAGGCCGGCCGGCGCGGCTGGTCCGATCCCCTCGTGCTCGCCGGGCTGGGCCTGGTCGTGCCCGCCGTCGCGGCGTTCGTGTGGCGCGAGCGGGTCGCCCGTTCGCCCGGCCTTCCGCCGCGCCTGCTCGGCTCCCGCACGATGGTCGGCGGGGCCGTCGTCGGCCTGCTGTTCAACTTCGGCTTCTACGGCATGGTGTTCACCGCCAGCCTGGACTTCCAGCACCAGCGCGGCTTCGGCGCCCTCAGGACCGGACTGGCGCTGTTCCCGGCCGTGGCGATGACGATGTTCGCCTCCATCTTGTCCGGACGGCTCGCCCGCCGCACCGGTCACCGTCCACTGGTGGTCTCCGGCATGTCCCTCGGCGCACTGGGGCTGGCCGGCTGGGCCGCGGCGGGTACCGATCCGGCCTACCCCCTGCTGGTGGCACCGATGATGGCCGTCGGGTTCGGTACGTCCTTCGCGCTCACCGGCTCGACCGCCACGGTGATGGGTGCCGCGCCCCATGAGTACGCGGGGGCCGCCTCCGCACTGTTCAACACCGCCCGCCAGATCGGCAGCGCGACCGGCGTGGCCCTCGGCGGCAGCCTGCTGGCCACCGGCGCCGACTACGGCACCGGGCTTCGCACCAGCATGGCCATCGGAGCCCTCGCCTATCTGGCCGCGGCGGTCGTCGCGTGGGTATGCGTCCCGGGCGGGCCGAAGGCACCGCCCGAACGCCCCACTTCCCCCGCTGCCCGCACGTCCCGCTGATGGAACGTCCCGCCTCCCGCCCCCACTGGCCGGGCAACCATCGCCTTCCCAGGTGCGGTGGGCGGCTCAGGTGGTGAGCCGGTGAGGGTCGCTCGGCGCGGGCCTGAGGGCGAGCCGGGTGAAGCGCTCGAAGCGGATGATCTCGTCGCGTTCTGCTTCGGGCAGGCGTGCGGGCAAGCCGGGCGACAGAGGCCGCTCGCGGGCGGCCTGACTGGATCGCCTGCTTCCTGGACTGCGGGCGGTGGCCGGTTCGGGCGGGTTCCAGGAGTCCCACCTTGAACTCGGATTCGTGACAGGCTTCTGACCTGCAGGTTTAAACATCCCCGCCCTTGCGGCGGGGTCTTGAGTGGGAGATCGGCCTCCTGCGGGGGCGTAGCGAGAGGAGGAGCGGCCCAGGCGCTGGTGATGACGTGGTGGGGTGTCAGAGGCTGATGAGGGTGCCCAGTGCCGCCTTGCCGCCCCTCGGCGGCTCCCGGGCGATACCGATGTCCTGGCGTGGCTCGCCATGCCCGCCTCAGGACCCCGTGGACCAGCTCGCCGACGTCACCAGGTGACGGGCAGACGATGCACTCGGACCGCCGCTCAGCGTGTGACGGACACAACGGATACCTCACCGCGAATCGGGTGGTCGGCGAGTTCGAGCCCGGTCGCTGATATGGGGGCTGACGTGGCTGACGTGACTCCACGGCAGCCCCCTCCCGTAGGGACACCGCCTCGTGCGCGTCTCGGAGGGCTGACTCCTGCTTCCCGGAGAGCCCCCGATTGTGTCGGTCCAGGAACGCGACGGGTCCGCGAAGCTTGATGATCCGATCCTGCGGGTCGTTCCCTCGCGGAGCTGCTTCTTCCCTGCCTTCACGTGGAACGGGGGCACTGAGCTCCCAATACATGCCGTTGGCTGCCTTGTTGATGCGCCGCTGGTCGGTAGTGACGGGGACCTGGAAGTAGGCGGCAACCGGGTAAAGGCCGTCGAAGAACTCCATGCCGGTCTCGCCGGCACCGTCGTTGCCGATCCGCGTGCGAATCTCTCGGTACGTTCCGTTGGCGAAGGTGATTTCCCCGTTGGGAGTGACGGGGGCGTACCGCATCGGTTCTTCGTTCGAGTTGTCCTCGCCGTACTGCTTCATGTAATCGACGGCGGTCCTGGGCTGCGGCAGGTGGACGTCCTCGTCCTGACTGTCCTTCTCCTTACCCGGAGACTCGGCCGTACCCGCGCCATCGAAGCCGTCGCCGGAACGGACGATTTCGCCGCCGACCTCGCCGAACGCTACGGCTGGATCAACCGGGCCCTGCCCGACGCCGAACTGGACGGCTTCGTCGAACGCCTGGCCAAACGCATCGCAGGCTTCCCGCCCAAGGGAGTCCAGGGCCGCCAAGCGCTTGATCAACGACCTCACGCTTGCGGAGCCCGCGCACATCCGCTCCGACGCCGCCACCTTTCAGGCACTGATCACCCTGGCCGAAACCCGCGAGCGGCTGGACCACCCGCGGCCGACATGTACTTGGGCCCCTTCCCGCCCGGCCTCGAGTCCACAGTGGTGGTCTCTGGCTGCGCCGGGGCGGAGACTGGACGCATCTCCAGGTCTCCGGTCCCGAGATGTCCGATGCCGCGCATGTCCCGCGTGAAGCCCTCCTCCAACGCCACCGAGTCCGGGTCGACTCTGAGGTAGACCAGGATGGCCCCGTGCTTCGGACGGAAGATCACCGATGCCACGTTCACCAGCCGCCGGTAGGCGATGTAATGCCGCAGTGTCGCGACCTCGACCTCGCCCCACGCCGTGAGCGCCTCGTTCAACTCCCCGTACAGGTCTTGCAGGCACTCGGGAACGAGGCCGGCGTCCGTCGGCGAAGAAGCCCCCGGCGACGTCGTCGCACTGTCGACCACCGCGTCCCGCGCCCGATTCCGGCGGGACGACGCCGCGCTCGGGGAGCCGGGCGTGGACTCGACGAGGAGCAGGCTCAACAGGCCGCCCTCGAAGACCCGGTAACGCACCAGGTCGATCCGCTCGGGCAGCCACTGCACGGCCACCCGGTCGTGGTGGGAGAAGCCGGCCGCGATGCAGACCACCCGCGGGCGGCGCCAGTCGATCGACTCGGCAGCCTCCGACCCCAGCACCTTCCGGACGAGCGCCCCGAACTCGTGCTGAGCCGAGCGCAGCCAGGACAGGTACGAGACGGCCTGGGACAGCACCCCGCTGTCGGAACCCTTCTTGAACTCGATCACCACCGGGCTGCCGTTCTTGTCCAGCCCCAGGGTGTCGATCCGCCCTCGGTGCCGCGGCCCGGTCGCGTACTCCGACGCCAGGAACCGGATGCCGAGCATCTGCTCCAGACCGGCCTCGACCCGACACTGCAGCTCCACCTCCAGCGCCACCGTCGAACCGGACAGCTCGACATCGCGCCCGTCCCCGTCTCGCCGGAACAACATCAGCTCGGCCACCAGCGCCTCCTCCCGCGATCTTGCAAGAAGCCCAATCGATGGCGAGCTCGGGATAGTCCGCCGACGCCGAGACAGTCGGTAGGGGTAACACCCGGGTGCGGGTACTACCCCGCTGTCCGGCACCACGACCTCGCGGCTGTTGGAGCGGGTGCTCACCGCGCTGATGGCCCAGGCCGACGCCGACGAGGATCACAACTGGGCGGTCTCGGTGGACTCCACGATCGTGCGGGCGCACCAACACGCGGCCGGGGCCCGCAAAAAGGGGCCCCGGCCGGCGAACCGGACAACCATGCAATCGGCCGGTCCCGCGGCGGACTGACCACAAAGATCCGCCTCGCCGCTGACGGCCGCTGCCGTCCGCTGGCCTTCGTCCTTACCGCCGGGCAGGCCGGAGACGCGCCCGCATTCACGGACGTCATGGACCGCCTGCGCGTTCCCCGGCCGCGAGGCCGGCCCCGCACCCGGCCGGACGTGGTCCTGGCCGACAAGGCGTACTCATCCCGCGCGATCCGCGCCCACCTGCGCAAGCGTGGCATCCGCGCGGTGATCCCCGTCCCGGCAGACCAGCGCGGCCATCGACTACGTCGCGGAGCCGAGGTGGCAGGCCGCCCGCCTTCGACCGTGAGGCGTACAAGCAGCGCAACACCGTCGAGCGGTGCATCAACCGCCTCAAGCAGTGGCGCGGCATCGCCACCCGCTACGAGAAGACCGCCACCATCTACCTGGCCGGACTCCACATCGCAGGCATCTTCCTCTGGTCCGCCCGATGATCTAAACGAAACTGCCTAGCCGCCCTGCGCTCGGCGCGCACAAGCCCCGGGGTGGCGACGCAGGTGCTACTGGTGTCCTGAGCGTGAACGGAGAGGAGGCGGAGTGCGGGGTCTTTCGAACCAGGCGTCCGGGAGGGTCATCGTGCGCGGCGCCTGCAGTCAGGGCAGGCATGGGCCGCCCTCGGACCGTGGCGGTGGATCGGTTTGCCGCATCTGGCGCACGGGCCGATCTGCCAGATGGGGCAGCCGAACTCCTGTGCTGCGGCTTCCCGTTCGGCCTGGGTGACGGTCAGCCGCTGGGGCTGGGTAGGGATGCGGAACAGCCGCTCGGGCACCTCGGGGAAGGTGTGCAGTCCGCGAGCGTCGGAGAGATCACGGCGCGGCCTGCGGTCGTTGTAGACGTGGGCCTGCTCGCCGTAACGGCAGGTGGCGTCCAAGGGCTGCTCAGTGAAGGTGAGCTCGCTGTCGGGATCCGCGTCGGGCTCCGGGAGCAGGTCCTCCTCTTCACCGATCATGGTGCGCCACCGAGCCCGGTCGGTTTCGGGGACCCGCGCGTCGATGACCTGGGGTTGTACTGGGAGGGGATCTTCATCGGCACGTACTGGCCCTCGGCATTCAGGGCGACGAGGTCGTCGACAGCCGTGGCCGGACGCGGGGGAAGGCAGAGCCCCGGCAGGTCCCACACCGCGCGGAGGTTGCCGCAGGAACTGACGTTCACGGGGCACGGTCGCTCCGAGCTCGGCATGCACTTCCAGTCCTGCAGGTGCCGCACGCCACCGCGGACCAGCATGGCCGGCCTGTTCAGGATCTCTCGCCATGACCAGTCGTCCACGCGCACCCACGAAGTGCGGTCGATCAGCGCGGAGCGGTCGTCGTTGGTCACCCACAGCGGCTGGATCTCTCTCTCCGCCGCAGCCGCCGAACGCCGCAGTACCGTCGGAGCGGTGACCGGCGAGTACTGGGCCTCCCAGCCGATCTGCTCCGCGCTGCCGGTCACCAGAACGTCGGTGCGGACCTTGCCGTCGCCTGTCCGCACCTCCTGCTCCACGTTCAGGCCATGCCGATGAGCCGCTCGCTCGATGCGTTCCTTGAACGCCTTGTGCCTGTCGCTCTCCTCCGGAGTCGACTTGCCGCGCACAGGGAGGTGAGCGGCGACCAGCGTCGTGACACCGGAGACGGTTCGCCGGCGGATCGTCATCCACGGGGAACGGCCCTCGTCCTCGGCCGGGCAATAGCCGGTCTCGTGGTGCTGCAGACACTGCAGAAGCTCCCGATCGCGGTGCTGGATCGGTGTCGTGATCTCTTTCAGGAGCCCGGACCACTCCGGGCCGGGATGGCCGAGGTCCGCGTGCGTCAGCTCAATCGTGATGTCATATCCGGTGTGCCGTACGCCGTTTGCCATAACTCGCAGGTTAAGGACAACCGCTGACAATGCACCCCCGACGATGCGAACATCCTTTGCGTGACTGGCACAGATCTTCGCCCTGACGTTTCGCCAGCCATCTTTTGGTCTCTAGGGTGTGGCCCACTGAAGGCGTCCGCAGATCACGAAACCGAGGTGGAAGACTTGTCGTTTGAAGCGACGCTGCCGCGCTGGGGAAAGCGGCTGACGATCCCCTGCGAGCGCTGCGGGATCGTCACACACCGGCACCGCACGCTCGACTACGACGGAGTCAATACCTACCGCCCTCAGGCCGGCCCCGACCCCGAGCCGCTAGTGGCCGACGGCAGTGGGGTGGCATGTTCCGAAGAGCCGCCAGTGGAACGGGCGTGGATTGCGCTGGTGCCAGGTGTCTTCCCCTGCTGGCCCTTCGCGATCACCGAGGTGTTCCACCTGGCCGGAGGTATCGTCTATCCGGGCCCTCACCACCGCGACTACGGCCACGCGAAGATCGCGCACGATCCCTGCTGCCCCGGTCTCCACCAGTACACTCCGACCACGAGCCGTGGAGCAGCAGAACTCTGGCGCGCCATGAGGATGCGTCAGTTTCGCATGCAGAAGAGCACCTGACTCCAGCACAGCTACCCCCTCGCACCGATACGGTGACGGCCAGGAGGAAGCCAGGTGGATCAGACCCAGGTCAAACATATGGGACGGGCGCTGCGCGTACTCGGCGAACATGCCGACCGCATCGAAGCAGGCGACTCCGATGGCTTCGAGACCGAGCTGCGCCTTGATCTTGAGCGCGCTCTGGAACTACTGGAAGAAGCGATCACCACACCTCCCGCCACAACCCGATGCAACGAGCATCCGCGCGGCCCTGTTGACATGGAAGCCCGCGACCTGTGCCTGCTATGCGAGATGCGCCGCCGCTTCCGTATCCGCTCCACGCCCCGTCCGCGTCCGGCCGATGAACTCGATGACGAGAACAAGGACAGACGTATGCAATCCGCCTACCGCACACGGGCAAACAACCCCGAAGCCGTCGCACGCTGGATCACCGAAATGTGGGACGGCACCGTTTGGCACGCTTGCGGCGCCCCGCGCACGAGCAGGGAGGACGGTATGCGATACACCGCAGACCAAGCCGCAGCCCGACCAAAGGACGCGTTCCGCCTCGTGCACGCCTTCACCGACCACGACATCGTGCGGACCTGGGGAGACACCAGAAACGTCGCCCCCGAGCCCCCGGTCTTCTGATGGGCGCATCCGAGCAGTGGGCCATGGCCTCCGACCTACTGGCCTGGGCTCGGGCCGACGCACGCTGGCGGCGAGCCTGGCTACGGCGCGCCGCAGGGCCAAAGCGGCACCGCATGCGGGGCATGGACATCGGCGTCCCGGTCACCCTCGCCGAGGCTCTCCTCGATTTACTCAAGGAGCGCGGCTGGGAGACCACCGAGATCCATCCAACCCACACCGTCTGGGCTCGGATCGTCGGCGCGGACATGGTCAAGCACGTCCAGCCCCACAAATTCGACTCAGCTACGGGCGTTTTGACGCTCACCGCCGATTCCAGAGCCTGGGCCACCCAAGCGCGTCTGCTTGCCCCCCAGCTCCTGCGGCTCCTCAACGACGAGGCCCCCGCAGCACCGATCCATGGCATCAACATCATCGCCCGAATCTCCGACGGCTCCCTGCCAGCGATTCCGCTCCCGGCGCCCCGTCAACCTGCCGCCGTCGTACCCAGGCCCCCACGTTCGGGTGATCCGGAGCTTGAGGCCATCCGCCGACTCCAGAATCAGATTCCAAGGCCTGACCCGCTTTCGCAACCATCACGACAGCGCGAGAAGCAGCGCAGCCGAGCAGTGCGCGCGCGTGCTCTGGCCCGGGCACTGGCTGACAAGGCGAACGACGGACGAACCTCACTGGATGCACCGAGGGTCGGCCGCCCCACCGGTGATCTAGGGTGATCGGGCAGTTTGGCGAGGACTTGATGCAGGAAACGGGGGGCCGGTGTACACCAGCGATCAGAGCAAGGACGCAGGCGACGCGATAGCTCACGACCTGCGCGCCGAGAAAGCAGTGCTGCGCGCGGTACTGAACTCCAGCGACGCGATCGCCGACATCGTCGAGATCCTCGCCCAGGACGACTTCTACCAACCCGAGCACGGCGCCCTGTACAGCGCCGTCCTCGAACTGTACGCGCGCGGCAAGAACACCGACATCACCGCGGTTATGGCCTTCCTGACCGAACAAAATCGCCTCGATGCAGCAGGCGGATCCACCTATCTCCATGAGCTAGCACAAGGCAAAGCACCCAAATCCAGCTGGACCAGGAACGCCGAACGCGTCTCCTCCACAGCCCTGCTCCGCCGGCTCCGTCAGGCCACCATCAGGATCGACAACCTTGCCTCAGAAATGGGCCCCGACTCCGCCAGCCGCATAGCAAATGCCGCCGAGAACGAGATCTTCGCCGCCACCTTTCGCAGCGGTCTTCCTCCCGCCCACACCATCGGCGAGATCATCGAGGGCACGCTCGATGATCTCGAAGCCGTGACGCGCCCCGGCGCCGCCCTCGGTCTCCTCACCGGCTTCACCAACCTCGACGCATTGACCGGCGGCTTGATGGGCGGCGCGTTGACGGTCATTGCCGGTCGCCCGGCGATGGGCAAGACCACCCTCGCACTCGACTTTCTACGCTCGGCCACGTTGAAGCACAACGTGCCAGCGGCCCTTTTCACCCGCGAGTCCGGACGTCGCGAGATCAGCATGCGGATCCTCTCCGCCGAGGCCCGCGTCGCGCTCCAACACATGCGCAGCGGCAGCATGACGGACGAAGACTGGACCCGCCTCGCACGCCGCCTACCCCAAGTCTCCGCAGCGCCCCTCTACATCCAGGACAGCGCCTACGCCACCTTCACCGACCTGCGTGCCCAAGCCCGCCGCCTGCACGCGCAGCGCGACGTCCGGCTCATAGTCGTCGATGCCATGCACATGCTCGATTACGGCACCCGGCCCTTCGCGTCCCGCTACGAGGAGATCTCCGAGATCGCCCGCTGCCTAAAACTCCTGGCCAAGGAACTGGAAGTCCCGGTAGTCGTTGTCTCCCAACTCAATCGAGGGCCGGAGCAGCGGGAGGACAAGAAGCCGATGCTCAGCGACCTCCGTGACTCAGGAGCCCTTGAGGACAACGCAGATCTCGTCATCCTCATCCACCGCGAAGACGCGTACGAAAAAGAAAGCCCACGGGCGGGCGAGGCCGACTTCATCGTGGCCAAGCACCGTGATGGCCCCACAGCCACGATCACCGTGGCCCACCAGGGGCACTACTCCCGCTTTGTCGATATGGCTCAGACCTGACCCTCACGTAGTGTAGGTTCTCAGATCCCGTGTCACTTTCTCAGTCGCATGGTCATGCGACTGGCCGAACTGACACGGGATTGAGAATCGCTGGCCACTGCCGTCATTCGTTCGGGTGGCCTTGCCTCAGGTCCGGCGTGGGCGCCTCACGCGGATGCGAACATAGCGCTCGTGGAGGAGGCTGCCCGCGTTCACTCGTTTGGGGACTCCGTTGTCAGCGGGATACCGCACCGCAGGCAGCCGTTCGCGTGGTCGTCCTGGCAGACGTAGCCGATGGCGCCATCCACGCACCATTCGGCGGCCTCCTCGGACAGCAGGTCGGGCCCCGCAAGGAGCAGCCGACGAAATTCCGTGGTGTCCGCAATGTCGGCCGGCCGGTTGGTGAACCACTCTTCGAACCAAGGCTTGTCCCGGTGTATGCGCCAGTGCGCATTCTCCCGGTCGTCGACAGCCGCAAGGAACCGATCGACGATGCGCCCCCAACTTGGTGCTCCGAACCAGCCGTTGTCGGACGCACAGAAGGATTCGATCAGGGTTCGCAGGCCGAACTCCTTCTCGCGAAGGCAGTACCTTCGCCCCCATGAGATCGCGACCTGTGCCATCTCCGCAAGTTCTTCTCGCGGATCAACCTCGTGCGCCGGGTCGTCAGGGTTGTGGCAGGCAAGCCCGAGCTCGAGCACGGACTGCCCTGTCGGTAGAACCCGGGACGGGTTGACGATCGCGAGACCGAGACCGATCCAGTCGACATGGTCGAACGACAGCATCGAGCGCACGAGTCGGGTGGTTGCCGTGTTGATCCTCATCATTGTGCCGTCATGGAGCGGACTCTTCCCGGCATGCCAGTTCTCGACGGGTGTGTTGCGCCACACGGCGAGCGTGATGCGGGTGGCAGCGAGCCACAGCAGGGCGTCGTCGTCGAGGTGCCCGAACCGCTTGGCACACTCCTGGGCGCCGTAGGTGATCAACTCTTCCGGTTTCGGCCACCTGTGGCTGTCGAGCCCTTCAGGCGCGTACTCATAGTCGTCGGCGTACTCGTCGAGGATCGCGCTCAACTCGGTTGCGCTGTAAGCCTCGCTGTAGTCGCAGCTGTCCGGCTCCTCGACGGTGTACATGTCGTGGTCCCAGGAGACGTACACGTCGCCCCAGAGCACGACGTCGTCGCACTCGCTAGCGTTGTCCGTCACAACCGGCCTGATGGTGATCGGGGCAGTACGCCCGTCGGTTCGCTCGCCGTCCTTCTTGGCCGCCCATGCGGTGATGACCCCGAGCGGCTTCGGAAGGAGAGGGCCGACCTTGGTGATGCTGAACGGCTCGTTGTCCTCATCGGTGTCGAACCGGCTGTTGACGAACGCGACCGCCTCGGAGGGCGTGCTGACGATGGACTGTGTACCACTCTCGTTGTCAACCACTCGCCACAACGCGCTGTTCTTCACGGTGCTCTCCGATCGCGGTGAGTGCACCCGGGGCGGGTGCGATGGGCCGGGTCGCTCGGCACTGACTCCAATTATGGGCTGATCAACCCGTCCGTAGTCCCGCAGGCGCTTGTCGGCGACGACGCTCGGGACGTTCGTGTGCAACCCGCTTTTCGCGACCGCAGCGACACAGCCGAGATCACGCAAAGTGCAACGGAGTGTCCGCGCAACCTGCGCTGCACGTCACCAGGAACTGATGGTTGCCGATGCAGGTTCGTGACGCCCCGGGCCGCGCTGCAGCCTGCTGGACAGCCTGAGGAAATGACACCGATCTGAGACAGCCGCCTGCCGACACATCGTGAGGCTCAAGGGAAACATCCAGGTCACAGGGTTGGCGCCTGAAACGGAAGTTGAGAACCTACAGCGCTGTACGTTCTCAAATTCTCTCAGGAAATGACACGGCTCGTGAGACTGAGCCCGCCTGACACGGCGTGAGGCAGTGGAAGAACGCCCAGCTCACAGCATCGCCGGATGACATCGAGATTGAGAACCTACACGTAGGTCCTCAGATCTCGTGTCGCTCCGTAGCCGCATGCCATCTGGTTGGCATTTGTGGCATCCACTGTGAGGCAGCGCAGGTCAGCGGCTAGTGCTGTGACCGGAAACGATCACCGGGGTGTCCTGCGATGATCGCTGAATGAACGAGCGTGAGTGGCAGGCGTTGACCAAGTCCGAGGAAGCGTTCATGGTCAATTCGTATGAGATCGACATCCTGGCCGGTGTCTGGGGAGATCTCGACGATGCCGATCAGTCCCGGCCCGTGAAGGAGCTGGCAGGGATCTTGCTGACTCTCATCGATCGTGGATGGATCGAGGTTCGTCGGGTCGCGCCGTGGACGTCCTCGTCAGGAGAGAAGGGCTTCCAGTCCGGAGAGCTGGTGCCTCGTGATCAGCTTCCGGCGGTCCTGGAGGACCCAGCCAACTGGGAGTACCCCAGTGGTGACTGGATCGGGGCGGTGACCCTGGTGGAGACCGAAGGGGGTAAGAAGATCACCCGTCGTTCTCCCGAGGAGATGGCCGAGTAGACCGCCGTGGCGATCCTCAGGCCGCTGCCGCCAGTGGTCGACCGCCCCACCGAATGCCCCTCTCGCTGCGGACACGGGCGCGTTCGCGCCGTTGGGCGGCCAGGACGGAGGGGTGGCGCGCGTTCTGGTTGCGCCAGCACAGGTACCGCTGCAACTCGCGTGTCTGCACGGTGTGGTTGGGGTGGTTCGAGTTGGCCAGGATGAACTGCCTCAGCGGCCCGAAGTGCGCCTCGACCGGGTTCGCCCAGGAGGCGTTGGTCGGTGTGAAGCACAGCTCGACCTTGTTCTTCCGGGCCCACTGGCGGATCTTGCTGCCCTTGTGGGCGGACAGGTTGTCCAGGATCACGTAGATCGGGGCGCCGTCCGGTCGGGCGGCCCGGATCGATTGCAGCGCGGCCAGGGACGGGGTAGTCCCTTTGTGGCGGCGATTGACACCCCAGAGGGTGTCGTCGCCGACCGAGTAGCAGCCGTGGAAGTAGGTGACTCCGTGGGTGCGGTGGAAGGTCGCCGGCAACCGGTTCGGCCTGCCCTCCTTTGCCCAGCAGGACCCGGCGGTGGGACGGATGCCGAGCGGCCCGAACTCGTCAAACGCGAAGGTGCGACCGGGGCGCTCGGTCAGCGCGTACTCGATCCGGTCCAGCTTGGCGTCGAAGTCCGGGTCGGTGGACTCCTTCCAGGTCTTGGTCCGCTGGAACGTCACGCCCTGGCGCGCGAGGAGGCAGCGCAGGGCCTCGCGCCCGATGCGTATCGGACGGGCGACGTTGCGCCGCAGATGGTCTGCGAGCTTGCGGATCGACCAGCGGCTGAAGGGATGCCGAGCTTGGTGGGGCGGGTGGTGGCCGTTTGGATGACGAAGTCCTCGTCGTCATCCGTGAGCAGGCGGGGACGGCCTCCCGCCCACCGAGGGTCCAGGCAGGCCAGCCCGATCTCGTTGAAGCGGTGGATCACACCCCGGACGGTGTCCTCGTCCGCTTGGACGAGATTCGCGATCACCGGCACGGCGTTCCCGCCAGCGGAGGCCAGCAGCATCATCGCCCTGCGATAGCGCACCGTACTGGTGCTTCCGCGCCGCACAATCCGCTGGAGCTTCTGCCCCTCTTGCTCGGTCAGCTTGCGGACCCTGACCGGCCCTGCCATCGCGCCTCCTCGTGCCAATCGGACGTGTTGTCACATCCAATCGGCGCAAGTCCAGTTGCCGCCACCCGGTGATCGTTTCCGGTCACAGCACTAGCCGCTACGGGCGGACAGCGGTAACCCCCGCATCCGTACCGGTAGGGCATGACACGCATAGGTGCCCAGTACAGAGGGGAATGCACCGTCCATGACAGCAGAGCCGGATGAACACTGGGATCGCCGAAGTGACTACGGCTACGGACTGGAGTATGAACCCTTCGCCGATACCCCCGCCAGCGACCCGCTCGAGCCGGAGCCCGTCGACGACCTCGTAGGCGACTCTATGGAGGCGTATTACGAGTCGGCGTACCGCGATGGCCTTATCACTCGTGAACAGTTCCAGGCCAAAGCGTGGCGGCGCTATCCGTCCTGAGCACCTCAGCGGGTTCCGTTGAACGCCTCGCTGCCGGAGCTGCGCAGCACCGGGTTTCTCGGCTCGAACGACGCGACCAACGCCTTCGGGCACGCAACGGCCTGGAGTGCTGGATGATCTCGATGTACCGGGCATAGCGGGCCGGCGACCAGCGGCACTCTTCGGCGCTGTCCTGCTCGGAGCTGGCGGTGCTGCTTAGCCGGTGCGAGGTGCTGTTTGGTCCGGGGCGGGCACCGAAGGAAAAGCACGTGGTCCTGGCTGGGCTGTTCGCCGATCGTACGGGTCGGGGTGCGGCGAGGGACTGGATCGGGCTGCTTTTGATGGTGCTGACGACGGGTTCAGCGGGCTGGCTCAGCTGTGCCTGAGGTCGGTGGAGACCGACCGTGGGCGTCTGGCGGCGGCCGGGGCGAAGGTGCTGGGGCGGCTCCACGCCCGGCAGGCCGCCGCAGCTCAGGCCGGTGCCGAAGCCGCGGCCGCGCAGCCCGAGGACCAGATCCCGGCCGCGCCGGTGGCCCCGGTCGTGCTGCCCCCCGCCCCGTCCCGCCGCGCCAGCCCCGGAGGTCGCGGACGTCGACGACGGCCAGGAGTTGGTCCTCGAGAACCTGACCCACGAGCAGGTGCGCGCCTGGCGGGTATGGGCGCTGAAGGACCACCAGGTGGTGTTCGACCACATCGACCGCTACGGCAAACCGTCGGCTAGGCGCCTGTTCAGCAACCAGGTGGTCGACCAGACGCAGCGCTTCTCCGGGCTCGGGCACTTGGACCTCGGCTACGTCTCGTGGGGGCAGGCGTGAGCGGCAGCGAGGTGCCCGACGCCGACCTGGCCCGGGTCGCGCTGCCGGCCGCGATGAGGGCGGCCAGGAAGAACGGCGGCGGCCCCGAACAGGACCGGCTCTTCCAGTTGACGCGGTAAAACGCTACGCTGCCGCGTTATGAGCGGGCCATGGGAACTTGCTGTGGCCCTTCGTCATGTCGGTGCTCAGAAACAGGGTTGAGGTTGCCCCTGAGCAGCATCGTGTGTCACGCTATCGGCGGCCCCGGCGTGCCCAAAGCCAGCCAGACCAACGTCAGTTAAGGCGGAGACCCTCACAGGTCTTCGCCTTTTTTGTTGCCCACATGTAGGCCGCCGACACCGGGGCGGTGTTTTCCCGGTCTTCTTCCCCTTCCCAGCCCCGTCCGGTGGACGGGGCTTTCGCATGCCCGGAAACGGGCCACCTGGAGGTTCCTCATGACTCCGTCATTCAACGACCCCGAACTGCAGGCCATCGCGAACTGGCTTACAAAAGCCGCAGTGCAACCGGCCGCCGACGCCCGCCCCACCCCCGCGAACATGCCGCGCCGCGCCCAGCGCCCGCTCGATCCCGCCGATGTAGCTCGCGCCGCAGGCCTCGACTTCGGGAATGCCCTGCGTCCACGGAAAAGCCCTGGCCCCCGCCCGGCTCGGCGCCGGCCGGCCAAAGTCTCCGTCTTCCGGGAGGTATTCGACTTCTTCCTGGCCCGTGGCCGCACGCGAGAGGAGGCCCACACCTTGACACGTTCGTGGCTGGAGGTTGAGCACTCCGCCGAAGGCGTGCGCTCCTGGGTGGAGGCGATCGGTATGCGACAGGCGGGAGTGGTCAAGGATCTCGTTGCCCACGGCTTCAGCATCGTTGATCTCGACACCGTCATCGACGGGTTCTCCGTACGACGGCTGCTGCGCGACGGCTCGGCAAGCGGCCAGGTTGTCGCAGCCCTGCTCAGCCGGCGCAACCCGGCGTCCTTGTAGTGCGCCCTCATCTGCACGAGTCCGGGACGACGGCCAGCGTCCCCGGGGTCCGGCCTCAGGGCGCCGTCGCACCGCCGGTGCACATACGGTCCGAGCACAATGGTGTCCAGCGACGGGGGTGAGGCGGGTCAGCCCGCCGGCGGCTGGCCGGAGGGCGCGGCTTGGTCGGCTGGTTGGTCCAGTTGCTGCTGGCGGCGCCGCTGTTCGTTGCGGTGATCCTCGACGCGCTGGGTGAACAGCTTCAGGGCCTCGTCCTCCCTGTCCTCGCCGAACTCGCGGTAAGGGCCGATGCCGAGCCGGACGGCGTTGGCCTCCTCCTCGATGGCGTCGGCGGTCTGCTGGAGGAAGTAGCTGCGCTCGCGGAACTTGTAGTAGCCGGTGAACATCGCGGCCACCGTGATGGCGAAGCTGATCCCGGTCAGGGTGACGCTCTGCCAGGTCAGTTCCTTGCCGGTGTCCAGGGCGGCGATCGTGGTTGTGGACGCGGAGCCGATCATGATGAGGGTCTGCAGGCTGTTGTGGATCCGTCGGTACTTGCGGCTGTCGGCCTGATATTGCTCGATCGCGGTGGTGACTTCCTCGCGGTAGAGGTCACGCCGGTCGCCCAGGGCGGGGCGCCGGTTGACCTTCTGCTGCCACATCTGCTCCCGGGCTGAGATGAGCAGGGCCTCGGCGCGCTGGAGGCTGGGCAGCCCCCGTCCCGCGAAGTGCACGCCGACCAGCGTCAACAGGGACATCAAGAGCAGGCCGCCGCAGATCAGGCAGCCCACGACGAACCGCGCCGGGGTGCCGGTGGTGAACCAGGCGATGCCCGTGCCGGTGGCGGCGGTGAGTAAGGACAGCCAGGCGGTGATTGCCCCGGCACGGCAGATGCGGTCCAGCCGCCGGCGCCGGGCGAGCTTCTCCTGGGCGTCGATGACGAGGTTGGTGGTCACCACGTAGATCCGTTCGTCGGCGTCCCGCTTGCGGGCGAGGACCAGTTCGTTCGCGTAGTGGAGGCGGCGGGGCGCGTCGTCGTCGAAGTCCCGGGTCACGGGCTCAGCGGGCCAACGCTTCGGTCAGGCTGATGAGGTAGCCGTCCTCTTCCATCAGCACGACAGTCACGCCAAACGGATCGGGGTGATCCAGCTCGATCGGACGAACGAGGAGTCCGCCACGGCCTGGATCGGCGGCACCAGCTCACCGCCAGGCTGCGGCGCGGGGTCCGGCCTCCAGTCCGGGGCGACCGACGCCCAGCCCTTGAGGCTGCGGGACAGGAGCTGCTTGCTGAAGGGGAACTGGTGCAGGACGTGCCCGTCCCCGGTGGCGAGCACCATGTTCAGGCACGGCGCCGGGGCCGACGATGGGCAGCTCGCAGGCGGTGGCGACGTCGTGCGTCTCCCACGCGAGGACAACACCGTCCGCGGCGACGTTCGCGAGCTCCGCGATCCCGGCGAGCGCGTCCTGGCCGACCTTCAGCGGGCGAACCCAGATCAGCCCGACCAGCTCGCCGCGCACCAGCGGCATCATCAGCGGGCGCGGAACGACCCCCTCGCCCAGTGAGGCGGTGTACGTCTCCTTCGCGACGCTGACCAGTCCGTCCCACATCCGCGCGTCCACGGAAGCCCCCTTATCTCAGCTGTTCGTGATCGCAGCCGACCCTGCCACGCGGAGTGAGGCGGTGTCAGGGTGATGATCGGCCAGCCCTTTTGAACGGAGGGGCTGGGCTGACGGAAAGGGAACACCGCTAGACAGTAGGGTGTGGCGTGAATCACAGCGGATGCCGGGAGAATGAGTGCCGGATCAGCTCTCTCCCGCCGCAGGTAGGTGAAGAGACTTACCCAAGCAACAAAGGAGGCCCGAGATGCCTGCGGCTTCAACGCCGGACTCGGCACCCGAGGACGCCGCTCAGCGGCCTGCTGCAGGACTGTCCGAAGCAGCGGAATCACTGCTCGCCCCCTCGCCGGAAGGATGCGGCGCGCCTGACACTAGGGTGCTCGACGAGCCGGGCGATGCCGGATTCGCAGCACCGATGGACACGCTCGACCTGGACCACGGTGTCTTCCCGCCGCTTGACGATGCCGTCCTGAACCCCGGCAGCCTGGCTGACGTCGCCGTCGTTGACACGGCTGCCTTTTGGTCCGGCATCGGCGACTCCCTCCAGCCACTGGCCGGTCTCAGCTCGATGCTCAGCGAGTTCACCAACCTGGCGCACTTCGGCCTGGCCCCGGCCATCGCCGACATCGAGCTGCCGGTCCCCCGGCTTCCCAACATCGCCGAGATCGTCGGCCAGTCGCTGCTGGACGGGCTGGAGACCCGCAATGCCGCGCTGTCGGCGCTGTCCAGCGTTCAGCCCCAGGTCCTCTCGCTGTCCGAGACCGTGAACTCGGTACTGCAGTCCTCCGCCGTGAACACGCTGGGGCTGCTGGACGGACTCAAACCGGCCAGGACGGCCTTGTCCGCGATCGAACCTCAGGTCAACAACCTGGCGAGCTGCTGGGACCGGTCACTCGTCTGTCGTCGATGGCTGACGCCTTCCAGCCGCTGGCCGGTCTCGGTGCACTCGTTCGTCGATCTCAGGTAGGCATGGCCCCGGCGTTCGAAAGCCGCCCGGCTCTGCTTCCGCCGCTGACCAGCCTCGCGAAGATTGCCGGGACGCTGGCACCGAACTGCTTCGCTATCCCGGTGGGACTGCCGCAGATGGTGCAGGAGATCCTCCGCACCCGTCCACCGCTGGCGGACCTCATCGGCAGCCACGTGGCCGACCTCTTCGCCGGAGTCCGGTCTGTCGCCGACTGGGCGAAGCGGCTGAAGCCGTCCGTCCTTGCCGAGGCCCGCTACGGCTTCGACGCCTACATGAAGGGCGACACGGAGCCGATGAAGGACTTCCTTCGCCGCTGCCTGCGCCTGTGGCCGGTGCTGGAGGACCACTGTCAGGCCCTGGCTGTTGCGATGGTCGAGCGCGCGTGGGAGCAGGAGGCCGACCTGACCGACGACCAGTCGGTGCGCAGGGTCCTGATCCGATACGCCCGGCAGGGCTGCGACTTTGAGCGCGATCACCAGATCCGCGGTGCCTCGGTCGGTTACATCCCGGACGGTTGGGAGCAGCGGGACACCGCGCCTGGGCCGGACGATCTGGTGATCCCCCGCCTCGTTCCATGGGCTCAGCAGTTCGAGAGCGCCCCCGTGCGGTACGTGGCCGGCCAGCTCAATGAGCAGGAACAGGCCGTAGTCCGGGCCTGGTCGGAAAACCACCCCCTGCCGTGGCCCAAGGCGTCGGATCTGGTGCAGCAGGATGAGGCGCAAGGAGAGCAGGCCCGCCGCAAGCTGATCCGCCTCGGCAAGGAGTGGCGCAGGCGCGAGAACAGTCGCCGGGAGCTTCCGTGAGCACGCCGTCCGACCGGTCGCAGGAGCCGCTGATGACGGTACGGGCCGCGGTCATCTTGATGATGGGCACGCAGATCGCCGTGGCCGCTGGCGTGCTGACCGTGCTGGCAGGAAACCCGTGGGCTATCGCAGCGCTGGCTGCCGGAGGCGCTTTCGCTGGCACCGTGGCCTTTGCCCGGTCCGTGATCGGATGAACCGGCCCAGGCGAGCAGGACGTCCGGGGCGACGCCGTGGTCACAGCGAAGTATGCAGGTCGTCGCGGCGGGTGGTGACCAGGCCTCGCCATCGCCGCCGGGTGTTCGGGGCGCCGTCGATCTAGCGTGCTGGTGAGGCTTCATCGAGGGGCAGGTCGGCCATGAAGGCGGCGAGGTCGCTGTAGTAGGCGTAGTCGCCGTCGAGGGTGTTCTCGCGCAGCCGGGCGATCGTCGCGGCCGCCTGGTCCTGGTCGTTGCGGATGGCGTGGTGGAAGGCGAGGGTGAGGTCAAGGGCGAGCTCGGCGTACGTTATGCCCGCTGTACGGATCTCAGTACGCAGCACCTGGGCGCGGTCGTCGATGTCGGCATCGGGGGGCCGGCGTCGCGTGCGAGCGTCGCGATATGGGTGATCAGGGTGGTGGCGCGCAGATCCACGCCGGCCAGAAGCTGCTCAGCGAGGGCGAGTTCGTCGTCGGCGACGGCCGGGTCGGTGAAGGCCAGGGCGAAGGCGCGGTGCGCCTGGCTGTTGCCGCGCTCACCGGTGACACCGTGGTGTTCGGCTTCGTCGCGTGCGGCGGCGTACGCGGCGGCGGCGCGGTCCATGTCGCAGCCCGCCGCCCCACCCGCGGCGGACAGCCCCTCATCAGGACGACCGGCACGACGCGTTTGCCCTCGGGGAGTCGGGCGAGCTCCTACGGCCAGCCGGGCGCATCCTGCCGGGGCCCGTACGGCCTGGCGGCGTTCACGCAGCGCACCGACCAGGGCGCCAGTGACCTGGCCGACGACCGAGCCGATGGTGCCGGGCAGCATGAGCGCCTGGGCGACGTCGGCGAGCGCGGACTGCATCTGCTGCGGCAGCACCTGCCCGAACCGGGAGCCGAGACCCCCGCGGCGCAGGTACTCCTCCAGGGGCTCGCCGGGGTGGTTGGCCTCCCAGTAGCGGCGCAGCGCCAGGTCGAAGGCGGGCAGGGGACGACCGATCCGGGTGAGGGCGGCCCGGATCGTCAGCACGATCTGCTCGAAGTCGGTGCCGACTGAGCGGGCGAGATCGATGCGCACGGGCAGGAGCCGGTCGGCCGTCCACCCGGGCTCGCCTCACTGGGAAGGCCGCCGTCCGGCGTCGGTGAGCGCCGCCTCCAGCATTCGGGACAGGGTCGTCTTGCCGATGCCGCCTACTCCGTGGAAGACGAGCACGTGGTTGCGAGGCGCCTCAAGGTCCTCTGCATCGAAGCCGGGTGCGCTGATGTGCTGGAGGTGCTCGGTGAGCGCAGCCGCGACCGTCTCAGCGGCCTGCGGGTG
Organism: Streptomyces sp. NPDC085596; assembly: GCF_044541565.1. Classification (NCBI taxonomy): domain Bacteria; kingdom Bacillati; phylum Actinomycetota; class Actinomycetes; order Kitasatosporales; family Streptomycetaceae; genus Streptomyces; species Streptomyces sp. NPDC085596. The sequence goes on along the minus strand of NZ_JBITTC010000003.1, from coordinate 408,052 downwards.
CGGCGGCGATCTGGTGACCACCGCCGGGACCGCCATCGTCAGCGCGGCCACCCTGGAGGTCCGCTACAGCAGGGGCAGGTCTTGAAGGCGCACGATCCCAAGGTCGACCGGCTGGTGGCTGTCAAAGTCCTGGAATCGTCCCTGGTAGCCATCGAAAGTGGGCAGGCCACCCCAGGTTTAGACCTGACGAAGGCCGCCCGGATGATGCGGGCGGTCTTCGTCCTGCATTGGCCTCCGTGGCGGTCGTGCTGCTATGGGGTGCGGTAGCGGTCGTGGAGGATCTTGACGGTGTCGGTCCAGGGGCTGTCGGCCTGCGGGGGTAGGTGGTGGCCAGCGTGGTCGGCGAGCTGCCGGTAGAGCGGGTGCATGGTCCCGTCCTCCGCGGTGATCAGGGCGGTGAGCACGGCGGGACGCTGGGGTTTGGCGCTGCGGGGGCGCGCGGTGGGCCTGACCAGGCGCAGCACCTGCAACTGATCGGATTCCGTCAGCTCGCCCAGGCCTTTGACCTGGTTGCACAGGTCGGTGAGGGGCACGGTCTTGCCCAGGCGGGCTGCGTGCTCCAGAACGTCGCGTACGGCGTCGGCGAGGTTGGCGCCGTTGAACGGTTTCGAGCGGGAGGCCGGGAAGCGCGGCGAGCGGCCACGCGGCGGCTGCGGGGCGCGCGGCGCGGGTGCTGGCTCCGGAGCGTTCTGCCATTCCTGCACCTTGGAGCGTTGTCGGTCGGTGAGCCAGGCTGAAGCTTGCTCTGCGGCCTGCGCGAGCTGGTTGCGCTGGCGGAGCGTGACCCCCAGGCTGTGCGCTTTGTGCTGTGCGAGAACGCTCAGCAGCCGCTCGACCTTCTGCAGGGCCTTGCGCTCCTGGAAGGTCGGTTCGCGCGGCGTCGGCACGCCGACACCGCGTTCCAGCCTCAGCAGCGCGTCGGCAGCTGTCCTGATCAGGTCGTTTTCTTCGGCGGTGGCTCCGCCGTGTGTGACCTCCTCCGCTCGGTTCAGCCAGCCGCGGATCTCGGTGCGGCTACGTCCGTCACTGACCGCCTCCTTGAGGGACACCATGACAGCCTCACGGTTCTGGGAGGGGATACCGTGCGCCTCGTCGCTGACGGCCGGCGCGGCCAGCCGGTTCTGTGGCGGCGGGGCCTTGGGCGCCCATACGCCGATGGGCCGCCGCGTGGTGCGCAGTCGGCGGATTTCTTTGACCGCCGGGGTGGTGAGCCCCGAGTCGGTGAGTTCTACCTCGTCCAGGTCGAACCAGTCGGTGGTACCGCCGTGGCGTTCGGTGCCGACCTGGATCCGGCGGCGGGTGCCGTCGGGGACGAGCTGGATACGGTTGACGTAGCCCTGCCGTAGCAGCATTTCCGGGTCCGGCGTCATCTCCGGGCCGAGCACCAGCCGGGCGGGGTCCTCTTCTCCCGGTGCGGAGGAGCTGGGCGGCTCGGAGAGAAGCACCCGGAGGGTGTCGTGTCCGGCGGGAGTGAAGAGCACGTCCCGGCCGATTGAGCCGTCGGTATCGCGCGCGATGGTAGCCGTGGCAGTGATGTCCTGGTCTGCCAGCCAGTCCAGCAGCCCGTGCTTGACGTACAGGTGGTCCGCGCTGGAAACGCCGGAGGCCTTGCGGGCGCAGATGGAGGTGTGTTCAGGATCGGGCCCGTGCGCGAAGTGGCAGGCTCGGTCGGTGTACAGCTTGGTGAAGAGCTGGTGGCCGCATCCGCCCAGCCACGTCCCGCACCAGTAGGTCTGGCCGACGTGACGGGCGCGGAAGTCGTCGAGCTCTATCGCTTCCATCGGAAGGACCACAGGGAGCTCGGAATCGGCGTTGCCGATCACTGCGGTCTGCACTCGGCGTTTGTCCAGGGCCATGCAACCTCCAGCCGTAGTGGAGACGAAATCCGCCTCTGCCAGCACCCGGCCACACTGCCGGGCGCCCAATTAACTGACGGTACCTCCCACGACTGACAACGCCGGAGCAACTGAGGCCTGACGAATGGCTGGTGGTGGTCGCCCACCCAGTTCGCCGTCACCGGCCTGCTCGACTCCGTGCGTGGCTGGTCTAGTCCGCGTGTTCCTTGCGACGCCAGCGGTTCCATAGCCGTGCGGCGCCCCAGGCGATGGTGGCCACGATGAGACCGGCGATGACGTTCTCGATGATGTTGTTCATGATCATGCCTCCTCGAGGCGTGGGCCCGGCCCCCCCCCGGGGGCCCCCCCAAGGGTTAGGGGGGTGGGGGGGGCGGGTTAAACCCCGGGCGGGCCCGGGGCCCCCCCCCCCGAAGCGCAATAGGTTGCGGGT